>NSIK01000026.1:0-2500 GCA_002737345.1 Nitrospirota bacterium
CTTTAAATCTTGATGCTCGTTGAGATAGCGCTTAACCGCCGCCTCATCGGCGAAGACCTCTGGACTCCGCTTTCTATAGTCCTCGACCGTCAGATCATACTGCCCCAAGAGCTTACTGAGCTTCGCGTTGATATCCGCGCCCATTTCACGCATCTGTTCCGGTGACGGCTTCTGCCCTTCCTTGAACCGTTCGCCACCCTGAAAGTAATTCGTCATCATCTCGCCGATCTCAATGCGGGCCTTCACGAACTTTTCCACTTCCGCCGGCTCTCCCGCAAAGCCCCCCACAGCGCACAAAAGGATACCCAGAGAGATGCCGATGACACGGTGCGTCAGATTCATGACTATAATCTCCTCTCAACAGGATGGATGAACATTCAGTCTGCCACGCAGCAGCGATCATAGCATCCTTGCCAGGCAAAAATAGATGCGGCCGCAACACACACTACCCCCGCGGCAGTGCAAGAAATATAGACTCTGCTGTCTGGAGAAGGCCGAAACGACCAATCCCCAACCCGCCACATAGGACAAAAATGACCAACTAAGGGGTTTCCGCCCTATTCGCTATGGGGAAGGTGGCTGTGGTACGATATTCACCAGATGCTGAACCAGCATGCTATGCATTTTTTATGGTTCATGCCGTCGCAGTGATGCCTTGATGCAGCCAGGTGTCACCTTGCCATTGTTTCTCCGGTAAAAGTGCGCTGACTTATTTCGTTCTTGCGTGAGACTTTTACAAAGAAAGACGCTGCCGACTCTTCGTCACAGTAAAGCAGGCGGTACAGACCCGCCAGATATTCTTCACTTCGTATCGGATTACAGGGGGCGACCATGAATACCGTGAAGCCAGTACCGACAGGAACAACTAAGGCCTCCTGGATCCGCATCCCTGATGGCACGAAGGTCAAGCACCGGCATGAAGGATATATCGGATTTATCGATGGGCTCACCGAAATCGTCACCGGCCCCAACCGCAATCCTGATGGGAAAACCCAATATCGCATGAATACCGGGGCGCCGGATCGGCAACTCGTAACCGAGAACGACTTGTCGATTCTGATGGACGATGAAGAACTCGTCATTATGTTGCGCCAGAAGGCTCCCTACCGCCGCGCAGTCACGCAGTCGCTACAGAGCGTGTTCGCAGCAGATCGCTTTCTCAAGCTATCCTAGGGGATCGGCGCGAGGCCTACGAGACTGGAACCTCGCCCCAAGCGATATAAGCGCCTGTGTGGTTTCGGCATCCTGTTAGAGCTAGCTTGAGTCGGGGCACACATGACAGAAACTTGCTACTCAAAAGGCCAGAAAGTGATCCTGGTCACCAGCCAGATCAAAAACGGCAAATGGCTATGCAAGTTTACGATTCCTGGGTCCAGCCATCTCGACGGAGGCCTTCATGGTCAAGATCCGTCGAAGGGCTACAATACGGAATGGGAAGCCAGAACCAACGCGTTTCAACGCGCAAAGGTGCTGCTGGATGGGTCGCAAGAGGCCTCACAGGGACGCCTACCTGAGAAGACCTAACACACTAGTATGGAGTTACTCGCAGTAGCCCTGGCTCCATTGAGCTGAAGAAGCTCACTCGGCAGATCCCAACTCAAACTGCTCCGACTCTTACACGCAACGGATCGAACTCATCATCCGCTCATCAGACCATCACGAAACGCTCCATTCACCGTCAGCACGAAGTGCCCCCTGCACTGGCTTCACACCGTACAGGCAGGCGCTCGTTTTGAGACTCTTACTCCCAGGTCCGGTGAACTTCGCTCACGTGCTCGATCCCACCCACTGCGCTAATTTCCCAGCGAACATCGTCCGGGATCGTGACCACACGCAACTCGGCGCCATGGCCGTTTGCCGCCACGCCGAGTTCTTCCACGACTTGAGCCAACTTTAGATCATCGCGTGGAATCAGAATTCCGCACTGGTTGAGACTTGGCTCACGAGGCGTCGCCGATTCGGGCCAGTAGGCTCCGAGATCTGTCTCCTTAAGCGCATCCGGCTGCCCCAGCTCACGCAATCTGAGAAACGCTAAATGGCTCACCGAAAACTTGTCATAGCTCTTATTGACCACAATCTTTTTCATGAACCGATCCTTCCCTCTTCTCTATCGAAGTTCTCAATAATGCAACCGTCACGAACGAGACCCTCTCAGGCCAATCGCCCTACACGACTCGTCAGGCTACCTTCACTGGGTCTGCATATTTAGTCGTATAGTTGCTGCTCCAATGGGAGTAGCGTCGATTGGCCCAGGTATTCACCTCATCATTCTGGGTTGCGCCATAGCGCTTCGCCAGCACGGCTGTGAACGTCACGAGATTTCCCGCAATCTCCAGAAGATCCGCATCCGTGATCTTCTCCCACTTCGCTTTAAGTGGCCCCTTCAGTTGGGTCCAAAAGGCACTGAATTGTTCTTGATTCATCTGGCACTCCTTTCAGACATAATTGTACTGACAGCCGTAAATAGGGAATGCCCCTGCGCGCATCTCATGGCTCTAGC
>NSIK01000026.1:10000-87200 GCA_002737345.1 Nitrospirota bacterium
TGTGACGCAGTCGGATCCGTGTTCGGCCGCATGTTTGCCATTCCCTCGCGCGACACCACCTACTTCACATCCAATGCAAAATTCTACGTCGTGAACTATGCCGACAGCGCCGTGTCCATGACGCGAGACGTGGACATCGAGCAGTGGAAAGTCCGCGTCAAAGGCGAAGTGAAAACGCCACTGGCGCTCGGCTGGCGCGACATTTTGAACCGCGATTCGTACGATCAAGTCTCCACCCTTATGTGCATCGACACCCTCCCGGGCGGCGACAGTATGGGCACCGCAACCTGGCGCGGCATCTCGCTCAAGAAACTCTTGCAAGAGGCCGGCGCGGACGAAGAAACCTCGCGCGACGTGATCTTTCGAGGCATCGACGGGTACGACGACAGCATTCCCTTCACACGTGCCATGCAAGACGACGTCATGCTGGCCTTCCTGATGAACGGCGAAAAACTGCCCAAAGAACATGGCTTCCCCATTCGGCTGATCGTGCCGGGGCTGTACGGAATCAAGAACGTCAAATGGATTACTGAGATCGAAGTCTATCCCGGAGACTACAAGGGCTATTGGCAGCGCAAAGGCTGGACCGACGACGGCACCATCAAGATTTTCTCACGGATCGACAGCCCGGGCCATTATCAAACGATCCGCGGGCAGGAACAGGAATTCCGCGGCATCGCCTTCGGGGGCCCCAACAGCATCAGCAAAGTGGAATTGAGCTTCGACGCAGGCCGGACATGGAGCGAGTGCACGATCGAACCGCCCATGTCGCCCTATTCATGGGTCATCTGGAGCTATGCGTGGAAGCCGCCGAAACGAGGAAAATTCCAAACCGTCGTCCGCGCGACGGACACAAAGGGGCAGCTACAGATTGCAGAAATTGTCCGGCCGCAACCGGCTGGGGCCTCAGGGCTCCATACAATCATCGCCGACGTGGACCAGACATAGGCGACCCTCCCCGCCCTCCGTGCCCCACCCTGATAACTTGGTGTACATGCATTCGTATGTACACTGTCAGCGTGAGATTCGAATGGGCCGACAGATCAGAACGCCGCCGCCAGCTTTTTCCATCATTCTGCCAGGACTCATTGGCGAGACGCAGCCTCATAAATCTCACGGATCGCACTGCTCGTCACATCCCGCCACTGGCCTGACGGAATATCACCTAACAGGACCGGCCCGATCGCCACCCGCACAAGCCGCAACGTGGGATGCCCCACTGCCGCGGTCATGCGGCGAACCTGCCGGTTTAGCCCCTCGCGCAGCGTGATCTCCACCCAGGCCGTCGGCACGTTTTTACGGAAACGAATGGGCACGGATCGCTCAGGCAATAGCGGATCATCCAGCAACAGCCGCGCGCCAGCAGGCCTGGTCTTTTTGCCGTTCAGCAAGACGCCTTGCTGCAACTGCTCCAATGCTTCCTCGCTCGGGATGCGTTCGACCTGCGCGAGATACACTTTCGGCAACTTATGTTGCGGATCCGTGATGTGATGGGCCAACGTCCCGTCGGAGGTCAAAAGCAGGAGCCCTTCACTATCCAAATCCAGACGTCCCGCTGCATAGACGCCGGGAATGGTCACATAGTCGGCCAAGGTCGACCGTCCATCCGGATCGGTAAAACAGGGCAGGACTCCGTAGGGCTTATTAAATGCGATGGTGCGAAGCGCTTCCGTCAAAATGTCACTCTGTCGTTCCATTGCAAATAAAAGTGAAATCCGTTTCTCCTGGGAAAAGATCAATTACATGTCCGATAATTGGTTTGTTATCAACCTCAATTAAGGGCTTGGGAACGGCATATCCAGCGCGACGAAAGCGCTCACCAAATCCAGACATTGGAATAATAATTTGCACGAAAATCTCCGCTGTTATAGTCAGCGGGCTAGGCTTCATCCGGATCTGGGTTGACCTTGGCGGGACCGGACTTGGAAGGACGAGACGCTTTCTTGACCGAAGCGGAAATAGTCGGCGTGGCAACCTTCACATCGGCATTCTGCGCGCGATGGAGCAAGGCATGGTCCATGAGCACGAGCGCTATCATCGCTTCAGCGATCGGTGTCGCTCTGATGCCCACACAAGGGTCATGGCGTCCACTCGTCTCCACCGTCACGGGATTCCCCTGCTTGTCGATGGAACGGCGCGGGATGCGAATGCTCGACGTGGGCTTAATGGCAATCGTCACCACGAGATCCTGCCCAGTGGAAATGCCCCCCAGGGTGCCTCCCGCGTGATTGGAGAGAAATCCGTCAGGGGTCATCTCATCTCCATGCTCAGAACCCCGCTGCGTCACAGAGGCGAACCCTGCGCCGATCTCCACCCCTTTGACCGCATTGATGCCCATCATAGCCGAGGCCAGGTCCGCATCCAGCTTGCCATAGACCGGAGCACCCCACCCGACTGGCATGGACTCAGCCACCGTCGTAATCTTCGCCCCGATCGAATCGCCAGCCTTTCGCAATCCGTCCATGAAGGATTCCAGCTTCGACACCATGTCAGCATTAGCGGAGAAAAATGGATTCTTACCGACCTCATCCCAACTCACAAAAGGCACTTCCAGAGGCCCCAGCTGGCTCAGGTAACCACGAATCATGATCCCGTGCTTCTCCCTCAGCCATTTTCTGGCAATCGCCGCTGCCGCCACCCGCACTGCTGTCTCGCGAGCAGAAGATCGTCCGCCGCCACGGTGGTCGCGAATCCCATACTTCTGCCAATAGGCGTAGTCCGCGTGACCGGGGCGAAAGGTATCGATCAGATTCCCATAGTCTTTGCTGCGGGCATCTTCGTTCCGGATGAGCAACGCGATGGGCGCGCCGGTCGTCTTGCCTTCGAAGACACCGGAAAGAATTTCGACGGTATCGGACTCTTGCCGTTGCGTGACGTGGCGGGAGGTGCCGGGCTTGCGCCGGTCAAGATCTTGTTGGATATCCTCGACCGAGAGGGCCAGGCCTGGGGGACAGCCATCCACGACACAACCGATCGCAGGCCCGTGGCTTTCGCCAAATGATGTGACGGTAAAAATGTGACCGAACGAATTGCCTGCCATGGAGCGGATCACTCCTCCCTACTCGACCAGGTCGAGCTTGATACGCAACTCCTTCAACTGATCGGCACTGACGGAAGAGGGCGCATCGGTCAGCGGACATTGAGCCCGTTGCGTCTTGGGGAACGCGATCACGTCGCGGATCGAGCCCACCGCTCCCAAGAGCATAATAAGCCGATCCAGCCCAAAGGCAATCCCTCCGTGCGGAGGAGCGCCATATTCAAGCGCGTCGAGCAAGAACCCGAACTTCGCCTGCGCCTGCTCCTTATTGATCCCGAGCAAGTCGAGAATACGCAGCTGGATGTCGCTCCGATGGTTCCGGATGCTTCCGCCGCCGATTTCACTCCCGTTGAGTACCATATCATAGGCCTTGGCCCGCACTTTGAGCGGCGCCGAATCGAGGAACGCCAGATCCTCGTCCATCGGCGCGGCAAACGGATTGTGCATGAAGATATACCGTTTCTCTTCAGGCGAATAATCCAGCAACGGGAACTCCGTGACCCAGAGAGGCTTCCAGGCCTTAGCATCGATTAGTTTCAACTCTTCGCCCAGCGAGAGTCTGATACGGCCCAGGACATCGTGGACAATCGCGGCCTTATCCGCGCCGAAGAGGACTAAATCGCCAGGCTTGGCGTCAGGCAGGGCCACAGCGAACGCCTTGGCATCCAGGAACTTGGCGATCACGGACTCCAGCTGCCCCTCTTGGGTAATCTTCAGCCAGGCTAGCCCCTTCGCGCCAAACGTCTTGGCCATCTCACCTAGCGCATCGATTCTGCTGCGCGGCGTGCCCGCTCCGCCCTTAACGATCAGCGCCTTCACGATCCCGCCTTTGGTCGCCGCTTCCTTGAAGACCTTGAACTCGCTAGCTGCCGCAAAGGCCGTCACGTCATGCAACGGCATATCGAAACGCAGATCCGGCTTGTCCGATCCGTAACGGCCCACCGCCTCGGCATAGGTCATACGCGGAAAGGGAGCCGGCAATTGAACGCCGCCTGCCTCGCGGAATACTTTCACGATCATCTGTTCCATCAAGCCCATGACGTCCAGCCGGTCGACAAAGGACATCTCGAGATCGATCTGGGTAAACTCAGGCTGCCGGTCGTTGCGCAAATCCTCATCGCGGAAACAGCGGGCAATCTGGTAGTAGCGATCGACGCCGCTTACCATGAGCACCTGTTTGAAAAGCTGCGGCGACTGCGGCAATGCGTAGAATTCACCGGGGTTCACCCGGCTCGGCACCAAATAGTCCCGCGCCCCTTCCGGCGTACTCTTGGTCAAAATCGGCGTTTCCACTTCAAGAAACCGTTCGTCGTTCAGGAAGCTCCGGACCGCCTGCATGATGTTGTGCCTGAGGGTCAGAATCCGCTGCATCTTCGGACGGCGCAGGTCCAGGTAACGGTACTTCAGCCGGATCGACTCCGTAATTTCGGCATCGTCTTCAATGACAAACGGCGGAGTCTTCGACTCGTTCAAAATTTCGACGGCATCCACGAAAATTTCAATCTCACCGGTCGGCAGATTCGGATTCTTGGACTCATCGGGACGGGCCATCACTTGCCCGGTCACCGACACGACACATTCACTACGCAAGGCATGGGAGGCTTGATGTACGGCCGCATTACGCTCGGCATTGAACACCACCTGCGTCAGCCCGGTTCGGTCACGCAAGTCGATGAACATGACCATGCCATGGTCTCGCCGCCCGTGGACCCAGCCGTTTAAGACGACGGTCTGCCCGACTGCAGCCTTCGTCAGCTCTCCGCACCGATGAGTTCGGACCTTCATGCGACCTTCGCTTTCTTGGAACGGGCCCATCCCGCCCGACTGATCTTCTTCTTCGGCCGTGCGAGTTTCTTTTCCGGCCCCTCGTCCGCTGCCAGTTTATGCTCGGCTAACTCGCGGAGCGCATTCGCTTCGCGGTCGGTCAAATACCGGAAATCTCCCGGCGCTAAATCACCCAACAACAGAGGCCCCATCTTAATTCGCGTGAGTTTCAAAACCGGGTGACCGACCGCCTCCATCATTCGCTTCACTTGATGCTGGCGCCCCTCACGGATCGTAATCTCCAGCCAGGAGTTGAGCTTGGCCTTCTTCACCTTCTTCACGACCGCCGGACTGGTCATGCCGTCTTCCAGCTGCACGCCCTGCTCTAACTGACGAATATGATCGTCCGTCACCACCTGCTTCACCTTAATGAGGTAGGTCTTCGGCACATGGTAGCGGGGATGGAGCAGCGTCTGGGCCAAGTCTCCGTGATTGGTCAGGAGCATCAGGCCTTCGCTATCGAAGTCCAAGCGGCCGACGGGAAATACCCGAACCGATATGCCGCGGAGGTAGTCCTTCACTGTCGGCCTACCGCCCGGATCGTTCAACGTCGACATTACGTTCTTCGGCTTATTCAGCAACAAATAAACGTAGGGCTGGGCGGAGCTCAGGTGCTTGCCGTCCACCTTGATGTGGTCGCGAGCCGGATCGACCTTGGTGCCGAGCTCCGTCACGACCTTACCGTTGACGGTCACACGCCCGGCAGCAATCAACGCCTCGGCCTTCCGCCGTGAAGCCAATCCCGCTCCCGCAATGACTTTTTGTAATCTAACTTCCATACTGGCCTAACCTTAAGAATTCGCTCGACAGATCGGGCCGCAGCCTGGCCTCTCGAAAAACCAAGCGCTAGAAATTCCAACTTCTGTAGGAATTTCTACTCCCACTCAATTGTGGCCGGGGGCTTCGAGCTGATGTCGTAGACCACCCGGTTCACGCCTTTGACTTCGTTGATGATGCGGTTCGAGATCTTGCCCAGCACGTCATTGGGAATCTTGGCCCAGTCAGCCGTCATCCCGTCCAGGCTCGTCACGGCACGGAGCGCAATGACATGCTCGTAGGTCCGTTGGTCGCCCATGACGCCTACGGTCCTGATCGGCAAGAGCACGGCAAGCGACTGCCAAATTTCGCGATAGAGACCGGCGGCGCGAATCTCCTGGTCGAGGATGGCCTCAGCCGCACGCAGGATAGTCAGCCGCTCCTTGGTGATCGCGCCCAACACCCGGATCGCCAAACCTGGCCCAGGGAAGGGCTGCCGCCAGACGATCTCATCCGGCAAACCCAGTTCCTTCCCAAGCACCCGTACTTCATCCTTGAAGAGTTCTCGCAGCGGCTCGATCAACTTCAACTTCATCCGCGCCGGCAACCCTCCAACATTATGATGCGTCTTAATCGTGGCCGACGGACCTTTGAAGCTTACGCTTTCGATGACGTCAGGGTAAAGCGTGCCTTGGACCAGAAACTGTATGCCACCGGACTTCTTTGTAGCTTCCGCCTCGAATTGCTTGATGAACTGCGTCCCGATGATTTTCCGCTTCCGCTCAGGATCAACGACCCCCTTGAGCTTAGCCAGAAACAAATCGGATGCGTCAATAATTCTCAAGTTCAAATGGAGCTGCTTGGCAAAGGTCTGTTTGACCTGTTCTTTTTCACCGGTGCGAAGCAACCCATTGTCCACAAAAATACAGGTCAGTTGATCCCCGATGGCCCGATGCGTCAACGCGGCAGCCACGGAGGAATCGACGCCCCCGCTCAAGGCGCAAATCACACGTTTCTTGCCCACCTGCTCACGGATCTGCTGCACTGCCGTCTCCACATAGGACTGCATGGTCCAAGTCGCTTTGCAGCCACAGATGTCGTAGACAAAATTTCGAAGGATCTGGGTGCCTTCCGGCGTATGCACCACTTCCGGATGGAACTGGAGGCAATAGATCCGGTGCTTATGGTCGTCCCGCTTCATGGCCGCAACAGGGGAATTGGCCGTATGTGCGATCGACCGGAAACCGGGCGGCATCCGTTCGATACGGTCCCCATGTGACATCCAGACGACTGTCGCGCCGCTCGTGCCGATATCCTTGAAGAGGTTGCTCTTGTCGTCGATGGTCAGCTCGGCCCGGCCATATTCGCGATGTTTAGATTTGGCCACCTCGCCGCCGGACAAATGGGTGACGAGCTGCATCCCGTAACAAATGCCAAGAATGGGAATCCCCAGGTCGAAGATTTCCTTGGGAACGATGGGCGCCTTCTTTTCGTACACGCTGGAAGGGCCACCGGATAACACGATCCCTTGCGGGCGATAGGCTAGGATGGTCGCCAGCGAAACCGTGCAAGGCAGGATTTGCGAATAGACGTGCGCCTCGCGGATGCGACGCGCAATCAGCTGGGTATATTGCGACCCAAAATCGAGGACCAGGATTCTATTGTTCCAGAGTTCCATGTGGGCGTGAAACGTTAGACGTTAAATGGAGAAGAAGACGAAGAACACACGAGACAACTTTTCACGTTTAACGTTTCACGCGCTATTCCCAATCCGTCCGGTAATTCGGCGCTTCCTTCGTGATAATGACATCGTGCACGTGACTTTCGCGGAGGCCTGCAACCGTCTGCCGGATAAACTGGGCCTTCTGCTGTAAGTCCGAGATCGTCTTGCAGCCGCAATAGCCCATGCCAGACTTTACGCCGCCGATCAATTGATAGATGACCGCGGAGAGTTTCCCTTTGTAGGGCACACGCCCTTCGATGCCCTCCGGGACCAGCTTCTGCACTGGACGACCACCTTGGCCGTACCGGTCTCCGCCGCCTCGCTCCATCGCGCCGATCGAACCCATGCCGCGATACACCTTGTAGGTCCCTGCTTGGTACAGTTCCGTCTCCCCAGGCGATTCATCCGTGCCTGCCAGAAGTCCCCCGAGCATCACCGAAGAGGCGCCGGCGGCCAAGGCTTTTGTGATATCGCCAGAGAACTTGATCCCGCCGTCTGCAATAATCGGAACACCCTGGCCCGCGAGAACTTTTGCGCAATCGGCAATCGCCGTCAGCTGCGGCATCCCAGCGCCGGACACGATGCGGGTGGTACAGATCGAACCGGGCCCGACTCCCACCTTCACGGCATCGACACCAGCCCTGAGGAGATCCTTCGCCGCCTCGGCTGTCGCAATATTCCCGGCGATAAGTTCGAGCTCGGGATACCGTCGTTTGATCATCTTGACCGTATCCAGGACCGCTTGAGAATGGCCGTGGGCCGTATCAACCACGATCACATCCACCCCGGCCTTCTTTAGGTGCGCCACACGGTCTTCCGCATCAGGCCCAACCCCGACCGCCGCGCCGACGCAGAGCCGGCCATGCTTATCCTTGCAGGCGTTGGGATACATGATGCGTTTTTCAATGTCCTTGATCGTAATGAGCCCCTTGAGCTCAAAGTTCTTATTCACGACCGGAAGCTTCTCGATCCGGTGTTCGTGCAACACCTCGCGCGCCTTTTCCAGGCTCGTGCCCTCCGGCGCCGTAATCAGCTTGTCTCGCTTCATGACTTCCGAGACCTTCAAATCCATCCTGGTTTCGAATCTCAAGTCGCGGTTGGTCAGAATGCCGACCAACTTTTTGCCCTTCGTGACAGGAATGCCGGAGATCCGGTATTTCGCCATCAACGCATGGGCATCGCGAATCGTTTGATCCGGCGAGATCGTAATCGGATCGAGGATCATGCCGCTCTCGGATTTCTTGACTCGGTCCACTTCCGTTGCTTGATCCGATGGCGACAAGACGCGGTGGATAATTCCCAGCCCGCCTTCGCGCGCAATGGCGACGGCCAAGCGGGACTCCGTCACGGTATCCATAGCCGAGCTGATAATGGGGATATTGATCTTGATATTGCGCGTGAGCATTGTCCGCGTGTCGACTTCACTCGGCAACACCTGAGACTTGGCCGGAATCAATACGACATCGTCGTAGGTCAATCCTAACCGGGGTTCCTTATCCAGCATATCGTCCCTTCACCAGCTCCTCAAACCTTCGTCACCGCTTTTACGATTTTCGTGATGTGCCCGTAACCTGTGCATTCTCGATTTCAGCGGCGCTCTCGGCATTTTCCTGGAGCCGTTCGCTGCCTTCATCGGCCGGCAGGAACTGTTCAACTCGGGTATTTCCACTATCAACCGCAAACACGCTGCCCCTGACATCGACCGCGATACCGTAAGGAAAGTTGAATTGGCCCTTGCCGTTCCCGAACCCGCCCCACTGGGTAATGAAGTTGCCTTCTTTATCGAACTTCTCGATGCGATGGTTACCGGTGTCCGACACGTACACATCGCCAGCTCCATCGACCGTAATGCCCCAGGGTGACCGCAACTGACCGGCCTCCTGCGCCAACGGGCTGCTGGCGTGGCCCGGCTCGGAACTGCCGCCCCACTTGGTCAACAACTGCGGCAGCACGTTGGTACTGGTGTCGAATTTCTGAATCCGGTGATTACCCATGTCCACGACGTACACGAATCCGTCCGTCTGGTCGACGGCGATGCCGCGCGGGAAGTAGAACTGGCCGTCTCCGTTGCCGAAGCTGCCCCAGGACATGATGAACTCTCCGTTCATGTCGAACTTCTGCACGCGGAAGTTGGCGCTATCGACCACGTAGACATACCCGCGCACCCGATCGACCGCGATGCCCCAAGGTGAGTTGAACTGGCCTTCGCCGTTGCCGCGCGACCCGAACTTCATCAGATAGCCGCCGAGCTTCCCGTCGAATTTCTGGACTCTGTGATTGTTTGTATCGACCACCCACACGTCGCCCTTGCCATCGCAGGCAATGCCCGTCGGGTTATGAAAGTTCGAATTGGCGGAACCGAAGTTCCCCCAGAGGATGATGAAGTTTCCGGCATTGTCGAATTTCTGAACCCGGTTGTTCCCGTTATCGACCACGAACAGGGATCCTTGCTGATCGACCGTCAGCCCGTACACCGGGGCCATAAACTCACCGCCATGCAGCAAGGACGCGCCGCGGCCTGTACGGCCCCATTCGGCCACGCAGAGGTAGCCCGACGTATTGACCAGAATGGTGGTCGTGGCGGGAGTGGATACGTTCCCACCCACATCCTTGAACCACACATAGATCGCCTTCTGCCCATCTCCCGGCGACAAAATAAACGGGATCGTTGCGCCGAACTTGGTGGCCGGCGTCACATCGACCCAGCCCGGCGTCCCCGTTATAGGCGTCATCGGCGCTTCCGAGGTGAAATAGGCTGCCACTCCGGTATCGACGTCGTTCGCGGAAATCGTCACGATGACTTCCGGCGTATTCGTCATGAAAGCGCCATGATTGATCACGGCATAGGGATTTTGCGGCGCCGTAATATCGATGAGCACCGGCGTGGCCGTCACTTCACTCGACAACTCGCTTTCCCCGCCGCTCTCGAACACCGCCGAGACAGCATAGTGATACGGAATATCATTCGACAGGCCGGTATGGGTATAGGGATTTGTTACGCCCTCGATTTTCGTCGCCGACTGGGTCGTGAGCTTCGGGGTCGTATTGAAATAGAAGTTGTAGGACTGCGCGCCTGGCACCTCCATCCAGCTGAGGAAAGTTTCCGTATCGCCGGCTTTGACCGCTACGCTGCGGGGCGCAGGCGTCTCACTGGGCGCCAGACTGGAAGCCGCGGCGGTGGCGGCATCCTTCCCGCGATCGAGCTCTTCCTCGGTCGGCACATACTTGAGTACGCGGCCGTTGCCGCTATCGACCACATAGACCGCGCCTTCTTTGTCGACGGCGATCCCGTACGGATAGTTCAACTGCCCTTCGGCCCGCCCGCGGTTTCCCCAGGCGCAGAGGAACGTCCCGTTGCCGTCGAATTTTTGAATGCGATGGTTGCCAGTATCCACGACATAGACGTTGCCGAGCGCGTCGCAGGCAATGCCCCACGGAGACTTGAATTGCCCAGGGCCCGCGCCCTCGCGGCCCCACTTGGCCAGGAAACTCCCGCGGGCATCGAACTTCTGAATGCGATTATTGCTCTCGTCCGCCACAAAGATGTTGCCGACAAAGTCGACCGCCACGCCGCGGGGGAAGAAGAAGGCTCCGTCGAAACTGCCGTCGCGGCCCCACTTGAGCAGCGCCTGTCCGTCTGCGGTGAATTTCTGAATGCGGGCGTTGCTCGTGTCGGACACGTAGAGATTGCCCTCAGCATCCGTCGCGAGTCCCCAGGGCACATCGAACCGGCCCAAATCGGCGCCGCGCCAGGCAAAGCCGAACTTGCCCCAGGCCTGCATTACATTGCCGTCGAGATCGAATTTCTGAATGCGATTATTGCCGCTGTCCGCGATGTACAACACGTTATTCGGCCCGATGGCCAAGCCACGAGGATAGTAGAAGCTGCCTTCCTGCGAGGAAGGATCACTGCCCCAACGAGCGACAAACTTGCCGGCTTTGTCGAGCTTCTGAATCGAATGATTGTCGGTATCGGCCACATAAATGTTGCCATCTTTGTCGAGCGTAATCCCGGTAGGCGAGCTAAACTCTCCATCGTCGACGCCTTCACACCCGATGCTCATAGCCAGCAAATAGGGCGAAGGGACCGCCATGACTTCCTTTGATTCGAGGCTCTCCCCCTTCTGCGTGACCACGGTCACCACGTAGTAGTAGCAGGTCCCGTTGGCCAGATCGTCATGCACGAAAGGGCTCTGGACGCCTTCGACGCAGGTGCCGTTCTCTTTCGTCACCCCGATCACGGCCTTGAAGTCATCATCGCCGGCAATCGGACGCGTGAGATCAGAAAACTTGATCATCACGCCCTTGGTCGTTTTGAAATAGAGATTGTAGTACATGGCTTCGGGAACGGGATCCCACGTAATGGTGACCCGACCATTCCCCGATTTGACGGCCACGTTCGCCGGAGGCGGTGAGAGTTCTTCTTGCGCGATCGAGTCGCCAGCACCCCATTCGCCCTGAATTTCTTCGACGCTCAGATGCGTTCGATCGAACCGAAACATCTCGTCGAGTAGCCATGCTTTGATCATTGGTGGTGCCTCGCGTGATAGGACCGGGTGATACCGAGAAACTTCGTCTCTTTCAACAGCTTAGATTGAGAACAAGAAGTTTAACAAAGCGGCTTGAGGGGAGTCAACGGGGTGTATGGGGGCGCTCGACGCGCGCAGTGAAGAGCGGCGGCGGCCTCCGTTTATGGGAGGTTGGAAGAAAGAGGAAGCTGGAGCCTTTTGAAACGGAGCCTGTTTAGCCCCGTTAAACCGGTTCTTGAGGCAACGTCGCGTTGGGCTCGACATCGAAGCTCAATCAGGACTCGCCTTCCGCCAGGTCTCTCGTGACAGGGCTGGCATCGGAATCGGACGGCTCGGACGTCTGGACCGTCACCAGGGACTCCTGCTCGATCGGCAGCAGCGCCTGCTCGGACTCGCCGAGCTCCTTGAACTCGCGCAACGGCGGAAGCTGGATCAGATCCTGAAGCCCGAAATGCTCGAGGAAGAACTTGGTCGTTCCATACATGATCGGCCGGCCCGGTAAGTCTTTCCGCCCGACGATCCGCACCAACTTGCGTTCACATAATGTACGCAGGACACCGGACGTTTCCACGCCACGAATCTCTTCGATCTCGGATCGCACGAGCGGCTGCTTGTACGCAATGATAGCAAGGGACTCGAGCGCGGAGCGAGACAGCTTTTGCGCCGCCTTAGCCTTATCCATCCTCTTGAGCCAGGGGCCATATTCCTGCTTCGTCACCAGCCGATACCCACCGGCCACCTGCACGAGCTGAATACCGCGCCCCTCCTGATCCAAGTCATGCGCGAGAATATCCAGCGCCTGCACCACTTCGGCCCGTGAAACCGTTCCCAGAATCGACATGAGTCGCGCGACCGGCACAGGCTCCGGCGACACGAACAAGATAGCTTCGAGAATCGCTTTCAGTTCCCGCACGTCGATCGCGATAGGTTGGCTGCTCATCGCCTGGGCAATGACGTCCTTGGCCGCTGCCTCTGGCTCCTGCGCCTCGCGGGCCTCGATAGCTGGTGCTGCATCGACCAACGTCATGTCGTCCACTTCCTGTTCAACGGTTGAGCTCATGCTCATAACTTACCTCCATTCAGAATCATCCAATTCCGCCAGGTCCGGCACGAGGGAAAAAGCCCGCGAGACAAGGATCGGCCCGAAGTTATCCGCTTGATAGATCCGGGCTGTGCGAAGCCGCATGAGTTCCAGTAACGCCAGAAACGTGACGATGATAACCATGCGATGGCAGGACGGCTCGAACAGTTCGACGAAATACACCGACTCCTGCCCTGCCAACATTTCTAGAATCGCGCTCATCCGCTCGCGAACCGTCAAGTTGTCCGGCAGAATATCCATGAACTTCTTGCCGGGGGTGCGATCGAGAATGCCCTGCAAGGCATCCACGAGATCGAACAGGCTGACATTCTCCATCAGCGTCTCATCCGGCTTCAGATCAACCGGCTGGCTCTGCTCACGGCTATAGATCTCCCGCCACAACCGCTCATGCTCATCCAGCTGATTGGCGGCTTCCTTGAACTGCTTGTACTCGAGCAAACGCCGCACTAATTCTTCGCGCGGGTCCGGTCCATCTTCTTCATCGACCGCTGTCTCATCAACCGGCAGCAGCATCTTGGATTTAATCTGGAGCAGTGTCGCAGCCATGACCAGAAACTCCCCTGCGACCGCCAGGTTGAGATCTTCCATCGCTTCGATATAAACCAGATATTGCTGCGCGATCAGATGGATGGGAATGTCATAGATATTGATCTCGCTCTTCTTAATAAGATGGAGCAAGAGATCAAGCGGCCCTTCAAAGTTCTCGATGCGAACTTGATAGGGCAGTTCAGTTTGTTCTGTGTCGTCTGAGTGGTTATCCACAAGACGTTTTATACCAGCTTTGGGGGTGCGGAGCAAGCTTCCATCTATTAGTAGGGGGTAGAGAACATGGCTCTACCGTGACCGGATCAGATAGGCAATCAGCATGGCGCTGAAGATGAGGAGAGAAAGGGTGATGACATATTGGATCGTCGGATTTTCGATCCCCAGAGGTGTCTGTGCGGTCGCAGATCTGGTTGCTCGGGTAAACTCCGGGCCCTTCGCAAAAAAAACCTTGGAGAAGTCATCCCGCCCCTTGAACTTGGCATCGGAAAAATCGGCCGTTGATCGGAACGTGGCCCGGCGAAAATAGGCATCCCCCTCGAACAGGGTGAAGGTGAAAAATACCTCTTGGTCGAACGTGGACTCAGAGAAATCCGCCAGACCTTGGAAACGGCTCCCGGAAAACCCGGTGCCCAACTTGAAATAGGTACGCGACATATTGGCATCCTTCTGGAACACCACCTCCAGAAACTCCGCCAGCCCATTGAACCCAGACTGTTGAAAGGTCACCGGCCCCTGAAAGACCGATCGGTGGAATCTCGTATGAGGGCCAAAGGCCGTTTTCTCGGCAAATACATCGCGCAGAAATCGCTCCTGCACAAAATAACTCTCTTTCAAAAATATCGCGCCAGACAAAGTCACCGGCTGCACAAATACGGCCCGTGATAGGTCGACGATCTGCTCAAACGTGGTCCCGCTGAAGATCACAGGTCCCTTCACCACCAAAAGCTCTTGCGCCGATTGATGCCTGATCGCCCCGCGCACCACAGAATCCACGATCATCATGGAGCCGGGAATCACACGGGCCTCGCGCCCCTGCAGCTCCTTCATCCCATCAAGTTCCGGCGGCAATGGCCCCACTGCCAACGCATCCAGCGACAAGTCCCCGCGCACGACTACCCCAGAGAGATCGATCCCCTTCCCCTCTGTGAACGCCTGCAAGAGCTGCGTCGCATCCACTGCTCGCGCCTCCCGCTCCTGCTCCGTGCAGTCGGCGCTCAGGTGCAGAGTCCAAGCTCCGTCCGGCCCTGAGGCAGCCGTCTCCTCCTGACAGTTTGAGGCCACAGCCGCGAACGGCAGCCCCAAAAAGATCAGCCCCCCCACCATGATCCAGGCACAAACTCGATTTATCATGCGGCCCTTATACGGAATGCCACGGCTCAACGCAAGACAAGAACTGCGAACCAGCTGGACGGGCCAAGCGCCGTCGGCGCCGCGCGGGAAGGCTCCCTCACGTTACTGGTTCCACGCGGACAGGTTCATGCCACGCGATGGAACCTGACGCATTAGGAGTTTCAGCTCAATGTGACGGCGAAAAAATTCAGACGATCGATGAGACATATCAGCTGATGGCCGGCCACCGCATCTAGCAGGATGCTACCCCGTCGCGCCCTGCATAATCGCGTCATACTCTGCTTGCGTCAGCCGGTGCATACCTAAGGCCAATCGCCGGTTGAGCTCAGCCTGATCTGGAATCTGCAACACGTTGAGCAACAAGGCCTGGCTTACGCCGGACGAACAGGCCAGCGAGCGCACCGCGTCGATTCGCACAAAGCCGAATCGAGCTTCCGTTCTCAACTCATCGCTGAGAAACGCATCCAGGTCGGCGAAGTCCCGCACCGGCGACAGAATCTGAAACTCGGCGCAAAGTCCGACCTTCAGCACATACACCAGTCCACGGGACTCGGAATCGAGGTAGGTCTGAAGATTCGTACGAATCAGCCCGGTGCAGAGCCCCCAGAGCCGATGCCCAAGTTGCAGTTCGGCGCTTTCCTCCGAAGTGCGCTCTCGCAAGGCTCCAGCCACGAACAGAAAATGACTCATAGGATATTCATCGCAGGCATTCAGCAGGAAGATGGCACACAGGGAGAGGGGACGCCACGATACCGAAATAATCTTCCAGTCTCATCTCGCTGGACGACTCGGCGAGACCTGGCATCCCATGCGGGCGTTAGTGCGTGTGGTAATCGTCTCCGTCGCCTAACAGACTTTCCGGCTTTTCGAGGAAATCTGAATCTTCATCTTCCCCGTCCAGCGTCAGCTCTTCTTCTACGTCTTCGTCGACCTCATCGACTTCATCGGCCATATCCACATCTTCGGGCAACTCATCCTCAAGGTCGGCATCCTTCGGCATCGGCGATCCCAGTGGCCGCAACAATACGGGCTTCTGAGGCGCCTCCTCCACGCGCGACAACATAGGCTTTCTGACAGGAGCGGAAGCCGCCGGTGGGAACGAAACGACGGCAGCCTTCTTCACGACTGTTTTCTTCGCCACTCGCTTGGAAGCCGCGACCGACTGCTTCTTGGCAGTCTTCGCCACCACTTTCTTTACGGCTGATTTCTTGGCTGCTTTTTTAGGAGCTGATTTCTTCACGATTTTCTTGGCTGCCTTCTTCACTGCCGGCTTCTTCACTGCCGGCTTCTTGGCAGATTTTGCCTTGGCTTTGGCCTTCGCTTTTACAGAGGTCTTCTTCGCCAGTTTCTGCTTATTCTTCGTCATCAAAATTCTCCTCTCTCATCCATTGGATGTCTGACGCGGCCTCCATCTAGCATGAACTAATAGGGTCTTGCAACTAACCGCCCTTCCCTCCCTAACTAGAGGAAAGTAAAGTCCCGCCGCCGCCGCCGCCATGAGATGAATCGAGCCGTTACACCAGGACCAGGAAGGCCCCTAATCCTCACGACTCCACCCAGGCTGGCTCAGGACTTTCATGGTAAAATATCCCACACAGAAGAAGCCGAATCCTTTTCGATTGGAATCGCGCTTATGGTATAGAAACCGGATGCTCAGGAAATTCTCCATGACCCCTCGCCTCCTCATCGCGCTGCTACTCCCAGTGGGACTGCTCTCGGCCTGGCCGACGGCAGCAACGCCTCCCTACACCGCTATCACGATTGAAAGCACCTCTCCCTACTTCGTCCCGAAATCCGTCACCATCTCGACTGGGTCTCCGATCAAGTGGGAAAACCCCACCGGATCAGAACATACCGTGACTCATATCGGCTGTGTGGATGAGGGCGATCTCTGCGCCTTCGACTCCGGCCTCATGCTCCCCAACGGCACCTTTGCCGTCCCGGGACTCGCTCCAGGGCGCTACCCCTACCTCTGCCGCATTCACCCCATTATGCGTGGCGTCATCACCGTCACAGAGACGTTTGCCCCCTCGCAGCTTTAGGACTCTTCGCTCCTCTGTCTGGTCTCTCCGGTCTATTCTGTCTATCTCGTCTAGCACCAGACAGACCAGAGAGACCGGCCGACAACGAGATAGACCAATCTACCGCTTCACGGTTCATGAGGCCTTGCGAGAAGGGAACTGCGTCGTGTAGGCTGCGGCGCTCTAACTAGTCACGCCAATCATGAAGCCAGCTGTCGCCGCACATCAACCGCTCAGTCTCACCGGAGAGACCCTGAGTCTCCTAGCCTGGCACATCCCTGACCTCGTGACCTATCAACACCACGAAGACGAATGGTGGTTCGCCCCCCTAGATGACAACCTACCCATCGTGCGATTGAACCGCACCGGCTTGGAGATGCTCCAGGCGATGAACGGCCACACCTCGGTCGCGGCGCTGCTGGAAAAATACGGGACGAAAGTCTGCGGGCCGGACGGACAGCCGGGACAATGGCATTTAGAACATTGGTCCCTCCCCACCTACTCCCTCTGTTACTTCGGCACAGAACCGCCAGGCGGCCACCGCCACAAGGCCAAGTGGGATCTCCTCCTCCAGCAAATCCGTGAAAGCTGGTCAGGGCAGGAAGGATTCGAGGGAGAGGAGCATCTTGAGGACTTCCATCACCACGAACTGACCGACAGCGGCGAAGACGACGAGCACTTCGACCTGATCGAAACCACCGTGTCGCACCTCTTCCGGGAACCGAACGAGACCCTCAGCGGCTTGACCTATGGCCGGCTCCTCATGAAGCAATTGCGGAAGCTCGGCTGGTTTAGCCCTAAACCCCGCGTCATCGTCGAAGTGGGCGGAGGGCTTGGCTACCTCGCGCGTGAATTGGGCAAAGAACTCCTGCCTTTTGAGAAACAAACCATCCAGTACATCTCCCTCGACATCACCCAGCCCTTCCTCAAGCTGCAAGTCGCCCGCGCTAAGGCCGGGGGCTGGGGCGGCATCGGCACCCGCGCCAACGGCGAATGGCTACCCTTCAAAAACAACTCCGTCGACCTCGTCATCGACAACGAGAACATGGCCGATATGACACCGGTGAAGCTGACCAGGAAAGAACTTCAAGAGGGAACCGGCGAGACGCCGCAGCACCAGGAAGCATTGGATTGGATCAGGCGAGTGAGACTGCCGCTAGGCCAGGACCTGCCGGAAGACGTGATCTTCAACCTCGGCCCCTTTCGCTTCGTCGCAGAGCTCTGGCGCGTCCTGAAGCCAGGAGGCAGGGCCTTCCTCACGGAATTCGGCATCGAGGAAGGCTGGCCTGCGCCGGTCAAGCTACCGGGCCATACGGAGTACGAAGTCCAATATAGCCATCTACGCCAAGCCGTGCGTTGGCTCGGCTTCCAGGAGCGTTATCTCTCCCTGCCTCAATTCCTCGCCATCAAGCCGGACACCAAAGTGCTCTGCACCGGCGCGACCTACACTATTCAGCGGTTCTGCCAGGCCATGCACAAGCCCTTCCCCGTGCGGGCCTACACGGAGAAGGAGCTACAGCAGGCCCTAGGCGACATCCTCCCAAAGCTCCACGGCTGCCACTATCACGACGTGGCGGATCCAGCCTGGTTCGGCCTCATCGACTTCAAAGTCTTGTTATTGGAAAAGCCCGGCGGAGCCCCGAAATCCAGCTTCTCGGAAAACCAAGGCTATCGGTGGTACTCGCAGCGGTAAGCCGACCAGCTGCCCTTCTTGCTCGCAGAACGCGCTCAACAGAACAGTGCTTGTTCTATTTATTCTACTAGACGAGATCCTTCGCGCGACGAGTCCTTTATACCTCGCTCCGAACCTCGACAATCTCCGACTCAAACGTCCCTCGCGCTTCTTTGAGCTCTTGAATCTCTTTCACCAGCCGACCGATTTCCGCATCATAGAGAACCCGCTCCGCCGGCTCTCCCCCTTCGCGCAGATTCACCGCTCGCTCGCCGACATCGCGATGGAGCTCGCCCAACTGCTGATCGAGCTTGCGGATTGCAAGCCGGATTCGTAGCAGTTCTGTTTCTGCCAACGCGCGGTTCGCCACCTGCGCCGTGCCAAGCCGCAGAGTCGCCATCCCCACCTTCAAATCATGCTTTAACCGTTGCAATAATCCCATGTTTTCCTACCTTTCCCCTCTCTCCACTCCACAGGGAGGGGGATGCGTGAACTAGCGTCTCCATTGCTGAAAGAGCGGAGGCCCACCTTCCCACCTCTCAAGGTCTGAATTTTCTCTTGAGCGGGTGGCGTCGACCTGCCAACCACCCGCAGCGGGGTCCCTACACCGGGCGGGTGCAAGGACGGGTGGTAGGGCAACGACAGGACGCGCGAATCTTAACTCACCGACCCCAAATCTAGCTTTGTTTCCCACCGCCTCAACATCGCCTCTCGCAGGACACGGTGCACCGGCAACTTGAGCTGCGGATCCTGCTTCAAGAGGGCAAGGGCTTCCTCCCTCGCCTGCTGAAGCAGCTCGGCATCCCGCAGCAAATTCGCGACGCGGAACTCCGGCATGCCCCATTGCCTGAATCCGAAAAACTCACCTGGCCCGCGAATGCGGAGATCTTCCTCGGCAATCACAAACCCGTCGGTCGAACGCACGAGCGCATCCAGCCGCTCTCTGGCAGCCGAAGGAGCCTCACCGGCTTCCTTCGGCTTCTTCGATCCAAACAACACCCCGCCAGCCGCGATCAACAGACAATAGGACTGGTGCGTGCTACGCCCGACCCGGCCGCGCAATTGATGTAACTGCGCCAGCCCGAACCGCTCTGCATGTTCAATCATTATGACCGTGGCATTGGGCACATCCACCCCGACCTCCACCACCGTCGTCGCAACGAGGACCTGGATCGCCCCCTTCTTATACGAGGCCATGACCCGTTCTTTCTCCTCCGACTTCATCCTGCCATGCAGCAGCCCAACGCGGAACTCAGCCAACTCGTTCGCCTGCAACTGCTCCGCCCCTTGCATGGCAGCTTGCAAGTCAGTCTTCTCCGATTCTTCGACGAGCGGATAGACCACATAGGCCTGGCGGCCGCTCCGTAATTCATCGCGGAGGATCTGATAGGCACGCCCCTTCTGGCTGTCGCCCAAGAGAAAGGTCCGCACCGGCTTGCGCCCTGGCGGCATCTGGTCGATCACCGACACGTCCAAGTCCCCATAGACCGTCATAGCCAGCGTCCGTGGAATCGGCGTCGCCGTCAGCACCAGCACGTCGGGCTTATAGCCCTTCTCCATCAGCGTCTTCCGTTGAAGCACCCCGAACCGATGTTGTTCGTCCACCACGGCCAGGCCAAGTTTGGCGAAGGTAACGCCCTGCTGAATGACCGCATGAGTGCCGATGACGACCTGCGCCGCCCCGGAAGCAACTTTCTCCCGCACGGCTTTACGCGCGGCAGCACGGCCGCCCCCGCTTACGAGCACAACGGAAAGCCCGAGCGGTTCCAGAAATTCCTTCATCGTCCGATAATGCTGCTCTGCTAGAATTTCCGTCGGCGCCATCAAAGCCGCCTGGTAGCCGGACCCGCAGGCCAACACCATCGCCTGCACCGCCACGATGGTTTTGCCGGACCCGACATCGCCCTGCACCAGGCGATTCATCGGTTTGCGCGAGGTCATATCTGCTAGGATCTCGCCATTCACCCGCGCTTGCGCTGCAGTCAACCGGAAGGGCAAGGACCGGTCCAGCTTGGCGAGAAGCGGCGTCTTCGGATTGAACAGGACCTGCTTCACCTCTTCCTTCATGACTCGTTGTCGCGAAGCCAAGGCCAGTTGCAGGAGAAATAGTTCTTCAAAGGCCAAACGCCGGTGCGCCGGCGTGAGCCCGCGATCGAGCTGCCCTCCATCAGTCCCGGCCTGCGGGAAATGCACATCCTGAATAGCTTGGTGAATAGGCGGCAAGCGATAGCGCGCACGAAGGGCAATCGGCAACAGCTCCTGCGCCTCAGCGATATGGGCCTCCAGCAGGCCTTTCATGAGGACGCGCATCTGCCGGGAGGTCCAGCCCTTGGTCTCGTGGTACACGGGCACAATCCGCCCCACATGCAGCGGCGCTTCGGTTTCCGCCCCTACCACTTCGTACTGCGTGACCTCCATTTTCATCGCCACCCAGCCCTGCGCCCCTGCAACTACCCGCCCGGTCAACATCACGCTGGTTCCGACGGTAAAGAATTGTTCCAGAAACGGCTGGTTGAAGAACACAGCCTGAAGCCGCCCGGTCGCATCCTGCACCACAATATCGAGGATGGAAAGACGGCGACTGTGGGCCTTCTTGGCTTCGCTTTTGATGATCATGCCGCAGATCGAGGCCTGCGTTCCTGGCGCCAGCTGCCCGATCGGGGTCATGACTGAGCGGTCTTCATAACGCCAAGGCAGGGTCCAGAGGGCATCCTCCACCGTCTCGATTCTGAACCGTTGAAGCAATGATGTGCGCTTCGGACCAACTCCCTTCGCGAAACGAATGGGCTGCTCCCGCCATGGCTGAGCGGATGACCGGTTTACGATTGGCTGAGGTAGCGCGAGAGGCTCCGGTTCCTGCCAGGCCCCGGCAAAGTTGCTGGCCGACTCGCGCAAAACACCGAGAATGACCATCGCATCCTGCAGTCGGCGCCGCTGCTCTTCTGCCGAAAATAACTGTTGGTTCTCACGAAACAACGCAGACAACTGGAGCAAGGCCGCTTCAATCGCGTGTGGATAGACGCGCTGCGACAGAGCCTGCATGACCTGTGAGGAAACAAAGTGACTGAGATTTTTAACGGCAGGCAGATGTGCAAAGGCATCGCGAGTGGCGAATTCGATCGGACGCGCGACTCGGTTGAGCCATTGCTGAAACTGTTCGGGAGGTGTGGGCTCGGAAGAGCTCCGTATCACAATGGCGGATCGTAACACAGCTTCGTTCACGCCTCAACGAGCCGGCAACGGGGAATTCGGATGCTGAAAAAGTCTGCCAGGAGGAGAGGCTCGTCTCATCGAGACAAGAAGCTATCACGGGACATTTCTCAGCCAAGTTCGCCACGGTTCTCTGCATCTCCCACAAACAAAACGGTCCCAAAGATCTGATACCGGTACCGGGCTACCAACCAATAGAGCAGATAGCCAACTAGCTTGACCAACGGCAGGCGCAAAAGAACAGAAAGAATTCGCCCACCCCTGAGGCCAGGCAGAAGGGCCAGAAAGGCGTCGAGCCCCCTGGCAATCTCCCCGTTAGGACGGACCAGGAATGCCGCGTCTGGACGGCCAGGTCGATAGGCCTCCCCCAACGCCTGCTTGGCCTCGTCGCTCTGATAGGGAACCATCCGGACCGGTGCCGTATCAGCGCGAGTCCCCAGCCGATCAAGGCCCTGCTGAGCCGTGACGCAGAGGCGACATTGGCCGTCATAGACCAGAAGACAGGCTTGGGGCCCCCTACCGGATAAATCTGCCATCGCCAACTCCCTCGCAGTCGCTAACGCCTACCTAATCCCGGACTATCCTTTCCTTTTCAGACTCCTCAAGCCGATTGCTGTGTGGAGCAGAGGACAGGTATCATTACACCCATGCGATACACCTGGGCCCTCATCGGCCTGCTTACGGGACTCAGCCTCATCGGCGCTACGACCACCCATCTCGCACCGGCTGCAACAGAAGCAGGGCAAATTGGCTGGATGCTTTACCTGATCGTCACCCCGATCGTTCTGGCCTGCCTCGTCCGGATGGGATGGACCTGGACCGCCATGGCCTGCGTCATCTATGGAACGGTGGGATTGGCCTTAGACCTCTCCACCCTCGCGAGCATCATGGGCGGACAAAGCGAGATTGGCAGCCTGCTCCTCGTTAGCGCAATGAGCGGGGCCGTGAACTTTTCGCTGATTCTGTTCGGCGGGCGCGCGTTCCTCCACGAATCGCTGGGGACCGTGCACCCAGGATCCCATCCTCCCAGTCCTCCGTCCCCTTCTTCATCTTCACAATCTTGATCCGTTCAAATCCCGCGTCCGTCAACCAGGCCTTCGTCTCGGCGGCAGAGTAGGTATTGCCCCGCTCGGTGAACAACAGCATCGACACCGCAAAGAGACTCGCCTCTTTGGGAAACAGCCCGTCCTTATCGTGCAGGAACGCGTCCTGAATCAACAGCCTGCCTCCAGGATTTAACGCCGCCAAGGCGCGCCGGAAGACCACTTGATTGTCCTGCGACGAATAGATGTGGAGCACGTTCGAATACCAGATGACATCGTAGGCACCGGGGATGGCTTCCGTCAGCAAATCCAGAGGCTGATAGAAGAGGCGTGCACCGGCCTTATGAGTCGCAGCAATTTCCTTTGCGACCTCAAGAGCCGCAGGCCGGTCGCAGACCGTAGCACGAAGCTGAGGATTCTTTGCGAGGAAGGCCATCGCATAAGTACCGGGACCGCCGCCAAGATCGAGCAGAGTCCTCACCCCACGCAGGTTGATCTGAGCGGCAATCTTCGGCGCTCTCTCCAGAGTCCGGTGATGCATCGCCCAGGTGAACTGCCGGCGATAGTCCGGATCGTCCGGCTCATCGTGATCGAGCGGCAGACCCGTCTTCACTGACTCCAGCAAACGACCCCAATCGTTCCAATGGCTCGTGATTAGCCGGAGATAGTCCCCCCGATAAGCCGGATGCTGGGCATTCAACGCCGTCGCGCCCAACCGGCTGTTTCGATAGGTCTCGCCTTTTTTCTTCAGCAGGCCTGCCATCGCGACATTCCGGCAAAGAATGGCCAGCCCCCTCTCACTCACATTCATGGCACGGGCCAGATCGGGAATCGTCCAGGTCTCCGTGCCGATGGCAGTAAAGAGGTTCAGTTCAAGGGAGGCAATCAGGACACGCGGCAACCGGTAGGCCGTAATCGCATCGCGCAAGTCGTCGAACGTGGCAATCGGCCTGGTCACCGGGCCACGCCGATCGTCCGCCAGCACCAGCTCATGAGAGCTTGCACGGCAGTCGGGTTCGTCAGGTCTACCTGCCGCTCGAAGCGAACGGCCACGTAGGCCTCGTTCATCTCCGTCTTTTCTGCAAATCCAGACTTCAACAGGATCCCACGATACTTGGAGACAGCCGGTTGAATGTAGTACTTGGCCTGCTTCGCGATCTCGTCTGTGCCCAGATCTTCCGGCGTCCCATCGGAAAGCAAGGTCATCACGTCCTCCAAGGCCATGCCGTACTGACACAAGACTCGGCCGTCCGGGGTGAGCTCCAGCAACCATCCATCTGGGCCGAGGTCCATCGTCAAGGCGCCGCCTCCCTCCACTGCCTCCAATTGAGGAAAGGCGGGAGCCAATGCGACCCGAAGCGCAGTCCAGGCCGTCGCAGTGTCATCACTCATACATGCATCTTTCGATGGGGTGGGGTTCCACCCTGGCCTGCGAGGCTCGCCCGCAGAGCCGCCAACCGCTGGATATTCTCTTCGAGTTTCGGCAACTGGTACTTACGGTCCATATGCACCACCAGCTCAAGGAGATCCGCCGCCTCACGTAGGTTGCCGGTTTCTTCGTAACATTGGGCCAGCACATAGCGAGCGCCACCGGTCCGCAATTCGTCGCGCGATCGCTCGGCGATGGACTGGCTAGTTTGGCAACAGGGGATGGCGTCGTCGTAGCGCTGCTGGAGCAAAAAGGTTCGACCGATCATGCGCCAGGCATCGGCCACGCCGCCCTGATTTTCTAGCCTCCTCATAAGCACGAGCGACTGTTCATAATATGTGATCGCCAATTCATACTCTTTAGTCTCGCGAGCGACCAGTCCCAGATCAGAAAAGAGCACCGCCTTGCCTGCCTCATCGTGCACCTTCGTCATGAGATCCAACGCTTCGAGATAGTAGGCCTTAGCGCGGTCCCATGCGCCCGCATCGGCCTGGAGGTTCCCCAAATTGCCTAAGGTCGTCCCGATTCCTCGCTCATCCCCGAGAATTTTCTGCAGCTCCAAGACCTCTTGATAGTAAGTCTGAGCCGAATCCCCCCGTCCGCTAACAGCACAAATGTTCCCGAGATTTCCCAAGGTGGCGGCCAAGGCCCGCTGGTCCCCGGTCAGCCGGTCGCATTCCAGCGCTTTCGCGTAGCACGTATAGGCCTCGGAGTAGAGGCCTCGCGAAAAGTGCTCGTTACCCTGGCGGTTGAGTTCTTCGGAGAGTCCGTTGCGTAAGGTCATGATGGGGGCTGGAGCAGCTGTTCGACCGCCTGTTTGGCGCCGGCCAGAAGCGAGGTCCCGTCGCCCACCAGCAGACTGTCGAAATTGTATTTAAGAAGCCTGCGCAGCCCCTCTTGGGCCTTCGTCACATCAGCGTACTTCTCGGCTGGCAGGAGACTGACGGAACCGGCAGGTTTCCCGATCAAGGCATCGCCGACAATCAGCACACCCTCCCGCTGCTGGATGAATAGGGCCGACTCGCCGGGAGACTTCTGGTCTTTCAGCTGAATCACCCAGATCCCGCCTGTGAGCAACTCCCCATCCTGAAACGTCTTGGTCGGCTTAAGGTCCATCAACGGGGCATCGACCTCCGGCACATACAACTGACAGCGAAACTCGTCCTGGTACTTCACCGCTTCGCGGACATGGTCGCGATTCGTCACGATGATGTAATCGACGGGGCCATTGCGGAGGACCACCGCGCTCGCATCGCCCGTCATCGGCGGAGGATCGACGAGAATCTTATGTTCCCCAACCGTCAGGAATAGCCCGTTGAAATCGAGCTGCTTCTCCTCAGAAAACCAAGACCATTGCCAGATACCCGGAAGAATATTTTTCATAATGCGATTTGAGCCGATGACTAATAGCTGATGGCGCGGACGGATTTATAATGCGGCCACGGCATCCTTCACGACTTTCGTCACTTTCGTCAGGATACTGGCTTCGTTGGGCAAGTCGATGATGTCGTCTTCAGAAATCGTAATGAATTTCCGATTCGGGCCCTTCGTTAGGGAAATCAGGAACATACTGTTCGAAGGCGTCACAGGGATCACCACCTGCACGGACGCATCGGCCTCCTTCACCACCTCCAAAAACTTCTGCTTTCCCGCTTCCATCTCATCCATTCATCTGCATCCTTTCACTCTCATCCATTGGAGCGAACCATCGCAGGTGGCGCCGACTAGTCCAGCCGCCCGGAGCGGGGCGCCGGCGCCAGGCCCCGCTACATCTTACTGTTCGCTCCCGCCAACAACTTTTCGACTTCCGCCACAATTACCTCGGCGCCAGCCAAATCCATATTACCGACACGCTGCCACCGGATCACGCCCTGCTGATCGATCACATAGACGTTCGGGATAAACTTCCCTCCGCCGTACAATTTATCCGTGACCTTGCCAGGATCGAGCAGATAAGGATAGGTAACTTTTGCGGGAAAGGCGGCTAAGAACTCGCCGACTTCCTTCTTGCCGTTGCCGGCAGAATTGACCCCGAGCACCGCTACCTCTTTGCCCTTCGTCATCTCGGATACTTTCTGGAGCGTCGTGCCCTGCATCATGCACGGGTCGCAAATATGAAACAGGCCGAGCACCACAATCTTGCCCTTGTAACTCTCCAACCCCACCGTCTCGCCGGTAATGGCCGTCAGCGTAAAGGCAGGCGCCTTCTCGCCGACTTTAAAGAATCCAGCCGCAGCGGCCAGCTGGGCTGCAAGGACCGGAATTAACAACAGGCTAAGTATCGATACTAGTCGTTTCATAAGAGCCTCCCGCTGAAGAAGTACTGAGTGCCAAACGCTGAATTGACTGTTCGCCTATTCAGCACTTTGATTGCGTATCCTACCATGCAGATTTTTTCAGGGGCAATGGCAACAGAGGCTATAGCGCAGCCATAGGGCCAGAATGGGTCACGCGTCGATAGACAAAAGAGCCGAAAGCAGCGAGCACGTGCTACCCTGGCCCCCTGTTTCAGCAGCCTGCTAAAGGGAGGGGTCGAAGAGGCCGAGCTGCCATTCCTCCGCACGGGTCAGTGCGATGGGGTACTTCTCGGTGAAACAGGCGCTGCAATACTGTTCCGGGGTGCCGGGGGCGGCATTCAGCATGCCCTCGAGACTCAAATAGGCGAGGCTGTCTGCTGTGATGTACTTCCGAATCTCTTCAAGCGAGTGGCTGGATCCGATCAGTTCTTTTTTGGTGGGCGTATCGATGCCATAAAAACAGGGAGAGATGATCGGAGGCGAGCTGATGCGCATATGCACTTCCTTGGCTCCAGCATCGCGAATCATTTTCACGATTTTACGGCTCGTAGTCCCCCGCACCAGCGAATCGTCCACCACCACGACTCGCTTCCCCTCCAACACCTCCGACACGGCATTGAGCTTTATTTTTACGCCGAAGTGGCGGATCGACTGCTCCGGCTCAATGAACGTACGGCCGATATAGTGATTTCTGATCAGGCCGAGCTCGAACGGAATCCCCGCCCCCTCGGCATAACCGAGTGCGGCAGGCACTCCGGAATCAGGAACCGGCACGACGATATCCGCCTTGACCAACGACTCCTTCGCCAATTGCCGCCCCAAGGCCTTGCGGGTGGCATAGACCGCATTCGCCCCGAAAATCTGGCTATCCGGCCTGGCAAAGTACACATATTCAAAGATGCACATCGCCGGATTGACCGGCGCGAACGGATGGTAGCTCGTCACACCCTTCTCGTTCAGCACGACCAGCTCGCCCGGCTCGATCTCGCGGATGATTTTGGCGCCAAGCAGGTCGAAGGCACAGGTTTCCGACGCCACGAGGTAGGTATCGCCCATGCGACCGAGGCAGAGGGGCCGGAACCCGTGCGGATCTCGCACCGCGATGATCCCATGGTCCGTCTGCATGACGACGGAAAAGGCCCCTCGCACCTGGCCCAAGGCATCGATGATGCGGGCCAGCAAGGTATCGGCGCGCGAATGGGCGATCAAATGGATCATGACTTCGCTGTCCGACGTGGATTGAAAAATGGCGCCGTAGGCTTCGAGCTCAGCACGCAAGACTTGCGCATTGATGAGGTTGCCGTTATGCGCGAGCGCCAAATTCCCGAAGGCAAAGCTCACCGAGAGCGGCTGGACGTTACTCAGATTGTTGTCCCCAGCCGTGGAGTAACGATTGTGTCCGATCGCCATCGAACCGGTTAATTTCTCAAGCGATTGGGGATTATAAATGTCCGCAACCAGCCCCTTCCCCTTATGGACGTAGAAGTGCTCGCCATCGCCAGAGACGATGCCGGAGGCTTCCTGCCCACGATGCTGCAAGGCATAGAGCCCCAGATAGGTGAGGTTGGCCGCTTCCTTGTGGCCGTAAATACCGAAGACGGCGCATTCGTCGTGAAACTTATCGGGTGTAATCAAATTGAGGCCTGCGTCGTCAGACGCGGACGGTGACACGACGGGAAGTTCTTTTGTGGTTCGCGTATTCATGCCTTCACGCTTCACGCCTGGCTCAGCGTTCGTTCGATTGAAAAAGCCCACTGCTCAAAAAGTTGATCGACTGGGAGATCGATGCGGCAGCCCTCGCTCCATTGCCCCTTCGCCACATCGATGACGACACGATCGCCTCCAACCGTCCCAATCTTCATCGCGGGAACCTCGGCCTCGCCTGCGCGCTTCAGGATCTGGTCGACCAGCTCAGGCTTCACCGACAGGACGACCCGCGATTGGCTCTCCCCAAATAAAAGGGCATCCTGCCGCAAGGTGTCGAGGCCCAATCCTACCACAGCCCCTCGCCGGGCAACAGGACCGGAGATGCAGGATTCGACCAAGGCGACCGCCAACCCACCATCCGAACAGTCATGGGCTGATTGCACCAGCCCATCACGAATTGCTTTCAAGAGGAAGTCATGAAGAGACTTCTCCGCCTCAAGACTGAGGAGAGGCGGCGATCCCTGCTCTCTGTGATGGAGCACTTTCAGATATTCGCTGCCGCCCAGATCTTCTCTCGTCTTACCCAAAAGGATAATCGCATCCCCGTCCTGCTTGAACCACTGGGTCATCGTCTCCTCGGCCGACTCGATCAGACCCACCATGCCCAACATCGGCGTGGGATAGATCGACAGTCCGTTGGTCTCGTTGTAGAAACTCACATTCCCGCTGACGATGGGCACCTTGAAATGTTCACAGGCATCCCTCAGTCCTTCGATCGCCAGGACGAACTGCCACATGATCTCAGGTCGCTCTGGGTTCCCGAAGTTCAAACAGTCCGTCAGCCCTATCGGTTCAGCGCCTGAACAGACGAGATTCCGCGCCGCCTCGGCTACGGCAATACGAGCCCCTTCATAGGGATGCAGCAAACAGTAGCGACTATTACAGTCCACCGTCATGGCCAGTGATTTGTTCGTGCCCTTGATCCGAACCACCGCGGCATCGGAGCCAGGCCGAACCATCGTGTTGGTCCGCACCATATGGTCGTACTGTTCATAGACCCAGCGTTTGCTCGCAATCGTCGGCGACTCCAACAGCAGCAACAGCGCCGCATTGGCATCCTTCACATCCGGCAGCGCGTCATAATTCAGGTTCGTCAGCATGTCCTGGTAGCCAGGCGGCGAATAAGGCCTCTCGTACCGTGGCCCGTCATCCGCCAGCGACTTCGCGGGAATCTCCGCCACCACCTGCCCCTGATCCCTCACACGGAGGATGCCGTCGCCCGTGACCCGTCCCACCACCGCCACATCGAGATCCCACTTCTTGCAGATCCTGATGCATTCCTCTTCTTTGCCAGCCTGCGCCACCATCAACATACGTTCCTGCGACTCAGACAACATCAGTTCATAGGCCGTCATGCCTGGCTCACGCCGGGGCACATTGGTCAGGTCCAGATCCATCCCGTTACCAGCGCGCGCGGCCATTTCACACGAGGAGCTGGTCAAGCCAGCCGCTCCCATGTCTTGAATCCCAACCAGCAAATCACCCGCCATCAGTTCAAGGCAGGCTTCCAGCAACAGCTTCTCGGTAAAGGGATCACCCACCTGCACAGTGGGCCGCTTCTGCTCCGACTGGTCGTCAAAGGAATCGGAGGCCATCGTGGCCCCGTGAATCCCGTCGCGGCCAGTCTTGGAGCCGAAGTAGATCACCGGATTACCGATGCCGGCCGCAGTTCCCAGAAAGATCTTGTCCTTCTGCGCAATGCCGAGACAGAACACGTTCACGAGCGGATTCTGCGAGTAGATATCGTTAAAGACGATTTCGCCTCCGACCGTCGGCACGCCCATGCAGTTACCATAGCCGGCGATGCCGGCCACGACACCCTTGACGAGATGCCGGTTCTTCGGATTGTCCAACCCGCCGAACCGTAAAGCATCAAGCAAGGCAATCGGCCGCGCGCCCATCGTAAAGATGTCTCGCAAGATTCCCCCCACTCCCGTCGCAGCCCCCTGATAGGGCTCGATGAACGAAGGATGGTTGTGCGACTCCATCTTGAACACCGCGCAGAGCCCATCGCCGATATCCACGGCTCCAGCATTTTCACCGGGTCCCTGCACCACTCGAGGACCAGTCGTCGGCAGCTTCCGCAAATGTACGCGCGAACTCTTATAGGAGCAATGTTCCGACCACATCACCGAGAACATCCCCAGCTCCGTGATATTGGGCTCCCGCCCCAAAATCCCGACGATCTTCTGATACTCGTCGTCCGTCAGATTATGTTGCGCGATGAGTTCTTTGGTCATTGGCTGGCTTACAGGTCCCATAATTTTAGACTTCACGCTCTCATGGCTTCGTGATCACAATCCGAATTGGCTCACCTCTGGGTCGACAGAGGCTAGGCAGACGCCATCTGCAAAGGCTTTTTGCCTTGCTTCAGTGACTCCAGCATCGACAAGAAGATCAGCTTCCCGTCGTCATTGCCCAAGACTGTCTCTGCGCAACGTTCCGGGTGCGGCATCATCCCCAGCACATTGCCGGCGGCATTGATGATCCCGGCAATGTTGTCCAGCGAACCGTTCGGATTCGCCGCCGGGGTCACCTTGCTCTCCGGCGTGCAATAGCGAAGAACGATCTGCGCATTGGCCTGCATCGCCGCAAGCGTCACCGGATCGGTGTAGTAGTTCCCGTCTGCATGGGCGATGGGAATCTTCAACACCTGACCAGGCTGGCAGGCGCTAGTAAAGGACGTGGCCGCATTCTCAACCTTCACAGACAGATCCTTGCAGATAAAATGCAGCGACTTGTTCCGAAGCATGGCACCGGGCAGCATCCCCGCTTCAAGCAGGATCTGGAACCCGTTGCAAATCCCGAGCACCATTCCACCGCCCTTCGCAAACTCCTTCACCAGCCCCATCACAGGCGAGAACTTTGCGATGGCCCCGGTTCGCAAATAGTCGCCGTAGGAAAACCCGCCCGGCAGAACGATCGCGTCCAGCCCGGCCAACGAGGTCTCCTTGTGCCAAATCATCTCCACCGACTGGCCCAGCACATCCTTGAAGATATGCTGACAGTCGTGATCGCAATTACTACCAGGGAACACCACCACGCCGATTTTCATCGCACCACCCCAGCGATGCGTGCTGGGTGATCATTGCCGGTCGAGCAGCGGCAGGGCACAACCTGCACGTTCCATCCAGACGCTCGCCTCACAAACTCATCACCCATCACAGATCACTCTTCACTGCAGTTCGTATGTGAATTCTTCCACGATCGTATTCGCCAGAAGCTTTTCGCACATGGCTTTCACGGCGGCATCGGCTTTCGCCTTATCCGTTTCATTCACTTCCACTTCCATATACTTCCCGACTCGCACGTTGCCCGCATTCTTGAACCCCAGCGAACCGAGCGCATGCTCAATCGCCTTCCCCTGCGGGTCTAAGATTCCTTGCTTCAGCGTCACATGAATTTTCGCCTTCACTGCCCCCCCCTTACCAGGATGCCGAAAAAGTCCGCCAGCTTCTGGCCTTGAGGAAAAGCCTTTTTGAACATCCTGCGGAAATGATTTCCCCCATATTCATTCGCTCCACCTGCCCCTCTCGACGAAGGGCGATATGGATGCTCTCATTGCGAGCGTTCATGTCGCCCTTCCCCCCTCACTCCCCTGCTCGGGTGCTTCAGTCTGCCTATCTACATACTTCCTGATCCGGAAAATCACTGCGATCGTCCCGAACCCCCCAAACACGAGCACCACAAAGGCCCAACGCCAGGGCGATTCGTTCAGGCGGTAGGCCATCATCCCCACCACCGACGCCCATACCAGAATGGAGGCCACCAAGCCATAATTCATGAACAGGCGCAGAAACCCCTTCACATAACCTCTTCTCTTTCCCTCTTCACTCAGGGAAGCCTGCTAGGACTCACTGGGAGGATGTGGTGAACGGGCCCGCCGACGCGGCCGTCTCAGGCCACGAGTTACGCGTGCGAAGAGACCGGCCCCTGCCTCCCGCCTCTTCCCCCGGCCCCGTCCATACGGGGCGGAAAACTCCCGGGGGGATGGCAGGGTGAGCCGCAACTGCGCACAGCGACCAGGCAGGGCTTCCCCCTGCGCATTCTGCGAACAAAAAAACCAGCCTCTTCGTTCCCTCATCCGCACACCCTTTTCAATACTTCCTGGTACGCTTCTTCGATCTTCCCCAAATCCTTGCGGAACCGATCCTTATCCATCGACTCTTTCGTCGTCTGGTCCCAAAAGCGGCAGGTGTCCGGCGAAATCTCATCCGCCAGAATCAGCTGGCCCTTGTGCAGCCCGAACTCCAATTTGAAATCGACGAGGATTATCTGGCGCTCGCGGAAGAACGGCTGCAACACGCCATTCACTTTCAACGCGAGCCGCTTGATCTCTGTCATCTGCTCCGGCGTCGCCAGCTGCATCAATCGAATATGTTCGTCGGCGATGAGTGGATCACCCAACGCGTCGTTCTTGTAATACCATTCCACAATGGCTGGCTCAATCGGGGCACCCTCTTTCAGCCCCAGCCGCTTGGCCAAACTGCCGGCCACAACGTTGCGGACCACCACTTCAATCGGCACGATCGCAACTTTCTTCGCGAGCAGCTCCCGGTCGCTCAGCCGCTCGACGAAATGCGTCGGCACCCCAGCCTGCTCGAGCAGCAGAAACAGCCGCTCGGATATCTTGTTATTGATCACGCCCTTTTCGAGAATGGTCCCGCGCTTCTGCGCATTGAACGCCGTCGCATCGTCCTTGAAGTACTGGACGACCTGATCGGGCTTATGCGTGGCGAAGACCTTCTTCGCCTTGCCTTCGTAGAGCATATTGCCGATGGTCATGATCTGCCCTTTCTCCCCGCCATCACGAATACTACTGAGCCAAGACTTCTATGATTTCGGGCAACGATATCACCGTGCCGATCAACGTCGGATGCCCGAATTGTCTCACGTACTGAAACTCTTTCACTTTCTCCAGCGAAAGAATCAGATTGTGAAAATCTTCCAGCTGAGAGGTTTCAAAGTACGTGATGAAATCCAGGTCATCGAGCCCGGTGGAGTGATAGAGCTTGCGCTTCACCGTCTTCTGATAGGGCAACGCGGCTTCCGTATGTTCCTTCATCAGCGCCAGCCGCTTGTCCTGATCGAGCGCCCACCAGTCCGCGTTCTTCCTGATCGGAATGACGATCGCATAGGGCTTGGGTCCGGGCTCGCTGGCACCCTTAAGATCGGCCTTCATCTGGTCCGGAAGCCCCGGCACGTAGTTCGCCTTCTTGGTCAATCCGTGCATCATGCCGGCCGCCTTGAGATGCCGGCCGAACAGACTGCTCTGAAGATCGAGCAGAAACTTTTGCGCTTCGCGCAGCTCAACGGCATGCACGCGAAACATGATATCTGCATGGTCCGACAGCCCGCGCATCAAATAGAGATCAATCGCCAGTTTCTCGCGGTGCTGATCGACGACCCCCCGCAAGACCGTCAGATAGGCGATCCGCGTCGCTTGATCCTCCTTGGCCCAATCGTCATCCAGCGTGAATGCCGCAAAGGTGCCGTAGACGCCCGCTTCGCTCAGCAGCTTGTCGCGATCGGCAGCCTCAGCAACCGACACCAGCCCGACCAACAGCAACACCGCAAACCCCATGCGCCGTACGATACAGAATCTCACCGTTTCTTCCCCTTCGCCGGTTTACGCGCGCTGGGCCCGAATACCCGCCGGAAGATCTGATCTAAGTGGCGCAGATAATACTTCGGATCGAAACAGGATTTGATTTCCTTGGCCGTGAGGCGCGTCGCGATCAAGGGGTCCTTGCCAACCAACTCTTGCAGTCCCCCGGCCCCTCTCCAGGACGCCATGGCATGGCGCTGGACGGCTTCATACGATTCCTTCCGCGGCGCCCCTTTGGAAATGAGCAGCAACAACAGCCGTTGCGAATAGACCAGCCCCCCTGTGAGATCGAGGTTGCGCTGCATGTTCTCGGGATAGACCACTAGGTTCTTGATGACGTCAGTGATCCGCGCCAGCATATAGTCCATCAGAATCGTGCTGTCCGGCATAATCACGCGCTCGACGGACGAATGGCTGATGTCCCGCTCATGCCACAGCGCGACGTTCTCCATCGCTGCGAGACTATTGCCCCGCACGACGCGCGCCAAGCCGCAGAGATTCTCCGAGGCAATCGGGTTCCGCTTGTGCGGCATCGCCGAAGAGCCTTTCTGCCCCACCGAGAAATATTCTTCCGCTTCCAGTACCTCGGTCCGTTGCAGATGGCGAATCTCCGTTGCAAACTTCTCGATGCTGGCGGCCAATAGGGCCAAGGCCGTGGCATAGGCCGCATGACGATCGCGCTGCACGATTTGATTAGAGACCGGGTCCGGCGTCAGCCCCAGCTTGGCACAGACATACGCTTCCACTTCAGGCCCTTGATGCGCGAAGGTCCCCATCGCGCCGGAGAGTTTGCCCACGGCGATTTCCTGCCGCACATGCGTCAACCGTTCCCGATGCCGGCAGGCCTCTTCATACCAAATGGCCAACTTGAAGCCGAACGAGATCGGTTCGCCATGGATACCGTGCGAGCGGCCAACCATCACCGTGTCTTTGTACTTCAGCGCCTGTTTCTTCAACACAGCGATCAGTTCGGCAAGATCGTCGAGGATGAGGTCCAGCGCCTCGGCCATCTGCACCGCCAGGGAGGTGTCCACGATATCCGACGAGGTCAGCCCCATATGGAGGAACCGATGTTCCGGCCCGACCGACTCCACCAACGATTCGAGGAAGGCGATCACATCGTGCTTCGTTACCTTCTCGATCCTGTCGATCCGCTTCACGTCGATCTTAGCCTTCTTCCCGATGCGGGCCGCCGTGCCCCGCGGAACCTGTCCTGCCCGTTCAAAGGCCGCGCAGGCCGCCAGTTCGACTTCGAGCCAGATCTCGTATTTCCGCTTCACGTCCCAGATGGCCTTCATCTTGGGACGGGTATAACGCTCAATCATGACAACCTCGTGAAACGTGAGACATACGACGTGAACGGGACGAACAGGAACTGGTTACTCCGGACTGCAACGTTGCACCTTTCGCGGTTTACCTTTTACGCCAGCCGCCTCGGCCCGTTTGGCGGACAGCATCAATTCCTGATTCAAAACCTTGTCCAGAATGCCGTTTACAAACTTCGAGGCGGCGTCATCGCCGAAACTTTTCGCCAACTCGACGGCTTCATTCATCGTCACCTTGGCCGGCACATCATCCATCCACAACAATTCATAGACGCTGGCTCGCAAAATATTGCGGTCAACAATCGGCATGCGGCTGATCTTCCAATTGGTCGAGTATTGCGTAATGAGGGCGTCCAACTCCGGCTTCTGCTCCAACACCCCGGCCACGAGTCGTTCTGCAAAGGCTCTCGCCTCGGCCAAAGCCTCGTTTTCTTCCCAGAACACATCCAGCCAGAGGCCCGGCTTGCCATGAATATCGTACTGAAACAAAATCTGGAGCGCGCGCTCCCTGGCTTGATGACGAGATCCCATGGCTAGGCTCTGCGCTTTCGCGGCGCCCGCTTTGTGGCCGACGTTTCACGTTTCACGCTCACCGGATTCTGCTCACCCGCCCGTAACAAACGCATGACCGTCGCCATTTCGATCGCAGCCTTGGCCGCTTCCCCGCCACGGTTGAACTTGGCCGGATCAGCCCGCTCGATCGCCTGCGCAATCGTATGGGTCGTCAGCACACCAAAGATGATCGGCACGTCGGCATCCAGCGCCGCCTGCCCGATCCCGCGGCTGGCTTCCGCACTGATGTAGTCGAAATGCGGCGTATCGCCGCGGATAACTGCCCCGAGGCAAATCACCGCATGGAACTTTTGCGTCCGCGCCATCGTCCACGCGACCAAGGGGAGCTCAAAGGCCCCCGGCACCCGCACCACCTCGATGTCGTCAGCATGGACGCCCCGCTCGGTCAACTCCTCGACGCAGGCACTCAACATCTTACCCGTGACGAACTTATTGAACTTCGCGACGATAATCCCGAACCGCAACCCCGTCGCATTCTGTGAGCCTTTTCGTAATTTCATAATATGGCACTCAGGTCGTTAGGTCTGACCGTCTTCAAGCCCGAGCAACGCTTTCCCGCCCGGACTTTCGACATGAAGACCTTTTGACGTTCAGACCTTCCTTAAGATATGCCCCATTTTATTCTTCTTCGTTCGTAAGTACCGGACGTTCGACGCGCCGGGCTGGATCTCGATCGGCACCCGCTCGACTACGTTCAATCCATAGCCTTCGATCCCGACGATCTTACGCGGATTGTTCGTGATGAGCCGGATCTGATGCAGCCCAAGATTGACGAGGATCTGCGCCCCGACGCCGTAATCGCGCAGGTCCGCTTTGAATCCCAACTGCAAGTTTGCCTCGACCGTATCGCAGCCCTTATCCTGCAACCCATAAGCCCGAATCTTGTTGAGCAGACCGATGCCGCGCCCCTCTTGATTCAGATAGAGCAGAACCCCGCGCCCTTCCTGCTGAATCATTTCCATCGCCTTATGGAGCTGCTCCCGACAGTCGCAGCGAATGGAGCCCAACACATCGGCTGTCAAGCAACCGGAATGCACGCGAACGAGCGTCCGCTCCCCGTTATCGACTCGCCCCTTCACCAGGGCGATATGCGTGATACCATCCACTTCATTTTCGAACGCCACCGCTTCGAAATCGCCGAACGTCGTCGGCAGCCGCGCGCTGGCCATCCGCCGCACGAAGGTCTCGCGCTGCATGCGGTATTCAATCAGCGCCTTAATGGTGACCATCTTCAGCTTATGCACCTTGGCAAACTTCGCCAGCTCCGGCACGCGCGCCATGGTGCCGTCTTCGTTCATGATTTCACAGATCACGCCAGAGGGATTCAGTCCGGCCAACCGCGCTAGATCGACCGAACCCTCCGTCTGCCCAGCCCGGCGCAACACACCACCCTGCTGCGCCTTCAAGGGGAAAATATGACCAGGCCTCGCCAAGTCGCCTGGCTTCGACTTCGGATCGATCGCCACATGAATCGTCGTGGCCCGGTCCGCCGCAGAAATGCCGGTTGTGATGTCTTTGCGCGCATCGATGGACACAGTGAACGCCGTGCCAAACGTGGCGGTATTCTCCGCCGCCTGCTGAGGCAGCTGGAGCTCTTCCACCCGCTGAGGGGTCAGGGCGAGACAGACCAATCCACGAGCATGCTTGGCCATGAAATTGATGGCCTGGGGCGTCACATGTTCGGCGGCAATGACAAGATCGCCTTCGTTCTCACGATCTTCATCATCGACGAGGATGATGCATTTCCCCTTTTTGATGTCTTTGATTGCGTCTTCGATACTGTGAAAGGGAGAGGCCATGGTTTCCTACAATTCCGCGGAGTTATCACCCGCTACGGACGCACCACAATAACCTTGTTTCGACCCTCACTGTCAACGGGAAAAACTGCCCGGGGCATCCATGGAAGTGATGGCCCGGCGTGCCCGCCGTTCAGCTAGCAGCACCGTGCCCCAGGCACAAGCTGCCACCAAGGCAAAAACGCATAAGCCGGTTCGATAGGAGCCGGTCACCTCTTTCAGCGTCCCCAGCCAGAGAGGCAGGAGAAAACCTCCCAGCCCGCCTGCGGCCCCCACGACACCGGACGCGAGACCGATCTGCCCGGGGAACCACTCGGAGGCCAATTGGAGAATAACCCCATTGCCAACCCCCATCGCTCCCACTGCCACGACGATCAAGACCACGGCGATACGAACGTCGCTCACGTCGCCAAGCACCGCGAGCCCCCCCACCACCAGAGGCAATGAAAACAGAAGGGTGCGCAGGCCGCCGATCCGGTCTGCCGCATGACCTCCCAGCGGACGAATGAGACTGCCCACCAATCCGCAAAGAGCGGCAATCGAGCCAGCCGCGATCCCATCCACGTGATATTGCTCGTGTGAAAAAAGCGGGAGGATACTGCAAAACCCAACAAACCCCCCGAACGTCACAGCATAGAGGCCGCAAAGCCAATAGGCCTTCGGCTGCCGGATCATGGCGGCGACACTGTGCCACCAGTGGGCATCCCGTTCGGCTCGCCGGCTCTGTCGATCGTCGCGCACAAGAAGGAGAAAGACCGCCAGGGTGATGACAATCGGCCATACCATCCATCCGAAGATCGCGTGCCATCCGTCTGTGGCTGCTATGCGTGGCGCGCCAAAAAGAATCAGCACCGTGCCGACATTGCCCGATGCAACGAGGCCCAAGACCAGCCCTTGATGCGCGGCGGGATAGGTGCGGCCTGCCAGGGGCAAGGTCACCGCAAAGCTCGCCCCACCGATACCGAGCAGGAAGGCCACGAGCAGCAACTCGGCGTAGCTCTGGACCGCCAGCCATCCCCAGAGGACGACGGCCAGCTCTGCCACCAGAATCAGCACCCCGGTCGCTTTCGCCCCGTACCAATCGCTGCTCCAGCCGGCAACCACGCGAAACACCGCGCCGCTCAGCAGAGGAAGCGACACCACCAGCGCGATCTCAGCCTGGCTGAGCTGGAGATCCTGCGCAAAGGTCAGGCTCAAGGCCCCCATCAGCAGCCACACCATAAAACTGACTGCAAGGTGCAGCCAGGCCCCGACCACGCTCGGCCAATGGCCACGGGTCAGCGCGCAAAACATCGCTGTCATCACAATAAATAATCTCCCACCCTCAGAGCTGCCCACTATATGAGACCGGCCTTCATCCGCGCAAGGGAACGACGACAGCGGACTTTTTCAGCACAGGCCAAAGTCTCTTATGTTATTCTCGCTGGCTATGAGTCCGAGCAAGAAGAATCTCGACGACGAACCGATCGAACCGGAGGTCCTGGAACCGTCCGAAGATGAGATCGCCGAGATCACTCCACCCCCTGAACAGCCTCACGGCGCAGCGCCGGACGGCCAACTGGCCTCCGATATCACGGCGGTGGCGCCGATCACGGCACTTCAACAATATCTGGCGGAAGTCCGCCGCTACCCCTACCTCTCCAAAGAAGAAGAACTCCGCCTGTTCCATGAATATCGCACCAACGGGGACCGCGAGGCCGCTGTCAAGCTCATCATGGCCAACCTGCGCGTCTCCCTGGCGATTGCCTCCGAGTACCTCCATACAGGCGCTGACCATATGGACCTCATTCAAGAGGGCAACGTCGGCTTGATGCATGCCATCAAGAAATTCGACCCCTCGAAAAACGTGCGCTTTTACGCCTATGCCGCCTGGTGGTCGCGCGCGTACATCCTGCGCTATCTGCTGAACACCTACCGGCTGGTCAAAATCGGAACGACCCAGGATCAACGGAAGCTGTTCTACAATCTCAAAAAAGAAAAGGCGAGGCTGGAACGGGAAGGCTTCGCTCCGGATACGAAGCTCCTAGCTGACCGTTTGAATGTACGGGAGCGGGACGTCATCGAGATGGGGCAGCGACTGGGCAACTGGGAACTCTCGCTAGACCAACCGCTCGACGGCGACCAGGAAGGCAGCCTGCTGGATGTGCTGCCCTCGCAACAAGTGCCGGCGGACGAGCAGCTGGCGCAGACCCAATTACAGGCCCTCTTCCGTTCCAAACTCGCCGAGTTCGCCAAAACGCTCGACGAAAGGGACGAGGACATTCTGCGAAACCGGATCCTCTCAGAGAGCCCCCTCACCCTCGAGGATCTCGGCGCCAAGTACCACATTACGAAAGAACGAACCAGGCAGCTGGAGGCCCGCATTATCAAGCGACTACGCGACTATATTAAGAAAGATATCAAGGATTTCGACCGCTTACGGATCTAACCTCGCCTATCCCCACCGAAAGAAGGCCTAGAATATCCAATTCTTAATGGGTTATGCTTCCGCTGTCCCTGTTCTTGAGGGCGCGGAAGAATTTCCTCATGTCCCCCTTGACTTGGACGAACCCGAGGCTATCTTTACCCCCGTGCCAACGGACCAGAGTTTCTGCTCGTTCGGGAGTATGCCCGTTACGCCATCGAGTTCGAACCTGTTCTATCTCGTTTATTTTCAATGGGTTAACTTTAGGAGGAGGATATCGTTATGAGCACTGCGACCAAAGAGAAGAAGAACTTAGCCAAGGGGTTCTCGCCTCTGGGTGACCGGGTATTCGTCACCTACACCGAGGAATTGGACCGCACCGCCGGCGGAATCTACGTGCCGGACAGCGCGAAAGAGAAGCCGCAACGTGGCATCGTCCAGGGCATCGGCAAGAAGGTCGAGAGCGTAAAGGTCGGCGACCAGGTCCTCTTCGACAAGTACTCAGGCAGCAAGCTCCGCATCGAAGACGAGGACTGCTTGATCCTCAAGGAAGAAGACATCCTCGGCGTCTTCAACAGCTAAGCACCACAATTCACGACGACGATACTTTTTAAGGGAGGCATACGATAATGGCAAAGCAACTTATGTACGGTGACGCCGCGCGCGCATCCATCCTCAGAGGGGTGAATCAGCTCGCCGACGCCGTCAAGGCAACACTCGGACCCAAGGGCCGCAACGCGATTCTCGACAAGAAGTTCGGCGCCCCGACGATCACCAAGGACGGCGTGACCGTCGCCAAGGAGATCGAACTCAAGAACCCGTACGAGAACATGGGCGCCCAGCTCGTGCGCGAAGTCGCCAGCAAGACCAGCGACACCGCGGGCGATGGCACCACGACCGCGACCGTGTTGGCCCAGGCGATCTATCGTGAAGGCGTGAAGAACATCACCGCCGGCGCGAACCCGATGGAAATCCAACGCGGGATCAACAAGGCCGTCGAAATCGTCATCACCGAGCTCAAGAAGCTGAGCAAGCCCTGCCAGAACAAGACCGAGATCTCCCAGGTGGGCACGATTTCGGCCAACAATGACAAGACCATCGGCGACCTCATCGCAGAAGCGATGGAGAAGGTCGGCAAAGACGGCGTGATCACGGTCGAAGAAGCCAAGTCCATGACCACCTCGCTGGACGTGGTCGAAGGCATGCAGTTCGATCGCGGCTACATCTCCCCCTACTTCGTGACCAACGCCGAGCGGATGGAAGCGGTCATGGACGATCCGTTGATCCTCATCTCCGAGAAGAAAATCAGCAGCATGAAGGACTTGCTCCCGGTTCTCGAGCAGGTTGCCAAGTTGGGCAAGCCCCTCGTCATCCTCGCGGAAGACGTGGAAGGCGAAGCCTTGGCCACCCTCGTGGTGAACAAGCTCCGCGGCACGCTCAACGTGACCGCCATCAAGGCCCCTGGCTTCGGCGATCGCCGCAAGGCCATGCTGGAAGACATCGCGATCCTCACCGGCGGCCAGGTGATCTCAGAAGACATCGGCATCAAACTGGAAAACGTGAAGCTCACGGACCTCGGCCGCGCCAAGCGCGTCACGGTCGATAAGGACAACACCACGATCGTGGAAGGCTTTGGCGATTCGAAGAAGACCGAAGGCCGCGTGAAGCAGATCAAAGCGCAGATCGACGAGACGACCTCTGACTACGACCGTGAGAAGCTCCAAGAGCGCCTCGCGAAGCTCGTGGGCGGTGTGGCCGTCATCAACGTCGGTGCGGCGACCGAGACCGAAATGAAGGAAAAGAAGGCGCGCGTCGAAGACGCCTTGCACGCCACCAAAGCCGCCGTCGAAGAAGGCATCGTCCCAGGTGGCGGAACAGCCTATCTCCGTTGCATCGGTGCCTTGGATGCGCTCAAGTTGAACTCCGAGCAGCAGGTGGGTGTCAACATCATCCGCCGCGCACTCGAAGAGCCGATCCGTCAGATCGCGGCCAATGCCGGGATGGAAGGATCCGTCATCGTTGAGAAGGTTCGCAACGACAAGAACCTCAGCGTCGGCTACAACGCCGCGACCGAGGAATATGTGGACATGATCAAGGCCGGCATCATCGACCCGACTAAGGTGTCTCGTTGCGCGTTGCAGAACGCTGCGAGCGTCGCGGGCCTGTTGCTCACGTCCGAGGTCATGATCACCGAGTTGCCAGAAGAGAAGAAGGAAGCCGCCGGCGGTGCAGGTGGTCACAACCACGGCATGGAAGGCATGTACTAAAGACAGACGCTAGGAAGCCATCAGCTTTCAGCAACGAAGGCCTCAGCGGTGATCCCGCTGAGGCCTTCGTGTTTTTGCCGCACGCGTGACCCGACGGCTGGCAAGCTTGAGCCAGGCATTTATCACGCAGCGCAAAGATGCGGAAATCTCTTTAAAGGGTGACAGGCCATTCATAGCGGCGTATATGTGGTGCGTGGGGTCGAACATCACCATGCTTCAAGAATCGACGGAGGCAGCGGACTCATGATTGAAATCTATACGGATGGCGCCTGTAGCGGGAATCCAGGGCCTGGCGGATGGGGCGCTTTGCTGCGCACCAGCCAGATTGAAACGGAGCTGTGCGGTGGCGAGCCTGCGACTACGAACAATCGCATGGAACTGCTGGCTGTCATTGAGGCCCTGCAGTCCCTCACGGAGCCCGTGGAAGCGCAGGTCTACACCGATTCGCAATATGTGCAAAAAGGCATCAGCGAATGGATCCACGGTTGGAAACGGCGCGGCTGGAAAACGGCAAGTAAAGAGCCAGTCAAGAATGCAGACTTGTGGCGGCGCCTGGATGCGCTAGCTTCCGGCCATACCATCGAATGGCGATGGGTCAAGGGCCATGCGGGCCATCCGGACAATGAACGGGCAGACGCATTAGCCCGCGCCGGCCTGGAACAGGCGCGCCAATCAGGCAAGGCCATCGGTGGCACCCTCAAAGAAGATAACGACTGGCCCGGCCGTCTCTTCTGATTACTCGGCGTGGTGGAATCCAGCCCCTCCCTGCTGCAAAGCACACGTAAGCGGCTTCTTTCTCCTGATTGACGGTCGCCCTCTGCACTGGTCCACGAGGAGAGTCCGCGCCCGCGCGTTGCACGAGCATAGGAGACCGTCTAGCCCGCCTCCGGCTACGCAGCCGTCACATTCGGCACCTCTTTACTAAGCACAGGCTTCTTGCCCCCTTCCCTCACCCGATGCATCTTCGCTCTCGCATGATAGGGCACGAGCCCTTCCAGCACCATCGGCAGCCTGTCGCAGGGCACATCCTCCATGATCTTGACCGCCAGCTTCGGATCTGGCCCTGAGCGGCCCCCCACATAGATATCGACCGCATCGACGACCTTTCCCTCGACCTTGGCCTTCTTGCCCAAGAGCCCGATATCCGCCACGAGATGGTTCCCGCAAGCAGCAGGACAGCCAGACCAATGCATGGTGATCGGCTTGAGCGTACTCCCCAGGCGAGCCTCCAGCGCCTTTGCCGTTTCCACTGCCCTGCCCTTGGTTTCGATCACCGCCAAATTGCAGTAGTCGCTCCCCACGCAACTCACCAACCCCTTATAGACCGGCGAGGGGTTATAGGCGAATTGCTTCACCAATGGTTCCTGGTCCAGGTCGCCGATCTTCCGATCGGACACGTTCGTAATGATCAGGGCCTGCGCTGGGGAAATCCTGACCTCCCCCGTTCCGTACTTCTCTGCCAAGGCTGCGATCTTGGCCAAGTTGTCGTGCGTGATGCGGCCCACTAATACTTTTAATCCCACATAGTTCATGCCTGGCTGGGTTTGCCGATAGATGCCGATATGGCTCTTCTCTATTGCCTTCCGCGCATCGACGCCAGCTGGCGACAGAGTCTTGCCCAGTCGTGTCTCCGTTTCTTCCCGGAACCGCTCCTCGCCCCATTCCTCCAGCAGGAAGGCCAGCCTCGCTTGGGTCCGATTTTCCCTCGAACCATGATCCCGGAAGATTTCAATGATCGCGCGACTCACGGCCAAAGCTTCGTCCCCTGTCACGAAAATATCCAGCGGCGTGGCGATCCGATAGCCGCCTGAACCGAGCTTGCCGCCTGCCAATAGATTGTACCCGACACTTCTGCCATGACCGTCGTCGCGATAGGCTGGCACAAGGGCCAGGTCTTGGGTTTCCATGTGGACACAATTATCCGGACAGCCAGTCACTGCCACGTTGAACTTCCTGGGCAAGTTCGAATAGGCCGGATTGCCCAGGATCTCCTCGTTGATGGCCCGCACGAGTGGCGTCGCGTCCGACACCTCGTCAGGACTCAGCCCGGCGACCGGGCAGGTCATGACGTTCCGCACGTTATCCATACCGGTTTGGAGGGAGGTCAGCCCCACCTCCTCCATCTTGACAAAAACAGCCGGCACATCTTCGATCTTGATCTGCCGGAGCTGTATTTGTTGCCTCGTCGTAAGGTCCAAGACTCCATTGCCATAGGTCCCGGCAATGTCGGCCAACGCCCGCAATTGATACGAGCCGGTCTTACCTCCCGGCATCCGCACCCGGATCATGAAAAATCCCGGCGTGGGATTCCGCAGAAAGAGGCCATACCACTTGAGCCGCTGGATGTCGGCCTCAGGAATAGATTCCCAGCCGCTCTTCGCGTACTGGGCAATCATGTCCTTCACCGCCAACCCGTCTCGCTCCGTCTTGATGGCCTCAATTTTATTCATCACGCCCACCAGATGCCAACGTCACCCGATAACCCCGCAAGCCAGGCATGATTCGCACTAGCCCCTCTCGATTCAGTCGATCGACTATGAGAAACACTTGCACCTAACGATCCCCCAGCAAGGCATCAGTAATGCCATCCAACGTTCGCGGATTGCCGTCACGCAATAGATCGACCACTACTCGTTCCATCCCGGTCAATTCACGATCATTCGCTCGCGTCGTATCCATTGCCGCCTCGCTTCCTTGACCCTCGTCATCACAATGAAACCGATTGTCCGTTGCGTCGGCTCTATTGCCGCCACTCACACCCTGCTCAGAAGGTCTTATATTCGAGCCATTTGCCGCTCAGCGTGATTTTGCAGCGCGCTTCACCCTGGCTCCCGGTCACCTTTTCCATGTCGAGCGTGAAGTCGATGGCGCTCATAATCCCGTCGCCCAACATCTCATTGGCCTGTTCGCGCATCGAATCACCGTAGACGCCGATGATCTCCAGCAGTCGATATTTGAACGGGTCCGTGGCGTTGGGGAAATCCGTTCGAACCGGGAACGCACTCAAGGCTGCGGTCAAGTGTGGATCCAGCTCAAGCAAATCCCCGACCTTCTTGGCCTCCTCAGGCGTGAAGCGATGGTTCCCATTCAACACGGCTGCTACGAAGGTGGGATTCTTGCCCACGGTCTTCGCCACCTCCGCAATCGTCACCTTCCTCGCTATCCGCTTCGCCTTGATGCCTTTCGAATCGTGTCCTTCTCCATGACGCTTCTCCTTGTTTATGACCACAGGACTATCGACTGGCTTCCTGTCCTTCCCCTGCCTAGAACCGGACAGCCGCAGGCGCTACGAACGTTGTCTCCTCCACGACTGGCTCTTCCACCACCCGATAGGGACTCACCATCCAATAGAGCCCCCCCACGAACAGACCGCCGCCCACGATGTTCCCCAGCACGACAAAAAACTGGTTATACCAAAACCCCGCCCAGCTCACGGCCGCTTCATGAGGCAGGAACAGCGCCATACCCAACAGCGATTGATTGGCGATGCTGTGCTCAAACCCTGTGCCGATAAACGCGAACAAACACCAGAAGATCAGCAGAATCTTCGCCGTATCGTTCGTGGTGCGCCCCGCAGTCCAGATTGCCAGACAGACTAGCCAATTGCAGAGAATCCCCCTCACGAACAGTTCCCACGCCGGCAAGGCCATCTTCACCGCTGTAACCTTGCCGAGAAAATCCGCCGTGGGCCCCTTCGAAAACACGCCGGACTCCACCACGAGCCAAGCCAAAGCCAGCGAACCGGCCAGGTTCCCCACCCAGGACCAGAAATTGAATTGCGCCACTTGTCCCCAGGTCACGCTTCGGGACAGACCGCCGATCACTCCCACCATGTTGTTGCCCGTAAACAATTCCGATCCGGCGAAGATGACCAGCGTCAAGGCAATCCCGAACGAAGCGCCCATGACCAGTTTCACCGCCGGCGATCCGGCTGCCATCAAGGGTCCTCCCAGGCTGAATATCAGCGCGATGCCGAAGCCCAGGTAGACTCCGGCCATGGCCGACAACAGCAAATACTCGCCGAACGAGGTATCCATGAATCGAAATTTCTTCTTCGCGAGGTCTGCGATCCGCTCATGATCTGCTGCGTGCATAGTGCCTCCTTGATGATGAACCCCTTTAAAACGAAAACGTCCTCTATCGTCACATTCAAAAAGCACAACGGCGTCCGTCTTCCCGTATTAGGAGACGGACGCCGTTGTCCACTTCGCATCTCGCTTTGTCGTTATGCGGCAGGAACGTCTTTGTTCCCGCATCCGATCGCACGTGCTTCGACTAACACTAAAAGGTCTTATACTCGAGCCACTTCCCGTTCAGCGTGATTTTGCAGCGCGCTTCACCCTGGCTCCCGGTCACCTTCTCCATGTCGAGCGTGAAGTCGATCGCGCTCATGATGCCGTCGCCGAACATCTCGTTCGCCTGTTCGCGCATCGAGTCCCCGTAGACCCCGATGATCTCCAGCAAACGGTACTTGAACGGATCGGTCGTAATCGGATAATCGGTGCGAACCGGGAATTTACTCAACGACGCGGTCAGATCTGCATCGAGGCCCAACAAGTCGCCAACCTTCTTCGCCTCCCCAGCCGGTAACTTGTGGGTCCCCTGCAACACCGCTGCGACAAACGTTGGATTTCTCCCGACCGCTTTGGCCACCGCAGCGATGGTCACATTTTTCTCCATCCGCTTTGCTTTAATCGCGTCTTTCGCTTTCTTCACTTCCATCGCATATTCCTCCTTTATTAATATCTCTAACACAGGCGCACTCCCGTTCCTTCAGAACCTCACGACGAGTGGAACGGGCCCCGACGATCCTCCTGGGGCGCTCTCCTCAACAGCCGCCCCGTGCGACGCATGACGGACGAGAAAATGAATCACATGATTCCTGATCTTATAGTAATGGGGATGTTCAATGACCGAATCTCTCGATCTGGGACGCGGGATCGTGACTTCCACAATCTCCGCAATGCGCGATGACGGCCCGTTCGTCATGAGCATGATGCGGTCGGATAAGAGAATAGCTTCGTCCACATCGTGTGTGACCATGAAGACTGTATTGCGCGTGGCGTTCCACATCTGGACCAACTCCTCTTGAATGACACCTCTGGTGAGCGCATCGATCTGGGCAAAAGGCTCATCGAGCAGCAACACCTTGGGCTCAATTGAAAAGGCCCTGGCGAGGCCGACCCGTTGTTTCATGCCTCCCGATAAGGCGATCGGCCGTTTATCTTCCGCTCCCTTTAGTCCGACCAATCCAATGTACTTATGCACATGCGCCACCACCTGTGCTTGCTCCCAATCCGGGTAGGCCGACCGGACAGCCAGTGCGATGTTCTCGAAGACCGTCATCCAGGGCATGAGGGCGAAGTTCTGGAACACCACCATCCGATCCAATCCAGGGCCGGACACCTCGCGCCCATTCAGGATCACGCCGCCCTCTGAGAGGGTTTCCAGCCCGGCGATGATGTTGAGCAAGGTGCTCTTACCGCATCCCGAATGGCCGATCACGGTGACAAACTCGCCCTTGTCAACTTTCAAGGTCAGGTCTTTAAAGATACATACGTCTCCGCCTCCGGCATGACCGGGGAAAAACTTGCTCACATGATCGGCGATGAGAAATGACATGGTTACTCCTGATAGGTGACGAGACTAGCCAGTTTGTTGAATCCTGAATCCAAAATCACGCCGACGACCCCAACCACCAAAATCGCGAAAATGACTCCGGCAATGTCGAGATTGTTCCATTCGATCCAACTCAAGTAGCCGACGCCCAACTCACCTAGCAGCATCTCTGCCGGGACCACAGCCACCAATGCGCTCCCGAACGCGATTCGCAAACCGTTCACGATGGTCGGGGCTGCGCCGGGCAAAATCACCCGATAAAGCCGCTTGAACCAAGACAGCTGGAGAATCGCCGCGACATGTAAATATTCCTTCTTGAGCGAACTCACTCCGAACGCCGTCGTCGCCAGGGTCGGCCAGACGGCTGCCATAAACACGACCAAGACGGCTGTCCATTTGGGATCCTTGACCGTGTACAGCAGCAACGGCATCCAGGCCAGCGGCGAAATCGGTTTTAAGACCTGAATGAACGGGTTGACAGCTCGGAACAGGACGCGGTTCAGCCCTAGGAGAACACCGAAGATGATTGCGACGACCGATGCCGCGAGGAACCCCCCCGCAAATCGTGAAACGGTGTACAAGACCAGGTAGGCAATGCCATGGTCGTTGGTTCCCTTAATGACGAAAGCTTCGCTCAATTCAGTTCTCGCTTTCTCCACCACTGCGAGAGGACCCGGCACACCGTTCATCTTTTCAGGGTTCCAGATGTAGCCTCCTGCTCCGGCTCGAACAATGTCACCGTTGAACTCCATCATCTGCAGTTGTTCGTCCGTCTTGCCATTCGCGTGAAAAGACGGCCGCAGCGTCAGCAAATGCCACCCGCCGAGAAAAATCACGAGAATAAACACTGAGATTATCCACGGACTGCCATTTTCATGTGTCTTCATAGTTCCAGGCCTTTTCGACTATTACGTCATACTGTGGATTTTGAAGCTGCGAACATAGGCATCCGGTTGGGTTGCATCGAACTCCCGGCCCATGATCGTATGTTTAGCCATCACTCCCTGATGCGTCGGATAACCAAGCTCCTTGGCGATCCGATCGCAGTCGGCCGCTCGATACACTTGCTCGGCCACGGCGCTGTAATTAACCTCACCCCTTAAATGGCCCCACCGTTTCATTTGGGTCATGATCCAAATCGCCATCGAGTGCCAGGGAAAGGGATCGAAATCGATACGGCTCGGATCCGTCTTAATTGCGCCCAATCCGTCCGCATAGGTTCCCGTCAGCACCTGTTCCAGGACCGCCACCGGCTGATTTAAATAATTCGTCGGTGCAATCGCCTCGGCAATTTCTTTCCGATGGGCAGGGTTCGACGCGTAGTGGGTGGCATCCACGATAGACCGAAAGAGCGCCAGGAACGTATTCGGGTACTGCGTGGCAAAGTCCTTGGAAATTGCGAAACCGCAGCAGGGATGCTTATCCCAGATTTCCTTGGAGAGCTTGAAAATAAACCCTGCATTTTCGTAGACCGCCCGTTGGTTGAAAGGATCGGGAGCCAGATATCCATCGACGTTGCCAGCCTTCAGATTGGCCACCATCTCCGGTGGCGGCACGACGCGGATTTGGACATCTTTGTCAGGATGCACTCCACCTTCTGCCAGGAAGTAGCGCAGAAGATAGTTATGCATCGAATAATCGAACGGCACACAAAATCGAAACCCCTTCATGTCAGCGGCAGTTTTGACGCCCTTGTGCTTGTTATGCAGCGTGATCGCTTGGCCGTTAATATTCTCCACCGCCGGCATGTAAAACGGCACAGGGACGGAACCGACTCCCAGGGTGATCGCCAATGGCATGGGCGACAACATATGCGCCGCATCGACATCTTTATTAATGCTCCAATCCCGCACCATGGCCCAGCCTGCCGCACGTTTGACCTTGGCATTCAAACCATGCTTGCTATAGAACCCCAGCGGCTCCGCCATGATAATCGGCGTGGCACAGGTAATAGGAATGAAGCCGATACTGAGGTCTGTCTTTTCCGGCTTCCCGACCGGATCAGCTGCAAATGCGGCGATCTCTTTCAACGGGAGGAATTCAGCGACAAAGGCCGTTAGCGCTGCGGCTCCCATGGATGCGAGAAACCTCCGACGTGATGGAGCGGCGGCTTGGATGACAGCCGACACCACAGCTTGCTCGACCTTGCACTCAAAATACTTCTCGGAGGATGCAGCTTGCACGACAGCTTTAGGATTCGGTGTCATCGTCCGCTTACTAGCCCTCTCGCCTTCGCTCATGGCCGCCTCCTTTAGTGTGTTTCGACACTGCTTGGGTACCGAGCCCCAAGATCCGATCACTGAACCTTCCTAAAATAAAAAGGCGTCTGCCGCTCTTTCCAGAGCGACAGACGCCTTTGTCCGTTTGCCTTATCGCGCGAACTTTACCGAGGCGCCGTTGCCTCGACTCCGCTAATTTTCATAACCTACCATGCTTCCCCTCCCAGGTCAATCCATACCTAAGAGTGGCACTGTACTCTAGACATCGTAATAGAGGTAGAACTCATACGGATGCGGACGCAACCGCATGGTATCGACTTCCTTGGTTCGCTTGTAGCCGATCCAGGCTTGGATCAGATCCTTACTGAAGACCCCGCCTTTGAGCAGGAACTCATGGTCCTTCTCCAGGTTGTTCAACGCTTCGTCGAGGCTGCCCGGCATGGTGCGAATCTTCGCCGCGGCTTTTGCCTCAAGATCGTAGAGATCCTGCTCAGCCGGTTCACCGGGGTTGATCTTATTCTGAATCCCGTCCAACCCCGCCATGAGCATGGCGGAAAAGGCGAGATATGGATTTGCGGCTGGGTCAGGGAACCGCACCTCGATCCGCTTCGCCTTGGGGCTCGGTGAATACATAGGGATCCGGATGCCAGCCGACCGGTTCCGGCTAGAATAGGCCAACAACACCGGCGCTTCGAACCCAGGCGTGAGACGCTTATAGGAGTTCGTGGTCGGGTTGGTAAAGGCGGCCAGCGCCGGCGCATGCTTCAGAATGCCGCCGATGTAATGCAGACACATCTCGGACACACCCGCATATTCCTTCCCGGCGAACAGGGGTTTGCCGTCCTTCCAGATGCTCTGGTGGCTGTGCATGCCTGACCCGTTATCTCCGAAGATCGGCTTCGGCATGAAGGTCGCGGTCTTGCCATGGCGACGCGCGACGTTCTTGACAATGTACTTGTACATCATCATCTTGTCGGCGGTGCGGACCAGCGAATCGAAACGGATGTCGATTTCTGCCTGCCCGGCCGTGGCGACTTCATGGTGATGCTTCTCGATCTGGATACCGGCCTTTTCCATCTCCAGAATCATTTCGCTGCGAATATCTTGCTGCGTATCGGTCGGGGCGACAGGGAAATAGCCTTCCTTCTGACGGATCTTGCCGCCCAGGTTGTGGCCTTCCTGCCCCATATTCCAGACGCCTTCTTCGGAGTCGATAAAGTAGTAGCCGCTGTGGCCGTTCTGATCGTAGCGGGCTTGATCGAAAATGAAGAACTCGGCTTCCGGGCCCCAATAGGACGTGTCGCCAATCTTTGTGCTCTTGAGGTATTGCTCCGCCTTCTGCGCGACATAGCGCGGATCGCGATCGTAGGTCTCGCGCGTAATCGGATCGACGATGTTGCCGATGAGGCTCAGCGTCGGGACCGCACAGAAGGGATCGAGGCAGGCCGTCGCCGGATCCGGCACGACCAACATATCGCTGTTATTGATGGCCTTCCAGCCACGAATGGAGGAGCCGTCCAATCCGGACCCGTCCCTGAAGAGGTCTTCCGTCAATTCGCTCGTCGGGATGCTGAAATGCTGCCACGTCCCGATGAGATCGACGAACTTCAAGTCCACGATCTGGACCTTGTGCTTCTTCACATACTCCAATACCTCATTCACGTTCATCCCACTTCTCCTTTCAACTCACCCGCATGAGACTGTGCCGCCTCTGCTAGGCCGCTTTCGCCTCGAGAAAATTCTCGAGGGCCGTTTCAACTCCCGTTCGTACCCGCTCCAATTGTCCAAGATCGTCGAGCTTCTTGTTTTGATGATCCGTGACATAAAATACGTCTGCCACTTGATCCAGCCTCGTGGAAATGCGGGCGGCATGGATGGACAAGCCGAGCTGAAAGATCGTGTTTGTGATCACATACAACAACCCCTGCCGGTCATCGGCAAACACATCAAGGATCGTATAGGCGTCTGACGTTTCATTGTCGATCCGCACCTCCGTCGCTTCACGGGCTTTCGGCAAAGACCTGGTTAGCTTCAACCGCGCGCCCCGGCGCAACACATTGTCGACATGCTCCCACCCCTTGAGGACCGACGCAATCCGGTCGCCTACCGTCCGCAACCGCTCAGCCGGAGGCGCGCCCTGATAGTCCGGGTCCATCACTTGGAACGTATCGACCACGATCCCGTCCGCCCTAGTCAGAATCTGCGCGTCGAGAATCTGCACTCCGCTGCCGGCCATGACCCCGGCGATCTTAGAAAAAATTCCCGGCGTCACGTCATTATGGGTCACGACACTATATTCGCAAGTGCCCAGCTCCCCGTTGAACTCCCCCTCCACCAACACCTCACCGACATGCAACCGCCGCACGGCCGCCAAATGCCCCGCGATACGAGCCGGCACCGTGCCATAGACATAGCGCTCTGGGAATTGGCCCAATTGGCCCTCGACCCAGGCCAGCGTCTCACCGGCCTGCCCGGCGAGCAATGGGTGCCGGCTGACCTCCTCGGCAATCTGGCGAACCCGTTCCGGGTCCACACCCTCATTCCGTTCCCCGGACACCTCAGCCATCGTACGTTGATAGAGCTCGACCAGCAGCGATTCCTTCCACTTGGTCAAGACACCGGGACCGACCGCGGCGATATCGGCCGCCGTCAGCACCAACAGTTTCTTCAAGACCTCCGGTGTCCCCACTTCGCGGGCAAAGGGCAATACCACCTTGACGTCGTTCGGGTCCCGTCGAAAGGCCGTGTGGGCCATCAACAAGTGCCGGTGCACGAGAAATGAGAGCGTCCGCAGATCCTGCTCATCGAACCCGAGCCGGGCTGCTGCGTCCTCAGCCAGGCGCCTCCCCACATCACTATGATCTTCCTCCTGGCCCTTTCCTAAATCATGGAACAGGACGGCCAGGTGCAGGAGGTCTTTCCGCTTGATGCTGCGATAGATCTCCCCCATCGCCCCCTGGTCCTGTGCGAGGTCCTCCGCTCGTGCCACCGCGAGCAGACTATGCTCATCGACGGTGTACTTATGGTACTGATTGAACTGCATCAGGCCACGGACCGTGCCCATGGCGGGCACCAACTTCTCAAGCACCGAGGCCCGATGCATGGCCTCTAGCGTCTTGGCTGTACCAGGCCCCCCGAGAATCGTAAGAAACGTCCGATTGACCTCCGGCGTCCGATAGGCCTCCGCTGAGACCGTACCGACATGCCGGTGAATGTCTTCGAGCAAAGGCGGCGCAATGGTCAGCCTCTGTGATCGCGCCAAATCGAACAGACGAAGAAGCAAGGCTGGGCTTTCCAGCACCTTCGCACGATGTTCGTCCGCGACCGTCAGGATCCCGCTGCGAACAACAAAGTAGCCATCGACACGGGGCGCCGGGAGAAACCGCGTCAACCGCTGCCAGAACGGCACGCTCCGGCACCGTTCGACAAATCGCATACAGCGTTCATGCAACCCTATCGTGTGCTGGTAATACTGTTGCATGAACTGCTCAACGGCCAACAAATGTGGACGGTCCTGGAATCCAAAATGTTGGGCCAGCCAGATCTGTTCGTCGAACGAAAGAATTTCCTGGGCCGTATCGGCATGGACGTGGAGCAAGGCCCTGACCCGCCAGAGAAAATCACGCGCTTCCGTCAAGGCCATCGAATCGGCCCGGGAGAGGATGCCGCGATCGGACAGTTCGCGAATTGTCGGCGCCTGGTAGCGGGCCATGCCGGCCCATTGGAGCAGATGTAAATCACGGAGACCGCCTTTGCTTTTCTTGACGTTCGGTTCCAGCAAATACACCGTCTCGCCGAACTTCAGATACTCGCGCCGGCGCTCTTCGAGCTTGTGATCCAGATAGGCATCCGTGCCCTTGGCCACGACCTTCCTCAGATACCGGCTATGAAACTGCTCAAATAATTCAGGGCTGCCAGCCAGAAACCGGGACTCCATCATCGACGTTTTCACTGTCGGATCGCTCTCAGCCAGCTCGATACAGTCATGGATCGTTCGCACGCTATGCCCCACCTGAAATCCGCAATCCCACAAGGGATGGAGGACGGCGCGCACAAGCGATTCGACCTGCGGTTGGGCCTCGGAACGGAAGAGCACCATCAGGTCGATGTCCGAATGGGGGGCCAGTTCTCGACGGCCATATCCACCCAAGGCCACCAGACAGCATTGATGGAGGCCGGCTGAGGCAACCGCAGCGCCCCCCTCCCGCACCGCATTCCGGTACCGCCCAATGATCAGCCCGTCCACCAGCTCCGTCATGGCCGCCATGGTTTCCGCGCCAGTCGCGCCTGCCATGACCCGCTCGCCGATGATGCGGCGTTGCTCAGCGAGAAACAGGCCGACCGCCGCCATATTGGCGGTCGGCCCTGAAAAGCTGGAGAGATCCTGTGTTGCGCCCATGGTCACAGAGCCGTTTCTCCGGTTTCAGCAGTCCTGATACGAACCGCGTCTACTAAATCACGCACGAAGATCTTGCCATCCCCGATGCTGCCGGTCTTGGCCGCCCGGGCAATGGTCTCGAGCGCGCGCGACAGCTGCGCATCTGTGACGGCCACTTCGATTTTGACTTTCGGCACAAACTCGATCGAATATTCCTGGCCCCGATACGTTTCCTTGTGCCCCTTCTGGCGGCCGAACCCTTTGACCTCCGTGACCGTCATCCCCTGCAGACCGATTTCCAGCAGGGCATCTTTGACTTCATCCAACTTAAACGGCTTGATGATGGCTTCAATCATCTTCATGTCGCGGCCTCCTTACCAGGTCACCCGAGGACGCGGACTATCCATCGTCGCTGAGATCGCCGGCATGATCGCATGGTCAATTGTGTCATGGTCTGTCTATGAATAGCCCCGCTCGTTATGCTGGCTCAGGTCCAGCCCAGTCGATTCGTCTTCCGGAGAAACCCGCAACCCGACCGTTGCATTCACGATCTTCAAAATGACCCAGGTGCCAAGCACGGAAAACAATGCCACCGCGCACACCATGATGGCCTGAATCCCGAGCTGCCCCGCATTTCCGAAAAAGAGCCCATCAGCCCCGGCGGCATTGATCGCCTTGGAGGCGAACAGGCCCGTCGCGAGGATGCCGACGACTCCGCCCACACCGTGGATTCCCACGACATCGAGCGTGTCATCATAGCCCATCCTCCCCTTCCAAACAACGGCGAAATAGCACAGAAACCCTGCAAAAACGCCGATTATGATCGCTGAAAATGGCCCGATATACCCGGAAGCCGGCGTCACAGTGGCCAACCCGGCCACCGCACCGCTGGCCACCCCGAGGACGGTGGGCTTCCCACGATGCAGCCACTCCACGCCCATCCACACCAAGGCACCAGTTGCCGCAGCCGCGTGGGTCGCCAAAAAGGCACTCGCGGCCAGCCCATTCGCGCCCAAGGCGCTGCCCGCGTTGAACCCGAACCAGCCGAACCAGAGCAGGCCCGTTCCCAACAGGGTGAAAGGGAGGTTGTGAGGCGCCAGATAATCCCTGCCATGGCCTTTGCGCGGGCCCAGCACGATGGCGCAGACCAGCGCGCTTGCGCCGGACGTGATGTGCACCACCGCGCCTCCGGCAAAGTCTAACGCGCCCATCTTGCCCAACCATCCACCGCCCCAGATCCAATGGGCCACTGGAACATAAATCACAAGAGACCAGAGGACCGTAAACAGCAAGAGGGCCGTGAACTTCATCCGCTCTGCCACCGCCCCCATAATCAAGGCCGGCGTAATGGCCGCAAACATGAGCTGGAATAGCATGAACACTTGATGGGGAATCGTCGGACCATAAACCGGATGGGGCTCGCTCCCAACCCCGTTGAGCCCGACCCACTCAAGGCTTCCGATAAAACCACCCTGATCGGGACCGAAGGCCAGGCTATACCCGACAAGAATCCAGAGCAGACTGACCAGACAGAGCACAACGATGGTCTGCATGATCGTCCCCAGGATATTCTTGCTGCGCACCAGCCCTCCGTAAAAGAACGCCAAGCCTGGTATCGCCATGGCCAGGACGAGCGCCGTGGACATGAGGACCCAGGCCGTGTCCCCTGTATCGATCTTCAGCGCAGGGGCTGCGGTCGCGACCACTTCAGCCGATGTGACCGCTATGTCCTGGGCCACGACGGTCCCAGGACAAATCGCCAAGACTCCTCCCATTATGGCCGCGAGGGTCAAGCCCATGAGGATGAGCCTCCCTTGGCACTTGCGATTGCTCTCGCGTTCCTGATCAACCACCATTCCCCCTCCTTCTCCTCGGCACCCCTGCTTACGAATAGGACCGTTCGTCATGTTGCGTGAGGTCCAAGCCTATTCGCTCTTCCGTTTCACTGACACGCAGCCCCATCAATTCATCCACCAGTTTCAGAAGCACGAAAGTTCCCACGAACGAAAACACAACCGAGATCAGCACGGCCATCGCTTGAATACCCAACTGTGCTGGATTCCCGTAGAACAGCCCGTTGGCGCCGGCGGCATTGATCGCCGTCGAGGCAAACAACCCGGTCGCCAACGCGCCCCAGATGCCTCCGACTCCATGAATCCCCACCACATCGAGGGCGTCATCGTAGCCCAGCCGAGACTTCCACAATACCGCTCCATAGCAGAGGACTCCCGCCCCCAGACCGATCACGATCGACGCCATCGGACCGACGAATCCCGAAGCAGGCGTAATTGCCACCAGCCCAGCCACCGCCCCGCTGACCGCCCCCAGCACGGTCGGTTTGCCTCGATAGATCCACTCCGCAACCATCCAGGACAACGCTGCAGTGGCTGCCGCCATATTGGTCGCAACAAAGGCGCTAGTCGCCACCGCTCCGGAGGTCAGCGCGCTGCCTGCGTTGAACCCGAACCAGCCGAACCAAAGCAGGGAGGCGCCCAGCACGGTCATAGGCAAATTATGCGGAGCCATAGTGTCCTTGCCGTAGCCCACTCGCTTCCTCAGCACGATGGCACAGGCCAAGGCCGCAGCACCGGAACTGATATGGACGACTGTCCCTCCGGCAAAATCCAGCGCTCCCATGTTGCGAACCCAGCCCCCGACCGCCCAGACCCAATGGGCCAGCGGATCGTAGATGAAGGTCGCCCAGAGCAAGGTGAAGACTAGAAAACTGCCGAACTTCATCCGTTCGGCAAAGGCGCCGGTCATGAGGGCTGGCGTAATCACCGCGAACATCATTTGAAAGATCATGAAAGCTTGATGGGGCACGGTCGCGGCATAATCGACGTTGGGCTCCAACCCGACGCCGTTTAGCCCGATCCATTCAAGCCCGCCAATCAGATGGGCCTTATCCGGCCCGAAGGCCAGACTGTAGCCCCACAAAGCCCACTGGAGGCTGATCAGACAGAGGATGATAAAGCTCTGCATGAGCGTGCCCAAGGCATTCTTCGAGCGAACCATGCCGGCATAAAACAAGGCCAAGCCTGGCGCCGTCATCGCTAGCACCAATGCCGTCGAGACCAATAGCCAGGCTGTGTCGCCCGTATCGATCTTTGCCGGGACCGGCACAGCAGCCGGAGCCGCCTCCGACACAAAAGGCGCTACCGCTGCTGGAACCGGAGCCTTCATGTCTTGAGCATAGAGACCCGGCGCCCCGAACAAGATGGCGCAGGCCAGAACAGGAAGCATCGCTGGGCTGATAGGCATAAATCGGTTCATGATCCACTCCTTTCCTCCCCTGTCTAGAAGAGGTAAACAATTTGGACTGACAGGGTTTCTTGGTTGTTCACTGCGCGGCTGCCATAGAGAAACACATTTTTATCGGACTTGTCGTAGCGGAACTCGGCTCGCGTAATCAGCGAAGGAAACGGCTTATATTGAAGCGTAAAGGTGTTTTCCCAGAGCGTTTGAGCGGCCATTGTGGCCGCGACCGTCTCGGTCGCCCCCGCACAGGTATTGGTGCCTCCGGCAAACCCAAAGAAACCACGACAGGTGCGAGCCCCTCCCGCATCCTCGAAGATTTCGCCGCGGAATCTGGCGCTCCATTGATCGCTGAAATCATGAGTCAGATAGCTGGCCAGCCCATTCCAGCGGGCATTTCGTGATTGCTTGACCGTGCTCACGTTCCCTTCATTCCCGTAGTAGGGCTCTAAAACGATAGTGTCCTGGTCGGTGGCCTTGACGGTCATAATCGTCCCTACCACCGTCCGCTTGGCCGTCGGATCGACTCCGGTGGAGGCAGGGGCCGCCCCTTGACTGTTGGATTGCTCTGCGCCGTAGGACCCGTAGAAACTCATACCGAACTTCTCATGCGGTGTCAGAGCCAGGAGCCACTCGAAGGATTTGCCCTTGTTGTTATCGGTCACGTTATCCCAGCCGTTAATCACACCGAGTGACGCGCTCACCATCGGATTGAATGCATAGCTAAGCCGGACGCCGGTAGTCGTGAAGGCCTGGCCTAAGCCGAACATGAAACTGCGCGAAAAGTTCGGATTCTCGAAACTATTGATCACCTCATAGCCGATCAACGTATTGATCTTCCCCGCTTGAATCTTCAAACCGTTGCCGATCGGGGCGATGTATTCTCCGTAGACTTCTTGAAAATCGAGCTCGTTATTGCTGGCGCCAGACGCAAAGTTCGTGCGCGCCCGCGTCACTCTGGCATCCAACCCGAAGTTCAGTCTGGTACGGAACCCGAGCCGATCCATACCGCTCCCGCCACCATCAGCAGGCCGTTCCAACATGATTTGCACCAGGTGAGTTGAAAAGGAATTCGCATCGGTGTCGAAGATATGCAGTTGATTAAGGTTGCTATTGGGATTGTTAAAATTGTGGGTATAGGCCACGTCCAGAAATCCTGAGGCCTTGAACCCCAAGGTCTTCCAGATGGACGGCGCATCCACTTTTTTCTCTAAAGAATCCAGCCGCTCCTGCACGGTCGGCGGTGGGGCCGACGGCGCCGCTGGCTCTTGGGCAAATCCTGCGTTGCCGCCGAGCAGCGACAACAGCGCCCACAATCCTATACCAATGAAACTGCGTATTGACATCGTAATATCCCTCTTGTCGATTGGTGGTTCCAGTGCTCATGCCCCTTGCCGCTCTCACCTCGACAACGTCGTCGCCACGCACACCCTTGGGTGCAACCCCTATCCTGCATGTCCACATCGATTCGACCGGCCAACCGATCCATCTCGGCTCTCAGCTTTTCCACGCGATTCAGCCGGCTCAAATGGAGTCAAAAAAAAACGCCTCTAGCCTGCTGGGGCTGGAGGACGTCATTGTCCATGCCATACTATATAAAGCACCGGTGAGAAACGTCGTTGTTCCCCAGTTTGATGAGCCGAGTTGTACCATGGAGATGGAAAATCTGTCAACGACTTTGCCTTTCCCGCACTCTGGCCTGGCGATGCCCTATCGTCTGTGCTAGATTCGCTCGTACCTATGATCCTCCCATCGCCATCCTCTCCAGTGGAGCGGCCACACAAACCTTCCTTTTCCCTGGTCCTCCTCTGTCTTCTCTGCGCCGCCTGCACGACCACCGACCAGCGCGACAGGGCCCTCATCGAAGACCCGCGCGGAGCGGTGGCGCTGCGCCGAATGCCAGATCAATCAGTTCAGGCCAGTCACCCGATCAATCTCGAACCAGCCCTCATCGCCCGAGTCTTGAGCGGGATGCAAGTCCAGGAACGCCAACGGACCCTCCAGGAGTTGCTGGCAGGGTCCTCTTCCGTCCCGGTCTTTTCGGCAGAAGAGGTCCAGTTCCTCGCGCCCAGGATTATCAAAGCTCTCACGACCGCCTCAACGGGAGAGGCCGTATCATTCCAGATCACGAGCCCTCAGCAAAACAGTGGCCGCCTGGAACATGCAGTCATCGAAACCACGACAGGCTCTCTTTACGCCTATGGCCTCTCGCTGTATGTGACGCTCGCTCAATATCGACATACCCCGACCCAAACGAACACGGACGGGCTTGCCCACCGGAGGCTGCCAGATCCGTCAAACCTTTCAAACCGCACTCTGTCGTTCACTCCACGCCTGGCCCAACGGTCCGATACGTTCAACCGGCCAACAGGCGGAAGCGCGACCGACCGGTTTCTTGTCATCGACTATCAGCTATTGCAACAGACCCCTCCAGTAGCAGCAGCAACAACCACCGAGCCACCTGCGCCTCAGGTGGAACAGGCCGCACAGCCTCGCAAACCTCTTGCGGGAGTCACGCCAGCAGAGAGTCCATCCCACGCCGCAGCGCCTATGGCTCATCGCGAAATGGAGATTCGCACGCTGAAAGATCTCGTGGTCAAAAAAGACTTGGAGTTGGAAACCATCCGGAAGGAGCTGCAAACAATTCGCGAACAACTCGATAGCCGGAAGCGAAAATCTGCACCACTGACACCCCGTCAGAGCGCCCCGTAATCAACCCCTCTGACATTCAAATATTCGTGCAGCTACTGACTGAACTCATCCCGCAGGATACTCAAAAATCTCGCTCTGCAAAACTGCAGGGATTGAAGGGCCGAGGCGTATCCGTCAGGCACATTGAGGATCTGAACGATGCAAGAACGACGCGGACGGGCTTTTTCGGCATCCCACTAAGAATTACAATAGCCGTTTGTGATCGGCATCCGCCGATCCTTGCCCAGAGCCCGATGCGTAATCTTGATACCGAGCGGCGCCTGTCGGCGTTTGTGCTCGCTACTATCCACCAACGCAATCACACGTGCCACCGTCGTTCGGTCATACCCCGCTTCAACGATCTCTTCGAGCGACCGGTCTTCTTCCACATAGGCTTGGAGAATAGGGTCTAAGACCTCATAGGGCGGCAGCGAGTCTTCATCCTTTTGATTGGGCCTCAGCTCGGCGGTCGGCGGTCGATTGAGCGTCCGTTTGGGGATTGCCGGGGTTGTGCCACGACGATTCCGTAGCTTCGCCAGGTCATAAACCATCGTCTTCGGCACATCTTTGATCGCGGCAAATCCGCCGGCCATATCCCCGTACAAGGTGGCATAGCCCACGCTCATCTCGCTCTTATTACCCGTGGTGAGCACCAGGTGGCCAAACTTATTGGAGAAGGCCATCAGCAGGTTACCCCGGATGCGGGCCTGGAGATTCTCTTCTGTTGTATCAGCCACACGGTCCTCAAACGTCTCGGCAAGCGATTGCCGATAGGTATCGAACAACCTCGTGATAGGAATCGTGCGAACGGAGATCGCAAGCCGTTTCCCCAATTCCGCCACATCCGCGTAACTGTCTTGCGACGTGTAGGGCGACGGCATGAACAGGCCCAAGACGTTCTCAGCGCCCAACGCATCGACGGCCAGCACGGCAGTCAAGGCCGAGTCCACCCCGCCGCTCAACCCGATCATGACCCGTGTAAATCCGTTTTTCCTGACGTAGTCACGCACGCCCAGCGTGAGAGCCCGATACACTTCTTCCAGTGGGTCAAGGGCTGCCACCAGATCAGGAACCGCGCGCGCGCGAACTTTCGGGATAGCCGGAAGCGACGCCACGCATATCTCTACCACCGCGGCAATCCGTCTCGGCAGGAGCTTCTTCTGGCCCTGCGTACGTCTCGCGCGCGCGACCGCCTCCATATTAAGGTCTGCCACGATGAGATCTTCCTCAAAGGCTTTCCCTCGTGCGATGACCTCGCCCTGGTGGTCGAGGATCACGCTGTTCCCGTCGAAGACCAGCTCGTCCTGCCCGCCGACCACGTTGGTGTAGGTCAGCACCACCCCGTTTTCCCTCGCGCGAGTCGCCAGCATCTGTTCGCGCACCCGGCTCTTGCCCAAATGAAAAGGCGAGGCATTGATGTTCACGATAACTTCGGCACCAGCCGCTGCCTGGAACCGGGTCGGACCTTCCGGCACCCAGACGTCCTCGCAAATATTCACTCCGATCACCGTGCGACGCAGGCGGATAAGCGGCAACCGTCGGCCTGGATGAAAATAACGGCTCTCGTCGAACACCCCGTAGTTCGGCAGGTACCACTTGCAATAGGTCGTGATGAGTTTTTGATCGGCGATGAACGCCGCCGCATTGTAGAGTTCGTGCGACCCGGCCGGCACAACCGACGAACGTGCCGGCTTCGGGTCGATGCCATCGTTCTGGCTGACGTAGCCCACCACCGCAGCCAGGCCCCGGCAGTGACGGACAATTTCCTGAAGCGCGCGGCGATTGTCCGCGATAAAGCGAGGCTTCAGCAAGAGGTCTTCTGGCGGATAGCCGGTGATCGCCAGCTCAGGAAATGCGACTAAATCGACCTTCGCCTTTTTCGCCTCACGCAGCCAAGCCGTGATCTGGCGGACGTTGCCATCCAGATCCCCGACTGTCGGATTCATCTGCACCATGGCGATACGAAACGTGTGCATAGGTAAAAATGCCCTCACGCGCTCTTGCGAGTTGCGAGTATCATTCTCCTCCGCGATAAGTACTTGGTTAACACGGAGACTCTGTTGTCTCCGAGTGCGTGCAAGAATAGACTGAGGTTTGCGGGGTGTCAAACCTGCGGCCCGAGCCGACCTCGCCCTCAGACTTTCCCGACCCGACACCGGCCTGCACCTGGATCGCCTGGCTTCACGGCATCACCATGGGTCTTGCAGAAATATTTTTCAGGATAACTGAATCACGGGCGTAATTATTGTCATTAGAATCGCCATTAATACGCAGATCGGCGCGCTCATGGGATCGGCCTTGGCCGTCAGTGCCGCGGTGTTCTGTGGCGCGCATGATGAAGCTATCCGTGATAGGCTGCTCGGCTATAATGCTGCGCGACCCGTGATGGCTCTCGGAGGATTCTTCTTGGTGCGGAATGTGCCCAGCTTTATCTATCTACGCGGGTACCAGGCAGGTCGAAAAATAGTTGGCCGAGACATTATTCTTCATAACTTTGTCCGCTCTTTAACCAGGCACTACCACAAAGGAGTATGACATGCACCTGACACCAAGAGAGTTGGACAAATTGATGATCTATATGATGGCCGAGGTCGCACTGAAGCGCAAAGCGAAGGGATTGAAACTGAATCATCCCGAAGCCGTGGCGGTGATTACGGCCTCGGCGCTGGACGGGGCACGCGAAGGGAAAACCTTGGAGCAGGTCATGAAAGAAGCCCGGCTTACATTGACACGGAACGACGTCATGGAAGGCGTGGCGGAAATGATCCCGCTGGTCCAGCTGGAAGCGGTCTTCACGGATGGCAGCCGCCTGGTTACCGTTCACGGGCCAATCCAGTAATCGGATCGACATTGCTCAACGGACTTTGCAACCAACAAAGGGAGCAAGAAAAATGGCAACTCAAAAACCACACACCGCGGCGAAGACACCCGTCGGCGGCTATGTTCTCTCCGACAAACCCATTGAAATCAATGCGGGGCGACCTACAGTTACAATCAAGGTGCGCAACACCGGGGACCGCCCTGTTCAGGTCGGCTCCCATTATCATTTCTTTGAGGTCAATCGTGCCCTGGAATTTGACCGGAGGGCGGCGTTTGGTCAACACCTGGATATTCCGGCCTCGACGGGGCTGCGCTTCGAACCGGGCGACGAGAAAGAAGTGGCGCTGGTTCCATTCGGGGGCCAGCAACTTATCTATGGGTTCAGCAACCTGGTTGACGGCTGGACTGGAAGCGGCCCCACCCCGGGCTACCAGCCGAATCTCGACAAGGGATTGGAACGCGCGGCCAAACTTGGCTTCAAGTCTAAGACCCAAAAACCATAATGAGCATAATGAGATAACCCAGCACGAGCCACTATTAGGCCCCGTTGGCCAAGAAAGAAGACACGCGTATGTCACGCATATCTCGTAAGGAAAATGCGAGCCTATTTGGCCCGACTGTCGGAGACAAAATTCGCTTGGGTGACACCGACCTCTACATCGAGATCGAGAAGGATCTGCGCGTGTACGGTGATGAAGCCATCTATGGCGGCGGCAAGACGTTGCGCGACGGCATGGGGATGGATAACCAGCTCACGAGCGAGGGTGGCGCCCTCGATCTGGTGATCACCAATGTCACGGTAGTGGACCCGATCCTCGGCGTCATCAAAGCCGATGTTGGCATCAAGGACGGCAAGATCGTCGGCGTCGGCAAAGCCGGCAATCCCAGCACCATGGACGGCGTGACCCCAGGACTCACGGTCGGCGCGGCCACGGATGCCATCACCGGCGAACACCTGATTCTGACGCCAGCCGGCAACGACGGGCACATCCATATGATTTCGCCGCAACAAGTCTACGCGGCCCTGAGCAATGGCGTCACCACCTTCTTCGGCGGCGGCATCGGGCCGACCGACGGCACAAACGGCACGACCATCACCTCCGGGCGTTGGAACATTGAGATGATGCTCCGAGCAGTCGAAGGGCTGCCTATTAACTTTGGATTTCTGGGCAAAGGTAACTGCTCGGGCAAAGCGCCTCTGGTCGAGCAGGTCCTGGCAGGCGCCGCAGGCTTCAAGATTCACGAAGATTGGGGCACTACCCCCTCAAACATTCGGGCCAGTCTCTCTGTCGCCGACGAGATGGATGTACAGGTCTGCATCCACACCGATACCCTCAATGAGGGCGGTTTTGTCGAAGATACTATCGCGGCGTTTGAAGGCCGAACGATCCACACCTACCACACGGAAGGCGCCGGCGGCGGTCACGCCCCCGACATCATCAAGGTGGCGGGCGAACTCAACGTGCTGCCCAGCTCCACGAACCCGACGCTACCCTACGGGATCAACACCATGGCGGAATTGTTCGACATGATCATGGTCTGCCACAACCTGAATCCCAAGGTCCCGTCGGACGTGGCGTTCGCTGAGAGCCGGGTCCGCCCCGAAACCATCGCCGCTGAAAATGTCCTCCACGACATAGGTGTGATCTCCATGTTCTCGAGCGACTCGCAAGCCATGGGCCGGGTCGGTGAGAACTGGCTGCGCGCGATCCAGACAGCAGATGCGATGAAGAAAGGCCTCGGCAAGTTGCCGGAAGATTCACCGAGCAACGACAACTTCCGCGTACTGCGGTACGTCGCGAAAGTGACCATCAATCCGGCCATCACCCAGGGTATCTCGCATGTTCTTGGCTCGATCACTCCTGGGAAAATAGCGGACCTTGTCCTGTGGGAGCCTGCCATGTTCGGCGCCAAACCCAAAATGGTGATCAAGGGCGGCTTGATCAACTGGTCGATCATGGGGGATCCGAACGCTTCGCTGCCGACGCCCCAGCCGGTTATCTACCGTCCGATGTTTGGCGCATTCGGGCGGGCCCTGCCCGAGACCTGCATCAGCTTTGTCTCACGTGCCGCCTATGACAACGGCATCGCGGAAAAGCTGGACCTCAAACGCAAGGTCATGCCTGTCTATGGCACGCGCACAATTACGAAGCGAGACATGGTGCGCAATGGATTGACGCCAAAAATCGAGGTGAACCCTGAGACTTTTGCCGTCAAGGTGGACGGAGTCCACGCCACGGTCAAACCGGCTAAATCTATCTCGCTAAATCAGCTCTACTTTTTTAGCTGAGGCCCCGCTACGCGAGATGAGAAGAGATAGTCAACTATGAGCGAGGAGCCACTGTTTAGCTGCAAGTGTCTCCCTGCTTCACTGACGGAACCACCTCCGGTCACTCTGTACCTCTTGCCCGCATGGTCCTCGGATTTATGCTCGCGCGACTGGGATTGAGATTCGGCGAGGGCATAATGCAGTCGTGCCTGGTCGCACCCCGTCGAAGTTGATTTGCAGAGTAAAAACATTTCATAATCGGACCCAATGCTTGTCATTGAAACCATCACCGGCAACATTTACGAACCCGCCTGGCAAGCGCGCCTGGAAGAGGCAACGCTGGATTGGCTGGCGCTCGATCAGTGGGAAGCGCAAAAGAGCCGCCTACGAAAACTGAGTCGGAACGGCATTGACCTGGCCATATCATTGCCACGTGGCATTCTTCTGCGCGATGGCGACGTGCTGGTGTGGGACGAGGCACGCCAGGCCGCCATTGTCGCTCGAGTCACCCTCAAGGAAGTGATGGTGGTCGAGTTGGGAGCCCTGCAGACCCAGACCCCGGACGTGTTCGTGCGTACCTGTGTGGAGCTAGGCCATGCGCTCGGCAACCAGCACTGGCCTGCCGTCATCAAGGGGAATCGAGTGTTTATTCCGCTGACGGTGGACAAAAAAGTCATGGCCTCTGTGATGAAGACGCATGCCTTTCGCGGGATCACCTATGACTTTGTCCCTGGGTCTGAGGTCATCCCTTACCTCGCGCCCCATGAGTCCCGGCGCCTGTTTGGGGGAGCCGAAGGTCCGATCCATTCTCATGTGGAGGAGCAGGAGCATCCACATGATCACGCGCACCCGCAGGATCATGTCCATTAGGATCAAACGCATCCCCGTCTCACCGGCGCATTCGCCGTCAATCCGTGAGCTGGTTGAGAAGCCCGTTCCGGAAGCCAACGGCGAATCTAACCACGCCACGCCTTCAATCGCCGGGGCCGGGAATCGCCCGCCGAACATCACCGAACTAATGCACGTCCTGCAATTTGGCGACTCGGTGCTGCCAGTTGGAGCCTTTTCTTTTTCCAACGGACTAGAGTCCGCGATTCAACAACGCCTTGTTCACGATATAGAGACGCTGCGCCAATTCGTCATGACCGCAATCCGCCAGTCGGCGTCCGCCGATGCCATCGCGCTGCTGGCGGCACACCGGGCAGGGTGCGCACACGATATGGTCGGCGTGCTGCGAGCTGACACCGCCCTCTTCAACCGGAAGTTGAACGAGGAGATGCGGACCATGACGGTGCGCATGGGAAAGAAGCTCGGCGAGCTGTCCAATCACCTGATCCATACGCCGCTTCTGATCGACTGGCTAGGGCATATCGAACGCAAGGAAACCCCGGGCACTTATCCGGTCGGTTTGGGTCTTCTGTGTGCCGGACTCGGCCTGCCCGAGCACGATGCCTTTGCCATGCACCAGTACGGCACGGCGAACATGATCCTGAGTGCGTCGCTGCGGCTTATGAAGATTCATCACTTCGACGCACAAGCCATTCTCTTCGAGGTCAACACGTCCGCGGCAACCGAATATGCGCGGGTCTCGGGATCCACACTCGACGAGATGGCGACGTTCTCGCCCTTGCTCGATATCATGGCTGCCGCACACGTGAAGGCGCACGTCCGAATGTTCATGAACTAACTCACCAGGGTACTGTATGAAGAAAATTACACGGATCGGCATTGGCGGCCCTGTTGGTTCTGGCAAAACCGCAATTATCGAGGCCCTGACACCCATTTTCATCGAGATGGGCACCAAGATTTTAATTATCACCAACGATATCGTCACCACGGAAGATGCCAAGCATGTTCAGCGCACATTGAAAGGCATCTTGCACGAAGAACGGATTATCGGTGTGGAAACTGGGGCCTGTCCGCACACGGCCGTGCGTGAAGACCCCAGCATGAATCTCGCAGCGGTGGAAGATATGGAATCTCGCTTTCCCGACAGCGATTTTGTACTTATTGAGAGCGGCGGCGACAATCTTACTCTGACCTTCAGCCCTGCGCTGGTAGATTTCTTTATCTACGTCATCGATGTCGCGGCGGGCGACAAGATTCCGCGAAAGAATGGTCCGGGGATCTCCCAGTCGGACATCCTGGTCATTAACAAGACCGACCTCGCTCCATACGTGGGCGCGAGCCTAGAAGTGATGGCCCACGATTCAAAAATGATGCGGGGCGATAAGCCCTTCGTCTTCACCAATTGTAAGACGGGCGAAGGCATTATGGACCTAGTCGCGCTCATCCAGCAGAATGTGCTGTTCGACATGAAATTCAACTAGACGTATATATGACCCTTTCTCATCAACCACCGGAACTTGCTCCGTTTCAGGATGAGCCCGGGCAGATGCCCAGTGGTGTTGTGGGCAAGAATGCGTTCCTGCGTCTCGGTTTTGAGCGACGCGGAGAACGCACCGTGCTGGCGCATTTGGATCGCCGCGCCCCGCTCCTGGTTCAGCAAGCGCTGTACTGGGACGAGGCGCTGCCCGACCTTCCCTGCGTCTTTATCATCACGACCACGGGCTGCATCCTGCAGGGCGATCGGTTCGGCATTGAGATTGATCTCGCGCCCGATACGCGTGCTCACATCACCACGCAGGCCGCCACGAAAATCCACTCGATGGATGCCAACTATGCGGCCCAAACCCAGAGCATCGTGTTAGGCGAGAATGCTTACCTGGAGTACCTGCCTGACCCCATCATCCCCCACGCGCATGCCCGCTTCATCACCACCACGCACATATGCGTGCCCCCCAGCTCCACGCTGCTCTACTCCGAAATCATGATGGGGGGGCGCAAGTATCACGGCGAGGGGGAACTGTTTCAATACGACGTCTTTTCCTCTACCGTGCGAGCCCAACGACCGGATGGAACCGAGTTGTTCACAGAGAAATTCGTCATCGAGCCCCATTTGCACAACGTGCGGCAAGTGGGTGTCATGGGTACGTTCGACGTATTCGCCAACGTTGTATTGCTCACACCACGACATCACGCGGACAAGATCTTCAGTCAGGTTCCTGCAGTCGTCAACCTGCAAGAACATTGGGCCGCTGGTGCGTCGCGACTGCCCAACGACGCCGGGTTAATATTCAAAGTACTCGGCCAGGAATCCGAGCCGGTTCAAGCTAAAGTGCGAGAGTTTTGGTCTATTGTGCGCCAAACGGTGACTGGAGCACCGGTACTCCCAAAATTCGTGTGGCGCTGACTCTTCCCTCTGTTTCCAGGAAGCAGGACCTCGAGGGGAAGGCGGCCGGTGGTTGCCATAGTGCTCGTTATCAAAGATACCTATCCTACCTTGCGGTTACGTTTCACCAACTAACCCCAGGTAGTCCTGACCATTTGTCTCTCCAGATTAACGGCCTCTATCGAGAAGAATGGCGACGAGCATGTCGCTCATGACATTTACGCCGGAGCGGGCTCTCGCAATAATCCAATCCACGGTCATGATGAGGGGGATGGCTGCGACGATGACATGGGCCGGCAGGCCGGCGGCTGACAGGACAAGCGGCAGCACGATCAGCCCGGCTTCGGGAATGCCGGCCACGCCGGCCCCCGCAATGATCGAGGCTCCGACAATCAGCAGCTGATTCGCCATCGGCAGGTCGAATCCCAACGCCTGGGCGAGAAAGAGCGCGGCCATTGCTTCGTAGAGGGTGACGCCATCGTTGTTGAGGTTCGTGCCGATACAGGCGGCGAGGCGCGCCGATTGCGGCGAAACCTGCATGCGGTCGAGGCATCGAAGCGTGACCGGCACGGTGGCGAGACTGCTATTGCAGGACATGGCGGTCATGATCGCATCGGCCCCCTGCCCCAGGTAAACCGTGGGCGACTTCTTCCCCACCAGCCAGGCGACAAGCGGATAGTAGAGGAGCCCGTGGACGGCCAGCCCCGCGAGCATGGCGGCGAGAAAGATCCAGAGGACCGAAAAGACACCGATGCCTGACTTACCCACGACCTGCGCGACGACGCCAAAGACGGCGAGTGGTACAGCGAGGATGATCCATCCGAGGGTCTGCACGAGCCAGCCATAAATTCGCTCGACCGCCCACGCAAGGGTATGAATTGCCACGCCCTCGTGGCCGGCATGGCTGAGCAGACGACGAAGCATGATGCCCAGGACCAGCGCAAGGAGAACGACGCCAATAATGTTGTTGCTGGAAAATGGCGCCATGATGGTGCGGGGAATATAGGCGGCGAGGTATTCGAACGGGTTCTGCGAGCCGGCCTGCACCGTCGCGAGCTGGCCCGCCGATGGTGTGGCGCCAGGCACGTAATGCAGCAACTCGTCGACGTGGCCGACCCAGGCTAGGCCAGGCTGCCAGGTGTTCATGATCGCGAGGCCGATCACCATGGCGACGGAAACGTTGACGAGGCAGATAAGGAGCAACTTGCCCCCCTGGCGCATCGGGAGACTGGCGCGAATCAGGGCATCAACAATCGCAAAGAAGATGAGCGGAATGGCGAGGGTCTTGAGCAGGGTGACCACGTACAGGCCGAGCTTGCCCAGCTGCTCATTGCGCAGCCCCCCCCAATAGGGCTCCTGCCCGAAGATCGTTCCCAGCAAGGCGCCGCAAGCCACGGCGATGAGCACTTGCATATAAAGCGGCAGAGGAGTCCAGCGTGGTGTTGTCTGCATAGTGGTCTCGTGTGGCCGCGGAAGAACACCTATTTCCCAAAGGGGAAGGACCTTGGGGCCATGAAACGTAAAAGGTAAGAGGTCAAAGGGGGTGGCGGCGGGAGGCTGCCTGATCTATCTCGTTGGTCAGATCGGAAACCCAACCAAGCTGTCAGGTCTTCCTCTGCCCTATTTTGCTTTCTTCTCCCTTCCACAGCTTCGCGATATTCCCCCGATGCTTCATCACGATGAGGCTGCTGATGGTGACGGAGAAGAGCACGAACTCCACCGTTGGATGGATGAGCACGGCAACGAGGGGAAAAATCGCAAAGGCTGTGAGTGCCCCGCCGGAGGAATAACGCCAGAGGGCGACAGCCCCTAGCCAGGCACACAATAAAATGAAGCCGATGAGTGGGGCCACGCCGAGGACCGAGCCAAGAGCTGTCGCCACTCCCTTGCCGCCGGTGAATCCAAGAAAAATGGAGCAGAGGTGCCCGAGGATCGGCGCGAGCGCGACGAGCTGGATGGTCCATTCGTCTTGCAGCAGTTGTGTTGCCGCGAAACCCATCACCCAGCCCTTGCCCATGTCCCCGATCAGGGTCAGAATGCCGGCCTTCTTGCCAGACACGCGCAGGACATTGGTAAAGCCGACGTTCGTGCTCCCCACCGTACGAGGGTCCGGCAGGCCCATCGCCTTCGACACCACCACGCCAAATGGCACAGCCCCCAGCAAATAGCCGGCAACCACGAGCAATACGAAAAGTCCTTGATGACCCATGTATGGTTAAATCACCCGTACCGAATATTTAAATTGACCGGATGCTCAAAAAGTCTGTCCCGCAAAGCCGCAGCGAATGAAGGACCTCAGCGTACCCGGAGGGTACGCTGAGGGTCTGAACGATGCGAGAACGAAGCTGGTAAGATTTTTCAGCATCCGGTCAAATCTCCTTGGCTACAACCTGCTTCCAGAAACTCCACACATACTGCCCGCCTGACACATAGCCCAGCACCAGCGAGAGATACAGCGTGGCAATGCCGGCCAGATGCAGATTGCCGAAATCGGACAAGAAGGTGCCTTCAAGAATCAGGAGCACAATCGCCACGACTTGCAGGGCCATCTTGTACTTGCCCGTCGTCTCAGCCGAGATCACCATCTCTTCGCTGGCGGCAATGGCGCGAATACCCGTAACCGCCACTTCGCGCGCGATGATCAAAATCGCGACCAAGGCGCTCACCCGATCGACGTTGACCAGGAGAATCAAGGCGGAGAGGACCAATAGCTTATCGGCAATGGGGTCGAGCAGCTTTCCGAGTATGGTGACTTGGCCGTTCCGGCGGGCCAGATATCCATCCAACAGATCGGTGACTGCGGCGACGACGAAGATGAGGGCCGCACTGAGGGATCGGTCTGGAGTCGGCGTGGCAAAAAGCACCACGAAGACAGGAATCAAAAAGATGCGGGTGAGCGTAATGAAGTTCGGGAGGTTGAATGATTCTTGCCCGAATAATTTCCAGGCTGCCGGCATGCGAATCATTGGTGACCCATTTCGTCAGACGATACCGTGCTTTAGTAAGTCATGCAGATGCACGACCCCGACGATGCGTTTGGCATTTTCTGCGACAACGAGCGTTGTGATGGAATAGCGCTCCATCATTTCGACCGCCTTGGCTGCCAATTCGTCAGGCCCGATCAGTTTGGGCTGCCGCGAGGCCAGCGACCCGGCTGTGCCCTTGGAGAAATTACCGCCCTGCTGGATAAACCGGCGCAAGTCTCCGTCTGTAATAATGCCCACCAGCGCGCCGGCGCGATTGACGACCGTCGTCATGCCGAGTTTCTTGGCCGACATTTCCAGCAAAGCTGCCGACGTTGAGGCCGTTTCTTTCACTTGCGGCAACTCCGTCCCGGCATGCATCAGGTCCCGCACCTTCACCAGCAGCCGACGGCCCAAGGTACCGCCTGGATGGAACTGCGCAAAGTCATGTTCCTTGAAGCCGCGCTTTTCGAGCAGGGCCACGGCCAGAGCATCGCCCATCGCGAGGGCCGCGGTCGTGCTCGCCGTCGGCGCGAGCCCCAAGGGACAGGCTTCCTCTGCGACGGAGACGTCCAACGCCACAGCGCTCGTTTGCCCCAGAGTAGACCTCATCCGACCAACGATCGCCACGACAGGAACACCCATTCGCTCCATGAAAGGCAGAAGCTGCAAAATTTCCTGGGTCTCTCCGCTGTTTGAAATCGCAATGAGCACATCGCCGCGCGCCAACATACCGAGATCGCCGTGAAGTCCTTCAGCCGGATGGAGAAAGAACGACGGAGTCCCGGTACTGGCCATCGTGGCGGCAATTTTCTGCCCGATCAAACCCGACTTACCCATGCCGGAGACCACGACTTTGCTTTTGCATTGATACAATAGATCGACCGCTTTTGAGAAGGCACCATCGAGACGCTGCACCATGGCCTGAACCGCGCGGGCTTCGATTGCCAACACGCGACGACCGACTTCCAGGCTGGTTCCGCCCTTCGACGGCGAGGGCTTAGCTGCCTTCGACTTGGTTACTTGTGCGGTTGTGCTGCGTCGCATATTCGTAAGACCCGTTCTAGCAAAGCTTTGAGTTGATGGAGCGGCACCATGTTCGGTCCGTCCGACAGGGCCTCGTCAGGATTGGGATGGACTTCCATGAAAAATCCATCAACTCCGGCGCCGGCTGCCGCACAGGCCAAGGGCTCGATGAATTCGCGCTGGCCGCTAGATTTCATGCCCCCACCTCCGGGCAACTGCACACTATGGGTGGCATCGAAGACTACCGGGTACCCGAAACTTCTCAGAACTGGAAACGAGCGCATATCCACAACGAGATTGTTGTAGCCGAACGACGAGCCTCGCTCAGTCAGGATGATCCGCCTGTTTCCCGACTCTTCCACTTTCTTCACGGCATGGCCCATCTCCAGGGGCGAGAGGAATTGGCCCTTCTTGACGTTCACGACCTTGCCGGTCTTGGCCGCCGCAATGAGCAAGTCAGTCTGACGGCAGAGGAAGGCGGGAATCTGGAGCACGTCCACGATCTTCCCTGCCTCAATCGCCTGCTCTTCCGTATGGACGTCCGTCAAGATGGGAAGGCCCAACTGATCCTTGACCTTCTTCAGCACCGTCAAGCCCTTTTCAAGGCCGGGTCCGCGATAGGAATTGATGGAGGTCCGGTTGGCTTTATCGAAGGACGATTTGAAGATATAGGGCATGCCCAGAGACTGGGCGATTTCCGCGATGCGAGCCGCAGTCTCCAGCACCAGGGCTTCGCTCTCGATGACACAGGGGCCGGCAATCAAAAACGGCCGATGCCCAGCCCCAACCGTAAAGGAACCGATATGAACTTCGTGTCCCATGATATGCGCCTAACCTTTAATGCCCACATTTTCTGCGTAATGCTGCGCCGACAAAACCACTAAAGAGAGGATGAGGCCGGTGGGGCCGCGAATTGTATTCCGGATGGAACTGCGTCGCCAGGAACCAGGGATGATCTTTCAATTCGACGATCTCAACCAGCCGGCCGTCCGGTGACAGGCCGCTCAGCACGAGGCCCTTGGCAGTCAATTGCTCACGGTAGGCATTGTTGAATTCGTACCGGTGCCGATGGCGCTCGCGCACTTCGTTCACCCCATACATTTTTTGAGCCAGAGTTTTCTCTCCGAGCTTACAGAGATAGGAGCCGAGCCGCATCGTCCCGCCCTTGTCGCTGACAGACTGCTGATCCGACATCAGATGAATAACGGGATAGGAAGTGACCTCGTCAAACTCCTCGCTGTTGGCGCCGACCAGGCCTGCCGCGTTCCGCGCAAACTCGATCGTCGCGCATTGCATGCCTAGACAGAGGCCGAAAAATGGAATCTGATGTTCCCTGGCATAGCGAATCGACGCGATTTTGCCCTCGATCCCGCGCGAACCAAACCCGCCAGGCACCAGAATGCCATCGACCTCGCGCAGGATACGCTCGGTCCCCTGCCGTTCGATCTCTTCCGATTCGATCCACAGAATATTGACCTTCGTTTGATGGTCGATGCCGCCATGGACGAGCGATTCCGCGAGGCTCTTGTAACATTCCTTCAAACCCGCATACTTGCCGACCAGAGCAACGGAGACTTCATGCTTGGGATGCTTGATCTTCTGGACCATCGCATCCCATTCGCGCAGGTTCGGGGGCTCGGTCTCCAGGTGCAGGAGACGCACGATCAGATCGTCCAGCCCTTCTTTCCGGAACACGATCGGCACTTCGTAAATCGAATCCACGTCCTTGGCCGTAATGACCGCGTCTTTTTCGACGTTGCAGAACATCGCGATCTTGTCCTTGAGATCCGGCGGCAGGTAGCGGTCGGTCCGGCAGAGGAGGATATGGGGCTGGATACCGATTTCCCGCAGCTTATTGACGGAATGCTGCGTCGGTTTAGTCTTCAATTCGCCCGCTGCGCCGATATAGGGCACCAGCGTAAGGTGGACATAGAGCACGTTCTCGCGGCCCACGTTGTAGGGCATCTGGCGGATCGCTTCGAGGAAAGGCAGGCTCTCAATGTCGCCGACAGTGCCGCCGATCTCGACGATCGTGACATCCATCCCCTTCGAGATGCGCATGATGCTCTGCTTGATCTCATCAGTGACATGGGGCACCACCTGCACGGTCCCGCCCAGGTAGTCGCCGCGCCGCTCTTTCGTAATGACCGAATGGTAGATCCGTCCGGTCGTGTAGTTATTTTCTTTCGTGAGGGTCAGGGACGTGTACCGCTCATAGTGGCCGAGGTCCAGGTCCGTTTCTGCGCCGTCGTCCGTGACGTAGACTTCCCCATGCTGATAGGGATTCATCGTACCGGGATCGACGTTGATGTAGGGGTCGAGCTTCAGGAAGGTGATCTTCAACCCGCGGCTTTCCAGCAAGTTGCCGATCGAAGCCGATGCGAGCCCTTTCCCCAGTGAGGAGACGACGCCGCCGGTGACGAAAATGAATTTACTCATGGCTGCCCCCATCTTGTCCGATCCTATAATTCCAACATCTCTGCCACCGAGGGCTACTTCCCGTGGGTGGCTCTGATCGCAGCCAACTCCCCCTTCACGGCCTCAAAGTGGCGCAGCTTCTCCGTCACCAGCTCGACATCTTCCGGCCTATCCACCCGCAAGGAGGCCCGTTTGGTTTCCCAGACTTTGATTGAAATCCCGTGCTCCAAGGCGCGCAGCTGCTCAAGGCTCTCCGCCTCCTCCAACCGTCCGGTGGGCAGCGCCTCGATCTTCAACAGGATATCGCGCCGGTAGATATACAGACCCAGATGAATGTAGTGCAGCCCTACAACGGCCACATGGCCGGCGTCGTCCCTCACCACCGGAATCGGCGCGCGCGAAAAATAGAGGGCGTTGCCCTGATGATCTGTGACCACCTTCACCACTGAGGGATTGTGGAGATCCTCCGTCGAGTCGATCGCGCGCTTCAAGGTCCCCATCTCGGCGCCGCTTGCTAGGAACGGCTCRATGAGGTCCGCCAACAACTCAGGCTGCAGCGGGATCTCATCTCCTTGGAGGTTCACGAAAAAGTCCCCGCGAACCAGACGCGAAACCTCGGCAACCCGATCGGTGCCCGTCCGATAGGCTCCGCTGGTCATTACCGCCTGCCCGCCGAATGCTTCCACTGTCTCCTTGATCCGTTTATGGTCGGTGGCCACCAGCACATCGGAAACCAGACGGCAGGCCGCCGCTTGTTCATAGACATGCTGGATCATGGGCTTCAGCCCGAGCATGGCCAGAGGCTTCCCGGGAAAACGCGTCGACCCATACCGGGCCGGAATGACGACCGTCACGAAAGGCGTCCTAGTCATGGCCTAAAGCCTCCGAAAGCTGCTGTGCCGACAGAGTCGCAGTGCCCACCATGCCAACGGCAACGCCAGCCGCGTGATTCGCCAGCACCGCCGCATCCCTCATCGAGGCACCGGTCGACAGCGCAAGCGCCAAGGTCCCGATCACTGTATCTCCTGCGCCGGTGACATCGTAGACCTGGCGGGCCTGGGTTGGAATATGCCAAGAGACTCCCTCTCCCTCGTACAGACTCATCCCTTTTTCGCCACGCGTAATGAGCACCGCCTGACAGCCCAACCGCTGGCGGATGATCGCACCGGCATCATTGCTGGCCTGATCGTCGTCGCCATGCACGCCGGCGGCTTGCATCGCTTCCAGGTGGTTCGGCGTGATGACCGTCGCCCCCTTGTAATAGCTGAAATTTTCGACTTTCGGATCGACGACGAGGGGGATGCCGCGCAACAAGGCGAGGCGCGTCAAGTTTRCCATCAAGCTAGCGCTCACCACTCCCTTGGCATAGTCCGACACTACGAGGCAGGAGAGATCCCGCAACCGCGATTCGACGTAACGAAGGATCTTCCGTTGCATCGCAGGCTTAAGCTCCCCGCGTCGCTCCACGTCGTACCGCACGATCTGCTGATTATGGGCGATAACGCGGGACTTCCTGGTGGTCGAGCGATCCGGATCGATCACGACCCCGCCGCGCCCGGAACGGCTTGTGCCCAATTCTTTCAGAAGCATCCGGCCCGACTCGTCCGACCCGATGACGCCGCAAAGGTCGGCTTTGCCGCCCAAAGCTAGAATGTTATTGAAGACGTTGGCAGCGCCGCCGAGCCTGAAGGATTCAGAATCGACATGGACCACCGGCACCGGGGCTTCCGGCGAGATCCGGCTCACACGGCCCCAGATATAATGATCGAGGATGAGGTCGCCGATGACGAGCACGGAGGCTTGCGGAAACCGCGCAATATATTGCCGCAGGATTTTCGGCGATGCAGGCCCCTCTCGCCTCGGTCCGCCTGAGCCTGCCGCAGCCTGTCTCGTCGTTTTATTTACTGAATGGCTTTGCCGAATCGATCCCATCTGACCCACTCCGTCCATTGTCCCTGCCCGCTCCACGACCAATAAATGCGAAACGCCTTCCCACGAATCTTCTCCTCGCGCACATAGCCCCAAAACCGGCTATCCAGACTTTGATCGCGATTGTCACCCATCGCAAAATAGGCGCCATCCGGGACGGTC
>NSIK01000027.1 GCA_002737345.1 Nitrospirota bacterium
AGATGGCCTTATTGAGCACCTGCACGGTATCGCCAGGSCCCCCCACGATCCGTTTAATGAAATCCTTTTCCTCATCTTCAGGGAACCGGAACACGATCACGTCGCCCCGCTGCGGCTTGCCGAATTCGATGAGTGCCTGCGACGCGTAGCAATTGACGGGAGGTAAGGCCACTTGGAACTTGCACTGACTGGGCCATTGAATACCGTAAGACAGCTTGCTCACTAAAATATGATCCCCAATCAACAGGGTGGGGATCATCGAGCCGGACGGAATCTTGAACGCCTGCACGATGAACACCCGGATCGCAAAGGCCAGGAGCATCGCCACGACAATGGCTTCCGCATATTCACGAAAGATCGACTTCCTGCCAGGCTGCGATGTCGAGGGCTCATCGAGGACGGTTGTCGCGCCTGTTGCATCCGTGCGCTTCTCGCTAGCCGCAGAGACAAGACCGCCCGACGGGGGAAGGTTTGGCTCCCCGCTCACTCGTCACCAACTTTCAAGATGGCAAGGAAAGCCTCTTGCGGCACTTCTACGTTCCCCACGGATTTCATGCGCTTCTTGCCTTCCTTCTGTTTATCGAGGAGCTTGCGCTTTCGCGAAATATCGCCGCCATAGCATTTCGCCAAGACGTTCTTCTTCATAGCGCCGATCGTCTCGCGTGCAATGACCTTGCTCCCGATCGCCGCCTGAATGGCGATCTCRTACATCTGCCGAGGAATGAGTTCCTTCATTTTCTCGGCCAACTGACGTCCGCGCTGAATGGACCGATCTTTATGRGTAATGAAGGACAAGGCATCGACCGATTCGCCATTCAAGAGAATGTCGAGCCGCACGAGATCGGACTGGCGATAGCCGAGCAATTCGTAGTCCAGCGAGGCATAGCCTTGCGTGCGCGACTTGAGCTTGTCGTAGAAATCGAGAATGACTTCGTTGAGCGGCATTTCGTAACTGATCGTCACCCTCGTCGGATCGAGAAATTGAATGCCCCGCTGAATGCCGCGGCGTTCCTGACAGAGCTGGATGATGGCCCCCATGTAGCGTTCCGGCGTAATGACCGAAGCCAGAATGAACGGCTCCTCGAAAGATTCGATGCTGCTGGGGGGAGGAAGCTGCGAGGGGTTATTCACCTCTATCACCTCGCCATTAGTCAGCAACACGCGATAGACGACGGTCGGCGCRGTCGTGAGYAAGGTCAGGTTGTATTCGCGTTCGAGGCGCTCCTGGATGATTTCCATATGGAGGAGACCCAGGAAACCGCAACGGAACCCGAACCCCAAAGCCAGCGAGGTCTCTGGC
>NSIK01000028.1 GCA_002737345.1 Nitrospirota bacterium
GCGGYTTCACTTCTTTATAGCCRGGGAAGGGCGTGCTCGTGGGCGTCACCGCATCCGTGAGGGTATCGCCGATCTTCACGTCCGCGACTTCCCGCATATTGGCGCAGAGATAGCCCGCTTCGCCGGTCAAGAGCTCAGTCTTCTTTGTCCGCTTCGGGCTGAATTGTCCGACCTCCATCACTTCGAACACCCGCTCGTTCGACATAACTTTAATTTTCATGCCGGGCCGCACGGAGCCATCGACGATCCGGGCCAACACGATCACACCCTGATAATTGTCGAACCAGGAATCAAAGATGAGCGCCTTGAGAGGCGCAGCAGGAAATCCGGAAGGCGGCGGAATCCGTTCGATGACAGCCTCTAAAACCTCCGGCACACCGATGCCCTCTTTTGCGCTGATCAAGAGGGCATCGGTCGCATCCAGCATCAGCACATCGGAGATCGACTGTTTGGTACCCTCGACATCGGCGCTGGCCAGATCGATCTTATTGATAACAGGAATGATCGTGAGGTTGTTCGCCATGGCCAAATTCACATTGGCAATAGTTTGCGCCTGCACACCCTGTGTAGCATCGACGAGCAAAAGCGCTCCTTCGCATGCGGCAAGACTGCGTGAGACCTCATAGGTGAAGTCCACGTGACCCGGCGTATCGATCAAATGCAAGGAGTAGGTCTTCCCGTCTTTGGCCCGATACTTGATCGCGACCGCATGGGCCTTGATCGTGATGCCCCGTTCCCGTTCCAGGTCCATCGCATCAAGGATCTGCTCCTTGGCTTCTCGGGCAGTCACCGCGCCAGTTGCGTCGAGGATCCGGTCAGCGAGGGTAGATTTGCCGTGATCAATATGGGCGATAATCGAAAAATTGCGTATAAGGCTTTGCAAATGCTAACTCTTTTTCCAATAAAATCAGTTCATTATAGTTACTGCCCCCCAGGTTGTCAAAGCAGTCGCCCCCTCGTATAATTCGCGCCGCACCGTGATTTTCGTTGGCACCCATAAGCCACCCACGCACCTGTTTTGTACAGACCCGAATGACCATGGCTAAGAAAAATCGCGCCACCCCCCTCGCGGACTGGGACCGAGCCTACCTCTGGCACCCCTTTACCCAAATGCAGGAATGGGAGCAGGAGCAACCGCTCATTATCGAGAGGGGGAAGGGGTCCTACCTGATCGATACGGAGGGGAAGAAGTACCTCGACGGGACCTCCTCCATCTGGGTGAACCTGCATGGGCATCGCCACCCGACGCTCGACCGGGCCATCAAAAGCCAACTCGAGAAGATCGCACATTCCAGCTTCCTCGGCCTCTCCAATCCACCGGCCATTCAACTCGCGCGCGAACTCATTCGCATCATGCCCAAGGGCCTGAAGCGCGTATTCTATTCCGACAACGGATCAACGGCGGTGGAAGTAGCACTCAAAATGGCGGTTCAATATTGGCAGCAACGGCATCCGGGGGCGGGCCCCAAGAATACCTTTCTCCATCTGAAGCTGGCCTATCACGGCGATACCCTCGGCGCAGTCAGCGTGGGCAATATCGAACTCTTCCATGAACGGTTCAAATCGCTCCTCTTCCCCACTCTGGAAGCAGATCCTCCCTATTGCTACCGCTGCCCGCTCAACCAGACCTATCCGTCGTGCCAGATGGCCTGCCTCGATCCGATCGAGCAGATCCTCAAGAAGCGGAACCGAGACCTGGCTGGTTTCATCATCGAGCCGCTAGTGCAGGCAGCAGCCGGCATGATTACAGCTCCGCCCGGCTATCTGAAACGAATCCGTGAGCTCTGCACGAAATACCAGGTGCTCTTGATTGCCGATGAAGTGGCCACAGGATTCGGCCGCACTGGAAAAATGTTCGCCTGCCAGCATGAGGGAGTGACGCCGGACTTAATGGCGATCAGCAAGGGTCTAACCGGCGGCTACATGCCCCTGGCCGCAACCGTGACCACTGAGGAGATCTATAAGGGRTTTCTCGGCAAGTACGAGGACTTCAAAGCCTTCTTTCATGGGCACAGCTATACAGGCAATCCACTCGGCTGTGCCGTGGCCCTGGCCAATCTTGAGGTGTTCAAGAAAGAGAAGACGCTCGCGAGACTGCAACCCAAGATTAAAACGGTGGCGCGGCTCCTTCAACCGCTCCGGCAACTCCCCCATGTGGGAGAGATCAGGCAAAAGGGATTGATGGCTGCCATCGAGTTGGTGGAGGARAAGAAAACAAAGAAGCCTTACCCGCTCGAAACCAGGATGGGACATAAAGTCACGATGGAAGCGCGCAAACGAGGGCTCCTACTCCGCCCGATCGGCAACGTCCTCATTCTCCTGCCGCCACTAAGCACCTCGCTTCCCGAGCTCACCAGCATGGTTGCAATCCTGCAAGCATCCATCGAAACAACAACGCTAGTTCTGGCATCAGCCCCACGTTACTAAAAGAGGGGGAATGGAGGCTGATGATCTTCTGTGCTCGCGCAACGCGAAGCCTCCGAAGGCCCTCGATAAACGCGCGCGAGGGAGGATCGCACGAGACTGATTCGCCAAACGAAAAGTAGCTAGACCATTGACATTATTCCAGACTCGCCTCAACGGATCACTGAAGAGACCGTACCCTGCTGCGTGAGCAGGCTGCAGCAGCCTTAATTATTGTGTCTCGAGGTGTGGCCCGCTGATGGCACACGATAGGCATCATTCTCGATCTCGCGCACTTCCATTTCKGGGTTCCCGGCGCGGATATACGTTAGCAATCCGTTGTCGGGAGCCAGGAAGAAGTAGCCCTCGCTCTTAGCGATGAGGGCGCGCTGCTAGC
>NSIK01000029.1 GCA_002737345.1 Nitrospirota bacterium
CGGCACATGGCCCGAGAGACCGACGAAGGTGGCCTGGGGATTGATGGTGAGAACCACCCCCTGCATGCTCGCCACGAACGAGTCCCGATCTTCGAAGTCGGTCAGCAGCGTGATGCGCCCAGGAGGGGGCGCGACTACAACTCTTCGAAACGAATCTCCACCACTTCGTATTCGACAATCTTCACCGGGGTCTTGACCTCGACGAACTCGCCGACTCGCTTACCGATCAGCGCCTTGCCGACCGGAGACTGAATCGAGATGCGGTTCACTTTCATATCGGCTTCATCCTGGCCCACCAGCGTGTATTGACGCTTCGACTGCGACTCCTGTTCGATCACGACCACCGTGGCGCCGAACACGATGGTCTCGGAGACCCGCCCTGCCGTTTCGATGATGCGGGCGTCGGCTAGCTTCGATCCGAGCTCGATGATGCGCGATTCGATGAACCCCTGGCGCTCCTTGGCGGCATCGTACTCCGCATTCTCGCTCAAGTCGCCATGGGCTCGCGCTTCGGCAATGGCTTCGATATTTTTGGCGCGTTCGACTTTGCGAAGGCGATCAAGCTCTGCCTGAAGTGCCTCGTGCCCCTTTCGCGTGATCGGTGTCGGCATAGTATAACGTCCTCTATAAGTGGTGGTGATATTCCTGTAACGACCGAATCGTGAGCTCTGTCTTCAAAATCGCTTCAATGCCCATGACCGCCGCTCGCGCGCCCCGGATAGTCGTATAATAGGCTAGCCCTCTATTCAAGGCCTCCCGGCGAATCGACAAGGAATCGGCATGAGACGCCGCGTTGCTCACAGTATTCACAACCAAGGCCACCTGCCCGTTCTTGATATGGTCCACGATATGGGGACGGCCTTCTTTGACCTTGTTCACGGTTTCCGCCGGCACCCCATGGTCCCGCAAATAGCCAGCCGTGCCGCTCGTCGCCTGGATGTTGAACCCCAGCTTATGCAGCTGTTTCACCACCTCCAGCGCCGCGGGACGATTGCTTTCTTTCACGCTGATGAAGGCCGTGCCTTCCTTGGGTAGCGGCGCGCCGGCTCCCGCCTGGGACTTGGCGAAGGCCCAACCGAAATCCTGATCGATGCCCATCACTTCGCCGGTCGACTTCATCTCCGGCCCCAAGAGGACATCCACCCCGGGAAACTTATTGAAGGGGAATACTGATTCTTTCACGGACAAATGCACCGGCGCAGGGGCCTCGGTGAACCCCAGTTCCGGCAAGGTTTTGCCCACCATCACCTTCATGGCCAGCTTGGCCAAGGGCACCCCGATGGCCTTACTGACAAAAGGCACAGTACGCGAGCCTCGTGGATTGACCTCGAGCACGTAGATCGTATCCTCTTTCACGGCAAATTGCGCGTTCATTAAACCGATCACGCCCAGTTCCAGGGCCAGAGCCTTCATTTGCCGGCGAATCTCTTCTACGACGCTCGGCTTGAGCGAATAGGGCGGCAAGGAACAGGCCGAGTCCCCCGAATGGACCCCGGCTTCTTCGATATGCTCCATGATCCCTGCCACCACAACGTTCGTCCCGTCTGAAATGGCGTCGACATCGACTTCGATTGCATCAGAAAGGTAGCAGTCGATCAGCACCGGATGTTTCGGCGAGGCCTTAACCGCCGTGGTCATATATTCCAGCAAGCCTGCTTCGGCATAGACGATCTGCATGGACCGCCCGCCCAACACATACGAAGGCCGCACCATGACCGGATAGGTGATCTGCGCCGCAATCTTCAACGCCTCGTCTACGGATCGGGCCATACCACACTCCGCCTGGCGGAGCCCCAGTTTATCCAGGAGGTCGCGGAATCGTTCCCGATCTTCGGCCCGGTCGATCGCCTCAGGACTCGTACCCAAAATTTTCACCCCGGCCTTGGAGAGAGGCAAGGCAAGCTTCAGGGGCGTCTGCCCGCCGAACTGCAGCACGACGCCCAGCGGCTGTTCACGCTCCACGATATTGAGGACGTCTTCCTCTGTCAGCGGCTCGAAATAGAGCCGATCCGAGGTGTCGTAGTCCGTGCTCACCGTTTCAGGATTGCAATTCACCATGATCGATTCGATGCCCTCTTCGCGCAGGGCCATGACCGCATGGACGCAACAGTAGTCGAATTCAATCCCTTGCCCGATGCGGTTTGGCCCGCTACCGAGGATGATCACTTTCTTCCGGTCCGTCGGGCGAGCCTCGCATTCACTGCCGTAGGTCGAATAGAGATAGGGGGTATGGGCTTCAAACTCCGCGGCGCAGGTGTCCACGCGCTTATAGGTCACGCCTCGTTTGCCCTGGGGCTTGGTCCGCTGCTTCCGGATCGAGGCAGCAGTACCGCCAATGAGTTGCGCGATACGATCATCCGAGAACCCCAGTTCCTTGGCCTGCCATAAGAGCGACTCCTCAAGCACCGCTGGCTTCTTACCAGCCTGGCCGACCAACACCGCTTCGAATTGAATCAACTCCCGAACCTGTTCCAGGAACCAGGGGTCGATCATCGTGAGGGCAAAGAGGTCGCCGTTCGACAGACCGAGACGCATGCCGTCCGCCACATGCCACAATCGCTCGGCAATCGGAGTCCGCAGATGTTGCCGAACCCGCTCCAGCCCCTGCGCCCTATCGAATCCCTCTGGGATGCCGCAATCCAACCCCTCCCGCGAAGAGAGGCCGCTCATGTTCAATTCCAACGAACGAATCGCCTTGTGCAAAGCCTCTTTAAAGGTGCGACCGATCGCCATCACTTCGCCCACCGATTTCATCTGCGTCGTGAGGGTCGGATCGGCCCCACGAAACTTCTGGAAAGTAAAGCGGGGGATCTTCACCACCACATAGTCGATGGTCGGTTCGAAGGAGGCTTTGGTCACGCCGGTGATGTCGTTGGTGATTTCATCCAGCGTATAGCCCACGGCAAGCTTCGCCGCAATCTTGGCGATAGGGAACCCCGTCGCCTTGGAGGCGAGCGCGGAACTTCTCGACACGCGCGGATTCATTTCGATGACGACCATGTCGCCATTCTTGGGATCCAGGCCGAACTGCACGTTCGAACCGCCTGTATCGACGCCAATCTCGCGGATGATCCGGACTGCGGCATCCCTCATACGCTGATACTCTTTGTCCGAGAGGGTCATGGCCGGCGCGACAGTGATGCTGTCCCCCGTATGGACTCCCATCGGATCCAGGTTCTCGATGGGACAGATGATGACGACATTGTCCTTAAGGTCGCGCATCACCTCGAGTTCATATTCTTTCCATCCGATGAGCGATTCCTCAATCAGCACCTGGCTGACCGGACTCATGGCCAAAGCCCAATCGATCAGCTTCTCGAACTCTTCCCGGTTATAGGCAATGTTTCCGCCGGTTCCGCCCATGGTGAAGGAGGGACGGATAATCGAAGGGAATCCGGTCTGCTCGAGAATCTTGATGGCTTCATCACGGTTATGGGCCGTGCCGCTAGACGGTACCCGCAAACCGATTCGCTGCATCGCATGTTTAAAGGCTTCGCGGTCCTCGGCCTTATGGATCGCCTCGGCTGAGGCGCCGATCAGTTTCACACCATACTTTTCGAGCGTCCCCCGTTTGACCAAGGCCATCGTGGTATTCAACGCGGTCTGGCCCCCCATGGTCGGGAGCAGGGCGTCTGGCCGTTCTCGCTCGATCACCTTTTCGACCACTTCGGTCGTGATTGGCTCTACATAAGTCCGATCGGCCAGTTCCGGGTCGGTCATGATCGTGGCAGGATTGCTGTTGATGAGAATGACCCGGTAGCCTTCCTCTTTCAGCGCTTTGCAGGCCTGCGTGCCGGAATAGTCGAACTCACAGGCCTGACCGATCACGATCGGGCCGGACCCGATTAATAGAATGGATTTGATATCTGTTCGCCTTGGCACAAAAACCTCGCTCAAAGTCAGCTAGCTCGGTTGTGGCATGGGCCCGATCGCAGGCCTGTATGGCGCAGCGGGCGGCGGAGCCACCCCGCCCCCCGGCCCATGATAATGCTGGAGCGCCTCAGGAAGCCAGGATTCGATCTGGTTGATACGAGTTAAATCGGACGGATGGGTGGACAAAAATTCCGGGATCGACTGCTGCGACCTGAAGCAGACCTTACCGATCATCTGCCTCGGGCAGCCACTCATGCGCTCCCAAAAAGGAACGGCCTCACGCGGGTCGTATCCCGCTTGCGCCATCAAACGGAGCCCGACGTAATCGGCTTCCGATTCCTGTTTTCGGTTGAAGGGCAAAGACACATTGACTCCGTAAGCGCCCAAGAGCCCCTGCATCGCACCGGGGTTGACACTGCCTGAGACCGCCCCGGCCAAAGCCCCCAATTGCGCGATTTGATCCAGGATGCTCCGGCTCATCCGCTCCACTCCATGCCGCTGTAACGCATGGGCGACTTCATGCCCCACCACCGTCGCCAATCCAACGTCGTCTTTCGTATGTTTGAGAATCCCGGTGAAAATCGCCACCTTTCCACCAGGCAGCGCGAAGGCGTTGACCATCTTGTCGTCTTGAATGACGGCAAACTCCCACTGATACTCAGGCTTGTTGGCGGCGGCCGCGATTCTCCGTCCGACCCGTTGCACCAGCTCGTTGATTTCCGCATTGTCGCTGAGGGGCGCTGACCGCAACACCTCGCGGTAGGCGCTCAAGCCAAACTGCATTTCCTTCTCTTCGGAGAAGAAAATCACCTGATCGCGAGCCGTGCCTGGCGCGCGATAACAGCCAGTCAGGCTGCCGAACAAACTCATGGCGGCCCCGACTCCGAGCGCGGCGCAGAGGCGCATCGCCCCCTGGGCGCCTAGCGCCAACATCGCCCGCCGCCCGATGGGAGTGGCTAAGGCTCGATCAATGGATTGAGCAGCACGTGCCATGGCAACCTACGGCATCCAAAGGTACATGAACTGCGGCGTTCCACCCCGCACCATCGACAGCAAATCTAAATTGGCGAACCCGGCCATGCCGGCACTCGTCCCGAACAAACGCGAATAGATATTATTCTGATACTCGCCCCTGTGCCCATAGGTCACGACCCGCGCCTCCGTCAGACCGGCTTTTTTTTTGGCCATCTCGATCGCGTCATCCAGATACCCGATCTCGTCGATCAAGCCCACCGCCTTGGCTTGGTCTCCTGAATAGATCCGCCCGTCGGCCAGTTTCCTGATCTGCGCAGACGACAGTTGCGGTCGCCCCTCCTCCACCACCGACAGGAACCGATGATAAAACGAATCGATCACACTTTGGAAAATGGCTCGTTCTTCAACCGTCATCACCCGAAAAGGCGAACCCATATCTTTGCGGGGGCCGGACGTAATCGCGTTGGCTTCGAGTCCCACTTTCTCCAGCAGGCCTCGCGCATTGACGGTCAGCATGATCACGCCGATACTCCCCGTCACCGTCGAGGGATGGACCCAAATACTGTCCGCCGCCATGGCCAGGTAATAGCCCCCAGATGCGGCCACATCCATCATCGAGGCGATCACGGGCACCTTCTTTTTGAGCTTGAACTCCCGCAACTCGTGATAAAGGATGTCCGAGGCGGTCACCGTGCCACCGGGACTATTGATGCGAAGCACCAGGGCTTTGATCTGGTCGTCTTTCGCGGCCCGCGTCAGCTCTTCCTTGAACAGGGCCACCATGTTGGGATGCGGCATGAGGCCGTCTTTATCTTGCGCGCTGATGACCCCAGACAGATCCAGCACCAGCACTTTTCCGTCGCCCGTGCCGCTCAGCTGCACTTCCCGGACCGGCCCGGAGGGCTCGATTAGATTGACCGTGATGCAGCCTGACTGCAAACCGATGATGACGAGGAGACAGAGCCGGCCAACCATGGTGACAATCCTATACATGCTGTTTCTCCATGAGCTGAGTAAACTCGGCAAATAAGTAACCAGAGTCATGGGGGCCAGGAGAGGCTTCCGGGTGATACTGGACCGAAAATACCGGACGATCCACACAGGCCAATCCTTCGATCGAATGGTCGTTCAAACTTACATGGGTCACGGCGACTTTCCCGAAGGTTGTCTCAACCACGAGCGGACGATCCGGCACGGATGTGATTGGCTGCGTGACTTGCACCGCAAAATTATGGTTCTGCGAAGTAATCTCGACCTGTCTCGTGCGCAGGTTCATGACCGGATGGTTCGCCCCATGATGGCCAAACTTCAACTTATAGGTCTTGAGCCCCAACGCGAGGCCGAGGATCTGATGACCCAAACAAATACCGAAGAGCGGATATTGGCCGATCAGTTCCCGCACCGATTGAATCGCGTAGGGCACGCCTTCCGGATCGCCCGGGCCGTTTGAAAGAAAAATCCCGTCCGGTCTGAGGGACGCCACCTGTTTCGCCGTCGTCGAAGCCGGCACGACAGTCACATGGCAGCCGGCATCCACGAGCTGACGAAGGATATTCTGCTTTACGCCGAAATCATAGGCGATAACATGCCACCGCTTGGTCGCAGCGGCGCGGGGCTTCTTGCCGAGCGAAGGAATCCATTCACCCGATCCCTCTATCCATTGATAGGCTGTCTGACAGGTCACAGTGGTCGCGAGATCCCGACCAATGATGCTGGGGGCCGCCTTGGCCTTGGCTACAGCACGACGGGCGTCCGTCTCGATATGGGTAATGAGGCCCTGCTGCGAACCATGTTCACGCAGATGACGCGTGAGGGCCCTGGTATCTAGCCCCTCAATGCCGACGATCTTCGCTTCCTGGAGGTAGGCCTGTAGCTGTTGCTTGCTGCGCCAGTTGCTGGCGAGCGTGCTGGCCTCTTTGACGACAAACCCTTCGGCCCAGATCTTCCGCGACTCAATATCCTCCGGCGTCACCCCGTAATTGCCGATGTGAGGACAGGTCATCGTGATGATCTGTCCTTTATAGGAGGGATCGGTCAAGACTTCCTGATAGCCGGTCATGGCCGTGTTAAACACGACTTCGCCGGCCGTCTCCCCTTCGTATCCCAACGCGCGCCCCTCGAAGAGGGTGCCATCTGCCAATGCCAACAATGCTTGTTTCACGTCACCACTCTATCCCGCCGCAGCGACCGTTGAGCTTTCATTCCTGTCAGCACAATTCCCAGTACGAGATTGACCATGTAGAGCGACCGGACCGGCATATGGATACGGAAGAACGCTTCGAACGCCGCCTTCCGCGCCGCCTCCTCTTTCACCGCAAAAGCCTGCGCCTGGAGCGAAGCCACGAGCGGATGCAGCCAGAGAATGATGATACCGGCGATCACCGTCATCCCCATCAGCAAACCCATCTCAGCCCGGCTGACCGCCACGTCCTGATTGCCACTCCACCAGCGATACCAGGTGCCAGCACACAACACCGTCAGCGCTCCAATCGCGAATCGATTATACCCCTCAAAGGCTCTCGTCAGAAAGAACCCGCCTGAGTCCTGCCCGCCGAACGTATTGAAAACGGCGGGAATGACCGCCCCGATAAGCACCAGCAGCCCGCCGACCCAGATGCCCAGCGCCAGCCATTCACAGGTCAAACAACCGATCAGCCACCAACGGGATGAGCGCAACACTAGCCCTCCGCCCGGCTGGCTTCGAATACCACTCGGCCACTGACGATGGTCGTCCTCACGCGCCCCTTCACCTTCCAGCCGGCAAAGGGAGTGTTGCGGCTCTTTGAAAAAAACTTGGCCGGATCGACTTCCCACTGTTCATGCTGATCCACAATCGTCACATCGGCATCCGCCCCGATTGCCAAAGTGCCCTTGGCCAATCCAAACACCTTCGCGGGAGCCGTGCTCAATTTATCGACCGCGGACTCCAAGGACAAGATGCCCTCCTCGACCAAGGCAAGGGTCAAGGGTAGCGCCGTCTCCAATCCGACGATGCCGAAGGGCGCTTCCGCAAACCCCAGTTGTTTTTCCTGCGTGGCATGAGGCGCATGGTCTGTGGCAATGGCATCGATCGTGCCGTCGCGCAGACCTTCTTTGATCGCTTGCACATCTTTCTCGGTCCGGAGCGGAGGATTCATTTTGGCATAGGTGTTATAGCCCCGAACCGTTTCCTCCGTGATGGTGAAGTGATGGGGGCAGGCCTCGGCAGTGACTCTCAACCCGCGGGACTTGGCCTCCCGCACCATCCTAGCCGATCCCTCGGTGCTGATATGGGCCAGATGCAGCCTGGCGCCAGTCAGTTCCGCCAGGGCGATATTCCGCGACACCATCACATCTTCCGCCGCAGACGGCATACCAGGGAGCCCCAACTCAGTCGAGACAACTCCTTCATTCATGCAGCCCCCCTCGGCGAGATGCAGATCTTCACAATGGTCGACCACCGCCACGTCGAAGGCCAGGGCATATTCCATTGCGCGCCGCATCACGAGGCTGTTCATCACTGGCTTCCCGTCATCCGAGATGGCCACACACCCAGCGCGCCGCAAGTCGCCAATCTCCGCCAACTCCTTGCCTTCCAAGCCTTTCGTGATCGCGCCGATGGGAAACACATTCGCCAGCCCGGCCGCTTTCCCCCGCTCCAGCATGAATTCCGTAATTGCCTGATTGTCGTTCGCGGGGTTCGTATTGGGCATGCAACAGACCGAGGTGAAGCCGCCTGCCACCGCTGCGGCTGCGCCGCTTTGAATCGATTCTTTGTATTCAAAGCCTGGCTCCCGGAAATGGACATGGAGATCGACAAACCCGGGAAGGACCAACCGACCCTTGGCATCGATCTTCGTGGCGCCAGCCGGAACTTTGAGGTTGGGCCCCACCGCCACGATCCGCCCCTCATTGATCAACACATCGGCCACGCCATTGAACCGTCCCGGATCGATCACGTGCCCGCCTGCAATGTGAATAGCCACGATTTAGTTCGCTCCTGACATGAGATAAAGAATACCCATGCGAACGGCCACGCCGTTCGCCACCTGGTCCAAGATCACCGACGACAAACTATCCGCCACTTCCGGCGCGATCTCGACTCCCCGATTGATCGGCCCAGGATGCATCACGATCACCTTGGGATCGGCCAGCTTAACTCGCTCGGACGTCAATCCGTAGAGCCGCGCATATTCGCGAATGGTCGGGAACAGGGCCTTCCCTTGCCGCTCCAGCTGCAGACGCAACATCATGATGACCTGCACGTCGCGCAGAGCCTCATCGAGATGGTAGTAGACGCGCACGCCCAGCTTCTCGACTCCTGCCGGGATCATCGTCGGAGGCCCCACTACCCGAACTTCCGCTCCCAACTTGACCAAAGCATAAATGTTCGAACGGGCCACCCGGCTATGGGCTACGTCACCGACGATCGCCACCTTGAGCCCCTCGAACGACAGGCCCCGCTCGCGAATCGTGTAGAGATCCAAGAGCCCTTGCGTCGGATGCTCATGCCATCCGTCTCCGGCATTGATCACGGCGGACTTCACCCCGCGGGCCAGGGCCTCGGCTGCGCCGGCCGAAGGATGACGCAGGACGATAATATCCGCCTGCATCGCTTCGATATTGCGCGCGGTATCGAGCAACGTTTCCCCTTTGACGACACTGCTCGACGAAGGCGAAAAGTTGATCACGTCGGCGCTCAGCCGTTTCGCCGCCAGCTCGAACGATGTGCGCGTTCTCGTACTGGGCTCGAAAAAGAGATTGACCACCGTGCGGCCACGGAGCGCCGGAACTTTCTTGATTTCCCGCCCGGTCACTTCCTTGAACGAATCGGCTGTCTCCAGGATCAGCTTGATCTCGTCCACCGACAAGGGCGCCAGGCTCAAGAGGTCTTTGCGTTTGAGACTCATCGTTCCCTCCACCTCAGGCCTTGAGGATCACCACCCGATCATCCTCGCCTTGTTCTTCTAATAACACTTGAATGTCCTCTTCACGGGACGTCGGAATATTTTTCCCGATATAGGTCGCCTTGATCGGCAGCTGCCGATGACCCCGGTCGACCAGCACCGCCAGCTGAATCTCCGCCGGCCGGCCCAGATCGATCAATCCGTCCATCGCCGCGCGGATGGTTCGCCCCGTGAACAGGACGTCATCCACCAGCACAATCACTTTGTCTGAAATATCAAACGGAACCGACGTCATGCGGAGAATCGGCTGTTCCTTCCGCATCGACAGGTCGTCCCGATAGAGGGTAACGTCCAACTCGCCGATCGGCACGGAAGCCGATTCAATCTCTTGGATCCGTTGCACCAGCCGATGGGCCAGATGCACCCCACCGGTTCTGATTCCGATCAACGCCAGATTCTGCATGCCCTTATTCCGCTCGAGAATCTCATGCGCAATACGGGTCACCGCCCGAGCGATGTCTCCCGCATCCATAATCAGCCGTTCCTGGGGTCGATCGTTCTGAGTCATCGCCATGATTCATTCAACTTTCTGGCATAAAAAAACCCCCTCATCGACATTCGATGAGAAGGTTGAGATGTGTCGGCAGACACAAGCCTGAATAACGATCATAAAAACTCCTTACTCACCTCGCAGGATGAGTATTAAAGGTTGCTGCATCATACTGAGGCCCAGGAACCCTGTCAATCCCCCAGGCGGTGGCTCCACCTATGAGGGAGGCGCGCACTTTCACGGCCTGTCCAATATGAGGGGCGATACGTGGGTCGAAGGCCACAATGCGGCAGAAGAGAGGATTCGCGACCGCGCCGCACACCGCGGACGGCGGCGCGTGCCAGACTACTAACGAGCCCTAGGGACGTTTGAGCTCTTCGAGCGCAAACTGCTTGGGCAGCATCACTGGCACCACGATCCCAATGGGATCGCCCCGTTTGATCGTCGTCGGCTTGGTGAGTTGCAACAGAAAATTCGAGGTGAAAGCGTCGTAGTCCGGAAGCCATTCGTACATGTTCGGCGTACGTTTGTATTCCTGCGTCTTAATCCCCTCCCACACAAAAAACGTCCGATCGGGATAGTGGTAGAAGTGGTTCGGCACGTCCTTCATCATCAAGCCCACCTGTTTGGGATAATAGAAACGGATCCCGCAACAGAGCTTGGGATAGCCGCTATTTAAAATCAAATCGACATAGGTCCCTGAAAAGGACTTGTAGCCAAGGATTCGCTCCTCCGGCAGGATCGGCGGAGCTTGCCACTTCACTCCCTCGGTCGTGCGGCGAATCTTACAGTCAGCCGGAGACCGAATGAGCCAGCCATACTGACCCACCGTTCGCACCGGGCCGCAATCGTCAGGAATCACTTTATAACCCTCGACCGCGACCGTCCGCTGCTCGTTCAGCGACATTCCTGACAGCAGGGGCCGATGCGGCATGAAGTCAAGCTTCAGCCGCTCTGGCGCGATGGCCGTCGAATATTCCCGCTCCCAATAAATGACGATCTTGTCGCCCGACTCCTCACCTGCAATCTGTTCTGACGTCAGTTCATTCATGGAGGCAACCGTAATCGATCCGTGATACCCAGTGCAAGCGGACTAGACCTTCTTCAGGTGAAATAAAGTGAGCCCCGCCCGCAGCTTCGCTTTCGGCAGGATCGTGCGATGCATCCGAAACGTAGGGAGCTGCTCGACCGGTTCTTCCCAGCAGACATGGAGTCCAGTGGACGAGCCATGCCGGCCCAGTTGCGCCGGACCGACGACGAAGGCATTGCCTCCTCCCCGAAGAGTTCGCGCCATCTCCTTCATCCCTTCAGCCAACCTGGCCGGCTGCTCCCCGTCACCATAGGGGATCCACCAATAGATCAAATCATAGAGAGGAGGGGCTGCCTGGTCCTGCGATGCGTTTACCGGAAGAAATCGAATGCGCGAGAGCCAATCCCACCGCTGCATCTCGGCGCAGACCGTCCAAAGTTGCTGCGCCTGTTTTTGCGCCAGGGCCGCCTCATGAATGCGCACCATATAGTCTCTCGGCCGATCGAAAAGGACGCAGGTCGCAATCACCGCATCGCCATTGTCGATGAGGACCTGCTCGGCATGGGACAGGGCCGCGCCGATCTCACGATCCTGTTCGCCACGATCGTGTAGATAATCCGCCACGAAGGGCTGCGCCGCTCGTTCGTTGATTTCAGATTCGTCTTCCGGGTAGAGCAATACCGCGCCATAGGCCTCGGCAGGAGAGATCACGGGAACCCCCTGCACAAAGACCGATCGCCAATCGACCGGGCTCATGGCCACTGATGCGTCTGGCTGCTCCCTGCTCTCGTGCGGCAGGGTCACAGGCAAGGGAGTCTGGCGCTCTCGCTCCTTCAAAATCACCTGGCCTTGGGCAATCTCTGCGCTCCGATCGCAGGGCAGCATGCGACGGCCTTTCGCACTCATGTAGGAGAGCCCTGCGACATCGGATGCCAGCGTCACCTTATGCAGCAGGCCTCCCTGAAGGGTTAGGCAGGCGCCGCTACTCTGGTCGAAATATCGAACCGGCAGTATCCCCGCCGGCAACCAAGTGATTTGATTGGACCGTTCTTGATTCATGAAGAGCGTGAAGGGGTTCGTCCCACAGGAGGCCTGAGGAGTAAAGAAATTACTGAACAAGCGAAAGGCTGCTTCCGACGGATAGGCGGGAATCCCGCGATAGCGCAACGGCCTGGGGCTCTGGCTCCCCTCGTTCTGATCGTCGTAGAGGCCGCGGATGAATTCAAACACCGCAGACCCGGTTCCCGGCAAGAGCGACTTAAACAGTTCGACGACTGGCAGAAAGTCGATCGAGGCCCAACTCATCGCCCCCATACAGGACATGAAGCTGGCCCCCTCGAAATCCCCATCCTGCAACACATAGAAGGCATCTTTCCGCTGGCGAATCGTAGCCCGACCGGTCGGCCCGATCACAAGATCCTCATCGCGATAGAAAAACCGCACGTCCTCGATCGGAACCCGGAGCGCCTGAGCGGCCATCGCCCGCAGATCGTCAGCCGTAAGCCGTTGCCAGCCAGGCTTGCTGGCGAGATTGAGGCTGGTTTCATTCACTAAACCAGCCGGTTTCAACCCGACCCATTGGCCCCAATCCAACCGGATTCTGGCACGGAGAAGCACCGCTTCGCCTACGGCATTGCTCCCCCACTCACATTCATGTAACGGATTCCCTGCCGGGTCTGTGGCGAGAAATCTGCGCCCGTCCTGGCGATAGAAGACCAGATGGCCGGTGGCTTGGCGGACGACTCGCCCGCCCGCCTGTTCGAGAGCCTGTGCGAAAGAACGATTCGTGGGAAAACGAAGATGGCCAGCTGTGTGCAATGCGGCCAAGAGTGGGTCAGCAGACATCTACTCGCGGACTTGCCCGCTCCCCAAGACGATAAACTTAAAGCAGGTTAATTCTTCTAGCCCCATCGGACCCCGGGCATGGATGCGGGACGTACTGATCCCAATTTCCGCGCCCAGCCCGAATTGATAGCCATCGTTCAATCTCGTCGAAGCGTTCACCAGCACGGCGCTGGCATCGACCTCCCGCAAGAACCGCATGGCCTTGGGATAGTCGGAGGTGACAATCGCTTCTGTATGGCGTGAACCATACTTGGCAATATGTTCCATCGCCTCATCAATGTTCTTGACCACTTTGACTGCCACGGTGAGGTCGAGGAATTCCTTTCCGAAATCCTCGTCGCTCGCCGGCTTGGCCGAGGATGACAACTGACAGGTCTTCGGGCAACCGCGCACCTCGACCTTAGCCTCGACTAACTTTGCAATGAAAGGCGCGAGCCAGTTCCTGGCAATGCCCTGATTCACCAAGAGGGTCTCCACTGCATTGCAGGTCGAGGGCCGCTGCACCTTGGCGTTGAAACAGACCCGCTCGGCCATGGCAGGGTCAGCATCGCCATCGACATAAATGTGACAGACGCCGGCATCGTGCCTGATGACAGGAATCGTGGCATGTTCGGTGACGACCTTCATCAGCGATTCGCCGCCGCGCGGAATAATCAAATCGATGTAGCGATCCTGCTTCAGCAAAAAAGGCACCAGCTCACGCTCAGGCCGCGCAACAAAGGTGATCGCCCCGGTCGGGACGCCGGCTTTTTCGGCCGCGTCAGAAAGGACCCTCGCAATCGCCGTATTGGAATGGATCGCCTCGCTCCCACCACGCAGGACGCAGACATTCCCGGACTTTAAACAGAGGGCGGCGGAATCAGCCGTGACGTTCGGACGGGACTCGTAAATAATGCCGATAACGCCGATCGGAACCCGCACTCGCCCTACCTGCATACCATTCGGCCTCGGCCACATCTTCGGCATGGTACCAAGCGGATCAGGGAGCGCTGCCACTTCGCGCAGGCCCACCGCCATCTCGGCGATTCGCTCCTCCGTCAGGCGCAGCCGGTCCGCCATCGCCTTCCTCTCCGGCTCAGTCCCGAAAGCCTCCAGATCCAGCTCATTGGCGGCGATCAGCGCGTCTTTATGTTCTTCCAAGGCCTCGGCCATCGCCAGGAGCGCCCGGTTCTTCGTAGCCGTTGACAGCGTCGCCAGCCGAACTGCGGCCTGCTTGGCTCGCGTGACCAATTCATTGACATATTCTGGAATAGGAATGAGGGCGACCACCTCTTCCACGCCCGTCGCTTCGATAGGCTCGACCGACGTTTCCGCCTGGTTACTTTGATCAGACAACATAAAAAAGACTTATCCTTAGTAATAGTAAGACTTAGACAGGATACAGCGGGAGTTTCGATGCGGTCAAGGCGGCCATTATAGGCCGTTTTCCCTGAGATGGACGCAAGACCGCGCCCGCTCACACCGAACCGAAACTAGATGACTTTCTTGAAGTAGTCGATCGTGCGAAGGAGGGCATCTTCAAGCAGCACTTGGGGTTCCCAGTTCAGCAGCGCGCGCGCCCGAGAAATGTCCGGCCGTCTGACTTTCGGATCATCGGCCGGCAAGGGGTGATGGGTGATCTGGCTCGATGAGCGAGTGAGCTCCAGCACCAGTTTCGCGATCTCCATCACCGTGAGCTCGCGCGGGTTCCCAATATTCACCGGCTCATGCATGCTGGCCATCTCGGCGCCTGTATTCCCCGAGATAAGAAATTTACGATCCATCCGCTGCTCAGGCGTCTTGTCCGAATCCAGCATGAGCAAAGAGATAATACCTCGGGCCAAGTCGTCGACGTAACAAAAGCTCCTGGTCTGGAGCCCGTCGCCGAACACGCTAAGCGGCTTCCCCTGGAGCGCCTGGACGATAAAACTGGAGACAACCCTGCCATCATGCGGCCTCATACGGGGGCCGAAGGTGTTAAAAATCCGCACGATTCTGGTGTCCACCCCGTGGTAGCGATGGAAGGCCATGGTCATGGCTTCGGCAAACCGTTTAGCCTCATCGTAGACCCCACGAGGACTAATGGGGTTCACATTCCCCCAGTAGGTTTCCGGCTGAGGATTCACAAGAGGATCGCCGTAAACTTCCGAGGTGCTGGCCAGAATAAACCGCGCGCTTTTTGCCCGAGCCAGCCCCAATACTTTATGCGTCCCCATGGCCCCGACCTTCATCGTCGCAATCGGGAACTCCATATAGTCCTGAGGACTGGCGGGCGACGCAAAGTGCATCACCGCATCGAGGGGCCCTTCGACATGCAGGTAATCGCAGACGTCGTATTTAATGAAGGAGAACCGCTCATGCCCGAGCAGATGGGCCAGGTTATCCATGCGCCCGGTGAGGAGATTGTCCATGCAGATCACGGAATGGCCGCTCTGCAGCAGCATGTCAGAGAGATGACTCCCGAGAAATCCGGCTCCGCCTGTGATGAGAATACGCATATAAGAATTTCTCTTCTACGCTTCTCTCACCACGAATGCCAGATAATTTATGTGGATCGACGCCTTCTCCCTGCCACACTCACATCGCAACGGTCGGATTAAAACACAACTTTGCGCCTGACGAAATATAAACCAGGCCCGTCATTGTTGCCGAAGGACAAGTTCCTCGTCCACCGCACTTCCCCAAGGATCGGATTCTCTACCGCGGAGATGGGAGTCGGTATATAGACTTTTATCACTTGCTCGATCGCCGGGGCCTAATCCATTAATACGTGTTTGAGGGAAGAAAAAAGGAACACGAAAAAGTGTGTGTGCGTTGAGAAGTTGTTCTGGCTACACACTTACTCACACACCGCAGGCAGTCGCTTGCTAAGCCGCGTAAACGGTGACTACTTTTTGCGTGTCTTTTCTCATAATCCTCAACAGTACCTGTGGCAAAAATATCACAGTGCGCTATATGCAACACGCCGACTACTCACGAATGCTATATTTATCGTGTATAATAAACAACTTATGGTGGTAACATTTGGCCCATTGATTGCATTACATTATCACTGCAATCAAATTAATTACTGTGTTTACGTCCAAAACAGACGGGATAGGGCTGAAGTAGCATGAAGAACCTTCAATTGATATTAGCCGGTATCCTCGTTTCAGTGGCTGGGTGCCAAACCGGCCAGCCGGCACACACGGCCGCCATCGACAACGGAAACTTTATGGGGCTCTGGAGCACCTACTCCCATTGCCAAGCCACCAGTGACAGCACTCAACTGCACAACGATGCGGTAGCCCTGGCCAAGGCGGCCAATCGCTCACTCAGAGCGGAAGCGTTTACTCTCCCGCTCCCAGGCAAGATCGAAAAGCTCATAGCGACTCCTGCTGACAGATTTGCGGTGGATATGAAGGCAATGGCAGCAGCCTGCTCCTTACGGGCCGGTACCGCTGCCATCGAGGCAGGGAACCTTGATGCGGCGAAAGACCTGCTCAGGACCGTCCTCAGCTACCAACCCCAATCCGAGTACGCCTATTACACGCTGCAAGCGAAAGCGTTGCTTTCAGATCTTGAGGCCAACATCCTTGAAGTCACGCTCAACCTACCCTAGCCGACTCGCCTCGCGCCTCTCTCGACCCTCTCGCGATCTTCCATTCCAATAGATCTGCTCACAGACCATTGTATTAAGGAATGATGTCCATTACGGACGATTCGAGAGGAATCTTTACCGCGCTTCATAAACGCCCATCCAGAGCGGCGCGACACATCACGGTCGCTGAACCGATCCGCGAATCTTCTCATAAAAGACGGCGGCTCCTTGGTTCAATCGGTTTGACCGGCTGACAGACATCACATTGACAGATCCGCCGGAGGAGGCCATAGGAGTAAATTCCCGTGTCGTGGCCATCGCTCCAGGTAAATTGCAAGGCATAGCGTCCGACCGGCTGCACATCCTGCAACATGATCACGATCGGCACATCGCCCGGCTGCAAACGCAGGACGCCGGACCACTCGTCCACACAGGCAGCGCAGGGGCATTGCTGACGGAGATACCGGACGGGATAGACGGACTTGTGCCCATCGTTCCATTCGATGCCCAGCACGCCCTTGTCCACCCAGGACATATCTTTTGGCTCATACAGGGTCTCAGTCATCCTTGTCGCTTCCTTCCACTGCAACCCCCTCGCGCCTGATCAGGACGGATAGGATAAAAAATTCACCGGAGGCAGTTGCCGGCCCGCCACCACCGTGACATAGCCTTCAATCGCATTTTCCACCTCGTACCGGACTTGCCCTACGGCCCTCAAGCGATCGACCATCGAAGAGGACAGCTGCAACGCCTGATGCAGAAAGGCCAGGCTCCCTCGTGAAAGCGGCAAACAACGGAAGGATTGGCGCGCCGCACAGGCCATACAGACCAGGCCTCCTGACAGAGGTGAGAACTGTAGCTCTCCCACCAACCGTCCCTTACCGCAGGCGGCACAGTGATCGGTCTGGGGGCGAAACCCGAGAAACCCCAGCAGCCTGATCTGAAACAGCAATGCCGTCATCGCCGGATCCTGGCTCGTGATCAAGGCGCGCAGGCCCTGTTCGAGCGTGTCGAAGAGCTGCGGGTCCGGATCCCCGTCCGGCGTCACCGCTCCCACCACATTGACCATCCGCGCGGCAGCGGTCATCAGCGTCAAGTCTTCACGAAACTTTATGAAGGGTTCCACGAGATCAACCTGCGAAATACGATAGAGCGAATCGCCGGACTTTTCGAACAGGTTGAGATGGCAGATCGTGAGAGGCTCGAGCGAGGCGCCAAGCCGGCTCTTCATCCGTCGCGCCCCCCGCGCCACACCACGAACCTTGCCCATCTCCTTGGTATAGAAGGTGACGATACGATCCGCATCGCCCCACTTCCGGCTTTTCAATGTGATCGCAGCGGTCTTGATCAGCGGCATGGGGAAAATCCATGCGGTACGACTCGCACCACGTGAACGGTTTCAGCGGACGAGCAACCGGCAGTTCTACGTTTCACGCTTCACGCCTCACGTTTGACGGTTCTTGCTAGCGCAGATGGTCCATAAACAGAGTGGCCAGGGTGAGATAGATGGTAATGCCCGTGATGTCGTTGGCCGTCGTCACAAAGGGACCAGCCGCCACGGCAGGATCCACCCCTATGCGTTTTAGCAGAATGGGCATGAACGTCGCCATGCTGGTCGAGACCATGAAGGCCATAATCAGCGATGCCCCCACGACCATGCCCAGAAAAGCTTGATGCCACAGCCAGCCCACAATGGTAAGAATCAGCCCGCAGGCGAACCCCATCAGGAGGCCAACCTTAATTTCTCTGATAAACACGGTCCGCACATCTGTCAGCGCGATCAGCCCTGTCGCCAATCCGCGAATAATCAGCGTCGAGGACTGAAGACCCACGTTTCCACCCATGGCGGCGATGACCGGGATAAAACTGACGATAGCCACCACTTCCTGAATCGTGTAGCGGAACTCCCACAGAATCGCACCTGAGAAGAGACTGCCGACGAGGTTCGTAAAAAGCCAGGGAAGCCGGTGCTTCGCCGATGCCACGCTGGAGGATTTCGAGACCGAGTCCTCCTCGATCGCGCCGGCCATCTTGAGCATATCTTCGGTCGCTTCTTCCCGGATCACGTCCACCACGTCGTCAACCGTGATGATGCCGACCAATTTGTTGTCTTTGTCGATGACGGGAATCGCGAGCAAGTTGTAACTTGCCACCTGGCGAGCAACTTCCTCCTGGTCCATATCGACCGTCACGCTGATGACATCACGCGTGGCGATGTTTTTCAGTGGCGTCGAGGGCGGCACCGTCAGCAACTGTCGAAGCGAGAGCACCCCGACCAGACGCTCATCCCGGTCGGTCACGTAAATGTAGAACACCATTTCCGCATCGGTCGCCAGCTGGAGGCGGTGGATGGCATCCTGCGCCGTCGCTTCTTCCGGCAGCGCGAAGAACTCCGTCGTCATGATACCGCCGGCTGTATCCTTCGGATACTTCAGCAGGTCGGCGACTTCCGTGGAGTCCTCCGTCCGCATCAACGAGAGAATCTCCGTCGCTCGCTCTTCCGACAGCACCCCGAGGATGTAAGCCACGTCGTCAGGGCCGAGGTCCTTGATCAACCCAGCAATATCCGAAGGCAACAGATCCGCCAACACCTGATTGATGCTGTCGCTATCGAGCTCGCTTAGCACCTGACCACGCTTCGACTCGCCCTGTACCAGCTCGAACACTTCGCGTTTTTCTTTGGAGGACGACAGATGGACGATCACTTTGGCCACATCGGCCTGGTGCATCCGACCCAGCATCTTGGCGAGATTAGTAATCGCGCCACGACGCAAGAGCCGCTGCACCGACAACAAGACGATGTCGGACTTGGCCCGGCCTCGATCGGCGGGGTCGCGCAACGCGTCGCGGAGGAGATCCTTCTCTCCCGGACGAGGGCGCGGATCTACCGGACTTGATTCTGGCATGCGTTCAGTTGGCTGCATTGTCATTCCAAGCCTAAAATTCTGAACGTCGAACGTCGGCAAGTCTTCGACCGAGACTTGATGACGTTATGGACTTGCGGACCATCTAATATCCCAGCTCCGTGAGTGCATGCTCATCTTCCCGCCAGGCCTCCCGCACTTTCACCCACAGCTGCAGAAACACTTTCATCTCAAAGATCTCTTCCAGTTCCGTCCGCGCCTCGGTCCCGACCTCCTTGAGCCGATCTCCGTGCTTCCCGATCAGGATCGCCTTATGAGACTCCCGCTCAACCAGCACCGTCGCGCTGATGCGGGCGAGCTTCCCCTCCTCCACAAAGGCATCGATCTCCACCGCCACCGAATAGGGCACTTCTTCATAGGTCTGGAGCAAGATCTTCTCGCGAATCATCTCGGCGGCCAAAGTCCGCATGGACTGATCGGTTACGGTGTCTTCCCCATAGCCCGCATCTCCTTCCGGAAGATGGGCCACGGTCACAGACAGCAGACGATCGACATTGTCGCCGGTTTCAGCCGACACCGGCACCACGTCCGTCCATGCGAAAAGCCGCGCGTAGGTCTCCATTACCGGCAGCAACTTAAGCTTATTGACCAGATCCACCTTGTTCAGCACCAAGATCACCGGACGCAGACGCTTCCGGATCGCCCCTTTCACATGATCGATCACCAACAGATCGCCGGGACCGGGCGAACTCGTCGTGTCCATCAGCACGTACAAGATGTCCGCCTCCTCCAACGTCTCGACCGTGGTGCGGACCATACGCCGGTTAAGCAAATGTTGCGGCTTGTGCAGCCCAGGCGTATCGAGCAACGCGATCTGCGCGCCAGGCACATGCACGACTCCCAAAATTCTCGTTCTCGTTGTTTGCGGTTTATCAGAAACGATCGCCACTTTCTGCTTCAACAATTGGTTGAGTAAGGTCGACTTTCCGACGTTCGGCCGGCCAATGATTGCGACTGTGCCAAACCTCATGGTGCAACTACGGACGAGGCCGCTCCTGTGATGGTGAAGGAACCAATTGATACACAGTTTCACCTTTACGGACATACCCGAGCTGCTCTCGCGCCAACTGTTCGATCGTCGCAGGATCTCGCTCCAAACGGTCGATCTTCCCCCGCAGCGTGAGGGTCGCGCGCTGCAGCTCTTGAAGATCGAGGCCCAGTTGTTGTGCGTGATTGCGCATAGAGAAATACAGCGGCAGCCCCAGATCACCAAACACCAACGCGACCAGCAGCAACAGACAAGCGGCTCCTCCGGCATAATGTGCGCCCGTGACCAGGCGGCGCTGCCAGTCGAGCCACTGTCTACTTCTGTTTTGCTTAATGATCATCGTCGTACTCGCATGATCGACTATCGCCCCGGCACGGCCTCACGCCCCAGATAGACTGCCCTTGAACCCAGCTCTTCCTCGATCCTGAGCAGCTGATTGTACTTGGCTACACGATCCGTCCTAGACAGCGACCCGGTCTTAATGAGCCCGCTGTTAGTCGCGACCGCCACGTCCGCGATCGTCGTATCCTCTGTTTCTCCTGATCGGTGCGAGATGATCGCGGTATAGCCAGACCGCTTCGCCAACTCAATCGCCTCCAGCGTTTCCGTCAGGGTGCCGATCTGGTTAAGCTTGATCAGAATGGAATTCGCAATCCCCTCCTTAATTCCCTTAGCAAAGATCTCCACATTAGTCACGAAGATATCGTCTCCAACCAATTGGACCTTTTTACCCAGCTTCTCCGTCAGCAGCTTCCAACCCTTCCAATCCAACTCGCTTAATCCATCTTCGATGGAGAGAATTGGATAGCGATCTACAAGCTTCGCGTAGTACAGGATCATCTCCTCAGCGGAGCGCTCAGGGTTCTTTTCTGCTTCCAGGTAATATCGGCCCTTCTCATAGAGTTCGCTGGCGGCACAGTCCAAGGCAAGGGCGATGTCGCGCCCAGGCTTATAGCCTGCCGCCTCGATCGCCTCCATGATCAAGCCAATTGCCTCTTCATTCGACTGGAGATCCGGCGCAAACCCGCCTTCGTCGCCGACCGCCGTATTCAATCCTTTTTTCTTCAGCAGCGCCTTAAGCGTATGGAACACCTCGGTCGCCATCCGGAAGGCCTCGCTGAAACTGGGCGCCCCCACCGGCATGATCATGAACTCTTGCAAGTCCAGCCGGTTGTCGGCATGGGCTCCGCCGTTGATGATGTTCATCAGCGGCACTGGCAACACTCGCGCATTCGTCCCGCCAAGGTATCGATAAAGCGGCTGACCTGTTTCAGACGCCGCTGCCTTCGCCACGGCCAGGGAGACACCCAGAATGGCATTGGCGCCGAGCCGATTTTTCGTTTTCGTGCCATCCAGATCGATCATCATCTGATCGATCTCGACTTGATCGAGCGCTTCCATCCCTAACAGCTCCGGGGCGATCAGCTTGCTGATGTTGTCCACGGCCTTCGACACGCCTTTCCCCATCCAGCGCTTCTTATCGCCATCGCGCAGTTCAATCGCTTCCTTCTCGCCGGTCGAAGCCCCGGAAGGCACAGCCGCCCGCCCATAGGCCCCACTGTCCAGCGTCACTTCCGCCTCGACCGTCGGATTCCCCCGCGAGTCCAAAATCTGTCTGCCTTTAATCTCTCGAATTACGCTCATGCCTTCTACTCCCTCTTATGACTGGTCACCCTCAGAGCGAGAATGAGATATCTTCAACTACGCACGTCCAACGGGGGCCTTCTGAGGCCGCGCGCTGTGCGAGCAAACAAGGCGCCCAACCTCATCCCAATTTCTTCTTTAACAACTCATTCACCTTCCCGGGATTCGCCTTGCCGCCTGACGACTTCATCACCTGTCCGACCAGGAATCCCAGCACCTGCTGCTTGCCCTCTTTGAATTGCGTTACCTGTGACGGATTCTTTGCCAGCACGTCAATAATGATCTGGCCCAGCGCCCCTTCATCGGAGACTTGCACGAGCCCCTGCTCCTGAACGATCTGCTCGGGCGTCTTCCCGCTGCTATACACTTCCGGGAAAATCTCGCGCGCGACCTTCAAACTGATAGTCCCCTGCTCGACCAACTGCAACAGACTCACCAGCCGTTCCGGCGAAACCGGCGACACGCTCGCATCGGTTCCTGAATTATTCAGTTCCCTGGTAAGTTCGCCCATCACCCAATTGCTCACTGTCTTGGGCTGACTGAAGAGTTTCACCGCCGTCTCAAAGTAATCAGCCACAGCCCTCGACGCAGTCAGCACGCCAGCATCGTACTCGGACAGAGCAAACTCGCTGACGAATCGCTGCAGCCTGGCGACAGGCAATTCCGTCACCTGCTTGCGACAGCCCTCGATCCATTCCTTGTCCAGCTTGAGCGGCACCAGATCGGGATCGGGGAAATAGCGATAGTCGTGCGCCTCTTCCTTGGAGCGCATGACTGCCGTCTCGCCGCGATCGAGGTTCCAGAGCCTAGTCTCCTGATTGATCTTCCCGCCCTCGCTCAGCACCTTGGTCTGGCGCTTGATTTCATACTCGATGGCATCCTTGACGAACTTGAACGAATTGATATTTTTCAGTTCGACCTTGGTACCAAATTCCTTCTGGCCCACAGGACGAAGCGAGAGGTTCGGCTCGCAGCGGAAGCTCCCCTCATCCATATTGCCGTCACAGACTTCCAGATACATGAGCACATCGCGAAGGCCCTTCAAGTAGGCCACAACTTCATCGGCCGACCGGAGGTCTGGCTCCGTCACGATCTCCAGTAGTGGCGTGCCGGCCCGATTCAAATCGACACGGCTCCCATTGGCGCCAACCACATGGACGCTCTTCCCCGCGTCTTCTTCCAAGTGGGCGCGCCTGATACGAACGCGCCGTGGCTTACCGTCAGCCGAGACAATCTCGATCCAGCCATGTTCGCAGATCGGCTCCTCGTATTGCGAAATCTGATAGCCCTTGGGCAGGTCCGGATAGAAGTAGTTCTTGCGCGCAAAGAGATTATTCCCCGCGATGGTGCAATTCAACGCCAAACCGGCCCGCACCGCCATCTCGACCGCCGCCCGATTGATCACCGGCAACGTGCCGGGAAGTCCCAAGCAGAGCGGGCAAGTCTGGCTATTGGCCGTCAGCCCGAATTGCGTCCCGCAGCCGCAAAACAACTTGGACTTAGTCCGCAGCTGCGCATGCACTTCTACTCCGATGACGACTTCATACGTCATAATTTAGCTGCGTTCCTCTCCACGCAATCGGTCGCACTCGCGTTTCATCGCCTCACCTCCAACATCGAACGCCTCGCGCAAAACCGCCTTCTTCGAGTTCACAACCTCTTTCCCCTCTTCCACGACCTCTTCCACCGGTTGCCGCACCACCCAGAAATGCCAGCATGACTGTTGCGGCCGAGGAACCTCGATCATCCGACATTGCGATGCGTTCCTTCTTCACGAAACCGCTTTTTCATGACTTGAGTTGCGGCTTTAAATCCTGCCACCACGCTCGCCACATTGTTTACGAACAATCCGCTCGAGCCCCTCACGACATCATGCGCATCCTGAATCGACTCTCCCACTTCCCCGACTGCATGCAAGAGGACGGCAGCATGTTCGGCTCCCCCGCGAGCCTGTTCTGTCAGGTCGTTGAGGTTGTGGCTTATGGCTAGAAGCTCGCCGATCAACGGCGGCAAATCCTTATTCATCGTCACGAACAGCTGCTCGGATTCCGCCACGGTCTTGCGAAGCTGAATCAGCACCGGCACGAGATAGCTCACCAACACTGCAAACGCGACCGCCACCAGCAGCACAGCCATTTCAACAATTGTCATAAGGCACCTCCGCTAACGCGTTCTCCCTATATCTCCTTGCCCCTCACCGTATCACCGGCTTCTTCATCCGCCACTGCGTGCTCTGTTCATAGGCATAGGCTGCCCGCAAGAGCGTGTCCTCTTCGAAGGGCCGACCGATCAGCTGCAACCCAATAGGCAAACCTGTCTGACTAAAACCACAGGGCAGCGAAATCGCCGGCACCCCAGCCAGGTTCACCGAAATGGTGAAAATATCCGACAAATACATTTGCAGCGGATCTTCGCTCTTCGCGCCGAACTGAAATGCCGGCGTGGGCGTCACGGGAGTCACGATGAGATCGACGTCGTGAAAAGCCGCATCGAAATCCTGGCGGATCAAGGTACGCACCGCCTGCGCTTTCCCGTAATACGTATCGTAATAGCCGGCGCTAAGCACATAGGTGCCCAACATGATCCGGCGCTTCACTTCCGGCCCGAACCCCTCCTGCCTCGTCTTCATATAGAGATCCAGCAGGTCTTTCGTTTCCTTGGCGCGAAGTCCGAACTTTACCCCATCGTAACGGGCCAGATTCGAACTGGCCTCGGCTGTCGCAATGACATAATAGGTCGCCACGGCCGCATCCGTCCGGGGCAACTGAATTTCCTTGATCGTGCATCCAAGCGCTTTCAGCTCCTCGATCGCTGCCCGCACGGCCTGCTCCACATCCGGGTCCAGTCCCTCAGCAAAGAACTCGGCTGGCACCCCGACCTTCAGTCTCTTAAGATCTTTCTTCTTCAACGCCTTCATGTAGTCCGGCACTGGGACATCCGCCGACGTTGAATCCAACGGATCGTGGCCAGCAATGGCGCCGAGAAGGAACGCCGCGTCCGTCACATCTTTCGTGATCGGTCCAATTTGATCAAGCGAGGAGGCAAAGGCGATCAACCCATATCGGGAAACCCGCCCATAGGTCGGCTTGAGCCCGACCACCCCGCAAAATGCCGCAGGCTGACGGATCGATCCGCCCGTATCGGAGCCCAAGGCCGCCGCACATTCGTCCGCCGCCACAGCAGCAGCAGAGCCTCCGCTGGACCCTCCCGGCACACAATGCAGATTCCAGGGATTGCGGCTCGGCCCAAAGGCAGAGTTCTCGGTGGAAGAGCCCATCGCAAATTCATCGAGGTTGGTCTTCCCGAGAAGCAAGTATCCCTGTTGACGCAACTTCGCAATCACCGTCGCATCGTATGGCGGCACAAAGTTTCCAAGCATCCGTGAGGCGCAGGTCGTGGTCACGCCCTCGGTGCAGATATTATCTTTGATCGCTAGGGGCATGCCCATCATCGGCGCCGTCTTCCGCCAGCCTTTCAGGGACGCATCGAGTGCGCTCGCCTGTGCCATCACCGAATCCTTGGTCTGCGTGATGTAGGCCTTCACCTTGGACTCCACCTGGCCGATCCGCAACCCGTAGGCGCGCACGATCTCCGTGGCCGTGACTTCCCCGGCGGTGAATTTCTTATGGAGCTCATAGAGCGTGAGTTTATGAATCGACATCAGGGCTTCGTCTTCCCCTGCACCATCTGATTTTTCTCATTGACCTGGATGATCTTGGGCGCATGCCGGGCGATTTCTTCTTTGGAATAATACTCGTAACAGAAAATGATGATCTGATCGCGCACCGCGCCCTTCCGAGCCGTCGGCCCGTTGAGAATAATTTCGCCTGCGCCGCGCTTGCCTGCCATCGCATAGGTCATGAACCGCTCGCCGTTATTCAAATTAGAACAGACGATCGCCTCATAGGGTAAAATCCCCGCCGCTTCCATCAGATTCTCATCGATTGTGAGACTGCCTTCATAATCGAGGCAGGACTCGGTGACCGTGGCGCGATGAATTTTCGACCGCAACATTTGCCTGAACATTCAAACCTCGCTTACTTACTTAAAGGGGTTGGCGATCTTCGATAATTTTCGGTACGACAAAAAATCCGTCGGCTGACTCCGGTGCATTAGTCACCGCCCGCTCGACGGGCAGGGACGGCCGTGCCTCATCGGGGCGGAACACATTGACCTGCCCCAACACCGTGGCCGTCGGCTCAACGCCGGTGGTATCATACTGTTTCAACGTTTCCACATGTGTAAGGATCTGGCTCAGCTGCTTGATAAAAGCAGCCTGCTCGCTCTCCGTCAACTGCAGCCGCGCCAGCTTCGCGACCTTCTCTACTTCCTGTTTGGTAATGTTCATGGAAATTCGTCCCTCACGGCATCAAGTCTGTAAAGTCGAAAATCGAGTCCTACGTCGAGACTTGACGACGTTCTGACATAGCGACCTTCCGACGCATCACTCTACCGTCACGCTCTTGGCCAAGTTCCGTGGCTGATCCACATCTGCTCCCCGCAGCACGGCGATATGATAGGCCAAGAGCTGCAAGGGAATCGTAAACAAAATTGGGGAGAGCAAGGGATGCGTGTCGGGAATCGTGAAGATCGCATCAGCGATCTTCCCCAACTCCCGCTCGCCTTCCGCCACCAACGCAATGACCGGCGCGCGCCGGGCCTTCACTTCCATCAGATTGCTCACGGTCTTTTCGTACAACCGGTCCTTCGGCGCCAACACGACCACCGGCATGTCCTTGTCGATGAGCGCGATCGGGCCATGCTTCATCTCTCCCGCTGCATAGCCTTCGGCATGAATATAGGACACTTCCTTCAGCTTCAGAGCCCCTTCCAGCGCGATCGGAAAGTTGATGCCGCGCCCGAGAAACAAGAAATTTCGCTTCTTGTAATACCGCTTGGCAATCGCCACGATCTCCGCCTCGCGGCCGAGCACCTGCTCGACCAAGACCGGGAGCCGCACGAGACGGTCGAGCCAGGCCTTCCCGTCCGCAACCCCCAGAGTGCCGCGCACGCGCCCTAAATGGAGCGCCAACATGTAGAGCGCTGTAAGCTGCGCCGTGAAGGCCTTGGTCGAGGCGACGCCGATCTCTGGCCCGCAATGGGTATAGAGGACTCCGTCCGACTCGCGGGCCAGGGTACTCCCCATCACATTCACGACCGAAACGACCCGCGCCCCCTTCTCCTTCGCTTCACGCGCTGCGGCCAGCGTGTCGGCCGTCTCGCCGGACTGCGAGATCGTGATGAAGAGATCCTCTTTCTTGACCAGCGGATCGCGATAGCGGAATTCGCTGGCGATATCCACTTGCACCGGCGTGCGTACCATCTCCTCCAGCAGATACTTCCCCACCAGCCCCGCATGCCACGAGGTGCCGCAGGCCACGATCCAAATCCGTCCGACTGCGGCAAACTCTTTCGGCGTCAAGCCGATATCCGGCAGATCGGCCTCGCCGGTATCGTAGGAATACCGCCCGCGCATCGTATCGAGGATTGTCTGCGGCTGTTCGTGAATCTCCTTCAACATGAAATGCGGAAAGCCACCCTTTTCTGCCGCGGAGGCATCCCAGGTGATCTTCGTCGATTTCCGTTTCACCGGACGGCCCTCGATATCGGTAAGAGAGATATCCGTCGCGGTCACAACCGCCACATCCCCCTCTTCGAGGTAGGTCACGTCGCGGGTATGGGCCAGCATCGCCATGACATCCGAGGCAACAAAGGACGCTGTGGCCGTTGCCCCCACGACCAGCGGGCAACCCGCGCGCGCCGCGATCATCGTTCCCGGTTCCCGCTCTGAAATAACCGCGAGCGCATAACTGCCTCGCACGTCTTTGGTCGCCGCCCGCACCGCCTCAGCCAGCGTCACGCCAGGCTGGAAATATTTGTCGATCAGGTGCGCGACTACTTCCGTATCCGTTTCCGAGTGAAACTTGTACCCTTCCTTCTCCAACTGCTGTTTCAACGGTTGATAGTTTTCGATGATGCCGTTATGCACCAGCACGCAGCCCTTCGAGCGGTGCGGGTGGGCGTTTTGCTCCGAAGGCCTTCCGTGTGTCGCCCAGCGCGTGTGGCCGATCCCCACGGTGCCGGCGAGCTCTTTTTCCTTGAGCGACTTCTGAAGATTGGCCAGCTTGCCGACGCTGCGGCGGACTTCAATCTTCTCGCCTTGCAGCACCGCAACGCCGGCCGAGTCATACCCTCGATACTCCAGCTTCGCCAGGCCGCCGATGAGAATCGGTACCGATGCCTGATCGCCCACATATCCGACGATTCCACACATACGCGCTACCTATCTCCGACTTTTGGATTGGCGTGCCACGGGCTTCTTCGCCGCCTTACCCGGTACGGCTGTCGCTAAGGCGCGGCGGCGCGCCGCCCATCCGACGCGATTCACTTGTACCACCCGCGAGATCGCCAACGCATGCGCCGGCACATCCTCCGTGACCGTGGTACCGGCTGCGATGACGGCTCCTGCTCCCACCGTTACCGGCGCAACCAGCTGGGTGTTGCTCCCGAGGAAAACCCCATCCCTGATGACTGTTTGAAACTTTCGCGACCCGTCGTAGTTGCAGGTGATGGTCCCGGCACCAATGTTGACCCTTTTCCCGATCTTCGCATCCCCCAGATAGCTGAGATGGTTCGCCTGCGAGCCCTCGCCTAGATCGGTGTTCTTCATCTCAACAAAGTTCCCGACCTTGGCCTTCTTTCGCACCACCACGCCGGGCCGCAGATGCGCGAAGGGGCCCAGGCGCGCCTCGTCCTCGATCTGCGAATCGGTACAGACACAGTGATCCAAAATCTCAACGCCGTTCCCGACAGTGCAATCCGTCAATCGCGTATGGGAGCGCACCAGGCAATCTTCGCCGATGGCCGTCGTCCCTTCGAGCGTCACGTTAGGATAGAGCACCGTGTCTTTCCCGATCGTGACGGTCGCGTCGATCCAGACCGAAGCAGGATCGAGCATCGTCACCCCCGCATCCAGCCACCGGTCCCGGATCTGCCACCGCACGACCTGCTCCGCCTCGGCGAGCTGCCGCCTCGTATTCACGCCCAGTCCCTCGTCGGGATCGTCAAGCACGACCGCTGCGATGCGCCGTCCGGCACGTTCCGCAAGCCGGACGATATCCGTCAAATAATATTCACCCTGAGCATTGCTGGGGTCGAGGTTTTCCAGCGCGCTAAAGAGAAACTCTCCGTCGACCACATAGGTGCCCACGTTGATTTCATGAATCGCTCGCTCCGCGGCGCTGGCGTCACGATCCTCGACGATGCCAACGACACTCCGTTCGGCTGAAGGAGCACGGACGACCCGCCCATAGCCACTCGCGTCGTCCATCTCCGCGGTCAGCAGAGTCACGATCGCACGCTCCGTTTTATGCACGCGCAGAAGTTCACGCACGGTCTTTTCTCGGAGCAGCGGTGTATCGCCGTTCAGAATCAAATAGCTGGAAGGAGCGCCCCGTTTGCCCACCCCGAACACCGGACGGCTCTGCAACACCGCATGGCCCGTGCCTAATTGTTTCCGTTGCTCGACGATCGACACGCGAGCGCTCTTCTTGTCCGACACCAATTGATCGATTGCCTGGCGAACCCGCTCTGCCTGATGACCGACCACGACCGCCACAGGCTCTCCGGCGACGCGCAATGCGAGTCCGACCGAATAGAGGACCATCGCCTGGCCTGCCACAGGATGTAACACCTTCGCCTGCTTTGAGCGCATGCGTGCCCCCTGCCCAGCCGCCATAACAACCACTGCGAGGCCGGGGATCTTTCCCTGTCGGTCTGAGTTGGCCTGCTTGTTCACCGCTGCAGGTTCAGTGGTTCGTGAACGGCTCATCGGATCGGCACTCCCGACTCAGGCTGCTTGGCCATACTCTGCTTCGTCGCGGCCATCACGGCCGAGGACAGGGACGTGGAAGGCGAACAGAGCCCGCCTGAGACGATGAGCTTCATCGCCTCCTCTACGCTCATATCGATAGAAGCAACTTCATGCTCCGGCACCAAGAGGAAATAGCCAGACGTCGGATTCGGCGACGTCGGCACATAGACATGGAGCAAGGGCGCCTGCGCGAGACCCTGCATCTCCCCTTTCGTCGAGCCGGTCACGAACGCGAAACAATAGCTGCCGTTCTTGGGAAACTGGATCAGCACGACGCGGTTATAGGAGGGATGATCGGAATCGGCAAACGACAAAATGTCCATCATGGACTTCAAGGTCGAGTAGATCCCCCGCACGAGTGGGACACGGTTCAATAATGCCTCCCACCACTTCACCATTTGCTTGCCCATAAAGTTCGTGGCAAAGAGCCCGGTCACTAGCACCAACAGAATCAACGAAAGAATCCCCAATCCTGGCACATAATGACTCGGCACCAGCCGGACCAGGAGGTCTCCCAAAATCCCATCCACCGCCACGAAAAGGGTCTTCAAAATGAGGACAGTTCCCCACAGGGGGATAATGACCAGCAGGCCTGTCAGAAAGTAGCGTTTTAGCGAGGTTTTCAGCATAAATGAGAGCCGCCGCAAGTAGGCCCTCATCATACAGAGAATGATGAGGGCCTCGCAAGCCTTTTCTTGCTATTTTCAACAACTTGGAATACTATCCCGCCCGTTTTCTCCACCGGTGAAAGAACCAGCTCAATGGGCATAAAAAAACGGGAGACTCGCGGTCTCTTCATTACCCTGGAGGGGACCGAGGGTAGCGGGAAAAGCACCCAGATCAGTTACCTCGCCAAGGTGCTGACCAAGGCAGGCTATCGCGTACTCCAAACAAGAGAGCCGGGTGGCACTGCGACAGCTGAAGCGATCCGCCATATTCTCCTCACTGCCTCGTCAAAAGAACCGGTCACGCCTCAAGCGGAAGCCCTCCTCATTCTCGCGGCGAGAAGCCAGCACGTCACCCACTTCATCAAACCGGCCTTACGGAAGGGCACAATCGTGCTCTGCGACCGATTCTCCGATTCCACCTTGGCCTATCAAGGATTCGCGCGAGGCCTTGATCTGCAATGGCTGAAAGAGGCCAACGAGGTCGCGACAGACGGACTGGCGCCGGACCTGACCCTCGTCCTTGACCTCCCGATTTCCGTGGGCTTGGCCAGGAGGAGAGCCGATCGTGGCCCGCAGAATCGACTGGACCGGGAGGCAGAACGTTTCCATCGCAAGGTGCGACGGGGCTTTCTGGCTCTCGCAGCAGAAGAACCAGGCCGCATGAAAGTCGTGAATGCAAATCAGCCCCCGCAAGAAGTCCGGGACGAGCTTACAGAGATCGTGCTAGGCTGGATCGGTAACCCTCGTCGGTCGTCACGCAGCCGGAGCTAACATGCCCTTTCGGGACTGTATCGGCCATCAGCAATCCATTACGCTCCTACAAGCCGCCGTCGCCCATGAGCGATTGGCGCACGCCTACCTGTTCCATGGGGAAGAAGCGATCGGGAAACGATTGACGGCCATTCGCTTCGCGCAAGCGCTCAGCTGCGAACGGCCGCCGGACACAGAAGGCCTCGACAGTTGTGGAACCTGTCGGTCCTGCCAACAAATTGAAGCCCGCACCCATCCGGACTTTTTCGTCATCGAACCGGACCCGGAACAGGCCACCCAGCAAATTAAAATCGAACAGGTCCGCGAGATCGAACATCAGATCATGTATCGCCCGCTTATCGGCGAGCGGAAAATTTGCTTGATCAACGACGCAGACCGCATGACGATCGGCGCGGCCAATGCTTTACTCAAAACATTGGAAGAACCGCCAGGCCACAGTCTCTTCCTCCTGATCTCCAGCCGCCCCGCCGCCCTCCCTGCGACCATCCGGTCACGCTGTCAGGCCCTGCGCTTCACGACCCCGGCTCGCACCCAGGTGGAGGCCGCGCTCATTCTCAAACGTGAAATCCCTCCGTCAGACGCGCGATTCCTCGCCATCATTAGCGAAGGCCGTATCGGGGAAGCCCTCACGTCCGACGTCAAAGACACACGCCAGCGTCAACAAGAACTCGTGGACTTGGTCCGGCCCCAATCCTTGCAATCCATCGGCTCCATCCTCTCTTCGGCGGAAGCGATTGCCAAGGCAGACCGGGCCCAGGACATCCTCGCCTGGATGACTCGCTGGATCCGCGACCTCGTCGTGATCCAGGTTGGAGGAGATCGCGACCAGATCCTCAACCTCGATGACCTCACCACGCTGGAATCCTACGCGCAGCAAGCCGATACCGATGCATTGCTGGGCCTGCTCCGTGAAATCGAACTGACCGAGCAGCGAGCCACGCGTCATCTCAATCTCCAGATGGCGCTGGAAATGATTCTGCTCCGCCTGCGCGATGCGCTCACCCTGTCGTCCGCCCCCCTGCCTGCCTAGCTTTCGCCGTTTATTACCTGCTATCTTTTGTGACGCCCCATGAGTAATCCCAACAGTCTCTACATCACGACGCCGATCTATTACGTGAACGACGTGCCCCATATCGGGCATGCCTATACCACCGTAGCGGCCGACGTCCTGGCCCGCTACTGGCGCCTGCGTGGGCGCGACGTATTCTTCCTCACAGGGCTCGATGAACATGGGCAAAAGGTTCAGCAGGCCGCCGTCAAAGCTGGCATCGATGCGCAGGCCCATTGCGACAGGCTCGCGCCCCAGTTTCAGGAACTCTGGAAGAGGCTGAACATCTCGCACGACGCCTTCATCAGGACGACCGATGCCCCGCACAAATCAGCCGTCCAGCGATATCTTCAAGAGCTCTTCAATGCAGGCCTGATTTACAAAGCCGATTACACTGGCTGGTACTGCACCTTCGACGAACGGTTCTGGACGGAGAAGGATGTCACAGCCGGCCTCTGCCCTGACTGCAAACGCCCGGTAGAGCAACTCAGCGAGCATAACTACTTTTTCAAGATGGGACAGTATCAGGAACGCCTGCTCGACCACATCAAACAACATCCTGACTTCATCCGCCCCGAATCGCGGCGCAACGAAGTCCTGGGATTTCTGACGACACAAACCCTCGGCGACCTCTCGATCTCCCGGCCCAAATCGCGCCTCTCCTGGGGCATCGAGCTCCCCTTCGACAAGGACTGCGTGACCTACGTCTGGTTCGACGCGCTGGTGAACTATGTCTCCGCCTTGGAATATCTCTCGAAGAAGCCCGCCTTCGATGAGTTCTGGCCTGCCTCGGTTCATTTAGTGGGGAAAGATATTCTGACCACCCACGCAGTCTACTGGTCCACGATGCTCATGGCGCTGAACCTGCCGCTACCGAAAATGATCTTCGCCCATGGCTGGTGGACCGTCAATGGCGAAAAGATGTCGAAGAGCCGCGGCAATGTTGTGGACCCGCACAAGATAATCGAAACCATCGGCACCGATGCATTCCGGCATTTCCTGTTTCGGGAAGTGCCCTTCGGACAGGACGGAGACTTTTCACAAACCACCATGGTCACCATCCTCAACAGCGACTTGGCCAACGGGATCGGCAATCTCCTGAGCCGCACCTTGACGATGATCGAGCGGTTCGCCAATAGCACGATTCCCGCTGCCGGCCCTCCGGCCCTACCGGAATTGGAAGCGAAGATTGCCGCTGCCGCGACCAGCCTCCCGGGAAAAATCGAGCATGGATTCCGTTCCCTCGCCTTTCGGGAAAACCTCCAGGCCATCTGGGAACTCATCGGTCTCTGCGACGAATACATCGACAAGGCTGCGCCCTGGAAACTGGCCAAGAGTCCCGACAACCTCCCACAGCTCAACACCGTCCTGCATACCGCTTCGAGAGCGCTGCGCTTAATCTCTGTTCTGCTCTATCCCTACATGCCGCACACGGCCGGGCAACTGGCCCAACAACTCGGCCTTTCGTGGGACTTTTCAAAACCGCTACCACAAACAGCCTACGAATGGGGCGCGCCGTTTCCTCAAGCCAAAATTTGCAAAGGCCCTGGCCTCTTCCCTCGCATCGAAACACAACCACAAGGAGCGAAGACCGTGAGCGACGCAACCATTCCCCCGCAATCGACCGCAGCAATCCCAACGCCGGCCATTCCCGCGCCACCGCCAACAACTGCTGCTGCGCCAGCCGCGCCGGCGCAGATCACCATCGACGACTTCATGAAGATTCAGCTCAAGACCGCGAAGGTCATCAGCGCGGAGCGAGTGCCAAAATCGGAAAAACTTCTCAAGCTGCAAGTCAGCCTTGGCGAGGGAGGGGAGCAACGACAAATCGTTGCAGGGATCGGCAAGAAATACGAGCCGGAGGCCCTGATCGGCAAAATGATCATCATTGTCGCGAACCTCAAGCCGGCGAAGCTCATGGGCATCGAATCCCAAGGCATGGTCCTGGCCGCAGGAGACAGCGAAGTGCGCGGCCTTGCCACCATCCTCGAAGACGTGGATCCTGGGACCAAGGTGAAGTAAACCTGGCGTGGCACAGCCAGGCGCCCGCCCCTCCCCTGAAGGCTTGCTGAGACCCAAAGACCGTGCGAAACTATCACTAATGTCGACTCCGGCCTCCTACGAAAATCTCCGCTTCCGTCTCACGCTCGCCCTGGCGCTGAACGCCGCGATCATCGTCGCGGAGTTCATCGGTGGATGGATCCTCAATAGCATCGGGCTCATGAGCGACGCAGGCCATAACCTCGTCGACCAGGGCTCTCTCTTTCTGGCCCTCTATGTTCATCTCCTCGCGGCCAGGCCTGCCACAGAAGCCAGAACCTTCGGCTATCACCGGGCCGGCATCATTGCCGCGTTTTTGAATTCGTTCATCTTGTTGCTCACGGCCATCGGCATCGCCTTCGTCGGATTCTATCGGTTGCTGCAACCGGTCCCGGTGGATGGAGCCTGGGTCATGGCCATCGCAGCACTCAGCTTCGCAGCCAATCTGAGCATCGCCCTGCTCTTGCAGCATGGAGCCAAAGACGACCTCAATATCCGCAGCGCCTTCTGGCACATGTTGAGCGACGCCTGGGTGTCGCTGGGAGTCGTGATCAGCGGCGCCGCTATCCTCTTCGCCGGATGGACCATTTTCGATCCGCTGATCAGCTTGTTAGTCGTCGTGGCCATTGCCAAAGGGGCCTGGCCCCTCTTCAAAGAATCGCTGGAAGTCTTGATGGAATCGACGCCGTCCCATATCAGCACCACGCATGTGGCCACCACGATCGAAGCTATTCCTGGCGTGAAGAACGTCCACGACCTCCATATCTGGGCCGTAGAACCACGGTTGATCATGCTGACCTGTCACATCCTCATCGATGAAGACGATTCGGCCATGGCCACTGGCCTGCTTCAGACTATCCGCACCAAAGTCAGCGCCGAATTCGGCATCAAGCACCTGACGATTCAGATAGGCACTGCCTGCTGCCAGCCGAACAACATCTACTGCGATCTCACTACGCTGGCCAACTACCCCCGGGATGAAGGGCTCGCACACGTACAGCACTGATGGATCACTTATCGTGCACGGCCTATCCGTCGCATTCACAGCCCATACAGTAAGACCATGACCACAAGCCCGATTCCATTCTATATCCTCTGCGGCTCTCTCGGCGCAGGCAAAACCACCCTCCTCATGAGGCTTCTTGAACATTGGAAGAGCCAGGGTAAGAAAGCCGGCGTCTTGATGAACGAAGCAGGCGCGGTCAGCATCGACGGGCCCCGCGCCGGCACCATCGCGGAACAGGTGATGAACCTCGCAGGTGGCTGCGTCTGTTGCGATACGAAAGAAGACCTGTCGTGGGGCATTGCCCAACTGGTGCGGGACTATGAATCGGATGTGCTCATCCTCGAATGTTCTGGCATGGCAGACCCGGCCGAAGTCATCGATGCCGTCACCGATCTCTACACCGCACAGCTTGCACGGCTGGATAAAGTCATCGCTCTGCTGCAGCCGATCCCGACCGATCGGGAGAGCATGGCAGGCTTCGTGACGACACAGGCGATTCGCTGCGCGGACGAGTTGATTCTCAATAAAAAAGATCTCTACGTCGCAGGCCATTGGGAAGGATTTAAGGACTCGATCACCAAACAGAATCCCTATGCCAGGGTCTGGGAAACCAGCCAGGCCAGGGTCGACCCCTCCTCGCTACTCGAACCAATCACCCGCATAGCCCCACCCCCAGCGATCAATGTGGAATTCGGCCACGCTCGCTCGTCCGCGACAAACAAGCGAGCCTCGTACCACCCGATTGTCGCAACGGTGTTGCTGCCAGGCCCCTTAAACTTTGAGCGATTTCTGCGCTGGATGAAAACCCTGCCACCCGAGCTTGAACGGGCGAAAGGGTTCTTCCGCTTCGCCAAGGGGCCGGAGCTGCAGGAATTTCAATATGCCCTGCCAGGCAACGCGACCATTACGCCGATCACCCTGCTCGACGAACCGAAGCACGCCATCGTCTTGATTGGACGAGGCTACGACCAGGAGCGCTGCCAAGCAGAATTGTTGAACTGTCTGGAAAAGTAGAGGGCGACAGGCCGTTAGGCGGGAAGGCGTTTAGGTGAAATCCGAAAATGCGAGTAGCGCAACAATAGCCAGGCCGATCCAGCCCCCAGCAATCCACCAATCATCCAGCCTCCCAGCACATCTGTGACATAGTGTGCCCCGATATAGACACGCGAGAGACCGATCAGTCCAACCAGGGGCCAGCTTACCCACCCAGATCTCGGATAGAGCATCTGGAGAAAGGCCGCGGCCGTCGCGCTATTAATCGCGTGGTTCGACGGGAACCCAAAGGTCTTGCCGCAGGCTTCGATCTGATGGATATCAGGAAGCGCCATGCAGGGCCGTGGACGAGCCACAAGATCCTTGAGCCTCGCTCCGATGAAATCCAGCAGGCCGATGGAAGCAGCCAACACTGGGGCTGCCATCACCGCTTCCCGCCACGACAACCAGAGCCAATAGCCGGTCATGAGGAGACAGGGCGCCCACAAGAGGCCCGGGTTGGAAAAATTGAGCGCCCACTGGTCCAACCAAGCCGACTGTCCGGCAAGGCCATTGATGGCGCGGAAGAGCGATTCATCAAAACTCATTTGATTATCCAGATTCTTGCCAGCGCTATCAGCCGTCAGCTATCTGCTCTTGTTGCTACCTGGTGCGAAAGTGGAGCCGGACGGTGAGCGCCCCGTCGATCGGCTCATCGCCTTTCAACTGAGGGTCAAAGGTCCATTGGCTCAGCGCAGTCATACCGGCGATGGTGAGTTCCCGATGCCGAGCTGGCTCCAAGATCACAACGGTCACAGCCGCACTCTTGGAAACCAACATACGCACCTTCATCCAATCGTCGAGGTCTTTGCCATCCAGCGACGAAGGAATGGCAGGCCAGGGCGTCGCTTTAGGGACAGGGCCTACTTGCTGGTCCTTGTTGAGCGGCAAGCCATGGACATGGACTTCTGGCAGCTCCAGCACATCGTCATGGTGATCGTCCGCATGCGTCGCCTCGTCACCAGCCGCTGCAAACGCAGCGACTGGGACAAGACACAAAAACGACCCAATGAACAGTACGCGAAGACGATGATAGTGCATGTGCGAATGACTCTATAATTCGAGCACTGGCTCGACTCTTATACCATCAGATGCCCAGCAAGGTCATCCATCAAGGCCGCAGGGAGCCCGGCGACTGCGGCGTACCCTTTGGGGTACGTCGCAAGGAGACGGGCGACTGCGAACGCCGCTGGTGACCGTGTTCGGCATCTGACTAGAAGAACCATTGGCCACGGAAAAAGAACGACCGTGGCATCCCCGCATGTGACACCCCCAAGCCGATACTCCCCTCGCCTGCGTTAATCAAATACTTCTGGTCCAACAGGTTGATCACGTCAAAGCCCAACAGAAACTTCTGATTGTCCCAGGGCAAGGGAATGATATGACTGAGGGACATATTGTAGATTGTGTAGGAAGGGCTATGGGTGGAATTGGTCTTAGCATCTTCATCCACCGCCGTACGCAACCCCGACGCAAACAGCATCTGACCCGTCAGCGTCGTCCGCTCCAGGAAGCGATACGCCGCTACCGCAGAACTCGTCAAGGTCTGCTGGTGATC
>NSIK01000030.1 GCA_002737345.1 Nitrospirota bacterium
GTGACGTAATTGGTCATGCTGCGATAGACGTCCAGCTGCATCGACGTCAAGGAATCGTTCAAATAGGGATTGCGGAAGGTCACCAACCCCAAGGTTCTCTGTTGACCCAACTGACCGCGGATTCGTCCCATCCAGCCATTCCCGCCGAGGTTCCCCTCTGTAATATCGGCAATCGCCACCAACTTATCCAAGGTACTGAATCCGCCTCCGACACTGAATTGGCCGGTCGGCTTTTCTTTCACCCGAACATTGAGATCCACCTTATCAGGCTCGACCTGCGCAGGCAGGATTTCCACCGTCTCGAAGAAGTTCAAGTTATTGAGCCGCTGAAAGCTCCGCTTCAACGCGGGGGTATCGATCACGTCCTGTTCATCGACGCGGACTTCGCGGCGAAGCACATTATCTTTGGTCTTGTCGTTCCCATTGATGTTGATCTGGCGGATCCGCATCATCTCCCCTTCCTTGATCATCAGGGTAATCGTAGCGGTCCGATCCTCCGGGTTCGGAGTCACGGAGGGCGAGACCTCAGCAAAGGCGTAGCCTTTGCTGCCATAGAGATCGTTCACCCGGGTAATCTCATCACGGATTTTCTGTCGCTGAAAGATCTCTCCGTCTTTAATCTTGAGCCCCTGGCGCARCTCCGAATCTTCAAATGCCGTATTCCCGCGGAACCCGACTTCGGCCACGGTGAACGGCTCYCCCTCTATCACCGCGTAGGTCACGGTGAACCATTGCTTGTCTTGGCTGAGCTCCACATCCGGCAACCCGACCAGAACATTCAAATAGCCTTTATTGAGCAAGATCTCTTTGATCCGCTCGGCGTCGTTATTCATTTCTTCCCGCTTCAACACCCCGGCATCCGAAAGGAACGACGGCAACGTCATCTGGGTAAATGGACCATACCAAGGCACCCATTGCCGCGTCGCCATGACTTTGAACAGCTCATTTTTCGTCGCCGCGAACAGGCCRTCAAAGTTGACATTTTTAATGCGCGCCTTGYCCCCTTCTTTCACGAAAAACGTCAACCGCTTGCGATCCTCGTCCAGGGTTTGCACGATCGGGGTGACGTGGCAATCGAAGTAGCCACTTTCCTGATAGGCCAAACGAATCTTCTCCGCGCTTTCTTTGGCCTGAGGCTGATCGAGAAAGGCTTGGCTCTTGATCGTGATCTTCTCTTTAAGCTTGTCGTCGCTCAGTTCTTGGTTCCCGTCGAATACGATCTCGGTGATAAACGGTTTCTCGCGAACCAGAAAGGCCAGGGCCACCCCACCCGCTCCCAGTTCCGTCTCCAGCTGCACGTCTTCGAAAAACCCCGTCTCGTAGAGAATTTTKATTTGCCCCCGAACATTTTCAGGGGTRTAGGGATCACCTGACTTCAAGGTCAACCGTCCAGCAATCGCCGGCAACTCGATCCGCGTATTACCTCGAATCTCAATCGTTGTGACTTTCACTCCGGCCTGTTCCACGGCAACCGCGAGCATCGGCMAYGACCAGCAGGAT
>NSIK01000031.1 GCA_002737345.1 Nitrospirota bacterium
TCTCTCAAAAAGCGCGGCACAACACGATCACGAAAAACCTAGGCGCAGTGCCACCYATTCACGACTGCACACAACAGGACCACACCGATGAACGACTCGATCGAACAAAACTTACAACCGCCGAAAAACGCTGAGATCCCGGATCACCTTCCCCTGTTACCCGTCCGAGACATCGTGGTCTTCCCCTATATGGTCCTCCCCCTGTTCGTCGGACGGGACATGTCGATCAAAGCGATTGAAGCCGCCTTAGCCGGCAAYCAGATGATCTTCCTCGCCACACAAAAGGCTCTGGACATCGAAAATCCGACGGCGGACGACATCCATACCGTCGGCACGGTCGGCATCATTATGCGGATGCTGAAACTGCCGGACGAACGCATCAAGGTGCTCGTGCAAGGACTCTCGAAAGCTAAAATCACAGGCTATATCCAGACYGAGCCCTACTATTCCGTCCGAATCAGCAAGTTCMCCGAACAGAAGTCGATCGGCGCCGCCCTTGAAACCGAAGCCACCATGCGGACCGTGAAGGAACAGATCGAACAGCTCATGAGCCTTGGGAAGGTCCTGATCCCGGAAGTGATGGTCGTCATCGAAAATCTCGAAGACCCAGGCCGGCTCGCCGACATGGTGGCCTCCAACCTCGGGCTCAAAGTCGAARTSACCCAGGCTGTCCTGGAAATTATCGACCCGATCAAGCGTCTCCGGCATGTCAGCGACATCCTCGGGAAAGAGATCGAAGTCCTCTCCATGCAGCAGAAGATTCAAGCGCAGGCCAAGGGGGAGATGGATAAGACCCAGCGCGAATACTTCCTGCGCGAGCAACTCAAGGCCATTCAAAAAGAACTGGGCGAGCTCGACGAGCGAGCGGAGGAAATCACCGAATTCCGCAAACGAATCGCCGAATTGAAAATGCCGGAAAAGGTGCTGAAAGAAACAGAAAAGCAGCTCAAGCGTCTGGAGAAAATGCACCCGGACACGGCCGAATCTGCCACCGTCAGGACCTATATCGAGTGGATTGTAGAACTGCCCTGGTCTAAACGGTCGAAGGACAACCTCAACCTCAAGACTGCCTCCAAAGTCCTCAACGAGGACCATTACGATCTGGAAAAAGTAAAGGAACGCATCCTCGAATATCTTGCCGTGCGAAAACTCAAAGACAAAATGAAGGGCCCGATTCTCTGCTTCGTCGGCCCGCCCGGC
>NSIK01000032.1 GCA_002737345.1 Nitrospirota bacterium
GCCATCGCCGCACCTACGTCGGCGCGCTCCCCGGCCGGATCATCCAAGGCATCAAACAAGCCGGCACCAATAATCCGGTCTTTATGCTGGACGAGGTCGACAAGGTCGGCATGGATTTTCGGGGCGACCCCTCCGCCGCTCTGCTCGAAGTCCTCGACCCGGAACAGAACAACTCGTTCACGGACCATTACCTGAGCGTGCCGTTCGACCTGACCGACGTCCTGTTCATTGCCACGGCCAACCTGATCGACCCCATCTTGCCCGCCTTGCGCGACCGCATGGAAGTCATCAGTATCCCCGGCTATACCGAAGAAGAAAARTTGGGCATCGCCCAGAAATACCTGGTCCCCCGGCAACTGAACGAACATGGCATCACCGGGAAGCATGTCCGTATCACTGAACCGGCCGTGCGCCAAATCATCAGCAACTATACGCGGGAAGCCGGAGTCAGGAACCTCGAACGGGAAATCGCCAATGTCATGCGCAAAGTCGCCAAAAAAGTGGCGGAGGGCAAAGGCGTCGGGTTCCCCGTCAATCCGGCCAACCTACACAAATATCTCGGGGTCCCCAAATTCGTGCCGGAAGAGGAATTAGAGATAGACGAAATCGGGGTCGCCACAGGCCTGGCCTGGACTGAGTCCGGCGGCGACGTGCTCTATATCGAAGCCACGGCCATGAAGGGCAAGGGACAATTGACCCTCACAGGCCAGCTAGGCGACGTGATGAAGGAATCGGCGCAGGCCGCCCTGAGCTATGTCCGGTCGCGCGAACACACCCTCGGCATCAATCCCGACGTCTTCACCACGCAGGATCTCCATATCCATGTGCCGGCTGGAGCCATTCCCAAGGACGGCCCCTCCGCCGGCATTACCATGGCCACGGCCATTGCCTCGACCCTGTCGCAAATCCCGGTGCGCCGTGACCTGGCGATGACTGGCGAGATCACGCTCCGGGGCCGGGTGCTCCCCATCGGGGGATTGAAGGAAAAACTGTTGGCGGCCAAGCGGGCCAAACTCACCACCGTGATCCTGCCGAAGCGGAACAAAAAGGATCTCGACGAGATTCCCAAACACATCCTGAAGGGCCTCCACCTCGTTTTTGCTGACACGATGGACGATGTGATGAAAGTGGCGCTCCGACGGGGGCCGAAACCCAGGCCAGCKGGCAAGCCCCACAAGGCGCGACCGCCACAGAAGAAACAGGCGGCCCGCGCAAAGACCGGACGGGCTTCTCGCTCGCAGCCGCCCCAGGCAACCACCAGGGCCTCGACGCCCCGCTAACATGGCGCCCACAGCCCACTCGAAGTCCCGCAGCGCGATGCACGAATTCGATCTCATTCGCACGCTCCAGCAACGGCATCGTCGTCACGAYCCCTCGGTGATCCGAGGGATCGGCGACGATGCGGCCATCGTGACCTCAGGAGCCGGCAAATGGAGCCTCCTGACCACCGACCTATTAGCGGAGGGCATCCACTTCGATCTCCGCACCGCCACGATGGCCGACATCGGCTTTCGCGCCGCAGTGGCCAACCTCAGCGACATCGCGGCAATGGGAGGAACGCCTCAGTATCTGCTCGTGTCGCTGGCCATTCCCCGCACCGGTGCCAACAACCAGGTCCATCAACTCTACCGGGGCATGATGGCAGCCTGCCGCCCGCATCGCGTCACACTCATCGGCGGGGACACCTCTGCCTCAGCCAA
>NSIK01000033.1 GCA_002737345.1 Nitrospirota bacterium
ACGATCGGCGATGCCTTGGCCGGGTTGATGCTCTTGAATGAACCGCCCAGCAAGAAACGGCTCTCGCGCACCGCGGCAATCTCACCCACGCACAGACAGTTTCTGGTCGGCAGGCACCTCCGTCCGACAGCACGGCTCGCGGAAGGCCAATGGCTCAGTGCCCACCGCTTCGCGACGTCTGCGATCGACCTCTCAGACGGCCTGTCAGGCGATCTCCGCCATATTTGTGAAGAAAGCCATGTCGGAGTGGAGCTCGATCTAAGTGCGCTCCCGCTCTCTCCTGCCTGTCGCGCCTATGCGGCATCCAGAAAGCTCGATCCAGCAGCCCTGGCCCTGACAGGCGGTGAAGATTATGAATTACTCTTTACCCTGCCGCCACGTCGCAAGGCAGAGGTTGAACGGGCCGCCACACTTCACCGGTTTCGCATAACCTGCATCGGTGCCATTCGCCAGGCTCGACAGGGTATCCAGGCGATCGGCCAGGACAGAACACCACATCCGTTGCCGAGCAGCAGTTACGAGCATTTTAAATAACCGGCCGTCACCACCACTATGGCCTTGATGCCCTCACTCCGATCTCTGCTACAGCGAGTCCTCCAAGTGCGCGAGCCACCGCAACGAACAGCGCTGGCCTTCGCCATGGGGGTCTTCATCGCTTTTTCCCCGACCTATGGCCTCCATACAGTCATGGTGCTCTTCTGCGCCTGGGCCCTAGGCCTGAACTTTCTTGCCCTCATGGTCGGCGCGTCCCTCAATAATCCCTGGACCGTCGTCCCGATCCTCGGCGCCACCTATTGGGTGGGCGCGCTCTTGCTCGGCAGATCGGACGGTCCTGCGTTCGATTGGCATGACCTGAGCTTCGGCGCGCTCTACGAACAGATCATGCCCTATGCTGGGCCATTTTTCCTCGGGGGATTCGTCTTGAGTCTCCTCGGCGCCGCGCTCACCTACCCGCTCGCCAACTATTTCCTGACCAAACATCAGCAGCCTCACCCCCCGGACCAGGCGACACCATTGCCGCCCCCGCAAGATGTACGCTAAGATTGGCGAGTATGTCAGACGGTCATCAATTTAATGCTCCCTACGATGGATCGGCCCTGATCGCCGATCCAATTCACCAGTATGTCTCCTTCACCGTGCCCTTCTCCGATGCGGACCAGCATGAACGGACGGAGAAGGATCTGATCGACTCCCCCTGGGTGCAGCGCCTCCGCTACATCTATCAACTGCAAAGCGCCCGGTGGGTCTATCCATCCGCGGAACATACCCGCTTCGTTCATTCGCTCGGCACCATGCATGTGGCAGGCCGCTTCGCGCGCCACCTCTATCCATTTCTCAAGAAAACGGTAAAGGACATCCCCTCCGCGAACTATGTGGAAGAGTTTCTTCGCGTCACCGCCCTCGCGCACGACATCGGCCACGGCCCCTTTTGCCATTTCTTCGACGACAACTATTTGCACGCTTTTGGGGCCAGCCACGAAAAACTCGGACAGATCATCATCCGCGACCATCTGGGTCCGATCATCCGCAAGATTCGGCGCAGCCCCACCGGCCCCTTCGACAAAGGCGAGGCGCTCGACCCGGCTCAGATCGCTCATGTGATTCTCAAGGAAAAAGGGAAAGACAACTCCCGCATTCCACGCTGGATCAACATGCTCCAGCCGGTCATTTCTGGCAGCTATACCGCGGATAACCTCGACTATGTCCTGCGCGACTCCTATATGTGCGGCGTCGCGGTGGGGCCGGTCGATCTATCCCGGCTCATCCACTACACGATCCTCACAGACAAAGGATTCACGATCCATAAGACCGGCCTGCCGGCCTTGCAGATGTTTCTCAACACCCGCATGTATCTCTATTCCAACGTCTACTACCACCGGACGACGCGCGCGATCGACATCCACCTCCGCGACATTTTCGGCGAAACCATGCAGCTCCTTTTCCCCCACGATCCCCGCACGAAGATGGACGCATACCTGGCGCTGACCGATTGGTCGCTATTGGAACAGGTGCGGGGCTGGAAGACCTCGCGCCAGGC
>NSIK01000034.1 GCA_002737345.1 Nitrospirota bacterium
CGATTGTCTTGTACTGCGGAGGCGGCTACCGGTCGGCCTTAGCTGCAGACGTGCTGCAGCAGATGGGCTATCGGAACGTGGTATCGATGGATGGGGGAATCAAGGCCTGGCGGGATGCGGGCTATCTGATGGAGTCTTGATGGGACCTCGGAGCACCCGAGGTCCCATCGCACTGGTTACTTGCTGTTGGCTCGGTCGAACTCTTTGATCACTTGCTCGGTCAAATCGAGGGTGTCTTTGTTGTAGATCACAATCTTGACCGTTTGTTCGCTGCCCCTGTCGAGGACGAGGGCAAATCCGCCTTTTTCCGCTACAGCCTGCGTAACCGTGGCAATCCGCTTCATATAGTCATCGACCAATTCCTTCTGCTTTCCCTGCAACTCCTGATTAAATTCCTGCGCGCGCTTTTGATAGTCCTGGATCTTTGCGCGGAACTGGGTCTCTTTTTCTTTCTTCTCGGTCTCGCTGAGCTTCGCAAGTTGATCCTTGAGCGTCTTCTCGGTGGTGCGCAATTCCTCTTCGTCACGGGATAGTAGCTTCTGCCTGGTGCTGACATATTCCTTGAGTCCATCCAGGGCTTTTCTGCCCGCCTTCGATTTTTCCAACACGGTCTGAGGATCGATGACGCCGATTTTGAAGGCGTCGGCAGCTTCTGCTCCAGAAAGAGAGGCGAGCAACAACATGCCCGCGGCGGCCAAGGGGAGAGTGATCCACCGAAAAATGGTTCCCAGGGTATGCATAGAGGCGCTCCTTGTTAGTAAACGATCCGAGCAATCAACGGTTGCGAGAATAACTGTGGGGCTTTGCCCTGTCAAGAGATTGAGTTGCTGGTGATGGCCGGCTGCTCAAAAAGTTCGCGAGCACGGCAGAGAGCTCTTCCAGTTGAAGTCACTCGAAGACGATCAGTTCTCTGATGCCATCGGTACAAAGTTTGAACGTCATGTTCTCGTGGCCGGACTCCTGTGCGGACCGTTGCACGAACACGCCAACTTGGAGTAATGGCCCAGATGATCCGTGAGGATTTCGAATTGCTGCTGAAGGAATTTTTGCGCGACCGAGTTCGTGGCCCCGTAGGTCCGGCGGGATTTAGCGGTTTTGTCTAAGAGAATGACGAACTGCTTGATGGATGCCAGCACGGGATTAGCCGGCTCTTGTGCTAGGGCGATCGGCTGTGAGCCGCCGTCTGTTTTCGGCTCGTCCATGTGAATATTTGCACCGTGGAGGTGAGGGATCGTCAAGGAAATCCCCGCTCTTCGCCTGCCTCCTAGCAGTGAACGGCCAAGAATTTTTCTTCTATTGAACGTGAGGCGAAGGGGGCATTGCGAGTCTGCATCGTGCGCCAGTAGAATCGCGTCTTGCGAGTTGTTTCAACGCCAGTCTATGAGATCAAGAACATGACGCACATCGTCTGTTTCGGAGACAGTCTGACGGCAGGATTTCAATCGCCCAGCGCCGACAATCCGCAGGGGGCCGAGACTCCCTACGGCGGGTTCCTGCAAGAACTGACCGGGCCGTCCGTGCATGTGTCGGTGAGCGGCCTCTGCGGGGAGCTAACCGGCGATATGGCGCGGCGGTTCCGGTCGGCGGTGATGGCCCATGAACCGGCCTACGTGGTGATTCTCGGGGGCACGAACGATCTGGGATGGAATGCCACGCCTGCAGCTATTCTGAGCAATCTTCTTCAGATGTATGAATGGGCCGCCGCAGCCGGAGTCACGCCGGTGCCTGTGACTGTTCCCTCGATCAGGGTGGGTGACGACTTGTCCAGTGAGGAGGGGCGCCGGTGGTTTGCGGAACATCTTGAGCGGCGGCACCAGCTCAACGGGTTGATCCTCCGCTCTGCTGAATCGAAGGGGCTGTCAGCCTTCGATCTGTTTTCCGCCACAGCAGAACCGGAGACACAGCAGCTGGCGGCCCGCTATTCCAACGACGGGCTGCATCTAACTACGGCTGGCTATCGGCTGATGGCTGAACGGTTATATCAGGAGGTCTTGGCACCCCTGTTGGCGAGGAAATTGTGATGCGTGAGGTGACCGATCGGGACTTCGACCGTCTGGTGGCGCAGGCTGAACTACCGGTGCTGGTGGAGTTTTGGAAGCCTGGCTGTGGGAGTTGCCGCTCGTTGATGCGCGAGCTCGAAAAGTTGGAGCAGGAGGCAGCAGGGAGGGTGCTGATCCTGACTATGAATGTCGACGAACAGTTCCAGATTCCCGCGGAGCTGGAGATCTCATCCCTGCCGGCTCTGGCCCTCTATCGACAGGGGAGGTTCGAGCGGTTTATCGGCGGGCTGGGAACGAGCGAGGAGATTTTGAAACAGCTGCCTCTGCCATGAATCGAGTCGTTACAGCCTCCGCCAGGCCCGTCTGTCATTTTCGATTAGGCGATCGGCCTCAGCCGGCTCGCAGGTGCCCGCTTCATATTGATGCGGGAGCTCGTGGGGGCATAGGCGTCCGCCTTACCGGCGCACCGCATGGCCGCCGAAGGCGTTGCGCAACGCGGCCAGCATTTTCTCCGCGAAGGACTCGCTTTGCCGCGATCGGAAACGAGTGAAGAGAGCCGTCGCGAGCGTCGGGACTGGGACATCCTTCTCGACCGCATCGGCGAGCATCCACCGGCCTTCGCCGGAATCCTGCACATAGCCTTTCAACTGCTCCAAGCGCGGATCGTCTTTGAGCGCGTCCGCCGCCAATTCCAAAAGCCAGGAACGGACGACGCTGCCATGCATCCAGAGGTCGGCGATTTTGGCGAGGTTCAGCTGGTAGTCGCTTTTCGCCATCAGCTCGAAGCCTTCCGCATAGCTTTGCATCATGCTGTACTCGATTCCATTATGGACCATCTTGACGTAATGGCCTGCGCCGACTCCTCCGACGTGGGCCCAGCCCTGTTCCGGGGCCAGGGTCGCGAAGATCGGCGCGAGCTGTTTCACCGGAGCCTCGTCGCCACCGATCATCAGGCAGTAGCCGACGGTTAAGCCCCAAATGCCGCCGCTGGTGCCGGCATCGACATAGTGGATCTGTTTTTTCTTGAGATCTTTAGCCCGCCGCACATCGTCGTGGAATCTGGTGTTGCCGCCATCGATGACCGTGTCACCAGCTTGGAGGAGCGCCGCGACGGCCTGTACCGTGTCTTCCGTCGGCGCGCCGGATGGGACCATGATCCAGACCGCGCGCGGGGCCTTCAGCTGGCCGACGAGATCCGCGAGCGAGGAGGCGCCGACACAACCGACTCCGACTGCCTGTTTGATTAGGTCCGTCGAGCGATCGTAGACGACCACCCGGTGCCGGTCTCGCTGCAGCCGGGTGACCATGTTCATGCCCATTTTCCCCAGTCCGATGAATCCGATATCCATAGAAACTCCTTCTGCTGCTGTCGTGGAGGGCAGGATCGAGCAGGCGCGACCCTCAGAGGGATTCTATCACCTTAGGGGTTTTGCCTCCACGAATGAGTGACAATCTGCATGCGAGGGCGGAGGCTGGCCGGATCTCTGTTCCTGTCAGTCGATTCTGGCAGGATTGGGCACGCCCTTAAAGAGCAGGTCGGCCAGGTCGCGGCCCACGTTGAGCCGCTCTGCCAGGGTGGTGGCGGTCAGGAACCGCCCGGCCAGATCGCCCAGCGTGGCCTCGCGGGAGGCGATGAATTTGAGCGAGTCCGCCGGCGCGGTCAGCCAGAAGCCTCGTAGCCGGAAGAAGGCGGTGATGGCGTCATCGAAAAACATCGATAGCAGATATTGCGCGGTGGCAGGTCTGTCGGCCAGATCCCGGGCTTTCCCCAGCCAGTGCAAACATTCCGCCTTCATGCGGATCTGTTCATTGATGCTGACAGGGGGCGGTCCCTGCCGGAACCGCTGGTTCGCCCGTTCCAACAGTTTCGCGCCGAGGCTTTCGTGATCGAAGAGGATGCGGGCTTTGCGGAGCAGCGCGGGGAGGCGCGGCGAATAGGGGAGGTCCTCTTCCATTTCGCGATAGCCGCGGTACCGGATGTCGGCCAGGCGATCGGCGGCACGGACGATTTCGTGGCCGTCGGTCTGTCCCTTGACGAGCGCAATGAGATCGATGTCGCTGTGCGTGGTGATGGCGCGCCGCACGCTAGATCCCACCAGGATCACGCTGACGAGATCGCCTCCGCGACGCCCGCGGACATGGCGCAAGGCGATGGCCACAAGCTCTTCGTATCCCGGTTCGACGATCGGGTCCGGTTGCTCCGGCGGCTCCGGCATGGCGAGCAGTTCGGCGTTCAATTCTTCTGAGGTGGGGGTCGGGTGCGTGACTGGGCTATCCATGTTTAGGTTTCCTGTGCGAGCTGAATATGTTTCGGGAGCGATCCCAGCCAGTCGTCGAAGGGTTGATCCGCATCGACGATGATTTCTAGTTTGCCATTGGCCAATTTCCGGACCAGGCCCGGGCTTTCCGGAGATAAGGGAATCTCCACCCATTCGCGGTTCAGGCCGAGCGAGTCGGTGAGCTCCAGGATCCGGCTGATTTGTTTGAACGAGACAACGTCTAACGGCATTGGTACTCCATGCCGAGGCATTCTAGATTTCAGTGGGGGAGGTGTCAATAAGCGGGAGGCTCATGCTTCCAGTACGCGGGCAAAGATCTCGCAGGCTTGATCGGTCATGGCGCTGGAGATATCGAGGTGGGTGACGGCGCGAAAGCTGGCGCCGCCGAGGGAGTTGATCAAGAGCCCCTCCTGTTTCAGTGCTGCAACCAGCGCGGAGGGCGTCAGCTTGTGGCCGATGACGTCGAAAATAACGATGTTCGTGTCGACGTCTTGCGGGCTGATCCTGACCGTGGGGATCTGTTGCAGCCGCCGCGCCAGCTTCTTGGCATGGTCATGGTCCAGCTTCAATCGCGCGACATGGTGCTCCAGCGCATAGATGCCGGCGGCGGCCAGGATGCCGGATTGTCTCATGGCGCCTCCATACATCCGGCGCAGCCGTTTAGCCCTGTCGAGCAGGGCCAGATCGTTCATCATGAGCAACGCGCCGGCCGGCGCCCCCAGGCCCTTCGAGAGACAGACCGACAGGGTGTCGAAGTGTTGAGCATAGGCGGCAGGCGGCAGGGTGGTGGCGGCGATGGCATTGAACAGTCTGGCCCCATCCAGATGCATCGGGATGCGATGGGTGCTTGCCAGGGCGCGAATCCGTTCAATTGTTGCTAGCGGATAAATCGTGCCGCCGCCGCTATTATGGGTGTTCTCCAGACAGATCAAGCCCGTTTGAATCGTGTAGGAGTCCGTGGGGCGGATGGCCGTTTCCACCTGCTCGGCTGTGATGAGGCCCCGGTTTCCCACGACCCAATGGAGCTGAACCCCGGCCAGCGCTCCTGCTGCCCCCTGTTCGTACCGCACGATATGGGCTTTGCTCTCGACGATGACTTCCTGGCCCGGTTGTGTGTGGAGACGAATGGCGATTTGATTGCCCATGGTGCCGGAGGGCACGAAGAGCGCGGCTTTTTTCCCGAACATCGCCGCCGCCATCTCTTGGAGACGGTTTACGGTGGGATCCTCGCCATAGACATCATCTCCCACCTCGGCGCTGGCCATGGCTTTGCGCATGGCACCGGTGGGTTTCGTGACGGTATCGCTGCGCAGGTCGATCATGCAATGCCCATGAGTAGGGCTAAGGTCGCTCATTTGCCCATTCTAGCAAATATTCCCGCTGTTTTCTTCTTGTGCTCTACAGGTGGCCCGGGTGCTTCCAATTGCGCGCGTCCAACGAGGGCCGTGAGGCTGCGCGTTGCGCCAGCACGGGAAGTACCAGGCCACCGTCCCCCTGCTTTACGTGCGAAAAACCCGCGTGCTATAGTTGCGCGCAAGTTTTTGAAAGAGCAGCGAGAGCGAATCACGTTTCACGTTTGACGTTTTATGAGGGTGAGCATGCCTGAAGTTCCAGTTAAGCTCTACATTGATAAGCTGTTGAAAGAATGCCGTATTATGGCGAAGTCTACCGCGCTCTTACCGGGCCCTATCAAGGACAGAGCCTTGCGGGCTATGGCGGATCGATTGGCGGCTGACGAAGAAAAGATTCTGGCTGCGAACGAAAAAGACGTGGATGCGGTCGGGAAGTCCTATGAGGCCGACGTCATGAAGGACCGGATGAAAGCCGCCGTGGCCCGCTTACGTATGACCTCGGACGATATCAAGGAAATGGTCGATCGTCTCCGTTTGATTGCGGACCTGCCTGATCCGGTTGGCGTTGTGACCTCACGATGGGAACGGCCTGACGGATTACAGGTCAGCCGTGTGCGTGTGCCGATCGGGGTGATCGGCGTTATCTCGGAGCTGAGTCCGCTGATTACGGTGGAGTCGATTGCCCTCTGTTTTAAGTCGGGCAATCTTTGCGTATTTCGTGGCGCGCCTGAGTGGGGTTTGACGCAAGAGGCGATCGGGACAGGTTTACGCGAAGCGGCAGAGGAGCAGGGGGTGCCAGCCGGTTCATGGGTCATCATCGAACGGGCGGAAAAAGAAGTGGCCGTCGAGCTAATCCGGTCCAGCAAGAGCCTCGATGCCATTATCCCGCGGGGAGGGGCCGGCCTCCGCAAGGTCGTGGTTGAGCAGGCGAAGATGCCGGTGCTCTGCAACGACGGGGGCCTCACGCATATGTATGTGGATGCCGACACCGATATGCCGATGGCGCAAAACGTGGCGATTAGCTCCAAGGTTCAGAAGGCGATTGCCTCGAATTCGCTGGATACGCTGCTGGTGCAGCAGGTGATCGGGCGGCAGTTCTTGCCGCCGTTGGTCAACCGCATGCTCGAAGAATTTAAGATCGAAGTGCGGGCCTGTCCGAAGACGATGGCCCTCATGGGGCACATGGCGATGACCGGCCATGCTTCCATCATCCCGGCGAGCGAAGAGGATTGGCATACTCAATTTCAGGGGCGCGTGTTGGCTGTCAAGATGGTGGCAAACCTGGACGAGGCCTTGGCGCATATTGTGGCGCAGGGTCCCTGTCTCACGGCCGTCATCGCGACGACGAGCTATGAGTCGGCCATGCGGTTCACACATGAAGTCGATGCCAGCGCGGTGTTCGTGAATGCCTCGTCCCGGCTCAATGCCGGCGACAGCTATGGTTTTGGCGCCGATATTGGCCTGAGCGGTTCGCGGCTCCATGCCAAGGGTCCGATCGGCCTGGAGCAATTGACCTGCGAAAAGTATGTGTCGTTCGGGTCGGGCCAACTGCGGTATCCGCATCCGGTGCCGGAAGCCTACTTTGACGCCATCATGCTGAAGCGGCCGTAGGCGCCTGCTGAACAGGCTCTCCAGCTTCGTTCTCGGCTCATCGAAATCCTCAACGTACCCCCAAAAGGTACGCCTCCGGGTTCGACTCACCTGCGGCCTCGCTGGAAAACCTGTTGAGCAGATGGGCCGAGGCTGCATTCATGATTAACGATTCACGGTTGCCATCGCTTCATTCGCACCTGGCCTGGTGGGGCCTTCGTTCCTTCACGTCGGACGAGGCCTATTTCCAGTGGCAGAGGGAAACCCTCTCGCCGGATGAGATCGCCACCCTACATCGACAGGTCGAACAGAAACGTCGCGGGCCCTCGACCGACGAGGTGGCGTTCTACGATGCCACGGCCCATCCGAACATCCTCCCGGTCCTCTACAGCCAACGGTACGACTATTACATAGCCATCGGTCAGCGCGTAGCAGATCGCTTCGGTGAGGCCCGGTCCATTCTCGATGTCGGCTGCGGCGTCGGTATCCTGACGACGTTCTATGCGAGACAATATCCGGACAAGACGTTCGTGGGGATCGATCGCTCGCCTGTTTCGGTCGCCCGTGCGCAAGAGCAGGCGCAGGCCTTGGGCTTAACCAATGTGCGGTTCGAGTGTCTCGACCTCGCTGGCGTCGCCCCCTCTGGCGCCTACGATCTGATCCTTGCCACCCATGCCCTTGTACAAGCGGAGGGGGACTCAGGCCTTCGCAGTCTTAGTTGGCGCACCTTTGAGCGTGCCAGGGAGAGCCAGTCACAAGCAGATTTTGAGCAGCGAACGGGGATCGGTCCCAGGCTCGATTGCTTGAGCGCGCTGCTTGCTCCCGAGGGGCGCATGGTCCTCTTTGAGAAAACCCGTCAGTTGGCCAGGCGAGTCCCGTTGCAACGGGCCTTGGCAGCGCGAGGGTTTGGCTTGGTCGAACAGCCTGAGTTGATCCGCTATTGTTTGGTGGAGGAAGTGGCCGATGATGGACCCTTCTATCTGTTGGGGCGAGGAGCGGCTTGCCAGTTTCACTGGGATGAAGCACCGGAGCCGGATGAAGGCCATCCCTTCGACCGAGCTAAACGAAAAATCAGTTCAATCGATTCCGACGAGCCTCTCTATGAGAATCATTGGCCCTCCGCGCAGATTGCTTGGGAGCAGTTGCACGATAAGCAGCTCCTAAAAGAGACCACGAGGCAGGAACCGGATGGCCGCCAACTGCATGCTGAGCTTGGGCAGGCAGAGGAGGGGGCCTATCTCTATTGCGCCAACACCTTGGATCAGCGCCAGCTGGTCCTTGTCGAGCCGGCCAGGAGGGCTATGTTGGAGTCGTACTATCGCGACATTGTCTCCGGTTCCCTATAGCAGGGCTCGGCACAAAAATCGTGAAAGATGTGGTCGGCGCCGACAAGGGATCGAGTGCCGTTGAGAGTGAACTGGGCCTTGGGACCACGGTCGACATTCAGCTTTCTCCCAATAGCGTGAGGTGGGACGAGTTGTTCAGGGGCGAGGGGCCTCTGCCCGCGCGCGCTGTTTGATGGCCAGCACGAAAAGGTCCTGCTCGCGAATCGCATAGAGAATGCGGTAGTCGCCGTCGCGCACCCTGTAGAAATGGTCGAGGCCTTGAAGTTTTTTTGCCTCGGGGGCGCGCGGCTGATTCTTGATTGTTTGGAGCCATTTGGCGAGGGCCTTGCGTAGTGGCTTGTCGAGGGCCCTGAATTGTTGTTCGGCAGGAGGCGTCAGCAAGATCGTGGAGAGCATCGGTCAGCTAGAGTCCCAATTCTTTCAAAATGGCATCGAGCGATTGGGCGCCTTTTTTGTTGGCCTGAGCCAGGGCGGCTTTGGCCTCGACGAGATCGATGCGATCTTCCAAGTCTTCCAGAAACCGCAGATCCTCAATGGGCACGACGGCCGCCACGGCCCGACCACGTCGGCGTAAGAGTACGCGTTCCTTACCGAATGCCGCGCGATTGATCGCATCGGCAAACCCGTCTCGTTCTTTTTTCCCCTCTGGATTCCCCATGCACCTCTCCGCAGATCGTTCCTTCACTTCTGCAAGCTGTACAGGGGAGAAGAGCTGAAGTCAATCCACGGCAGCGCAGGATCTGCCCCGTGGGCCTATTCCTTTTTTTTTACAATTGGGGTATATGACTGGGGGCGGTGAGTACGCTGCCTACTATACATAGTATCCACCCATTCATCAGAGGAGAGATCACATGTCTAAGGGTATGACGCAGAAGAAAACGACCAAGAAAAAGCCAGCTACGACCGCGAAGGAAAAGCGCGCCGCTAAGATCGCGAAGAAGAACAAGTAATGCAATTCGCGCTTCGGTCGTTCCGATCCGAAGCACCAGCGAAGGAGTCCGTCAACGTGCATCGGCTGCAGGCCGCGCACGCTGACTGCTCCGCATTCTCTTCTCAGTCCCGCTTCTCCGCACGCACGACAATTAGAAGAAGCTGCAACTCTGTTCGCTCAGCCTGCGCGCATCAGCCTGGTGACGCGAATGGTGCGAGAGCGAACGTCTTTGTTTCGTTCCCTGAGAGGTTCTGAGCCGATGTTGCGATCGTGGATCGCCAGAGTTCTGTTGATCGCTTGCCTCGGTTGGCTTGCGCTGCCATTTGAATTGGTCGCGCATCCGGATACGTTGACGACGGCGATCGATGAAAAAGAAAGACGGCTGTTCGAAGTTCAGCGGGATATTGCCGTGCTCAAGGAAGCGACCAGGCTGCGGCTTGAGGCACAAGAGACGCGCCTGCAAAAAGATCTGCAGCATTTGCAATTGCGAATCGAAGAGCAGGATGCGCAGTTTGCCGGGCAGCTGGCGACGCAATTTGAGGCACAAGAAGAAAGCCTGCAAAAAGATCTATATGAGCTCCAGTCGAGGATTGAACGGCAAGATGGTCAGCTGGCCGATATCCATGCCGAAACGGGCCGCCTACACCTCTTTCTCGTCATCTTCGCATCGTTCCTCACTCTGCTGGTAGCGGCCACGGGAGTCGCAACCTGGTATAGCGCGGGGACGAGAGCGCGAGACATGGTGCAGGCTTGGATCGCGCAGCATGAGTCTGAGCGGAACGCCGGCGGACGAGAAGCCCTGAGCAAGATTCGGGGCGATGTCGTAACCAATTTTGGTGAGGCGATGGAACCGATTCTGTCTGAGCAGGTGGTGAAAGCCTGGCTCAATAAGGGCCTGGCCTTGGGGCGGCTGACCAGGAACGCGGAGGCCTTGGCCGCTTATGAGCAAGTGATCATGCATTTTGGCGAGGCCACCGAGCTGGTGTTGCGCGAACAGGTGGCGAAAGCGTTGTTCAATAAGGGCGTGGCCCTGGGCCGACTCACCAGGAGCGCGGAAGCCTTGGCTGCCTATGAGCAAGTCATGATCCGTTTTGGCGAGGCGACGGAGCCAGTGTTGCGCGAGCAGGTGGTGAAAGCGCTGCTCAACAAGGGGGTCGCTCTGGGTCGGCTCACGCAGAGCGTGGAGGCGATTGCTGCGTATGAAGAAGTCATCTCCCGTTTTGGCGAAGCGGCGGAGCCGGTGCTGCGCGAAGGGGTGGCGAAAGCGCTGGCCAACAAAGGTGCCACTCTGGGGCGGCTCGCCCGGTACGAGGAAGCCATTGCTGCCTATGATCAAGTCGTGGCCCGTTTTGGCATGGCCCCGGAACTGTTCTTGCGCGAAGGGGTGGCGAAAGTGCTGGTGAATAAAGGCGTCGCGCTGGACCGGCTGGGCCGGAGCGAGGAAGCGACGGCCGTGTATGAAGACGCCATGGCTCGTTTTGGTGAGGCGACGGAGCCATCCGTACGTGCACAGGTGATGAGAGCGTTGAATAGTATGGGCCTTCACCTCTTGCGCCAGGCCAAACTTTTCTGGGACGACCGCGAGGCGCGAACGCAACTGCTGGCAGCTGCAAGGGTAAACTTCGACCGAGTGCTCGAGTGGGAAGCCCAGAATGCCTCGACGCTTGGGAACTTAGGCTATTTGTTGTTTTTGAGCGGGCAACCGGACCAGGCGCTGGAGTCGCTGCAATATGCATTGACGTTGGGCGGCGAAGAGCTCTATCGGGACATGGTGAAGGATGCTGAAACAGACACGGTGCTCGAAGATGCGGAGTTTAGGGTGTTGCTTGATAGGATTTGGCAGGAAGACTAGCAGGATGTAGAAAAAGACCCCCAGCTTCGTTCTTGCGAACCGTGAAAGATAAACTGTAAAAGGTGAAACGCAGGCAAGCTGAGCGCTTTCTCTCCCAAACCTTTCACGAATCTTTCACTAGCCGCTTTGAGCATCCTTCTGGGTGGGCTCTCTCGGGCCGTAGATTCCCCCCCCCTCTGGTGTCTCACCCTCCTGCGAAGACAGGACGAAATCCGGCTTTTGCTAGAATGAGCGAGACTGCGTCTCGCTGGTCCCCTTGAATCTCGATCCGCCCTTCCTTCACCGTCCCTCCGGCTCCGCAAGCCTGTTGCATCTCCTTCGCTAGCCGTTTTTTTTCTGCGAGACTGATGCCGAGAAAACCCGTGACGACGGTGACGATCTTGCCTCCTCGGTGGGCGGTCTGGCGGATGATATCCACTCGGCCACGAGATTTTCTTGGGGCAGGCGCGGCGTGGTCACTGTTGCTGGCTTGGGGTCGCTGGGTCGGTTCACGTTCCCCGGCTTGCTTCAGTGATGCAAAGGGGCTGGTCCAGACGAGGGGATCGCCACTTGAGGGAATCCGTTTCTTCTCTTTCATCGCTTCATCCCCGTCAGAAATCTACCGGCGTCGGCGTCAATGTCCGAATTGGGCTGATGCATTTTTCAGGACCGTCAGTTCCAGGTGCAGGGTGTTCGTGCCATCCGCTACCCAGACCTGTCCTTCTTGAACGGTGCATTCCAGCTGCATGCTGGATTGTGCCAGTTGGGCCAAGGCGCGGCTTCCATCTAGCGGCAGATTGATTACCGTTAGATTATGTAGGCGGGCTAGGTTGGCCTGGTTCTTTTCCCACCATTGGTCGGCGCCTCGGCCTCCATAGGTATAGAGGTAGACCTGCTTCGCTTTGCCGCAGGCCTGGCGCAGGCTTTTCTCCTCGCGCTGGCCCACCTCGATCCAGCGATCGATGGCGCCGGTCAAATCTTTTTGCCAGAGGTCCGGCTCGTCTTCCGTGCTGAGCCCGCGGCCAAAGGCCAGGGCCTCGTGCGCATGGAGCACAAAGGCCAGCAATCGCATCATCATCCGTTCATCGGTTTCGGAGGGATGGCGCGCCAGGGTCAGGGTGTGGTCCTGATAGTACTGGCGGTCCATGTCGGAAACTTGCAGAGTTGCTTTGAAAATGGTCGCGTTCGAGGCCATAGGGTCGTAGTTCCTGGGAGGACTGAATGATGGAGCTGCTAGCTGGGGCAGTCGTTCACAGATCTTTATAGGCGATGTACCAGCCTTCGACCCGTTCGCGCGCCCAGGGGGTTTTGCGGAGAAAGGTAAGGCTGGATTGCACGCTGGGGTCGTGAAGGAAACAGCGGATCGGGACCCGCTTCCCCATTTCTTCCCATCCATGCCGGGCGACCAGTTCCTTGATAATGGTCTCCAGCGTAATCCCATGGAGGGGATCGCGGGGATGAGAGGTGGGTGGTGGTTGTGTCATCGGGTTAGGTGCTGCCGAGGCTATTGTGTAGCGAGCCCTGCGAGCTGTTTCCGCAGCCGGTCAGACGTTGAAGCGGAAGTGCATCACATCGCCGTCCTGCACCAAGTATTCCTTGCCTTCGAGCCGCATCTTTCCTTTTTCCTTGGCACCAGCTTCGCCCTTGCAGGCGATGAAGTCTTCGTAACTAATTACCTCTGCGCGGATGAAGCCCTTCTCAAAATCGCCATGAATGACGCCAGCTGCCTGCGGGGCCGTGTCGCCGACATGAATGGTCCAGGCTCGGACTTCCTTCACGCCAGCGGTAAAGTAGGTCTGCAGCCCCAGCACCTGGTAGGCCGTGCGAATCAGGCGGTTGAGTCCCGGCTCGGCCATGCCGGCATCGGTCAGGAATTCCAGTTTTTCCTCGTCTGAGAGCCCGGAGATTTCCGATTCCAGCGCCGCGCAAATGGCCACGACCGGGGCCCCTTCGCGTGCGGCGAATTCTTCCAGACGGGTTAAGAGAGGATTGTTCGCAAACCCTTTTTCCGCCACGTTGGCTACGTACATGACTGGCTTGATGGTGAGGAGACAGAGCGGCTTGAGCAAGGCGATCTGCGCCGCATCCAGCTTCATCGCGCGAGCCGGTGTGGCCTGGTTCAGGCCGGCTGCTATCTGCTCCAGCAGTTCGCCCAGTTTCGCCGCGTCTTTAGTGCCGGCGCGTACGAGTTTCACGTTTTTTTCTTGGGCCTTTTCTACCGTGGTCAGGTCCGCCAGCGCCAGCTCCGTGATGATGGTGGCAATGTCGGAAATTGGATCGATTTTGCCAGCCACGTGAATCACGTTGTCATCCTTGAAACAGCGCACCACGTTCACGATCCCGTCGGTCTCACGAATGTTGGCGAGGAATTGATTGCCCAAGCCTTCGCCCTTGGAGGCTCCAGCGACCAGTCCGGCGATGTCTACGAACTCGGTGGTGGCATATTGCATCTTCTGAGGTTTGACGATGTCGGCCAGTGCCTGCATTCGCGGATCCGGCACTTCCACGATGCCGATGTTCGGCTCGATGGTGCAGAAGGGATAGTTTTCGGCTGCGATTCCCGACTTAGTGAGGGCATTGAAGAGAGTGGATTTGCCCACGTTGGGGAGCCCGACGATTCCGCATTTCACGCTCATGATAATTCCTTCACATTAATGGGATGCTGTTTTGAGTCGTACCGTTTCCAACGTACCGTCGAGGCGGGGGGGAAGGAAAAGCGGATGCCTATTCTACTGGGTCAGGGCCGGTCCGGTCCAGCCCTTCTGCTGAGACCACCTGATCGCGGAAGCGCGGAGCTAGGCGCCTGCGGGAATGGGAGGGAAGTGGTCTGCGGGACCTACCTCAATAGCGAAACCTCTCCCTGGAGAGGCAAAGGGACAGCGCAGATATTTGCCGATCAACTTTTCCCGTCGCTTCCATTGTGGAGAGGGCCTTCGCGATCGGTCCCTATGCAAGGGGCGCGCTCCTTGGTGGAATGACCTTGGGCTATCAGTTGGGCAGGGAGGAAGCACTCGTGAACGTCGGCGCCCGTATGCCACGAGCGGATTGCCAGATGAAGCATACCTATGATCTTGGTTTTACGTTGAGATACAACATTTGCGCTATTTTCTTTCCGTCGGGTATCAGCACAATTCCAATGGGAGAGACTTTGGAATTAATTTTGCCGGCGGCAAAGGTGCCAACCACGGATCCGGTAATGTGTTCGCGGGTGTCGGAATCCACTTCTAATCTGTTAGACTATTTCGAGGTTCGATCTCCGTCACGCGCCGTGACAGGGATGCTGGCCAGCGCTTCCGTTCCTGCTCCCTTCCGACTATTCGTAATCAGATACAAGGACGCAAACTGTGCACAGTGATTTTCTCTCTGCTGTTAGCCATCGCCAGGCGGTGTGGCCGTGAGTGAACCGCTCGTGGTGAATTGGACCGAGGCAGGTCTGGCCTGCTCTGCGCGCTGGCGCTCTGAGTGGGGCTCGCCCGTGCCCACCCGCGTTGCGCTTGCGACTGACAAGATGACTGCCGACACAGCCTATCGCTTAGCCTGCGAGGGGAGTGCGCTGCTGTGGCAAGGCGACTTCCAGAATGCCAGACAGTTGCTCAATGCGATGGCGCGGCGAGTTGACCGCCATCCTCCCAAGCCTGGCTCGTCTCCGGCTGAGAGCTTCCATCTACATCGGCAGGGGCAGTCCCTTCGCGCTCGCGTCTTGGGGATGTTGCTCGTGGCGCTCGAAGAGGACTATGAAGTGCGCTTGCCCCGTGCGCCGGATCTTCGCCTGGCCTGTACCGAAGCCTATGGTCCTGCTGACGGGCGTGCCCTGGTGTCGCTACGTGAGTTGCTGGGGCTGATTGGCGCGCACGAATGGCGAAAGAAGGGCTTGGTGATCCCCGTGATCGGCGGCCGTATTTATCCGCACTATGGCGTATTTTCTCCAGTTCGCAGTGAATATGTGGGGCTGGTTGCCGAGACACCCTTGCCGTCCCAGACGCGCGCCTTCGATATCGGGACCGGGACCGGCGTGTTGGCGGCAATTTTAGCCAAGCGCGGCGTCGTGCACATCGTGGCCACCGACCATGATCCTCGTGCCCTGGCTTGCGCCAGGGAGAACATTGCGAAGTTGGGACTCACCGCCAAAGTAGACGTTGTGCAGGCAGATCTATTTCCCGAGGGCCGGGCGCCGCTCGTGGTCTGTAACCCGCCTTGGATTCCGGCGCGGCCCAGCTCTCCCATCGAACATGCGATCTACGATCCCGAGAGCCGCATGTTGCGCGGATTCCTAAATGGCCTGACCGCCCATTTGGAGCCGGGAGGAGAAGGCTGGCTGTTGCTCTCGAACCTGGCCGAGCATCTGGGGTTACGAACGCGAGAAGAACTCCTCGCCGCTGTTGCGACCGCGGGCCTCCGAGTGATCGGCAAGATCAGTGTTCGTCCGACCCATCCCCGCGCCTCCGACCCGACAGACCCGCTCAGCGCCGCCCGAGCGGCGGAACTCACAACTCTCTGGCGTCTTGTCTCCCTCTAAGGGCAGAGACAGAGGGACGTTCTTTATCCGCCGTTGCTGCCACGCATCAGCTCCATGCGCCAAGAAAATATTGGATGAGAAGAACTTGACCAGGAAATTCTCCTGGCAGTTGTGCCCTGGCTTCTCGGCCTCAGTTAGCGTCGCCTCATTAGGCCACCACCGTTGTCGCATTAGGGTAAATGGGGTCATGGAGGGGAACGGTCGTGATGCAGCCTCCGAAGGTCAGGCAGCCTATGAGCGCCATGGCAACTAGCAGGCTGGAGCTTATTTTGCTGGGGCAGTTTGCTTGAGGGTAAAGACTCCAACTCCTCTGGTCACTTTCACCTGCCCGATGCGGTTCAATCGGGACACTTCTTGGAAGAGCTCATTCCAGGTGAATTCTGGATAGCGAGCCACAATGGCTTCGAACTCGCATTCCAATGAGCCTTGGAGCATCTCGAGGATCCGGTCGGTAATAGGTTTCGGCGATGCCATCGGATTGCTCCTTGCCCACTGTGCGCCTGTGTGACGAATGCGCAGAGCGATATCGGTGGTGGAACGGCGAAGACTGGAGAATCGATCGCGTGAGGAAGGCCTGGGACGCGCGAGGGATGAGACAGTCGGCGTCGCTGAAACATCTGGATTCATGCTACGTGCCAAAAGACCCCCCGTCAAGCGGCTGTATTTCCGTGAGGGAGACCAACCAGAGTCAGATTTGAGGCCCGCCAATCTCGCATATAGCCAACGAAAGCCTTGACAACATCGTGGGATAGGGTTTTCGAGTCATTGCCGCCTGTTGCGCCGAGCGAGAAGTTAATAGTACCGGAGAAAAATTTTGACAGGCGGGTTAGTTCCCATTATGTGCGCGTCCAACTATGGTCTTTTAAGGCCGCGCGCTCCCGCCCTTGCATCTGAATCTCAGCGCCCCTTACAATATGCTCCTAACCCTTTAGCTTTCTGACTGTTTCTTGTCACTCGGTAGAGATCGATAGGAGAGCAGGCCGGCATGCGGATTGAGTATTCGAAGGGCGAACGGGCTTCCAAAGAGCTGATTTTGCTCCAGCGGCAAGCTTCCGAAGCCACTAGCGGCCGCAAGATGAAGGTCATGCTGATCTTTCCGCCGGACTGGTTCCCTTCCGAGCCCTATTTGAGCCTTCCCTCCCTCACCGCCGTCCTCCGTCAGGCCGGCCATACCGTCATCCAAAAAGACATCAACCTCGAAATGTGGGATTGGTATTTCAGTGAGGACTTTTTGAAGAAGGTCCTGCGCCGGGTGCCGCAGCAGCTCGATCGGCTCCGGAAACTCTCCAAGAAGCGGGGCCTGAGTGACGCCGAGATGGATTTGCAGCTATCTCTCTGTGATTTGAGCCGTCAGCGGATCGATGAATTGATCAAGAAAGCGGAGGAGGCCAAAGCCGTCATCCGCGGAGAAGTCTTCTATGAAATCGATAAGCTGGAGTGGGCAATCAATGTCTTTCGTGAGGTAACGTCGGTCATTTCGATGGTCTATGCCCCGGCTCGGATCTGCATGCCGCCGATGGAGACGGACCTGTCCTATAAGGTCTTCGTCTCCTCCGAAGTGATGGATGCGGTGAGCGATACCCAGGTAAATATCTACCGGGACGTGTTCGAGCAGCTGGTGAAACCAGCCATCGAAGCAGCGCAGCCAGACGTGATCGGCATCTCGATCGTCTTGCAGCAGCAGATGTTCTCCTCCATGACCTTCTGTGCCCTCATCAAACAGCACTTCCCCCATATCCATGTCACGATCGGCGGGAACACGGTTACGCGCCTGCGCGATGTGCTGCCCCAGTCGCCCCTGTTCCAATATTTCGACAGTGCCGTGGTCTATGAAGGGGAGACGGCTTTCGTACAGCTGGTTTCGGCTGTGGGGGCCAAGCGGAGCCTGACGGATGTGCCCAATACGATGTACAAGGACGAGACCGGCGTCCATGTGTCCGCGACGAGCTATGCGGAAGATATGCATGCACTGCCTCCGCCGGACTTCGACGGGCTGCCGCTGGATAAATACTTTGTGCCGACGAAGATCCTGCCCTATCTGGCGACGAGAGGCTGCTACTGGGGCCGCTGCGAGTTCTGCGACCATGGCGAGGGCTATACGGCTGGTTATCGCACGAAGAAGATCCAGGACATTCTTGGGGAGATCCGGCATCTGCGCGACAAGTACGGGGCGAAGCATTTCCACTTTACCGACGAGTCTTATCCGCCGGCCCTCTTCCGCAAGCTGGCTCGTGGCCTGATCGACACTAAGATGGATATCGTCTGGACGACCCACATGCGGTTCGAGAAGAGCCTACTGGAAGATCAGGTCTGGCAGGATGCGAAGGACTCGGGCTGCAAGTATCTCCACTTCGGCTATGAGTCGGGGAACGAGCGGGTACTGAAGCTGATGGACAAGGCCACGACGACGGAGATCATGACGAAGCACTTGGAGCTCACGGCCAAGGCCGGCATCTGGAACCATTGTATGGGCTTCTTCGGCTTTCCCGGTGAAACGAAGGAAGAGGCCTGGTCCTCGGTGGAGTTTCTGGAGCAGAATAAAGACCATGTGCATTCGCTGGGCTTCGGCACCTTCGACCTGGGCCGCCACAACCCTGTGGCGAAGCACCCAGAGAAGTGGGGCGTGACCGCCTATAAAAATCCGGAATGGGACCTAGCCCTGGACTATTACTACACGGTGAAGAACGGGATGAGCGTCGAAGAGGCGGAGCGGGTCTTTGAACAGTTCGAGCGGAACCATAACCCCGGCTGGGATCTGCGGCTCTTTATCCGCGAATATATTTTCCTCTACATCGCGACGTTCGGGTTGGAGAAGTTGCAGGATCTGCAGTTCAAAGCGGCGAAGATTGTCAGTGTGGCTCCATCCCTTGCCGGAAAAATGTGAACGAGGGCGTCAAACGTGAGACGTGAAAAATGAAACGTAAGATGCGAAATGGTGAATGCCAGAGGGGCGGGCCTCTTCACGACCGCTCATGTTCATCGTTGCACTTTGCACGCTTTATGTTTTACGAAGAAGAATTATGAGCAGTAACGGTCTCGTACAAATCGAAGGTCTGACTCCGATCAAGCAAGAAGATCGGAAGTCGTCGAAGGTCATGCTGCTGTTCCCACCCGAGTGGGTGCCGACGGCTCCCTATCTGGCCTTGCCCTCCTTGACGGCGGTGCTCCGCGAAGCAGGCCATAGGGTCGTGCAGTGCGACATCAATATCGAGATGTACGACCACTTCTTCACGATGGAGTTCCTGATCTGGGTGAAAGCCCGGTTGGGGATGCAGCTCAAGCCCCTTCAAGACAAAGAGAAGGCCGGGACCCTGACCGAGCAGCAGGCTCATCAGCGAGTCGTGGTGGAGCAGGCCTATGCCGTGGACGTGTTTGATCTGGCGGAGCGGGCCGAGGATGCCAAGTTGATCGTGCGGGGCGAGCGGTTTTATCAGGCTGAGAAGCTGGAAGGGGCGCTGAACTGCTTCCGCGAGGTGATGCACTACATTTCCGCCGCTTATTATCCTGCCTCGATCGTGTTCTATCCGATGGAAAGCAACCTGGGCTATCGGCCCGGCGTGTCGAAAGAAGTCTTTGCCTGTCTGGACGATGAACAGGTGAACGTCTATCGGGATATCTGCAACCAGTTGGTCATGCCGGCTGTGGCGAAAGAGAAGCCTGACGTGGTCGGGATCTCGATCGGGACCCAGATGCAGCTGCTGGCCGGCCTGACGTTTTGCAAGATGATTAAGGAGACCTTCCCCCTCATACATGTGGTGGTGGGCGGCAATGTCATCACGAGATTGCAAGACGAACTACCGAACCAGAAACGATTTTTCACAGAGCTCTTCGACTCGGCCATCCTCTATGAAGGGGAACATGCGCTGCTCTGGCTGATCGAAGCCTTGAACGGGGAGCGGCCCATCGCCTCCGTACCCAACTTGATGTATCGTGACGAGTCAGGCCTCCAGCGGAATCTGGAAGTCTATACGGAGAAGACGACCTCATTGCCTCTGCCGGACTTCGAGGGGTTGCCGCTGGAGAAGTACTTCGTGCCGGAGCTGATTATCCCCTACCTCGCGACGCGGGGCTGCTATTGGGGCCGCTGCACCTTCTGCGACCATGGCCAGGGCTACTTCGATCAATATCGCGGTGTGCCGGCCCAGCAAGTGATCGAACAGATCAAGACGTTGCGGGACAAGTACCATTGTACGCACTTCCTTTTTTCGGATGAGTCATACCCGCCAGCACTGTTCAAGAAGGTCTCGCAGCTCTTGGTCGAGCAGAACGTCGGGATCAAGTGGACGACGCTGATCCGGTTTGAAGAAACCCTGCAGGGCCAGGAGATCTGGGACCTAGCTGCGAAGGCCGGCTGCTGCACTCTCTATTATGGGATGGAGTCGGCGAACGAGCGGGTGCTGAACCTCATGGACAAACATGCCAAGAAGAGTGTGATCCAGAATAACCTGCATCAGGCGGCCAAGGCCGGGATCTGGAACCACGTGATGGCCTTCTACGGCTTCCCCGGCGAGACCCGAGAGGAAGCGCTGGAGACGCGCCAGTTCGTCATCGACAACCAGCCGGTCATCCATTCGGTAGAGCTGTTCTACTTTGTGGCCTATCGCCATACGCCGATGGTGCGGAACCCGGAGAAGTTCGGTATTACGATCCATAAGCAAGCGGACTACGATCTGCCGCTGGATTATTACTACACGCTGAACGATCCGAGCACCCTCTCCTGCATGGATGCGATGCAGCTCTGCGAAGAATTCTACAAAAACGACTTCCAGCCCTGGGCCGTGCGGGTGAATAGCCGCGAGCATGTGTTTCTCTATATCTCCAAGCTCGGGACGAACCGGCTGCCGCAGATCTACGCCCAGCAGACGCAGGCCCTCGGCTCGCCTGACGGGGTGTCAGGCTTAGTCACATGGCCTGTGGCGGTAAGTGAAGGGGAAGATGGTAAAGAGGGAATGAGTCGGGTGGTCTCCCACGGCGTGGGGTAGCGGCGTGAAAAGTGACATGCGAGAGGGGGGGCGGGCAGGAAATTCCGAAAAAACCTTTCACCTCTTACATCTCATGCTGCATCGTGGGCGAGTACGGCGTAAGCTGCTCCGATGAGTGAGGTCATCTCTTCGGCCTTCTTGTAGGACTCCATATACTGTTTGGGATTGTTGGTCAGATTTGCGTAGCGGGCCGGGTTCCAGGTATGGAGCAGCGCTCTCCTCGTCTGCTCAAGGGCTTCGGGGGTGACAGGGAGGGTGAGTCCCAGTACCTCCAATGCATGGTTCACGTCTTCTTGTGTGACATCGGCCATAGTCCGAGTCTCCCAAACCCTGAATAAGCCTGTCAAGCCATGCTAACGCAGCTACCGATTCTTCAAGCCACTCCCATCTTCACGAACAAAGACTATCGTGAGGTTCTGCGTAAGGAAATGGACGCGGGCAAGATTCCGCTCAGCCTGGGGCGCGATTGCCCGGTAAAGTGCGAGTTCTGCTACGAGCTGGACCATTCCTACCGCGAAACGCTTGATCCCCCCAAGACCAGCGACGAGGATTGGCGATACATCCTCGACTACATCAGTAAGAAGCCAACGGACCCGAAACAGTTCTGGTGTTTGGGCGGCAACGAATATATGGAATGGACCGATCTGTTCCTCCATCCCAAGGCGATGGAATGGGTCGAGGACTTTCTCACCTATACGGACAAGAGCATCCAGTTCTTTACCGTGGGCTATGTGCATGTGCCGAAGATCCACCAGCTCGTGGCGCAGTTTCCTGGACGGATCAACTTTGAACTGTCGGTCATTACCCTGAGCGACTATCGCCAGCGGCTGATGCCCCATGCCCCCTCGGTCAAACATGTGCTGAGAGTTTTGGATGGACCGGCTGTCTCCTCGGCAAATTTCTACGCCTTCGATGAGCACACCATGTCGAAGGATGCAGCTTTGATCTCCTCGATCAATAAAGACTGTGTGCTCTGGATGGGCACTCTGACACCGGTGCGAGGCTTGAAAGAGGAGACGTCGCATCTGATGAGGCAGGGGCGGAAGCATCTGCCGGGGGAAGCGCTGCGGATCTACGAGGCGGGGCTGCCCAACCTCCAGACGATCCATACCGAATCCTATGCGACGGCTTTTCTCAACCGGAAACGGATCCTGAGCAGTTTCGATTCACTGAATCTGGGAAAGAGGGACACGGTCGTGACGGCTGGGAGCGTTCACAAGATCCTGACTCTGTACCGAAAGAACCGAGCCAAGTTCCTTTATGTGCCGAATGCGATGTTGAGCGGCGATTCGGACTGCACGGTCCTGTTGACCTTCGACGATATCGCTCGCCGGTTAACCAAAGAAAAAGTTGTGCATATTCCCAAGTGTATCATGCAGTCGGGGCGCGGCCCCTATAGCGATATCACGGGGGTGACGCTGGAGCAGTTTGCGAAGAAGACCGGTGTCACGGTCAAGGTTCTACACAAGATCGATACGAGATTCGCCAATGAGCTGCTCTACCGGAATGGCTCACTCCAGAACTTTGTGGAGAATTATCTGCGGAGCCCGATGAGGCAGGATTTTGAAGCGCTTCCGCAGCCTGCATAGCAGGATGCTCGCATCGTCTGTGCTTTGCGGGCGACCTTTTTGAGCCTCCTGTAAAAATGTTCTACAGTGCGTGTCACGGCCGTTGTCCTCAGCCTGCTAGGAGGTCCGAATGCCTGAGCGGCATCAGCTCAAATTCTATCAAGCCGATGTATTCACCTCGCTGCCGTTCGGCGGGAATCCAGTTGCGGTCTTCCCTGAAGCGCAGGGTCTCGACGATGATCAATTGCAGCAGATCGCCCGGGAGATGAATCTCTCCGAGACGGTCTTTGTATTGCCCCCGACGGATCCTGCCGCCGTTGTGCGCCTCAGAATTTTCACCCCGACACAGGAAATTCCTTTTGCCGGCCACCCAGTGTTGGGGACTTTTTACGTTTTGGCTCAGCTTGGGCTGATTGCCATCACCGATGGCGTGACCCGCGTGATGCAGGAATGCAATATCGGACTCTTTCCCGTTGAGATCCATGCGCAAGAGGAGTTGATTACCCGGGTGGTGATGACCCAGCCGAAACCGCTGTTTCTCGGCTCAGTGGAGGAGGCGGATGATCTGTTCGACATTGCGAAGGCTCTGGGCTTGTCGAAAAATCAGATTGTCGACACGAAATGGCCGGTGATGGTGGTCTCAACTGGTCTGCCGGTCTTGATTGTGCCGGTGCGGACGTTGACGGCCGTGCGGTCGATCGTGCCGGACGCGGCGGCGATCATCGAACTCTGCGGTCGGCTCGGCGCCAACGGGATTATGGTCTTTACGACAGTCACCGTGGAACCGCTTGCGGCGGTGCACACGAGAATGTTCGCGCCTTCGATCGGTATCCTGGAAGATCCCGCCACCGGGAGCGCTAGCGGCGCGATGGGCGCCTATTTGGTCCATAATGGGTTGGTGGAAGTGGGGCCCATGACGGAACTGATCGTTGAGCAGGGTTATGAAATCGCTCGCCCGTCTCGCATCCTGGTTCAAGTGGAATCGGCGGGCGACGAGATCCAGACGGTGAGGGTGGGGGGGCAATGTGTGATGATGGTGAAGGGCACGCTTGCCTTTTAACCGCAGGATGGTGAAAACGCCATCTACCTGCGCTTCGACCGACAGCGGCACGAAGGAATCTTCTGATGCCTTGACGCTGACGGCTGATAGCTATCAGCTTGCGTTATTTGCTGAGTTCTTTGACGAGGTGCCCGAGTTCTGGAAGGATGAGTTTTTCCATCGCCATTCGGACGGCGTTTTCTGAGCCGGGGGTGGAGAAGAGAATCCGGCCCTTGATGATGCCGGCTGTGGCGCGGCTCATGATGGCAGGGGAGCCGATATCCATATAGGTCAAGTAGCGAAAGATCTCGCCAAATCCCACCAGCCGTTTTTCCAGCATCGCATCGATCACTTCGAAGGTCGAATCCCTCTTTGAAATCCCTGTGCCGCCATTGATGATGATGGCCTGGATGGCATCGTTCGCGAGGCCTTCTTTGATCCGGTCCGTGATCTGGGCCGGCTCATCCTTCACCAAATAATAGGAGATCACTTCGTGTCCGAATTGCCGGAGCATTTTGTGGATGGCTTGCCCGCTAGTATCGGTATCGGGCGTGCGCGTATCGCTGCAGGTAATGACCATGCACCCGATTGACTTGGGTGCATGGTGTTTGTGCTCTTGGTGTGTGGCGGTCGTGCTCATGATGCAGATCCGGATGCGCTCAGCTGCCAGCCTTCAGCTTTTTGCGAGAGGCTGACAGCTGATGGCTATTTCTACTTCCAGACTGAATCAGGATTCAGCTTGGCGACCGGCTTTCCACCTTTGATATGTTCATCAATGATGGTGGGAACGTCTGCTTCTGTCACCTTGGAGTACCAGGTGGCGTCCGGATAGACGATGACGGTGGGTCCCTCCTCGCAGGGGCCGAGGCAGGAGGCGCCGCTGACGATGACGTCGCCCGGTGTGACACCCTTCTGCATGAGGCCCATGTTGAAGGCCATGAGGAGGGAGGCCGATCCGGCGCTCCCGCAGGAAGGCTTCGGGTGTCCTGGAGGACGGGAGTTGGTACAGACGACGATATGATATTTTGGCTTTGGCATGGATTCTCCTTTGATAGTCGATGAAGCTGTCAGCGTTCAGTCATCAGCTTTCAGCTATCCTCAGGAAGTAGCTGAGCGCTGAATGCTGTGAGCTGAAGGCTATTTCATTGCGGCACGAACGACTTCCACATATTGATGGCCTCTTCCGGCAGCTTCCAATGCTTGAGGCCCTTTATCACCCAATCGAGATAATGGGCTTTGGGTTTGAACTTACCGATTGGGGTGGCGGCATAAGTGGTGACGAGCATCTTCTCACCGGTCTCGGTGAGTACGGTGACTTGGACCTGGCGAAACGCGCTGGGGGGGACATCTTCTTCAAAGAGATCCATTAGCTTGAGATCTTCATCGGTCACTTCGAAGACTCCACCCCAAACCTGTTCCCCCGGTGAGGGGGCCACGCTGGCGAGGCCGCAGCGCCATTGCGCGGACCAGCGGCAGAACTTGATCGTGTGTTCTGGGAGGGTAGCCAGCAGGAGGAACTGCTGCTCCGGCGCGCGGCGTTTGAGCTGTGTGGGGTTGAGATGGTCCCCGTAAAGAAAAAATTTCATGGGTGCTTGACCGCCAAGGGTACAGGTCTGTCGTTTCGAGCAATATTTGTAGCATAACCACTTTCACCCGCACAAGCGAGGTCTGGCGGTGATGTGACGGGATGCGCGCTGTTTGACATCGTGCCGCCGCTCTTCTTAAGATGCAGCGCGTATTCCTTTTGCGAACCCTGGCTACGGATGGCTATGGCAGAGAATAGTTTCTCGTTTTCGGCAGTGAAAGTCATTCATTATACGGTCGTGGCCCTGCTTGCGCTGGGTGCTGCCTACTACATTTGGTTGAAGCCTCCGGCTCTCAACCCCATCACCGATCCACGGGGGGCCGAGGCCCTCGCGCTGGTGCAGACCCATCGGGCACAGGGCTATCCCACGATCCTTCAGGCCATGACGGAGCATGTGCGCTCGATGCACGAACGGAACCGGGTCGCCCGGCTGGGTGAATGGCGGGTGAAACCGGTGGAGGGGGATATGTATGAAGTGCGGGTCCAGTTGCGAGACCAAGGGGTGACTGGGCAATGGTTCGAGCGGGAATTCATTTGGCACGCCAATCTCTCGTTGAAGAAGGTCAATGCCGCGTCGCTTCCAGCGGATGGGATTACTCCCAAAGAGCCGGATGTTGAGCCAACAAGCATGCCAGTGCCCCCTTTGCCGTTCGGTCCTAAGTACTAAAGTCCTCCGGCAGCGCCACCTGCACCTGGTTTTCTTCGATCCGCACAAGACAGCGGGCGACGGTGATGTCGGGATTCTCCGGTCGTTCTCCGGTGCGCAGATTGAATTGCCAGCCGTGCCACGGACATTCGACAAGACACCCATCTAGATGGCCTTCGCCCAGCGGCCCTCCCGCATGGGGGCAGGTATTGTCGACGGCGTAAAATGCTCCCTCGACATTGTAGAGCGCGATCCCGATCCCTTGGACCTGGACGGTCCGTCCTGTTCCCGGGGGAATCTCCTCAACCGTCGCGACGGTGACATACTCAGGCATGGCGGGGATCCTTTTTTTGCTGATTTCAAAGCGTCGGCATTTTCCCGAGACCGTTCAATGTCTTGATTTCAAGCGAGGCGTATGGCATAGATACAGGCAGGCATCTGAAGACGAAACCTAGGCCTTCTCACAGAAGGAGCCTCGGCGAGAAATGAGGTTGCTGCATGGAAATGACTCTCCTGCTCAACGCGACGTACGAACCCCTGAGGGTTGTGCATTGGCAAAAAGCGATCGCGCTTCTCTGGCAGGGTAAGGTCGAAGTCCTCGAGGTCTACGACCGAGAGGTTCACGCGGTGTCGATCTCCTTCAAGCTTCCCTCCGTCATGCGTCTCCTCAAATTGGTCCGGCTCAAGGATGCCCACCGGGCGGTCAAGTTCTCCCGTATCAATATCTTTACGCGAGACGGCTATGCCTGCCAGTACTGCAGGCATAAGTTCCGGACTGAGGAGCTGACGTTCGATCATGTCGTGCCTATTGCGAAGGGTGGACGCAAGACCTGGGAAAACATCGTCACAGCCTGCTGGCGCTGCAACAACAGAAAGAGCGGCCGCACGCCCGATGAAGCCGGCATGAAGCTCATGAAAAAACCGATCAAGCCTCGCTGGAGTCCCACCGTGACCATTACCATCGGGATTAGGAATGCGCCGGAAAGCTGGCGCGACTATCTCTATTGGAACCTAGAATTGGATGCTGATCCTGCACAACCATAAATGGAGTGCTGAGACTTGAGTGCGAAGACTGAACCTCTTAGCACTGTCCCTCTATGGTTTCACTGAATCTAGCGTAATTTCGAAATCCCGTCCGCCTGGTAGCGTCGGATTTTTAGCATAGCGGCCTTCGATATCGCCTGGCTGTGCCGGGCCTGCCTGTCCATCACGATCTAACCGGGCCATCACATCCAGCATGCCGCGCAGTTCAGATCCCTGCACCATGACATCGGCGTTGGTAAGCTCAAAAGCGACGGGGAACTGCGGGTTTTCGATCCGTTTTGCCGCGACCGGCCTGGCCCCGCCTGGCCTTTTGACGATGACGAACAGGACATCGGTGGGGCGGACCTGATCGGCCAGGGCCTGCGTGATCATGACGCGACCGGCAATGACCGCTTCGCGGCTTTCCGGGTCGCAACTATGGGCCAGGCCAAGCCAGGCTGCCATGGCGGCGAGACCGATAATACTGCCGGCTAGTCCAAGTGTACGGAGGTTGTACGCTGCCATTGGTACGGTTCCTTTGCAAAGGTGAAGGGGGCAAGCTCCCTTATTATAGCGGGGGCATAGAGAAAATGGGAAGTCACGGTTTACGCTGCAAAACAGGGTGTGTATGATAGGCCCTCTATTGTGAATTTGGAGGAACTATTATGGCTGCAAATTCTGGCTATCCGTTGTCTCTGGATGTGAAGGGCTACCCGGTGCTTGTGCTCGGGGGAGACGAGGAGGCTGCGGAAAAAACTCAGCAGTTATTGGCAGCAGGGGCGAAAGTGACCGTGGTGGCTCCCTCGCTCAACGACACGCTTAAAGACTTGGCCGCGTCGGCGAAGGTCGTGCATCGCGGCCGCCATTTTCGCGACACGGATTTGGAGAGCGCGATTCTGGTGATGAACATGGTTCGCGGGGATCGTGATTTTGCCAAGGCCCTGTTCGCGAAGGCGCGCGAGAAGAAATTCTTGTTGTGGTCAATCGATCAACCAGAATCCTCCACGGTTAGCATGCCGGCGGTTGTGGCTTGTGGCCATCTCCGTATTGCGATCAGCACGAGCGGAGTGGCCCCGGCCTTGTCCGGTTTCATGAAGGAAGATATCGAGAAGATCTTCGGCGAGGAGTTTGCCGCTTTTGTGGAGTGGGTTGGCCAGCTTCGTGAGCAGACCAAGGCAGATGCGCCGGACTTCGAGAAACGTCGTGATTTGTTGCGTGAGGCGCTGGACGGGTTCCGTCTATTGGGCAAGGTTCAGTATCCGAAAGTCTGGTTGGATGAACGGGCCAAGCTGAATGTCGCGTCAGGCGTGAAGGGCGAAGCGTAGTCGAGGGGGTACAAGGGGCAGAGGGGTGAGGTCAGATAACGTCTGAGGTGTGAAAAGTTCGGGGGAAGGTATAAGAGGGATATATGGTCTTATTGGAATTCAGTATGTCGCCATTGGGCGAGGGCGAGAGCGTGGGCAAGTATGTGGCGCGCTCGCTCGATATTATCGATAAAAGCGGCGTCGACTATCGCTTGAACCCCATGGGGACGGTGCTCGAAGGGGAATGGGACGAGGTTTTTGCCGTCGTTAAGAAATGCTATAACCGCATGAAGAAAGATTGCGGCCGCATCTCCTGCACGATCAAGGTCGACTACCGGAAAAGCCGAGCAGGGCGGTTGCAGAGCAAAGTGGCGAGCGTCGAGTCGAAGCTAAAGAGGGCCATCAAGCAGTAGGGCCCTCTGCCGTTATCCGTCAGTTTCCGTTACCTCTCAAGAGGCCGGGTCGGCACCCTGCCGACACCGGTCAGAGTGACCTAAGAAGCGGCGGGGCGGGGCGCCCTTGTGTCAGGTGGATTCGTAGAAGCGCGGGACACGGGAGCCAATTCCGCAGAGAACTTCATAGGGGATCGTGCCAATCAATCCTGCCACTTCATCAGCTCCGATGGATTCTGTTCCCTGCTGACCAATCAGAGTGACGGTCTCGCCGATCTGTACCGAGGGGAGATCCGTGACATCCACCATAATCATGTCCATGCAGACCAGTCCGATGATCGGGGCGCGCGTGCCTTGAATCAACACAAACCCGCGGTTGGAGAGTTGCCGGCTATAGCCGTCCGCGTAGCCGATGGGAAGGACTGCAATTCTCGTCGGCCGTTTGGCGACAAAGGTTTTATTGTAGCTGACAGTTCCACCTTGCGGAATCGTTCGCAGTTGGGCAATCGTGGTTCGCAGCGAGAGGACTGGCTTAAGTGCAGGCGCACGCACTGAGGCAGGCAGAGTGTGGTAGCCGTAGAGCATGATGCCGGGGCGCACGAGCGAAAAATGGGCTTCGGGAAACCGCACGATGGCGGCGCTATTGGCCACATGGACCAGAGGGAGGGTGAGGCCTCGCAGGCGGACTTGCTCTAGCATGGCATGGAATGCGCCGAGTTGCCGTTCCGTGAAGGCGCTGTCTTCTCCATCGGCGTCGGCCAGGTGCGTCATAACTCCCTCGATCTGGAGGGGGCTCCGTAAGATCTGGGCGTCGAGAATGGCTGGCAGCTCGTCCATGGAAAGCCCTAGCCTTCCCATGCCTGTGTCGACCTTGAGATGGATCTGGTAGGGGGCCGGATGGGCGCGAACGGCCTTGGCCAAGGCTGGCAAGATGCGCCCATCGCTCACGACCGGGGTCAATCGGTGAGCCATCAGGTCGACGATCTGTTCCTCAAAGAGCGCCCCAAGAATGAGGATAGGAGCGGTGAGGCCAGCTTGGCGGAGTTCGATGCCTTCATCCAGGGATGCGACGGCAAATCGTTCGACTCCCTGCTTGGCCAGCGTGTGTGCGATGGTGACAGCTCCATGCCCATATGCGTTGGCCTTGACGACCGCCAGGACCTTGCAGGACGGGGACAGATAGCCGGTGATACACGAGAGATTATGGGCGAGTGCCGTGAGATTGACGGTGGCGTAGGTAGGTACCAAGGTGGAAATGGCGGTCAGACTTCCATGATTTCGTGTTCTTTTTTCTTAACCACGTCGTCGACTTTTTGGATGTATAGATCGGTCAGCTTCTGGGTGTCGATTTCGGCTTTTCGCAGATCGTCTTCGGTCAGCTTGCCATCCTTTTGTAGCTTCTTCAACTCTTCGTTGCCATCTCGACGAAACCCTCGCACGACCACTTTCGTATCTTCGCCGTGCTTCTTGCAGATCTTGCCAAGGTCTTTGCGGCGCTCTTCGGTGAGGGGCGGCAGGGGTATGCGAATGATCTTTCCGTCGTTGGACGGGGTCACGCCGAGGGTTGACCCGGCCAGGGCCTTTTCAATTTCCTTGATGAGGGCCGGCTCCCAGGGCTGGATCGTGATGAGGCGCGCTTCCGGTGTTGAGATATTGGCTACCTGTTTGAGTGGGGTCATCGTGCCATAGTAGTCTACCCGCACCCCGTCGAAGAGGGCCACAGAGGCTCGTCCTGTCCGCAGGCCGGCTAAATCGCGCTTGAGATGTTCCAGCCCGGACTCCATCTTTTCCGTGATTTTCTGGTGTATAGCGGCAGGATTGGACATGCGAGGCTCCCGGGGAAATTACCGGCGATCGGGCGTGACGAGGGTGCCGATCGCTTCGCCTGTGGCGACGCGTTTGAAGTTGCCTTGTTCTTTTAAGTTGAACACGATGAGCGGCAGATTATTATCCATGCAGAGACTGATGGCCGTCGCATCCATCACCTTCAAGTTCTGATTCAAGATCGCGAGGAAGGAAATGGTGTGATACTTCGTCGCGGTGGGGGTTTTGACGGGGTCGGCGTCGTAGATGCCGTCGACCTTAGTCCCCTTCATGATGACCTGGGCGCCGATTTCCATCGCCCGGAGCGCGGCGGCTGTATCGGTCGAAAAATAGGGATTTCCCGTGCCGCCGGCGAAGATGACGACGCGTTTTTTTTCAAGATGACGAATGGCCCGGCGGCGAATATAGCCCTCGGCCAGCTGGCGCATTTCGATCGCGGATTGGACGCGGGTCATGACGCCAATGCGCTCGAGCGCGTTTTGCAGGGCTAGGGCATTGAAGACAGTGGCAAGCATCCCCATGTAGTCGGCGGAAGCGCGCTCCATCCCGGAGGCGCTGGCGGCAATGCCGCGGAAGATATTACCGCCGCCGATGACCACGGCGACTTCAATGTCGAGGGCCACGACGGAGGCGATCTCCGTCGCGAGGCCCTCGAGAATGGAAGGCTGGATGCCGTAGCCTTGCTCACCGGCCAACATCTCTCCGCTTACTTTGAGGAGGATGCGCCGATAGTTCGCAGAGCTCATGCTTCGCCTAATTGATACCGGGTGAAGCGGCGGATGTTCATGTTTTCGCCGATTTTAGAAATCTTCAAAGCTAGCAAATCTTTGATCGTGACGGAGGAGTCCTTAACGAAGGACTGCTCCATCAGACAGCTATCCTGGAAGAATTTTTCCAGTTTACCTTCGACGATCTTCGGCCAGGCGGCTGGGGGCTTGCCCATTTCCTTGGCTTGTCCCTCGTAAATCGCGCGTTCTTTCGCGATGAGGTCTGAGGGAATCTCTTCCCGTTTGACGTAGGAGGGTTTGCTGGCTGCCACCTGGAGGGCCAGATCGTTGACGAAGGATTTGAACTCTTCATTCCGGGCCACAAAGTCTGTTTCGCAATTGACCTCGATGAGCACGCCGATTTTTCCGCCCATGTGGATATAGGCATGGATAAGGCCCTGGTTGGTCTCGCGACCGGACTTTTTGAGTGCCGCAGCCAAACCCTTTTGGCGCAAGTAATCGATCGCTTTTTCGATATCGTCGCCGTTCTCGGTAAGCGCTTTCTGGCAATCGAGGAAGCCGGCGCCGGTTTTCTCTCTCAGTTCTTTGACAAGCTGACTTGATCCAGCCATACGCAACGGTCCTTTTCACTAAACAGTCAGTGCCTTTGTTGACGCGCGGGTGCTGGCCCTTATGAGGCCAGCGTGCTCGCGAGGCTCATGGCTGCGGGTTTGTCGCCGGCCACAGGCGCTGGTTTGAAATCCGCTTCTTCTCGCTGCGTCCGTAAATTGGCGCCTTCGATGCAGGCGTTGGCAATAAGGGACGTGATGAGCTTGATGGAGCGAATGGCGTCGTCGTTTCCTGGGATCGGGTAGGTGATGTGGTCCGGATCGCAGTTCGAGTCCAGGATCGCGATCATCGGAATCTCCAACCGCTTTGCTTCCTGGACGGCCAGGTGTTCGATGCGCGTGTCGAGGACGAAGACCGCTCCGGGAACGCCGCGCATATCCTTGATGCCGCTCAGATACTTTTGGAGTTTGACGATCTCTTTCTGCATCTTCATGATTTCTTTTTTCTTCAAGCCGTACTGGCTGGGGTCCGCCAGCTTGGCTTCCATCTTCTTCATCTTGTCGATGCTCTTTCGGATGGTCTGGAAGTTCGTGAGCATGCCACCCAGCCAGCGCTGGTTGACGAAAAACATGTTGGCGCGCAGCGCCTCTTCTTGAAGGATTTCGGCAGCCTGACGCTTGGTCCCGACAAACAGGACCGCCTGGCCGGCGGCGACGGTGTCGCGGACGAAGGCATAGGCCTGCTCCATCCGGCTCAGGGTCTGCTGAAGGTCGATGATGTAGATGCCGTTACGTTCGCCAAAGAGGAACTTCTTCATCTTCGGGTTCCAGCGATTCGTCTGGTGCCCGAAATGGACGCCTGCTTCCAGCAATTCCTTGATCGAAACCACCCCCATGCCTTCACCTCCCCTCAAGACTTGCAGAGCACCCGCTGACGCAGGTGAGGGGGACTGGCCCCCTTATTCTCAAGTCGAGCGACGTCCATAGACGCCGATACGAATTTTGTACAGCTCCTCAACGCACAAAATTATGCGAGGAGGAGACAGTCTCCTGACTACTAAAGCCTTGGAATGCTAGCATAGCGGCGCGTAGATTTACAAGCGGTGGGATGAAATTGTGCTCTAGGATCGGTAGCTTGCGTTGATGCGGACATAGTCGAACGACAGGTCGGTCGTCCACATATGGGCCTTCTGTTTGCCCTGCCCCAGCCCCACGGCAATTGTAAACTCTTTCTGGCAAAAGACCTTGGCGATGCGGCGCTCCGCACTGAGTCCGAGTCCCATCCCGTACCGTACCATCGGAACCCCGCCAAACGAGACCGTCAGCTTCGCGGGGGTAATGGGGACTCCGGAGCGGCCAATGGCGGCCATTACGCGACCCCAGTTGGCATCCTCGCCAAAAAGCGCGGTCTTGACCAGATTCGAGGTGGCAATAGTTTGGGCGACCTGCCTGGCCTGGGCCACGCTGGTGGATTCTGTCACCTCAATCTTCACCACTTTAGTGACCCCTTCGCCGTCGCGGCAGATTGCCAGCGCGAGGGATTGGCAGGCCTCTGTCAGGAGTAGCAGAAATCGGCAGAAGGCAGCTGTGCCTTCTGTGATCGTGCGATTCTGCGCCATGCCGTTTGCCAGGCAGAGGACCGTATCGTTGGTGCTGGTATCGCCATCGACCGAAATGCAATTGAAAGACTCGTTGGCCGCCAGGCTGAGGGCCTGTTGGAGGGCGCTTTTCGTGATGGAGGCGTCCGTCGTGAAATAGCCGAGCATCGTAGCCATGTTGGGATGGATCATACCGGAGCCTTTGGCCATCCCGCCGATGGTAATCAACCGGCCGCCGATGGTGTCTTGCAGGACGATGGATTTCGGGCGGAGGTCGGTCGTCATGATCGCCTTGGCTGCATCCGGGCCGCCATGCTCGCTGAGCTGCAGGAGTAGCTGTGGGATGCCCTTGACGATGCGAGCGACCGGCAAGACTCGTCCGATCACGCCGGTGGAGCCGATAAAAACCTGCTCAGTGGGAACACCTAATTTTTTCGCGAGCACTGAAGCGGTTTTTTTTGCAGCCGCCAACCCTTTGGCACCGGTGCAGGCATTGGCATTGCCGCTGTTGACGAGAATGGCTCGCCCGATTCCCTTGCGCAGGTGCAGACTGTCGACGATGACCGGCGCTGCGACGACCTGATTTTTGGTGAAGACGCCGGCGATGGGCCCGCTCTGTTCGGAGACGACGAGAGCGAGATCGAGCAGGCCCGGCTTCTTGATGCCGCAATGGATGCCGGCTGCGCGGAACCCTTGCGGGGCAGTAATCCCTCGGCGAGCAGCGGTGGTTGCGGTCTTCTTCGTCTTCATCGTGGCAGCGACATCCTGTTCGAGAGGCTTAGGGATAGGCTGCGGGAGCTGTCAGGCCAGTCTCTTCCGGGAGTCCCAGCATGAGGTTCATGGCCTGAATGGCCTGGCCCGCTGCGCCCTTCACCAGATTGTCCAAGGCGGCTACCGTAATGACGGAGCCAGATCGGGGGTCTAGGTAGACCCCGATGTCGCAATAGTTAGATCCCTTGATGTAGCGAGGGTTCGGCATGATGTCGTCCTGGATCCTGACGAATCGCTCGCCTTTGTAAAAGGCGCGATAGAGATTTCGCAGATCGGCCAGGGCCATCGGGCTCTTCAGTTTGCAGTAAGCCGTGCTCAAAATGCCCCGGTTCATCGGGACGAGATGCGGCGTGAAGGTGATGATCGGCTGTGGCGCAACCGCCCCAGATGGCTTGGAGGCGCGTTGAAGCAGTCCTCCCAGTTCCTGTTCGATCTCAGGAATGTGGCGATGTTGTCCGATCTTGTAGGGTTCCAAGGATTCATGGGCTTCCGGGAAATGGTAGGGGAGGGCCGGACTTCGTCCCGCGCCGGAAATGCCGGACTTCGCATCGATGACCACGCTATGCGGTTGCACTAGATCCTGGGCGAACAGGGGTGCCAATTGTAGGATAGCCGCAGTCGGGTAACAGCCAGGCGAGGCCACCAGCTTTGCTTTGGCAATGGCGGCTCGGTGCAATTCAGGCAGTCCGTAGACCGCGTCTTTCAGCAAGTCCGCATGGGTATGAGATGTCTGGTACCACTGTTTGTAGGTGGCTGCATCTTTTAGTCGATAGTCGGCGCTCAGGTCCACCACGAGCTTGCCGGTTTTTATGCAGGCCGCGACCGGCGCTAATGATTTAGTGTGGGGCAGGGCCAGGAAGACAGCGTCGACCTGGTCTGCCAGCGATTCCGGTGAAAGCGCTTGAAACGAAAGCGACACCAGGCCTGCCAGGCTTGGGAAGGCCGCGGCTACGGGCGTCCCGGCGGACTTCTCCGACGTGACGGCATGGAGTTCGAAATGGGGGTGGAGGGCGGCGAGGCGAACGAGTTCCGCTCCGGCATAGCCGCTGGCCCCTGCGATGGCGACACGTATCTTCTTCATCTGTTTCACCTGTTGCGCACCCTACAGACATAAAAAAAAGGGAAGGCATGGAGCCTTCCCTTTTTCTGGCTGTGGCTCCGATATTTATCGCTTCGAGTACTGGAACTTCTTTCTCGCGCCCTTCTGTCCGTACTTCTTCCGCTCTTTGACGCGCGAGTCGCGTGTCAGCAAGCCTTCCTTCTTCAGGGGCGTACGGAGGGGCTGGTTCAGTTCCACTAACGCGCGCGCGATTGCATGACGCAGGGCGCCGGCTTGTCCGACTAATCCGCCACCATGGACCGTGGCCTTGATCGAGTACTTCCCGACGACGCCGCCGATTTCAAGCGGGAACTGGATGATTTGCCGCAAGGTCAGGCGTGGGAAGGCCTGCTCGAGCGGTTGATCGTTGATCGTGATGTCGCCCGCCGTCCCGGTGACCCAGGCTCTGGCGATTGCGCACTTGCGTCGTCCGGTCGCATATTGAGTTACTGCTGCCATGCTACAACGTCTCCTTCTTCGCTCTCGGTGATGATTTACAGAGTAATGGGTTCCGGTCCTTGGGCCTGATGCGGATGAGTGGGCCCGACATAGACGCGAAGTTTCTTGGCCATCCCATTTCCCAGTGGGGTCTTGGGGAGCATGCCCTCGATCGCCTTTGTCAAAATGATCGTGGGGTCTTTTTTGAAGATATGCTGCGCCGTCGCGGTTTTGAGTCCGCCCGGGAAGCCGGTATGGTGGCGATAGAGCTTCGTGGTCATCTTATCGCCGGTCATATGGATCTTCTCGGCATTCACAATTACGATATGGTCGCCCATGTCGACATTGGGGGTAAAGGTCGGCCGGTGCTTGCCGCGCAACATGCCGGCAACGCGGGAAGCCAGGCGGCCCAGCGTTTTCCCTTCTGCATCCACGAGATACCACTTCTCTTGCACGTCTAACGGTTTCTGCTGGTAAGTCGACATTGTTCTTTCGCGCTCCTTCGCTAACGAGTGAATCAGATTTCTTGTACTTCCGGCGTGCCGATATTCTTCGATTCGAGTTTTGACAGCCAGGCGTCGAGATTCGTGGTGCTCCGCCGCGTCAGCACGTCCTGCGTGATGTAGATCGGGCAATGGGCCCGGAGCGCCAGCGAGATCGCATCGCTGGGCCTGGCGTCGATCGTGCGCTCCACACCTTTGTTGGCGACATAGACCGTCGCATAATAGGTGCTGCTCTTCACGTCTGCAATGACGACCCGCTGGATCGTGACGTTCAAGTGCTCGGCAAAGCTCTTGATCAAGTCATGGCTCATGGGGCGCGGTGTGATCATGGCATCGAGCGCAAGCTTAATGGCATTGCCTTCCGCTGCGCCGACCCAGATCGGGAACGTGTCGAGGGCGTCATCTTGTTTCGCTAGGACGACAATGCGCGTGTCGGTGTTGGCCTCTTCGAGGAGGCGGTCTACCCGGTATTCAACCAGGCCTTGCTCTTTGGGTGGATTGGCGGTGCTCATGCTCAATTAGGAGTCCAGCTTGCCGAAGTCTTCCGGCTTAAGATTTTCTAACCACTGTTCAAGCTCTTCGGAACTTTGTTTTGTGATCACGGTGTCGTTGGCGAACACCGGCGCATTGGATCGAAGCGCGAGGGCGATAGCATCGCTGGGCCTGGCGTCCACGGTGTATTCGGAATCTTCGTACATCAAATGAATCTTTGCGAAATATGTGTGCTCTGAGAGATCTGTAATCACGACACTGATGACCTTCGCATTATACGCATCCAGGAACGATTTCATGAAATCATGGGTCATCGGCCTGGGCGGTGTGACGTTCTCCATCGCCATGCTGATGGAGCCGGCTTCTGATTTCCCGATCCAGATGGGGATCATGTCTGAATGCTCTTCGTCGCGTAGCACCACAATATACGCGTTATTATAAGGGTCGAACATCAACTGCTTTATATGCATCTGCGTAATCACGACAAATCAATTCCTTTTTCTCGCCTTTGTAGTCGTGAGGAGATGCCGATCGTCCAGGTGGAAAGATCAAGAAGGAATCTACTTAACATTTTTGCAGTCAGCTTGTCAACGAAGCCTGCGAGATCACTGGAGAAATTCACGGGGGCTCTCGCCCACCGTAGACTTAGGCTTGCGGGCGAAAGTTTTGATCGATTTTCGCTGTGTCGGTCTGCTCGCCGAGCTTTAGAAACGCTTTCATTTGTTTTTTGACGAGTTCCCTTCCGCTTTCTTCGCCCAGGTTGACCTGGTACTCGTTGATGACCATGACTCGCATGCCTTCCCACTTCTTCCAGCAGGGTGTGCAGACTTTGGCTTTCACCTCAGCTTCGAGCTTCCCCATGAAGAGGGGGTCGGTAATGGCTTCTCCTGCTTGTCCGCACGTCACGCACTGAACGTCTGCCATGGTCTGAGGATCCTCCTGCTCATAAATTAAGGTAAGGGAGGCTGATTGTAGCATTGCATTCATGCGTAAGAAAAGAGGGGAGATTGATTGCACCTGCATCAGGCTTCGTGTTAAGAAGGTGCGGGTTTTCGGTGTTGGTATGTGCTGTGCCCGGATGGCGGAACTGGCAGACGCGCCGGACTCAAAATCCGGTTCTCGTAAGAGAGTGGGAGTTCGACCCTCCCTCTGGGCACCAACTGTTGAGATGTCGAGAGCCTTGGTGTTTTTTGTGGTTCGCTCAGTTGGCCAGTTGTGCGTAAATCACCAGCGAATTCATGGCAATTCGGCCTCTTGACATGACGGAGTGAGCGGCCTATAGTTCGGGCCCTAGAGCGGTTATGAGAAAATTCTAACCTGATGATGTTGGTCCCATATTTTGTTGTCCGTCATTTCATTCTTTAATCTCACCAAGGAGGCAGCACATGCGTAAAGTGTTGGCACTAGGAACGGCAATTATTTTTGTCGGCTCCGTGGGTGTGTCAATCGCTCAGGAGCGTTTGCAAACGAACCAATCAGGATTGGGCGTGGGCGAAGGAGTGGGCGATATATCGGGGTCGAGCACTCGGGTGAACACGTTCGATCGGAGCAGCTTCCTCGATCGGTTGTCACAGCCTGAAACCATGTTTGGCCGTGTGATCGGACTCGATCTCTCAGCCAAAAAATTGTATCTCGAAATGGGTGGAAGCTCGCATGACGAGGGCCGTGCGGGTGGTGGTGCGATGAATTACCGCACGATGTATTTTGATGACAGGACCAATTACGATCAGCTTCGTATCATTGAGTCTGGTGACGATGTCACTATTCAGGCGATCGAAGAGACGACCACGGCGCAGCCTTTCGGCACAGGCCGTAAGCTTGTCCGTGAGGTCACCGTCATTCGCGGGAATGAGAAGCTCGCTGGTAACGGCGGACTTGGGCAGCGCCCGAATCCGAGCACCGAGCGTGCGATTAACACGAACAGCGGCTCCACCACCGGTGGTATTGGCGGCGCGGTGCTTCCAGGCGCGATCGATTCCGGTGTCACCAGCCCGGTTGGTCAATACACGGGTGCTGCTCCTTGCTGGCAGTGTGAACCGCAGCCAGGCTGGGGTAATGCCGTCGGCAACAAGTCAGACTATGGGACGGACTACACCAAGCCCAACTTGGGCAAGGGTCTGAACTAAGTCGCGCTACATTCCGTGAGGATGTGAGAAGGGGCAGCGTTTTCGCTGCCCCTTCTTTTTTTATGCGAAGCAGGGCGGTACAATGCAAGCACTTCGAAAGGGGGCGCGACAGTGATGAATGAGCCTGATGCGGAACTCGATTTGCGTGGCGTGATTTGCCCTTACAATTTCGTCAAAACGAAGTTGAAGCTGGAAGCGATGGAAGGGGGGCAGGTGCTTGCCGTGCTTCTGGATCAGGGTGACCCGATTCAGAATGTTCCCCACAGCGTGAGCAACGAGGGCCACAGCATTCTTTCACAAGATCTCGTCAAAGGATCCTATCGTGTGCTCATTCGCCGCCGGGAGGAAGCGTAGCGCGAGATTGCTTCCCTCTTGTTCATTCCATGTGGTTTTCCGCGCCATCTCCTTCAATGACGACCGTCACCAGTGATTTTTTTGGCACTCCTCGCATTTCTTTGAGTAGTCTCTCAGCCGTTCCGCGGAGGAGCGCTTCGTGTTTCGTGGTGAGATTCATTGCAATGGCTACTTGTCTGGTTGGGAGTATCTGTGCCAGGGTTTTTAGCAGTCTTGTGAGGGCTCCCGGATCGACATAGAAGGCCAGGGTTCTTTGTTCCGTGCGTAATTGAGAGAGATGGTGTGCGAGACGCGCGCTGGTTGCAGGAAGCTGTCCCTCGAACACGATCGCGTCACCGGAGAAGCCTGAGATCGCGGTCGCGGCCGTCATGGCAGAGGGGCCTGGGATGATTTTGACCGGGATTTCTGCGTGATGGGCCGCAGCCACCAACTGACTGCCTGAGTCATAGATCACGGGGCTGCCTTTATCTGACACGAAGGCGACATCCTGCCCCTGGGTGAGCCGGTACAGCAGAAGCCGTACTTTTTCCTGCCGATGGAGCGGGCCATAGCTCGTGACGGTGGCGGTAATGCCATGGTGTATGAGGAGCCGCTGAGTTTCGCGAGGGTCCTTGGACGCAATAATCGACACAGCGCGCAACGTCGCCAGGGCTCGAAGTGAGATGTCATCGGGGTGGCCAATCGGTGTGCCGACGATGTAGAGTGTGCCGGATGAGCCAGACAGGGCGGTCTTGCCTGCCAGCGTACGATCGTTTTGTTGACTCCCATCTCGCGCCATCGATATAATTCCCTGTTATCGCCCGTCTGTTTGTCCTGAAAAGTTGAGAGGATAGACCTCTATGGCCGCCATGGTTTTAGTGGTGACGCTGGCCCTCTATTTTGCGGCCACCGTTTCGTTTCTTGCCTACTTGCTCTGGCCCTCGAAAGTTCTATCGAAAGTCTCGCTCGGTATGACAGCTGTCGGGTTTGTCGCCCATACGATTGCGCTCATGGCGCGGATGGTCGGCGCGACAGATGTCTCGCCGCCAGACTTCCATGAAGCCCTGTCGTTTTTTTCCTGGATGCTGATTCTGGTTTTCCTTGCCGTGGAATTTCGCCATCGGCTGCACGTGCTGGGGTCGTTCATCGTCCCATTGGCGCTGGTCTCGCTCCTCTCTGCTGCGGCCTTGCCGGACCCGGCTCCGACCTTGACTCCGGTATTTCGAACCCTCTGGGTCCACGTCACGCTGAGCATGCTCGGCACTGTGGGATTTGCTGTGGCCTTTGTGGCTGGTGTGATGTATCTGATTCAGGACAGACTTCTCAAGTCCAAACGGTTTAATACGCTCTATTCGAAATTGCCCGCCTTGGATTTCCTCGACCATTTGAGTCAGCAGTCGATCGTGATGGGTTTTCCGCTCTTGACGTTGGGCATCATTACCGGTGCCCTATCCGCGGAGTTTTCGCGCGGGTCCTATCTGAATTGGAACCCCGAACAAGCTTGGGCGTTGGTGACGTGGGTGTTCTACTTTGCCGTGCTGATGGGGCGATTGACCATGGGCTGGAGAGCCAAGCGGGCGGCCTATTTAACGATCATCGGTTTTGCCGGGGTGCTCCTGACCCTCATTGGCGTGGCCCTGAAGAGTCACGGACCGGTGTCTTGACATGCATATTGTTGTTGTCGGTTTAAGCCATAAGACTGCTCCGGTGGAAATCCGCGAGAAGCTCGCGGTGTCTGAAAGCCGGATGGGCGAAGCCTTGACCCGTCTCTGCTCGTATCAAGGGGTGCGGGAGGGGATCGTGTTATCGACCTGCAATCGTGTCGAGGTCTATGCCGTGGTGGATGAGATCGAGGCCGGCTATGAGCGTATCCAGGAGTTTCTGGCCGATGCCCATTTGTCGCTCTCCTCCGAGCAATTGACGCCCCATCTCTACTGGCACCAAGGGGACCGGGCGATCAACCATTTGTTCCGCGTGGCCTCCAGTCTCGACTCCATGATTATTGGGGAGTCGCAGATTCTCGGGCAAATTAAAGATGCCTTCGAGGCCGCGCTCACGCATAAGTCGACCGGCATCATTTTAAACAAGGTCGTGAAGAAGGCGATCTCCGTCGCCAAGCGGGTGAGGACGGAGACGAAAATTGCCGAGATGGCGGTGTCGGTCAGTTATGCGGCGGTCGAACTGGCTAAGAAGATTTTTTCTGATTTGAGCGAGAAGACGGTCTTGCTGGTGGGCGCGGGGGAGATGGCCAAGCTGGCGGCTAGGCATTTTATTGCTAGCGGCGTTAGGCATGTGCGGGTGACCACTAGGAATCCTCAACATGGGTTGGAGCTGGCGGAGCGGTTCGGCGGCACCGCGGTTCCCTTCGAGCAGTTTCGGGAGGATATGGCCTCGGCCGATATTGTCTTGGTGTCGACCGGTGCTGCCCATTCTCTCGTGAGCGAGGATGATGTGCAGCGCTCGGTGAGGCAACGGCAGAATCGTCCGATGTTCTTGATCGATATTTCGGTTCCACGCAATATCGATCCAGCCGTGCGCCATGTGGATAATGCCTTCCTTTTCGACATCGACGATTTGAAAGCGCGGGTTGAGCAGAATCGCGGGGGCCGCTTGGAGGAGGCCGAGAAGGCCGAGCGGATTGTAGTGGATGAAGTGAAGGTTGTCCGGCAATGGCTCCAGTCGCTCGAAGTGACTCCGACCATCATGGCGCTCCGCACCAAAGCCGATGACATCAAGCGCGTGGAGATGGAGAAGACCTTGGGGCGCTTGGCGAATCTGTCCGCGTCGGAGCGGGAATTGGTCGAAGCGATGGCCTCGTCGATTGTGAATAAGCTGATTCATAATACGATGGTGACGCTGAAGGCCGAGGTGAACTCCTCGGACGGAGCGGCTTTCGTTGAGGCGGCAAGACGGTTTTTCAGTCTGGGGGACCCGGCCCTCTCTCTCGTCGATGAGAATGCTGCTTCTGCGTCGGAGACCGGTTCTTCGTCACATGAAGAGAGCAAGGATGTTGAAGCCATGATCCCGAGAGCCGGCTCGAAGAGGCCGGATCATTGAGCAGTCATTTGTATGGGAACTGCCAGCAAGGGGCCGAAACTCTTTGTCTGTCCCAAGTGTCGAAAGACATATTTGGGGCATGATCCCTTGCCCGATTGTCCTGCCTGCGGGTTCGATTATCGGGAGAGTGAGGGGGTCCGATGGGATGTGCTCGTCTATCTCCTGTCGATTCTCGGGCTGATTAGTTTTTTATTGGTTTCGTCGTCCTATCGGAGTTTTATTAGCGGAACGCTCTCCAGCGAGCGGGCACGGCCGGACCGCGAGGGTGCTGAGAAACTTCCAGGGCGCGAAGGGTCTGCGCCATTTCATACCCCGTATCAGGATGTGAGCCGGTGAAAGGAAGCCATGTCGGAAGTCAGTCATGAACGATCGTCCGTCGTGCTGGGAACCAGGGGCAGCAAGCTGGCGGTGCATCAGAGCGAATGGGTGCAGGCACAGTTGCAGGCGCTGGCTCCGCATGTCACGGTGACGCTCCGCCGCATCCAGACTTCGGGAGACAAGATTCTCGACGTTCCTTTGGCGCAATTCGGCGGGAAGGGTCTGTTTGTCAAAGAGATCGAGGAAGCGCTCTTGAACGGCGAGATCGATCTGGCGGTGCATAGCATGAAAGATGTGCCGACGGAGCTGCCGGAAGGACTGGCCATTCTCTGTGTGCCGCCCCGCGAGGATCCTAGGGATGTGTTGATCAGCCGGAAAGGGCTGTCGCTTGCGGATCTTCCTTTGGGTGCCAGAATCGGGACCAGCAGCCTCCGCCGCCAATCGCAACTCCTGCATGCCAGACCCGATCTCACCATTGTCATGTTGCGCGGGAACCTGGATACCCGTCTAAAGAAGTTACGCGAGGGCCAGTTCGACGCGATCGTGCTCGCTGCGGCCGGGCTCAGGCGATTGGGTTGGGGTCATGAGATCACGGAGTACATTGCGCCGGAGATCAGTTTGCCTGCTATTGGGCAGGGGGCTCTGGGTATCGAGGGCCGGAGCGGCGATCTCTTTATTCGTTCGCTGTTGAGTGGGTTGAACCATGCGCCAAGTCAGACCGCCGTGCTGGTCGAACGGGCTCTGCTCCATCGGCTCCAGGGGGGCTGCCAAGCTCCGATCGCGGCCCATGCGACTTTAGCCGGGACGAAGGTGATCTTAGAGGGGCTGGTGGCCAGCGTGGATGGCAAGGAGCTCATTCGCGATCGGGCCGAAGGCAGTCTCCAAGATCCTGAGTCGATCGGCATTCAGCTCGCGGAACAGTTGATCGATCGCGGTGCCGACAAAATTCTTCGCGCCATCTACGGGACGGCATGACGACACAGCGCAAGCCTGGAAAGGTCTATTTAGTCGGAGCGGGGCCCGGGGACCCGGGTCTCTTGACGTTGAAAGGCAAGGAATGTCTGGAGCAGGCGGATGTCGTCCTCTACGATTATCTCGCCAATCCGGTGTTGCTCCAGTATGCTCCAGCCACGGCGCAGCGCCTCTATATCGGTCGACGGGGACGCGGGCAATATCAAGATCAAGCCGATATTAATCGATTGCTCGTCGAACGGGCCAAAGAGGGGAAGGTGGTGGTCCGCCTCAAGGGCGGCGACCCCTTTGTGTTCGGGCGTGGGGGCGAAGAGGCGGAAGCGATGGCCGCGGCAGGGATCGAGTTCGAAATTGTATCGGGTGTAACGGCGGCCGTTGCCGTGCCGGCCTATGCTGGGATTCCTGTGACCCACCGCACCTTGGCCTCCATGGTCACATTTGTGACCGGCCACGAAGGTCCGACCAAGCCTGCGACGTTGCTGGAATGGCCGAAGTTGGCGAATGTGTCTGGAACCCTCGTGTTCATGATGGGCATGAAGAATCTCGCGTCGATCGTGGCCCACTTGCTGGCGGAAGGGCGTGCGTCCGATACGCCGGTGGCGGCGATCCGCTGGGGGACTAAAGCCGATCAACAGACCATCGTGGGGTCCCTGGCTGATATTGTCGACAAAACCAAAGCCGCGCAGCTTGAACCGCCGACGGTGATCGTGGTGGGCGAGGTCGTGCGATTGCGGGGGCAGCTAAATTGGTTTGAGATCAAGCCGCTCTTCGGCAAGCGGATCGTGCTCACCAGGGCGCAGGAGCAGGCGAAGGAGTTTTCCCAATTGCTGGCCGCCTCTGGAGCGGAGCCGGTCGAAGTGCCGACCATTCAGATTGTGCCGCCTGCCAGTTGGCAGGCGATCGATGACGCGATCATTCGTCTTGGGACTTATCAATGGCTGATCTTCACGAGCGTGAATGGGGTCGGGCCTTTCATGGACCGGCTCCAGGCGGCAGGGAAAGATGCGCGGGCCTTGGCACACCTTCGTCTCTGTGCCATCGGGCCGCGTACGGCACAGGAACTGAAGACCCACGGGTTGACGGCGGATCTCGTGCCGGCAGAATTCCAAGCCGAAGGGGTGATTGCGGCCTTGGCCCAGGTGGGCATTCGAGGTAATCGCATTTTGATTCCCCGCGCTGAAGTGGCGCGCGAAATCTTGCCCAAGCAGTTGCGTGAGCTGGGAGCAGTCGTCGATGTCATTCCGGTCTATCGTACGGTCGTGCCGGCCGTTGATGTCGTGCTGCTGACGCAACAGCTTCAGGATGGCCGGATCGCGGCACTCACGTTTACGAGTTCCTCCACGGTGCGCAATTTTGTGGAGCTCTTCGGCGGGCCAGAAGCGGTTAAAGGGCTCGTGGGGCAAGTCGTGATCGCCTGCATCGGGCCGATTACGGCCCGCACGGCAGAGGAATATGGGTTGACGGTCACGATCATGCCGACAGAAAATACCGTGCCGGCATTGGCCGATGCCATTGTGAAACATTTCAGTGAAGGGACGCGTGTGCCCGTTTCGACTCATGGATAGGTCAGAGCAGACGGTGGTGACGGACTGATTAGCAAGGAGGAGATCTCATGGTTGCAGTGAAGTCGTTCATGGTTCCGAGAGAGAAATTCATTACGGTTGAGCGGGATACGGATGCTCAGACGGCGGCGCGGATCATGCGGGATCGCGGGATCGGGAGCCTCTTCGTGACGAATGGGAAGGAAGTCATCGGCATCCTGACCGACACCGATATGGTGCGGCGGGTGGTTGCGACTGGAGTGGATACCCACAAGACGACGGTTGAGCAGATCATGTCGGCTCCGATCTTGGCGATCGAGGAGAATAAGACCCTCTTGGATGCCAACGATTTGATGGCGCAGACCCATCTCCGGCATCTTGGCGTCACGAAGGACGGCAAGTTGGTCGGCATGATTTCCGTTCGCGACCTCGTGGTGTTCTTAACGAATCTTCCGAGGAAGTAATTCGATGGCTTTTCCAATTCAGCGGCTCAGGCGGTTGAGGCAGCATGAGGGATTCCGCCGTATGGTGCGGGAGACGCGCCTATCCCCCGCCGATTTCATCTATCCGCTGTTCGTCGTTGAAGGGCGGAATAGGCGGGAGGAGATCGTGGCGATGCCGGGTCAGTTCCGGCTTTCGGTCGATCTCTTGGTGAAGGAGGCGAGCGAGATTGCAGCCTTGGGGATTCCCGGGATCATCCTATTCGGGATTCCTGACCGCAAAGATGGGAAGGGAACCGCCGGCTACGATCCGAACGGTATCGTGCAGCGGGCCGTCAAGGCGGTGAAGGACCATGTGCCGAGCCTGATGGTCGTGACCGATGTCTGCATCGACGAATACACCGACCATGGCCATTGTGGGGTCGTGAAGGATGGCCGCATCCTTAACGATGAAACTTTAGACTGTCTTCGTGCCATGGCCCTGACCCATGCGCAGGCTGGAGCCGATATGGTGGCCCCGTCCGATATGATGGATGGGCGGGTCGCAGCGATCAGATCGGAATTGGATCAGGCGGGGTTTACCGAGCTGCCGATCATGGCCTATGCCGCCAAATTCGCCTCCTGTTTTTATGCCCCTTTTCGGGATGCGGCATTTTCTAGCCCGCAATTCGGCGACCGGCAATCCTATCAAATGGATCCGGCCAATCGGCGGGAAGCGCTTCGCGAGATCGCCCTCGATGTCGAAGAGGGAGCCGATATCATCATGGTGAAGCCGGCGCTGCCCTATCTCGATATTATTGCCGCGGCCAGAGAGCAGATTCTGCTGCCAGTGGCGGCCTATCAGGTGAGCGGGGAATATAGCATGATCAAGGCAGCCGCCAAGGCTGGCTGGCTCGATGAGTCGCGCGCCATGATGGAATCGCTGCTCTCGATTAAGCGGGCCGGCGCAGATCTTATTTTGACCTATTTTGCCAAAGACGCTGCGCGTCTTCTCCACTGACGGCCATGCTGAAAGTTACGCATGGACTGTCCGACGAACGTGCTCTTCGGGCCTATCCGGTCGCCACGATTGGCAACTTCGATGGCCACCACCTGGGCCACCGAGCGCTGTTGCAGACGGTGGTTGAGACGGCCAGGAAGGCGCAGGGAAAGGCATTGGTACTGACCTTTGAGCCTCATCCTGTGAAAATTCTTGCACCCCATATCGATCTTCAGTTTCTGACTAGCCCCGAGGAAAAGCTGGCGCATTTCGAAGCGGCGGGGATCGATGAAGTGGTTTTCTTGGACTTTACTCCCACCTTCGCGGCGATGAGCCCGGAGCAATTTGCCTCAGAGATTCTGCATCGCTCGCTCACCCTGGCTGAACTGTTCGTGGGCAATCACTTTGCCTTCGGGAAGGGGCGGGCAGGCCATATTGATGACCTGGTGCGTCTTGGCGGCCAGTATGATTTTCTTGTGCATCCCGTGCCGCCTGTGATGATCGAGGGGGACGTGGTGAGTTCGACCAGGGTGCGCCAGCTCATTCAGGCAGGGCAGGTTGATCGGGCTGCTACGTTGCTCGGACGAGCCTATGGTCTCAGCGGGTCCGTGGTGCATGGGATGCACCAAGGCCAGGCGCTGGGCTGGCCCACGGCCAATCTGCGTATCCAGGCCGAGCGTGTCGTGCCGCCCGATGGAGTGTATGCCGCGCGGGCGGTGCATGGAACAGAGATCTACGATGCCATCGCCTATATTGGGACCAGACCGACATTTGGCGCGGGCGAGCGGCTGATCGAGGTGAACCTCCTGGATCATTCCTGCGATCTTTATGGCCAGGACATTACCGTGCAGTTTGTGTCTCGGGTGCGGGGCGACCATACCTTTGCCTCTGCCGAGGAGTTGTCGAAGCAAATTGCCCGTGATGTGGAACAGGCCCGTGTCAGCTTGCGCAATATCCCGCAGGGAGTTCCATAACCATGCTAGTTGAGACGCCCATGGCGAGGCCGCCCGCCAGGTCGACCGCACGACCGGCCCTGTTGACCGAGCTTGTTCGAACGGTGCGGCAGCATGAGCTGTTCGTCCCGGGCCAGCACTTGCTCGTGGCAGTGTCAGGCGGGCCAGATTCGGTGGCCCTGCTGTCGCTCCTCCATCGCCTCGTTCAGTCCTGGAGGCTCACCCTGACGGTCGTCCATTGCAACTATGGATTGCGGGGAGCGGAGTCAGACGGAGACGAGTCCTTTGTGCGCGATTTTTGTCAGGAGCGGCACCTGCCTCTGGTCACCCATCGGCCTTTGCTCGTGAAGTGCCGGCAGCGCTCCTCGCTGCAAGCCATGGCTCGCGAGGCGCGTTATGCCTTTATGAGGCAACTGGCTCATGAAGTGGAGGCAGACCGGATTGTGGTCGGTCATACCGCCAATGACCAGGCGGAAACGGTGCTCATGTGGATGTTGCGAGGGGCCGGCATGACTGGGTTGGCCGGGATGCCCTATGTTCGTGAGGACAGGGTCATTCGTCCGCTCCTGGCGTCCACCCGCGAGGAGGTGCTGGCCTATTTGGATCAGGAAGGATTGAGCTATCGCCGGGATTCGAGCAACGAGAAACCGCTGTACCATCGCAATCGGATTAGGCGGGAGCTCCTGCCTGTCGTTATGAAGTTGGCGCCGGCTGCCGTTCGTCTGTTACAGAGACAGACAGATGTTTTGCGCGAGGACGAACGATATCTGGAGCAGGTGACGAGTGACCTGGTGCGCCGGCTCGTGAGCCGGGCTTCCGGAGGCGAGCAACAAGTCGATCGCCAGGCCTTCATTGAATTGCCGGTTGCCCTGCAACGGCGTCTCGTTCGGGCCATCTTACGGACCTACGATGCAGAGGGTCGAGCCAGCAGCCTTCGCCTGGTGGACTCAGTCCGTCAGATTTTTCTGAAGGGCAAGAGCGGGGCGCAGCTCTCGTTAAGGCAGGCCCTCGTGGTTCTGGAGCAGGACTCAGTGCGATTCTGTTCCCTGAGTGGGGCGTGCACGGCTGCAGCCAGTTCGGGGCATGGGCAGAGCGAGAGCCTGCGTCTTTCCGTGCCGGTAACGGTCTATTGGGCTGGAACGAATCAACAAATTCATGTACAGCGTATGGCTCGTCGGGAGGCGGAACAGGGAGGCGCGGCTCCGTCTGCGCAGCGGGCTGTATTCGATGCCGACCGTTGTTCGGGGCCCTTGGTGGTTCGGTCCTGGCGAGCAGGCGATCGATTCGTTCCTCAGGGAATGAAGGGGAACAGCAAAAAGTTACAAGATTTCTTTACCGACCGGAAAGTCCCTCGCCAGCGGCGTGAGGCGCTTCCCTTGTTGGTGGCTCCAGAAGGGATTCTGTGGGTGGTGGGCATGAGGCAGGATGAACGATTCGCTGTTCGCAGTGAGACGGTGAACTGTCTAGTGGTGTCGGTCAATCACAGGGTTTCAGGGAAGGAGTAGGGGCGCATGGAGCGAATTTTTGGTCGACCGATCGTGACGCAGGAAGAAATGCGTGCGCGGATTCGAGAGCTGGGTAAACAGATCACGACCGATTATATGGGGAAAGATCTCGTGTTGGTCGGGGTGCTGAAGGGCGCCTATGCCTTTTATGCCGATCTGGCCCGCGCGATCAGAATTCCCCTCCGTGTAGACTTTCTCATGGTGACAAGTTACGGGTCCCGGGCAAAAACATCTGGCAAGGTCAAGATGGTGACTGAGCTGACCGAGGAGATCAAAGGTAAGGATGTCTTGCTGGTGGAAGACATCGTCGACTCAGGGTTGACGGCCCAGTATTTGGTCAAGGCCTTGGGGAAAAAGAAGCCCAAGTCGATTAAGCTCTGCGCCCTCTTAAGTAAGCCGGCACGACGGACGGTCGACGTGACCATTGATTACGAGGGCTTTAGAATTCCGAACAAGTATGTGGTCGGGTATGGGCTCGACTATCAACAGAAGTATCGTAATCTGCCCTATCTGGCTGTCCTGGATGTGGCAGAGGACCAAGAATAGGTTCGTGCCCACGGTTGTCAGTAGGAATAACCTGTGGTAGCATAAGTGGACTGCGTGATTTTGCTCATTTAAGCGTCAATCCACAAGGAGATCTGGATGAATTCCAGGGCAAAGAATCTAGTTTTCTGGGTCGTCGTCGGCCTCTTCATGATTTTACTGTTCAACCTGTTCAGTGTGCCGACCCATGCGCCTGAAGAAGATGTGATTTTTAGCGAGTTTATGGCCAAGCTCGACAAGGGCGAGATTGAACGGGTCATTATCAAATCCAGCCACATCAGCGCCGTGCTGAAAGACAAGACCCGTATTAGGACCTATTCGGTGGAATATCCTGAATTGGTGAAGGTCTTGCGGGAGCGTGGTGTTCAGATCGAAGCCAAGCCACCGGACGAGAGCCCTTGGTACATTACCTTCTTAGTGACCTGGGGGCCCTTTGTGCTCTTCCTGGGCCTGTGGTTTTTCCTGATGCGGCAAATGCAGATGGGGGGCAATAAGGCCCTCTCATTCGGGAAGAGCCGCGCCCGCATGTTGACGGAGGACCGCAAGAAAGTGATGTTCTCCGACGTTGCCGGCGTCGATGAAGCAAAAGAAGAAGTACTGGAGATCATCGAGTTTCTCCGGGACCCTCGCAAGTTCCAAAAGCTGGGTGGCCGTATTCCCAAGGGCGTCTTGATCGTTGGCCCTCCCGGGACCGGCAAAACTCTATTGGCCAAAGCCATTGCCGGTGAAGCCAGCGTGCCGTTCTTCAGTATCAGCGGATCGGACTTTGTGGAAATGTTTGTCGGCGTCGGCGCTTCCCGCGTGCGCGATCTCTTTGAGCAGGGGAAAAAGCATGCGCCCTGCATCATTTTCATCGATGAAATCGATGCAGTCGGCCGGCTGCGCGGCGCAGGGTTGGGCGGAGGGAATGACGAGCGCGAACAGACGCTGAATCAATTGCTCGTCGAGATGGATGGATTCGATACGACAGAAGGCGTGATCCTGGTCGCGGCGACCAATCGGCCAGACGTCCTCGATCCAGCCCTGCTCAGACCTGGGCGTTTCGACCGGCAAGTCATCGTCAATCGACCGGACTTGCGGGGCCGGACGGAAATTCTCAAGGTCCATACGAAGAAGGTGCCGATCGCCACGGATGTGGAGTTGGAGAAAATTGCACGAGGCACGCCAGGCTTTTCCGGAGCCGATCTGGAGAACCTGGTCAACGAAGCGGCGCTCTGGGCTGCGAGACAGAACAAGAAAGAAGTGGAAGTTGTCGACTTCGAGATGGCTAAAGACAAAGTCTTGATGGGGGCCGAGCGGAAGAGTTTAATCTTGAGCGACGACGAGAAGCGGACGACGGCCTATCATGAAGCCGGCCATGCGTTGATCGCCAAGCTGATTCCTGGAACGGATCCGGTCCATAAAGTCACGATCATTCCTCGCGGCCGCGCGCTGGGCGTGACGATGCAGCTTCCCACCGATGACCGGCACAACTACTCGAAGGAGTTTTTGTACAACAACCTGGCCATCCTCATGGGTGGGCGTGTGGCGGAAGAGCTGGTCTTGAAGCACATCACGACTGGAGCGGGGAACGATCTCGAACGGGCCACGGATCTCGCGCGAAAGATGGTTTGCGAATGGGGCATGAGCGAAAAGTTGGGTCCGCTGACGTTTGGCAAAAAAGAAGAAGAAGTGTTTCTTGGGAGAGAGATGGGGAGCCGGCGCGATTTCAGCGAGCAAATCGCGCTGGAAATCGACTATGAAGTCAAACGGCTGGTGACAGAAAACTATGAGCGGGCGAAGCGCCTGCTCACGGAGCACATGCCCAGCTTGAAGGGCTTGGCGGAAGCGCTCCTGGAAAAAGAAGTGCTGGATTCAGCCGATATTGACCAGATTATTTTGCAGTCCACATCTCAAACAGTTCCTGCCTAATTGCATGCACTGATCTGGGGCGCCTGTCTGGGCGTCCCAGCAGTACAGCCGAGCTGCCATAGACGAGAAGGCCGCTGGTGGATTTCCAGCATTCTGCTGCAGGGAGGCACCGTCCTTTGCTGGTCGATTACACAACATTGACGAGACGGGCCACGGATCGGCTGATCGAATTTCCGGGCCGACCGCTCATGATGGGCGTGGTGAACGTCACGCCCGATTCATTTTCTGACGGTGGCCGTTATCTGGACTCTGACGCTGCGGTGGCCCATGCCCTTCGCCTGGTGGAGGAAGGGGCGGATCTCTTGGATATCGGCGCAGAGTCGACTCGCCCTGGTGCGGACCCTGTCGATGAGTTGGAAGAGTGCCGTCGCGCGATTCCCGTCGTGGCTGCAGTGGCCAAGGCCGTCCGGGTTCCGGTTTCCATCGATACCTCGAAAGCCTCGGTCGCGCAAGCGGCTCTTGACGCGGGAGCGGTGCTGGTAAACGATGTCACGGCTTTGCGAGGCGATCCTGCGATGGTCCAGGTCATCGTCCGTATGGGGGCCGGGGTCGTCCTGATGCATATGCGCGGGACGCCGCGCACGATGCAGCAGCAACCCTCCTACGAGGATGTGGTGGGCGAAGTCTCCGCATTTTTCGACGAGCGAATCCGTTTCGCCCTGTCGTGCGGTTTGGTGCAAAAACAAATTGTACTTGATCCGGGCATTGGATTTGGTAAGCTGCTCGAGCATAACCTGATGCTCTTGGCGCAACTAGATCGTTTCACAGGGTTTGGCTGTCCCTTGCTGGTGGGGGTCTCGCGCAAGGCGTTTCTCGGACAGCTGGTGGACCAGCCAGTGCAGGAGCGGCAGTGGGCGACGGCGGCAGCGGTCGCGATGGCGGTCGAGCGCGGCGCTGGAATCCTTCGCGTGCACGATGTGCGGGCGATGCGCGAGGTGATGCAGGTGACAATGGCAATCAGTCAAGCGACGGCCCGACCCATGAAAGCACAACATGCGTAAATTGTTTGGCACAGACGGGGTTCGCGGGGTCGCCAATCTCGATCCGATGACCAGCGAAATGGCGATGCAGTTGGGACGGGCCGCCGCGCATTTGTTTATGCGCCGAGCCGGACGACACCAGATCGTGATCGGCAAGGATACCCGCATCTCTGGCTATATGTTGGAATCGGCTTTGACCTCCGGGATCTGTTCGATGGGCGTGGATGTGTTGCTGGTGGGTCCGATGCCAACTCCGGCGATTGCATTTTTGACCAGAAGCCTCCGGGCCGATGCGGGGGTGATGATTTCGGCCTCACATAATCCCTATCAGGATAACGGCATCAAGTTTTTCTCCAGCGACGGAGTGAAGCTGCCAGATGAAATGGAGCAGCGCATCGAGAAACTCATCGTCTCGAACGAGATTGCCCATCTGAGGCCCACGGCCGATGCCGTCGGCAAGGCCTATCGCATCGACGATGCCGAAGGGCGCTATATCGAGTTCGTCAAACGATCTCTGCCCAAGAACATGGATTTCAAGGGACTCAAGGTCGTGGTCGATTGCGCCAATGGCGCGGCCTACAAAGTCGCGCCGAAAGTCCTGCGCGAGCTCGGGGCAACGGTCGAGGTGATCGGCGATAAGCCAAACGGGATGAATATTAATGCAGGCTGCGGAGCGGTTCATCCTGAATTGCTGCAGCAGGCGGTGCGTGAGGGTGGGGCGCATCTCGGTGTGGCGCTTGACGGGGATGCCGATCGCGCTCTCTTCGTCTGCGCGCAGGGCCGAGTCCTGGGCGGAGATCCTATTATGGCGATGTTGGCGCTGGATCTGAATCGCCAGGGACAGTTGGCCAAGCAGACGGTGGTGGGGACCGTCATGAGCAACTTCGGGCTGGAACGCGCCATGGCGAAGGCCGGTATCACGCTGGTGCGGACTGCCGTCGGCGACCGATATTTGCTCGAACGGATGTCGGCTGACGGGTATAACTTCGGGGGGGAGCAGTCGGGTCATTTTATCTTCCTGGATCATAGTACGACCGGTGACGGGCTGCTCGCAGCGCTGCAAGTGTTGTCGTTGATGAAACGGACAGACAAATCCCTGTTGGACTTGGCCCAGGCCATGACGGCAGTCCCGCAAGTCTTGCTCAATGTGAAGGTGGCGACGAAGCCGGACCTCGATACAGTCCCAGAGCTGCAACAGGCCATTCGCGACAGTGAACAGCGCCTCAATGGCAGCGGACGTGTCTTGGTGCGGTACTCCGGAACCGAACCGCTCCTGCGGGTGATGGTTGAAGGGGAGCGCGATGATCAGATTCGCGACGTGGCCAATCGACTGGTCGAGGTTGTTAAGGCCCATATCGGGTAAGTTTCAGTAGCATCCGCTTGAGGGGGGCATACGCTGCCGTCCCTGGCTAGTGCCTTTATCGCCGAGCTGTTTGTCGGATCGCAGCGTCCCCAGTTCCCCCTGTCCTCGCTTTTCCTGCTCATCCTCGCGGCGCACGGTGCTGGGCGCTCTCCGCAACACCGTCGCCATCGTCCGCCACGAATGGCTGCGGGCCAGCCCCAGACTGAAGGCTTCAGGCTCGTCAGCACTCATACGCCGATAAGATCGCATTCGCATGACAACACCGGAGCCCTTCCAGGCCTGAAGGGGTGTACTTGGAGTTAGAGCTCAAGAAGTAGTAGCCCCTTGCACTGCGCCGCGGTTCCCGCTACAAGATGCCCGTATGGTTCCTACTGTTGAATGGAAAGACGGGGCAGTTCGATTGCTCGATCAAAGTCAGCTTCCTGGGAAGGTTGTATTCCTGGATTGCCGAGACTATCGGACGGTGGCTCGGGCGATTAAGGAGTTGGTTGTTCGCGGGGCACCTGCGATTGGCGTGACTGCAGCGATGGGTGTGGCGCTTGGCGCGCAATCAATTCAAACAGTACTTTACGATGAATTTATGAATGCGATTTTTGAGATCTGCGACTGTCTGGCTGCGACCAGGCCGACTGCCGTCAATCTCTTCTGGGCGATCGAGCGAATGAAGCGAAAGTTATCAGAATTACGGGAACGGCCTGTATCGGAGATTAAGCGGCTGCTCGTGGAGGAGTCGCAACGGATCCTGGATGAGGATATCGCGCTCTGCAAGGCGATGGGACAACATGGCGCGAAACTCATTGCGAGCGGCCAAACAGTCCTGACCCATTGCAATGCAGGCGCATTGGCGACGGCTGGTTACGGCACCGCGCTCGGCGTGATTCGCGCAGCCTGGGAGCAGGGGAAGAAGATTCAGGTCATCGCGGATGAGACCAGGCCTGTGCTGCAAGGCGCGAGGCTGACAGCCTGGGAACTGATGCAGGACAAGATTCCTGTCACGCTCATCACGGACAATATGGCCGGCGCGCTCATGAAACAGGGGAAGATTCAACTCTGTGTCGTGGGAGCTGACCGGATTGCCGCCAACGGGGATGTCGCGAATAAAATCGGGACCTATTCGGTTGCCGTGTTGGCGAAGGCTCACGGGATTCCCTTTTACGTGGCGGCTCCCTATTCCACAATCGATTTGAAGACGAAAACAGGAGCGGACATTCCGATCGAAGAGCGGAACCCGTTAGAGGTCACGGCCATCCACGGCAGCCCCGCGATCGCTCCAGTCGGAGTCGCGGTCTACAATCCTGCCTTCGACGTGACGCCAGCTGAATTGATCACCGGCATCATCACCGAACGGGGCGTGTTTCGCCCCCAAGATCTGGCAGCGCAATTCGCCTCATAAGTAAGTCCTCGCTCCCTTGCAAGGCTGGCAGCCCCTCCTTATAATGGGCCGGTCAATTTCGATATTTTCTATCATTAGGGTGGAGGAAGAGTTCAAGCGATGAGTGAACGAACATTAGCGATTATCAAGCCGGATGCAGTCAAAAATAACGCGATTGGTGACATTATTGCCAGCTATGAAAAATCCGGGTTGACGCCGGTGGCCATGCGCATGATGCAGTTTTCGAAAGCCACCGCCGAGGGATTTTATTCCGTGCATAAGGCCCGTCAATTCTTCGATAGCCTCTGCACGTTCATGTCGTCCGGCCCGGTCGTGGTGCTGGTCCTGCAAGGCGACAACGCGATCAAGACGAACCGTGAGCTGATGGGCGCGACCGATCCGGCCAAGGCGGCAGCGGGCACGATCCGCAAGGCGCATGGGGCAAACATCGAGTTCAACGCGGTGCATGGGTCCGATTCGCCGGAGACCGCCCAGTTCGAGATCGCCTATTTCTTTCCCTTGATGGAAATCGCCGGATAGGGGTCTGTCGGTCGGCGTGAGCGCCTGCGTCCCCTGACCAGGGTTTTCTTCACAAGGAGCGTGCATGATTCCAAAAGATCTCCGGTACCACCAAGAGCATGAATGGGTGCGCGTGAGCGGCCAGCAGGCGACGGTCGGCATCAGTCATTTTGCCCAGGATGCGTTGGGCGACATCGTCTTTATCGATATGCCGAAGCCAGGCGCTGCCGTCAAGGCGGGGCAGCAGATTGGTGAGGTCGAATCAACCAAGACCACCTCCACGATCTACACGCCCGTGAGCGGCACGATCGCGAAGATCAATACTGATTTGAAAGATCATCCGGAGGCGGTGAACTCCGATCCTTACAGCAAGGGCTGGATGGTGACGATTGATCTCTCCAATGCTGGTGAAGTTGAGCAGCTAATGACGGCAGCGCAGTACGAGGATTTTCTCTCCACGCAAAAGCATTGATTCGCTCCCATGGCTAAACACATCGCCATTGTCGGCGCGGGACCTGGTGGGTATGTCGCGGCGATTCGGGCGGCCCAACTGGGCGCCCGCGTCACCGTCATCGAGTCGCATGTGTTGGGTGGCGTCTGTTTGAATTGGGGCTGCATTCCCAGTAAGGCCCTCCTTTCAGTCGTCGAGCTCGGCGACAAGGTCAAAAAATCAGAAGATCTGGGGCTACTTGTTCACGGGCCGGTCACGTACGATCTCGCCAAGATGGTCGCCAGAAAAAATAAGGTCGTCGCGACGCTCGTGAAGGGTATTGCGACGCTGTTCAAGGCTTGGAACATCGAACAGGTGCAGGGGCGTGGATCGTTGAAGGACCGGCAGACGGTCATGGTGACTTCAGCCGATGGAGCGGTGCGGGACATTCAGGCTGACGCGATCGTGATTGCCACCGGGTCGTCCTGGCCGAACCTGCCGCAGTTTCCCATCGACGGGCAGCAGGTGCTCACCAGCCAACATCTTCTGGAGCTCGATCGGATTCCTGCCAGTCTCTTGATCGTCGGCGGGGGAGTCGAAGGCTGCGAGTTCGCGGCGCTCTACAGTGGGCTCGGGACGAAGGTCACCATTGTTGAATTGCTGTCGCGCGTACTCCCCTTGGAGGATGAGGAGATTTCCTCAACGATGGAGCGGGAGCTGAAGAAGCGCGGCGTGACGGTGTTGACCAAGAACAGTGTTGAGAAATTTGACCGATCACCGACTGCTATTGCCGCTCATCTCAAAGATGGCACGCAGGTTACGGCTGAGAAGCTGTTGGTGTCCGTGGGGCGAGGATTAAATAGCCAAGGACTTGGGCTGGAGCTGGTGGGGGTACAGACGGGCAGGCGGGGGGAGATCCTCGTCAACGACCGGATGGAAACTACCGTGCCAGGGGTCTATGCCATTGGTGACGTGGTTGGCAAGGTCATGTTGGCGCATGTGGCCTCGGCTCAGGGCAAAGTGGTGGCCGAGAATATTATGGGGCATGAGACGCAGGTCCGCTACGACGTCATCCCTGCCGGAATCTTTACCCTGCCTGAGATCGGTCGTGTGGGTATCACGGAACAGCAGGCCCGAGCGCGAGCCCAGGCGGCTGGGCAGAACCCAGACAGCTCAGTTGCAGTAGGGCGTTTTCGCTATGCAGGCTTGGGGAAAGCGCAAGCGACAGGGGACACGACGGGCCTGTTCAAAGTCATTGCCGAGTCGCCTGGCGGGAAAATTCTGGGTGTCCATATTGTCGGAGCGCACGCAGCCGACCTGGTGCATGAAGCGGCTTTGGCGATGCAGGTCGGCGCGACGGTGACGCAAATGGCGGAGATGATTCATGCCCATCCGACATTGTCAGAGGGCCTGATGGAAGCGGCGGAAGATATCGAAGGGAAAGCGATTCATCAAATCAGGAGCAAAGATGTCGTAAAGTCATGAAGTCATTAGGCGACCAAGTCGTTGGACTTGTGACTTGAGACGTTAGGCCTTCACCGTGACGCCGGAAGCCAGTTCTATCGCTAAGAGGAAGACGACGACATGAGCGAACTCTCCCGTCAACTTGATCTGATCCTCCGTGGAGTCGTGGAGGTCATTCAACGGGCCGAACTTGAGTCGAAGCTGATCAGGTCCTTGAAGGAGAACCGGCCGCTACGCGTAAAGGCCGGTTTCGATCCGACTGCGCCAGATCTACATCTGGGCCACACGGTCTTGATTCACAAGCTCAAGCACTTTCAGGAGCTGGGGCATCAAGTGATCTTCTTGATCGGTGATTTTACCGGCATGATTGGCGATCCGACTGGCCAGTCGGAAACACGCGTCGCCCTGTCGAAAGAAAAAGTCTTGGAGAATGCCAAGACCTACGAGCGGCAGATCTTCAAGATCCTTGATCCCGCCAAGACCCTGGTAGAGTTCAATAGCCGCTGGATGAGCCCGATGACGGCGGAGGGGCTCATCCATCTGAGTGCCCATAGCAGCGTCGCGCGGATGCTGGAGCGGGACGATTTCCATAAGCGCTACCATGAACAGAAGCCGATCAGTATCCATGAGTTCATGTACCCGCTTGTGCAGGGCTACGATTCTGTGGCGCTCAAGTCCGATGTCGAGCTAGGCGGTACCGATCAGAAGTTCAATCTCTTGATGGGGCGTGAGCTGCAACGGGACTATGGTCAGGAGCCGCAAGTGGTGATCACGATGCCGTTGCTCGAAGGGACGGACGGCGTGAAGAAGATGAGCAAAAGCGCTGGAAACTATATCGCGCTGGAAGATAGTCCGAACGAAATGTTCGGGAAGCTCATGTCGATCAGCGATCTGTTGATGCTCCGGTATTACGAGCTGCTCACAACGGAGGATTTGGCTGGCGTAAAGCCCGCGCATCCGATGGAAGCGAAGCAAGCGCTCGCTGCTCTCATTGTGGCGCGCTATCACGGGGCGGAAGCAGGCCAGCAGGCGCGGGTGGCCTTTCAGCAGAAGTTTTCCGAGCGGGAGTTTCCCGCGGAGCCCGATGTGAGCTTGATCTTGACTCAGGCAGATCTGCGAGAGGGTCAGACGATCAGTCTGGTTGATCTGGTAGCCAAGACTGGACTGGTTCCAAGTAAGAGCGAAGCCCGGAGGCTGATTATTCAAGGTGGGCTAGAAGTCGATGAGCAAAAGCAGGGCGATGCCACGGCGGTCTTATCGATGGTGCCGGGGAAGGTGTATCGCTTGAAAATCGGTCGGCGGAAGTTTGCGTTAGTTGAATTTCCGGGCTCGTGATCAAGAGTTTCTTGACTTGGCCTAGAGGCCCGTCGTAGGATTCGCTTCAGTGAGCGGGCGTAGCTCAGTGGTAGAGTCCTTGCTTCCCAAGCAAGTTGTCGTGGGTTCAAATCCCATCGCCCGCTCCAACACTTTCAATCGCTTGTGCTGCTTCAGCGTGCTGCCCCTCCTGCGTAGTTCCTGTTCCCGTCACGGTTGGGTTTGCATTCTCCCCCTCGCGCTTCGATTCCGTCGCGATCTGCGTCCTCGCCATCGTCACCTTCCCAAACCCTAAGACTCTCGCAAGCGCCCCATGCAGGTGGGTAGGCGGAAGCTTGAGGGCTGAGACTAGGAAGGAGTCGTGCGTTTCGGAACCGGCCGGCCTTCTTCTAAGTCTTGCAGGTCGGCCCAGGTTGTGAGGTCGGTGCGGGAGGGATCGATGGAGTCCAGGAGTTTTTTGAAGTAGGCCTGCTTGTCCGGCGTGCTGGGTCCGCGAGTCAGCATCGTTCGGTTCCATGCTTCCAACTCGGCTTGGGGATGGGCTTTGGCTGCCCCGATGAACCAGCTCACCCTTGCCTCGTCCGAGGGGTTGGCCTTGACTGCGGCGGTGAATTGCTTAACCGTGATGCCGGCAAATTCCAGGAGCCGGTCATCCATGGGGCAGGGATAGATGTATTCGCCTTCGGTACCGGTCAACGTAGCGCGGCATTTGTCGATCATTCTCGCCAGATGGACATAGCCTTCTAGCTTGCAGTTCATGCTGCGGGGAAATGAGGTTCGAAGATCCATGTTTCGTTGGCCGCTTGCTGCGGCTCGCTGGACGGCCTTTTTGACCATCCAGCGAGCGCGATCTCGCGGACAGGCTTTCGCGTACTTTTTGTTAGACCAACTTGTGATTCTTGAACGTCAGATTCCTCACGCCAACTTCGCCGTTTTCGTAAGAAATATTCCGGCGGGTGGCCGGGAGATCTGCTGTTCCGATTCGGATGTAGGTATCGGTGATGCTTTCCGCGTTGGTCAGCTTCCCGTCGGTGGGGGAATAGTAGTACACGCTGTACTTGGTCGTCAGGTGCTTGTGGTCCTGGGTGACGGCGCTTTCTTCCACGTTGATCGTGAAGGCAAATGGCGTCATGCCGGGATGGGCCATCTTGCGGTTGATCTGGGTGATGCGGTTGTCCTTGAGGCGATAGAACGAGTTTGAGCCGTGGATGGTCAGCTTCGTGCCGAAAGGATGCCCGTCTTCTTCCATCGTCAGAGAATATTTGCCATCCGACTCGTCGAAGCTTCTGGGGCCGCGGTGCACGGCGATCATGCCGAGCTGTTCCTGCACCCACTTCTGCGCGTCGGCATCGTCTAACTGGACCGAAACTTCACGCGGGCCTTTCACCATGATCGGTCCGCTAGTTTCCTTCCCGTTCACGTTGACGGTTAGGTCTGCCGTGAATCCCTTGAAGTCTTTGTCCCAGCGCGCGGTCTTCTCGAAGGCCTGGCGCAGCATTTCGCGGGCTTTGGGGTCATCGGCGACGGTCGGGGCATTTGGTTTCTGATGTTCCATGGGGCTCCTTGTGATTCAAATAAGGTACGTATTATACGCTTCAACGAAAACCAGCCACAAGCGCTCTCCTGCGCATGGGAGGTGCCTGGCGCGACAGGCGCGAGGCGCAGCCCCTGGTTTGGCCGGCCTCGTCCCTCCCGCGCCTCGTTCTTGCGCCGGGCTGGAAGACCTAGAAGAAATTGAGTATTTCCGCTATACTGTGCCGCGCGGGGGTTTATTCCCACGTAGAAGGAAAGGATGGCTATGGAACGACGGGTTGCTTCCCATACCGAAGAAGAAGAGATGAACCATCGTCGCAAGCTGCTGAATGCCGCGAAGCGGGGCGATCAGAAGGCCATTGGCAAGCTCCTTGAGATCTATCAAGTGCGTATCCATAGCGGCGATATGGTTCAGAAGTTGAATAAAACCTCTGCGACACACAAACTTCAGGCACAGCTCGCTGAAGGGAAGCCAGTGAAGGGCGGGGGGGGAAGTCATGGCAAAAAGACAGCGCCTGTGAAGCCAGCGCCAGTCAAGGCTGCGCCGGCCAAACCAGTCGCGGCAAAGTCGGCCCCAGCGAAGGCCACAGCGAAATCGAAGGCGAAGCGGAAAGTTGCGCCGAAGGTGAAAGCGAAACCAGCGAAAGCTGCCGCAGCGAAACGCAAGAAGTAGCAGACTACGACTATTGGACGGCTACCCGGAGTCCCCCTCCCGCTAGTTTGGCGGCGATTTCTTCCGCTTGTTCCAGCGTACCAGAAAACACGATAGCTTCCCCATTATGGTCGATCTTCCAGGCCAGCTCGAAAGCCTTCGAGCTGGTCATGCTTGGAATGTGCTGGCAAAAGAGGTCGACCACTTGCTGGTAGGTGTGGCACTCGCAGTTGAGCACGATGACGCGCGCCTCAAGCCCAGTAGTGGTGCCGGTGCTGCCGATCTCTGTTGGGATGGGGGGCGCGAGGGGAGTCTTGATACCTGCCATAGGAGGCGATTCTAGCAGAATTTATCCCGATTTTAATATCCGGTGCGGACGAGCAGATGGTTAGTGCTCGGCCAGTTCTCTCGAGCGCAGGATTGCGCATAGAGTGCGAAGTGGGCGGGGGAGTCGGTGGCGGGTTGAAGCTGCAGGACCAACGCCAGGGTCTGGGTGTAGACCAGCGCGGCGGAAGTCTTCACCAGGGCCAGTCCATATTCGAAGCGGTATCCCTCTTCACGCGTCACGTTATTTCTGCACAGGCCTCTGACCTTCGCGAGATCATAGTCCTCCTGTCTGAACGAATCGTCCATGAGGTGGAGGAGTGCGACAGGGCCAGGCACGAGACTGTCGCCGATACGAAGGCTGTGGGCGGGTTCGAACAGTCCCCGTTGGAGCCGGCGGTCCTGGCAGAGCGCGCGATGAAAGCAGGAACGCCAGAGGGGATCGCATAGGTCGCGATCGACGGCTGCTGCGACGGTCGGGGACAGGGGGCCGCTCACATCGTGCCCTTGCCGGAGCCGTCCTGACGCGATGAGATCCGGAAAGCTCATGCCCATGCGGTCTGGGAACGCTGTCATTCCTGACATGGGGGTCAATTGGAGCGCCATGAAGTCGCGGAAGTGGACAGTCGCAAAGCGAGTCAGGAGCCGGGCCAGGGTCTCCGGATGGCAGAGATGAAAGGGATAGAACAGCCCCTGGGGTATTCGTAGTTGCTTCATCGGGGGCCGATCACGTGATGCGGGGACGCTGCGGGCGTCTCGCACGGGGTGGAAACGTATTGTTGGTCGGGGCGCGCTGAGCCGCGAGGGTCAGACTTTGTCCATGTCGATGACTTCTGTGGCTTCCCACAGGTTCTTCAGTTCGGCTTCTGCCAGATCCTTCACTCGATCCTCTTCCGTCTCTTGGCCGAAAGGCACCACTTTGCCTGGGACGGTAGTGCCCTGCTCAGAGGCCGCCGCACCCGCGTCGGGCTGGAGCTGTCTTTTTCGCTTTTTGGCCGGATCCATATTAACTGGCATGGCACCTCCGACGTCATCTGGCTTCAGTTTCCATCCGGCCTGGGGCAAAAGTCAACGGCTGCTAGTACAGCTGGCCGGCGATGGTGTCAGCCTGCAGTCGGCCTTTGGCTGAGAGTCTGCTACGCCCTCCGCCCTCTTCGATCAATTGTTGCGCCAGCAACTGAGCTGTGACGGTCTCGTGCCCGTAGTTTGCTGCATGCTGGTGTAGCTGGTGTGAGGAGATGCCTCGAATGAGCCGTAATCCGAAAATCACGGCATCGCGGAGCTGTTCTTCCTTCGAAAGTATGGCGCGGTCTTCGATGGGAAGGTTCTCTGCCGCGAGGGCTGCGCCGTAGGCCGTGAGGTCTGCGACGTTGCCGAACCGGGCTCCTCCCAGATAGGACTGGGCACTCGGGCCGAAGCCCAGGTATTCGCCGTTGGTCCAATAGAGCAGATTGTGCCGGCAGGCATAGCCGGGCTTCGCATAGTTCGAGACTTCGTACTGCTCATAGCCTGCGTCGGACAAGATCCGCTGAGCCGCCTCGTCCATTTCAACCTGAAGCCCTTCGTCCAGAGCCGGACTGCGGTGGCGTTGGATATTGGAGGCGAGCTTAGTTTCCTGTTCGATTGTGAGGGCATAACAGGACAGGTGCGTCGAGCCCAGTGTGAGACAGTTAGTCAGTGTCCGTTTCCAACTTTCCAGGCTTTGACCTGGGAGCCCATACATCAAGTCAAGATTGAGGTTAGTGAAGCCGGCTGATCTGGCCTGAGTCATAGCGGTGACTGTCTCATGGACCGCGCCGGGCCTGCCAATCCTGGTCAGATCGCCATCCTCCATCGATTCTGCGCCGAAGCTCATGCGGGTGACACCGGCTTGAAACAGTTGCGCGAGATCCCCCTCGGAGATTGTGGAGGGGTGGGCTTCAACGGTGATTTCACAGTCGGCAGCGAGGGTGAGCTGGCTGCGAATCTCGGAGAGGATCGCGAGCAGTTGCGTTGCGGTCAGGACTGTCGGTGTGCCGCCGCCAAGATAGACGGATTGGATAGGGCGGATTGTGATGACATGGTGCTGTGCGGATAGGCCAATCTCATGGATGAGGGACCGAACAAAGGTTTCGGCACGGCCCTCCCGATGAATTTCGAGATAGAAGGAGCAGAAGTCGCACCGCGCCCGGCAAAAAGGAATGTGGATGTACAGGCCGAGAGGAGGCGTGATCACGGCAGCGTGAACCCTTGCGGTTTGGGGATTTCCTGCGAAAAATCCCTGGCGAGGACGATTTCAATTTCATCGGAAGAGGATTTGCCCCGATTGCGCACGTGTGTCTTCCAGGACGCATGCTGGCGCAACGATTCGAAGACGACCTTGAGCAGATCGGCTTTGATCTTGGTTTCCCATTCCCGCACCCAGACCTGGTTTTCCTCTTCTCCCTCATAGTCGTTGGGGAAGATGGCTTCCAGGCTGAATTGCAATGTGAAGCTTTTTTCTTCTTGATACATAGGGCGCTCCATGGATTGCGAACTGGTCGGTTCGATCTTATAATGCTCGGTACAATAAGGAGTACGATCTATGCCTATCTTCGAATATGTCTGTGGCGAATGTAAACATCGTTTTGAGCTGTTGGTCTATGGTTCCACGCACGTCGCCTGTCCGAAATGCCAGGCGACGAAGCTGGAGAAACTCATCTCCGGGTTCGGAGTGGGCGGCACGGATGGGTGGGTGCTGCCGGGCAACGGGGGCGGTTCCTGCGGCAGTTGCGGCGACCCGCGCGGCCCCGGTTCCTGTGCCACCAATTGACCATGGAATCAGGCGAACAGATTCTCCTGCGTGCGCTGGCGACGATCTCCCAGTCCGATCCGATCACCAAACTCCTTGATCAGGTGAAACTCGGACGGATGAAACCGACCGATGCCGGATTGAAAGCCGTGACCAGCTCCTGGCTCGGTACGTATCGGAAAATCCTCGAGTCTGCCGGCCTCACCAAACAAGCCTTGCGCCGTCTCGATCCCACCCCTCGCCTGGCATTGCTGATCGACTGTGGCGTGCTGGCGGAGGATCAGCCGGACGTCGCGGCCCTTCGCACAAGTTTCAATCGGGCCGTCGTAACCGCAACGGAGTGATCTCCTCCCCTGTGGGCGGGGGCTGGTCCTGTTGTTTCCGACCGTGGGACCGTCCGGGACGAAACCGCGCCTGGCGGTCTGTTCAGCCGCCTGGTAGAAGGCATCCGTCGCGTCGCGAAAGCTAGCGCCCCTGGGGCGGCTGTCCATGCGGCCCCGGTCCAGCCTGCTCACGCGAAGGCTGAGCGCCGGCTTCAGGCAGGATTCTCCGCGCAGCCCCTTGATGTCCCTGGGAGGAGGGCCTTGCGGGACACTGCCGACCGGCAGGGTGTGCACTTCTCCCTTGGAGCCCTTTGCGTTCGCAATCGGCGCTCCCTTCCTGTGATCCAGAAGGCGTCCCAGTCCGCTGCGCTTTCAACGGCGATGGCCCGTCCAGGCGAATCGCGGGCGCTGTTGCCTTCCTGCGGAGGGGCTCGCTACAATTCGATGACGCGGAGGTCTCTCAATGAAGCACGTGACGATCCAAAATCCTGAAGATATTCTGACGATGCTGGCCGAGGTCTCCCTGCAAGGGTCCGGCTTCGTCACCGACTGCCTCCTCGACTATGTGTTGGAAGAAGGCTTCACGGAGCCGATTTTTCTGAACGCCAGCGGGGAAGATCCTGATGCCTCGTACAAGGGCGAATCACCTGCCTGGGCCGTGTACCAGATCCGGGAATGGAAACGGGTGCTAACCATCTCGGGCGGCCCAGGGAAACTGCGCCGCGTGCAAATTACAGAAACGCCATAGCTCGTTGTCTGATTCGCCGCTAGCTTCGTGGCGTCGGATTGTGCGGATTAGGCGGAGTTTGCATGGGCAGCCGTTCGCCGGATCCCTGGAACCATCCGCCGATGAGGCGGCCTTCTTCAAAGTACAGGTACCGGTGCTTGAGGACTGCGGCGTTTTCCCAATCTTCAAAAATCCATTCTTCGTGACGGAGGCCCTCCGTGGTGAAGGTCGTGTTGATCGTTTGCGGGCCGCCCCACGCTTGCAACACCTGCTCCTTCGACATGCCGACCATGACGCGATGTTCCGCAATATGTTTTTGAAAGTCCGGGTCTTTGAGCTGCGCGACTAGCGGCCAGATGACGATGAGGAGCAGAAAGAGCCCCAGCCCGCCGTAGATAATGCGCCGAACCGGGGGCCGGCAGAGGAAGGGGGTCGGGTCCGTGAGATCAGTTGACACAGTATTCATGGGTTCTTGCGTCGCAACGGTGGATGGATGTGTGATGGGGCATCGTAGCAATGTGACTTGAAGAGAGTCAAGAAAACGAGGCGGTCGCTCTGCTACTTGATGACGCAGCAAGGGTGTTGTCCCGCGAGCCGGTTACTCGGCGTACTTGGGCAGGGGAATTTTTTTCGTGGTGGGCGCGAGCGGTGTCAGGGCGCGTTGGGAAAATTCCCGCGAGTAGGGATTGAGGATGGGTTCATGGGTGTGCTTCTGGCGTTGTGTGACCAGGTCGAGGCTTTGGGCGCTCAGTTCCACGCGATCGACGAGCGCCTTGGCCGTGAGCGGATCCGGGAGACCTTGCAGCGAGAAGAGTTGGTAGGCCAGGGTCCAGGCGAGTTTGTCCTTAGTGGCTTCTTTCACGATAAAGCGAGCCTGGGGGGATGAGACGCCTTTGAACAGGAGCACCCAGATGTTCGATCGGAATGCGGGGGCCGTTGGATCCTCTGAGGGATGAAACTCAGGAACGAGCGAGGGGACTTGGGAGAAGGGAACGGCGGGCGAGAATTCAATGTCGACGAGACGCACGAATAACGGGCGATTGTCGTTGGCATCGTTGGGGTCTGCCGCATAACTGAACGAGTAGCGGATGTCGATACTGTCGCGTTTAACGGTATAGACGTCTTCGCCGTTTTCCGGGGAAACGAGCTTCCGGAAATACTTGTCCCAATCGGTGATGGCATAGTAGGTGAAGACTCGCAGGGCGGACTTCCTGTCGCGGACGGCTTGGGGCATTCCAAGTTTCTGATGGAGTTCCGTTTGGGTTAGCCCGAGGTACCCATCCTCAAAATAGGGCGCGGCACGGACCGTCTCAGGATGAAAGTAGGTGGCAGTCGAAAGGGCAAAGAACAGGGCGATGCGGATCGTGGGGGTAGAAAGATGCAGGAGCACAAATTCTCTCCAGCTAGTACTCCATCGTATCGGCGGCTCTCCCCCCTGTCAAGGTACAGAGATTGGATTGCTTGCCGGTGCAAGACCTGTCAGTTATGATGGCCAGGCTTTCTTTCCCATCACGTGCATTCGATTGCGGAGACTAGACTCATGAGTGGTTCGTTAGAGGCGTTATTGCAACAACGCATTCTCGTCCTCGACGGGGCCATGGGCACCATGATTCAGCAGAAGAAGCTGGACGAGGCGGCGTTTCGAGGCGAGCGGTTCAAAGACTGCACGAAGGATCAACAGGGGCATAACGATCTCTTAAACCTCACCCAGCCTGCCGTCATCGAGGAGATCCATCGTCAATATTTCGAAGCCGGCGCCGATATCGTGGAGACGAACACGTTCAACGCGCAAGCGATTTCGCTGGCCGACTATCAGATGGAGGCCCTGGCCTATGAACTGGCCAAAGCCGGAGGCGAATGTGCCAAGCGGGCGGCCCGGCACGTCATGGCGGCTGAGCCTGGCCGGTCCTGTTTTGTGGCCGGGGCGATCGGACCGACCACGAAGACCTCCTCCATTTCCACTGATGTCAATAATTCCGGTGCGCGCGGCACTACCTACGATGAGCTGGTGACGGCCTACTACGAACAGGTCCGGGGTTTGGTGGATGGCGGCGTCGATATTCTCTTGGTCGAAACGATTTTTGATACGCTCAATGCCAAGGCGGCCTTCTTCGCGATCGACAAGTTCTTCGACGACCGTAACCTCACACTTCCCATCATGGCGTCAGTGACCTTCATCCAGGCCGGCAGCAACCGCGGCGTGACGGGGCAAACGATTGAAGCCTTCTGGAACTCCATCTCCCATGTGCCGTTGTTGAGCGTCGGCATCAACTGCGCATTGGGCCCCAAGGAAATGCGTTTCTTGATCGAAGAGCTGGCGCAGTTAGCTCCGATCTATGTGAGCTGCCATCCGAATGCCGGACTGCCGAATCCTTTGCTACCGACGGGATTTCCTGAGACGCCCGAAAGTCTCGCGCCGCAATTGAAAGAATGGGCGCAGAACGGCTGGCTGAATATCGTCGGCGGTTGCTGTGGAACGACCCCTGCCCATATCAAGCGGATTGCCGAGGCGGTGAAGGGGAGTGCGCCGCGCGTCCCTCCGGTCGCCGAGCCCCATACCAGGTTGAGCGGGCTCGAAGCGGTCACGATTCGACCTGAGTCGAATTTTGTGAATGTCGGTGAGCGGACCAACGTCACCGGATCGCCGGCCTTCTCCAAATTGATTCTGGCTGGCGACTATGACGCAGCCCTCTCGGTGGCGCGCCAGCAAGTTGAGGGGGGCGCGCAGATCATCGATATCAATATGGACGAGGGCATGCTGGACTCCCAGGCTGCTATGGAGAAGTTTCTGCGCTTGGTCGCGTCCGAGCCGGATATCTCGCGCGTGCCCATCATGGTGGACAGTTCGAAGTGGGAGATCCTGGAGACAGGCCTGAAGAACATTCAGGGCAAGCCGGTCGTCAATAGCATCAGCCTCAAAGAAGGCGAAACCAAGTTTCTCGAACAGGCCAAATTGGTCCATCGCTACGGGGCTGCTGTCGTGGTTATGGCTTTCGACGAGCGGGGCCAGGCCGATACCTACGACCGGAAGATCGAGGTTTGCGAGCGGGCCTATCGCCTCCTTACGGAGCGTATTGGCTTTCCTGCTCAGGACATCATCTTTGATCCGAATATCCTGACGGTGGCGACCGGCATCGAGGAACACAATAATTATGCGGTGAACTTCCTCGACGCCACTCGCTGGATCAAACAGCATCTGCCGCTGGCGAAAGTGAGCGGTGGCGTTAGCAATATCTCCTTCTCCTTCCGCGGCAACAACCAGGTGCGGGAGGCGATGCATGCGGCGTTCCTCTACCACGCCATCAAGGCCGGTCTGGACATGGGAATCGTGAATGCAGGCCAGTTAGCAGTTTACGAGACGATTCCCAAGGATCTCTTGGAATTGATCGAAGATGTGTTGCTGAACCGCAGGCCCGATGCAACGGAACGATTAGTAACGTTCGCTGAGACCGTGCAGCAACTGGGCAAGGTGGCGGTGAAGGACGATGCGTGGCGCTCCGGCACAGTCGAAGAGCGTTTGTCCCATGCCTTGGTAAAAGGCATGACCGATTTCATCGAGCGGGATATCGAGGAAGCCCGCATGAAATATGCCAAGCCGCTGCATGTGATCGAGGGGCCCTTGATGGCGGGAATGAACATCGTGGGGGATCTCTTCGGGTCCGGTAAGATGTTTTTGCCGCAAGTGGTGAAGAGCGCCAGGGTGATGAAGAAAGCCGTGGCCTATCTCATGCCCTTCATGGAGGAAGAGAAGCGGAAGTCCGGCGCGTCGAGCTCGAACGGCAAGGTCCTGCTCGCCACGGTCAAGGGCGACGTGCATGACATCGGGAAGAACATTGTCGGCGTGGTGCTGGGCTGCAATAATTATGAGGTGATCGATCTGGGGGTGATGGTGCCCTGCGAGCAGATCCTGGCTGCGGCGAAAGAGCATGGCGTCAAGATCATCGGATTGAGCGGGCTCATTACTCCGTCGCTGGATGAAATGGCGCATGTGGCGCGCGAGATGACGCGTCAGCGGTTTGACCTGCCGTTACTGATCGGAGGGGCCACCACGAGCAAGGCCCATACGGCCGTCAAGATCGCTCCGTCCTATAACCACGCAGTCGTGCATGTTCTGGATGCCTCCAGAGCGGTGGGTGTCGTCGGGAGTCTGGTGAACGAGGCTGCAAAGGTGGACTTTTCCGCGAAGGTGCGCGCCGACTATGACCAAATTCGCCAGATCCATCAGGAGAAGGGCGCGAAGACTCTCTGGCCCTTGGCGAAGGCTCGTGTCAATCGATTTGAATCCAAGTGGGCTGAGGTCGATATTCCGGTCCCGGCCTTTACGGGCGTGACGGTGCTGCCACAGCAGCCGTTGGACCAGTTTGTGCCCTATATCGATTGGTCGCCGTTCTTCCATACCTGGGAACTGCGAGGACGCTACCCGGCTATTCTGGAAGATCCTGTCGTGGGTGAGAAGGCGAAGGAGTTGCTCGAGGATGCCACGACTTTGCTCCGCAAGATTGTGGCGCAACGATTGTTCACCGCGAATGGGGTCTATGGATTCTTTCCCGCCAACAGCGTGGGGGACGATATCCAGGTCTATCGCGACGAGAGCCGCACGGCAGTCCTGATGACGCTCCATACCCTGCGGCAGCAATCGGAAAAGCCGCAAGGAAAATGCAGTTTTGCGTTGGCGGATTTTGTGGCGCCCAAGGAGTCTGGCCGAGCCGATTATATCGGCGCTTTTGCCGTGACGGCGGGCACCGGTGTGGATCGCGTGTGCAAGGAGTTCGAGCAGGACCACGACGATTACAATTCGATTATGGCGAAAGCGCTGGCCGACCGTCTGGCGGAGGCCTTTGCCGAGTGGCTCCATGCGCGCGCGCGGCAGGACTGGGGCTATGGCAAAGACGAGGCGCTCACGACGGAGGATTTGATTCGGGAGCGTTATCGCGGGATTCGCCCCGCACCAGGCTATCCGGCCTGTCCCGATCATACGGAAAAACGGTTGCTCTTCGATCTCCTGTCGGTAGAACAGCAGGCAGGCATCACGCTGACGGAAAGCTTCGCGATGTGGCCTGCCGCTTCGGTGAGCGGATTTTATTTTGCCCATCCGGATGCCAAATATTTTGCGGTGGGGAAAATTGGGAAGGACCAGGTGCTCGACTATCAGGCGCGAAAAGGAATGCCCCTGTCAGAGCTGGAGCGGTGGCTGGGGCCAAATCTGAATTATGAGCCAGGCGGGTAAGAGAGAGTCACGCCGCATCGGCATGGATTTGGTCCGATAGGGGATCGCCCGATTGGTCGTCGGTGTGCGGGATTTCATCGCGTGCGCGCAGAAGATAGCGGACATTTCCTGCCGGATCGTACGATAATTCTAGTCGCCATATAGAGGTGCATCGATCGTGCATCAACGGATTCGAAGGGGCCATCAAAGACGGTGAGTCGCTGGACTTCCGCAGGGAATCCAGCGCGCCTGAGGCCGTTTCATTGCGCTTTCGCCGCGCCTTCCCTTATAATGCGCGACAGTAATTTATAGAAATTTATAGGAGTCACCCATGAGCAGTGCGGCAGGATTCTTGCGTGTCGATGGACGGAGAAAAGATCAGCTCCGTCCGGTCAAAGTGACGCGAAACTTCATCAAACATGCCGAAGGGTCTGTGTTGATTGAAATGGGCGATACGAAAGTGATTTGCACGGCCTCGATTGAGGAAAAGGTGCCCCCATTTCTGAAGGGGAAAGGACAGGGCTGGGTCACGGCGGAGTATTCGATGCTCCCCCGCGCGACCCACGACCGATCCTCGCGTGAAGTGGTCAAAGGGAAGCAGAGTGGCAGAACGCTTGAAATTCAGCGTCTTGTTGGGCGCGCCCTCCGTGCCGTGACGGATATGAGTCAGATGGGCGAGCGGTCGATCTGGCTCGATTGCGACGTGATCCAGGCAGATGGAGGGACCAGAACGGCCTCCATTACTGGCGCGTTCATTGCGCTGGCCGACGCATTTGCCCTGCTTAAAAAGCGCGGCGTGCTCAAGAAACGTCCTTTGACGGACTATCTCGCGGCCATTAGCGTCGGGAAAGTGGGGGGAGAAATCCTCCTCGATTTAGCCTATACCGAAGACTCCATGGCCGATGTCGATATGAATGTGGTCATGACTGGCAAAGGCTGCTATGTCGAGGTGCAGGGCACCGCGGAGCGGACGCCCTTTGCCAAGCAGGAGATGGATGAGTTCATGGCGATGGGCTGGAGCGGGATCCAGGCCCTGACCGCGTTGCAGAAGGATCTGATTGGGGAATTGGAGTAGGCAGGCGATGATTCGTGAGTTGGTCCTCGCTACGCGCAATCGGCATAAAGTTGAAGAGCTGGTTGCGCTGTTAGGCGGCTTGGGGATTCGGATTCGCACCCTTGATGAATTTCCCCACGCGCCGGAGGTTGTTGAAGACGGGATCACCTGCGAGGCCAATGCCGTGAAAAAGGCGCGGGCTATCGCCGAATTTACGGGATTGCCGGCTGTGGCGGACGATACGGGGCTGGAAGTGGATGCGTTGGGGGGACGGCCTGGGGTCTATGCGGCCCGTTATGCGGGAGAAGGCGCCACCTACGAAGATAATTGTCAGAAGCTCTTGCAGGAATTAGCCGGAGTGCCTCGTGAACGGCGAACGGCTCGTTTTTTGACCGTCGCAGCGATTGCCCTCCCGTCAGATGAAGTGAAAGTGGCGCAAGGCCTGCTGGATGGCGTGATTGCGGAAGAGGCGAGCGGGACGTTGGGATTCGGGTACGACTCTCTGTTCTTCGTTCCGGAGTTGGGGAAGACCCTGGCTCAACTGTCGGCGGATCACAAGAACAGGATCAGCCATCGCGCCAAAGCCTTCATTCAGGCTAAAGATCTGTTGCAAGAGATGGAATTTCCAGATACTCGAGTCGGGGCGTAGCGCAGCTCGGTAGCGCACCTGCTTTGGGATCACAACAGAGGGGATTGCTGAAAGCCTTGATAGGCGCGGCAATCCCCTTTGTTTATGCGGTGTCACGCCTCTTGCCTCTGTGTTTCTCTTTGTCGCTCTCTGCCTCTATTCTGCCCAGTTTGTGCATCCCGCTAACACGGTAATAACACCTGTTGTCGACTGCGATGACGGCCGGGGGCCGTTGTCGGCAGGCGGGGGCATGAAGAAAGGGAACCCTATGTTCCCGATGACCTGTCGGTTGACTTCTTTGTCGAAGCGGTTCACGGTGATAATCCGGTCAGTCTCTCGTTCGCCTTACCCAAAGGAGGAATTCGATGAGCGCCCATACTACTCATGACCATC
>NSIK01000035.1 GCA_002737345.1 Nitrospirota bacterium
TCATTGCTCAGAAACGATTTGCAGGCATTGCCCCATCAGAATCAAGCACTTAAGTCGTTTCACCTCACTCCTGGTTATGCTAGACTATGCCTCTCTACACCCAGAGACGTGACGGCATGCAGCACGCCCCAAATTACCGATTGGCCCATAGCATCATCTGTCTTTTCCTTGTATCCGGATGTTCGACCGGAGCAGCATTCGACATCACCATACAGGAAACTGACCGGGGAGCGGTCTATATCGAACGGTCTGATGATCGCTCTATTCAAGCCGCCCACCCGATTACCATATCAAAAGATATGATGGCTCGGACTCTTCGCGGCATCACGGTCCAGGAGGAACCTGGATTCCTGAGGAGTCTCGTGGGTGCTAAGCCTGAGCCCCTCAGCGTGTTTCGAGAAGAAGAAGTGCAGTTCCTCGCGCCGCTCCTTGTGGAAGGGCTGGCCACGGCGGCGCCAGACCAGCGCGTTGGATTTCGTCTTGGTCTACCACGTGCCTCAACAGAAGCCAAAACCGGGGCTCTCTATGCTTACCGTCGGTCACTGTATGTGACGCTGCCATGGCTGCTCCTCGAATCCCGGTATGGAGCCGGTGGGAACGCGCGCGCAAAAACCATTATCTTCTCCCCAGAGTCAGCCAGACGGTCAGACAATTATCGGGGAAACTCCTCCCCTGATACCACCGTTATTATTGACTACGAACTGTTGGCAGCGCTTCCTGAAAGTCCTGCGCCTGTTCGCCCGGTGCCTCCTCCGTCTGCGGCAGGGCAACCTTCGGTCCCCCAACCTAGTCAGGCCTCTGAGAGCACAGACCTGCAACTGCGTACCTTGCAGGAGCAGATGCGGGAAAAAAATACGGGAATGGAGGAACTCAAAAAGGAGTTGCAGGAAATCCGCAAGCAGCTGTCGAATCGGCAGAAAGCGCAGGAAAAATGAAGAAGAACAACCTCAACTCGGCGAAAGAGGCTAAGTAGGCTCCCGTTTGTTATTTCAATCGACCGCCCGTTTGCTCTTCGATACTCCCTGCCAACAAAATCGCCTCAGAGATCTCGCGCATCGACTTTCGCAAATCCATACTTTGCCGTTGAATAAGCTTGAAGGCCTCTTCTTCGGTCAGCTTCTTCGAGCGCATCAGGTAGCCCTTTGCCCGCTCCATGAGCTTTCGGACCGCCAGCGCTTCCTGCATCTCAAACGACTTCTCGATCAGGGTCGTATGCTCGATGGCGATGGCGGCCTGATTGGCAATAGCCTGCAACAACCTGACCTCTTCGGTGGTAAACGCGTGTGGGGAAGATGTATAGCTATTAATCACCCCGATCGCCCTCTCGCGCACTATCATCGGTACCGAGACCATTGAGCACAACCCTTCCTTCTTGGCCATATCCGAATACATGTAGTTGGCCTCTTTAGTCACGTCGGCCACGATAATCGGCCGACGGTCTTTCACCGCACGGCCGCTGATACTTTGCCCGATTTTGAGGTTCGGCTTGCGGCGATACTGCTCGCTCAGACTTTGTGTCGCCTCGATCCGCAATTCGCCGCTGGCTTCATCCAATAACATAATCGAGCAGATCTTGGAGCTCATCATTTGCGCGGTCATCGTCACCAGAAGCTGCAGCACGTCCTCGATTAACCGGTTGGACGCCACTGTTTCCGAGACCAACGACAGCGTTTCCACTTGCAGAGCTTTGCGTTTCATTTGATCGTAAAGCCGCGCATTTTCGATCGCTCCACCGACTTGATTCGCGATGGTCGAGAGCAACGCTATCTGATCTAGCCGATAATGTTTTGGGCGCTTGTGCTGAGCATTAATCACGCCGACCACTTCATTTTTGGCCATAATCGGGACGGAGACAAAGGCTTGATGGCGGTCCTCTGGAAGGTTATGGAAAAACTTGAAGCGCGGATCGTCGCTCGCATTGCTCGGAATCACCACGCGGGTCCGTTCCTGGGCCACCCATCCGGTGATGCCTTCGCCTAACCCGATCGTGATGCGGCCGATCAATTTCGGATGGGGATTCTTGGAGGCGCGCAGGATGAGTTCGTCCTGGCCATCGGACAAGAGATATAGGAGGCACGCGTCCGCCTTGGTAACTTCCACCACCACTTCGACGATATGCCGGAGCACCGCTTCGAGATCCAGCTGGTTGCTGATGGACTCCGTGATGCGATGGAGGACATCGACTTCGCGTGTCTTCTCCCGCAAAGCCTGTTGCAGGTGCGCTACTGAGGGCACGCGTTTAGTTGTCATGAGTCCTTACTTTCTCGCACGGGTCTTTCGACGAATCGACGGCTTACCTGGCCGGCTGCGACTCGGTAGTTTTTTCCCGCGGCCATGTGTAGACTGAAACCATTCGGCACACATCTGCTGCTCAATCGGCTGAATCGTCACCTCGCCAATCCGTACAGGCCAGACCCCGATGACTTGTTCCCCGACCACCTTCTTGTCATGCTGCATCGCTTTCCAGATGGGGCCAAAGGCTGTTGGGGAGACCTGTTCGGGCAAGCCGGCTCGCTGCACGAGACTTCTAATCCGATCAACCACCTCACGCGTGCAGAGCCCCATATAACAGGCCAAATCCGCTTCTTGCACCAAGCCGATACCCACCGCTTCACCATGGATCAAGCCGCGATAGCCGCCAAGCGACTCCAATGCATGACCGATCGTGTGACCATAGTTGAGAATGCGTCGGCGATCCGCCTCCCGCTCGTCCCCGGCAACGACCTCCGCCTTAATCTGACAGGACCGCTTAATCACATGGACGACCGGTTCGTCCGCCAGCTCCAAGATCGCAGGCATCTCCTGCTCCAAAAAATCAAAAAACTTTTTGTCGGCGATAATGCCGTACTTGATCACTTCGGCCAAGCCGGCAATCCATTCACGACGCGGCAAGGTGCGGAGCATGAGGGGATCGATCAGGACGGCTCGCGGCTGGTAAAAGGCCCCGATCAAATTCTTGCCCAGCCGATGGTCGACACCAGTCTTGCCTCCAACGCTGGAATCAACTTGCGCGACCAACGTCGTCGGCACCTGCACAAACGGGATGCCTCGTTGGTAGATCGCGGCGGCAAAGCCAGTGATATCGCCGATGACCCCGCCGCCGAGGGCCAGTAAGAGGGACTGGCGTTCGAACTTGTGCCGGGCCAAGACATCGAGAACCTTGCTGATGCTGCCGAGCGTCTTGGTGCGCTCTCCCGGTGGCAAGATAATCGGAGTGGGATCGTAGCCAGCCTTACGAAGCGAGCGGAGGGTTGCCTGAAGATAATGGCTGGCTACATGCCGGTCCGTCACCACCCCGACCTTCGAAGAGGTGGTCAGGGCGCGGAGCCGATCACCGACAGAGGCAAGGAGTCCGGAGCAGAGCACAATGTCGTAACTCCGTTCCCCCAACGCCACCGGTATAATCTGTTCCTCCACAGCCATGCCCACACGACCATTCTTCTTCAAGAGGATATCCAGGGGTTACGGCACACTTCGCCTGATGTAATAGGGAATTGCGAAAGCTAACGTCGGCATGATGGTAGCACAACGGTGCAGAAACTAACAGATTCTGGCCGGCCTTGGTCTCAGCAGACACATGCGGGAGATCTCGTAGGGAGAGGGAACACCTCCATATTGGCGATTCGTCTCATACACAGGTCACGTATAGCCCCGATGCCCCATCGGCCAACAAAATGGACTGTACTGTATTAGACAAGCACCCAGGCGCTAAAGCGCCTGCCAGAGAAACTCCGATGGCAGAATGTAACGGTTGCTACTTATTGATGTCGCGATGGGCAATCGTCGCTTGATAGCCAATTGCCGCGAAGCTTTCCTGAAGCCGTCCGGCAATCGCCACCGACCGGTGCCGGCCCCCTGTGCAGCCAATCCCGACATTCACATAGCTGCGGCGCTCTCGCTCGAAGAGAGGCACGAGAAATTTAAAGAGGCCCTCAAGCTGCCCGATGAAAGCGACCGCATCAGGATCGGTCAGCACATAACTCCGCACTTTCGGATCTTCCCCAGTCAAGGGCTTGAGGTCTGGCACGAAGAAGGGATTCTGCAAAAACCGGACATCGAACAGGAGGTCGATATCGTACGGCACGCCAAATTTGAAACCAAACGTGACCAGCGAGATCGTCAACCGGCGAGGCGTCCCTTCCTGCCCGAACCGCTTAGTCAACAGCTCGCGCAGTTCATGCACCGTCAAATCAGAGGTATCAATGATGCGATCAGCATGACGGCGCAGCTCAGCAAGATGCTCCTTCTCGAAACGCACCCCTTCCAGCATGGGGAGATGTGGTAGTAACGGGTGGGGTCGCCGAGACTCCGAGAAGCGCCGCACCAGCACCTCTTCGCGCGCCTCAAAAAACATCAACTCCACCGAATGGCCCAGGGCCTTGACCTGCTCAAGAATCCCCACGAGATCAGAGAAAAATACGCGCTCCCGGACATCGATGCCGAGCGCGACATTTTTAATCTCCCCCCCCTGCTGATGGCACAACTCGACAAACGTCGGCAGTAGCGCCGGCGGCAAATTGTCAATGCAGAAGTATCCGGCATCTTCGAAACATTTGAGGGCATGCGACTTTCCTGAACCGGAAAGACCGCTGATCACGACTAGCTTCAGTCCGGCCATGCGAACCTACTCCCTACGCCGGATCGATCAGCACCATGCGATCGCGGCCGACACGTTGCAGAATCTGCAATTTCCCCGATGCGCGCAGCGTAAAGACTAGCAGCGAACCGGGCAGCGGGTCCAGTCGGCGCTTCGCCTCCTCCAGCGACAGCACCGCTCGCGCGGGACGAACGACCTCCAGCTCCGGCGCTGTCGCTTCCTGAGGCGCAGCGGGTCGCACCCCCTTGCGTGCCAATTTCGTGACTGGCGCCTTATGGTCAGCCTGGCGCTCCTTGTGCTTACGAATCTGCGCTGCCAACCTAGTCACCAGCTGATCGATCGTCACATACATCTCCGGCGTCGTCGCTTTCGCCTGAATCCGGCGCCCCTGCACCGTACAGACCACCTCTGCCGTATGTTGCAGCTTACTCACATTCAAAATGACTTCCAGATGGCTCAGCGTCACATCATATCGCGCTAGCCGCTCAAACCGTTTTTCGACATGCGCCTTGAGGCCCGGCGTCACCACGAGATGTCGGCCTGTAATCTTCATGGCATTGATCCTTTCATGCTCGCAATCATCGGCCGTGCGACGCGCCCTCGCCGATGTGCATCGCATCTGACAGCCATCACAGAGGGGAAAACGACAACCCCTAGCGTGAACACGGGGGGATAAAAGACACGGGCTTAAAAAAACCGCTTTCGCTGGCTAACCGAGGGGATACGCTCTTCCGCCCGGTACTTGGCCACCGTCCGCCGCGCAACCACCACCTGCTTCGCGAGTAACTGCGCCGCAATCTCTTCATCTTTCAGGGGGTGGGTAGGATCCTCCGCCGCCACTATAATCCGGATCATCTCCCGGACCGTCACGGACGACATCATGTCAGACGCCTGATCCGCTCGCTGCAAGCCCGTACTGAAAAAGAATTTCAGCTCCAGCATGCCCTGCGGACAATACATATACTTGTTTGCCGTCACGCGACTGATGGTCGATTCGTGCATCCCGATATCCGCAGCCACCTGCTTGAGGACCAGCGGCTTGAGATGCTGCACGCCCTTCTCAAAGAATTGATCCTGAAACTTCACGATGCTCGACACCACCTTCACGATCGTCTTATTCCGCTGCTCGATGCTGCGAATGATCCATTGAGCAGCGCGCAACTTCTCATCGAAATAGGCTTTCGTCTCCCCCGACTCGCTCTTGCCCGCGCCCATCAATCGCTTATAGTAGGGACTGATCCGCATCCGTGGGAGCCCGTCATCGTTCAGGAGCACCACCCACTCGCCTTCGTTTTTGACGACGAACACGTCGGGCACAATCACATAGTTCTGGGTAGCGGAAAAGGGTCGGCCCGGCTTTGGCTCAAGCACCTCGATGACCTTCGTGGCCTGAAAGACCTCTTCCACCGTGACGTCTAAGGCTTTGGCAATCCTCGCATACTGCTTCTTCTCAAGATCCTTAAGGTGATGCTGCACGATGGCTTCAACGATCGATCCCTTCAAGGCGCCTGGCCGCGCCCCCAATGACCCCATAGGGCTCTTTCCCAAATGCCCAATTTGCAAGAGCAGGCATTCCGCAAGGTCGCGGGCCGCCACGCCAGCCGGGTCCAAGCGCTGCACATCGTTCAGAACCGATTCCGCCTCGACTTCCGTAAAATCGGTTCCGCTCACCATCTCCGCAAGAGACATGCGCAAATATCCATCATCGTCGAGATTCCCGATAATCGACCGTCCGATCGCTTTCCCACGTTCCGATAACCCGGAAAACGACAACTGCCAAAGGAGATGGTCCTCCAACGACACCGCTTTCGCCATGGTTTTTTCATAGGAAGGAAACTCGTCCTGCGAGGACGAGGAAGACTCAGATCCGCCCATCCGGCGATCGCTCCCAAAATACTCTTCCCACCCAGCGGCCGACGCCTCATCCGGCGTGTCGCGCTCTTCCAGAGTCGTCGTCCCCGCTTCTTCCGAGTCGCTGCTCGCGGAGGCCGCCTCTTCCTCGGCCTTTTCCTCGAGGCTGCCGGATTCGCTATCCTCCGCCTCAGCCGGGATCTCCTCCATGAGCGGGTTTTCCATCAAGTGCTGGGTTAAGCTCTGTTGGAGCTCAAGCCGGGACAATTGCAACAGCTTGATCGCCTGCTGCAATTGCGGGGTCATGACAAGCTTTTGGCTTAGCCTGAGCGTGAGCCTGAGGGTCATACGAGTATCTCTTCACGCGTCATAGCTTAAAGCGATCCCCCAGGTAGATGGCCCGAGCCCGTTCGCTTTTGACGATGGATTCGGGAGATCCGGCCTCGAGAATCAATCCTTCGTTCATGATATACGCGCGATCGGTGATCGAGAGCGTTTCCTGAACATTGTGATCGGTGATCAAAAGACCGATGCCCTTTTCCTTCAAACGGATGATGATGTGCTGAATGTCCGCGACGGCAATCGGGTCGATCCCGGCAAACGGCTCGTCCAGCAACATAAATGACGGCTTGGTTGCCAGCGCCCTGGTAATTTCCAATCGCCGACGTTCGCCGCCTGACAGCGCATAGGCCATGCTTGTTTTGAGGTGACTGAGATCCAGCTCTTTGAGCAGGGCATCGGCCCGTTCACGCCGCTCTGTCCGCGAGTAGTCCAGCGTTTCAAGAATCGCCAAAATATTGTCTTCGACCGACAACCGTCGAAACACCGAGGATTCTTGCGGAAGATAGCCAATCCCCTTGCGGGCACGCCGATACATCGGCAGATCCGTGATCGTCTCGTCGTCGAGTGAGATCTGTCCTTCGTCTGGTTCGCACAAGCCAACAATCATATCGAAAACCGTGGTCTTCCCCGCTCCGTTCGGGCCCAGCAGACCCACGACTTCCCCGGCGCGGACATCAATCGAGACGCCCTTCACGACCTTGCGGGCACGAAAGCTTTTCACCAGCCCCGTCGCACGCAAACCCGTACCGCCGACCGTATGCACTGGAGAGCCAGTTGCTGCCATCGTCTTCTGCACCGTCTCACTCACTTGGCCGCCTCCTCCTCAGACTCGAGCCGCACATGCGAGTTTCCTTCCACCACGCTCCGATCCTCCCCGAGAAACATCGTAATGCGCCTACCACTGACCCTCGTGCCCTTATCCCAGGCCACCGGGTCGCCGGTCAGCACGAGCTTATCGCCATCCCGATAATAGATGGCCTTTTCGCAAGTCGCGCTCCCGGATTCTTTCTTGATTTTCACTCGCCCGGTCGCCTCGATTTGATTGATCGCACGGTTCGACACCTCCGGCATGGCATCAGGCCCTTTCGACGGTGCACCGCCAGTGGCCCCCCCACGCTTATCTTTATCGACGTTGGCAGGCGCATCTTCCCCGCCAAACATGACCACCATCCGATCCGAATGGACAATCAGCGCTCCACGAATCAGCACCACCGTCCCTTCGAAGACAGCCTGGTTATCCTGATTTTTCACGGTCATTTTGTTGGAGGTAATGGTCGTGCTCGCCGCTGTCGATGGCGCAGCCCCGCCTTTGGACAGGGGCATATCAGCCGACTGGCTCAATGGGACTACAGCAAACGGGCACAAGTTAAGAAGCAGGAGCCAAATCCACATGTACAGTCTCAAGTACTTCAAATTCCTCTGTGTCTAAATGGCCCAGCAAGCCGCGCCCCGTGACCACTAAGCCATGCCCCACGATACGGACGGGATCCTTTGTACGGATCTCTCGTGCTTTGTCAGTCCAAACCAGATGGTTTGTATAAATCACATAGCCGCTTTCGATATGTACTACGAGCGGTTCCGATTTATTGGATAACACAAAGTCCTTGGTCTCCGTATTCAAGACTCCATCATCACCGGTTACCGTCAATTCTTTCCCCTGACGACCGAACAACGTAACCGCCACGGCTTTTAATATCGCTTTTTTATCGTGTTCAAAGAGCCGAGCCTCCGCTGCCGCCACCTGCCATTGCACTACGTCACCCTTTGCTTGCGTAAAGGTAAACTGTGAAATCGTGGCATCAGAGCGATCCATGGCGCCAGGCGCCGTCGCAGTCGGCGCAGGCACGGCGGTTGAATTAGTCATGAGGAGATAAGCCAAAAAACAGGCCAACACCACACTGAGGGCTAACAAACCCCGCCTGACTAAGCGCTGCCACACTATGTGCGTGATTCCTTTCCCACGTAGCAGAAACGAGATTGGCACGATACTAGCATGGGCTCAAAATCAAGTAAACTCATCCCGGATGTTCCGAGATGAGTTTGCTCAATCAAGAGAAAAAACTTGGATGGAATCGTCGAAACGAGAGGAGGCCGTCGCATGCCCGACTAGACCTCCTCGACAGGAGACCTAGCCGGCAGTGGGACTCGCAGCAACTGCTTCCGTAGAGACTGACTTCTGCGCTGGCACCGCATCAGGGCGAGTCACGAGTTCGATCGCGACCATCTTCGCCGCATCGCCGATGCGGCGTCGGGTCTTAACGGTCCGCGTATAGCCGCCGGTACGGTCTTTGAACCGGGCCGCAACATCGCTGAATAGTTTCGAGACGACGTCCTTGCTCCGGATAAAGGCAAGCGCCTGCCGTCGAGCCGGCAAGGACCCTTCTTTGCCGAGCGTGATCATCCGATCCGTGAACCCACGGATTTCCTTCGCCTTCGCCTCAGTCGTCTCGATCCGCTCATGCTCGAGCAGAGACGTCACGAGACTCCGGAATAGCGCCCATCGGTGCTTCGTCTTTCGTCCAAGCTGTCTGCCATTTTTGTTGTGACGCACGGGTAGCCTCTTGTTTCGTTACTCGCTCTTCGGATTACCGCTAGTCGATTTCACCGCGTCCAACTTGACGCCGAGCCCCAAGCCCATTTCCGTCAGGATCTCTTTAATTTCGCTCAGCGACTTCTTGCCGAAATTCTTCGTCCGCAACATCTCGCCATCGGTCTTCTGGACCAAGTCGGCGATGGTCTTGATGTTCGCGTTCTTCAAACAATTTGCGGCACGAACAGACAACTCCAACTCATTCACACTACGGAACAGATGCTTATTGACCTCACGTTGCGCCTCATCGCTCCCCAGGTCCGCGCGTCCCTCGACTCGCTCCTCGGCGTTGATGAAGATATCCACATGGTCGCGCATAATACCGGCGGCCGTGGACAGCGCATCCCGCGGAGAGATGGTGCCATCCGTCCAGATTTCCAAGGTCAACTTATCATAGTCGGTCATGCGGCCGACACGGGCATTTTCCACATGGAAGTTCACACGCTTGATCGGCGAGAACACCGAATCGATGGCGATGACCCCGATGGGCAGCCCCTCTTCCTTATTTCGCTCAGCAGGAACATAGCCACGCCCATGCTTGACCGTCATTTCCATGTCGAACAAGGAACCCTTGTCCAAGGTTGCAATATGAAGGTTCGGCGTCAGGATGGTCACGTCTGCATCATGAATAATGTCGGACCCCTTGGCTTCCCCTGGGCCCTTCTTCTTCAGACGGATAGTCTTGGGCTTATTGGTATGGACGGCAAGCCGCAATCCCTTAACGTTCAAAATGATAGAAGTTACATCCTCCGTAACCCCGGGAATCGTGGAGAACTCGTGCAGCACCCCTTCGATCTTCACGGTAGTCACGGCCGCGCCAGTCAGCGACGACAACAACACGCGTCGCAAGGCGTTACCGACAGTCGTCCCGAACCCACGCTCATAGGCCTCCGTCGTAAACCGGCCGAACGTTTGAGTCTGGGTATCCTTATCGACTTCCACCCGCATCGGGATCTGAAAGTCTTTCATCGCTTTAATCATGACTCCCCCTTCATCTCATCGAGTAGCCAGTCCCTGCATGACGCCCACGTACCACAGAAACCAACCCCCGAGCCCAAATCCGCACGTACTACCTGGAATACAACTCCACCACCATCTGCTCATTGACCGGCAACGAAATCTGATCCTTCGTCGGCAACGCACGGATGACACCTTTGAAGGCCGTCTTGTCCAGCTCCAGCCACTCAGGAATGCCTCGCCCATCCACCGCCTCTAGGGCTGCCTGGATCGAGATCAAATTGCGGCTCCGTTCACGAATGCTGATGATATCGCCAGCTTTGACCTGCGCGCCCGGCACATTAATCTTTCTGCCGTTCATGGTCAAATGCCCGTGGCTCACCAGCTGCCTGGCCTCTTTCCGTGAAGCGCCGAAGCCTAACCGATAGGCCACATTGTCCAACCGGCATTCCAGCAAGCGCAAGAGGACTTCGCCGGTGATACCGGATTGGCTTTCCGCGCGCTCGAACAGACCGCGGAACTGGCACTCCATCAAGCCGTAGATCCTGCGCAGCTTCTGCTTCTCTCTAAGCTGAGTGCTGTATTCTGAGTTTCTCGGGCGCTTTTGTCCGTGCTGTCCAGGAGGATAGCTTCGCCGCTCGATGGCGCACTTCGCCGTCATACAGCGCGCGCCTTTCAGGAATAATTTTTCACCCTCTCGTCGACACAACCGACAGACGGGACCGCGATACTTTGCCACTGCTCTACCTCCGGTTACCGGACATCACCACAGGGGTGTGCCCAACAATTCTCGTGTATTCCACGCTCCGACGTGCGCACCTAGACGCGCCGACGCTTAGGCGGACGGCATCCGTTGTGCGGAATCGGAGTTACATCGCGAATCATATTGATCCGCATGCCCGCGGCCTGGATAGACCGAATCGCCGACTCACGACCGGACCCCGGCCCATTCACATAAACATCCACTTGACGCATCCCGCTCTCCATCGCCTTGCGCGCGGCAGCTTCGCCCGCCCGCTGCGCCGCAAAGGGCGTGCTCTTGCGCGAGCCCTTGAACCCTTGGTTCCCTGAGCTGGCCCACACGATCGTGTTGCCGCTCATGTCGGTGATGGTGACGATCGTGTTATTGAAGGAGGCCTGCACATGGGCCACCCCGCTTTGCACGATCCGGCGCTCTTTTTTCTTCCCTTTTTTGACGCTCATACAGGCTCCCTACTCAAGTAACGGTCAGGCACTACGTTTAACGTGTAGGCGGTTTCGGTTTGCTTCCCACCCCAGAACGGCGGCCTTTTCTCGTCCGCGCATTCGTCTTGGTCCGCTGGCCACGAACCGGCAACCCTTTCCGATGGCGCAGGCCCCGGTAGGTCCCGCTATCAATCAGCCGCTTGATATTCATCGAGAAGGTTTTTCTCAGATCGCCTTCGACCTGATAGCTCTCCTGAATGATTTCTCTGATCTTGACGATATGATCCTCGGTTAAATCCTTGACGCGAATGGCGCCATCGATTCCCGCCTTGCCCAGGATCTTGACTGCGGCTGCGCGCCCAATGCCATAGACATAAGTCAGGCCGATATCCGCCCGCTTGTCCTTCGGTAAGTCCACTCCAGAAATACGAGCCATAGTTCCTCCTACCCTCTCCCTCTACGTTCTCACAGGCCGTGGCTTGGCGAGCCTCAATTGCGCGCATCGAACGAGCGCCGTTTCATCGCGCGCGGTCTGCGAGCACGGAGGCCACATAACCTCCGGCCGCCCTCTATCCTTGGCGCTGCTTGTGACGTGGATTCTCACAAAGAATTCGCACCACGCCCTTACGGCGAACCACTTTACATTTGGCACAGATCGGCTTGACGGATGATTTCACTTTCATAATCTGTTTCGCGCTCCTACTTAAACCGATAGGTGATGCGCCCGCGAGTCAAATCGTACGGAGAGAGCTCAACGGTCACCTTATCGCCAGGAAGAATACGGATAAAATGCATGCGCATTTTTCCTGAAATGTGTGCAAGAATTTTATGGCCATTGTCCAACGAGACCCGAAACATTGCATTCGGTAACGTTTCGTTCACCGTGCCTTGTATTTCAATTACATCTTCTTTCGGCACGTACCGCTATCCTTTCTGCCCAAACCCCACCAACACTTACAACTGACTCAAGATGCGCGGGGGCCCACTCGGCTCAATCGCAATCGTATGCTCAAAATGCGCCGAGAGACTTCCGTCGACCGTCACAGCGGTCCACCGATCTTCCAGAACTTTGACGGCCGCCTTGCCCACATTGACCATCGGCTCGATCGCCAGGACCATCCCTGCCTGCAACCGAGGGCCCTGACCAGGCTTCCCGTAGTTCGGCACCTGCGGCTCTTCATGCAACTGACGACCAATGCCGTGACCGACGAACTCTGTCACGACAGAGTAGCCAGCCGACTCCACATGCTGCTGAATCGCATGCGAAATGTCTGAAAGCCGATGCCCCACCACCGCCTGCTTGATCCCGAGGTACATCGCCTCTTCGGTCACTCGAAGCAGGTGGACATTGCGGTCGCTTCCCTGCCCTACCACCACCGTGACCGCTGAGTCTCCGTAAAACCCCTCCACGATCGCGCCAAGATCGAGCCCGATAATATCCCCCTCCTTCAGCACTCGCTTGGAGGGAATCCCGTGCACGACCTGCTCATTCACCGATGCGCACAGGGTCTTAGGATAACTGCGATAGCCCTTAAAAGCCGGTCGCGCGCCACGAGCCCGAATCTCTTGCTCTGCCAGCCGGTCCAGCTCATCGGTCGTAATCCCGGGATGGACAGCGTTCTTCAACACTTCTAACGTCTCGGCAACCACCCGTGACGCCCGGGCCATCACCGCAATCTCATCCACTGTCTTGAGAATGATCATCTCATCTGGTACGGCGCCAATACCTGCGAGAGATGCTGAAAAACCACATCCACGGTGCCAGATGCGTCCAGCGACGACAACAGCTGCCGCTCGTCATAATACCGGACCAGAGGGGCCGTTTGCTCGTCGTACACTTTCAACCGCGTCTCGATCGCCTCGCGCTCATCATCGCTGCGCTGCACAAGCGATTCGCCGCAACGATCGCAAATCCCGTCGACCTTAGGCTTGGCAAAGTTGACATGGAACGTTGCCTGACATTTCGGGCAGCTTCTCCGCCCACTCAAACGCTGCACCACGGCTTCTCGTGGCACCTGAAAGTTTACAACCCCATCAAGGGCCATGGCTTTCGACGCGAGCGCCGTCCCCAATTCTTCCGCCTGCGGAACGGTCCTGGGAAATCCATCCAGAACGAATCCAGCAGCGCAGCTAGGATCAGCTAACTTCGCCCGCACTAGCCCGATCACCACGGCATCAGGAACCAGCTTCCCCTGATCCATGTAGCTCTTCGCCTCGATACCCAACGGCGTCTTCATACGAACTGCCTCGCGGAGAAGATCACCGGTTGAAATCTTCGCCACCCGATACTGCGCCGAAATCCGCTCAGCCTGGGTGCCCTTGCCGACGCCTGGTGCGCCCAGAAATACCACACGCATGGATCCTCCTACCCATTCCGCCCACGGAGGGGAGCCATGCCCTTACCAAGAAATCCTTCGTAATTCCGCATCAACATATGCGACTCAATCTGCTGAGACGTATCCAAACCGACCCCGATCACGATCAGCAACGAGGTCCCGCCGAAGTAGAACGGCACATTGAGCTTATAGATCAAAAACTCCGGGATGACACAGACGACCGCGAGGTAAATCGATCCGGCAAACGTAATGCGCGTCAACACTTTGTAAATATAATCGGACGTCCTGACTCCAGGCCGAATCCCTGGGATAAATCCCCCATACTTCTTCATGTTGTCTGCCATGTCCACCGGGTTCAAGACCACGGCCGTATAGAAAAAGCAGAAAAACAGAATCAGGCCGACATACATCAAGGTATACAGCAGCGAACCAGGCGCGAGCTGCGCGCCAAAGGCTTTCACCCACGGCGTTTCAAAAAAACCGGCGATCGTCGCCGGAAACGCAATAATCGAAGACGCAAAAATCGGCGGGATCACTCCTGCCGTATTAATTTTCAACGGGATATGCGTGCTCTGTCCACCGAAGACACGTCGCCCAATGACCCGCTTCGCATACTGCACCGGCATTTTCCTGCGTCCGCTCTCCAGAAAGACAATGGCCGCTACGACGACAACCATCAGGAGGGCCAGCGCCATCAGAAGGGCGAAGCTTAGCTGCCCGACCTTGTACAAATCAAATGTCTGGGCGACCGCGGCGGGAAAACGCGCCACAATTCCCGCGAAAATAATCAACGAGATACCGTTTCCGATACCGCGTTCGGTGATCTGCTCACCCAGCCACATCAAAAAGCCCGTGCCGGCGGTCAAGGTGATGACCGTCATCAGACGAAATCCCCATCCTGCGCTCATCACGAAAGCGCCTTGATTCATCTGCTCGAGACCCACGGCGATTCCAAATCCCTGAATCACCGCAATGCCGATCGTCCCGAACCGAGTATATTGAATAATCTTTTTTCGGCCGCGCTCGCCCTCTTTGGCCAGCTTCGCGAGGTGCGGAACGACCACGGTCAAAAGCTGAAGAATAATCGACGCGCTGATGTAGGGCATAATGCCCAAGGCTAAGATCGTCAGCCGCGAGAGTGACCCGCCTGAGAAAATATCTAAAAATCCGAGCAGTGCGCCGCCCTGCTTTTGGAGAAACTCTGAAAGGGCCTCGCCATTGATGCCAGGCGTGGGAATATGAGCCCCGATCCGATACACCACCAGCATCCCCATGGTAAAGAGGATGCGCATGCGCAGCTCAGGAATTTTAAAAATATTCTGAAAACTGGTCAGGAGCCTCTCAAACACCGGGGATGACCTCGACTCTCCCTCCAGCTGCTTGAATCTTTATCTCTGCGGACTTACTGAACTTGTGCGCCTGCACCACGATCGCCTTGCTCAGATCGCCGTTTCCAAGAATCTTGATTGGCAACGTCTTACGCTTGACTAAGCCTGCATCGACCAGCGCCTGCGGCGTAATGGTGCCGGAGACCGTCATCTCAGCCAAGCTGCTTAGGTTGACAATCGAGTATTCCTTGCGGAATATGTTCGTAAAACCATGCTTCGGCACGCGGCGAATTAGCGACATCTGGCCGCCTTCGAATCCACCAGCCTGTCGGCTACGACCACCGGATCTGGCTAACAAACCCTTGTGACCCTTACCCGCTGTCTTCCCATGGCCGGAACCAGGTCCACGGCCGATACGCTTGCGCTTTTTTCTGGATCCTTTTGCAGGACCGAGCTCATGTAAGTTCATTGTGGCTGCACTTCCAATAGATATCCAACTTTGTCAATCATCCCTCGCACTTGAGGCGTATTGGGACGAGTAACGGTTTGTCTAATCTTCCTCAAACCGAGGCCGCACAACACCAAACGATGCTTTTGCGGCGTCCCAATCGGGCTCCGCCTCAGCGTAATCACAAACCCTTTTTTCGTGACCTTGGGAATCTTCGGTGTAGGCATTAGGCACTCACCCTGTTCTGCGCGTCACCCACTGCGCCCCGGCGCAGCTTCAGCACGTCTTCGGCATTTCTGAGCTGACAGAGGCCATTGAGCGTTGCCCGGACAACATTGAATGGATTGCCTCGGCCCAGGGTCTTGGCGATGACGTTACGCACGCCCACGACTTCCACGACCGCACGGACAGCGCCACCGGCGATAATACCTGTACCATTTTTCGCGGGTTTCAAGAGGACATGCTCGGCGCCGAACAGCCCGTCAACCTCGTGCGCGATCGTTCCAGACGTGAGCGCGACATGGACCAGGTTCTTCTTTGCCTGCTCAACCGCCTTCGCAATCGCGACGGGCACTTCAGCCGCCTTGCCTTTTCCGATGCCAACCCACCCCTGCCCATCTCCAACAACAACCAGCGCGCAGAAGTTGAACCGCTTTCCGCCCTTGACGACCTTCGCGACGCGATTGATAAAGACAACTTTGTCTTTCAGGCTTAATTCATCTGGATTAACTCGCACGTAACATCTCTCCTCTTTGTTCCCCTCGCTCCACTACCATCACGGAATCGAGGTGCGACCTAGAACTGCAGACCGCCTTCACGCGATGCCTCGGCCAGCGCTTTCACCCGCCCATGATACATCCGACCACCACGGTCGAACACCACGGTCTGAACCTTCGCGGCCTTGGCCCGCTCGGCCAATAATTTCCCAACTGCCTTTGCGCCTTCGATGCTGCCCGTAGACTTCACCGACGTGCGCAGCGACTTGTCCAGAGAAGACGCCGCTGCCAGTGTCGCCCCCTTGAGGTCGTCAATAATCTGGGCATAGATGTGAGAGCTACTGCGAAACACGTTGAGACGTGGACGCTCGGCCGTTCCTACAACCCGCTTCCGCACCCGCTGCTTCCGACGTGTTAACTGTTCTGCTTTATCTGCACTATTCATGGATCACCTTACTTCCCTGTCTTTCCAGCCTTCTTGCGTAACACTTCCCCGACATAACGAACGCCTTTTTGCTTATAGACGTCAGGCGGCTTGATCGCGCGCAAGTTTGCGGCGACCTGCCCCACCAATCGCTTATCGGCTCCCTTCACATTGATCAGCGTCTGCTTGTCCACTTTCACGTCGATCCCGACCGGGAGCGGGTACAGGACCGGATTGATATAGCCCACGTTAAAGCTCATCGTCCGTCCCTGCAGGGCGACTTTATAGCCGACCCCGGTGAGCTCCAAGTTACGCTCATAGCCCTTGGTCACACCCTGCACGATGTTGCTAAGCTCTGCGCGAGCCAATCCGTGCAATGCACGAACGTGACGGTCCTCGGTCAGCCGATTGACCACAAGCACTCCATCAGAAATTACGACTCCAAGGCCGGGAGACAAAGGCCAATCAAGCTTCCCGAGCGGGCCCTTCACAGAGACAACCGGGCCGGCGACCTTGACATCCACTCCTGCTGGAATCTGGATTGGTTTCTTTCCTATGCGTGACATCGATTCCTTGTTCCTCTAGCAAGCCGCCACAATAACAATCTGGTTTGCTCGTACTCTTACCAGACCGAACACAACACTTCTCCGCCTAGCCCGGCCCGGCGCGACTCTTGATCCGTCATCAACCCCTTCGAGGTCGACAAGATCGCCACGCCAATGCCGTTCTTCACTCGCGGAATATCCTTGATTCCAACATAGACACGGCGGCCCGGCTTGCTCACCCGCTGCGCACCCGTGAGCACAGGCTTTCCTTCGGACGCATATCGCAACTGCACCTTCAGCACAGGATGGCCATCCGCGAGATCCGCCTCGACGCCCTGAATGTAGCCTTCGTTCTGGAGAATGCGAAGCAACTCACGCTTCAGACGGGATGCCGGAATGCTCACAACATCGTGACGCCGCCGCAGCCCATTTTGTATTCTGACCAAGAGATCGCTAATCGGATCTGTAACCATACTAACCCTTTCACCAGCACGCTTCGCGCAACCAGACGTGTATGACAGCCTAGCGACGCGGAGGACGAATAATCTACCAACTCGACTTCTGAACCCCAGGGATCTCACCCTTCAGGCTCAGCAACCGAAAACAAATTCTACACATACGAAACCGGCGCAAGAACCCACGTACGCGCCCACAGAGGCCGCACCGATGATAGTCTCTGACAGGGAATTTCGCCTTGACGGACGATTTATTTCTTAGCGCTAATCTCGACACCTGCAGCTCCTTCGTTTGACGTTACGCCGTCCGGAATGGCATCCCTAAATGTTTTAACAGTGCCCTGCCCTCGTCGTTCGTCTTGGCAGTCGTGACGATCGTGATGTCCATCCCATGGATCGACGCGACCTCATCGTACTGAATCTCAGGGAAGATGAGCTGTTCTTTAAGTCCCAGCGTGTAATTACCCCGCCCATCGAAGGACTTCGGCGACACGCCGCGGAAGTCTCTGATGCGCGGCAGGGACAACGTCACGAGGCGATCAAGAAACTCCCACATGCGCCGGCTCCGGAGCGTCACCTTGGTGCCAATCGGCATCCCTTGGCGCAGCTTGAACGTCGCAATGGCTTTCTTCGCCTTTGTGATCAGCGCCTTTTGGCCCGTGATCAAGCCCAACTCGCTCGCCGCGCTCTCGAGCAGCTTCACGTTTTGAATGGCTTCACCCATTCCCACGTTCAGCACAATCCGCTCGACCTTCGGTACCTGCATGACGTTCTTGTAGCCGAACTCTTTCATGAGCGCGGGCACAACCTTCTGCAGATACGTCTCGCGCATTCGAGGGTTAAACTTGGACTCTTCGCTGCCCTCGTCCTTCGCCTGAGGAGCCGCTGACGCCTCTTTTTTCTTGGGCGGTCGCTTCTCTGACGCTTTGCTGCCTTTCGCTGATTCAACCTTCGCCATCTGGCGTCCTCACTCCTACTCGACTGAGTCGTTCGATTTTTTACTGAACCGGACCCGCTTGCCATCATCCAGCGTTCGCACGCCTAGGCGGGTTGGCTTCTGCGTCACGGGACACAGATACATCACATTGGAGATCGCAAGAGGCGCTTCCCGTTCGAGAATGCCACCTTGCTTGACTTTCTGATTCGGCTTGGTGTGGCGCTTGATCATATTCAGCTTTTCAACCACAACCTTGCCCACTGCCGGGTCAACCGAAAGCACTTTCCCGGACTTGCCGCGATCACGCCCGGAGATCACGACCACCGTGTCACCTTTACGAATTCGACTTTTTGCTAATGCCTGCTTATTCATCCCGCCGTCTCCACCCTCGTTAAAGCACTTCCGGAGCTAGAGAAATAATCTTCATGAACTTCTTCCACCGCAACTCACGCGCAATCGGCCCGAAGATGCGCGTGCCGACGGGATCCCCATCCTTATTGATCAGGACGCATGCGTTCCGATCAAACTTGATATAGGAGCCATCTTCGCGGCGCACTTCCTTGGTCGTCCGCACGACCACGGCACGGCTCACATCGCCCTTCTTGACGGTCGCCGCAGGGATCGCTTCTTTCACGGCCACCACGACAATGTCTCCGAGGGACGCATACCGGCGTCGCGTTCCCCCGAGGACATGAAAACACATGGCCTGCTTGGCGCCCGAGTTATCGGCCACGTCCATGTATGTATAGCTTTGAATCATAGTCCCTGGTTCCCTCTACCGTTCGAACGATCTCCGCCTACGAGCCCTGTCCCTTTTCCACAACTTCGATCACCCGCATATGCTTATCTTTACTGATAGGCCTCGTCTCGATCATGCGCACACGATCGCCGACCTTGCAGGCATTCGCTTCATCGTGCGCCTTGAACTTGGTCACCCGTCGAAGCACCTTCCGATACAGCGGGTGAATCACCGAGCGCTCAATCTCGACCACGACGGTCTTATCCATCTTATTGCTGACCACACGGCCAACCCACTCCCGCCGCTTGCTTACCGACTCAGACATCCTCAGGCCCCCTTCGCCGTGCTAGAAATTGGCTCGACCTGCGCGAGCTCGTGCTGTATCGTTTTGACCCGTGCAATGGACCGCTTCGTCTTTCGCAACTGCATGGGGTTCTCCAGCCGCCCCGTCCCCATCTGGAAGCGAAGGTTGAAGAGTTCCTGTGTGAGCTGCTGCGACTTCTCCGCAAGCTCAGGTGCCGTTAATTGCCGCAATTCCTTCAGATCCATGGATGCGCTCCCTACCCTTACGCCCGATTCAATCGGTATTAAAACTCGCCGCGGACGACATACTTCGTAGCGATCGGCAGCTTGTGCGAAGCCAATCGGAACGCCTCTTTGGCGACTTCCGGCGTGACGCCGTCCATCTCGTACATGATCCGACCCGGCTTAACCACGGCCACCCAGTACTCCGGATTACCCTTTCCCTTACCCATGCGGGTTTCTGCCGGCTTCTTGGTAATCGGCTTATCGGGGAAGATTCTCGTCCAGACCTGGCCGCCGCGCTTCACGCAGCGAGTGATCGCGATGCGAGCTGCTTCGATCTGCCGACTGGTGATCCAGCCAGGCTCCAGCGCCTTCAATCCGAACTCTCCGAGGGTAATCTGGCCGCCACGATAGGCCTTGCCGTTCATACGCCCCTTCATCATTTTGCGGAACTTAACTTTCTTTGGTGCTAACACAATATCCTCTTCAGTTACCCGAGCCGGCGCTCAAATGCTGATTCTTTTTTAATGGGCTGCAACGGAAGGACCTCACCTTTGTAGATCCACGTCTTCACCCCAATCTGTCCCATCGTCGTATGTGCTTCAGCAAACCCGTAATCAATGTCCGCCCGGAGCGTATGCAGCGGCACACGGCCTTCACGGTACCACTCGGAGCGCGCGATTTCCGCACCGCCAAGGCGACCCCCGACCATGATCTTAATCCCCTGGGCGCCAAGACGAAGCGCGGACTGCACGCTGCGCTTCATTGCCCGACGGAACGCCACACGCTTCTCCAGCTGGGTCGCGACGTTCTCGCAGACCAATTGCGCATCCAGTTCAGGCTTCTTGATTTCCTTCACTGTAATGTACACCTGCCCAGAATAGGCCTTCTCCAGCTCCGCCTTCAGCTTGTCAACTTCAGCGCCCTTGCGGCCGATGATGATGCCGGGACGCGCGGTGGAAATTATCACGCGCGTCTGGTCACCGGATCGCTCGATTTCGACCTTGGCCACACCTGCATGAAACAGACGCTGCTTGACCATCTTGCGAATCCTGATGTCCTGATGGAGGAGCTTCGCGTAATCCTTGCTCGCGTACCACCGGGAACTCCAGTTGACGTTATATCCTAGTCGATAACCGATCGGATGTGTCTTGTGCCCCATAACTTCTTATGCCTCACTCAGCCAGGAAATGAATCGGCTCCGTTGGCCGCCCCTACTTCTGCTCTTTGACCGCTGCCGTAGACACGACCACGGTGATGTGACTCATCCGCTTTTGAATGGCATTCGCGCTCCCCTGCGAGCGAGCCCGAAAGCGCTTCAACGTCGGCCCGCAATCAACAAAAGCTCTCGAGACGACCATGGAATCACTGTCGCCCATCTCTTTTTGCTCCGCATTGGCCACGGCAGACATCAACAGCTTCTCCACCACTTTACACGCCTGACGCGGTGTATTCCTGAGCAATGCCAAAGCCATCGTGACCTGCTGCCCACGGATCAAGTCGATCACGGGGCGCGCCTTCCTCGGAGAGACACGTACAAAACGCAAAACTGCTTGTGCTTCAGCCATAACCTTCCAATCCAATCGAGTTTGCCGAGACCGCGATCAGCCGCTTACTTAAGAGCGACTGACTTCTCCGTCTTAGCGTGCCCATGCCCCTTAAAAAATCTGGTCGGAGCGAACTCCCCAAGTTTGTGCCCGACCATGTTTTCCGTCACGAAAACCGGAATAAACTTTTTTCCGTTATGAACCGCGAACGTATGCCCGATCATATCTGGAATGACGGTGGACCGCCGCGACCAGGTCTTGATGATCTTGCGATCCTTGTTCTGATTCATCCGATCTACTTTTTCAAGCAGATGATCGTCAACGAATGCGCCCTTGCTTACAGACCTCGGCATCTCGTACTCCTACTTGCGACGGGAAATAATGAACTTGTCGGTCGCCTTGTTGTTCCGGGTCTTGTACCCCTTGGTCGGCAGGCCCCATGGGGAGACTGGATGGGGATTACCCTGTCCAGACTTTCCTTCGCCGCCGCCGTGCGGGTGGTCGACCGGATTCATAACGACACCGCGCACATGCGGGCGTCGGCCCAACCATCGATTCCGCCCTGCCTTCCCCACATTAATATTCTCATGGTCCGTATTGCCAACTTGCCCGACGGTCGCCATGCAGGTCGCCAGAATACGGCGCATTTCACCGGACCTGAGTCGCACCTGGATGTACTCGCCATCACGCCCCATGACCTGAGCCGAGCCGCCCGCGCTACGAATCAACTGGCCGCCCTTACCGGGCTTCAACTCGATATTATGGATCGTGGTTCCCAACGGCATGCTGGACAAGGGCAACGCATTCCCGATACGAACCTCGGTCCCCAAACCAGCCTGCACCACATCGCCAACTTTAAGCCCGACAGGAGCCAAGATATAGCGCTTCTCGCCATCCCTGTAGTGCACCAAGGCAATGCGAGCTGAACGATTCGGATCGTATTCCAGCGCAGCGATGGAGCCGGGAATGCCAGACTTATCCCGCTTAAAATCAATCTTCCGATAAAGGCGCTTATGTCCACCCCCACGAAAACGAACCGTCGTCCGCCCATCATTGTTCCGGGCACCAGTGCTGCGATTGACTGACGTCAGTGACTTCTCGGGTCTCTTCTTCGAGAGCTCTTCGGTCGTCACTGCGGTCATCCCGCGACGGCCTGGAGTCCTTGGCTTATATACTTTTATTCCCATACTACAGTCGTCCTTCCAGCACACCAGGCTCAACCTGGCGCAATGTCCTACTATGCGCTCTCGTAGAGCTCCAATTTTTCGCCGGTCTTGAGTTTGACGAAGGCCTTCTTCCAATCAGATCGCTTGCCGGAGAAACGCCCCAGGCGCTTCACCTTGCCGCGGACGTTCATCACGTTCACGCGTTCGACCTTCACCTTCAACAGCGTCTCGACCGCTTGCTTAATCTGGACACGATTCGCGTCCGGATGCACGAGAAAGGCCACCGTATTGTTGGCTTCCCGCATGGCCGTGATCTTTTCCGTCAACAACGGCTGCAACAGAATGCTATGGAGACCAGCCTTCATGCCCAGACCTCCTTCAGCCGCGTCAACTCGCGCTCAGAAATCATAATTAGTTCCGCACGGACAATGTCATAGACATTCAATCCTTCAGGGCCCACCACACAAACATTCGGCAGATTACCAGCCGCCTGCGCTAATCCCGCATGGCCTGCGCCAGCCACGATCAAGGCATAGGCACCGGCGCCGAAATTCTCTAAGGCCTTGGCCAACAATTTCGTCTTCGGCTCCGCCAACGACAGATTCGAGACCACCACAATCTGTCCATCCGCCAGCTTGGCTGAGAGTGCGCTCTGCAGCGCAGCGCGATACTTCTTCTTGGGCATGCTGTAGGAATAATCACGCGGCTTCGGTCCGAACACCGACCCGCCGTGGCGCCATACAGGCGAGCGAATCGATCCGGCTCGCGCGCGCCCCGTATGCTTTTGCTTCCAAGGCTTCTTTCCAGACCCAGCCACTTCGCCGCGGCGCAATGTGGACGCTGTGCCCTGACGCTCACAGGCACGCTGCATCACCACCGCCTCGTGCACCAAAGACGTGTGCAGCTTGCAGCCGAATACTTCATCAGGAAGATCGACTGAGCCGACTTTTTGCTTCTTCAGATCAACGATATCAACCGTGGGCATGCCCTACCCCTTCTTCGACTTTCTCACCATGATCAGTCCGTTTGCCGCGCCAGGAATTGCTCCACGAACAAATAGCAAATTCTCGTCAGGCCTAGATTCAATAACTTTCAATCGCTGGACCGTAATCCGCTTCGCCCCCATGTGCCCCGGCAAGGTCTTCCCTTTCCAGACACGGGACGGATACGAACTGGCCCCCATCGAACCGGGGTGACGGTGGAACATAGACCCGTGAGACTCAGGGCCGCCGGCATAATGATGCCGCTTCACCACGCCCTGAAATCCCTTCCCCTTGGAAATCCCGATGACATCTACCCAGTCGCCCTTTTTAAAGATATCGACTTTGATAGACTGCCCGATCTCCACATCGCCGACCTTCTCAAACTCTCTAAGAACACGGGTGGCCGGAGCCTCCGTCTTCTTCAAGTGTCCCAGCTCGGCCTTCGACAGCTTACGTTCTTTCACTTCGCCAAAAGACAGCTGGACAGATTCGTATCCATCGCGCTCTTTTGTCTTAATCGTGACCACGCGGCAAGGGCCCGCCTCGATCACCGTGACGGGCGTAAACCGCGTCTCGTCAAATATCTGGGTCATCCCCAGCTTTTTACCCAACAGCCCGTTCGTCATGTGTGACGTTCCTTGCCAGTCATCTGACCCTTAAAGCTTAATCTCGACATCCACGCCGGCGGCCAAGCTCAACTTCATCAGGGAGTCCATAGTTTCAGGAGTCGCGTCCATGATGTCCATCAAACGCTTGTGCGTTCTGATTTCAAACTGTTCGCGCGCCTTCTTGTCTGCATGCGTCGCACTCTGCACGGTAAACTTCTCGATCCGCGTAGGCAGCGGGATGGGCCCCACGACCTTTGCCCCGCTCCGACGGACCGTCTCCACGATTTCGGCCACCGACTGGTCTAAGACTCGGTAGTCAAACCCGCGCAGCCGAATTCTGATTCTTTGCTCAACCTTAACCATTTAGTCCTCTATTCATCCGGCCAATGTTTACGCCAGAATTTCGGTGACAACGCCGGAGCCCACGGTCTTGCCGCCCTCGCGCACCGCGAACCGCAACCCTTGATCCATCGCGATCGGGCTGATCAACTCGCCCGTCACACTCACATTATCGCCCGGCATGACCATCTCTACGCCCGGATTCAACGTCATCACACCCGTGACATCGGTCGTCCGGAAGTAGAACTGCGGCCGGTAGCCGTTGAAAAACGGCGTGTGTCGTCCGCCCTCTTCCTTGGCCAGCACATAGATTTCCGCCTTGAACTTCGTGTGGGGCGTGATGCTCTTCGGCTTCGACAGCACCATCCCGCGCTCCACATCTTCCTTCTTCGTGCCGCGCAGCAAGACGCCGACGTTGTCGCCCGCCTGCCCTTCATCCAGCACCTTCCGGAACATTTCCACGCCCGTCACGATCGTGGCCTGGTTCGGCCGCAATCCGACGATTTCGATTTCGTCGCCAGTGTGTACTTTGCCCTGCTCGACTTTGCCCGTCACAACCGTTCCGCGACCAGTGATCGTGAAAACGTCTTCGATTGGCATCAAGAAAGGCTTCTGGAAGTCACGAACAGGCTCTGGCACAGATGCATCACAAGCAGCCATGAGTACCATGATCTGTTCTTGTGCTGCTTCGTCGCCTTCGAGTGCTTTGAGTGCTGAAACACGCACAACAGGTGCTTTATCGTCGAACTCGTATTCTTTCAAGAGATCACGAACTTCCATTTCGACAAGTTCGAGCATTTCTTCGTCGTCCACCATGTCGGACTTGTTGAGTGCCACAACGATGTATGGAACGCCGACTTGACGAGCAAGCAACACGTGCTCACGGGTTTGAGGCATTGGACCGTCAGTTGCAGCAACCACCAAGATGGCGCCATCAACTTGAGCAGCACCAGTGATCATGTTCTTGATGTAGTCAGCGTGACCAGGCATGTCGACGTGTGCATAGTGGCGATTTGGTGTTTCGTACTCAATGTGAGCAATTGAAATCGTGATACCACGAGCTTTTTCTTCGGGAGCTTTGTCAATCTGATCGAACGGCGTGTACTCAGCCAACCCGCGAGAAGCCAATGTCTTAGAGATAGCAGCAGTCAGCGTTGTCTTGCCGTGGTCGATGTGACCCATCGTGCCGATATTGACGTGTGGCTTGTTGCGTTCGAATTTTGCCTTACTCATGTTTTACTCCGTATGTTTTGCTTGTGGTTTTTGGATAGACATTGGTTGGATAGGACTGATCGGCTATTCGCCGCGAACTCTTTTAACGATTTCTGTTGCGATTGCCTCTGGTACCTGCTGGTACGAATGGAACTGCATGGTGTACGTGGCGCGGCCCTGAGTACGCGACCGAAGATCGGTACTGTATCCGAACATTTCCGATAGCGGAACCTGGGATTGCACGACTTGAGTGTTTCCACGTGCTTCC
>NSIK01000036.1 GCA_002737345.1 Nitrospirota bacterium
AGGGTTGCGGTTCGCGGTGCGCGAGGGCGGCAAGACCGTGGGCTCCGGCGTTGTCACCGAAATTCTGGCGTAAACATGACTGCTGTCGCATGACAGCATTGGAGTATTGAGATGCGAGAGATTATCGATTTGGCGTGCACGATCTGCAAGCAGCGGAATTATTCCACGATGAAGAACAAGAAGAACGATCCGGATCGTTTGGAACGGAATAAGTTCTGCAAGTTCTGTCGGAAGCACATTGCCCATAAGGAAGTGAAATAGTCTAGGTTGCCGGCGCAATGGCTAGGTTGCCAGCTGTCGTAGGGGCATGGTGTCAATGGTAGCACATCGGTCTCCAAAACCGAGAGTCTAGGTTCAAATCCTAGTGCCCCTGCCAAGCGCTACGTAGCGGACGGGACAGGCTCGATCTTGGTGGCTGGGTGGAGAGCGGGGCTGTTGGCCGAGTATGGTGGGGCACAGTTCCTCTCATAAGGGTGAAGGTGAGGCGCGCATGTTTCGTAAATTGATGAATTCTATCCGGGAGTTCTTCGGCGATGTGAGTGGGGAGCTGAAGAAGGTGTCGTTCCCGACTCGGGCGGAAACGGTCGGATCGACGACCGTGGTCATTGTGTTTTGCATCATCATGTCGCTGTATCTGTCGTTCATCGACTCGTTTCTCGTGTGGGCGGTCAGCAAGATTTTGTAAGGCGTGGGCTGCGAGTGAGAGCGGCTGCATGGCGCATAGTCAATTAATGATCCGAGGGTAGGGCATGGCAAAAAATTGGTACGTCATTCATACCTACGCTGGATTTGAGGGGCGGGTAAAAACCAGCTTGCTCGAACGGGCTAACCAAATGGGATTGGTCGAGAAGCTGGGGCAGGTACTCGTGCCGACGGAAGATGTGATCGAGATCAAGGATGGCAAGCGTCGAACCTCCCGGCGGAAGTTTTTCCCCGGGTATGTGATCGTGGAGCTGGAATCGCCGCTCGTCGATGAAACCTTGCAGATGATCAAGGAGACGCCGAAGGTCACAGGGTTTGTGGGCGGCGGTGCGGTGCCGATGCCCTTGTCGACGGAAGAAGTGGATTCGCTGCTGAAGCAAGTTGATGCGGGTACATCCGGTCCGCGCGAGCAGGTGAAGTTTATCAAGACGGACAATGTGCGGATCATCGATGGGCCGTTTCTCGGATTTAACGGTATCGTGGAAGAGGTGGATCATGACCATAGCCGGCTCAAGGTCTTGGTCAGCATTTTCGGGCGCTCGACACCGGTGGAGCTTGGGTTCATGCAAGTGGAGCGGATTTAACTCTGAGATGGTCAAACGCACGTAGCGTAGGAGTGTAGGACATGGCGAAAGAAGTATCGGCACAGATCAAGTTGCAGATTCCGGCAGGGAAAGCGAATCCCGCTCCCCCGGTTGGACCGTCGCTGGGGCAGCACGGCGTCAATATTATGGAGTTTTGCAAGCAGTTCAATGCAAAAACTCAAAAAGAGGGAGACAGCATCATTCCGGTGGTCATTACGGTCTACAAGGACCGGTCGTTCACCTTTGTGATGAAGACTCCTCCGGCGTCCGACCTATTGAAGAAGGCGGCTGGAATCATTAAGGGGTCTGGTGTTCCGCAGAAAGACAAGGTCGGCAAGATCACGAAGGCGCAGTTGCGAGAGATCGCACAAAAGAAAATGGTTGATCTCAATGCCGCCGATCTCGAGGGTGCGATCAAGATCATCGAAGGTTCAGCGCGCAGTATGGGCGTCGTCGTCCAAGGGTAGTCTTCTGCCCATGCGGGCGGCTCTGGGTGTCCGCGCAGCGCGCGGCCTTAGCCTGGGCGGAAAATTGTGTGTGTGGGTGTAAGGGGGAAATCGCAATGGGAAAGAAGATGAAAGCGGCGGTAGCAAAGCTGGAGCCGCGGGCGTATAGCCTGCGCGAGGCAGTCGAGGCGGTAAAACAGTCGGCGTTTGCCAAGTTCGATGAATCAGTCGATCTGGCGCTCCGTCTGGGCGTGGATCCGAAGCGGGCAGACCAGATGGTGCGTGGCACAACTTCGTTGCCGCATGGCACGGGGAAGACCATTCGCGTCCTGGTGTTTGCCAAGGGCGAGAAGGAGCAGGAGGCGCGGCAGGCTGGGGCTGACTTCGTCGGATCCGATGAGCTGATGGAGAAGGTCAAGGGTGGATGGCTGGAGTTCGATTGCGCCATCTCCACGCCGGACCTTATGGCGGCGGTTGGAAAGCTTGGGAAGGTGTTGGGGCCCCGCGGGCTCATGCCGAACCCGAAGACCGGAACGGTGACGTTTGACGTTGGTAAGGCCGTGACGGAAATTCGCAAAGGCCGTGTGGAATATAAAGTGGAAAAAGCCGGGATCATTCAGGTGCCGGTTGGGAAGGTCTCCTTTAAGCCTGAGCAGCTGCACGCGAATGCGTCGGCGGTTCTTGAGGCCGTGATCAAGTCGAAACCAGCTTCGTGCAAGGGGCGCTATCTGATGAGCGCGACGATCTCGAGCACGATGGGGCCTGGCGTACCACTTGATGCGATGGCGTTAGCTAAGGAATGGAGTTAGTCCGGGTGCCGCAGCGCGGAAGGAGAAGGGGAAGGGTTAGAGTATGAAAAAAAACGAGAAAGCGACAGCGGTTGCGGAGTTGACAGAGCGATTTGGCCGTGCGCGGCTCGCGATTGTCACTGAAAGCGCTCGGCTCTCTGCGAACCAGGTGACGGAGCTTCGCAAGCAATTGCGCAGCGCCAATGCCGAATACAGGGTCGTCAAGAACACCTTGGCTGTCCGTGCTTCCGAAGGGACGATCTTCTCGGGAGTGACGGGCTATTTGAAGGGGCCGACGGGGTTGGTGATCGGCTATGACGATCCGGTGCTTCCCACGAAGATCCTTCGGGATTTCATCATGGCGGAGAAGCGCGAAGAGAAGATCAAGATCACCATCGGCGTCCTGGAGGGCAAGGTGGTGCAGCCGGCCGAGTTAGCGGCTGTGGCCAAGTTGCCGAAGAGGGAAGTCCTCATTGCGATGCTGTTGTCGGCCATGCAGGGCCCGGCGCGCGGTTTGGTGTATACGCTCAGTGCGGTATTGTCAAAATTTGTGAGAGTCATTGCGGCCATTCAGGATAAACGAAAAGGAGACGGGGATATGTCAACGACAACGACGAAATTATCGCAGGAAGAATTGATCAAGGCCATCGAGACGATGAGTGTGCTCGATTTGGCGGACCTCGTGAAGGGGCTAGAGACCCGCTTTGGCGTGACGGCTGCTGCGCCGGTCGCTGCAGCCGCTCCTGCCGGCGGCGGTGCCGCCGCTGCAGCCGAAGAGAAGACCGCGTTTGACGTGGTGCTCGTGTCTGCTCCGGCGGACAAGAAGATCCAGGTCATCAAGGTCGTCCGCGAGCTCACCAGCCTCGGATTGAAGGAAGCGAAAGATTTGGTCGAAGCCGCACCGAAGCCCGTGAAGACCGGTGTCACGAAAGAAGAGTGCGACAGCATGAAGAAGAAGCTTGAAGAGAGCGGCGCCAAGGTCGAGATCAAGTAGTCTCGATTTGACCAGTCTCAGTGTCTGTGGGTGCCCGCTCCGTGCGGGCATCCAAGCATAACCAATTGTAGTGGAGGTCCGGGGAATGTCCGAAACGACTCTGAAAGAGTTCGTCGAACGGAAAGATTACTCGCGCATTCATAGCAGCATTGAAATTCCGGATCTCATCGAGATCCAGAAGCGCTCCTATGAGGAATTCCTGCAGCGAGAGGTCGAGCCGGAACGTCGCAAGGATCATGGGCTCCAGGCGGCCCTGGTGAGTGTTTTTCCGATTCCTGATTACAACAATACGGCCGTCTTGGAGTTCACGAGCTATACGCTCGGCACCCCGAAGTACGATGAGCGGGAGTGCCTGGAGCAGGGGATGACCTATGCCGTCCCCTTGAAGCTTCGGATGCGCCTGGTCGTGTTCGACAAAGAAGACAAGGGCTCCAAGAAAAAGGTGCTCGATGTCCGCGAACAGGAAGTCTATGTCGGCGAACTGCCGCTTATGACGGAACGCGGGACCTTCATTGTCAACGGTACGGAACGTGTGGTGGTGAGTCAGTTGCACCGGTCGCCCGGGGCCTCGTTCACGCACGACAAGGGCCGTACGCACTCCAGCGGTAAAGTGCTGTACTCTGCCAGAATTATTCCCTACCGTGGATCGTGGCTGGACTTCGAGTTCGATGCCCGCGACATCCTCTATGTGCGGATTGACCGCCGGCGGAAAATGCCGACGACCATTCTGTTGAAGGCGTTCGGCTTCTCCGGCGACGATTTGCTCAAGATGTATTACCCGGTGGAAGAAATCCGGGTGTCGAAGGGCAAGATGTTGCGTAAGCTCGATCCTGAGATCCATCAAGGGCTGCGCTGCTCGGCTGAAGTGTTTGACAAGAGCGGCAAGGAGTCGCTGGTCAAAGAAGGCGCCAAGCTCACGAAGGGGCTCATTGCGAAGCTGAAGGCGGCAGGCGTCAAAGAGATCCCGTTGGCGCCGAGCGAGTTGATCGGCCGTGCGGTGCTGGCCGAACTGGTGGACTCCAAGAAAAAGCAGATCGCAGGAAAGAATCAGCGGCTCACGGCTGAGATCGTCGAATCGTTGCTTGAGAGCGACATCGAGGAATTTCAGGCGATCTACTTTGACACGGTCACGTCGACGCCGGTGATCATGGATACGTTGGAGCTGGATAAGACCACCTCGAAAGAGGAGGCCATGGTCGAGATCTATCGTCGCTTGCGGCCGGGGGAAACCCCCTCCGTCGACACCGCGCGAGCGCTCTTCGACAATCTTTTTTCGAATTCCAAGCGATATGATCTGTCGCCGGTCGGGCGTTTGAAGTTGAACAAGAAACTGGCCTTGGATCTGCCGTTGGAGCAGCGGACACTGACCGCGCAGGACATGGTCGAGGTGATCCGGTATCTCGTAAATTTGAAGCTGGGCAAGGGTGAAATCGACGACATCGACCACTTGGGGAATCGTCGCGTTCGGTCGGTTGGTGAGTTGCTCGAGAACCAGTTCAGGCTCGGATTGGTCCGCATGGAGCGGAGCATCAAGGAGCGGATGAACCTGTTGGATATGGAAACGGTGTTGCCTCACGATTTGATCAATGCGAAGCCCGTCGTCGCTGCGGTCAAAGAGTTTTTCAGCAGCAGCCAGTTGTCTCAGTTTATGGATCAGACGAATCCGCTCGCGGAAATCACGCACAAGCGTCGGTTGTCCGCCCTCGGTCCCGGTGGGTTGACCCGTGAACGAGCTGGGTTCGAAGTGCGTGACGTCCATCCGTCGCACTACAGCCGTATCTGTCCGATCGAAACGCCGGAAGGCCCGAACATCGGTTTAATTACGTCACTGGCGACCTATGCGCGCATCAATAAGTTCGGATTTATCGAAGCGCCTTATCGCAAAGTAGTGAAGGGGCGCGTTACCGACGAGATCGAGTTCCTCTCCGCCATCGAAGGGGACAAGTACATCATCGCGCAGGCGAACTCGCCGATCAATGCAAGCGGGCGTTTGCTGTCTGAAACCATTTCGGCGCGATCCGCTGGAGACTTCGTGACGGCGACGTCCGACAAGATCGAGTACATGGACGTGTCGCCGAAGCAAGTGGTCAGCGTGGCTACGGCCTTGGTGCCGTTCCTGGAGCATGACGACGCCAACCGTGCGTTGATGGGGTCAAACATGCAGCGTCAGGCTGTACCGCTGCTCGTGTCGGAGTCTCCGCTCGTCGGGACTGGGATGGAAGCGGTGGTGGCACGTGACTCTGGTTATGTGGTGCAGGCGAAGCGCGCCGGCGTGGTGGAAAGTGTGGATGCCACGCGAGTGGTGGTGCGAGCCGATTCGAAGGAAAGCAAGAAGCGGAACGACGTCGGGCTTGACGTGTACGACCTGATCAAGTTCCAGCGGTCGAATCAGAGTACGACCATCACGCAGACGCCGGTGGTCCAGCTCGGGCAGCCAGTGAAAGTCGGGCAGGTCTTGGCTGACGGCCCCGCTATCGATCACGGCGAATTGGCTTTGGGGAAGAATATCCTCGTCGCCTTCATGCCGTGGGGCGGATATAACTTCGAAGACGCCATTCTGTTGAGCGAAAAGCTTGTGCGGGAGGACGCATTTACTTCGATTCACATTGAAGAGTTCGAGGTCGAGGCCCGCGATACCAAGCTGGGCAAGGAAGACATTACACGCGATATTCCGAACGTCGGAGAGGAAGCCTTGCGCGACCTCGATGAGAGCGGGATCATCCGCATCGGAGCCGAAGTAAAGCCAGGCAACATTCTGGTTGGCAAGGTCACGCCGAAGGGCGAAACCCAGTTGACGCCGGAAGAAAAGTTGTTGCGAGCCATCTTCGGTGAAAAAGCTGGCGATGTGAAGGATACGTCGTTGACGGTGCCTCCGGGCGTTGAGGGGATCGTCGTCGATGTGAAGATCTTCTCGCGCAAGGGTCTCGATAAGGACGAACGCTCCAAGAGCATCGAAAGCGACGATGTGATGAAGCTTCAGCGTGATCACCATGAGGAGCTCCGCATCATCGATGAAGAAAAAATAAAGAAAGTCAGAAAGCTGTTGCTCGGCAAGGTCGTTGGGCGCGACTTGATGGATCCGGAAAGCGGGGATGTCATTCTGAAGAAGAAGGGCAAGCTGACGGCCGAGATTCTCAAGCGGTTGCAGGATGAAGCGGTGCGGTACATCACTCTGAGCGATCCTGACGAGCAGAAAGAGCTGGAAGATGCCGATCGGCGGGCGAAGGAGCAGATCGAGATTCTGCAGACGCTGTTCGATGAGAAGGTTGGCCGCCTGAAACGGGGCGATGAACTTCCTCCGGGCGTGATCAAGCTGGTCAAGGTTTATGTATCGATGAAGCGTAAGATCCAGGTCGGTGACAAGATGGCCGGCCGGCACGGCAACAAAGGCGTGGTCTCGCGGGTGTTGCCCGAGGAAGACATGCCCTGTTTGCCGGACGGGACGCCGGTGGAAATTGTGCTCAATCCCCTCGGTGTGCCGTCGCGCATGAACGTGGGTCAGATTCTTGAAACGCACCTGGGATGGGCGGCGAAGGCGCTGGGTATTAAGGTGGCGAGCCCGGTATTCGACGGCGCGTCGGAAACGGAAATTAAGGCCTTGCTCAAGGAGGCAAACTTGCCGATGAGCGGGCAGACGATGTTGATGGACGGGCGGACCGGCGAAATGTTCGGCAGCCCCGTGACGGTTGGTTACATGTACGTTCTGAAGTTGCACCATTTGGTCGACGACAAGATCCACGCACGGTCGATCGGTCCTTATTCACTCGTCACGCAGCAGCCGCTCGGTGGTAAGGCGCAGTTCGGCGGCCAGCGGTTGGGAGAAATGGAAGTGTGGGCATTGCAGGCCTATGGTGCTGCATCTACGCTGCAAGAGTTCCTGACGGTGAAATCAGATGATGTGCCGGGCCGGTCGCGGATGTATGAAGCGATCGTGAAGGGCGAGCCATTCCTGGAGCCTGGATTGCCCGAGTCGTTTAACGTCTTGGTCAAAGAGTTGCAAAGCTTGGGTCTCGACGTCGAACTGGTCAAGTCGCAAGACTAACCATTTGTGTGCCGGCCGCCGCGCCGGCATCAGGGGAGGTTACTACTTTGGAAGGCGTCTATACATTTTTCGAGAAGCCGCGCGATGGGGTTGCATTCGATTCGATGAGGATCAAGGTCGCGTCGCCGGAAAAAATCCGGTCGTGGTCGTACGGCGAAGTGAAGAAGCCGGAGACCATCAATTACCGGTCGTTTAAGCCGGAAAAAGACGGACTGTTTTGCGCGAAGATTTTCGGCCCGATCAAGGATTGGGAGTGCAATTGCGGCAAGTATAAGCGCATGAAGCACCGCGGCATCGTCTGCGACAAGTGCGGCGTCGAAGTCATTCAGTCCAAGGTCCGCCGGGAGCGCATGGGCCACATTGAGCTCGCGGCTCCGGTGGCGCACATCTGGTTCCTGAAGGGCGTACCGAGTCGGATCGGAACCTTGCTGGACATGAGCCTGAAGGGGCTGGAGCGCATTCTCTATTTCGAGAGCTATGTCTGCGTCGATCCTGGATCGACGGATTTGACGGAGAAGGAGCTGGTTTCGGAAGAAAAGCTCCGCTCGCTCCAATCTGAGTACAGCCCCGGATCGTACAAGGTCGGTATCGGCGCCGATGCCATCCGGGAGTTGCTCCGCAAGATCGACATCGCGGCCAAGTGGGATGAGATCAAGGCGAAAGCCAAGACGTCGGCCTCCGCCGCGTTGAAGAAGAAATATGCCAAGCAGTTGAAAGTCCTCGAGGCCTTCCGCAAGTCCGGCAACATGCCCGAGTGGATGATTATGGATGTGATCCCGGTGCTGCCGCCGGAATTGCGTCCGCTCGTGCCGCTGGACGGCGGACGGTTTGCGACCTCGGATTTGAACGATCTGTATCGCCGTGTCATCAATCGGAACAATCGCTTGAAGCGCTTGATCGAATTGAAGGCGCCTGGCGTGATTATTCGAAACGAAATGCGGATGTTGCAGGAATCGGTCGATGCCCTTTTCGATAACGGCCGTCGCGGTCGCGCGATCCGTGGACCCAACAAGCGTCCGCTCAAGTCTTTGAGCGACATGTTGAAGGGTAAGCAGGGGCGTTTCCGTCAGAACTTGCTTGGGAAGCGGGTCGATTACTCGGGGCGTACCGTCATTGTCGTGGGACCTGAGCTCCGGCTGCATCAATGCGGATTGCCCAAGAAGATGGCGCTCGAATTGTTCAAGCCGTTTATTTTCCACAAGCTGGAAGAGCGCGGCGCGGCGACCACCATCAAGAGTGCTAAGCGTTTAGTCGAGAAGGAACGGCCGGAAGTGTGGGACGTGCTCGACGAAGTGATTCGCGAGCATCCTGTGCTGTTGAACCGTGCACCGACGTTGCACCGGCTGGGTATCCAGGCGTTTGATCCCGTGTTGGTTGAAGGCAAAGCCATTCGCTTGCATCCGCTGGTTTGCGCCGCGTTCAACGCCGACTTCGACGGAGACCAGATGGCGGTCCACGTGCCGCTGTCGGTCGAAGCGCAGGTCGAGGCGAGGGTGTTAATGATGTCGATCAATAACATTCTCTCGCCTGCCAACGGTAAGCCGATCGCAGTGCCATCGCAGGATATGGTGCTCGGTTGTTATTGGCTGACCAAAGAGCGTGGCGGCTGCAAGGGCGAGGGGAAAGTGTTCGGGTCGTCGGAGGAAGTGCGCATTGCATTCGATTTGGAAGCCTTGGAAGTCCATGCACGGATCAAGGTGCGGGTCGAGGGCGCGCTCGTGCAGACCACGGTCGGCCGAGTGATTCTGTCGGAAGTGCTGCCTCCGGGCATGCCCTTCGAAAACGCGAACAAGCTCATGACGAAGAAGGAAATGACGAAGCTCATCGACACGGTCTACCGTCAGTGCGGGCATCGTGAGACCGTTACGTTCCTCGACAAAGTCAAGGACACGGGCTTCCATTATGCTACGCGTGCGGGCATCTCGATCTGTGTCGATAACATGCATATCCCGACCAAGAAGCAGGAGTTGTTGGGGAAGGCGCAGCAGGAAGTTGGCGAGATCGAGCGGCAGTATGCCGAGGGTCTAATCACCAACGGCGAACGCTACAATAAAGTGATCGATATCTGGGCCCATGTCACAGAGCAGATTGCAAACGAAATGATGAAGGAATTAGGCGCGGGCGGCGATCCGAATAAAGCCGAGTCCTTCAATCCGATCTTCATGATGGCAGACTCGGGCGCGCGCGGTAGCTCACAGCAGATTCGTCAGTTGGGTGGTATGCGCGGACTGATGGCCAAGCCCTCCGGCGAAATCATCGAGACGCCGATCACCGCCAATTTCCGCGAGGGACTAACGGTGTTGCAGTACTTCATCTCGACGCACGGTGCCCGTAAGGGTTTGGCCGACACGGCGTTGAAGACGGCCAACTCCGGTTACCTCACGCGTCGGCTGGTGGATATCGCGCAGGATGTGATTATTAACGAAATCGATTGCGGTACCACCGATGGAATCATTGTGAGCGCATTGGTCGAGGGTGGCGAAATCATTCAGCCGATCGAAGAGCGGGTGTTGGGACGGTTGGCGGCTGAAGATATTCGCGATCCGGTCACCGGCGAAATTATTGTGTCATTCAATGAGGAGATCGACGAGGACCGGACCAAGGCGATTGTGGAGGCGGCGGTCGATCGTGTGAAGATTCGCTCGGTGCTGACCTGTCAATCGCGTCGTGGCGTCTGTCGTTCCTGCTACGGGCGCGACTTGGCCCGCGGGCGGTTGGTGGAAAAGGGTGAGCCCGTTGGCGTCATTGCGGCGCAGTCGATCGGTGAGCCGGGTACGCAGCTGACTATGCGGACGTTCCACATCGGAGGAACGGCAAGCAAAGTGGTCGAGCAGACGGTGACCGAATCGAAGCATGCCGGTACGATCAAGTTCATGAGCTTCGACGCGAAGAAGAATGTCGACGTGCATAACGCCGGGATTGCGGTTCGTAATAAAGAGGGCGAATGGGTCGTCATGAACCGGAATGCGAAAATCGCCGTTGTCGATGAGACAGGGCGTGAGCGCGAGAAATATGCGGTCGTCTACGGCGCCAAGATTAAGGTTAAGGATGGCGGTCGCATCACGCTCGGCCAGAAGCTAGTGGAGTGGGACCCCTATTCGTTGACCATTCTGACCGAAGTCGGCGGCAAGGTAGCTTACGGAGACATCGTGGAAGGTGTCACGATGAAGGAAGAGTTCGACGAAGTCACCGGCCTCTCCCGCAAGGTCATCGTGGAGCATAGCGGCGCAACGTTGCGCCCTCGCGTGTCGGTCAAAGATGAGAGCGGGAAGACGGCCAAAGTGGCGGCAGCGGCCAACGTGGCTCGTTATCTGCTCCCGGTCGGGGCGCATATCTTCGTCGAGAAAGGCGCCGTGGTCACTCCTGGCGACGTGTTGGCCAAGATTCCGCGAGAGACGACCAAGACGAAGGACATTACCGGCGGTCTGCCGCGCGTGGCGGAGTTGTTCGAGGCCAGAAAGCCGAAGGAAACAGCCGTGATCAGCGAAATCGACGGTGAAATTTCCTACGATGGTTTCGTGAAGGGCATGCGCAAAGTGCTCGTCAATAATAAGATGGGCGATATCAAGGAATACTTCATACCAAAGGGTAAGCACGTCAACGTGCACGAGGGCGACTGGGTGCGGGCCGGTGAGCCGCTAATGGACGGGTCGGCGAATCCGCACGACATCCTGGACGTGCTCGGTCCGAACGAGTTGCAGAAGTATCTCGTGGACGAAGTGCAGGACGTGTATCGGTTGCAGGGCGTGACAATCAACGACAAGCATATCGAGATTATTGTTCGCCAGATGCTGCGAAAAGTCCGGATCGAGGATCCTGGCGACACGGAATTCTTGCCGGGCAGCCAGGTCAGCAAGATGTTGTTTGACGAAGAGAATGAGCGTGTGGTGGCCAAGGGAGGCCAGCCGGGACTCGGGAGGCCAGTCTTACTGGGTATTACTAAGGCAGCGCTCACTACGGATAGCTTTATTTCCGCGGCTTCATTCCAGGAAACGACTCGCGTCTTGACGGAAGCAGCGATCAATGGGCGCGAAGACAAGCTGCTAGGCCTGAAGGAGAACGTGATTGTGGGTCGGTTGATTCCTGCGGGAACGGGCTTCAATGAGTATCGCGACACATTCGTTGTGAGTCCGAAGCCGGAGCCTGTGATTGCGGTTCAGGGAGATCTCTCTGCGCTTACGCATGAGGGTGTGGCTGCGGGTTCTGAAGGGTCAACTCGCTCATAATCCCTGCATTATTGGGCATGACTTGACAGTGCGACGGCGGATCATTATAATCCGCCGGCTCTAAACGTGAAGGTTTTGGCGGATCAGTCAAACTGTGCTGAAGATGAGAGTGACGTACTAATGCCAACGATTAATCAGCTAGTCAGAAAAGGTCGCAAGCTGGCGCACGCAAAGACGAAGAGCCCTGCGCTCAAGTCGTGCCCGCAGAAACGTGGCGTCTGTCTTCGTGTCTATACCTCGACGCCAAAGAAACCGAACTCCGCGTTGCGTAAGGTCGCGCGTGTCCGGTTGACGAACGGGATGGAAGTCACGACGTACATCCCTGGTGTCGGCCACAACCTCCAGGAGCACTCCATTGTGCTCGTGCGCGGCGGCCGCGTGAAGGACTTGCCGGGTGTGCGCTACCACATCGTCCGAGGTGCGCTTGACGCAGTCGGTGTGGCGGATCGAAAGCAGAGCCGTTCGAAATATGGGGCGAAGCGCCCTAAGTAGAAAAGATTTTCTTTGTCGGTAACGAGAGAGTGAATGACACATGCCAAGAACTAGATTCTTAGACCAGCGCGTAACACTCCCCGATGTACGGTATCGCGACAAGCTCGTCGGGAAGTTCTTGAACATTTTGATGTCTGGTGGCAAGAAGAGCACGGCGGAGCGTATTTGCTACGGAGCCTTCGATGTCATTCAAGAGAAGACTGGTAACGACCCGCTGAAGGTGTTTCGGACGGCGATTGATAATGTGAAGCCGGTTGTCGAAGTGAAGTCTCGCCGGGTCGGCGGCGCCTCGTATCAAGTGCCGGTAGAAATTCGTCCGGCTCGCCGGATGTCGCTGGCGCTCCGTTGGTTAGCTGAGTATTCACGTACACGCGGCGGGAAAAGCATGCGCGAGAAGCTTGCCGCGGAGTTGATGGACGCATCGAATAATACCGGGGCTGCGGTGAAGAAGCGGGAAGACGTACATCGGATGGCGGAGGCCAATAAGGCATTCGCGCACTATCGCTGGTAGCGTTGTTCTGTGCCGCAGCTGGGCCGTGCTGCGATTCGTGTAGGCGGTGTTGGTCGATCGCAGCACTTTAGGGCTCGGTTTGCGGCATATGTATTTTTAGGGGAAGTGCGTGGCACGTCAATCACCATTAGAAAAAACTCGAAATATTGGCATCATGGCCCACATTGATGCTGGTAAGACGACGACGACAGAGCGCATCCTGTATTACACTGGGATTTCGCATAAGATCGGCGAAGTGCACGAGGGTGCCGCGACGATGGATTGGATGGAGCAAGAGCGGGAACGCGGTATCACGATTACGGCTGCTGCGACGACTTGTTTCTGGCGGGATCACCGGATCAACATTATCGATACTCCCGGGCACGTTGATTTCACAATTGAAGTCGAACGCTCCCTTCGAGTGCTGGATGGGGCTGTCGCGGTATTCGATTCTGTGCAGGGCGTCGAGCCTCAGTCGGAGACGGTCTGGCGGCAGGCTGATAAGTATAGCGTTCCGCGAATTGCGTTCATGAACAAGATGGATCGCGTCGGCGCAGATTTCTACACTAGCGTGCAGACGATGATTGACCGGTTAGGCGCAAACCCGATTCCGATTCAAATCCCGATTGGTAAAGAATCTGAGTATCGGGGCTCGATCGACCTCGTGACGATGAAGGCATATGTGTACGACGACGAGACGCTCGGGGCTAAGTATAAGATTGATGAGATTCCGGCGGACTTGCTCGATCGCGCCACTGAGTACCGTGCGAAGATGGTAGACGCGATCGCTGAGTTCGATGAGCAGAGCATGGACAAATATTTGAATGGTCAGCCATTAACCGAAGAAGAGATCCGCCGGGCTATTCGCGCCGGCGTGTTGTCGATGAAGATGACGCCGGTTCTTTGCGGAACGGCGTTTAAGAATAAGGGTGTTCAGCAGTTGTTGGATGGGGTTGTGGATTTCCTTCCGTCTCCGCTCGATGTCGAGTCTGTGACGGGCGTTGATCCGAACACCGAAAAGGAAATCAAGCGATTCCCTTCTGACGCTGAGCCGTTTTCCGCCTTGGCATTTAAGATTATGACGGATCCTTTTGCAGGTCAGCTCACATTTCTGCGCGTCTATTCCGGCACGCTGAAGACGGGAACGTCCGTCGCGAATGTGACGAAGGGGACGAGGGACCGCGTCGGGCGTCTGCTGAAGATGCATGCGAACAAGCGTGAAGATATTGATGTGGCCTATGCTGGCGACATTATTGCGGCTGTCGGGCTGAAGGGTGCGACGACCGGGGATACCTTGGCTGATGAGAAGCAGCCGGTCCTGCTCGAGGTCATGAAGTTTCCTGAGCCGGTCATTGCCATGGCGATCGAGCCAAAGACCAAGCAGGATCAAGAGAAGATGGGCTTTGCGCTCCAGAAGCTGGCGCAGGAAGATCCCTCCTTCCGAGTAAAGACGGACGAAGAGACCGCGCAGACCATCATCGCCGGCATGGGTGAGTTGCACCTGGAGATCATCGTCGACCGTATGATGCGCGAGTTTAAGGTTGAGGCCAATGTCGGAAAACCTGAAGTGGCCTTCCGAGAGACGATTCGTCGAAAGGCCGAGGCTGAGGCAAAGTACGTCAAGCAGACTGGTGGCCGAGGTCAGTATGGCCATGTCGTATTGACGGTCGAGCCAGCTGAGTCGGGCAAGGGGTTGGAGTTTATCAATAAGACTGTCGGTGGATCGATCCCCAGGGAGTTTATCCCGGCGATTGAAAAGGGTGTGAAGGAGCGGCTTGATTCGGGCGTGATCGCAGGGTACCCGCTTCGCGATGTTAAAGTGACGGTGATCGACGGATCATTCCATGACGTGGACTCCAATGAAATGGCCTTTAAAATCGCTGGTTCGATGGCGTTCATCGATGCCTGCAAGCGAGCCGACCCGGTGTTGCTTGAGCCGATCATGAAGGTCGAAGTGGTGGTTCCTCAGGATTTTATGGGCGACGTGATCGGGAACCTGAATGGTCGTCGTGGCAAGATTCAGGGCATGAAGGCTCGGGCGGCTGCGCAGGTCATTGATGCCTCCGTGCCGCTCAGTGAAATGTTCGGGTATGCGACGGACCTCCGGTCGCGCACGCAGGGGCGCGCGACGTACAGTATGGAATTCGACCGGTATGACCCAGTGCCTCGGCAGATTTCCGAGGCGATTATTGCGAAGTATCGGGGCGAGTAGTCTGATTGATTCTTGAGTGAGGACGGGAAGGAGCGGGTTATGGCGAAGGCGAAATATGAGCGGCGGAAGCCGCATATGAATATCGGGACGATCGGGCACGTGGACCATGGCAAGAC
>NSIK01000037.1 GCA_002737345.1 Nitrospirota bacterium
GTTCGCGCGAACCAAGAGCCGGGTTGATCGACTCGGTCAGACGCTAGAGCAGGCTGGCCAACGTGTTGCGGTCATCCATGGAGATCGCACTTTGCCGCAGCGCCTTCGCGCACTCGACGGATTTAAGCGGGGGCGAGTGCGAATTCTCGTCGCGACGGACGTCGCCGCGCGCGGAATCGACGTGGCGAATATCGCCCATGTGGTGAATTACGACTTGCCGAGCTCTCCGGAGGACTATATCCATCGTATCGGACGAACAGCCCGGATGAAGATGACAGGGCGAGCCACTAGTTTTGTGACGGCCGAGGATCATGATCAGTTGAAAGCGATCGAGACCCTGTTGGGGCATGCAGTGCCGTTGGCAGAGGGAAGCCCTGGCCCCGGTGAGCGTTCCACTTCGAGGGGCGGGGCTGATCGTTCCAGGGGCGATCGCCAGAGGTGGGGCCGTCCAGGCGAGGACCGACGTCCGCAGCAGTCTGGCTCCGCCGGACCTGAGGGGGCCTAGGCGTCTCAGGCGAGAGGGGTGGCAGGGCTGAAATACCTGCTGCTGAGGAGTGAAAGTGACGTGCTGCCTTGGGTAGTTGGCCGCGGGCCTGGTGTCCTTGCGAGGCAGCTGGAGGTATCGCCGCGTGGGTTTCCGTCCACGCGGCTGGCATGGCCTTCGATCGAAAGATTTGTGAGGGAGGCGTCGGGCTGGGCGTGATGCGCGGCGCGGGGCCTGCCCTCACATCATTCCTAGTAGAGCGGTTCTTGCGGGCCCCACTGGAGCCCTGCCAAATCCGGATCTTCTCCTCCCTCGGTGCCCAAGGGGCGATCTGGCTTCTCGGTCTTGCGTTGTTCTCGCTTCGCGTCTTTATCGCGTCGCTGAAGCTGCTTTGCTTTTTCGCGGTCTCGCTTTGCGATGGTTGTTTTTCCTGCTCGTCCGATGGCGCCCTCCTTTGCGTGGCGACCCGCCGTGAGTCGCCCCTCGCATATCGTTAGGTTTTACCCCGACTATGCCGACGGTTCCGTCGCTCCACGGCGTCTCTTAGCGGTTGGGGCAGGAACGTGGCTGGTCGTTTTCGCTTCTCGTTCAGCCGTGCGGGAGCGAGTGCCCTGACCGAATCCTCGGCTGGCCATATTCGATACTTGCTCACGGATGTCCTCCATGGAGAGCGTCAGGCTGGGATCAAGAGGAGTTGGGAGGCCAAGCACTTCCCATCGGATCTTTGGCTTCCGTGTCGCCTGCGCTCTGCTCTTCCTTGTCTTATCGGCTCGCCACCCAGTGGATAGCTTCATCAGTGCTCCTTTGTAGAACCAGGCATCTCCACCGTGGGGGAACGGGTGATGGAGATGAGGGGGTCGGATAAAAATACCGAAATCGCTCCGTCCATCTGTCTGCCAGGCATCCGAGCACAGACTGCGATGGAACGTATGAGCCTCACGTTCTGAGGGGACATCGCGCGAAGACACCTGAGTGAGTATGGGGTTGCGCAATGGCCTAGTGCTGGCCCGCACGAATAAACAGGTTACCATGAGGACGATCTGTAGTCAAAGCAGGGTATTTAGCTAGGCCGGGAGCATGGCAGAGAGGGAGCTCAGGGCAGTTTGTTGAGGGCCGGCATGAGCGAGCAAAGCGTAGGTTGCGGTAGGTGCCGTGAAACCGACTATTTGATGGCCACGGCTTTGACTTCTTTAAGCACAGACGTCGGTAATGTTTGCAAGGCGGAGCTATTTGGCGAAGAGCCCGGCCAGGCTTTATTCCATGATGGGGAGGCCGATTTCCTCGACGCTGTCGAGGTGCGGCACTCTGGAGAAGATTTTTTGTCCGAATCGAAGGCGAAGATCGTCAGGTCTTCGCCTTCGAGGAGAGTGAGAATTTCCGTACGCCGATCGAGGAGGATACGGCCAAGATCGCTGGTCGCCAGAATTTGCTCGGTGATGCGTTTGACATTCTCGGCGAATGCCACGTCCTGTTGCAGTCCTTGAAGATTTTGCGCAATGGGCGTGGTTGGCATTAGGCGAATTCCTGCAGGTCACACATGCTGGTGATGCCCGATTCGAGCGCGTGAACAAGCACAACGTTTGCACCCCCAATAGTTTTGCTGTGAAGGTCAAATGCCAGTCTAGCTGATAGGCAAGGAGCAGGAAGTTTTAAGCCTAAGGCTTCCTGCGCAACGGCAGGGAGACGGAATGGGAGGGCGAGCTGGCTGTTAGCTCGCCTGCGCGCGAGTGAGATGGGCTGCGACGTGGGCTGGCGGGAGCTTGATTTTGACGCCGTCTTTCCTGGTTTTGACCTCGACGACGCCTTCGGCGAGACCCTTGTCTCCGACGACGACTTGGAAGGGGGCCCCCATCAGGTCTGCATCGTTGAATTTCACGCCAGCCCGTTCATCTCGATCGTCCCAGAGGACTTCTAGCCCTGCCGCCTGCAGTTCCGCGTAGAGCTGTTCGGTGACTTGGGCAGTCTGAGCCGATTGGGTGAGCGGGAGGAGATGTACGTGGAAGGGCGCGATCGGGAAGGGCCAGATAATGCCTTTTGCGTCGTGGTTCTGCTCGATCGCCGAGGCGGCGGTGCGTCCGACGCCGATGCCGTAGCAGCCCATGACGGCCAGGCATTCTTTGCCTTGTGCATCCAGGTACGAGGCCTTCATGGCTTCGCTGTATTTGGTGCCCAGCATGAAGACATGTCCGACCTCGATGCCTTTCGTCGACTTCAACGTGCCCTCTTTTCTCGGTGAGGGATCTCCCTCACGGGCGCTGCGCAGATCGGCAAACTGCTCGACCTGAAAATCGCGCTCCCAATTCGCATCGACATAGTGCGTGTCGAGCTGGTTGCTGCCGACGACAACGTTGCGCAGGGCCTTGATCGCATGATCGGCAATAACCCGAACTTGCTTCAGCCCGACGGGGCCGGCAAACCCAACCGGAGCGCCGGTGACTTGCTCGACGACGGCGGGCGTCGCGAGCGCAAGCTCTGTGACGCGCAGGAGCCGTTGAACTTTGATTTCATTGACCTCATGATCGCCTCGGATCAGCACGGCCACCGTCTCTTTTTCCGTTGAATAGAGGAGCGTCTTGACGAGATGCGAGGGAGCGACGTTCAGAAACTTCGTGACTTCTTCAACGGTCCGGCAACGCGGCGTCTGCACGGTCTTCAGGGGGCGTTGGGCTTCGGTGTCCACTTCGGTCGGAGGCAGCACTTCCGCTTGCTCGACGTTGGCGGCATAGGTGCCGGTATCGCTGTAGACGATGGTGTTCTCGCCGGTCTCAGCCAGCACCATGAACTCGTGGGAGGAGCTGCCGCCGATCAGCCCTGTGTCTGCTTCCACGGCACGGAAGGTGAGGCCGCAGCGCGTGAAGATCCGTTGGTAGGCATCGTACATCTTCTGGTAGCTGACCATGGCGCTGGCGTGGTCCTGATCGAAGCTGTAGGCATCTTTCATGATGAACTCGCGGCCCCGCATGAGACCGAAGCGGGGGCGGATTTCGTCGCGAAATTTCGTTTGGATTTGATAGAAGTTCAGCGGCATCTGCCGATAGGAGCGAACTTCGCGCCGAAACAGGTCGGTGATGACTTCTTCATGGGTCGGCCCCAAACAGAATTCGCGTTCGTGGCGATCTTTGAAGCGGATCAACTCCTTGCCATAGAAGTTCCAACGGCCTGTTTCCTGCCAGAGTTCGGCGGGGGAGGCGATGGGCATGAGCAGCTCTTGGGCACCGGCCCGGTTCATTTCCTCACGAATGATCTGCTCGACTTTTCGGATAACCCGGAGGCCGAGCGGGAGATAGGTGTAGATCCCAGCTGCCACTTTGCGGATCAGCCCGGCTCTGAGCATGAGTTTATGGCTGGCAGTTTCGGCTTCGCCCGGTTCTTCCCGTAATGTGGGGATTAAGACTTGCGAGGTTCGCATGGTTATATGAGAAAGGTTAGAACGTCATCACGTCCGAACGTCTGCAAGAGACGATCGGTTGTGCCGATATGACGGCGTTCGGCATTCAGACTTTCCGGCTCATGGCCTAGAGGGAGAAGATCCGTTCAAGGTCGTTCCAGAACGCAAAGATCATCACGCCCACTAATAGCACGAGGCCTGCCTGCTGCGCTACTTCTCTCTGGCGTTCACCGAGGGGTTTCCGGAGGATGGCCTCAATCAGGAAAAACAACAGATGGCCTCCGTCCAGAATGGGAATGGGGAGCAAGTTGAGGACGCCCAGGTTGATGCTCAGGATGGCGATCAGAAAGATGACGCTGGAGGCCCCTTGCGATGCGGCTTCTCCTGAAATATTGGCGATCGTCAGTGGGCCGCCGATATTCTTGCTGGAAATGTCCCCCACAATCATCTTGTAGAGGCCGATGGCGGTCAGCTCGGTCCAGCCCCACGTCGCTTTTAATCCGTCATAGAGGGAGAGGAGCGGGGTGCTGGAGCGCATGATCGAGCGGCCCGGTCCTGAAATGCCGATCTTGCCGACCTCGACCGATTGCCCATTGACCGTCGCCTTCTCTATAGAGGGCGTCACGGTGAGCGGCAGGCGCTGCCCTTCGCGCAAGACCTCGATGTTCAACGGCTGGCCAGGATGTTCTTTCACGATCCCGGTCATCTGCGACCAGGTATGGATGGCCTGGCGCTCAATGGAGACTACGTGGTCCCCGGCTTGAAGCCCAGCTTTGGCTGCCGGAGAGCCTTGCACGACTGATGTCACTAGCGGCGGGTTTTCCTCGACGCCCAGGTAATAGTTAGGCTCCTGTGCCGAAGCCTGAGGCCTCGCGGCGGTGGTGGGCGTGACTGTTATCGCTTTGGTCTGTCCGTCTCGTTTGACTTCGAGAACCAGAGCCTGACCTTTGCTCTTCGCCACGGCGTCGAGCAGTTCAGTCCTGGTCGAAATTTCTTGGCCGTTAACCCGGCTGACACGATCGCCGATCTGGAGTCCTGCCGTATCGGCCGGAGAGCCTGGAACCATCGCTTCAATATCAGGGGTCAGGTCTTGGAATGTGGGGACGAAGAGTGGCGCGCCGGTTGCGAGCCATGCGGAGAAAATGACATAGGTCAGGATGAAGTTAAATCCCGGTCCCGCTGCGACGATCAGGACTTTGCCTCCCAGGCGTTGGTGCGCGAACGATCGCGCGCGATCCGCTTCGGTGGTTGCCTCGGTCTCGTCTTCGCCGAACAGTTTCACGTAGCCGCCGAGCGGAATAGCCGAGAGGAGATATTCGGTTTCGCCCAGTTGGCGGCCGAAGAGCTTCGGCCCAAACCCGAGCGAGAACTTGAGGACCTTGACGCCGACCCAGCGAGCGGCCAGGAAATGGCCGAGCTCATGGAAGGCGACGAGGACGCCCAGGACGACCAGGAACCACCAGGCTTTTTGCAAGAGCAACCAGAGCGTATCAGGGGACCAGGTGAATGCCATGAACAAGGTGCAGGCTCCTTTAAAACTAGTGGACCAAGGCCGAGACGAACGATTCGGCTTTCTCGCGAGCCCAGCGATCCGCCTCTAATGCCTCTTCCAACGTATCTACCTCTTTAAGGCTGTGGGCGTCCATGGTGCGGCGGATAATCTCCACAATATCAGTAAACCGGATGCCCCCCTTGAGGAATGCATCCGCGGCGATTTCGTTCGCGGCATTCATCGTGGCCGGCATCGTGCCGCCGATCCGCAGGGACTCATAGCCGAGCCCCAAGCAGGGGAACCGATCGTGATCCGGCTTGCAGAACGTCAGCTTTGCGATCTCGGTCAACTCCAGCGAGGGAAGATCCAGCGGCAGGCGCCCTGGGTATCGCATCGCATAGGAAATCGGGGTGCGCATATCCGGCAGTCCCAACTGCGCGATCATCGAACCATCGTGATACTCTACCAGAGAATGGATGATGCTTTCTCGATGGATCATCACTTCGATCTGAGATTCCGGAATGTCGAAGAGCCAGTGGGCCTCGACGACTTCGAGCCCTTTGTTCATGAGGGTGGCGGAGTCGATGGTGATTTTGGCGCCCATTTTCCAATTAGGGTGCTGGAGGGCCCGCTCGGCGGTGACGTCGCGGAGCTCTTCTTTCGTCAGGGGCCAGAGGGCTCCGCCTGAGGCGGTGAGGATCAGGCGGCGGACATCTTCTTTGCGATGGCCTTCCAGCGATTGGAAAATCGCACTATGTTCGCTGTCGACTGGGAAGATGCGCACGCCATGTTTGCGCGCTTCCTCCTGCATCAGTTTTCCCGCCATGACCATCGGTTCTTTATTGGCCAGGGCGATCTGCTTGCCGCTCCGGATGGCCGCCAACGTGGGGACGAGGCCGGCGCCGCCGACGATCGCGGAGATGACGAGTTCGGCTTCCGTCGCGGAGGCGACCTGGCTCAGGCCTTTTGGGCCATCCAGGATTTCAACGGACAGTCCGGCGCACCGTTGCCGGAGTCGGGCGGCAGCGGAGGCATCCGAGAGGGCCACGACGCGGGGTTTGAACTTGCGGATTTGCTCTTCGAGCTTTTCGTCATTGCTGCCGGCTGTCAGCCCTGCGACGCGGAACTCTCCGGGGAACCGGTCCACGATATCTAGGGTGCTGGTGCCGATCGACCCGGTCGATCCAAGGATCACGATGGTTTTCATTGCGGCGCCCTCATGCGATGATCCGTAACCGGCTCACCATTGTTACATAGTAGTAGAAGGCAGGGGCGGTGAACAAGAGACTATCCAACCGATCGAGCATGCCGCCATGGCCCGGTAGGATTCCGCCGGAATCTTTCATGCCGACGCTACGTTTCATGGCCGACTCAGTCAGGTCGCCCCAGAGACCTGTGATGGTCAGGAGGATACCCAAGGCCAGACAGTCGAGCCCGGACAGTCCCGGGAGAAACCACCAGCGAATGATGTAGGCGGCGATTACCGTAGCGATCAAGCCTCCCACCAAGCCTTCGTAGGATTTCTTCGGACTGATCGTGGGAGCCAAGCGGTGTCGCCCGTAGAGGGTGCCGACATAGTAGGCGCCGGTATCGGAGGCCCAGGTTACGAGCAGGAGAAAGAAAATCAGCCATTCACCCTGAGGGAGCATTCGTGTCATCGCGAGCGGGCCAAGCGTGAGCCCCAGGTAGAGCACGCCGAATAGGGTCATGGCGCCGTCCCTCAAGCTCTGTTCGAGGGGCGCCCGGCTAAAGAGCGGGACGGAAATAATGGCGATGAGTGTTACGAGGAGGCTGGGCACGATGAGGTTCGGCCAATGAGCGCCCATAATCACAGTAGCGAATCCTGCCAGGCCGATTCCGATCAGCCAGGACTGGCGGCGGTCGCTGAAACATAGTCGGTAGAACTCGAAGAGGGCAAGCGCGCCTGCCAGGACCACGACGCCTGAAAATGCGAGTGGCGGGAGGTAGCGAATGACGGCATAGAGCAGCGGCGCCAGGACCAGCACCGTATAGATTCGACGGGGGTCGAACCGGGCTGCCGCTACCGGCGTTGGGTGAGTCGGCTGTTGGCCGGTGTTCAGTGTTTTCATCTGGAGGTTCACTCGACCACTATGAGGAAATCGTGCCGCTGAGGACGCGGCCGAATCGCCGCTCGCGGCGCTGGTATTCCAAGAGCGCCAGAAAAAACTCGCGGTGACGGAAGTCGGGCCAGAGGGTTGGCGTGAAATAAAGTTCGGTATAGGCCAGCTGCCAGAGGAGAAAATTGCTGATGCGGGTTTCGCCGCTGGTGCGAATCAGGAGATCGGGGTCCGGCAGCCCCTGGGTATAAAGGTGTTGCTGGACCAGTGCTTCATCCACCTCGTCCGGTTGCAATTTTCTCTCTTGCGCGTCACGCAGAATTTTCCGCACCGCGTCCACGATTTCTGTGCGGCCGCCATAGCTGAGGGCGACCGTGAGGTGGAGTTTGTCAAGATGGGCGGTTGCCTGTTCCGTGTCCCGGACCCACTGGATGGCGGAGGGAGGAAGGTCTTCGAGCCTGCCTATGGTGCGAAACCGGACACCCTGTTCGATGAGGTTGGTCCGTTCTTCCGCCAGGAAGTATTCGAGCAAGTCCATGAGAGCGGAAACTTCGTGTGATGGGCGGTTCCAGTTTTCCTGTGAAAAAGCGTAAATGGTTAGGGCCTGGATGCCCAGGTCTGAGCAGGCCTGGACTATTTCACGAACGGATTTGATTCCCTCCCGATGACCGGCAATGCGGGGGAGGTGTCGTGATTCTGCCCAGCGACCGTTGCCGTCCATGATGATAGCCACATGTTTCGGCAGGAGGTTTGAGTGGAGCTTCGAGGCCAGCTCTTCGGTTGATAGCTGGTCCATGGTCGATGATTCGTTGGTACTCATAGGGTGCCGCTGATCATGATCCTTCATCTTGGAAATTTTGCAGGAGGCGCATAAATTCTACTGGCGAGTAGAAGGAAAGTCAAACGAAAAGTCCTGTAAAAGCGGCAAGTTGAGCAGGCTTGCATTGCGCCTGCGGAAAGGGATCCGCTATAGTAGTGGTCTATCTGCATACCAACCACGTAAGGATTTTCGAACCATGGGTGAACTTGTTCAGCTCGCATCTTTTGGCCTCACCGAAGGCGAAGTGCTCTCGGCGCTTGGCCGGGTCAAGGTCCGTGATGTCGATTATGCCGACCTCTACTTTGAGTCCTGCGTGTCCGAGTCCGTCTCGATGGAGGAGACGCTCGTCAAGCGAGCCACGAAGAGCGTCTCGCAGGGTGTGGGGGTGCGGGCAACGGCGGGGGAAAAGACCGGCTTTGCCTATTCCGACGAGCTGACGAAAAAGGATCTTGAGCTGGCGGCCGATACGGCCCGCTACATTGCCAATTCTCCCAGCGGGGCGCAGGCCCTTCCTGCGCCGGTCCGTCAGCGTCCCACGCGCGATCTCTATCCGGTCGAGCGGGTCCAGGTCGAAGTCGCCACGGCGGATCGTGTGGCCCTACTGAATGCGATCGATGCCGAAGCGCGCCGGTATGACCCGCGCATCAAGAATGTCATGGCCTCGTTTAATACAGAATATAAAGTGGTGGTGGTTGCCACCTCGGATGGCACCTTGATTGGAGATGTTCAGCCTCTGTCGCGGCTGCAAGTCACCTGTATTGCCGAAGAGAAGGGGCAACGCCAGTCCGGTTCGTTCGGTGGGGGCGGTCGTGTCGGGTTTGAGTTCTATCATGAAGGTGACCGGCATCTGCGGTTTGCGCGAGAAGCAGCCCGTGAAGCGATCCTCAACCTCTCTGCCGTGGACGCGCCGGCCGGTGTTATGCCGGTTGTGTTGGGCGGAGGCTGGCCGGGAATTTTGTTGCACGAAGCCATCGGCCATGGATTGGAAGCGGACTTCAATCGCAAGAAAACCTCGGCATTTTCGACCCTCCTCGGTAAGCGGGTAGCCTCCGATGTCTGTACGATTGTTGATGATGGAACTCTGCCGGGGCGGCGGGGCTCGCTCAATATGGACGATGAAGGGACTCCGACCAGTCGCACGACACTCATCGAGAACGGAATTCTGCGCGGCTACATCACCGATAAATTGAATGCACGTCTCATGGGCATTCCCGTAACGGGCAACGGACGGCGGGAAAGTTACCAAAGCGTGGTGCTGCCTCGCATGACAAATACCTTTATGTTGGCCGGGACCTCGGACCCAGATGAGATCATTCGCTCGGTCGATCGCGGCCTCTATGCCGTCTCGTTCGGTGGCGGGCAGGTGGACATCACCAACGGGAAGTTCGTGTTCTCTGCCAGCGAAGCCTATTTGATCGAGGGGGGGAAGGTGACGAGGCCGGTGAAGGGCGCAACCTTGATCGGCAGCGGCCCTGAGATCCTCACCAAGGTTTCCATGGTCGGGCATGACCTCAAGCTTGACGAGGGGATCGGGACCTGCGGCAAGGACGGGCAGTCCGTCCCGGTGGGCGTTGGCCTGCCAACCATTCGCATCGATGAAATTACCGTAGGCGGGACACAGCGATGAACCAGCAGCTGCAACAGCGCGACGGATACAGCCAGCTGGCCTTGGATCTTTTGGCCAAGGCGAAGCGGAGCGGAGCGACGGAAGCGGACATCATTATTGCTGAGGGGGAAACCTTTTCGGTGCAAGTCCGGCTGGGCGCTGTCGATCGTCTCACCAAAGCGAGGGAAAAACATCTCGGCTTGAGGGTCTTCGTCGGGAAACGTTCTGCCAGCACCTCCACGTCGGATTTTTCGCCGGATTCCTTGAATGCCCTCGTCGCTGAGACCTGCACCTTGGCGAAGGCTGTCGTGGAAGATCCTGTCTCCGGTTTGCCTGAAGCGGATCAGATGGCAGGAGAGAGGCCGGATCTGGACCTCTACGATCCGACCAGACTAAATACGGAGCAGCAGATCGACTTGGCCAAACGGGTCGAGGCTGCTGCCATGTCAACGGACGAGCGAGTGACGAATTCCGAGGGGGGGGACTTCGACTCTTCTTCTGGACGTGTTGTGCTGGGGAACAGTCACGGATTCTTGGGCGAGTACCAAAGTTCCAGCTTCTCCATGTCGGCTTCGCCTGTTGCGACCGATCCGGAGACCGGGGCCATGCAGCGGGACTCCTGGTACGATGTGCAGCGGAAATTTTCCAAGCTGAACTCCCCTGAGGCGGTGGGGCTAGAAGCCGCGCGTCGGACAGTCCGCAAGCTGGGCGCGAGGAAAGTGGCCACCCAGCGGGTGCCGGTGGTCTTCGATGCGGACATAGCGGGAAGTTTGATGGGGAATCTCTGCGGCGCCGTATCCGGCTACTCCCTCTATAAAGGTGCCTCGTTCCTGGCAGGCCAATTGGATAAATCGCTGGCGCCTGACTATGTGACGGTTTATGACGATGGACGCATCGTCGGAGGACTGGGCTCCCGGCCATTTGACGGCGAAGGGCTGCCAACCCGAAAGACAACCGTGGTGGAGCGGGGAGTGCTGAAGAGCTATCTGCTCGATACCTATTCAGGGCGAAAGCTCGGGATGGCTTCGACCGGGAACGCCTCGCGCAGTGTCGGTGAGAATCCGTCGGCCGGTCCTACCAACTTTTATCTCGCGCCGGGATCGAAGACGGCGCAAGAGATTATCAAGACGGTGAAGCAGGGCCTCTATGTCACGGACCTGATCGGGTTCGGCATCAATATGGTGACCGGCGACTATTCACGAGGGGCCTCCGGTTTTTGGATCGAAGGGGGCGAGCTGGCCTATCCCGTCGAAGAAATTACGATCGCGGGGAACCTGAAAGACATGTTCGCCGGGATCGAGATGGTCGGCAGCGATCTCGTGTTCCGCGGGCGCATCGCCAGTCCGACCGTCAAGATTGCCGAAATGATGGTCGCGGGAAGCTAGGAGACGCTATGGGCGAGTCGATCAGAGAATCGTTGGTTCAGTATCCCAGTGACAAAGTGACGATGCGGGCCTATGTGGCAGCCCCGCAGACGAAGGAACGACGTCCTGCGATCATCGTGATTCAGGAATGGTGGGGGCTGACCGACCATATTAAGGACGTGGCGCACCGCTACGCCGCTGAAGGTTATGTGGCGATCGCTCCGGATCTCTACTCGCGGCTGGGCTATGCGCTCACGACCGATCCGGGCGAGGCGGGCAAGCTGATGGGGACGCTGCAGCAGGAAGACGGCTTGAAAGATTTGAACGCCACAGTCGCCTATTTGAAGTCTATCCCCGAAGTCGATGCTACGAAGATCGGTGTCACGGGGTTCTGCATGGGAGGAAGCTATGCCCTTATGCTGGCCTGCGTGAACAGGGACATCATGGCCTCTGTCCCTTTTTATGGGCCGGTGCCGAATCCCGATGCGCCCCTGCAACAGTTGTCGGCGCCTGTGTTGTATTTCTATGGAGAGGATGACGGCTGGATTACCAAGTCGGATGTCCAGCGGCTTGCGGCAGGCCTCAAGAAGTATCATAAGTCCGGTGAGATCATGACCTATCCCGGCGCGCCCCATGCATTTTTTCGGGATACGGATACGACCGTATATCGGCCTGAGGCGGCGAAAGACGCCTGGGTTCGCGCGACAGCATTTTTCAACCAGCATTTGCGATCGTAGAGGAGTCACCAGCACCATGCCGCTTGATGTCGAACTTGGAAAGACCATGCTCCAGTTGATTACGTCGCGATACGATGACCGGCATTGGCGCAAGAAGATTGAGAAGACCTTGGGGCTGCCGCAATCAGGCGTTGGAGATCCTTCGCAACTGCAGATTTTCATGTATCTCAAGCTCGGGCTCAAGGCCTACAAGTCCCGTCGTGCCGATCCGGACTCCTGGATTGTCGGGGGCTACGCCACGAAAGAAATCGTCGAGCGGGCGAAGTTTCAGCCCCAGGTGGTCGGTCCCGACATTACGAAGGATGAGGTCGCCTTTCTCGGCATCGATCCGGGGAAAGATGTGGATGAAGCCTGGTGGGACGAGATGTTGGTGTCCTGGTTCGATATGCCGGAAGAGGAACAGCCAGGAGAGGAGTCAGAGGCGGACTCGGAGTCAGCTTCGGCTGCCGAGGCAGAGAAAACGTAATTCAGCCCACGATTCGAGTCTGTTGGCCTAGCTCCATCTGAGCCGGCTGCGCCCTGTGGCTGCGTGCCAGTCCTGTGGATCGCAGCAGGTCGTTCAAGAGTTTTCCCGCCGCTCCTATGAGCATTGCCCTCGCGTGTTGATCCCCACGGTGTCCGCCGTTCGTAAATAAGGATCTCCTCGTTTCACGACATAGGCGTCACAGTTTCCGGCTGGGGCGAATTGGCCTGGAGGGAGCGTAGTAAGGCTGTGTGTTGTGATGGCAGCCAAGGACAGTGAAGGCTTCCGGTTCGTCATGAGGCTGCTTGCCTGGGGCGGCGCCTTCCAGGGGAAGGCGCTGGTCGACGAGGGTGACTCGATAGCCTTGACGGGCGAGGCGGTGTGCGGCCAGCTATGTCTCCACCAAGAATCACAACGGGCTGAGTGTGCGGGGCTGTCACGCGAATCGTGAGCGGAGCCAGACTCCGGCAGCCAGGGCCAGCCGATGGGGTGTGGAGAGCCGGACGCGCGGGCCGAATACACGGTGCTCCGGTTTCTCGATTTTTTTCAGAATGCGAGAATAGACCGCGCGCATGATTTCCGAGACGGCCAGCGCTTGCCGCTCTTGCGCCGGCAGGGACTCGAATGCCGCCTGGGCTTTAGCATAGTACTCATGGGCCTTGACCACTTCGAAGCGGAGCACCGTATGGAGCGCCTCATTCTCTTGTTGCTGGAGGAGTATCGTCTCGGTGCAGCCGAATTGCTGGAGGTCTTCTTGCGGCAGATAGATGCGGCCCTGGGCGGCGTCGGTCCCGATGTCCCGCAGAATGTTTGTTAGTTGGAACGCCATGCCGAGACTGACAGCGTAGTCTTGCGCTCTGGCCGATGTCGGCCCGAAGACGTGGAGGCAGATCAGTCCCACGACCGACGCGACTCGATAACAATAGAGCGAGAGGTCTTGCATCGAAGCGTATCGCACCGCCGAGAGATCCATGCCCACGCCCTTGATCAGC
>NSIK01000038.1 GCA_002737345.1 Nitrospirota bacterium
ACGCAATCCGTCCTGCTCAAGCGCCTTGCGCTCTTCTGCGCCCCGGTCGCGGCGGCCTTCCCAGCCGGCGCGGATCACGCCCCGCATCGCGTCGGCGGAGGCGCCAGCGCGGAGCGCCGTGCGCAGATTCGTACCCTGCGTCGCATAGAGGCAGCGATACCACATCCCGTCGGCGGTCACCCGGCTGCGATCGCAGGTCGCGCAGAACGGCGTGGTCGTCGACGGAATAATCCCAAAGGTCGTCCCCCCCGGCAACACAAAGCGTTGCGCCGGCGCAGCCCCCCGCTCACCCATCGGCTCGATCGTCCCGTAGCGTTCACTCAAGATCGTGAGCATCGCTTCCCGCGACAGCACTTTCTGCTGCGACCATTCGTTCGCGCCACCGACATCCATATATTCAATGAACCGGACTTCCGCCTGTACCTGCTTGCCGAACTCGATCAGCGCCACCAGCTCATCGTCGTTGAATCCGCGGATCGCCACCGTATCGAGCTTCAAGCCGGTGAAGCCCGCACGCGCCACCGACGCAATGCCTTCCATCACCCGCGCATATTCGTCGCGGCGGGTCAGTTGGCGAAACCGCTCCGGCCTGAGCGTATCGAGACTGATGGTCACGCGGTGCAGCCCTGCCTCAAACAACGCCTCAGCATGGTCCGCCAGGAGAATCCCATTCGTCGTGAGGGCGATATCCGTGATCTGCCGGTTTTGGGCCAACAGGCGAATCAGCCTGGCTAAGTCGCGCCGCAGCAGCGGCTCTCCGCCCGTCAGCCGCACACGGTCCACACCCAGGTCGGTGAAATAGCCGGTCAGCGTCGCCATTTCCTCAAGGGTCAGCACATCCTCGCGCGGCAGCCAGACATAGTTCTCCTCCGGCATGCAATACTTGCAGCGGAGGTTGCACCGGTCCGTCACGGACAGCCGCAAACTCCGCAGCGGCCGGCCAAAGGCATCCGCAGCAGCGGGATACCGGGGATTGTCAGGCATCGGCATCGTCATATTCGACTCGTCACCCATCACAGATCACGCATCACGCGTCATGCGGCTAGGGGTGTTCTTCCACCCAGACTTCGCCTTCCGGCGTATGTTCCCGCTTCCAGATCGGCGTAATTTTCTTCAATTCGTCGATCGCCCACTCGCAGGCCTGAAAGGCCGGCGCCCGGTGCTCCGCCCCCACCACGATTAGCACGATGTTCTCACCGATGCTGATTTCGCCATAGCGGTGCAGGATCGCCACTTCGATGATGTCGAAATCCTTCAGCGCCCGCTCGCGGATCTCGCGGAGCTTCTTCTGCGCCATTCCTTCGTAATGTTCGAAGGTGATGCTGTCCACATCCCGCCCCTTGGACCGATCGCGGGCCGTCCCCAGGAAAATCGAAATCCCGCCGATACGTTTCGAACTCGCCCGCACCCGATTGATCTCCGCATCGACGGAAAAATCTTCCCGCTGCACGCGGACAAACTGCGTCTCGTCACTCACCGGTTCCATGGGACATCCCCCTGCAAAAGGCGGCAACAACGCAACCTCGTCGCCATCTTTGATCGCCATCTCGTCATGGGCGATCTCATGATTGACCGACACGAGGACCTTCTTCTGTTGAATCAGCTCCCCGATCTGCGGATATTGAGCCGTCAGCCGTGCAACCAGATCCTTCACCTGCCGCGCGCCGTGCAACTCCAGCGACAGTTCGCTAACATTCTTCGCGAGCGACTTGGTCATACCGAAGAGGCGAACGGTAATCATGAATAGGCCAACGGCTGCCGGTTAAAGCCTGAAGCCTGCGCGTCCTCGCCAGTCCCCTTGACGCCTCCAGACATGCGGTGTCCTGCGCTCATCGTTCTACCTTAGCTCCTTAGGCCGCCTTCCACGCCCCAGACTTGCCACCACTTTTCTCAAGTAGCTTCACCTCATGCATCACCATGCCACGGTCGACTGCTTTGCACATGTCGTAGATGGTCAAGGCCGCCACGGTCGCCGCAGTCATCGCTTCCATTTCGACCCCTGTTGGCCCGGTCGTCTTGGCCGTGGCCAGGATGGTGATCGAACAGCGGCCAGCCGGGTTCGGCTGGGATTCTTCTTTGAAGGAAATATCGACGCTGGTGATGAGCAATGGATGGCACATGGGGATCAGGTCCGGGGTCCTCTTGGCCCCCATCACGCCCGCAACCTGCGCGACGGACAAAACATCGCCCTTGGCGATCTTGCCCTGCTGAATCTTTTTGAGTGTTTCGGGAAGGAGAAAGACAGTGGCTTGCGCCGTGGCAGCCCGAGCGGTCGAAGCTTTCGCCCCGACATCGACCATGCGCGCCCGGCCTGATTCATTGAAATGCGTAAATTCTGCCATTTTTAACCCGGGCTATTCATGAACGCCTGCGACGTCGTCCGATCCTCTTGCCCGGCGGGGCTTTTCGCGCTCGGCCTCCTCAGCGGACTGCTCGGGATAACAAAGTCCGCGCGGTCAGTCGCACTCAGGCTTGAAGTATAGGGACCGGTGAAAGGGCAGTCAAGGGAGGGCCGGGCGCGCAGAGCCAGACCGGCACCTGAAAGATATCGGCAAATAATCGCACAGGGCGACGTCGCGGACCGCATCAAAAATGCGCGGACCCGGCGATCGGTACAGGCAAAAGCTTGTTCCAATAGGCCTATCGGCGCGCTGTTACAGCCATTGCTCTGGCCTCCTGACTTTAGGACGAGCACGGGCGTATAATACCGCAGGCTTCGCGGTGAGCGATGAAGCGAACGTTCGATCGCGAAGGATGCGTAAAAAGTCCGTCCACAAGGCGAGAACGAATCTGGCGGGATTTTTTAGCCGCCTGTGCGCAACGCAGCGCACAAGATGTGCAGTGAAAACTAGAAGGGAAGATCGTGAGCAACCTCGCTAAATTCGACGTCATCCGTCTTTATCTGCGCCAGCAGTTTCCCAAGCACCATATCTCCGATTTCGAGGAAGGCACTAGCCGCGCCCATGTCTTCCGGATCGACGGGCCGCATGGCCATCCCCTCCATTACGCGGTCCTCGGGCTGGACTTTCTCCTCGACCAAACCGCCGAAGGTCTGCAACAGACGCTCGTCTCATCCGGGCTGGGAGACAAGCTGAAGGACGCCGGCGCCTCCCCTGTGACGGTCTCGAAAACCGGCTTCAGCACCCAAGGCGCCATCGCCTAGTCATGGCCGGAGCTATCCTCATCGAACGGCTGGAGTTTCAGGGGCGCTGCGGCGTGACGCAGGAAGAGCGTCGGAAGCCTCAACCCCTGGCAGTGGATCTGGAACTGACTTGCCAGACTGAACCGGCTGCCGCGTCGGACGATATCCAGTACACGGTCGACTATGCCCAAGTCGTCAATCGAGTTCTCGAACTCGCTGCGACGCAGGACTTCTCGCTGCTGGAAACCTTCGCGGAACGAATCCTCTCCATGCTCTTTGCGGAATTTCCCGTCGCGCGCGTCAAGATCTGGCTGCGGAAGCTGGCGCCGCCGCTGAAGCCCGTGACCAGGTCAGTGGGCGTGCAACTCGACCGATCACGCCTGACGCACCAGGTTCCGGGTGGAGAACCCACGCCTGCCCGCTTTCTGACTCAGCAATTCCATCGGCTGCCGAAAGGCAAGGCGCTCGACCTCGCATCGGGCTCAGGACGCAATGCCCTCTATCTGGCCTCGCAGGGCTTTCAGGTCGAGGCCATCGACCGGGACGAACGGGCCCTGGCAGAGCTTGTGGCCGCGGCACAGCAGCGAAACCTTCCGAATCTCCATGCCCAGACAGTCGATCTCGAACGCACAACTACTGTGTGGCCGGAGTTGCCGAAGCAGACCTACGATGTAATCATGGTGTTCTTCTATCTCCATCGTCCACTCTTTCCCGCCCTCATCGAATCGCTGAAGCCCAACGGGATCTTGCTCTACGAAACCTTCACCATCGACAATCATCTCCGGCACAACCATCCTCGCCGAGCGGAATTTTGTCTCGCCCATAACGAATTGCTCCAGCTCACCTCCGGTCTCCGCGTCCTCTCCTACGACGAAGGCGAGCATGACGGCAGCCAGGGGCCAGGCTCAGTCTTCACGGCGCACCTCGTCGCCCAACGAACAGGCCCAACCAATCCGTCTGAGGCATCGGCATGAGTCGCATCGACCTCCACCTCCATACGACCCACTCGGATGGAAGCTGCTCAGCCGCGGAAGTGGTTCGACTCGCCCACCAAGCGAAGGTGACGACGCTGGCCATCACGGACCACGACATTGTGTCCGGCATTCCCGAAGCCATCGCGACAGGAGCGGAGTTAGGCATTGAAATCATTCCCGGCGTAGAGATCAGCTCCCGTGTGGGCGAAAACGAACTCCATATCCTGGGCTATTGCTTGGACTGGCAGGACCAGGAACTGAGCCAACGACTAGCTAGCCTGCGCGAAAGCCGGCATACCCGCAATCCGCAGATCATCGACCGGCTGCGCACCTTGGGGCTGGACGTGACCTATGAAGAGGTGAAGGCGCTGGCCGGGACTGATGCGGTTGGCCGCCCTCATATTGCGCGGCTCTTGATGCAGAAACACTATGTCACCTCCGCCAAAGAGGCCTTCGACCGGTACCTGGCCAACGGGCGCCCGGCCTATGTCGCACGCGAACTGCCCCCGCCGGCTGATGCCATTGCCTGGATCAAGGCCGCAGGCGGCGTGGCGGTCTTGGCTCATCCAACCTGGGCCACAGCGGCAGGAGAAGCGCTGGAGCCACTCGTAGTGACCTTAAAAGCGGCGGGGCTCGGCGGCATCGAAGTCCATTACAGTACCCACACGAAACGGCAGACAACGAACTATCTCGGCCTGGCCAGGAGGCTAGATTTGCTGATAACCGGCGGAAGCGATTTCCACGGCATCACCAAACCGGATATCGAAGTGGGAATCGGGCGAGGGGGCCTGCAGGTATCTGAAAAACTCATGGACCCGCTCAAGAAAGCTGCAACGCGAACCTGACTGCGAGCAGCCCAGCCAAGTTTGTCGTCCTGACTAAGCGGTAATTAATTCTCTGCCGCTTCGACGATGTGGTTTTCGAACCTGGTACAACCCTCGGCGAGGAGCCGGTTGGTCAACATTTCGCCAGGCCATTCGATCGGCAAGTCGGCGGTAAACACCCACACATCGGGAGAAGTCCAGACGGGACCATGATCTTCGGGCAACTCAGGATCGAACAGATCGGTCCAGACCGGCATGTAGACGCCGTTTCCACATTGGGTATGGAGATGGACGATCGTTCGGGCACGGACGAGGGGGTCCAGATCGCGCCAGACTGCGGCCGTCTCGTCCGCCAACCGGTGGAGGCGGACGGCGTTTTGCGCATCGAACATCGCATAGGCGGCATAGACCGGCGCTTCAAGCATATCGGGGGCCAGGGCCAACTCGGGACATTGCTCCACGAGGCCTTCGAGGAGGGCACGGCGGTGACGATCCTCCAGCGCATCCGGCAATCCTGAGTCCGGCACACCGATCAGCTCAAAAAACAAAAACGCGGTGCTCTCGACCGGCGGATAGAGCCGGGCGGCAATGGACGTGGTCCGCTGCGAATCCGCCACAGAACTCAAGTGATCGTTCAGGCTCTGAAGACTGAGAGGCTCCAAAGTCGAGTCGGTAAACAGCCGGGACTCCACCCGCACCACGGTCTCGGCGGAAAGACGCAGATGGCGATGCAGGAGATCCGCCGTCGCAACCGGATCGATCTTGAGTTTGAGCGGATGGGACAGGTTGGCTTGGAGCGGGAGTTCCAAGGCCGCCATGATGGCATAAGATAAGTTTTCATCGGTCGGCCCATCGAGAATCACGGCACAGGAGGCCTCCGCGAGCAGGTCGAAGAGCCATTCCGCCATATCCTCATCCAGCGCCGCTAGCACGGTGAGGAGATCGTGCTCCCGCCCCTGCTCCAAAAAGGCTTGCAACGTATCGATCGCCGAATCGGTATCGCCATGGTCATGGCGCCGGGCATTGATCAAGTGAACGAGATCTCGTGTCAGAGGGTCGGGACGAGACCAACTCAACATATCAACACACTCCTCACCATAGAACCGCGCATGACTGGTCGTATGTTGCCAAACTTTCCCCTATGGTAGCAAGCACTTCACCGGTTTATTTCCACAGGGGCCAGACCAGCGATCCCACACCGAGGGCTCATGCGCCAATCACCTGCACCAGCACACGTTTCCGCCTCATCCCGTCGAACGCCCCGTAGAAAATCTGTTCCCAGGGGCCGAAGTCCAAACGGCCTCCGGTAATCGCGACGACGCTTCCCGCCCCATCAGCTGACGGTTGATATGGGCATCGCCGTTATCTTCGCCCGTTTCATTGTGCCGGCAGGTCGCGCCGAGGGGCCAGCTCCTCCACAAATCGGTCATCGTCCGTGAGCAAGCCCGGTTCGGCATCGTTGATATCGAC
>NSIK01000001.1 GCA_002737345.1 Nitrospirota bacterium
TAGCATGGGGCTGACACGGCGGAAGGATAGTTTCTATGTCGAGTTTCACGTGTTCGATGATGGGAAGCATCTTCGCGTCGCTCCACCAGGGGCAGGGAAGTTGAAACGCTGGAAGGTGGGCTCGCGCAACCAGCGCAGCGCGAAGGACCAAGAGGCGGTGATTAAAACGAAGCTGCTTGCCGGGCAGATGTTGAGCCCATCGGCTGAACGGGCGCAGGCGGTTACGTTTCGTGAATGGGCTGAGACGTATCTGAGCCTTGAGGAAGTCCGTAAGCTCACCACCTACGCCGATCGAAAGTTAAAGGTGGGGCATTTGGTGGAGTACTTCGGGGATCGKCCCTTGCTGTCGATTGTTCCTGAAGATGTGGCCACGTATCGGGTGCAGCGGATGTGCTATCCGATGAYGACGTGCGCGGGGTGTCAGAAGTTGATCGGGCGGGCGATCTGTCCAGCGTGCGGATGGAAGCGTCCCGATAGCCCGGTCCCGGCGTCCATCCAGACCGTGAACCATGACCATACCACCCTCACGCACATGTTTAATGTCGCCAARAGTCTCCGGTTCAAGTTGGTGCTGGATAACCCGGCGTCCCACGTCGAGAAGCCAGACCCGAAGAACGAACGAGACCGGATCGCCAGTACAGAGGAATGGGCCAAGATCACCACGACGGCCGCGCCCCATCTCCTGCGATTCTTAACCGTGGCCTATGCAGTCGGGCCTCGGAAAGGGGAGTTGCTCAAGCTGGAATGGCCAGACGTGGACATGCGCCGGAAGGAATTTACACTCCGCAAGACCAAGAACGGGGAAACGCGGGTTGTGCCGATGCCGCCGGACGTGTTTGACGCCTTCGCCGAGTTGCGCAAGGAGCGACGCCTAGACACTCCACGAGTGTTCCTGTATAACGGGAAGCCGTGGAAGAACCCTCGGACGGCCTTTGCGGCGGCGTGTCGTCGGGCCGGGATTACGGGTCTTCGGCTACATGACCTGAGGCACTGTGCGGCAACCAACCTGAGACGGGCCGGGGTGGATACGATGACGGCGATGAAGATCATCGGACACAAGAGCGAACAGATGCACAGGCGGTATAATTCGATCAAGTCGGAGGACCTGCACGAGGCCGCCGCGAAGCTTCAGAGGTACAGGGCTAACACGGTAATAACACTTGCCTCCTCAGCGGGATCTGGGCAAAGTGTAAGTGATTGTAATTCCAGCGTCGGGGCGTAGCGCAGCCCGGTAGCGCGCCTGCTTTGGGAGCAGGATGTCGCAGGTTCGAATCCTGTCGCCCCGACCATATCATGCTTAATCCGACCCGGAGCCTCACAATAAAGGCGACGGGATCAGCACCTGCAGTATCCACGCGCCCGTAGCTCAGTTGGATAGAGCATCGCCCTTCTAAGGCGAGGGTCGCTGGTTCGATTCCAGCCGGGCGCACCATCCCACGTATAGTTTGGGTGGGAGCACTTGCCAGGCGGTTCGCTACAGGCGATCCTCGTCGAGCTCGATCAAGTCAGMCCAGGCGGTCACGTGCGGCAGCGTTGCAACGGGGACGCCTCGTTTCTTCGCCACATCGTCGAGCCGTTGCTGAAATCTGCTCTTGGCTGTTTCGTCCATCGGTCCGCTCGCCTCGATTCGCTCGTTCCATSCGGCGATTTCTTCCGGGGTACGGGTCTTCATCTGTGCGCGCACCCAGTCCAGGATGTCCTGGTCGGTTCCTCCGTCTCGCACGTTCTGTTCGAATGCAGACGTGTCGAGCTCGAGGAAGTCGAGCAGGTAGCGGTCGAAGCCCACGGTTAAATAGTTATAGTCCTGAATCTGGCCAGCCTGCCGGAGCCGGACCTTGTCGATCATGCGCCCTAAATGGGCGATATTCCCCAAGCGAATCTTTGGACTCCTCGGATATGGTCCGCGCATCATGTCTTCTCCTGATCCCCCTTGCCTTCGTCCAGAAAGAACAGTATCGTATTGCGGTGTGCGCTGTCGAGTCATTGGTGTGAATATTAAGGGAGGCTGCTATGGCAATACGATTGGGTGATGAAGCACCGAATTTTACGGCGGAGACCACGGAAGGGACCCTCAACTTTCATGAGTGGTTGGGCGGCGGGTGGGGGATTCTTTTTTCGCATCCGAAAGATTACACCCCGGTCTGCACCACCGAGTTGGGGACCGTTGCGAAGATTACGCCGGAGTTCAAGAAGCGGGGCGTGAAAGTCATCGCCGTCAGCGTGGATCCGTTGGAGTCGCACAAGGGCTGGATCAACGATATCAATGAGACGCAGCATACGACGATGAACTATCCGATCATTGCGGACCCCGACAAGAAGGTYGCGACCCTCTATGACATGATCCATCCGAACGCGTTGGACAATATGACGGTGCGTTCGGTGTTCATCGTCGGGCCAGATAAGAAGGTGAAGCTCACGTTGACCTATCCAGCGTCATGCGGCCGGAACTTTGACGAACTGTTGCGCGTGATCGATTCGCTGCAATTGACGTCGAAGTTCAAAGTTGCCACGCCTGCCAACTGGAAGGATGGGGACGATTGCATCATCACGCCGGCCGTGAACGATGCCGAGGCGAAGACGCTTTTCCCCAAGGGGTTCAAGGCGGTGAAGCCGTATCTGCGGTATACCCCGCAGCCCAACAAGTAACGAATCGGTCATTCGTCATCGAGGGCGGGAGAGGCTCAGTGCCCCTCCCGCCCGTGTTGTTTCTYGCGAAAAGCGGCTGGTGAGACGTGGTCTCAGACGAGCAATAGTCCAGCGGTTCGGACTTTTTTCCAGGCGGCTGTGCCGAGGAAGGAGTCAAACTCTTTTGCTGTGCCGGGAAATGTCGCGCGCGCGTCCTTGAGTAATAAGTAGGGACGCGAGGAGGTAGTGCGTGGCGTGGAGCGACGGAGCAGATCGCTTAACCACTGGGCCTGTGGGGTGGCGAGGGTGAGGACGTGATCGCTGGTGCGGGCCGGCAGAATGATCTTTGTTTTTCTTCCAACCGGTTCACAGACGGGTTGGCCTCCGAGCCAGACGAATCGCCGCTCCGCCTGCGCGGTGTCGTCCACGGTTCGCCCCTTGAGGAGCTTTTGTATCCAGGTGGGGGAGACGCGTGGCGTTGGTACGGAATGGTCGAACCAGTGGCGCAGGTCACGCGTGAGCCCGTTCCCTTCCAGATAATTGAGCATCGACTGCCTGAGTCCCTCGCCGAGCCATTCCGGCGTCGTGCGCCCTCCATCCTCATGCTGGAGGTCGTTCTCCGCAAAACCCTGAAACTCCGGTCCAAGGATACGCAGGCCATGAGCGGCAGGTTGAAGGCCAATCGGGCTATGGGCCGTGGCGGTAAAGCGATGCCAGAAGGCCGATTGAATGAGATCCGCGTGTACTAATTGTCGCACTCGCTCCAATGAGTCGACTGTTTCTTGGACCGTCTCAGAGGGACAGCCGTACATGAGGTAGGCATGGATGAGGATGCCTGCCTTGTTGAAGGCCGCGGCGACCAGCGCGGTCTGATTGACGGTAATGCCTTTTTTGATTTTCTCCAGCAGACGGTCTGAGGCCGCTTCGAGTCCTGCCGTCACGGCGATACAGCCTGAGGCGGCCAGGAGGCGGCAGAGGTCCGGCGAGAAGGCGTCTTCAAAGCGGATATTGCCCCACCAGGAAATCGTGRYGCCCCGTTCCAGCAGACCCAAGGCCAGCGACTTTAGCGCAGCGGGAGGGGCCGCCTCATCGACGAAGTGGAATCCACGGCACCCAGTCTCGGCTATCAGGTGTTCGATCTGTTGGATGAGCCGATCGGTCGGCGTCATTTCGTAGCGGCTGATGTAGTTGAGCCCGACGTCGCAGAACGTACATTGTTTCCAGTAACAGCCATGGGCGACCGTGAGTTTGTTCCAATGGCCTTCCGACCAGAGACGATGCATCGGGTTCGTGCTATCCAGGATCGTGAGGTATCGACTCAAGTCCAGGCCACGGTAGGTTGGACAGCCGACCTCGCTCATGCTGAATTCAGGCTCGGCWGTCTTATTCGCGAAGACGACGCAATCCTTTTCCCGATAGAAGGTCCGGCAGAGTTGCTGTCGGGACCTGGTGCCTGCCAGATGTTCAATCAATGACAGCAGCGGCCTCTCGCCGTCGTCGAGCGTGACGTAATCGACGTAGTCAAACACGCGGGGGTCCGCCAGACGYCGGAGCTCGGTGTTGACATAGCCYCCGCCCAAGGCAATGGCGAGATCCGGCCTCCGGCTCTTGATCGAGTGGGCGACACGAAAGGCGCCATAGAGGTTCCCGGGAAAGGGGACGGTGAGGGCGACGAGCGATGGATTCAGGCGATCGAGGTGCGCCCACAAGGATTCGAGCATCAATTGATCCGTCAGGGTTGGAGGGACAGCGACCGCGTCGATGATCGTCTGGAACGCGGAGGCCGCGCGGGCGATATGCTCGGCATACCGGCTCAGGGTAAAATGGGGCGAGACGGTCGCCTGGATCAAATCGGCGAGGTCTTCGAGGTAGAGCGTGGCATAGCGTTTGGCGCGATCCTGCTCCGGCAAGGTGCGCAATGACGACGCGCGACTGCTGTGGCCGGTGAATCGAGGGCCTTGGGGGAGGAACCCTGGGCGGGCCAGGAGCAAAGCCAGAGAAGGATTGCGCCCCTGAAGAAATTCGATGACCGGGTCGATCGTGCTCAGATAGGCAGGCGCGACTGCGAGCATCTGTCTGGCTTCGCCTGGCAATGCAGTCGCCTGCTGGCGCACCTGATCAAAGACTGATTGGAGTCCCGATCGGCTGAAGAGTCGGAGCACCATGTCGATGCCGAGGTCGGCCTGATCGGCGTCAATCCCGCGACTGCGGAGAAACCCCGTGAGATAGGCCGTGGCCGGGTAGGGYGTATTCAGCTGCGTGAGTGGCGGAATGAGCAGGAGAACGTGTGGGCCAGCCATGGGCTCGACATACCATACTGCCCGAGGGAATGCTATGCGACCGTCCCGCGCGGGCTGGCCCTCGCAGTGAACGGCATGCAATGGTCACCAAGGCGATCCACCCAGCAGTTGCCCGAGCGGATGCCTAGTGGCTGGGGAAGGGCTGTTGCGCGAGATCGTCGTCGAGGGTGGCCCAGGTGATCCTCGTGGCGACGGTGGCGAAGAGGCGGTGCAGCCAGGGGTGCCGGTGCTGGCAGTAGTTATTGAGGGGGACGAGGCGATGTTCGAGGTCGAGCTTTGCGCGATAGCCGGTTTGGCCGCTTTGAAAGTCGGTTGCGCCGACAGCGGAGGCCCAGATGATCGCTTGCTCCACAAGGCGAAAGTAGAGGAACCACTGACCGCTCAAGGCATAATCCAGCCCAATGAATTTATTGATCACGCGGGAGCCTATGCGAAAACAGAGCATGAAGGCCACCAGTTTCCCGGTCTGTTGGTTTCGTAGCAGGACAAAGTAGGACGTGTCTTCCGCTGCGATGAGTTCGAAAAACTTTGGCGTCAGATGTTCGAACTTCGTCTTGCCTTTTTCATAGGTCTGCAAGAAAAGCGGGAAGATTTCTTCGAGGAGCGCAGGACTGGGATGCTGCAGTAGCGTGGCCTGCAGTGCACCGAGCTCTTTGCTGCGCCGGAGCTTCTTGCGGAGGTTGTGGCGGTGGGAGGAGGTGAGGGCCTGGAGATAGGCTTCGAAGCCGCCTGTCGGCACGGAAAGGCGCGTGCCGGGATAGCTGGCCAGTTTGAAGAGGCCCCGGCTGGCGCATAAGGGATCCAGCGCGGCGGAGAGCGTGTCCGGGAAATCTTTCCAAACGATCATCGGCGCGCCAGCCTGGCGCGCTCGAACCGTGAGGGCGTCATGGAGGAGCGGCGCCACGTCCGCCAGCGCGATGCCAGGGCGCAAGCCGATCGTGCCTTCATCGCTGCAAGGAGAGCCGACGAAGAGGGTCCGTTGATACCGTAGGCGAGGGAGCACTGCGCCGGCGACACGGAGGATCGTGGCAATCGCGGGCGGCGCGACAAGATCGATCGGGACATCCATCAGGAAGGTGGGGGCGATACCGACTGGCCGGGTCCCTCGCTCAAGGATGGCGTAGGCAAAGGTGAATTGCSCTTCCAGGCGGCTTCGCTCGAGTGCGCGATACCACCAGAGGCCCTCAAGGGGCGGGGGAAAACAGGCGTCCCAGAGAGCAGAGGCGATCGCCTCCACCGAGGAGACCCAGCGGATGGATAGAGGTTCAACCGGTTGCATCAGTGCATCCAACTCCTAGGCCGGGACAAACTTCAAGGCCACCCCGTTGATGCAGTACCGGAGCCCCGTCGGTTTGGGGCCGTCCTTGAAGAGATGGCCTTGATGGCCTTCGCAGCGGGCGCAGTGGACTTCGGTCCTTGGGAGAATTAATTTGTAATCGGTCGTGGTCTCGATGACTTCCGGGGCGATAGGCTGCCAGAAGCTGGGCCAGCCAGTGCCGCTGTCAAATTTATGTTCGGATGAAAATAGCGGCAGATCGCATCCGGCGCAAAAGTAGATACCGACGGTCTTGTTGTCGTGGAAATTGTTGCTGAAGGGCGGCTCGGTACTCTCATGCCGCAGGACCCGGTAGGCCTCCGGCGCGAAGAGCTTTTTCCAGTCCGCATCGGTTTTCACCACTTTGACAATCGGACCGATTTCAATCTTTGGCTGCATGGTTCGGCTCCTTTCGTTGAGGAACGGACGGTATGGTTGCATAGGGATCGGCTAGGGCGCAACGCACGGGGCCGACGCGGCACTGCTACGCTGTGCTATCGGGCGGGGCCATCGTTTTACGCATGGATCCCGACATAATCAAAAACTCATACAGACGACATTCTAGCGGCCCGTTGAAGAGGGGAATGCGTTTCGATGGCGCGAGGCCGATCAGTTTGGGGACCCGTAAATCTCCGGTGAAGATATAGGCCCGCCATCCGCTGAATCGCTGTTTCAACCAGTCGCCCAACTTGGGGTAGAAATGATCCAGTTCCTCCGGTTTGCTGAGTCTGACTCCGTAGGGCGGGTTGATTATGATCACGCCCCGCTCCGCTGGAGCTTCGAGGTCGAGCACGTCGCTTTGTCTCAGGCGAATATCGATTCCGACTCCCGCTCCCTGAAATATCCGTTGCGCAATCTTGACTGCGGCAGGATCCCAGTCGGAGGCATAGATGGCAGCCGGTACGGTCGCCAGTTGTTTGATCCGGGAGGCTTCGCGCAGATGGCCCCAGCGTTTGGGATCATGGACGATCAACCGTTCAAACCCGAATGAGCGGGACTGCCCCGGCGCGATCTTGCGCCCCATCAGCGCGGCTTCGAGCGGGATGGTGCCGCTGCCGCACATGGGGTCGAGCAGGACCTCATTGGGAGTCCAGCCCGCCAGTCGCAGCAAGCCGGCCGCCAGGTTTTCGCGCAAGGGCGCCTCGACGGACAGGACCCGATGGCCTCGCTTGAAGAGGGGGTCGCCGGAGGTGTCCAGATAGAAGGTGACGGTGGATTCATCGAGGAAGGCGTCGATCTTGATGTTCGGGTGCTTTGTGTCCACGTCTGGTCGCTTATGGCGCACCGCCATGAACTTATCGCAGACGGCATCTTTAATACGCAGCGTAATAAAATCCAGGCTGGTCAGTGGACAACGGCGCGCGCTGACCTTCACTTTTATGGTCTGTGACGAGGTGAACCAGTCAGGCCAGGGGAGGCTATAGGCTGCGCGGTAAACATCGTCTTCCGAAAGGTAGGGGGCCTGTCCGACTTCCCAAAGGACGCGGCTGGCAAGGTGACTCTTGAGGTTGACCCAATACATCGTGGCCCACGGAGCCAGGAAGGAGATCCCTCCCTCCGTCTTTGTGGTCATGGGCACGCCCAGGTCGTGGAGCTCCTGCTCGAGCACCCCTTCCAATCCCTGAGGACAGGGTGCAAAGAATCGTAGTTTTGTGCTATCCATATTTCTAGAGCGCCTCGCGAGACGCGCGAACGGTCTTTGTTTCGCTCGTCATCCTGCGCGGATCACCCGTCACTAGCCTATGAATTATTGCAGCGTGTGCGCCACGCCTGTCACTCAACAAATCCCCGCGGGCGATAATCGTCTGCGGTTTGTCTGCGGCTCCTGCCAGACGGTTCATTACCATAATCCGAAAATCGTCGCAGGCTGTATTCCGGAATGGGACGGACAAATTCTCCTCTGTCGGCGGGCCATCGAGCCCAAGTCCGGTCTCTGGACCTTCCCTGCCGGATTTATGGAAATCGGCGAAAGCACCGAGCAGGCAGCCGTTCGCGAGACCTTCGAGGAGGCGCAGGCTCAGGTGGAGCGGATTTCCCTGTTTGCGGTGCTAAGCATACCGAACATCGGCCAGGCCYACCTGGTATTCCGCGGGCCAATGCACTCGCCGGATTTTGGGGTCGGGGAGGAAAGCCTCGAGGTGCAGCTCTTCTCCCTCGCTGCCATTCCCTGGGACGAGATYGCCTTCCCGGTCGTCAAGGACGTGTTGCGCCGTTATGTCGCTGACGTCACGCGAGGGGCCTTCCAGGTGCATGTCGCGACATTGTCTGATTGATTGACGACGGGCGCCGCTTCCATTAATTGAGCGTGGGAATCGTGAGCAGCGGCAGGCTCCGGCCTTCGCCGTCATGCAGAAAACGAAACCCTTCTGCCTCCGTATAGTCGACCGTCACACCGCCCATCCGCGGTCCGCTCTGCCGGTCCACCGCGATCGTCAGGCCATCGATCGGCTGCACGTCGTCGCCAGGATGACTGTCTTCTTCCAACGTGATGCTGAAGCTCAATCGTGACTCATCCAGATCGCGCACGGTAATTCTGACGACCGGATCTTCAGGATGTTCGCGTTGAATCGCTTTCAGTTTCGCAATGGCGGACACAGTAATGGCAATCATGAGCCAAGTTCTTTCTGGCTGACGATATGGTGAATGTCGAGCAGGTGATCCTCGCGATCGATGGAATAGAAAATCCGCCAATTTTCGACGGCATATTTGAAGAGGCCTGTGAGGTCAGGTGCAATGGGTTCGTGGCGTAAGTTCTCGACGTTTGAGGCAAGCCACTTAGTCTTGTCGAACAGCCGCTGAGCCAGGACCGAATCGAGGCCTGCAAGGTCTTGGAGGATAGTCGGGCGATAGGCGAGGCGATACCAGCCCATGGGTTTCTACCAGCGCAGTCCGAGCTGGTCCGCAAGGTCTTCCCCGGACAGCCGCTCTGTATTGGATAACGAGGCTTTCAGTTTGGTGCGTAGCCCCTCGCCTAGCTGGAGTCCGAGGTCCGGGTCGCCCAGCAACTCGCGCAGGCGATCGTCGACGATCCCGCGCACCAGGTCTTTTAGTTGCTCCGGCGACAGAGAGGAGAGTTCCATCATGATAAGAGGATACCGATGCAAGGGGCTGAAATGCAACTTACGCGATGGCGCCTATTGCAGGCCTGCTGCTGGCTGGAGCGGTTGGATCGTGCGGTTCAGGGGGGCTGGATAGGGCGGGAAGTCGCCAGAAGCTCGATGCCGATGTCGACGGACTCGGATCAGCGCCCCGTGGCCTTTTCGCGTGACCATCTCGATCACGCTGCGCCGATAGGTGCTGCGGCATGAGGATTCCCTGGCTAGGTCGCTGCTGAAAGGCTATCCGCGACCGGGAGAATGTCAACGCAATCCGCCTGCGTAGCAGGGTTCTGGCGGATATATTCGCGGGGTGCTCCGTCCATGAACAGCAAGGGGTAGATGCGAATCGCACGCCGCGAAAAAATACCGGTAGCAGGGGAGTGGCCTAACCCTCCGGCAAGTTTGGAAAGGGGCGCTGGACTGTGGTACATATTCCCTCGTTTTCAGGGGCTGGAATTGGTCGCTAGGCCTGTCTCTTTTTCGCTGCGTTGTTTCGAGCAGGACCGTTTCATGGAATCGCATAGAGGATTGGAGCGATGACACCATTGTCAATTTTGCGAGGAGTCGGTTCCAGTTGCCTGCGGTTCTGTCGGTTCATGGGTGCACCGGTCAATGCCGCGCCGCCTGTCTCTGCCGAGCATGTGGCGGTGCGGGCGGGTAAGGTGGGGCAGCTCCCCCAGCAGCCGTAGCAGATGAAGAAGGGCCCGAAGAAGCCGCTCCGGCTCGATCCCGCCTCGAAGCGTCGTTTTCAGACGCGGCTGTTGAAGTGGTATGCCACGCATGGCCGCGATCTGCCTTGGCGCAAGACATCCGATCCCTACCACATTTTGGTGTCTGAAATGATGTTGCAGCAGACTCAGGTCGATCGGGTGATTCCGAAGTACCATGAGTTCCTCGACCGCTATCCCAGTTTCGAGGAGCTGGCCGATGCGCGGGTATCGGATGTGAAGAAGACCTGGTATCCGCTCGGCTACAATATCAGGCCTGAGCGGCTGCATAGCATCGCCTGCGAGACGGTGGAACGGTATGGCGGCCAGCTGCCGAGCGATGCGGCAGAGCTGCTGTCCTTTAAGGGAATCGGACGCTATACGGCCGGCGCGATCCGGTCCTTTGCCTTCAACGAGGATGCGCCGATATTGGATACAAACGTGAGTAGGGTCCTGCACCGGGTGTTCGTGGCCAAGGGCGATCCCAAGACGCAGAAGCCGAAACTCTGGCAATTGTCGGAAGCCTTGATCCCGCGTGGGAAAGGCTACGACTTCAATCAGGCGATTATGGACTTTGGGGCGACCTGTTGCTCGGCGAGAAATCCATCGTGCCAGGAATGTCCGATGAAGTCCTTCTGCAAAACCTACCCCTTCGTTCGGAAATAGCCGGAGCATCGGGCGCTATGAAAGTCGTTGAAGTCGCGGCAGGTCTGGTCTATCGTGAAGGCCGGTACTTGATCGCCAAACGGAAAACTGACGTGCACTTGGCGGGCTTCTGGGAATTCCCTGGCGGCAAGCGCGAGCCGGGAGAAACCTTCGAAGAATGTCTGGGGCGGGAGTTGTTCGAGGAGCTAAATATCCGTATCGGCACGCCGGTGCCGTTCCAGGTCGTTCGGTACCAATATCCTGAGAAAATCGTGGAGCTGCATTTCTTCCGGTGCGGGATCGAATCCGGTCAGGCCACGGCAGTCGATTGTGCAGAGATTCGATGGGTCTGGCCGCACGAGCTGGAGGACTTTGAGTTTCCGCCAGCGGACCGCCCGATCCTTGAGGCGTTGCGGAGGCAGTCTGTATGAAAGTCGTCCTGGACATTGAAACGATTCAAGCGCCTCGAGAGGAATGGGCGCGTCTCGCGGGCAAGCTGCCACCCAGCGACAACTCGGTTCCGGCCGGGGACCACGATTTGTTTGCGGCAGGGGCCGCCGATGAGCAACGACGAGTCGAGGATGAGCAGTATGCGAAGTCCTCGTTTGACGGCACGTTCAGCCGGATCGTCTGTATCGGCTTCTTGGAATTCTCCGACCAGCTCGAGCCTCGCGGTGCAGTGGCCTGGTATGGTGGAAATGAGCGGGAGTTGCTGCAGCAATTCTGGAATCGTTTGGCGCAGAGCCGCCCGTCGCTTTTTATCACCCATAACGGTCTGGGGTTCGATCTGCCATTCATTAAGAAGCGGTCGATGATCCATCAGGTCAAGCCGAGTTTGGACATCAACCTTGCCAAATTCAGAACGGAGCCGGTCTACGATACGATGGCGGTCTGGAGCAATTGGGATACGCGGGGGTGGGTGAAACTTGATGTGCTGGCGCGAGCGTTGAACGTTGAAACTAAATCGGGAAGTGGATCGCAAGTGGCTGAGATGTGGGCGAAGGGGCAGGGGCCTGAGTTGGCTCGGTACTGCCTGCAAGATACCTATGTAACCTATGCCTGCTATTCTCGGATGACCTTTCGGCAGCCTCTCTCGAGCGATGTAGTCTTGCTCCACCCGGAGTTGCTAGACGTGGGGTGAGTGGCGTAGCGCGGCTTGGTGACTTTCGCCTGTTTCTTTTTTGTGCCGGGTTATCGGATACCTTGCCGGCACGGCCAGTTTGGCAGGGGCTACGGCAATCTGCGCACCTGGGTGAGGCGGCGCCACAGTGAGCAGGACCGCTCCATCTGGAGCGGCAAATCTCGTGCAGCGATGTTCGTTTTTTGGGGAAAACCAGACAGAAATGGGGTTGGGTAACGGGCTGATGCCGCGTTAAGACACTGGCGGCGGCTCAGCGTAGAGGGTTGTGGAGGAGGCGTCATAGATGGCGAGCGAGAGGAGCTCCCCCGGGTGCGAGGGGACGGCTTGCTTGTCCCAGATGACGGTAATGTTCCCGTCGCTTTTCCCCATGCCCTGGGCTGCCGATCGCTTGGCGTCCCCTTCGACTAAGATGGGCAGCACGGCGTTGAGATATTCCCGATTGCGCGCATAGGAAATATTCCGCTGGAGGTCGAAGAGTCTGGTGACCCGTTCGGTCTTCACCGCTTCGGACACATCGTCGGGAAACTTGCGGGCGGCGATGGTGTTCTTCCGCTCGGAATATTTGAAGATAAAGGCCGAGTGAAATCGCATCTCCTCGACAAGCCGGTAAGTCTCCTCAAAGTCCTCGGGGCGCTCTCCCGCAAAGCCGCAAATGATGTCAGTGCTAAGGACGATGTTCGCCCTCAGGGCCTGGATGCGGTGGACCAAGGCGCGATACTCGCGAATGGTATAGGCGCGATTCATCAATCCGAGGATCCGGTCGCTGCCCGATTGAAGCGGCAAGTGAATTTGTTTGCAGATATGGGGATGGGATACGACGGCTTCCAGCAACGGCATGGGGAAATCTTTGGGGTGCGGGGACGTGAAGCGCACCCGCTCGATGCCCTGCACATCTGCGACGGCCAGGATCAAGCGCGCAAAATCCCAATCGCCGAACCGGTAGGAGTTCACGTTTTGTCCAAGAAGCGTGATCTGTTTGAAGCCTTGCTCGGCGATCTTGCGCGCTTCCAGAATAATGCCCTCCGCGTCGCGGGAGCGCTCACGCCCTCGCGTATAGGGGACCACACAGAAGCTGCAGAAGTTGTCGCAGCCCCGCATGACGGCGATCCAGGCATTCACCCCGTCATGTCTGTCCGGCACCACATCGTGGTAGGTCTCATATTCCGAGAGGTCGACAGCGAGTCCCTTCTGGTCCAACCCTTCTTCCTGTGCGAGCAGGGCAGTGCGGATCAACATCGGCAGCTGGCGATAGGAGTCAGGGCCTGCCAGGACATCGACCAGCGGCTGGATCTCCGTAAGCTCTTCTTTCAGGTTTTGGGCCATGCAGCCTAAGACGCCGACGACCAAGGGGCGCTGCCGTTTGATCTTCTTCAGTTCCGACAGGTGCTTATAGACTTTATTATGGGCATTTTCGCGAATCGCGCAGGTGTTCATGAGAATGACGTCGGCTCGCTCCTGCTCCTCGGTAAAGACAAATCCGTCCTGCTTCATAAGCGCGCGTACGAGTTCCGAATCGTACTCGTTCATCTGGCAGCCGAAGGTCTCAAGGTGGACGTGAGTCGGTGTGGCTGTGGCCTGTGTGGCGTGGGTGCGTTTGATCATGGCGGTGTCATTATAGGAAGATCTTTCCATCAGGAGCAAGGAGCGCAGCATTGCCATACTGGGCGCGTGGATTCGATTGAAGGCTCTTGGAGCCCATGGTAGGATCGCACGCATCATGGCACCGTCGCGGTTTGCTGCCTCCATCCTCACGTGCGTTCTTCTTCTTCCACTGTCAGGAGGGTGGGCGAAGGACAGCCTTCCGGTTGAGCCGGATCTTGCGACCAGGATCGAGGAACATTACGATCAGGAGGCGCGGCTCTTCTTGATGTTGTATGCACTGCATGGCGATGGCCATGTCGATTACGTCACAGGCCGAATTGTCCATGAATCTGCCAAGAATACCTACGGAAATCCTGTGTACAGGACTGAGGCCTATCCTTTGTTCTACTGGTGGAATCATACGATGTACAACGATCCGGAGCAGGATGGCGTGAATGGCAATGAACGGGTCTATCAAGAAAATATGGACTTCGATCTGTCCCGCTACAACTCCTGCGGGTTGAACGGGCAGCCCTGCTGATCCTCACACCGCCCCTCGTGCATCGACGATCCGTTCGAGTAATTTTAGAATGTCCTGAGCCCTCCGTTCGTTTCGATGCTATGCTACGGCCTCATGCGGACTGACAAGACTCGATGAAACTTCCATCGCTCATCCAGACGCTTGCGAACCGGCGCATCGGTATCATGCTGCCCTTGGGGTTCGCCTCGGGGCTCCCACTGGCTCTCACGGCCGGTACGCTGCAGGCCTGGCTGACGGTCGCCGGGCTGGACTTGAAGACCATCGGCATTTTTACGCTGGTCGGGCTTCCCTATGCGTTGAAATTTCTCTGGGCGCCGCTGATGGATCGCGTCGTGCCGCCCTGGCTGGGGCGTCGGCGGGGATGGATGCTGCTGATGCAGCTCAGCGTTGCGATCGGGCTGGCTGCCATGGCCGTGACCGGCCCTGGTGATCGTCCGGAGATCCTCGGAATGGTGGCCCTGGTGGTAGCCTTTCTCTCTGCCTCACTCGACATCGTCTTCGACGCCTATCGCACTGATGTGCTATTGCGGCCTGAGCGGGGATTCGGCGCAGCGGTCTGGGTGAATGGCTACCGCTGCGCCTTGTTAATGGCGAGTGCCGGGGCCTTGCTGCTAGCCGGCCATATTGGATGGCAGAATACCTATTTGCTGCTGGCAGGGCTCATGGCGACAGGAGTCGTCACGATTTTTCTAAGCCCTGAACCGTCCGAGCCCTGTGCCACGCCTGCCAGCCTGGCTGAAGCAGTCGGTGGACCATTGAAGGAACTCTTTTCCCGTCCCGGAGTGTTGGGGCTGCTCGCGCTCATCGTCTTTTATAAAATAGGAGACGCAGTTGCTGCGTCTCTGCAAACGGCGTTTCTGATTGGGGGGCTGGGTTTCTCCGTCAGCGAGGTCGGGTATGTGAAGGGCCTGGGGCTCGCAGCTACCCTCATCGGCGCCTTGGCTGGGGGAGTCGCCATGGCTAAGCTTGGGATGGTTCGGTCGTTGTTGCTCTTCGGGCTTCTCCAAGCGGTCTCAAACTTGGGATTCATGTGGCTGGCCTGGATGGGGAAGAGCTACGCAGCGCTGACTGCCTCGATTCTTATCGAGAATGTGACAGGGGGGATGGGCACGGCAGCGTTTGTCGCCTTGATTATGTCCCTATGCGACCATCGCTATACGGCAACCCAGTTCGCCCTGCTCTCGTCCCTCGAAGCGCTCGGTCGCGTGTTCTCCGGTCGCCCGTCAGCCGATTTGGTCGAGCTGGTCGGATGGGCGCAGTTCTTCTTCTGGTCTTTCCTAATTGCCCTGCCTGGTATCTGGCTGGTCTGGGCTCTCCGGGTGCAGCTGCACCAGGAGGCCGGCCGTGTTGTAACTACCGGAGCCGGTTCACTTGATCGATGAGGGCTGAATGCGCCGCTGGAGAAACAAGACAAACAGCATGAGGGTCGGAAGGGGTGCGAGGATAAAGGGGACGAGCCAGGCCCAGACATTTTTCCCGCGCATTCTCGTTTGATCGATCATCCAGACGAAGACCCAGATAATCAAGCCGACATAGTTGAGCGCCATCCAGCGGGTCGTATGAATCTTGAGGCTGCTCGTGCTGTCCGGCGCTGCATTGAAGAGAAAAACGCCCAGCATGAGCATAAATAACCCCAGCAGAGTTGCGACAAGGCGTTTGCTCCAAACAAACATAGTGATTCTCCTCCTGCGGGCGATCTGAGCGGCATAATTGCCACAACAGGCCAATCGAGTGTAGGCTAGTCATGCGGCGCTTGTTTGTCAAAGAAAGATGCCATCCCTGCGTTCCCTCGGAGCCTGGGGCGCGTGCGGTTTGGCTTTAATCAATATAGGGATCAGGATGAGCCTTCTGCGCTTGAGTTTGGTTGTGGCGGTATTGGCCGTGAATGTCGTATTGGCTCTGACGAACCCCACTACGGATCAATATCTAAACTTCATACAATCAGAACTGGCCAAGGCCATGGAGCGAATGGAGCAGGCCACTCCGGAACGGGAGGGGTCGCTGGTGAGAAGTATTTTTCGCAGACATAGCCAGGAACTGCTGAATAGCATGATCCGTCCCCACACGGTGCGTCGCAATTTTGGTATGCTCAGTCGGTTCGAAACCACAGTGCTGGGTACCCGGGTGGTAGTCATCGGAATCTATGGCCGATTCGTTCCTATTGAGGGGGTGGATGAGGCCATTATGGCCATCGGGCATCGGGGCCTGTAGGTTTTTTTCCACGGGGAATCCATTGGGCCCTAAAGCGAGGTCATTTCTGCTCGAAAATCTGTGGATAAGTGGGTCTGAACATCGGGGAAATAGCCTCCAGCAAGCGGTTATAGTTATCCACAGGCTGTCCTCAGTTTTCACAGACGACCACTACATTTGGTGTTGACAATTTTTCATGATAGCTATATGTAGTTGTTCATTAGGTGTGCTGAGCAACTTGATACCAAATAGCAACCGTGCGGCTGGGGAGGGGAAATAGTGAGAATAGAACGTCGATTTACACGTCGCGGACAAAGTCCCTATGAAGGCCTACCGTTCGTGAAACGTTCGTCGGAAATTCGTAATCCCGACGGGTCGACGGTGTTCAAGTTGGACAACATCGATATTCCGGAACCCTGGTCCCAGTTGGCAATCGACATTCTCGCGCAAAAATATTTCAGGAAAGCCGGAGTGCCCCAGCGAGATGAGCAGGGGAATCCGATCATCGGAGCAGACGGTAAGCCGCAGTTGGGTGGCGAGTGGGACTCCCGACAGGTGTTTGAGCGCCTTGCCGGGTGTTGGACCTCGTGGGGGAAAAACTTCGGCTATTTCAAGACGCCCGAGGATAGCGATGCCTTCCACGGTGAGCTCTGTTACATGCTCGCGCATCAAATGGTTGCACCGAACTCCCCGCAGTGGTTTAACACAGGGCTCCATTATGCGTATGGCCTTTCAGGTCCTGCGCAGGGCCATTACTACGTCGATCCCAAGACCTGCGAAGTAGTCAAAGCCACCAACGCCTTCGAGCATCCACAACCGCATGCCTGTTTCATTCAATCCGTTGACGACGACTTAGTCGGCGAGGGTGGCATTATGGATCTATGGGTGCGGGAAGCGCGCCTGTTCAAGTATGGATCAGGGACCGGCACCAACTTCTCCAAGCTTCGCGGCGATGCCGAACCCCTGTCCGGCGGCGGACGTTCGTCCGGTTTGATGTCCTTCCTGCGCATCGGCGACCGCGCAGCCGGCGCTATTAAATCAGGCGGGACGACCAGACGGGCCGCCAAAATGGTTTGCCTCGATTTGGATCACCCCGATATCGAAGAATTTATCAATTGGAAGGTGGTCGAAGAGCAAAAGGTCGCCGCCATGGTGACCGGCTCGAAGATCTGCGCGCAACGTCTGAATGCCGTATTGAAGGCCTGCCATGTCGTTGATGGCGCAGGTCAGATGAAAATCGAGACCAATGTCAAAGAGAATCCCATTCTCAAGGAAGCCCTGGCGGCGGCCAGGCGGGATATGGTTCCGGAATCCTATGTGCATCGGATGTTTTCCTATGCACAGCAGGGGTTCACACATTTTACGTTTCATGAGTACGATACGAATTGGGATGGCAAGGCCTACCAGACTGTCTCCGGCCAGAACTCCAACAACAGCGTACGTATTCCCAACGAGTTCTTTGCGGCGCTGGAGGTGGACGGGGATTGGCAGCTCAAGCGTCGGATCGACGGCAAAGTTTCCAAGACCCTCAAGGCACGGGACCTCTGGGATCAGATTGCCTGGGCCGCCTGGATTTGCGCGGATCCCGGCACACAATACGACACCACCATCAATGAATGGCATACCTGTCCGGAAGATGGCCGTATCAATGCTTCCAATCCCTGCTCGGAATATATGTTCCTGGACGATACTGCGTGTAATTTAGCTTCGCTCAACCTCGGCCAATTTTTCACGACTGAGGGCCAGTTGGAGCTGGAGAATTTTCGCCATGCGGTGCGTCTCTGGACGGTCGTGCTGGAGATCAGTGTGTTGATGGCTTCTTTCCCCAGCCGTGCCATTGCCGAGAAGAGTTACCAGTTCCGCACGCTAGGGCTTGGCTATGCCAACATGGGGACGGTGTTGATGCGGCAGGGGATTCCCTACGATTCGCTCAAAGCATTGGCGATCTGCGGCGCGCTGACCGCGATCATGACCGGCGAATCCTATGCTACGTCGGCGGAAATGGCGGCCGAACTGTCGCCTTTCCCCAACTATGCCAAAAATCGTGAGGCCATGCTGCGCGTCATCCGCAATCACCGTCGCGCTGCCTACAATGCCGCTCCGGAAGAATATGAACAATTGACGATCCCTCCGATCGGAATCCAGCCGGAACATTGCCCGCCTGAGCTGCTCGTGGCGGCGCGCCGCGCCTGGGACCGGGCGCTCGAATTGGGCACAGCCTACGGGTATCGCAATGCGCAGGTCACGGTGATCGCCCCGACCGGGACGATCGGACTCGTGATGGATTGCGACACGACCGGTATCGAGCCGGACTTCGCGCTGGTGAAGTTCAAGAAGCTAGCGGGCGGAGGCTATTTCAAGATTATCAATCAGAGCATCCCGGCCGCCCTGAGAACCTTGGAATATACCGAGGCTCAGATCCAGGACATCGTGGACTATTGCGCCGGTCGGCAGACGCTGCAGACTGCGCCGTTCATCAACCATGAGACGCTACGACAGAAGGGCTTTGATGATGCCGCGCTCGCGCGTATGGAAAGCGGACTGGCTCAGGCCTTCGAAATCCAATTTGTCTTTAATAAGTATGCGCTGGGCGAGGACTTCTCCCGGGAGAAGTTGGGATTGACCGACCTGCAATTGAACGAATCCAACTTCAATATGTTGAAGGCGCTTGGCTTTACCCAGGAAGAAGTCGCGGCGGCCAACGATTATTGCTGCGGGACCATGACGGTAGAAGGAGCGCCCCACCTCAAGCCCGAGCACCTGCCGATCTTCGATTGCGCCAACCGGTGCGGCCGGATCGGTCAGCGCTATATCGCCGTGGATGCGCACATCCGCATGATGGCGGTGGCGCAGCCCTTCATCAGCGGCGCCATTAGCAAGACGATCAACATGCCAGCCCATGCGACGTTGGACGAAGTGAAGTCGTCTTATCTTTTGGCCTGGAAGAGCATGGTCAAAGCCGTGGCCCTCTATCGCGATGGATCCAAGCTGAGCCAGCCCTTATCCGCCTCGACGGACAGCGGCAAGACGATTGACTCCACGTCGGAAGTGCTGGCGATGGCGGAAAAAATCACCGAGCGAGTGCTGGTGCGGTACCTGGCGAAACGCCGGTCGCTCCCTGGCCGACGCAATGGCTATACGCAGAAAGCTGTTGTCGGAGGGCATAAGCTCTATCTCCGCACGGGCGAATATGAGGACGGGACCTGTGGCGAAATTTTCCTGGACATGCATAAGGAAGGGGCCGCCTTCCGCAGTTTGATGAACTGCTTCGCCATCGCCATCTCGCTCGGGCTTCAGCATGGCGTGCCGCTGGAGGAGTTCGTCGAAGCCTTTGTCTTTACCCGCTTCGAGCCGAACGGGCCGGTCAAGTTGAACGACCGGATCAAGATGTCCACCTCGATCATCGATTACATCTTCCGGGAACTGGCCGTGACCTATCTCGATCGCTACGACTTGGCGCAGGTCAAGGAAGAGGATCTGCGAATGGATTTGGTCAAGAAGGATGAGCAGGACCCTGAATGTGTCGATGAGGAAGCCACGCCTGAAACGCTCGCGGGGACCTCCATCAGCACCGACATATTTCCTGCGCGACGGGGCGCGGCGCCTCGTCATAAGAGCACCGATCATGGCAATGGCCATGCGAGCGTTACCCATACAGTCGAGCTGAAGCGCGAAACCGTAACGCTGACTGCCATTCAAGTGGCTCGTCAAAAAGGCTACGAGGGCGATCCCTGTTCCCAGTGCAAGCAGTTCACCATGGTGCGGAACGGAACCTGTCTCAAGTGTGAGACCTGTGGTGAAACGAGCGGCTGCTCCTAACTACGAGGGTTCGAGCGTTCCCTTCCATCGCCTCGTGCCACGAGGATGGAAAGAATCGGCGCAGAAACTGGCAGAGGAGATCGCTGCCCCGTTCAGCTCTGTGTATGAATATCAGTGTCTAAACGATCTCTGTCAGGTCCTTTAAATCATGCGTCTCTTGGTCACGGAGTAACGGTCATGCCTACCACAACTCAATTGGTTATCAGCGGACGGAGCAAGCCTGGCGTCATGGCTGAAGTGGCCCAGGTCCTTGGGAAAGCGAAGGTCAACATTATGGCCTTTTCCGCTCCGGAAGTGACTGGAACGGGAAAGCTGAGACTCTTGGTCGCGGACCTGGAGGGCGCCAGAGTCGCGCTGAGGGGTGCGAAGATCAAGTTCGCCGAGGAAACGGCCTTGCTATTGAGCCTGGAGAACAAGCCTGGCGCGTTGACGGAAGTGGCGGATCTCTTGACCAAGGGCCGTATCAATATTAAATGCGGCTACTGTACCCCGTCCCGTGAAGGAAAGCGGGCGATCGTCGTCCTCACCGTCTCGAACACGCCAAAAGCGCTCACTATCCTGCAGGACCAATCGCTCGATGAGTTCTAGTCATGGCTTCTCAGGGGCTTCGTGCCTATCAGTTCCTCTAGCTGCTTTTCCTGCCCTCCTTCTTTGCCGCGACCCTGACTGCTTGTAGTGGCCCTTCCAAGCCCGCCTATTCGCCGGGGCTCAGGTGCTCAGAATGGCCTGGCCTGGCCCGGATTAGATCGAGTTTTGGGTCGTGGGCTATCAAGGCAGGGCTGCCGATAGGGGGGTCTTACGAGTTCAAGTCGGGTCATTTTCCGATCAGCAGAATGCGGTGAACCTGCTAGAAGGAGTCAACCCGTTCTATTCGGGGGCAGAGTCCAATCGATCGATCTGCCGGAAGGAAGGCGCTATCGGGTGCAGATAGGCCAGTTTGCAACGGAAACTCAGGCCGAAGCAGCAGCGTCCCGCCTCGAATCATCCCTGTCGCTCCATCCATTTATCTTTCGAGACGATTCCTAGAGCTTTCGTCATCGATGCATTTTACCGCGCAGTGCATTAGTTGTTCTGTAGTCAGCAAACGTAACCATATGATTTATAAGTTATTTTTCATCGTATGCTTGCTCCCGAGCTTATCCTGTGATACAGTGACCCCCCGATGGATATAGGTCCTATAGGTTCCTCCCACGCCACGTTGTTCTGCCAAAGCTTTCATTGCCGGTCCAGGGCGATAGGGGATAGCCCCGTGCCCTGCGGGCAGTTCCATTTAGCCGACAGAGTCGGTCCCCTCAAGTAAATTGCAATCTATGGATGTGCTAATTCTCTTAGCCCTTATCGTTATTTCAGCCGTGATATCCACGGCCGAAATCGGCTTCTTCGCGGTCAACGATACAAAGCTACGGGCGCTCGCCCAAACCGGCAGCGCCAGGGCGAAGTTGGCCCTCCACCTCCGCAGTGACCCGCAAAAGCTCCTCTCGACCATCCTGGTCGGCGATCGCCTGGTGGGCGTGGCGACACCGATGTATGCCACATTTTTGACATTGAACATCTATGGGGGCCGCAATTTCTTTGACGAGGCGATGGCCGTCATGGTCGGTCTGCTGACCTTTGTTCTCCTGGTCGCCGTCGATGTGATCCCCAAAACGCTAGCCGCCAAATTTGCGGTGCCGGTTACGCTGAACATGGCCTACCCGGTTTACGGGGTGCAACTATTCCTCAAGCCCTTCTTGTTTGTGATTGTGCCGTTGATCCACAAACTCACCGGCGGCAAGGGTCTGTCTCTGCCCTTCGTGACTGAGGAAGAGCTGAAGATCATGTTGGACGAGGGCGGGAAGACCGGGACGATCGAGGTGGAGAAGGTCAAGATGATCAAGAACGTCTTCCAGCTCAAAGACATTACAGCGGAAGACGCGATGACTCCTCGTCTCTATGTTTTTTCCTTGGACGGAAACATGCGGCTGAAAGAGGCGCAGGACCTTCTCTATAACTCCAAATATTCCAGAATTCCTCTCTATGACGAGACGCTCGATAACATCACGGGTATTCTCTACAAGACGAGGGCCTTGACCGAATTGGCCAAGGGGCAGAGTGAGGCCAAGCTCAAGGACATTGCCTATTCTCCGTTGTTCGTGCCGGCCGGCAAGACGGCGGACGACCTCATGAAGCAATTTCAACAGGAAAAACGGCATATGGCTGTTGTCGTCAATGAGTTCGGCGGAGTGATGGGGATCGTGACGCTGGAGGATCTGCTCGAAGAAGTGGTCGGGGAGATCATGGACGAAACCGACATTACGGAAGAACTTATCAAGCGGCTAGGAAAGAACCATATCCTGGTGCATGGCAGAACCGAAGTACGCAAGATCAACGATTTCTTGAAAGTCGATCTCGGTGACGAGGCTGTGACGATCGGTGGCCTCATTCAGGAGGAAATCGGCCGGATCCCCAAGGTGGGAGAAGAAGTGCGGATCGCCAATTGCCGGATTCTCATCCATGAAGCAGAGCCGCGCTCCATCCGCAGCGTTCAAATCTATCGCGAAGAGAAATCGCCGGCCCCCGTCGAATCGCCGAACCTTGACCTCGTCAGCTAAGCTCTTCTCCATCTTTCCTGATCAGAGAAGCAAATTGCTGCTCCGTCAGAATCGTCACCCCCAGATTTTTCGCCTGTTCTAGTTTTGAGCCAGGGTCTCGTCCCGCCACCACATAGGACGTTTTCTTGCTCACGCTGGAAGAGACGCGGGCGCCTACTGTTTCGACCCCCCGTTGCGCCTCGTCGCGCGTGAAGCGGTCCAGCCCTCCGGTGAAGACGAAGGTCTTGCCGGCGAGGGGCGATATGGCTCTGTCGCCCATGGCCAGACCAGGAGCAATCTGGACCCCTGATTCCTGAAGTTGTGCGATGACCTCCCGGTTGCGTGGTTCCGAGCAATAGGCGACCAGGCTGTCTGAAATTTCAGGACCGATCTCGCGAATCTGCCGCAACCGTTCCCGGTCGGCCGTCATGATTTCATCAAGCGACTTGAATTCACGGGCCAGAACTTTGGCGATATGTTGTCCGACTTGTCGTATGCCGAGTCCCAGCAGAAACCGATCAAGCGACACGGTTTTGCTGCCAGCTATCGACTCTAGGAGGAGGGTGGCGGACCGGTCGGCGAATCCCTCGAGTGTGATGAGGTCGTCTTTACTCAGGCGATAGAGATCGGGGAGCGATTTCACCAGCCCCTCGTCGACCAGCTGTGCCACGGTCTTCTTCCCCAAACCTTCGATGTTGAGGGCATGTTTGGAGGCAAAATGTTCGATCGCCCCATTTAATTGCGCGCCGCAGACAGACTGGCCGGTGCAGTAAAAATAGGCGCCCTCGCGAGCGACGTTCAATCCACAGACGGGGCAATGATCCGGCATGCAAAAGGGGGCCTGGCGCTGCTCACCGGGGATAGGAACCCGTTCGGCGATCGCGGGGATGACATCGCCGGCCCGTTCCACCTTGACCGTGTCTCCGATGCGAATGTCTTTTCGTGCCACTTCATCCGCATTGTGCAGGGTAGCTCGGCTGATGGTGACGCCGCCCACCTCCACTGGTTTCAAGAGGGCGACCGGAGTGAGGGTTCCGGTTCTCCCGACGGAGACGACGATATCCTGCACGACGGTAATTTCTTTGCGCGGGGTAAACTTATAGGCGATGGCCGAGCGGGGGCTGCGGGATTTCATACCGAGACGGTCCTGCCAGTCCCGGCGATTGACCTTCACCACCACGCCATCGATCTCATAGGGCAGCTGATCGCGGATCGATTCCGTTTCGCGGTGGAAGTCCATCACTTGACCGATTGAGGCACAGAGTCGTCGATGCGTCGGGACCGGGAGACCCCACTGAGCCATGCGTTCCAGTTCATCCCAATGAGTCGGCGGAACCGGTGAGGACTGGGCCATAATTTCGTAACAGGTCACGACCAAGGGACGGGTCGCCGTAATCGTGGAGTCCAACTGCCTGAGAGAACCGGAGGCGGCATTGCGGGGATTGGCGAAGGCGTCATCGCCCCGTTCCGTGATCCGTCGATTCAAGGCTTGGAAATCGTCGAGGGGCATATAGACTTCGCCCCGCACGACCAGATGATTGGGGAGACCGGGCTGTCCATGCAACTGTAATGGCAGAGAGCGAATCGTGCGGAGGTTGACCGTGACATCCTCTCCGGTGGTTCCGTCGCCTCGGGTCGCGCCGCGGGTAAAGATCCCATGGTCGTACACCAGTTCGATCGACAGCCCGTCGAACTTTGGTTCCACGCTGTACTCGATTGCTTGAGTTTCCAGTTCACGTTTCATCCGCTGATCGAAGGCCTGCACCTCTTCCTGATCCAGAACCGAGTCCAGGCTGAGCATCAGGTGTTCGTGCGGAACCTTGATGAGCGATTCGAGCGGCGGCGCTCCGACCCGCTGAGTCGGAGAGTCGGGCGTGACGAGTTCCGGATGCTGTCGCTCAAGATCGATCAGTTCGCGGAAGAGGCGATCGTACTCCGTATCTGAAATCTCCGGACGGTCCTTGGCATAGTAGAGATTATCGTGGCGACGAATTTCGTCCTTGAGGGCAGTCAGTTTGGCAAGAATATCGACGTGGGTCATAGGGGCTGGATGCGACGAATAGAGGATGCGACAGCCCGACCGTACCATAGGGTCGGGGAGCGGGTCAAACGGCGCATGTCCCATATTCGCTTTGACTTTCACTGCGTTAGACACTATTCTACCTGTTCGATTTGGGTCGATTCCCTGTTGCTTGCAGCGAGTGCCCGCGCTTTACTGCGAGAGGGACCGTCCCTCACGACCGCCATAGGAGGTATCCATGAAAGAGGAGAATCACATGAACAAGTTGATGCCCAGATTCAGCTATCGCATCGTCCCCGCCATCTGCGTGGGACTGTTGCTGAGCGGCTGTGTCATGTCGGAGAAATACGAGGCAGAAAAAGTGCGCAGCCTGAACTTCCAGCGCCTCCTCGCTCAGGAAGAAAAGCGAACCAGCGAGCTGGATAATGAAGCCAGGCGGAGCAAGAGCGAACTGATGGAATTCGAGGCCAGGAACCGTGAGCTCACGGCGCAGATCCAGGCGGTGCGTGAGCAAGCGGCCCGTGCGCAGGAGGAAGCAGAAGCGATCAAGGAATCGGCGCTGCTGGAACGTAAAGCCAAGGCCGATATGAAACGACCGGTCGCGCCCGGACGCAAGACGCGAGCAGTTGATCCCTTTGTCGATATTACCGATACGATGGATCTGAGCGCTTCCAATCTCGGGCTCTCTCCCGAGTCTTTTTCCCTGTCAGGCGTAGCCGAGTCACCGCAGAGAGGCCTGGGGGCTGCCACAACCCATGTTGTGAAGGCAGGCGAAACGCTCTATCGGATCAGCCGTCAATATGGCGTGTCCGTGGATAAAGTGAAAAAGTGGAATACGCTGCAGGACAATATTATCGAGATCGGACAGAAACTCATCGTAAGCCAATAGTTAATAAATAGGACATTACCGTGGCGCCGCCGCAATATTCACTCAGCTTTGACCAATTTCGGCAGTATGGAGGGCAGGGGAACCTCATTCCGCTCTATCGGGAGATCCTGGCGGACTATGAGACCCCCGTTTCTGCCTTTGCCAAAATCGACCATGGCCCTTCCGCCTACCTCCTCGAATCCATCGAAGGGGGCGAGAAATGGGCTCGCTATTCCTTCCTTGGCAGTGGCACACCCGTTGTCGTTTATGAAGACAAAGGCGACCTTCTGGTCGTGCAGGGCTCCAAGAAAAAACGTATCCCCAGCCGCGGAAATCCCCTCGAACGTCTGAGAGAGATGATGGAGGGGTATCGGCCTGTGACCGTGCCTGGCCTTCCCCCTTTCGTAGGTGGTGCGGTCGGTTATCTGAGTTACGACATGGTACGGACGTTTGAGGACCTGGCTGCCAGAAAGAAGGACCAGCTCAACATACCGGACTTCGCCTTTCTCCTCACCGACACGATGTTGATCTTCGACAATGTCGCCCAGAAGATCAAAGTCGTGGCCACAGCCCATATCACGGGCAAAGGGGAACGTGGCCTCAAGGCCTCCTATCGATCAGCCACAGAGCGGATCGAGCGTATGATCGCGAGGCTCAAACGTCCGCTCAGCCGCACGAAGCCCCACCGCCGTCGCAAGCCGGTCACCTTTACCTCGAACATGAGCAAGGCCGGCTTCGAGAAGATGGTCGTGCAGACGAAGGAATACATCAAGGCTGGTGATATCGTGCAGGCGGTATTGTCCCAGCGGTGGGAGGCCAACGTGCAGGCGCCGCCGCTGCAGCTCTATCGCGCCTTGCGGGTGGTGAATCCCTCTCCCTACATGTATTACCTTCGCATCGCGGGGGTCGAAATGGTCGGCTCCTCGCCCGAGACGCTCGTGCGTTGTGAAAACGGCGTCATTTCTGTCCGCCCCATTGCCGGTACGCGCCGCCGCGGCGCCACGCTGGAAGAAGATCAGCAGATGGAGCGGGGGCTCTTGGCGGACGAGAAGGAACGGGCCGAGCATGTCATGTTGGTCGATCTGGGGCGAAACGATGTGGGCCGTGTGGCCAAACCAGGCTCAGTGACCGTGGATTCGCTCATGCACATCGAGCGCTATTCGCATGTGATGCATATCGTGTCGAACGTGACAGGACAACTGGATGAGTCGAGGACGGCCTACGATGTCCTGCGGGCCTGTTTTCCCGCCGGCACTGTGTCAGGCGCGCCGAAGATTCGGGCGATGCAGATCATCGACAAACTGGAGCCGACCAGGCGCGGTCCTTATGCAGGCGCCGTGGGCTACTTCAGCTTCTCCGGTAACATGGATATGTGCATCAATATCCGCACGGTCGTTATGAAGAAGCATCAGGCCTTTATTCAGGCAGGGGCCGGGATCGTCGCGGACTCCAATCCTGAACATGAATATGAAGAGACTTGTAATAAGGCTCAGGCCATGATGAAGGCCGTTGAGTTGGCCGAACAGGGGCTGGAATAGAAAACGTCGAAAGTCAAAAATTCTTCACCTTGATCAAGTCTTCGAGACCGCTCGTATAGCGTACGACCTGACGACTTTCGGCTTTCAGACTGTGGGGCTAATGTCATGCTATTGATGATCGACAACTACGATTCCTTCACCTACAATCTCGTGCAATATTTCGGGGAACTGGGTGAGGACGTGCGGGTCTTCCGCAACAATAAGATTACGGTTGCGGAGATCGAAGCGTTGAAGCCCAGCCGTATCGTCATTTCTCCTGGACCGTGCACCCCGATGGAAGCAGGCGTATCGGTCCAAACAATCAAGCATTTCGGCGGGAAGATTCCACTCTTGGGTGTCTGCCTCGGCCATCAGTGTCTGGCAGCAGCCTTTGGAGGCGAAGTGGTCAGGGCCGAGCGGTTGATGCATGGCAAGACCTCGAAGATCCGGCATGACGGGAAAACGATTTTTCAGGGCCTGCCCAATCCCTTCGACGCGACCCGCTACCATTCGCTGATCGTAAAGCGCGACAAGCTGCCTGGCTGTTTTGAAATTTCCGCTGAAACGGCCGAGGGGGAAATCATGGGTCTGCGTCATCGGACCCTAGGCATCGAAGGGGTGCAGTTCCATCCGGAATCGATCCTCACGCCGGTGGGGAAAGACCTCCTCCGTAGCTTCCTGAAACTCTAGCCCAACTAACCTGGTTCTCAGCCATGATTAAAGACGCGATTGCCAAACTCGCCGACCACTCCTCCCTCACAGAGCAAGAGGCCGAGTCAGTGATGCTGGAGATTATGGAAGGGGCTACGACTCAAGCCCAAATTGCCGCCTACTTGATGGGGCTCAGGCTCAAGGGCGAGACCGTCGAGGAAGTCGCAGGCTCCGTGCGAGCCATGCGATCCAAGGCCGTTCGTATCGCCGTTAGAGATCCGCTGGTCGTGGATACCTGTGGCACAGGAGGGGACGGAGCGCATACGTTCAATATTTCGACCACTGCGGCATTTGTTGTGGCAGGGGCCGGGCTGACCGTCGCGAAACATGGCAACCGTTCCGTCTCGTCCAAATCTGGGAGTGCGGACGTGCTCTCGGCGCTCGGAGTCAAGATCGACTTGCCGACCGAACGGGTGGCAGATTGTATCAATGAAGTCGGGATCGGTTTTCTCTTCGCTCCTCTCTATCATGGAGCCATGAGACATTGCGCCGTGCCCAGGCATGAGCTGGGCATCAGGACGATCCTGAATCTGCTGGGCCCCTTGACCAATCCTGCCGGAGCGACGATTCAAGTTCTCGGCGTCTATGAAAGCCGATTGACCTCCCTGCTCGGGAATGTGCTCATGCGTCTAGGCTCGCAACATTGCTTCGTCGTCCATGGGATGGACGGGCTGGATGAGATTACCCTCACGACAAAAACGCAGATTTCAGAAGCGAAAGGTGGCGTGCTCTCGAACTATCTTCTGGATCCGGCAGAGTTCGGACTGGCGCTGGTTCCAGCCAAACAGTTGGCAGGAGGAACGCCGCAAGAGAATGCCGTGATCACTCGTGACATTCTCCAGGGACGGAAAGGACCGAAGAGAGACATCGTCTGTTTGAATGTGGCTCCGGCGCTTGTCGCTGGCCGCAAGGCTGCGAACCTTCAAGAGGGATTCCGTTTGGCAGGTCAGGTTATCGATTCAGCCGCCGCAGCGGAAAAGCTGGCTCGTCTCATCGCCTTCACGAATAAGGGATAAGGCATCGTGATCCTTGATCGCATTTTAGAACATAAAAAGGCGGAACTCCGGCACAAGCAAAGCCGTGGGTATCTCTCCGAACTGAAGAAGAGGATTCTGGATGCGCCTGGTCCACTCGGTTTTGCCGTCACCCTCGAAGCGACCAAAACAGCTGGCAGTCCTTCGTTAATCGCTGAAGTCAAAAAAGCCTCGCCCAGTCTCGGTCTGCTCCGTCCGGAGTTTTCAGAACGGTTTGACTATCTGGAGATTGCCAAGACCTACTATGCCCACGGAGCCTCATCCCTGTCCGTCTTGACCGACAAGGATTTCTTTCAGGGCAGCCTCGAGTATCTGCGCGAGATCAAGCAAGCGGTGCCGATGCCGGCCCTGAACAAAGAATTTATGGTCGAGGAAATTCAGTTCTACGAAGCGCGAGCCTACGGAGCCGACGCGGTCCTCTTGATCGTCGCAGCGCTCGAACAGCAGCAGCTGATTGATTTCTATGCCCTGGCTCGCGGGTTAGGGCTGGATGTGCTCATCGAAACCCATCATGAGCGGGAGCTCGATAGAGTTTTGGAGCGAGTTCCTGAGGCCAGGCTGATCGGCATCAACAACCGGGACCTCAAGACCTTTACGACCGATCTCGGCACCACGCTGCGTTTGGCGAAACGGATTCCAGCAGGCAAATTGATTGTCAGCGAAAGCGGCATCCATAAACGGGAAGACGTGGTGCAGCTAGTTGAAGCCGGCATCCATGCCATGCTCGTCGGAGAATCGCTCATTCGCGCAGACGACATGGCAGCCAAGATGCGGGAGTTGATGGGAGTTCCGTCACAGTCAGAGGCCTAACATGTCCATGCCAACCAAAGTCAAAATTTGCGGTATTACCAGCGCCGAGGACGCCGCAGTGGCGGTCGAAGCAGGGGCCGATGCCTTGGGGTTCGTCTTCTATCGAAAGAGCCCTCGCTACATCCACCCCTCGTTGGCCAAGCAGATCATCATGAGCCTGCCTCCTTTGGTGACAGCGGTTGGTGTGTTCGTCGATGAAGAGCAACAAGTGGTTCGGAGCCTGATGGACGATTGCGGGCTGGCGCTTGCGCAGTTACACGGACACGAATCGGCAGTCTATTGCCAAGAGCTGGGCCGCCCTGTGCTCAAGGCCTTGCGAGTGAAAGATCGAAGCTCCTTTCTTGCTTTGGCGGATTTCCAAGGCCGAGCAGGCGTGCGAGGGTTCGTCCTGGATGCCTTTTCCGATCAAGCCTATGGCGGCACAGGCCAAGTCATCGATTGGGAGTTCGCGGCAGAAGTTGCCAGGGCTGCGCACATTCTCCTGGCCGGGGGGCTCACGGCGGACAACGTTGCGACGGCTATTCAATCGGTGCAGCCGTACGGAGTCGATGTCAGCAGCGGAGTCGAGCGGGAGCCAGGCAAGAAGGATAACGAGAAAGTGCGCGCCTTCATTCGCGCCGTCAGGGTTGTCTCACCGCGGTAATCGCGTTTATACTACCATTACCTTATCTGAGCGCGAGGAACGTTATGGTTTCTGTTCCGGACAAGTATGGTCGATTCGGCGAGTATGGAGGACGTTATGTCCCTGAAACGCTCATGCCTGCGCTGCTGGAGTTGGAGCAGGAATATGCTCGCGTCAAAAAAGACCGCCGCTTTCAGTCGGAGCTGGCCTACTATTTAAAACATTATGTCGGACGCCCCACCGCTCTCTATTTTGCCGAGCGACTGACGAGACGGTTGGGCGGCGCGAAGATTTATTTGAAGCGCGAAGACCTCTGCCATACCGGAGCCCATAAGATTAATAACGCGATCGGGCAGGGGCTGTTGGCGAAGCGGATGAAGAAGCCGCGCATCATCGCGGAGACCGGGGCCGGGCAGCATGGGGTCGCGACTGCAACGGTGGCGGCCATGTTCGGGCTGGAATGTGAAATTTACATGGGAACCGAAGACATGGAGCGCCAGGCGCTGAACGTCTTCCGGATGCGGTTGCTCGGCTCGACCGTGACAAGGGTCGACTCAGGAAGCCGCACGTTGAAGGATGCCATCAGCGAGGCCATGAGGGACTGGACGACGAATGTCCGTACGACCCACTATATTCTCGGTTCGGTGCTCGGGGCCCATCCCTATCCGATGATGATTCGTGATTTTCAGGCCATCATCGGGCGCGAAACTAGGCGGCAGATCCTGGCAGCGGAAGGCAAGTTGCCTGATTGCCTCATCGCCTGTGTCGGCGGCGGTAGCAATGCCATGGGGCTTTTCTATGCTTTTATCAAAGACAAGAAGGTGAAGATGATCGGCGTGGAAGCGGGCGGCCTGGGGGCCGCGAGCGGCAAACATGCAGCCCGTTTTGAGGGAGGAAAGCCAGGGATCTTACAGGGCACCATGACCTACCTGCTTCAGGACGACGACGGACAAATCAATCTGACTCATTCGGTGTCAGCTGGGCTGGATTATGCCGCGGTCGGTCCAGAACACAGTTATTTGCGCGATCAAGGCCGGACCTCCTATACCTCTGTGACCGATGACGAAGCCATGGCAGCGTTCGATTTGCTGGCGAGAGAAGAGGGGATCATGGCGGCCCTCGAAAGCGCCCATGCCATTGCCTATACGATCAAGCTGGCGCCTACGATGAAGAAGAGCCAGATCCTGGTCGTGAATCTCTCTGGCCGCGGCGATAAGGATGTCCAACAGGTCGTCAAGATTCGGGGGATCACATTGTGATAGCCAGGCTGGACCGTACCTTTGCAGCGCTCAAACGAAAAGGCGAGCAGGCGCTTATTACCTATGTGATGGCAGGAGACCCTTCACTGCAAGTGACCGAAGAGCTGGTTGTGGAGCTGGAACGGGCTGGGGCCGATATCATCGAGCTGGGTGTCCCGTTTTCCGATCCCATCGCCGATGGCCCTGTGATTCAACAGGCGGCAGAACGGGCTTTGCGCAGCAAGACCTCGCTACGAACCATCCTTCCCATGGTCAAACGATTGAGAGCCAGGACTCAGATCCCATTGGTCTTGATGGTCTACTACAATAGCATTCACGCCTTTGGCCCGGAACGGTTCTGCCATGAAGCGGCCCAAGCTGGCGTCGATGGGCTGATCGTGCCGGATATGCCGCCGGATGAAGCAGGTCCTCTCAAGGGTCCAGTCGCTGCAGCAGGGCTACAACTGATATTTCTGCTCGCGCCCACAAGCACGGCCGATAGACGGGCCTTTGTGTCCCGCCAATCACAGGGGTTCATCTATTACGTGTCGCTTACAGGGATTACCGGCGCAAAATTGCTGGACGTGACTGATGTGAGGAAGAATGTCGAGCAGATCAGAAAGGTGACGAAAGTTCCGGTCGCAGTCGGATTTGGAGTTGCGACGCCGGAGGATGCGGCGAATATTTCAGCTATTGCCGATGGAGTGATCGTCGGGAGCGCGATCGTGAAAAAAATGGCAGCCTACCAGCAGAAACCTGAGATGGTGAAGCAGGTGGCAGAATTCGTCCGCTCGTTAAAAGCCGCGATGAAGACAGCTCCGTTGCATTCCCGCTAGATTTTCCTTCAGTCCTCTTCCCACGCTACGCTGGCAGACTTTTTCAGCACCAGGCTCAGACGATTCGACCATCCTGCATATGGATGATCCTGTCAGCCTGGGCCGACAGTTTATCGTTATGAGTGACAATCACAAAAGTGGTCCCGTGGGCCCTATTCAAGGCCCGCATCATGGCGAAAAGCGCCTCGCCCGTGTGCGTATCCAGATTTCCTGTCGGTTCATCTGCCAAGACGAGATCAGGTTTCTGTAGCAAGGCTCGTGCGACTGCCACCCGCTGTTGCTCACCACCAGATAACTCGCCAGGCTTGTGATGCAGCCTCGCTCCCAGTCCGACTTCTTCCAGCAACGCGATCGCTTCCGGTTCAATAGCTGCCTTCTGCCTCCGCTGGATCAGGGCCGGCATACAGGCATTCTCAAGGGCAGTGAACTCTGGCAGGAGGTGGTGGAATTGAAAGACGAATCCGATCCGTCGATTTCTGAATTCCGCCTGCTCGCCTTCCGACAGTTTGAACATATCCTGGTCGTAGAAATGGACCGTCCCTGTGGTGGGCCGTTCGAGCGTTCCGATAATATGGAGCAGGGTGCTCTTGCCAGCTCCTGAGGCTCCAACCACGGCAATTAACTCGCCCCGCTGAATCTGGAGATTGATATCCTTCAGTACCGTGAGGGTCTGTCCGCCCATCGGGAACGATTTCGATAAGTTGGTGACGGTGATCACGCGAAAGCTCCAGGATCCAAAGAGAATATCAGCTGTATCGGCATCATTCGTAGCGGAGCGCTGCCACCGGTTCGAGTTTGGCTGCCTGGAGCGACGGATAGACCGTGGCAGCAAAGCTGATCGCAATGGCAGAGCCTGCCACCAAAAAGACATCCATCGCTTGGACATGGACGGGAATTCTGGAGATGTAATAGACCGTAGGATCGAAGGTCCAAAAAATCTGGATCAGCCAGAGGAAGCCATAGCCGAGCGGAATACCGATGGCAGTTCCTGACAGGCCGATGATCAATCCGTTCAGCATGAAGATGCGGCGAATACTCGTACGCGTCGCCCCCATGGCTTTGAGGATCGCGATTTCTTTTTGTTTCTCGGTCACGATCATGGTGAGGGTGCTCACGATATTGAAGGAGGCTACGATCGTGATCAAGACCAAGAGCAGGAACATCATTGTCTTTTCCAACTTGAGAGCCGAAAAAAGATTCCGATTCATTTGCATCCAGTCGCGCGCTCCATAGGCAAAGCCCAGCGCCTGCTCCACGGAACGGGCTGTCTCGGTAGCCTGGAAGACATCTGCCACTTTAATTTCAATGCCAGTCACGGTCTGGCCCATATTGAAAAACTTCTGCGCCTCGGCCAGGTCGATATAAGCTAACGACGAGTCGTATTCGTACATCCCTGATTGAAAAAAAGCGACGACCGCAAAGGTTCTGATCTTCGGCACCATCCCGATGGCGCTGACCGGGCCGGCTGGAGGGGAGACGACATTGATGGTGTCCCCGACAAAGGCGCCGAGTCGTAGCGCCAACTCCTTACCTAGGATGATGCCGGGTCGCTCTGTTTCGACCATCGGACCGGTCGGGTCATCTACCGGAGCCTGCTTGATCTTGACCGGTCGTCCGAGGTCGGCCAATTGACCGGCCGAAAGATTCTTGGCCAGTTCGGTTACCAGACCTTCTCGCTGTGGGTCGATGCCGCGGAGCACGATGCCCTGCACGCCTGTTTGAGTCGTGAGCATGACTTGCTTGAGCACGAAGGGCGTGGCAGCCACAACACCAGGTACAGTTTCGATCTGCGTAATGACAGGGTCGTAGTCGCTCATGCCATCCTTCATCCGGTCCTGAACGATGATATGGGCTGTCGTGCCGAGGATCTTGGCCTGGATGTCCTCTTTGAACCCGGTCATGATCCCGACCGTCCCGATCAGGGCCGCCACGCCAAGTGTGATGCCGGCGATGGAGACCACTGTGTTCAAGGAAATCGTTCGATTCCTGCGCTTCGCGCGCAGGTAGCGCAAGCCGACGAAGATTTCGTAGGGGAAGACCACCGTTAGTTCTCTGGCCTGAGTTGTGGGAAAAGGACCACATCGCGGATCGATGCTTGATTGGTGAAGAGCATGATCAGTCGGTCGATACCGATGCCCTCGCCCGCGGTCGGCGGCATGCCGTACTCCAAGGCGCGCAGGAAATCTTCATCGACCAGATGCGCTTCTTCATCGCCTGCCGCTCGCTGCGCCGCTTGGCGTTCGAACCGTTCTCGCTGATCCAGCGGATCGTTCAACTCGGAAAAGGCATTGGCGATTTCCCTGCCGGCGATGTAGAGCTCGAAGCGATCGGTCAGAGCCGGGTTCGAGTCCTTGCGCCGCGCGAGGGGGGAAATCTCAATCGGGTAGTCGGTGATGAAGGTCGGCTGAATTAGGGTCGGCTCGACGGTCTCCTCGAAAATTTCATTTACGATATTGAAGAGCGGCCACTTGGGATCGACCGCGATGCCCAGTTTTTTAGCCGCTGCAAGCGCTTGATCCTTATCCTGTAGGGCGGAGGGGTCGAGATGGTTCACTTCCAGAATCGACTGATGGTAAGACCAACGGCGCCAGGGAGCTGTGAGGGTAATTTCCTTGCCCTGATAGTCGATGACCGTCTTGCTAAGGATCTGCTGGGCCAGGGAGGAGACGAGCTCTTCCGTGAGGACGATCAGATCCTGATAGTCGGCATAGGCGACGTAGAACTCCAGCATCGTGAATTCAGGATTGTGAATCGTCGAGATGCCTTCGTTCCGGAAGTTGCGATTGATTTCGAACACGCGGGGAAAGCCCCCTACGATCAAGCGTTTTAAGTAGAGTTCCGGCGCGATCCTGAGATAGAGATCGACGCCGAGGGCATTGTGGTGCGTGACGAAGGGTTTCGCCGCAGCGCCACCAGGAATCGGATGCATCATCGGCGTTTCGACCTCCAGGAACCCCCGTTCGATCAAGAAAGCGCGAATGCCGGCGATGATTCTGCTGCGCGTGACGAAAATAGCATGGACTTCCGGATTGGCGATCAAGTCCACATAACGCTGACGGTAGCGAGTCTCCACATCCGTCAATCCATGCCACTTTTCTGGGAGCGGTCGCAGAGCTTTGCTCAGGAAGGTCAGCTCTGAAACTTCGACGGTGAATTCATTGGTCTTGGTGCGAAAGAGGATGCCGGTCACGCCGATCCAATCGCCTAGGTCGAGCTGTTCGGCGACCAGATAGGCCTGTTCCGAGATGAGGTCCTTCTTGATATAGACTTGCAGCCGGTCCGATCCGTCTTGCAGCACCGCGAAACCGGCCTTGCCGAATCGCCGCAGGGCGACGATGCGTCCCGCAAAAGTGCAGAAAATTTTCTGCGCCTCCAGGACTTCTTTGGTTTTTTCAGAATGGAGCTTGATCAGTTGGCCCGCTCGGTCTTTCACTTCGAAGCGTGTGCCATAAGGCGCCACGCCCGCTGCGCGAAGGGCATCAAGTTTTTTAATACGCTGCTGTTGCTGTTCGTTCAGTTCTTCCATTATGTGTGCCTTTGCCGGTCTTTCTTCTGCAGTTAGCTATCGAACTCGTCCGTGCCGGACTGTTCATAGCTGAGCGCGGTTTTCCCGAGTTGTTTCATCTTTAAATAGGCTTCGATGAACCCGTCCAGATCGCCATCCATGACGGCGGCGACTTGGCCTACTTGGTAGGCGGTCCTGTGATCTTTGACCATTTGATAGGGCTGGAACACGTACGAGCGAATCTGGCTGCCCCAGGAAATGTCCTTCTTCTCGCCGACGATCGCATTGAACTCGGTTTCTTTTTTTTTCAGTTCCAGCTCGTACAGGCGCGCTTTCAAAACTTTCATGGCGCCATTGCGATTCTGGAGCTGGGACCGTTCGTTCTGACATTGCACCACGATCCCGGACGGCAAGTGGGTCATGCGAATGGCCGTCTCGACCTTATTCACGTTCTGGCCACCGGCTCCGCCGGCCCGAAAGGTATCGATTCGCAGGTCCTTGTCTTCGATCACGAGGTCGATCTCGGCATCGACCTCCGGATAGACAAACACCGAGGCAAAGGAGGTATGCCGCCGCTTGTTCGCATCGAATGGCGAAATACGGACCAGACGATGCACGCCGGCTTCGGCCTTGAGATAGCCATAGGCATAGGGTCCGGTCACGGACAGGGTCACGCTTTTGATTCCCGCTTCTTCGCCTGGAAGTAGATCCAAGGTTTCGATCTTGAATTTCTTGCTCTCGGCCCACCGGACGTACATGCGGAGCAGCATCTGCGCCCAGTCCTGCGATTCCGTCCCACCGGCGCCTGGATGAATTGCCACGATCGCATTGTTGGGGTCCAGTTCGCCTGAGAGGACCATTTCCAGCCGCAGGGCAGCGAGCTTCGGGTCGAATTGATCCAGCTCAGCACTCAGTTCCTTCAGGAGCCCGGCGTCAGCGCTTTCTTCTGCCAGCTCCAGTAACGCGGCCAGGTCGCTCATCTTGCTGTCGATCTCACGCCACAGCTGCAGCTCGCGTTCGATCGAGAACTTTTTCCTGCTGGTCTTGGCGGCTTTTTGCGCCTGGCTCCAAAAGTCAGGCTGAGAAGTCTGTTCGTCCAGGTGCGCTAACTCGGTCGTCATGCGGGCGAAGTCAAAGATGCCCCCGTAGTTCCGCTACTTGCTCCGCGACGGCCCGTAGGCGACTCCGTACTTCATCCAACATGCGCGACCCCTTCAGCTTAAATCGGTGTGGCAGCCACTGTGTCCGGTTCAGGTCCCTTGGCGCGGAAATAGCTGAACAGGCATAAAAGCGCGCAGATTATAGCACAGCCATAGGCAAAGACATCCCCATGGCGGCTGTAAAAGGTATGGGGACGCCAGGCCTGGATCCTGGCTCGCACGGCCTGTTCCGTGAAGATTGGCGTCGCCTCGACGATACGCCCGAAGGGATCGATGAAGCCGGAAATGCCGGTGTTGGCCGAACGGGCGAAGGCCAAATGATTCTCCACTGAGCGAAACACCACCATCGCAAAATGCTGCGCGGGCGCAGCCGAGCGGCCGAACCAGGCATCGTTCGTGATCGTCACCATAAATTCCGCCCCATTCGCCGCGAATTGCCGTACCAGGTCTGGGAAGATCACTTCATAGCAAATAGCGACGCCGAACTTGACTGGTCGCAGCTGCGCGCCGGCTGCGCCTGGTTTCGGCGTCACCGTCATGATCGTCGGGCCTGGTCCCGCTTCAAAATCGCCGATGCCTTCGACCAATCGGTCGAGGAAGAACAGGAGTGAGGATTTCAACGGAATATATTCCCCGAAGGGCACCAGATGTTGCTTGTCATAACGGCCGAGCAGCTGACCATCCGGCGACAGAAGATAGGCGCTGTTCAGGAGGTAGGGCTTTCGATTCGGATAGAAACGCAGGGCAGGGCTGCCGAACAGGATAGGCGCTTGCGTGCGATTGGCCAGGGAGATGAGCTGCAGTTGATAGATCGGCTCCTGCTCAAAGATGAAGGGTGTCGCCGCTTCCGGCCAGATCACCAAGTCTGAGACATGGCCAAGCTGCCCTGTCAGCCGGTCAAACCGCGCAAGGGTCTCTTCGCGATAGGCGGTGTCCCACTTCACGGCCTGATCGATGTTCGGCTGGATCACTCCGACGTTGATGGACGAACGGGGAATGTGAGCAAGGGGCGCCCCTGATAAGGTTCGAAAACCGTATTGCCAGGACAGGCCCACCAGCAAGACCGCGACCGCGACGAGCTCCCAGGGGAGTCTGGCCGGCCGGAACCTCCGGAGCAGAGGCATCAGCCAGGAGAGGAGTTCGGCCACTGCGACATTGACGAGCACAATGAGAAACGAGACCCCATAAACTCCCAGATGATCCGCAATCTGAATCACTTCGATCTGGCGATATTGCGAATAGCCGAGGAGCCCCCAGGGCATTCCGCTCAAGATATAGGTCCGGATCAGTTCCAGACTCACCCATAAGCAGGGAACCGCAAAGAGCCCGTAGCGGGGAATCAAGCTCCGAAACCAGACGGCTCCGGCTGAATAGATGGCGACATAGAGCCCCAGGTAGACGGTGAGTAGCAGCATGATGCCGTAGCTGATAACCAGCGGAACCTTGCCGTAGATGCTCATGGTGGTGACCACCCAGGCCATCATGCCGGTAAAGGCAATCGTGCCGGTCAACCAACCGATCCAGAACGCCTGAGTTTTGCTCTTGCCGTCCAACGCCCAATGCAACGGTACGAGGGCGATCCAAGCTAATAGACCGAGGTCGTAGTTGGGGAAGCTCAGCGGGAGGAACAGCCCGCTCGCGGCGGCGAGGACGAGCGAACGCGCGAGGGAATGGGTCATGCCCCGCACCTTATCGAAAGCCGTAGAGGGATGCAACTTCCGGATCGACCAGGCTAGCCTCGAGTAGGGGGGCCGCATCCCGTTGCGTAACTCATCGATATCTGAGGAATACCGCAGCCTTGTGGGGGGAGCGTAACGCCTCGAGGGAATATGGTTCACTCGGGATCAAACTGAACGAGAAGGACATCGCCCGTACGAAAGAGCGGCTCAACTATCAATGGTTTCAGGAGACGGTCTGGCAGGCGGAAATCACGAGAATGCTCGCACGCGGACTGAAGTATGAATTGGATCTCCTCGCCAATAAGGACTTCCAATACATCACGAAGAAATATCTACCCAGGAAGCTCAAAAAGAAAGACTGGCTGGACTAGGCCAGCCAGTCTCAGTCTGACGCAGGAATTTAGCTCGGGGGCAGCATCATATAGAGCCCGCCGATAATGATCGGGGCGGCCACATACATGGCCTTCTTGCCGAAGCTGTCGTAGACGCCGTAGATCAAAATCGCGGCCATAAAGGTGAAATAGAGCTGTCCGATTCCCCGGTACCCAGCGCTATGTTCCACTGCCAGGGCGAGCGAAGGCGCTCCCATGGTCACTGCGGCCGAAAGGGCTGCGAGTCGTTTCATCTCAATCTCCTTCTCACTCAGGGTTAGGGCCCGTGGAGTCACGTCGATAGTTAAGCGGCGAACAGTAGGCCTATAGTTTCATAATTGAGATCGGCATGCTGCGCTTTCCACTGAAAAAAGTCAAACAACCGGAGCGCCCTTGCTTGCTCCCCTGTCAGACCCGATGGTAAGATCGCCCACCTGCTGGAGGGAACCGATGCCAAACGTTGTGCTATTAATTTCGCCGAGTTGCGGGGCCTGCCCTTCGGCAAAGAGTCTCTGGAAACAGTTACGCGTCAAATATAGCTTCGGCTATCGCGAAGTGGATATCACCACCGAAGATGGCCGGCTCCTCGCAGACCGGCATTCCGTCAGGGCTGTGCCTGCCAGCATTATCGATGGGCGATTGACGTTCGTCGGTGTTCCGAGTCGCGAGAGCGCCGAGAAAGCGCTGTTGCTCAAAATGAAACCGCGCGAGTAAGGGAAGAAGATTTTCATGGTCGATGACGACGACGATTTTGAATTGCCCGAGCTCCCTCGTGTCGACAAGGGACCGCCGCCGGAATGTCCGATGTGCGGCGATCCCATGAAGTTCATCGATGGCGACTGGTCCTGTGTCGATTGCAACGGCGAGCTGTTGGGGCCGGAAACCGGCTAGTCAGTGAGCCGTCATCTGTGATGAGTGCTGCGTCCTGGCTACAATCAAGAACATCATGGCGCTTTGTCTTGTTTTTGCTCATCACCCGTTACCGATCACTCGTCGCGGTTCCTGATGCTTCGCATCGTCACAGGACCTTTCCACCCGTTCCTTGAGCATGAGCTGGCCGAAGATATTCGGCGCTGTAAGAGCCGCGATCTTTTTGCGCCTCTCGCTGTCATTGTGCCATCGGCTGCTCTGGTCGAGCAGCTCAAACAATCTCTCTGTCGTCACGCGCCCCGATCCTTCCTCAACATTCATTTCCTGACATTCCACCAGCTAGCCTTGCGGCTGCGCGACGATTGCGCAGCCGTGGCCGGGACCAGTCAGGACCCTCCACTCCAGTTGGTCGATGATTTCTTCTTCGAACAATTGGTGCGCCAGGTAGTCACACGCAACCTCCCGGGGCTCGAGCCTCTGGGCCGCTTGCCTGCCTCACCGGGAACCTGGAAAGGTCTCTGGGCCACAGTGCGTGACTTGAAAGACGCAGTGGTGGCCCCGAGGATAGCCTTGAAGGCTCTCACGGAAGAGGTCTTCGAAGAGGAGGACCGAGACTGGCTCCGCTCCCTGTTCACTCTTCATGCAGCGGTGATGGAGGGCAGCCGATCGCTCAGGGTTGGTTCTCCTGATGATCTGGCTGCATCACTCGGACGTGATCTCTCAGTCGCTCCATTTCTCAAGGGGCTGCATCGCCTGTTCTATTATGGCTTCTACGACCTCTCCCAGGTCCAACTCTCGTTCTTCGAATCGGTGGTTCGTGCTGTTCCTGCCACCTTATACTTCCCCTTACAGGACCGTCCGGCCTTTTTCTTCGCTCGCCAATTTTTCGAGCGGCATCTTCTCCCCCTAGCAGAGACCCATGAAGATCGAATTCGGGAGGAGGAGCGAACTGCTACAGCGAAATTGGTCGAACTGTCCGTCATAAACGTGATTGGGGCCGAGGAGGAGCTGGCGCGGGCCTGCCGTGAAATTCTGACTCTGGTCGAGGTCAACCACTATCGCTTCGATGAGATCGGCGTCGTAGCCCGCACCCTGGAACCCTACCAGGCCAGGCTGCAATCGGCATTCGATCGTCATCTGGTGCCCTTCACGACCACGGCTGGCAAGCCCTTGTCGCGCGAACCATTGGTTAAGACCCTCCTGCGTCTCGCCTCTCTCCCGCTGAACGATTTCGACCGTGAAGCGATGTTGGATGTGGTCACGTCGCCTTTCTATCAAGCCGGTGGGGATGGCAATGCTAGTGAGAATTTTCGACCGGACGCCTGGCGTTCGCTCGTTTACGCTCTGGGGATTACGAAGGGGGAGGATGAATGGAAACGTTTGGGAGAGCCAGTCAGTTCGTCCATCCTGCGCGATGCAGAGGCTGAGCCGGACGAAGACGATCAGCCAGCAGCCAGAACCGGCGAGATCGCCCAACTGGCTTATTTATGGAAACTGGTAACGAGGCTGATTCAGGATTGCCGAGCCCTGCCTGCCCATGGATCGGTCGGCACCCTGACCGACGCATTTCAGTCATTGATGCAATCCCATATTCATGTGCCGGACCTGTTCGAATCATCGTTGAGCGAGCCGGCTGAGCAGACGGATCTTGCCAAGGTTTCTGTGCTGATTCTATCGTCTCTGGCTCGGTTACAGCAATTGGACTCGCTGGGGGAGGACCTCTCATGGGAGAAATGGGTCGATTTGTTTCAGCGGATATTGGATGAGGCCAGTGTCCCTGTCGAGGAGGAGCGCCACCAAGGTGTGGCAGTGCTGGATGCCATGACCGCCCGTGGCAGGACGGTTCGGGCGCTCTTCATTCTTGGCATGAACGAAAAACTGTTTCCTCGCTATGTGCGGGAGGATCCCTTTCTCCTTGATAGGCAACGAGTCGTGCTGGAGTCGACCCTGGGCTACAAGATCGATGAGAAGCTGGCAGGGCATGAAGAAGAGCTGCTGTTATTTGAGCTTCTCAGTCGCTCGGCAACCAACCGGCTCTATCTGTCGTATCAGCGAGCCGATGAGGCAGGGCGAGTCATGGCTCCCTCCAGCTTTATCGCCATGGCGGTGCGGGACCCACGATTCATCGCACACGAAGAAGAGCGAGTCCCTCGCAGGCTGACCCAAAGAATCAGTGAGCAGCCGTCGATCCAAGATCTCTTGCCGGCAGCGGAGCTAGCCCTGGGTTGCCTCATGCAAGGCCAGGATGCGCTGCCAGTCCTCGATGCAATGGGACGGGATCTGCCTCTTGTCGAGCAGGGTCTCGCCACCTTGAAAATTATTGAACGGGAATCTCCCGAACTTGGTCCGTTCGACGGGATGGTTGGAGCGCAGGCGCCGGTCGTATCGTCTGGCAAGGAGCGAAGCTTTTCCCCGACCTCATTGGAACGGTATGCGACCTGCCCCTTTCAGTATTTTGCGGACAAGGTGCTCAAGCTGGAGCCAGTACGGCGGATTCAGGAGGACCACCTGCCTCCCTTGACGCTTGGGATTCTGGTGCATGAATCGCTGCGGGTGAGCTACGAACGGTTGCTGGCGCTCCAATGGCCCGACGTTGTGCTGCCAAATTCCAAGGTGCACGTAACCGTGCATGAATCAGTGGTCGCGACCTTTGCGTCCTATGCCGCGGCTCAAGGGACCGGGCATGCGCTGCTCTGGACCTTGGCTCGTGAACAGGTCACAGAGCTGGTGACTGCCGCTGTGTCGGCCGATCAAAAGGAATATCTCGCAACCGGATTCCGTCCTCTAGCATTCGAGGCAGCAGCTCAAGGAGTCGTCTCGCTGGAGTCCGATACGGCGCCGGTGTCCTTGAAGATCCATGGCACCTTGGACCGGGTCGATTATCGAGCGGAGCCGCCGGCGCTCCGGATTGTGGACTATAAATTTAAGCAGGGGAGTGAGATCAGTGCCGTCGATCGCAACCTGGCCTTGTCCGCCGTACGGGGCATTCGCCTGCAACCGCCGCTCTATGCCAGCATGAATCTGCCGTCGTTGCCTCCTGCGAGCGATGTTCAGTTGCTCTTCCTGGCGCCTGCGTGGAAGCAGCAGATCTCCCGCTCCACCTTCGACGCGGGCCTCTGGACCGGCCATACAGGCGACATGATCCGACAGACTCTCGCCACCTTGATTCAGGGGATTGCGGATCGAGCATTCTTCATCCTGCCAGACGGCTATTGCGATTATTGCGAATTTTCAGGAGCCTGCCGCCGCCACGATGCGATGGCCTGGTGGCGTTCCTACCGGTCGCCTCAGGCCAAGGTGTTACGCAAATTGAGAAAGCTGAAGATCAACGATGAGTGAGGCATTAATACTCACAGACTCCCAGGACCGGTTCCTGGCCGAGACCACTTGGGATCGCAATGTCGTCGTGGTGGCAGGAGCCGGAACCGGCAAGACCACGATCCTGGTCAATCGCATTCTCAATCTCCTCCTGAGGGAGCCGAGTCCCCTGGCGATCACGGAGATCGTGGCCCTCACCTTTACTAATAAGGCTGCCACTGAGATGAAGCAGAGGCTGCGGGCGCAGCTCCTTCGCCTGACCAATCATGATGATGAATTGAGCGAGATTTTCCGGACCCGCTACCACCTTTCCGCTGAGCAAGTGAGCGAACGAGTGACAGCAGCGCTGGCGCAGATGGAGAAAGCCCAGATCGGCACCCTCCATAGTTTTGCCGCGCACCTCTTGCGTCTTCATCCAATTGAGTCAGGAATCGATCCATCATTTCAAGAGGATGATGGCTCACGGTTCAAAGAACTATTTCATTCCTGTTGGGATCGCTGGCTGGACGATGAGCTGGGATCTTCCGGACCACAGCATGACCGATGGCGATTCGTGTTGGGCGGGATAGGCCTCGAAGATCTCCGTCATTTTACTGCTGCCCTGGCAGGGGACTTTGTGGACCTGGATGAACTGGAACGGCAATGTCGCGCCAGCTCGCTGGAGGGGGCCCTGCGTGACTGGGTCCTGGCCATTCAGGGTCGAGCTTCTACCATTCTGGCAAAACAGGATCGACCGAAGAGACGAAAAGCAGAGCAGATGCTCGCAGCAGCAGTACGGTCGTTGGAGCTGTTACTGGGAAAGGGGCTGTCAGCGCTCGAGGACCTCGCGCCGGATGAACGGGCGGTGCTTGAAAAGGATCTGGGCAAGGCGCCTGCCGGATGGGATGAGGTTACGTTTCAGGAAGCGGAGTCGATCATCAGGCTGGCGCAACAACTTCTTGTGGTCGACCAATCCTACTTTCAAGAGGTCGTGACGCTGGTACGACCCTTCCTGGCTTTGGTGAAACGCCGGTTTCTCACCTCCGGATGGATTGCCTTCGACGGCCTGCTGGCACGGGCCAAAACCCTCTTGCGCGACCATCGATCCGTGCGGGCCAGAGTCAAACAGGCCTATCGGGCGATTCTGGTTGATGAGTTTCAAGATACGGATCCGGTCCAGTACGAGATCATCCTTTATCTCGGTGAGCGGGCTGGCAGCCATCAGACCACCTGGCATGAGGTGGATCTGGAGCCGGGCAAATTGTTTATCGTGGGGGATCCCAAGCAATCGATCTATGCCTTCCGTCGAGCCGACATTGAAGCCTTTGAGCGGGTGGTAGAGAAAATTCGAGTGGGCGGGGGAGGGATCTATTCCCTGGTGACGAACTTTCGCAGCGACGGAGCCGTGCTCGACGTGGTCAACAATGTCTTCGACCGGCTCTTCCATCCGACCGAACATGTGCAGCCGGCCAATGAACGGCTGGCAGTCAAGCCGCACCGGAAACCGGAGGTCTCAGTTTCAGGAGCGCAACTTCGCCTCGTGACTCCGGGAGAGGAGGATGAGGAGTTCGATGTTCAGGCTGCGACCAGGGCTGAGGCGGAAGCCCTGGCTTGCTGGCTCAAGGAGGAACTCCTCGCAAGCACGACCGTCACGGATCGCGACCGGCGGGAAGGGCCGCTGCAACCGGGCCATATCGCCTTGCTCTTCAGAAAGTTGACTCAGGCCCAGGTCTATCTCGATGCCTTGCGTCGGTACGACATTGCCTATATCACCGACGGGGAAAAGCATTTTTATCGGCGGCAGGAAATCATCGACTTGATCAATCTGCTCCGGGCCATCGACAACCCTCACGATACGATTGCGCTGGTCGGCATCTTGCGCTCACCGTTGGGAGGCCTGGCGGATAAGGATCTCCTGGCCCTCCAGCAGATCGAGGGCTTTAACTATCAGCAACGGGAACGGTTGTCTGCCTGGAACCATCCTCAAGCGGAACTGGTTGGGCGGCTGTATGCGCGGTTGGCAGAACTCCATCAGCTCGCTCCCTTGCAGCCTGTGCCTGATGCGATCGATCTGATCTTCGATCGATTGCCAGTCCTGGAATTGGCAGCAGCTTCGCGCCATGCTGAGCAAGCAGTAGCCAATTTGCGGAAGACCAGGGACATGGCAGAAGCCCTGGCTGATCGCCCCCATCTGACTTTGACCGGGTTCGTGGATCTCATGATGACCAGAGTCTCGGAACAGCCGGACGAGGCGGAAAGCGCTTTGGCTGAAGAATCGCTAGACGCAGTCCGCGTGTTGACCATCCATAAGGCGAAGGGGCTGGAGTTCCCTGTCGTCATTCTGCCTGGTTTGCACCAGGGCTCCAAAAATCTCGGCAAAGGCCCCGCCATCCATCATGATTGGTCGAGCCGGTGCTATAGCCTCCAGATGGGAGGCCGTTCGAATCTCGGTGCCTTGCTCGTGGACATGAAGATAGCGGCGAGGGAAGAGGCGGAGCAGAGGCGGCTTCTTTATGTCGGCATGACCAGGGCGCGCGATCTCCTAATCCTATCCGGCGGCCAGACCAGCAAGCCAGGCCATGACACAGTCCTCTCACTACTCGAAGAGGCGATGGCCGACGAGGCCCTTCCCTCGAAGGACAACCAGATTTGTATCGGCACGAGCCGACTGACTCGTGTGATCACGCAAGCCACTGTGGCAGTGAGACGGCGCAGACAGGAGCCCCTGTCCGCGATGGCTCAAAAGCTGGCTCTCGGTCCGATTCTCATTCGTCGCCAGGCTAGGAAAATCGAGTGGGAAACTCGTCGCACGACGCTGCGACGACTGACCCCTTCGAGCCTATCAAGCCGCAGGCCTGAGGCCCATGTCCCTCGCATTGGAACAGAGCGCGAGGCAGACCTGTCCCGACTGATCGGAGTTTCCGCTCATGCGGTGCTCGAACAGTGGGACTTCACCGGGCCGCTCACTGCCATCAGCAGGGCCATCGAGCAGGCCATTCATCGCACTGTGGCGCAGGCGTATCCGGCGTTGCTGGCAGCAGTCAGAGAGGATCTCACCCTGGTATTTAAGGGCTTCTTTTCCTCCGAGCCGTACCGAATCCTGCAACTGGCGACAGTGCTTGGGCGGGAAGTGCCCTTCGTCATGCCTGTCGGGGAGGACCAGACGATGGAGGGAGTGATCGATCTGATTTATCAGCTTGACGGCAGGATCTGGATTGCCGACTATAAGACCGACGATGTGGCGGCAGAAGATGTGCGCGGGCGCGTCGACCGCTACAGACCCCAAGCGGAGAGTTACGCGAGAGCCGTCGCGAGTTCCTTAGGATTACCGTCTATCGCGTCTCAATTGATATTTTTAAGGCCTGGCGTTGCTGTCGATGTCTAACAGGAGGCTGCCAATGAATGTTCGATCCCTGAGTCTGTTCATGCTGTTGAGTCTCACCGCTTGCACCAGTCTGATCACAAAGCCGCCGACCGTGTTACAGGCTCCCGCGGGCATGCCTTCTGCCATCGTGACGCAATTGGAACGAGGCAACGCCCTATTTGACGCTCAGAAGTGGGCGGAGGCGGAAGAGGTTTATCGTCAAACTATTGTGGCCGCGCCAGCCCTTGCCGAAGCGCATTATAATTTGGCTACGGTCCTCTATCGGGCAGGCAACAAAGTCGAAGCAAAGAAACATTATATGGAGGCGGCGAACCTGGCTCCCGGGAACAAGGTCATTTGGGATGCGCCGCCATTTCGCGTGAGCAACTGGAGCGACACTCTGGGCAAGAAGTCCTTTTTGGATGTCAAGCCTCAGTAGCCATCACGAGGCGCCAGCGTGGCAGGATTTCGCCAGCCTTTGACTGTTTCGCCGGAAGAATTCGCTCAATGGATTCAGGAGGCGTTGGCAGGATTGCCAGCCCCATTTGCATCGCTCGCTGACGAGGTTTCGATCGTGGTCGAAGAAGAGCCTTCCGCCGAAGTCCTGCAAGAATTTGAGTTGGAATCGGAAGACGATCTGCTGGGTCTCTATCAAGGAGTCTCGATCGACGAGACGTCCTTCTTTCAACCTGCTGGTGAACTGCCTGCCCGTGTCGCTATCTATCGAGGCCCTATCCTGCGTCTCTGCCGGACAAAAGACGAAGTCATTCATGAGGTCCGCGACACGGTCGTCCATGAGCTGGGGCACCATATCGGGCTGGGTGACGAGGACATGCCGTACTAACAGGCTGCGGAAAAGGCCTCCAGCTGGGTTCTCGCCTTGAAAGCATCCTCAACGTAGCCAGCCGCTACGCCTCCCGCGCTTTCATCGGCTGGGGCCTTAGTGTCGGTCTTTTTGCGCAGCCTGCATTAGACCTGTTGCGATGCTCGGTGCTGATACCCGAGGGCAAGCATAAAGGTCCCCACGCCGATCATGGGAAGGGACAGGAGTTGTCCCATGGAGAATGAACCCAGGATGAAACCAAGATGGGCATCCGGTTCGCGAAAGAGTTCCACGACTATCCGGCAGAGTCCGTAGCCTGCGATAAAACTCCAGAAGATCGTTCCCGGCGGTGGCAGAGTCTTCGCGACGATCCAGAGCAGGGTGAAGAGGAGCAGCCCTTCAAGACCCGCTTCATAGAGCTGCGAGGGATGGCGGCAGACAGGTCCCCCGTGCGGAAACACCATGCACCACTCGACATCGGTCGCTCGACCGTACAATTCCCCATTGATGAAATTGCCGAGCCGCCCGAACCCTAGCCCGATCGGTGTGGCGGCAGCAGCCAGGTCTGCGATGGTGTAGGAGGGAATATGCTGTCTGCGGCTGAACCAAAAGAGCGCGACGATGACGCCAAGCAGGCCTCCGTGGAAGGACATGCCCCCTTCCCAAACTGCAAGAATCTTGACCGGATGTTGCACGTAGTACGCAAAATTATAGAAGAGCGTATAGCCAACCCGTCCCCCGATGAATACCCCTAACGCCGCCCAGACGACCATATCGTAGATCTGGTCCCTCGTGAGAGGCAGACCCTTCGACTCGACCTTCCGCGCAATCAAGAAGTAGGCGCTGGCCAAGCCGATCAGGTACATCAACCCGTACCACCGAAACTGCAGCGGGCCTAGTTCGAAAAATATCGGGCTGATGTTGGGATAGGGGATCGCGTGGAACCAGTTCATTTATGCCTCATGTGAGAAGTTGGCAGATCATAGGTGAGGCTCCAGTCTATTGCAAGCGAGGGAAGGATTCACGGAAGCTGCTCGTCCTGGCCATTGCCAGGAGCCAGTTTGAGCCTGGCCAATCCCTGAATATTGGTTTTCTATCACGTTGTATCCTGGCCTGTTGGGAGGGCGGTATCGTGCAGCAGAAAAACGCCACACTCTCGAGACAGGGCGGCGCATCCCACGTAAAGGTGGACAGACGAACCGGTTGTTGGCTATGCTGGGGAACCAAGTTATTGGTAAGTGAGAATTGTTACCGGAGAGGCCACATTAGGAGCGCGAGGGTGGCGAAACTGGCAAACGCAAGGGCCTTAAAAGCCCTCGTCTACAACGACTTGCGGGTTCAAGCCCCGCCCCTCGCACCACCGGTAATGGGCTTAAAATCCTGAGTCGAGCAATCGACGTGAGGGTTCAAGCCCCTCCCTCCCCACCGCCGTAGCGAGTCCCTCTACGTTTTCCGGAATGTCCACCACCGGAGGGTCCATGACCGACAGATCTTCTTCTCAACAATTTCTCGTGCTGGGAGCGATCTTTGCTGGGCTGGCGGTTGCGGCTGGCGCGTTCGGCGCCCATGCGTTGAAAGAAATCCTGGATGAGCACAGGCTGCAAGTCTTCGACACAGCCACCCGCTACCAGATGTATCATGCTTTCGGACTCTGTATCGTGGCGTGGGCGCTCGATCGTTATCCGGGACAACAGCTTGAGCAAATCGGTTGGCTCTTCGTCATCGGCATTCTTCTTTTTTCAGGCAGTCTCTACGTAGTCTCTCTGGCAGGAGTTCGCTGGATGGGGGCCGTGACACCGATGGGAGGGGCGGCATTCTTGGCAGGCTGGCTGTTGTTGGGCTGGCGAATCTGGAATCAAACGCCGAGCGCGACAGACTAAGGCGTGCAGCTTGCCGATCGCCTTCCGCTGATCGAGCCCCAACCGCCCTGGGAGTTCATGAAAGTTCCTTCGAGCCTCTGACCGTCTTTGCTGAACTGCAGACTATCTTCCTGGATCTGGCCGTTGATCTCCCACCGCAAGTACACATTGTCGCCCAGCACGATCGTTTCCATAAGACTAGCGGTTGACTGCGCCGCGCCGACCGGGGGAAAGAGGAGCGAGAGCTTCTGCTCTTGATGCTGATGCTGATGATTGTGGATGATCCACTGCCAGGTTCCGCAGAGCCTGGTCTGCCCGCGAATCCCGCGCACCCGGTCCTTCCAATTCCTGATCCGATCCCATTCCTGATAGGCGGACTGGAGC
>NSIK01000002.1 GCA_002737345.1 Nitrospirota bacterium
TGTGCCAGGAGGCGYTATCCTGTTGCACGAGCCATGCTAGAGGCTTCGCGGCTTTGGTGAGCGGCTCTGTGACAGAGGTGAACTGGCGATCTTTTACGCCTTGTCTGATCGTAGAGGCAAGATGCCAGGCTGCCAAACTAGCGATCAATCGATGGGTTGCAGCAGTCAGGTCCGGCACCAGCAGCTCTTTGGCAATCTTGACCGACAAGGCACTGGCGCCCAGGGTCTTGGCCGCATCGCTCAGCTGGAGCGCAGGACCGATCGTGGTCACGAATAACGCGAGGGCTTCCTTGTCCGACTCCAGTTTCGCAAGCCGATCGGCATGGGGCTGTATGATCGAGGGGAAATCAGGCATCGCGCTGGGAAGGGATTCGTAGGCCATGGCATCGAGCCATGGTCCAAAGAAGACGAGTGCCGCGAAGGCCAGGGCCAACAAGATTCGAACAGGGGGTAGCTGAAACGATCGCACCTGCTGGCGCATCGCGCGACTCTGTCGTTGAGCCAATGTCATGGGAGGCCAGTTAGGTGCCTTGGAAGCAGGTCTTGAGAAAAACAGCGGTAGCCTCCCAGGCTTCTGCCGTCGCGTCAGCCCGATAGCTCTCCACCCGTTGCTCGTTGCCAAAGGCATGGGGGGCATTGGGGTAGGTCTTGATCTCGACGCGTTTCTTGTGCTCGGACGCAGCGGCGCGAAGCCGGTCCACATCGCCACTCGGCACCCATTGATCCTGCCCTGCCTGGTGATAGAGCAGGGGAGGGTACAAATCCTTGATCTCGGTCGCAGGCTGCGCCACCCGTCCGTAATAGGAGACYGCCGCCCTGAGCCGTTTCCGCTGACAGGCGAACCGGATCGCGTAAAATCCGCCCATGCCGTAGCCGATGACTCCGTGGATGTTTTGCTTGATATGATCGCGCGTATTCAGAAATTCGCAGCAGGAATTGATGTCTTGCAAGACGAACGTTTCGTTCAGTTTGGCCATGAGCGCATCCGCGACTTCTGCATTCGCTGTCACCATGCCGCCCAATCGCCCGTATAAATTCGGAATGATAACGCCGTAGCCTTCGCAGGCCAGTCTGGCTCCGAGATCCTTGATCTGCGCGGTCAGTCCCCACTCTTCATGGAGGAGAACGAGCCCTGGATAGAGCCCTTTAGGCTGGGGCCAGAACTGCACACATTCGACATGCACATGTTTTGACACGCGAGTCTGGATATAGGGATCGACGGCGGCGTCTGTCAGAGTCGGAATGGCGATGCCGCTCGGAAAACGTGCGGTGCCTGTCCCAATTTGATCGAGGGTAAATGGAGCGATGGCGGATATCATTGCGGCAATCCCTTTTCCATCAAGGCTTTGCGGGTGTGCCCTTTTCAGATAGGGCCAATACAACGCGGTACTATAGGGATCGCGCCGTCTGGTTGTCAATCTGGCAGCCAGAGACTGGTTAGAGTAAAAATATTTATAAGTGCSCTAAAGATTGAGACAAAGGATTTAGTTATGCAGGTGTACGGCTATATTAGGGTGAGCACCCTTCCAGCTGGTGGCCGGCGTTAGTGGGGAGGTTGCTCCTCAGGGATGAGCCTCCGGCCGCAGCAGACGATTCTTGCCACGCTCCGTGCCTTCGTCCATGCCATTCGGATGAAGACGCCCCCCCAATTATCGGGCGCGGTAGCTGCCGCACTGTTGAGGTGGCCAACGCCTGCTACCAGTTGGCAGAACAGCGCGGGGCCATCGTCAACGTGCTTCAGTACGCGGGGAGACCTGCTAGGCGTCGGCTACGATGTGCGTGTCTGTTTCTTCGACTCCCTCGATCTGATGAATCTTCGTGATCACCGCATCAGAGAGGGCCCGTTCGTCCGCCACGCTCATAAAAACAATGATGTCAGGCCGCCCGAAACAGGAATGGGCCTGCTCGACGCCTGGGAGGCGCTTAAGAGATTGCAGCACGTCTTTCGTCCGTCCGGCTTTGACCTTGATCAGGATATACGCTTTCGTGGCCATGGTATCCTCCCTGTTACGGTTACGGTGCGCCGCCCGGCATTTCTCGCCGTCGCTGCGCAAACACCTGATGAAACGTTTGACCCCGTTGCATGAAAGCAGTCTGCGCCTTCGCCACAAGTCCCATCAACCGATCGAAATCATCCCGACTGACGTTGAACTGGCGAAAGCCAGGACCGAGTAACGCTTGCTGATCGGAAGCTGTCGCCATCCACTGTTTATTGAGCGCTTCTAGTACCTCAGAAGTCCAGCCCCATACGCGAAATCTGGAGAGGCTGTCACTGGCAGACCCTTCCTCCTGCGTTGCCAAGGCCTGACTCAGAAATCTCTGGAGGGCAGGATCGTGACTTTTCATAAAAGCGGATTGAAATTGGATGACTAGCTTGATGATGCGATTCGCCTCAGGGGTCTCTTCCTGTGGCAGCACATCCGCATCCTGCAGCGTCGCCAGGACTGCCATGGATGCGCCGATGGGTCCGGATGGGGTAACGCCACGGCCAGGAACTTGAGCTGAGACAGAATTGCCAAATCCCAGGATCAAGCCGTCGAGGAGACAACAGAAAAGCAAAGAGCCTAAAAGAATACCCATTGTGTAATTATACAGATGAAATAAAACCATATCACGSGGTTTTYGTATGCTCAGTCGAAACAGAAGGTTACGGCTTTTATAATTCAGTAGCCTTTCACCTTGCTGCCAGGGCCCGGCAGCGCCATTGGTAGCGCCAGGATGAGATCCCTACGAATGCTAGTTGAAGCCGCGCCTCCTGAAGCGGTATTGTGTCCTGGGCATTTTAGCCAGGGAGCTCCTGGAGCAGGCGCTGACAAAGCTCGGATTGTCTGCGCGAGCCCGTGGGCGCATTGTGCGGGTCGCGAGGACTATTGSAACCTTGCAGACTCTGATACGATTSAGCCAACGCATCTGGCGGAAGCGATTCAATATCGGAGTCTCGACCGACGAATGGAGGGTTAAGGAATGTTGGTGCCAACTATGAAAGTCTTTATCTGGTGGTTTGTGGTCGGCTCGCTCATGGCACTCGCCGTGATCATGCTGCAGGGCGGCATCAGGGAAGTCATGCAAGCGCAGGGGTCCGTGTGGGAGCTCAAACTGGTCGAGCTGTTCACGACCATCATGGGCGGGGGGCTGCTCGGAGGCTGTCTCGCTTTAATCCTGGATCGGATCAGAAAAATCTGATTCGCGTTCACTTCGTAGGGAAATGAGGATCGACATGGATGTGGAAGTAGGGTCAAACCTGTATCGGAACACCGACGGCACGATCGAGGTCGAGGGAATTCCGCAGATTCAGCTCGCCTTGAAACAGACGACCGGCGCCTTGCTCGTCAATTTCGCCCTGTTCGATGCGGCAGGGAAGGTAACCGCTAAGCTGAACGACAGCACCCTGATGATTAACGAGAAACGTGCCTACGCAGTAACCAAGACGTCGAAGATCCTGGAGCTCACCCATCTGACATCGGGAAACGTGATCTTGAAGATGGAGCTAAAAACACCGGACCTGGTGGCCTTCACGAAGGGGGCCTTCCACACGATCAAGGGGCACCTGTTCGAAGTCTCTCCCACCGAGTGGAAAATCGACAAGCTCCGTGCCAGCGGCACGACGCAAGATGTGAAGGGCGGGTCCGTCGTCCTGGGTTAAAAACCAGAAAGACGGACTCGGTCTTAGGCTGTGACTGACGAAGTAATCACGATCTGTTGATCTTTCAGATCCACGGTCGCCGTATCCCCCTCGCGCAACTCGCCCTTGATTAATTGCCGCGCCATCGGTGTTTCCAGTTCCTGCTGAATCAACCGCTTCAAGGGTCTCGCGCCATAGACCGGATCGTACCCGCGCTCACCCAGGTGCCGTAAGGCAGCCGGTGTGATGGTGAGGGTGATCCTTCGTTCTGCCAACCGGGCCCGTAACCGCTCCAGCTGAATCTCTGCGATTTTTGCCAGCTGCCCTGCTTCCAGCGGATGGAAAACCACTGTCTCATCCACACGATTCAAGAACTCAGGCCGGACATGTTCGCGCAGTTCCACCATCACAAGGGCACAGACTTCGTCATACGACGCGCGCCGCTGCTGGGCCTCCAGGATCTGCGGGCTGCCGATGTTCGAGGTCATGATCAAGACCGTATTTTTAAAATCGACGGTCCGTCCCTGCGAGTCCGTCAGCCGGCCGTCGTCCAGCACTTGGAGCAGAAGATTGAAGACATCGTGATGGGCTTTTTCGATTTCGTCGAACAGGATGACGGAGAAGGGCCGCCGCCGGACCGCTTCCGTCAATTGCCCGCCTTCTTCATAGCCGATATAGCCGGGAGGGGCGCCGATCAAACGGGCCACCGTATGCTTCTCCATATATTCGGACATGTCGATCCGCACTAAGTTCGCCTCGTCATCGAAAAGTGTCATGGCCAGAGCCCGAGCCAACTCGGTCTTGCCGACGCCGGTCGGACCGAGAAAGAGGAACGAACCGATAGGCCGGTTTGGATCTTTAATGCCGGAGCGCGCCCGGAGGACCGCATCGGCCACGGCTTCGACCGCTTCATTCTGGCCAACCACCCGCTGATGGAGCAGTTGACCCAGCTTTAAGAGTTTTTCCGTTTCGCCTTCGACGAGCCGTGTGACGGGGATACCGGTCCAGCGGCTCACAATGGCCGCGATGTCGTCTTCATCAACCTCTTCCTTGAGCAACCGGCGTTCGCCCTGTTTCTTGCCAAGCTGCTCCTGCTCCAGGGCCAGTTCCCGCTCTAAGCGGGGCAGTTCTCCGTACCGCAGCTCCGCCACGCGGTTCAAATCATAAGCCCGCTCAGCCCGCTCCATCGATTGTTTAACCTCTTCCATCGCTTCCCGCATTTTGCGCAGCTTCGCCACGGAGGTTTTCTCTGAATCCCAGCGTGTCGTGAGTTCCCGCAGGACTTCTTGTTTCTCGCCCAACTCCAGTTCCAGCGTGGCAAGCCGCGCCTGGCTGGCCTGGTCCTGTTCTTTTCGCAAGGCCTCCCGCTCGATCTCCAACTGCAGCACCTTGCGCGAGACTTCGTCCAGTTCCGCCGGCAAACTGTCGATTTCCGTCCGTAAACGGGCCGCCGATTCATCTACCAGGTCGATGGCCTTGTCGGGGAGAAAGCGATCGGCGATATAGCGGTTTGACAGTTTCGCCGCTGCGACCAGGGCCGCGTCTTTGATCCGCACCCCATGGTGCACTTCGTATCGTTTCTTGAGTCCGCGCAGAATCGAGATGGTATCTTCCACTGAGGGCTGATCGACCAATACCGTTTGGAACCGCCGTTCCAGCGCCGCATCTTTCTCGATATGTTTTCTATATTCATCCAGCGTGGTCGCGCCGATGAGATGCAATTCGCCGCGGGCCAACATGGGCTTAAGCAGGTTGGCTGCGTCCATCGACCCCTCCGC
>NSIK01000003.1 GCA_002737345.1 Nitrospirota bacterium
TTRGTCCTGGCCTCGCAACTCGCCGCGCCACTCGGCATYATCGGAGGCTTCCTCCTTGGCGCAGCTAATGCGCTCCTGGTCGGCGCGACCTTAAGCCTGGTCGAGCAATCGATCACCYATAGGAGAGTCCTGACGCTCTACGACATTCGCGATAGTCTCGGGCATTATTTCTGGGATGTGATCGGCGTCGGATTCGTGCTCTGGCTACCGCTCATGGCGCTCGACATGAGCATGCAGACGAACCCCTATGGGCAGCTCCTCTCGTACGCAGTGCTTCTGCTGCTGTTCCTTTTGCTGAACCCGGCCCCGGAAGTGATCTATCAAGTGCGCCATGATTCTCCGCTGGACGTCTTCAAGAGCTCCTATGAATTTATCCTTGAAAATTGGATCGAATGGTTTCTTCCCTTGGCGCTGGTCCTGATTCCCACTGTCCTCTCACCGATGGGGCTGCAATCATTTTTCTCCCTCTCCAGCCGAGTGGGACGGGGAGCGGGGTTGGATTTCTTCCAGCTCCTCGTGCTGCCCTTCGGGATCCTGGGAAGCTGGTTGGACTATGCTGGCATCCCTTCGTCGATCAGCTGGTATCTCGGCCTGCTCCTCACGCCGCCGCTGGCTGTGGTCATGCTCTTGTTTCGCGGCCATCTCTTTGCCGCGCTCCATGGTTTCTCCCGCCGCCAACGACGGTTTGCCTCGCCATTCAACGGTTCGTGATTTCACGCCAATAGCGGAACGACGAGCCCGAGGGGAGGCATCGGACTAAAGCTAGGGTTATGAATCGATGGCGGGGGAAGAGGGCGGATTCTGTTGCCTAGATTAACTAAGGAAGCTAGAAAGTGGAGCTGGCGAGAGGAATTGAACCCCCAACCTGCGGTTTACAAAACCGCTGCTCTGCCATTGAGCTACGCCAGCCTGAGTGAGATCGGTAGTCGGGAACGCCGCACCGTTGCAGGAAAACCTAACAACTGCCTCGCAGCCTGTCAAGCGACGCGACCATCCTCCCGATACCTGCCAGGCAGTAGCATGTGCCCGATGGCTACATCGGTCCGTGAGGGGGAGCGGAATCGTCAGTCGAGGACCATCCTGGGGCCCCAGGAATTCGTCGAGCGCCCGGGGCGGCTCATTGAGCCGATCCGTCGTGCAACTGAGGGTTACTTGAATTTGTTGGAGCGCCTCCTGCCAACGCCCTTGCTGTTGGAGGATGTGAAAGCGGCGAAGGTGTGCTTCCATGATCGCTTGTTTCCCTCCAGCATCAGTGCATCGACAGCTGTCACAAGTGCCCCCATTCGTCTGATGGACGGCTCACGATATCAACCATGATCCCAACGGCACTCGCAGATAATATAAATCGTGTAGCAGTTTATTTTTCACTGATAAACTATTGTATTTATTAGTGAATACATGGCTGCACTGCCATGTATTGATTGGACAATTGATCCTGCAACTTCCAATGGTCTGAGATGCTCTCGCTTGACGGTTTGGCGATAACAGGGGTATCGTGCCCAGCATAATTTACTCACTGAGGAGAAACTGATGCGCAAGATTTCAAGGTCGTCCCTGGCCGTCATTGGATTCCTACTGGCGGCCTGCTCCTCAACAGAATGGGTCCACCCCACCAAACCGAGTGACTCCTTCACGAGCGAGTATAACAAATGCCAGCAGGACGTCGGGCGGGACCCGAAACTGCAGCAGGGCAGTCAGCTGCTCCTCATAAACGCCACGGAACGCTGTATCCTAAAACAAGGCTGGCGCATGATCGAGCAGGAGAAATAATCCTCCCTCCCTCTCGTTGCCGATCCATCCACACCCGCTCCATACGTGTGCGCCGGCAAGCGCCGAAGCCACATTGACCAGCTTGCGAAGRTTCTTCACAAGCGACCATGGCTCCCTTGCTGAAAAAGGAAGATGGGAGCATCGATTGGACCTTGCCCGCCGTGACTTTGGCCAATCGGATCCGTGGCTTGGCTCCCTGGCCGGGAGCCTATACCGCCGCGCCGGGGAGCGACCGTTGGACGATCTGGCGAGCGCACGCCCTCCCAGGGCCAGCCACGAAGACGCCTGGGACCGTAGTGGCGGTCACGAACGAGGCGATTCATGTCGCAACCGGGGAGGGCGTTCTGGCCCTACTGGAGTTGCAGCCAGCCAATAGCCGCCGCATGGGTGTTGCGCAATATGTGGCCGGTCATCCGATTGCCGTCGGATTGCAGCTAGGGCGACCGATTCCTTCCTAGGTGTTTGTCCATTCATTCAATCATCGAAAGATCCTCTGAGTTCCCTATGGCATCTGGTCCTCGATCCCTCTTTACTGCCCAGACCGCACCGTCAGCCCGTGCGATTGCCCTCTCGTTGCTGGTGGAGTCTGAGACGAGCGAGGAGGGGGTCGATGTGCTGTTGGATCGGGCGCTCGCGCGCGGCGCGGTCAATGGCCGTGATCGGGCCCTCACAGTCGAGCTCACCTATGGAGTCTTGCGGCGGCTTGCGACTATCGATTGGCGGCTTGAGCCGGTCTTAGATAAGCCGCTGCTTCGTCTGCCCGTCGCCGTGCAGATGGTGCTCCGGCTTGGGGCGTACCAATTGTTGTTTCTGGATCGCATTCCCCAGTCTGCTGCCGTCAACGAGTCGGTCAATCTGACCCGGGCCTTTGCCGGCACAGTCGGCAGGGACTGGAGCGGGCTCGTCAATGCGGTGCTGCGCTCGCTCTTGCGTCATCCGCCTGAGCCCTGGCCTAGCATGGACCAGGACCCAGTTCAGGCGCTCGCGGTGAAGTACTCGGTTCCTGCCTGGCTCAGCCGCCGCTGGGTGGAGCGGCTGGGGCCTGCCGCTGCGGAAGCGGCGTGCGAAGGGGTGAGCGTTGTGCCTCCGATGACGCTACGGGTGAACCAACTGGTCACGACCAGGGCCGCGCTTCTCGAACAATTTGCCCAAGCCGGCCTGCCGGCCAGGCCGACCACCGTCAGCCCGTTCGGAATTGTGCTTGAAGACGGAGGCCCTGTGCCCTCGCTGCCCGGCTTTCACGAAGGCGCTTTTTATGTCGAGGATGAAGCGGCTCAATTGGTGCCGCTCCTCCTCGATCCGCAGCCTGGCGAGATCCTGCTGGATGCCTGTGCCGCGCCGGGAGGAAAATCGACTCATCTGGCTGAGCTGATGCAGAACAAGGGCACCATCTACGCCGTCGATCGGAGCGGGGCTCGATTGGATTTGGTGCGAACCAATTGCCGCAGGCTCGGAGTGCACAATGTTGTGCCAATCGACGGGGATATTCGAGAGCCCCGTGCATGGGGCCCTTCCGTGAAGCAATCGGCTGCGGGCCAGCCGCTGGTGGATCGGATTTTAGTCGATGCGCCGTGCAGCGGGCTCGGGGTGCTCCGGCGCCATCCGGAAGCGAAGTGGCGGAAGGATGAGCAGTCGCTCTCGAGGCATCAGACGCTCCAATATCAGATCCTCGAAGCGGTGGCCCCATGCTTGCGGCCTGGCGGGGTGCTGGTCTATAGTACGTGCTCAACGGAGCCGGAAGAAAACGAAGACGTGATCAAGCGATTCTGCCGTCTCCATGCGGAGTTTCAGCGTGAGTCCGTCTCCTCCTGGCTCCCGCCCGCGGCACAGGAATTTGTCACCGAGTCAGGCGCGCTCTCGACCGTGGGAAACCGGTTCTCGATGGACGGATTTTACGCCGCACGACTGAGAAAGGTTTTGTGATGGCACGCCCTACTTATATCGCCCCCTCGATCTTAGCCGCTGACTTTGCCAGGCTGGCCGATGAAGTGGCAGCCGTGGAACGGGCCGGCGCCGACTTCCTTCATATCGATGTCATGGACGGGCATTTCGTGCCGAATCTGACGATCGGTCCGCCGATCGTGGCGGCGCTCCGAAAAGTCACTAAGTTGCCGCTCGACGTCCACCTCATGATCACCAATGCCGATGCCTTCATCGCCGAGTTTGTCGACGCCGGCGCGGATTATCTGACGGTGCATGTGGAAGCCTGTCCGCATCTTCACCGCACGGTGCAGGCCATCAAGGAACGAGGAGTGAAGGCAGGAGTGACTCTGAACCCCGCCACCTCGCTTAGCACGATTGAGGAAATCATTGCCGAGGTGGATTTGGTCCTGATCATGTCGGTGAATCCCGGCTTTGGCGGGCAAAAGTTCATCACCTCGTCGCTAAAAAAGATTACTGCAGCCCGCGCCATGCTCGATCGGGCCGCGAGCCGCGCGTTACTCGAAGTGGATGGCGGTCTCAAGATCGACAATGTCGCCCAAATATTAGCCGCGGGCGCTGACGTGTTGGTCGCCGGGTCGGCCATTTTCTCGAGTCCAGATTACGCCGCGACGATTGCTGCGATGCGCGCCGCTGGCCAACCTTCTTCCACGACGCCCCAGCGCGTCTCTGCTCACCGATAGGTCTCGCGGGTGGATATTGCTTCCCTCATCGACAGTCTTCATCCTCTCGAAGTCAAAGTTTTATCGACGTTCGGGGCCGATCCCTCTGCGGTGCTCCTGACGGAGCAGTTGGCGCAGACCTCTGGCTTAGAACCCTCGCAATTGAGTATGGCGGTCGAATGGCTGCTGGCCAAGTCGTTGCTCACGGTCGATACCGAGACGGTGACGCCGATTGTGTCACTCACCAAAATCGGCGAACTGTACTTTGAAAAATATTCCCCGATCGAACGGGTCCTGTCCGCGGCCCGCGACGCGGCCACCACCGGCAAGCGCCTCACCATTCAGGACATTCAAACGCGGGAATGCCTGGAACCGGCGGAGGTGAGCGGTGCGATCGGGCGGCTCAAGAAGGAAGGCGCGCTCCTCATTGTGCAAGGCGGGTGTCTCGAATCGACCGGCCGGCCGAGTCAGACGGCGGAAGCGATACGGGGTCTGTTGCAACAGCTCCATGGCACGACGCGCGCGCTGCAGACATTCCCGGAAGCGCACCAGCAGGTCATCCAGGATCATGCGGTGAAACGCGGGAACGCGAAAGAACCTTTCCGTATCGATGATCGGGTGGCCAGATCGCTCAAACTCTCTACGGCCGGCATCGCCGCCGCGCAGCAGCTCTCCACGCAGGGCGTCCTGGAAGAGGTCTCCCAGCTGACGCCCGAGTTGTTGAAAGAGGGGAGCTGGCGGACGAAGCGGTTTCGTAAGTATACGATCAGTCTTCGCGCGCCGCGCATTGCGCCGGGCAAGAAACATCCCTACCGCGAGTTCCTGGATACCGTGAAGACGAAACTGGTGAGCATGGGCTTCCAGGAAATGCGGGGGCCGCTGGTGGAGACAGAGTTCTGGAACATGGATGCCCTCTTCATGCCGCAGTTCCACCCGGCCCGAGACATCCATGACGTGTACTTCGTCAAGGCGCCAAAGCAGGCTGCGTCGATTGCGGAGCCGTTTTTGTCCCGAGTGGCGCAGGCGCATCAGGACGGTGGCTCAACCGGTTCAACCGGCTGGCACTATTCCTTCGATATGGAGCGGGCGCGGCGGTTGGTGTTGCGGAGCCAGGGCACAGCCGTCTCGGCCCATACGCTGGCGGCACAGCCGGCTGTGCCGGGCAAGTATTTCTCCATCGCTCGGTGTTTCCGCTACGATCAAGTCGATGCGACGCATGCGACGGATTTCTTCCAGGTGGAAGGAATCGTGCTCGGCGAAGATATCAATTTCCGCACCTTGCTCGGCCTGCTGAATCTCTTTGCGCGTGAAGTGGCGCAGGCGAAAGAAGTCAAATTCCTCCCGGCCTATTTCCCTTTCACCGAACCGTCGGTCGAGCTCCATGTGCGCCATCCAAAGCTCGGCTGGATGGAGCTGGGCGGGGCCGGCCTCTTCCGGTCGGAAGTCACCCTCCCGTTGGGCGTCACCGTGCCGGTGATCGCGTGGGGACTGGGGCTCGACCGTATGGCGATGGTGGCGCTCGGCATTCACGATATTCGCGAATTGTTCACCGACAGTCTCGATTTGATTCGCTCCACCAAGGGGGCTTTCTAGCACGCCCATGCCCACGATTACGATTTTCAAACAGGATCTCGAAGGCTTGCTCACAGGGCCTGGAGAAACGCGCCAGTCGATCACGATGGAGCAACTGGAAGATTCCTTGATGCTCGTGAAGGGCGAGCTGAAGGGGCAGAACCCCGACAGCGGCGAGCTGCGCATCGAGCTGCAAGACAGCAACCGCCCAGATCTCTGGTGTTGCGAAGGGATTGCGCGGCAGATCCGGGTGAAGCGGCAGGGCGCTCTTGCCGCATACAAGTTCCTGACGACCAAGCCGAAAGCACTGAAGCGATTGCATGTGGCYCCTGGCATGGAGCAGGTCCGGCCCTTCGTGGCGGCCTGTACGGCGACCGGCTACCGCGTCACCCAGGAGGGCCTCGCGCAGCTGATCCAGACTCAGGAAAAGCTTGCCGAGATGTTCGGGCGYAAACGTAAAACTGTGTCGATCGGAATCTATCGCCTCGCGGCGATCGAGTTTCCGATCGCCTATGACTTGGTGAAGCCAGAGGACGTGAGCTTCATGCCGCTGGGCATGGATACGGTCATGACGCTGGGGGAGATGTTGCTCGTCCATCCCAAGGGGTTAGAGTTCGGCGAGATCCTTGCGGGGCAGGACCGTCTGCCCGTGCTGCGCGATGCGACGCAACAGCCCCTGTCGTTTCCGCCGATCATCAACAGCCGTGAAGTCGGTGAAGTGAAGGTGGGAGACGATGCGCTCTTCGTCGAGGTGACGGGCACCGACTTGCCGATGGTCGTCCTGACCCTGAATATTTTCGCGGCGAATTTAGCGGATCGAGGCGCAGCCATCGAGCCGATCGACGTGCGCTATCCCTATAAAACGGCGCTAGGCCAGGACGTCGTGACGCCGCAGGATCTTAAGAAGTCACAAACGCTTCTCRTTAGCACCATCGAGCAGGCTCTTGGGCAGACGCTTGGCGCCAAGGAAGTGGTGAAGGCGCTGACGGCCTACGGCTATGAGGTGCAGGCCAACGGGAATCATGTGACGGTGACGTTGCCGCCGTATCGGCAGGACCTGATGCATGCGATGGACGTCGTCGAGGATGTCGCGATTAGCCGAGGATATGCGGATTTTCTCCCAGTGATGCCCTCAGATTTTACGGTCGGCGGCCTGTCGCGCATCGAAGAAGTCTCCGACCGGGTGCGGGCGCTCATGGTCGGCATGGGCTTTCAAGAGATCATTTCCAACATCCTCGGCTCGCCGCAAGACCTGCGCGATGCGATGCGGCTAGCAGGGACTGAGTGGGGGCAATTGGTCGAGGTAGACAATGTGATGTCCCAGAATTTTTCCGCCCTGCGCCAATGGATGTTGCCGTCGTTGCTGCGCGTGGAAGCGGCATCGAACCGGGCGTTCTATCCCCATCGGTTGTTCGAGGCGGGCGAAGTGGCCAAGCTGGATCTGACGCAGCCCCTCGGGTCCCGCACCGCRGTGGTGCTGGGCGGCCTGATTGCGCATGCCGATGCGCATTTCTCCGAAGTCCATTCCTGCCTGGACACGCTGTTTTACTATGTGAACCAGGCGTACAGCTTGGAGCCGATCCAGCATCCGTCGTTTCTTGCCGGACGAGTGGGGGCCATCGTGTCTGAGGGGCAACAGATTGGTGTGATCGGGGAGCTGCACCCGGAAGTACTCGAGCGCTGGCAGATTAGCGTGCCAGCCGTGGCGTTTGAAATCGAGCTGACGCACCTAGCCGAACGGCCTTGAGGCCTACGCCGGTCGGCGCATTCCTCAAGACCCGCATTCTCTCCACATCAATGATTCGAAGAGGGCTCGTGCGAGGCGGCTACGCTTAGGCTGTCGCCGGGGCAAGATGCTGCTTGGCGAGACCGACCAGCTGCTCAAACCCTGTGGCATCCTTGATCGCCATATCCGAGAGGACCTTCCGGTCCAGGAGGATATTCGCCTTTTTCATGGCATTGATGAACCGGCCATAGGTCAATCCATGCGCCCGAACTGCCGCGTTGATGCGCGCAATCCACAAGACGCGGAAATCCCGTTTCCGATTTTTCCGTCCCGTATAGGCGTAGGCCTGACCTTTATCGACCGATTCTGTTGCCGTCCTGAACAGCCGGCTCTTTCCGCCGTACTGGCCTGAGGCCAGCTTAAGCCGCTTCTTCCGACGATGTCTTGTTTTTGGGCCACCTTTTGCGCGAGGCATGAGTCAATACTCCTTTTGGTTAACGCGATCCGTCCGGTCTTGGTTAGACGTAGGGCAACAAGCGATCCAGCGCCTGCACTTTGGTCTTATCGACGAGAACCGAGCCGCTCAGCCGGCGCTTCCGATCCTGCGTCTTGCTGGTGAGGATATGGCGTTTACCCGCCTTTCTCCTGACCAATTTCCCGGAGCCGGTGCGGCTAAACCGCTTTTTGGCTCCACTATGGCTTTTCATTTTCCGCTTCTTCATATCGGTGCTTCCTTTGGTTAATAGCGTTCGGGCCGCCGTCTTACTTCGGCGCCACGATCATGATCAAGCTGCGCCCTTCCATGCGGGGGGCGTACTCAATCGTGCCCTCCGTCCCCACTTCTGCAATCACCATAGTCATGAGCGATCGGCCCATCTCCTGATTCGCCATTTCACGGCCGCGGTAGGTCAAGACGACTTTCGTCTTGTTGCCGTCGGCGAGAAACTCCTTGATCTGGCGAATCTTAATGCCCAAGTCGTGCTTATCCGTTCGAGGACGCAGCTTGATTTCTTTGACCTGCGTCGACTTTTGGTGCCGGCGATTCTGGTGGTCCTTCTTGCTCAGCTCAAACTTGTACTTCCCGTAGTCCATAATGCGGCATACGGGCGGCACCGACGTCGGTGCGATTTCGACCAGGTCGTAGCCCTGATCTTGTGCCTGTTTGAAGGCATCAGCTGTCAATAAAATCCCGAGCTGTTCGCTCTCCGGACCAATCACCCGGACCTCGCGCACTCTAATTTCCCGATTAACTCGTAGTTTGGGGACGATAAGACACCTCTTATTGGGTCAGTGAATGTTGCTGCCCTGCCGACTTGACGTCTGCACGAAGCAGATCGAGCGCTCCTGCGACGGTCATACTGCCAAGGTTGGCCCCGCTCCGGCCCCGTATCGCCAGAGTCCCACTTTGCACTTCTCGGTCGCCAACCACAAACATAAAGGGAACTTTGGCTTTTTCCGCTTCTCGAATCTTGAGTCCAATTTTTTCATTTCGCAGGTCGGCTTCGGCGCGGAAGCCCGCAGCCTTGAGCTGGGCCACAACCTCGGCCACGTAGGGGTGCTGGTTGTCCGTGATTGCCATGACCGTCGCTTGCACCGGGGCGAGCCAGGTTGGAAAGGCCCCGCCGAAGTGCTCGATCAGAATGCCGAAGAACCGTTCGATCGAGCCCATTAGGGCCCGATGGATCATGATCGGCTGGTGCACCTTACCGTCTTCCCCGATATAGCCCAACTCGAACCGCTCGGGATTGTTGAAGTCGACTTGAATGGTGGAACATTGCCAGGAGCGGCCCAGGGCATCCTTGATCTTGATGTCGATTTTGGGTCCGTAGAACACGCCTTCGCCCGGATCGATCTGGTAGGCGACATTGCGGCTCTTCAGGGCCGCTTCGAGCGCGCTCGTCGCTTGCGTCCAGCGCTCCTCGGAGCCGACGGCCTTTTCCGGCTTCGTCGAGAGGAATACCTCGAACTCGGTAAACCCAAAGGTGCCAAGGATAAAGAACGTGAAGTCCAGGACCTGGCTGACTTCGCTTTCAATTTGATCCGGCCGGCAGAAGAGATGCGCGTCGTCTTGCGTAAAGCCGCGCACCCGCAACAGACCATGGAGGACGCCCGTCCGCTCATACCGGTAGACGGTTCCCAGTTCGCCGTAGCGGATAGGAAGATCCCGGTAACTGCGCAGATGGGACTTATAAATCATGATGTGGAACGGGCAATTCATCGGCTTGAGCTGGTACTCGCTGTTCTCGACCTTCATGGGCGCGAACATGTTGTCGCGGTAGTAATCAACGTGGCCGCTGGTTTTCCAGAGATCCAGCTTAGCCACATGAGGGGAATACACCAGTTCATACCCGTTTTGAATGTGCTGGTCGCGCCAGAAGTTTTCGATTAATAGCCGGATGGTCGCGCCCTTTGGATGCCAGAGCACCAGGCCTGGGCCGATGTCATCCGAGATCGAGATCAAGTCGAGTTCCTTGCCGACCTTGCGATGGTCGCGGCGCTTAATTTCTTCTAAGCGCGCGAGGTGCGCGTCGAGCTCTGCCTGGGTGGGGAAGGACGTCCCGTAGATCCGCTGCAGCATGGGATTGCGTTCGTCGCCGCGCCAGTAGGCGCCGGCTGTGTTCAGGAGCTTGAAGGCCCCGACATGGCCGGTCGTCGGGAGGTGCGGGCCGCGGCAGAGATCGGTGAACTCGCCCTGGGCGTAGACCGTGATGGTCTGCCCGTCCGCTAGTCCTTGAATCAGCTCAACTTTGTAGGCTTCGCCGCGCTCTTGGAAAAACTTCACCGCGGCTTGTTTCGATAACTCCGCCCGTTTCACAGGCAGGGCGCGCTTGATGATGTCTTTCGCGCGCGCTTCAATTTTCTCAAGGTCTTCCGGCGTAAAGGGCCGCTCATAATCAAAGTCATAGAAGAACCCGTCCTCAATGGCCGGGCCGATCGTCAGCTTTGCCGTGGGGAAGACCTCTTTGACGGCCTGCGCCATGATATGCGTGCTGCTATGGCGGTAGACCTCACGGCCTTCGGCGCTGTCGAACAGCAGGGGCACGACCTCGGCATCTTCCGTCAGAATGCTCGAGAGGTCCCGCATCTGGCCGTTGACCTTCGCCGCCAGAATGTCAGAACCAAGCGTCAAGCCAAGAGCTGACAGGGCAGACCCAACAGTCTGTCCTGTCGGAATATCCCGACTGCCGCCATCTTTGAGCGTAATTTTCATGATATGCACTGCATCGATCGAGCACTAGAAACAACAAAGGCACCCCGCCTACGAGAAGCAAGCGGATGCCCTCAGCTGGGTGGTAGGCGCGGACGGTCTTGAACCGTCGACCTCTACCGTGTCAAGGTAGCGCTCTCCCCCTGAGCTACGCGCCTGTCAATCCGAAGGCGCATGCTAATATAGCCCTGCCCAATGTGTCAAGAAACGCAACAAGAGAGGGGGCGCACCCCGCAGGTGGAGTACGCAGCCCCCTCTCTTGTTTGCCGATGCGAGAACCAGATGATCGTCGGGGATTACCTGACGGCCGACTTCAGCTTTTTCCCTGCCGAGAACTTCGGAACTTTGGCGGCGGGAATACGTAACGCCTCACCAGTTCTGGGGTTGCGCCCGAGCCGGGCTTTCCGCTTGGCCACYGTAAAGCTCCCGAAATTCACCAAGGAGACGCGCTGGCCYTTCTTCAGGGATGTGGTAACCGCTCCGGTGAAGGACTGTAGCGCGGCGCCTGCTGCGACCTTGGTGATGCCAGCGCCTGCCGCCATCTTTGCAATCAGCTCTTCTTTCGTCATCGTACCCCTCCTGTTGTTGGGTTGAACTACGCGACTCCTTGCTACTGACGTTGGTCCGGCCCATTGGTGAATCGGATGGGGGGCTCGTCGGAGGTTGTTACGCCTCCCGCCGCTGCGCCGCTCGTTTCCGTTTCACGGGGATGTTCAAATCCTTGATTTTTTTCCTGAGGGTGTTCCGATTCAAGCCCAGTAGCGCTGCCGCTTGAATCTGGTTCCCGTTGGTTTGCTCGAGCGACCTGGCAATCAAGGGGCGCTCAATGACGCTGATGAGCATGGGGTGGAGGTTGCGGCCCGAGCCGGCCTTCATCCCCTTCACGAAATCCCCCATCTTCCATTCAAGATAGTCCTCAAGCGAGCGAGTATCTTTGCCGTTTACGGCCTTCTGACGGGCGATCACGTGCATGAACTTGGAGGCGCGCTTCAGCACGGGTCGCGAACCGGTGATCACCAGT
>NSIK01000004.1 GCA_002737345.1 Nitrospirota bacterium
TCCCTACCGGAATACTCATGTATGAAGGTTTCTCTTAGGGCAACGTACGGAATCCTGGCGGCGGTCGATTTAGCCAGGCATCCTGGATCTACGCCAGTGCAGGCGAAGTCGATTGCTCGACGGCAAGCGATCCCTGCTCGCTTCCTCGAACAGGTGCTCTATGGCATGAAGAAAGCCGGTCTTGTCTCGAGCCTTCGAGGCGCTCAGGGGGGCTATGTATTGTCGAAGAAACCGGCCGAGGTCTCGGTCGCCGAGATCCTCGAGGCGCTCGATGGGCCGCTTGCCCCTTTGAGCGGCGAAGCCGGGCGGACGCAGGTGCGGCGCCTTAGCAAGCCGGAGCTGCTGCTCGGAAAGATGTGGGAGCAGGTCCATCAAGCGGAGCGTCATGTGCTTGAAGCCATCAGCGTGGAAGAATTAGCCCGGCAGCAACGGGTGCTCGAACAGGAGCGGTCGTTGATGTACCACATTTGAGGTCATTATGAGTCACGCACCATTGAGTATTGTTCCGATCAAGACCGAGCCCATTTCTCCCGCCATTGCCGAGGAGATCGACACGTTTGAGACCGAAGCGTTGCGTTTGGCGTCCGGCGACGTGTCGAGCGATCTGTTCAGGCCCTTCCGTCTGCAGTACGGTATCTATGGGCAACGGCAAGCCGGGGTTCAGATGGTCCGGATCAAGATTCCTTTCGGCGGCATGACGGCCAATCAGCTGCGCCGGGTGGCGGAATTGACCGAGCGCTATGCCACAGGCGTCGGGCATGTGACCACGCGCCAGGATATTCAGCTGCATTTTGTCGAGTTGCAGGACGTGCCGACCATGATGCGTGGCCTGGCGGAGGTCGGGTTGACCACCAGAGAGGCCTGCGCCAACACGGTCCGCAACGTGACGGCTTGCCACCTCGCTGGAATCTGCCAGGGGGAAGTGTTTGACGTGACACCCTATGCGAAAACCGTCGCGCTTCATCTCTTGCGGAACCCGCTCAATCAGAGCTTGCCCCGCAAATTTAAAATTGCCTTTTCCGGCTGTAAGCAGGACTGCGCCCTCACGCCGATTCACGATGTCGGATTGCTCGCCGCGAAGCGCGCGGATGGAGCGATTGGCTTCCGCATGGTCGCAGGCGGCGGGCTCGGGTCGGCTCCCAGGCTGGCGCAGGTCCTTCGGGAATTTACGCCGATGGACGAGCTCATCCCGAGCATCGAAGCCGTGATCCGTGTGTTCGATACCCTGGGCAATCGAAAGAATCGCACCAAGGCCCGTATGAAGTTTGTGATCGAAAAGCTGGGCTTCGAGGAATTCAAGCGCCGCTGGGAAGAGGCCTATGTGTCGATGGGGCATGATCGCCCGACCCAGGAGCCAATCAAGCTATTGTCCTATCCGGATGAGCCGGTTGCCCTCATCATGCCGACGTCCGCCAATGGATCGAAGCAGGCGGCGGGACCGACCAACGGCCATGCCAACGGGGCGCCGGGTGAGACCCCGTTCGAGATGTGGCGCCGCACCAACGTGGTGCGTCAGAAGCAAGAGGGCTACGTCGCAGCCGTGACCAAATTGTTCATGGGCGATCTCACGGCGGAGCAGATGCTGCACATTGCCGATCTGGCAGAGCGCTACTCCAACGGCAACATCAGGACGACGATCAATCAGAATATGGTTATTCGATGGGTGCCGGAGTCTCGCGTTGCCGACCTCTATGTGGACCTGGCCTCGCAAGGCTTGGCCGATCCAGGAGCAGAATTGGTCGAAGATATTATCGCCTGCCCGGGCACCGATACGTGCGGCCTGGGGATTACGTCCTCCAAGGGACTCGCGCGGGCTTTGGCGGAAGTATTTCCGGCAGGGCGGGTACCGGAGGATCTGAGCGATGTCACAGTCAAGATCAGCGGCTGCCACAATTCCTGTGCCCAACACCATATCGCCACGATTGGTTTGCATGGCGTAGGGAAACGCATCGGCGAGCATGTCGTGCCATTTTATGAATTACATGTGGGCGGGCGGGTCGATGGAACAGCGAAGATCGGACAGTTGGTGGTCAAGCTGCCGGCCAAGAGCGTATCGGCCGCGATTACACATTTGATCGCCGTTTATCGGCGCGACCGTCTTGCCGGCGAACGACTGCCGGCTTTCGTGGATCGTGCCGGCAAGGTCAAGCTCAAGGACGAGCTGATTCCCTATACCATCGTCCCTTCCTTTAAAGAGGACCCGACGTTCTACTACGACTGGGAAGGTGAAGAGGAGTTTGTGCTAGAGGATCTTGGTCCGGGCGAATGCGCCGGCGGCGCGCTGGAGATGATCGAGAACGGCATTCTCGAAGCGGACCAGGAGCTCTATCAGGCGAAGCTCCTCGTGGATAACCATCAGTATTCCGTGTCGGTGAACAAGTCCTATCGTGCGGTCCTGTCGGCGGCCAAGGCCTTGCTGGTAACGGAAGGACTGGAGCCCTCGACCGATGCGGAAACCTTTACGGAGTTCGACAGCCGGATTGCGCAAAAGGGTATTGTCCCACTGATGTATCGGGACTTGCGGAAACGAGTCGGCGATTTAGGGCCCAAAGAGACGACGGGCGAGTCGGCTCGCGAGAAGATGGTCTTTGCCAAGGGTTTCGTCGATGCGTGCCGTGCCGCGACAGAGCAGATGGGCAAAGACCTGAAATTGGCGGCAGTGGGTACAGCAGCGGAAGTCGCGGCTAGCGCGCCGCCAGTCAAGGCACCGGGTGCTTCTGTCGCAGCGCCGGTCTCGTCCGGCGCGCCGGTGTACGATTTGCGTGGCGTAGCCTGTCCGATGAATTACGTGAAGACCAAGCTGAAGCTGGAGATGATGGATGCAGGCGAACAGTTGGAAGTCTGGCTGGACGCGGGCGACCCGATCAAGAACGTGCCGCTCAGCTTGAAGAACGACGGACACAAACTGTTGCTGCAGGAACCGCTTGAAGCAGAAGCGGCTCATTACCGGATCGTGGTCGAAAAAGTCGAGTAGTGCGGTGGAGGGATGATCCTCTTGCTCGCAGACCGCGCACGATGAAATGGTGCTCGTTCGATGCGCGCAGTGGATGGCACCCTGGGCCGCGCCCTTCAAGTGATGGAGTGAGGAGGAAAGAGAGAATCCAATGGCCAGTATGTCACCGGAAGAATTGAGCGCCTGGGGTTTGTCGTTCGAGGCGAAGCAGCCGCAAGAGGTGTTGACTGCTGCGATCGAGCGCTATGCGCCGAAGATCGTGCTGGCTTGCAGTTTCGGAGCGGAGGATGTGGTGCTGTTGGATATGGTGCACCGTATCAATCCCTCCGTGCCGCTGTTTTATCTGGATACGGAGTTTCTTTTTCCCGAGACCTATGCCACGCGCGACCGCGTGATCAAGCATTATGGATTGCAACCACAGCAGGCCATTCAGGTGAAGTCATTGCTGACGCCGGAGCAGCAGGCCGCTCAGCATGGCGAGGCGCTCTGGACGCGCTACCCCGATCAATGTTGCGAGTTGCGTAAAGTGGAGCCCCTCACACGCGTGCTCAAGGGATTCGACGCCTGGATCACTGGGATCAGACGAGATCAATCTCCCACGAGAGCCGATGCCAAGCTGATCGAATGGGACCAGAAGTTTCAGGTGGTCAAAGTGAATCCCCTCGCGGCCTGGACGTGGGAGGATGTCTGGACCTACATTCGCGTCCACGAAGTGCCCTACAACGAATTGCATGACCGCAACTATCCCAGTATCGGCTGCACCTATTGCACGAGCCCAGTGAATCCCGGCGATGACCCCCGCGCGGGACGATGGAAGAATTTCACCAAGACGGAATGCGGGTTACATAAGGCCCCGTAATGTCGATGCAGGAATTTATCGCGAAAATTGCCAAGGGGCCAAGGGCTGCCAAGGACCTCACGTGGGATGAAGCGAAGCGGGCGATGAAGGCCCTCATTGAAGGGGAAGCCACGCCGGCTCAGGTCGGGGCTTTTCTCATTGCCATGCGGATCAAGATGGAGTCCGTCACGGAACTGGCGGCAATGACCGCAACGGCGCGTTCCTATGTGGCGGCAGTGCCGATTCCGCGCGAGCTCGGCGTTGTGGATGTGCCGAGTTATGCGGGGAAGCAGGAAACTTTCCATGCCTTGGCGGCGGCTGCCATCGTGGCGGCCTCGGCCGGCGCATCGGTCTTGATGCATGGGTACGACGGGATTCCCGGTCGTTCAGGGAATGCCGGGGCACTCAAGGCCTTGGGGCTGCCGATCGACATGAATCCAGACGCGGTGGGAGAGACAGTGACGAAACATGGATTTGCCTACCTCGATATCGCGCTCTATCATCCCCCGGTCTATCGGTTTTTGGAGATGCGCCAAGAGCTGGGCGTGCGGAATGTCTTTCATCCGATCGCCAGATTGTTGAATCCGGCCCGCGCCTCGTCGCAGGTCGTCGGCCTGTCCCATCCTCCCCATTTTGAAAAGACGGCTGAAGTGTTGCGGATGCTGGCTTGCCCGAGGGCTCTGGTGGTCAGCGGCGTGGAGGGCGATCCGGAGTTGTCGATTTCCTCCCTCACCCGGGTGCTGGAATTGCGGGACGAGCGGATCACGCCGTTGTCGTTCGCGTCGAAAGATGTCGGATTGCCGCTGGGCACGCCGCGCGACATGGCTGGATTCCCCTCGGATCAACGGGATAAGGAAGCGGATCTGCTCCGACGGATTCTCCACAATCAAATGCCGGGTGGGTCCTGCAACTGGGTGCTGATGAACGCGGCGTTGATTTTGTACGCGGCCGGCAAAGAGGCGACATGGGCTGCCTGCGTTCCGCTGGCCCGTCGGGCGCTTGAAGAGGGAGCGGCAGCCAGAAAGTTAGAGGAACTGACTCAAGAGCCGGTAGGTGCCAACGTCACCGGCCGAACCCATTGACTAGAGGAGAGGATCGAGTTCGTGCAACACCTTCGTCAATTAGAAGACCAGAGCGTTTACATCCTCCGGGAAGCCTATAAGCATTTCGACAACCTGGCGATGCTATGGTCGATGGGGAAAGATTCGACCGTGCTGTTATGGCTGGCCAGAAAAGCTTTTTTCGGCCATGTTCCGTTCCCGCTGTTGCACGTCGATACGAGTTTCAAAATTCCCGCCATGATTGAGTATCGAGATCGCGTGGCCCGCGAGTGGGGCCTCAAATTGGTCGTGGGGCAGAATAAGGAAGCGCTCGCGGCTGGGATGAATTCCGCGATGGGCCGCGTGAATTGCTGTACGGCCTTGAAGACCAACGGGCTCAAGCAGTTGATCGAGCAAAAGGGCTACACGGGCATCATCCTCGGTGTGCGGGCCGATGAGGAAGGGACGAGAGCCAAGGAACGGTATTTTTCGCCGCGCGACAAACATGGCGATTGGGACTTCCGCGATCAGCCGCCGGAACTCTGGGATCAATTCAAGACGACTTTTCCTCCGGGAACCCATATCCGGATCCATCCCTTGCTGGATTGGACGGAAATCAATATTTGGGAATACATCAAGGCCGAGAACATTCCCTTCATCGACCTCTATCTCGACAAGGGAGATGGAACCCGTTATCGCAGCCTCGGCTGCGCGCCCTGCACGACGCCGATCAAGTCGACGGCGAAGTCCGTGGACGATATTATTAATGAGTTGCGGCATACCACGACGGCGGAGCGATCGGGTCGCGCGCAGGATGAGGGGCGCGGGATGGAGTTGCTTCGCAAAGACGGCTACATGTAGCGAGGATGATGGGAAAGACCCCCAGCCTCGTTCTCGGCTCATCGAAATCCTCAACGTACCCCAAAGGGTAGCCTCCGGTTTCGATTCGCCTCGGGCCTCGTGGGATGGTCTTTTTGATCATCCTCAAGAAAGTAAATGAGTATGGACAATCTCACGCAGAAACCATCGGACAATTTAAATATCGTCATCGTTGGGCATGTGGACCATGGTAAGTCCACCTTGCTGGGTCGGCTCTATGCGGACACAGGGTCCTTGCCGGACGGCAAGCTTGAAAAGGTTCAAGCCATCTGTCGGCAGCAGGGGAAGGAATTCGAGTACGCCTTCCTGTTCGATGCCTTTCTGGAAGAGCAGGAGCAGGGCATCACCATCGATACGGCTCGGACCTTCTTCGGCTGGAAGGGCCGGCAATACATCATCATCGATGCGCCGGGCCACAAGGAATTTCTCAAGAACATGATCTCCGGGGCGGCGCGGGCCGAAGGGGCCTTGCTCTTGATCGATGCCTTGGAGGGAGTAAAGGAACAGTCCAAGAAACATGGCTACCTCCTCTCGCTCTTGGGTGTGCGCCAGTTTGCCGTCGTTGTAAATAAAATGGATCTGGTCGGTTACCGGCAGGATGTGTTCGACGGGATCGAAAAGGAATATCGGGAGTTCCTCGGACAGTTCAAGGCGGTGCCCTTGCAGATCATCCCGGTCAGCGCCAAGCTCGGCGATAATATCGCCAACCGGAGCGAGCAGATGCCCTGGTACAAGGGCCCGACCGTGCTGGATTCGCTCAGCGCCTTCAAGAAAGAGCCGGGACGGTCTGAGCAGCCGCTTCGTATGCCGGTTCAGGACGTGTATAAGTTCGATGCCCGTCGCATCATCGCCGGCCGTGTGAACGCTGGCCGCGTGAAGGTCGGCGATGCCCTGGTATTCTCGCCATCCAACAAACGGGCGACGGTCAAATCCATTGAAGCCTTCAATGTTGAGTCTTTGCCTATAGAAGGCCATGCAGGCCAGTCAGTCGGTATTACGCTCGATGAACAGATCTTTGTCGAACGGGGCGAAGTCGCCTCGCATCAAGAGGCGCTCCCCCTGGTGTCGACGGCTTTTCGCGCCAATGTGTTCTGGCTAGGTCGGAAGCCCCTGGAACGCGGGCGGCGCTATCAGTTGAGAGTGGCGACGAAGGAAGTAGATTGTGAAGTTGCCGCGATTCACCGGATCATCGACACGATGGATCTGTCCCAGCAGCAAGGCAGTAATGTAGTGAATCGGAATCAGGTCGCGGAGTTGACGATCCGGGCCAAAGTTCCGGTTGCGTTCGATCTTTCTGCTTCGTTTGAGGCAACGGGCCGGTTCGTGCTGGTAGACGAGTATGATATTGCCGGCGGCGGCATCGTAACGGAACTGGTCCATGACGATCAGGAGTTTCTCCGCGAAGAAGCGCGGCAGCGTGACTTTGCTTGGGTGAAGGGCGAAGTCGGCGTCGAGGATCGCGCCCAGCAGTATGGCCATCGGGCTGCCATCGTGCTGGTGACAGGGGGGCGCCATACAGGGAAGTCCTTCCTTGCCAAGACAATCGAAGCCAGGCTTGTGGCGGACGGACGGCATGCGTACCTGCTTGACGGAGGGAACCTCCTCCGTGGGCTCGATGCGGACCTCTCCGAGGGAGAGCGAGGCCAGGCAGCAGAGATGGCTCGTCGTTATGGGGAAGTGGCGCGGCTGCTCGTCGATACGGGGTTGATCGTGGTATCGACGACGAATCCCTTTGGCATGGCCTATGGTGAGGCGGCCCAGGCGATTCGGACGCTGGTCCATCCGGTTCCGGTGATTGCCGTGCATATGAGCAAGGTGCCGGAAGAAGCTCCGCCGAATACGGATATCGTGCTGTCGGGCCCGACGGATTTCGATGAGGGCACTCGCCGGATTCTGGATGAGCTCAAGCGGCGTGGAGTGCTAGCCCGGGCGATCGGGGCGAAGCCGACCTTCCAGTACTCCATCTAGCAGGATGCTTTCGAGGATGCAGCCTTGCTGGAGGGCCTTTTTAAGCATCCGCGCATCGTGCGTAATGTCTGTGAATGGGCCAGGGGCATGACTTTCCCGCGTGTTCCCGTTTGATTTGTGACGGGTTTTCGCTGGTTTGACTCTCCCGAAACCCCTGTGGTACGGTTTCAGTGTTCTGTATTCGCATAGTTAACGAGGGGCATCAGTCATGGCAGTCGAGAAAGATTTGAAAGCCATCCTTGGCAAGTTAAAGTTCTCAGACGACGCTAAAGTTCTCGCGCAGATTTCTGAAAATACTAAATTGGTCCATGCCCGCATGGCCAGCATCAAGCATAAGCTGGTGGTCATGAGTGGCAAGGGCGGCGTCGGCAAGAGCATGACCGCTGTCAATCTGGGGTTGGCGTTTGCGCGGCAGGGCGCAAAGGTTGGACTGTTAGATGTGGATTTGAACGGACCCTGCGTGCCCCGCATGCTGGGCATGCATGGCCAGTCATTGACCATGAGGCCTGAGGGGGCGATTCCTCCGGTCGGGCCGCTTGGAGTGAAAGTCGCGTCGATGGATTTCTTCCTGGACGACGCGTCGCCGGTTCGCTGGAAGGGGCCGATGGACGTCAGCCCTGTCTGGTTGGGGCTGATGGAGATGAACGTCATCCGTGAATTCCTGGCGGATGTGGTCTGGGGCGAGCTCGATTATCTGTTGGTCGATCTGCCTCCGGGGGCCGCGGCAGACAAGCCGCCAGTGATCGCCGGGTTTATTCCGGACTTGGCGGGCGCGATCGTCGTGACGACGCCGTCGGAAGTGGCCTCGGACGTGGTGCAGAAGTCGGTGACCTATGCTCGTGATATGGGCATCAAGGTCCTGGGCATGGTCGAGAATATGAGCGAGTATCGCTGCCCCTCTTGCGGCGAAGTGAACGAGTTGTTTGAGGGCAACACCGAGGCGATGTGCGAGGCGTTGGACCTGCCGTTGCTCGGACGAGTGCCGTTCGACCGAAAAATCGCTCGCACCTTCGACAAGGGAGAGCCATTGCTGGACGAAACCTACCCGACGATTCAACGATATCAAGAAATCGCCGGGCGCATCAGGACCTTGCTGGATTACAAAAAGCTGCTGGCCGATAAACTGTGACGTCACGCACCTAAGAGGAGATGCCATGAAATTCGTGTGCCTCAACTGTGAAACCTACATGAACTTTGAGAAGGTGGAAAAGCCCGGTGAAGGCACGCTCGGCGTGTTCTTCGGCTGTCCATCTTGCAGCGCTAAGTTCTCCATGGTGACCAATCCTGGCGAAACCCAGATGGTTAGCTCTCTCGGGGTGCAGTTGGGCGGGCGCACGGTTGCGGCCGAGCCATTCGAGATGACGCGGGGCACGTTGAAAGATGAGGCCACAGCAGGCTCTGGCCAGATGGCGGCCTATTTGAACGAGAAGATCCAAGGTGGTCAGCCGGCAGCAGCGGCCGCTACAGCCGCACCGGCTGGCAAGCCGGGCGAGAAGTCCAGCGGCGGTTGTCCCTTCTCCGCGATGGTGGCGGAAATGGGGCTTACCTCGGGTGGTAAGCCAGCCACCGGTGGCGCGGCTACCTCGGATTTCACCTGGTCGGCCGATGCAAAAGAGAAGCTCGATCGCTTGCCTTCATTCGTGAAGCCAATGGTGCAGAGCAGCGTGGAAGCATTCGCGCGCAAGCAGGGCTACCAGACGATTACGTTGCAAGTGATGGACGATTCCAAGAGCGAGTCGAGCAATGGGATGCCTTGGACGCCCGATGCGGAAAAGCGGCTTGAGAATATTCCTGACTTTATCCGTCCCATGGCTCGCAAAGAAGTCGAGCGGGTAGCGAAGGAGCGAGGGTTGGCCACCATTACGGCGCAAGTGATGGATGAGGTCAAAGAGAAGTTTATGAAGTTCATGTAGGCAGATGCGCAAACATACGAGCGTAACGGTACGAGGGCTCATCCGGTCAACCGGATGGGCCTTTCCTTTAGATGCAGATAGCAGTTGTGATGGTGGTACCCTGCGGAGACTGCATCGAGCACCATGGCGGGAACGGCCGGTTCCTCCAAGCTGCTATCCGACGGGTTGCGGGCTCCAGCTGCTCGTGTAAGCAGAGTAGGCGCTCTCGTTGCGCTGTTCCTTCCCTCGCATAATTGACACTTTTCCGAGCCCTGTGCTACGAGTACCACCTCTTATCGATTGACTTCACCTTCTTGTGCGGTCGGTCCTTCTGAGTCCGGCCATAGGGAGTGAATATGGGTGGACATAGCCATTGGGCGACGGTTAAACGGCACAAGGGTGCCATGGATGTTAAGCGCGGGAAGATTTTCACGCGCATTATCCGCGAGGTCACGATCGCGGCGCGCACCGGCGAGGATCCGGATGGCAACCCCCGCCTTCGGCTGGCGATCTTGAAGGCCAAAGAAGCCAACATGCCCGGCGATACGCTGAAGAAAGCCATTCAGCGAGGCACGGGGGAGTTGCCCGGTGTGATGTATGAAGAGTTCCACCTGGAAGCCTATGGCCCAGGCGGGACCGGCATCTTTTTGGAAATCACAAGCGACAATCGCAATCGCACCGTTGCCGAGTTGCGCAACCTCCTCACGAAGAATCATGGCAACATGGCAGAAGCCGGCGCTGTCTCCTGGCAGTTCCATAAAAAGGGATTGCTCACGGTCGAGAACGGCAAAGTCGACGAAGATACGTTGTTGGCCCTCGCGCTCGACGCAGGAGCGGAGGATGTGAAGGTGGGGGAGGCGAGTTTTGAAGTTCTCACGGATCCGCATCATTTTGAAGCCGTGAAGAAGGCTCTCGCCGATGCAAAGATCCAGACAGTGTTGGCGGAAGTCACCTTTGTCCCGCAGAACACGATCAAACTCGAGGAGAAGGCTGCCGAGCAAATGCTCAAGTTGATGGAAGTCTTGGACGAGCATGACGATGTGCAGAAGGTGCACGCGAATTTCGATATTTCCGACGAGGTGATGCTGAAGGTGGCCGCTGCCGGATGAACGGAGCACCCAAGATATTCCTCTTTCGTTCGGTTTTTGCGCACCACACCTTGCCGCATCATAGAGTATGATCGCCTCACTGACAGGCCGATTGGCCTTCAAGTCACCGACCTCCCTGGTTCTCGATGTGCATGGGGTCGGCTACGAAGTGTTTATTCCTCTCAGCACCTACTATGGGCTAGCGAATCTTGGCGAGAGCACATCTCTGAGCGTGCATACCCATGTCCGCGAAGATGTGATTCAGCTCTTTGGTTTTCTGACTTCGCAGGAAAAGGAGGCCTTCGTGCTACTGACCAGCGTGTCCGGCGTTGGGCCGAAGCTGGCGCTCAGTGTCCTATCGGCTCTTCCTGTGTCCGATCTTGTTTTTGCGATTCAGTCTGACAATGTTGAAAAACTGACGACGGTTCCCGGGATCGGGAACAAATCGGCCAGCCGTCTTGTGCTAGAGCTCAAGGATAAAGTCGGCAAGCTCCAGCCTGGCCCCGCTCCGGCCAGCGATTCACCTAGGCACGGGCAGGATGCGACGTTCGACGATGCCCTGTCGGCACTTGTGAATTTGGGCTACCGCCCGCAAGATGCCAAAGAGGCGTTGAAGCAGGTGAGAAGGTCCAATCCTGAGTCCATCCTGCTCAAAGACATGATTCGCGAGTCCCTGAAAGAGCTCGCCAGGGGGTAAGGATGCGAACGTTATCCATCGGACTTGTTCTGTTCCTCGTGGGGTTGGGGGCTATTCCCAGCTTCGCAGGAGAGGCGAGCGAGCCGGGAAGCATTCGCAAGACTTGCGGTACGTGTCCCGAGGGCTACCGTGAAATAGGCAGCTCGTCTGCGCCGGCCCGCTATGGCAGTCAGGCCAGGGGCGCAACTCATGCAATGTCAGTTGGAGAAGATGAAGCTGAACTTTCCTGATTCGACCCAGGGCAGTAAGACCTGCTCTCCTGATTGCGGGAGCACTGCTACGACGGGGCAGGGGGCCTTGCCTCCTCCACCCAAGCGTTTCCCCACGCCTGAGAAAAAATAAGACCAGGAGAGGTTCTGTTACGATGACCGAGCGAGTTGTCAGCACACAGATCACGGACGAGGAGCGCAGCATCGAGAATGTGCTGCGCCCGCAGACTCTGAAGGAATATGTCGGCCAGGAGCGGATGAAGGAGTCCCTCCGGATTTGTATTGAAGCGGCGAAGCAGCGGAAGGAAGCGCTCGATCACACGATCTTTTATGGCCCGCCAGGACTGGGGAAAACGACGATTGCCCATATCATTGCTCGCGAGATGGGGGCGTCGATCCGCTCGACATCCGGTCTCGTCTTGGCTCATGCGGGAGATCTGGCCGCCATTCTGACGAATCTTCAAGAGCACGACGTCTTGTTCATCGACGAGATCCACCGCCTCCCTGCCTCGGTTGAAGAGGCGCTCTATCCGGCTATGGAGGATTACCAGCTCGATCTGGTTATCGGTCAGGGGCCTGCAGCCAGGACGGTGAAGTTGGATCTTCCGAGATTTACATTGGTGGGGGCCACGACCAGAGCCGGCGCCCTAACCTCTCCGCTCAGGGACCGGTTCGGTCTTGTTCACCGGTTAGAATTTTACTCGCCATCAGAGCTCCAGACCATTGTGACCCGCTCGGCGGGAGTGCTCGGGATTCCAATTGATTCCGAGGGAGCGAGGGAAATCGCCTGTCGTGCCAGGGGAACTCCCCGCATCGTGAATCGCCTGATCAAGCGGGTGCGCGATTATGCCCAGGTCAAGGCGCAGGGCTGCATCACCCAGACCGTTGCCCAGGAGGCGCTCGCCTGGCTGGGAGTCGATACGGCGGGATTCGATGAGATGGATCGGCAGATCCTTCTGACCATTATCGATAAGTTTGCCGGCGGACCGGTCGGGGTGGAGTCTCTGGCTGCTGCAGTCCAGGAAGATAAAAGCACCCTCGAAGATGTCCATGAGCCCTATCTGATCCAGGCCGGTTTCCTCGAGCGAACCGGCCGCGGCCGCCAGGCCACGAAGCTGGCCTTCGATCACTTCAAACGGCCGAATTTCCCCCTCTTTCCCTGATCTGCCTGGCTCCGCCAGCCCCTGCTGGCCGCAGATTTCAATGGGCCTGACCCGTGCGTAAACTACTGAAAGGTCGATGATCTCCTTGCATTGTCGGGAGTGGTTCCTGTATCATTCCCTACGTGGCCTGTGCCACTTCCAGCCGACGGACGGGTAACCGCCTCACTGGGCTGGAAAGAGGGGGTTAGTTATGTCCGGAGACCTTTCCGCCTACCGGAAAGAAATCGATCGTATCGATGACGAGATTTTGCGTCTGCTTAATGAGCGGTCCAAAAGCGTCATGGAGATCGGGAAGCTGAAGAAGCAGCAGGACGCAGACGCTAACCTCCATACTCCGGCACGTGAGGCGGCTATCATTGCGCGCCTCGTCCAGCAAAACTCCGGGCCCTTTCCCTCCGAAGCGATTCGCCCCGTCTATCGCGAAATCATGTCCGCTTCTCTTTCGCTCGAAGGCCCTCAGAAGGTCGCCTATCTGGGGCCGCGCGCCACGTTTACGCACATGGCCTGTATGCAGAAGTTCGGGTCCTCCGCCCAATATATTCCGGTCAACAGCATTAAGGACGTCTTCAACGAAGTTGAGCGGGGGCGCGCTAACTTTGGCGTGGTTCCCATCGAGAACACGACGGAAGGGGTCGTGACTCATACGCTCGATATGTTCATCGACTCCAATCTCTTGATCTATGGCGAAATTCTTCAGGAAGTATCCCATCATTTGCTCTCGAAGTCCGGCGTGATGGAAGAGGTGAAGAAAATTCACTCGCATCCCCAGGCCATTGCTCAATGCCGGAACTGGCTGGAGACCAATTTGCCTAACGTGCCGGTGTCGGAAGTGGCGAGCACCGCTCGCGCGGCGGAACTATGCCTGGAAAATCCTTCGCTCGCTGCCATCGCCTCGGAGCTAGCGGCCCAGCTCTACGGATTGAAGACCATCAAGGCCCGCATTGAAGACAATATGAACAATATGACCCGCTTTCTGATCCTGTCTCAGAAGCCGCCTCAGCGTACAGGGAAAGATAAGACCTCCTTGATGTTGTCGGTGAAAGACAAGGTTGGCGCCCTGTATGACCTGCTTCGGCCTTTCGCTTCGCATGGCCTGAGCATGACGAAGATTGAATCACGTCCCTCCAGGCGGAAAGCCTGGGAGTATATTTTCTTCGTCGACATCGAAGGCCATATGGAGGAAGAGGGGGTCAAGAAAGCCGTTGAAGAAATCACCGGCCGTTGCCTCTTCATGAAAGTGCTGGGATCGTACCCGGCACACAGTTAGCACCATGTCACTGAAGGTCCATCCAGATATCGCCTCGCTGAGTCCCTATGTTCCCGGGAAGCCGATTGAGGAGCTTCAGCGGGAGCTGGGTCTCGCGCGCGTCATCAAGCTGGCGTCCAACGAGAATCCTTTGGGCCCCTCCCTGAAGGCGCTCGCCGCGTTGCGCGAGGGCCATGAGACCCTGCATCGTTATCCAGACGGAGGCGCGTTTCGTCTGCGGGAAGCCTTGGCGGATCGCTGCAAGGTGGCGTCGGATCAGGTGATCCTCGGGAACGGATCGGATGAAATCCTGGGCCTGCTGGCCAGGACATTTTTGGCCTCGGGCGATGAAGCGGTCATGGCGGACCCGACCTTCGCCATCTATAAGATGGAAGTCACGGCTGCGCACGGGAAGCCGGTCATCGTCCCCTTGAAACAGTGGAAGCACGACCTCCCGGCGATGGCGGACGCCATCACGGACCGGACGCGATTGCTGTTTATCTGCAATCCCAATAATCCGACCGGCACGATGGTGTCGGCCGAGGAAGTCGAACGTCTGCTCGCGCGCGTGCCGGCTCACGTCGTTGTGGTCTTCGACGAAGCCTACTTCGAGTATGTCCGGAGTCCGCAGTTTCCTGATTCCTTGGCCTATGTGAAGCAGGGGCGGAATGTGATCGTGCTGCGGACCTTTTCGAAGATCTATGGCCTCGCGGGCTTACGCATCGGGTATGGCGTGGCGACTACGGAGATCGTGAATTTTTTAAATCGCCTCCGCCCTCCCTTCAATGCCAATAGCCTGGCGCAACGCGCCGCGCTCGCCGCCCTCGGTGACGACGATCATGTGGCACGGAGCCGGGCGGTCAATGCAGCAGGGATGGAGCAGGTGGTCAAGGGATTGACCGATCTCGGATTTGCGCTGATTCCGAGCGAAGCGAATTTTATCTATGTCGATATCAAACGGGATGGCCGAACGGTGTTCGAGGCCCTGTTGCGGGAGGGTCTCATCGTTCGTCACATCGAAGGGCCCATGGTTCGCGTGACTGTCGGTCTGGAAGAAGAGAACAGGGAATTTTTAGCTGCGCTCAAGCGAGTGCTTCATTCGCGTTGAGTGCACGGTGAGGGCAACATGATTATTGTATTGAATCCGGAAGCCAGCGAACGGGAAGTCGATCACATTATTGATCGACTTCGCGAGTTGGGATTGAAGTCGCAATTGTCGACCGGCCAGGAACGGACGATCATCGCCGTCATCGGGGACGATCGGATCCTGCACAATCAGCCACTCACGGCTTTGCCCGGCGTGGAGAGTGTGCTGCCGATTCTCGCGCCCTGGAAACTGGTCAGCCGGGAGTTTAAGCGTGAAGGCACGATCATCGATGTGGGCGGCGTCAAGATCGGCGGCAACAAGCTAGTCATTATGGCAGGCCCCTGCGCGGTGGAGCGGCTGGAGTTGACGGTTGGGATTGCCCACGAGGTCAAGGCGGCCGGCGCGAGCATCTTGCGCGGCGGCGCTTACAAGCCTCGCACCTCTCCCTATTCCTTTCAGGGGTTGGGACGCGAAGGATTGGATTATCTGCTGGAGGCGAAGAAGCAGACTGGGTTGCCGGTGGTCAGCGAGATTCTGGACACCCGCGACATCGATCTGTTTCTTGAGAAGGCCGACATCATCCAGATCGGCGCGCGCAACATGCAGAACTTCGAACTCCTCAAAGAAGTCGGAGCCTACGACAAGCCGGTGCTGTTGAAGCGGGGCCTGTCTGCCACGATCAAAGAATTTCTGTTGTCGGCGGAGTACATCATGTCCCGCGGAAACCAGAACGTCATGTTGTGCGAGCGGGGAATCAGGACCTTCGAAACGCAATATCGCAACACGCTCGATCTCGCGGCGGTGCCGACGCTAAAGGAACTCTCGCATTTGCCCGTCATTGTCGATCCCAGCCATGCGACCGGCAAATGGAATCTGGTGGCGCCGATGTCGAAAGCGGCCGTGGCGGCCGGGGCGGACGGCCTTCTCATCGAAGTCCATTCGAACCCGGAATGTGCTCTGTGCGACGGGGAAGAATCTATCAAGCCGAGCAAGTTCAAAGAGCTGATGCATGACATGCGGAAGATCGCAGTCGCGGTCGGTCGGGACCTATAACTTGAAGGACTCGGGGTGGAGGCTTGGCCTCGATCCAGCTTGAAGTATGACGCCGCATTTTACACAGGTCACGATTATCGGAGTCGGGTTGATCGGCGGATCGCTCGGCATGATCCTGCGCCGGAAGGGTTTGACGGCAAGGGTCGTTGGGGTCGGGCGGCGCATCGAAAACTTGAAGACAGCGGTAGAGCTGGGCGCGATCGATCGCTACGTCATCGATCCCAAAGAGGGAGTGAAGGATGCCGATTTGGTTGTGCTGGCGACGCCGGTCGATACCTATGAGCGGCATTTGACGGAATGGGCCTCCTGTTTGAAGCCTGGCGCGATTGTGACGGATGTCGGCAGTGTGAAGGGGCTTCTGGTGGAACAGGCTGAACGGGCCATGCCGGCCGGCGTCCATTTTGTTGGAGCCCATCCCATTGCCGGCAAGGAAAAGACGGGCGTGGCAGCCGGATCGGATCAGCTCTTTATGGGAGCCCGCTGCATCATCACGCCGACGAAGACGACGGATCAACAGGCGCTCGAGCAAGTGACCGCGATGTGGCGGGAAACCGGCTCGGTGGTACTCACGATGGATGCCCATCTGCATGACAAGATTCTCGGCGCGGTGAGCCATTTGCCCCATGTAGCGGCTTTTGCATTGATCAATGCGTTAGCTGAAATTCGCGACCAGCAGCTTCCCGCTCTTGATCTGGCGAGCCATTCTGGGGGCGGGTTGCGGGACACGACCAGGATTGCCGCCAGTTCGCCTGAAATGTGGCGCGATATATTTCTCTGGAACCGTGACAATGTGGTCACGTTTATCGAGGCCTACGAGCGATCGTTGGGCCAATTGAAGGAGCTCATCCGAGTGGGTGATGCAGCAGGAATCGAAAAGGAGCTCGAGCGGGCCAGGCAGGAGCGGGAGAAGCTCTCCACGGGACCAGCTCTGTCCGCGCAGTAGACCTATGACGTCTTTGACTATCACCCCTGGCCGACCGTTACGGGGAACGATTGCCGTTCCAGGCGATAAGTCGATTACCCATCGCGCGATCATCTTGACCGCTTTGGCCAATGGCGTCAGCAGGGTTGCTCGCTATTGCCGAGGCGAAGACTGTCTCAACACGATGCGCGCGTTGCAGGCTCTGGGCGTCCGTATCGATGAATCGGTTGAGGAGTTGCAGATACAGGGAAAAGGCTTATGGGGTTTGACTGAGCCAAGCGGACCGATCGATTGCGGGAACTCAGGAACAGGCATTCGCCTTTTGACCGGTCTGCTGGCGGGACAGGATTTTTTTACGGTCTTGACCGGCGATGAATCGATCCGGCGCCGTCCAATGGGGCGGATCGTCAAGCCGTTGCGGGAAATGGGCGCGAGCATCGCAGGCCGTAAGGGTGGTGAGCTGGCCCCTCTCGCCGTGACGGGGAGGCGTCTCCGTGCAATCACCTATGCGTCGCCTGTGGCGAGCGCGCAAATTAAATCCGCCCTGTTGCTCGCGGCCTTGTTTGCCGAAGGGACGAGTCGTATCACTGAGCCCCGTCTCTCGCGGGATCATACGGAGCGGATGTTTCAATTTTTCGGTATCGGATTGAAGAGGGAAGGGACGACCCTCTTGGTCGAGGGACGGCCCTCGGTCGGGTGGAATGGAGTTCCGCAACTTGTCGTGCCGGGCGATTTCTCTGCCGCTGCCTTCTTCATCGTGGGCGCGACGATTGTGCCCGGTTCGGATGTGACGATCCAGCATGTGGGGATCAATCCCAGCAGAACCGGTTTGCTGGAGGTGATGATGAGCATGGGCGCAGATATTCAATTGCTTAATCGGCGAGAAGAAGCGGGAGAACCGGTCGCCGATATCCGGGTGAAGTCGGCCAGATTGCAGGGGGTATCGGTCGGGCCGGATCTGACTCCTCAGACGATCGATGAGTTTCCGATCCTTTGTGTCGCGGCTGCGGTCGCGAAAGGAGAGACGGTTATTTCAGGAGCTGAAGAGCTGCGGGTGAAAGAGAGCGATCGGATTGCGACTGTCTCGAAGGAATTGCGCGCGCTGGGGGCGCAGATTACGGAACAGCCGGACGGGATGGTGGTGCGAGGATTGGGCACGGCAGAGAAGAATGGCTTCTTGCAGGCTGCGCATGGCCGCAGTCATGGAGATCATCGGGTGGCGATGTCGTTGGCCATTGCAGGCTTAACCGCATCGGCGCCGACTGTGATCGATGAGACTGCCTGTATCGAAACATCCTTCCCAGCCTTTCAGCGCACACTGTTGGAATTATTGACGGAACGTCACTGACAGCTATAATACGGGGCCACGACGTGGGAACTGTGACGGAGCATAAACAAGCGAATCAGTTGATCGTGGCGATCGACGGCCCTGCGGGTGTCGGCAAGAGCACGGCGGCCAAGTCGTTGGCGGCTCGATTGGGCTATCTCTATCTCGATACGGGAGCCCTCTACCGGGCGACGGCTTGGGCGGTGATTGAGTCAGGCTTGGATCCGGCTGACGAGGTGGCGGTTGCCGCCTTCCTGCCCAGTCTTTCGATTGAGATGCCGCTGCATCCCGGAACCGCTACGGTCTTGGTGAACCGCAAGGATGTGACCCGCGAACTCAGAACGCCAGGCGTGTCGGTCGCCGCATCGGTGGTCTCCGCTATCCCCGCAGTGCGGGCCTGGCTGTTGCCGCTTCAGCGACAGATTGGAGCGGGCGGATCGGTGGTGGCGGAAGGGCGCGACATGGGCACGAGGGTGTTTCCCTCCGCAGATGTGAAATTTTTCCTCGAAGCGGATCCGAATGTCCGGGCGCAGCGCCGGCATCGGGAACTGGTGATTGCGGGCTATTCCGTGGCGCTTGAAGAGACCAATGCCGATCTGGCGAGCCGCGATACGAGGGACCGCTCCCGCGCGATCTCCCCACTGGTTCCTGCCGAGGATGCCAGACATATCGACACCTCGAATTTATCCGCAACCGAGGTGGTGGACCAGATGATGGCTGTGATTACGGCGAAGTTGTGAGCGGAGCGATCTATGGATTTTTGCGGATTCTCTTCCTGGCCATCGGGAAAATGTGTTTCCGCTATCGTGTCGTGGGGGCTGTTCCTAAGAGCGGCGGGTTCATCGTGGCAGCGAACCATGCCAGTTATCTGGATATCCCGTTCCTAGGTTGCGGGCTAGGGCGGCGGGCCTGGTATTTGGGGCGGAGCGATCTTTTTTCGATTCCCGGCGGCAAGGCCATCTGCCAATGGTTGGGATGGATTCCCTTGCGGACCGGTCGATTGGATCGTGACGCATTCGGCAAGGCAGTTAGTCTGATCAAGGAGGGAAAGATCGTGGTGATCTTTCCTGAGGGGAGTCGCAGTCAGGACGGCAGGTTGCAAGTTCCCAAGCCAGGGATCGGCGTGATTGTGGCGCAGACTGGCTGTCCGGTGGTGCCGGCCTATCTCAAGGGCACCTATGAGGTGCTGCCGATGGGCACGATGTGGCCGCGTTTTCGCCCCGTGACCGTGTTGTATGGCGAGCCCCTCACGTTTTCTCGGAACGGGGAACACGGAGAAGGGAAGCAGTTTTATCAGGAGGTGAGTCGCACCGTGATGGAGCGCATCGCCTCCTTAGGTGCCGTCGAGTCTTCGGTTCAGCAGTCCAGTGCCGGCATTCGCAACGCTGAGTGAATGTCGGTGTTTCTTTAACCATCAGCACCCGACAGCTGTCGGAAGGGTAGGATTCACCCATGAGTATGGTTTTGCCATCGAGTGACCAGCAGTTAGACCGAGCGGCCTTAGCAGCCCTGTACGAGGAGACCTTCAAAAACCTTGAAGAGGGCACGATTACCGAGGGCCGCGTTGTTGCCGTGAGCAAAGACAAGGTCGTCGTCGATATCGGGTACAAGTCCGAAGGCATGATCTCGAACGATCAGTTCTCCACCGAGGAGCTCCAGAACCTCAAGGTGGGGGATCCGATCAAAGTCTACATCGAGGAATGCGAAGACGCGGACGGCAATCTGGTTTTGTCGAAAGAAAAAGCCGACAAGATGAAGATTTGGGAAGAGCTGGAGAAGCTCTTCAACGAAGAAAAGAGCATCGACGGCAAGATCGTAGCGCGCATCAAGGGCGGTATGATGGTGGACATCGGCGTGAAGGCATTTTTGCCTGGCTCGCAGATCGACCTCCATCCGGTGCGGGATCTCGACGGGTTGGTCGGGCGCACCTTCCCCCTCAAGATCATCAAGATCAATCATCGCCGCGGCAACGTCGTGGTTTCACGGCGCGTGTTGTTAGAAGAGACGAGAGATTCGAAGCGGAAGAACACCCTCTCTACGTTGAAGGAAGGGCAGTTGATTCAAGGCGTGGTGAAGAACATCACGGATTACGGGGCCTTCATCGACCTCGGCGGCATCGACGGACTGCTCCATATCACGGACATGTCCTGGGGCCGTGTCGGTCATCCGTCTGAAATGTTCAATATCGGCGATAAGGCGGAAGTCAGCGTCCTCAAGTACGATCGCGAGACCGGACGTATTTCACTGGGCTTGAAGCAGAAGAGCGCCGATCCATGGAGCGGCGTGGCCGGCAAGTACGCGATCGGCACCCGTGTTCGCGGCCGTGTGGTGAGCTTGGCCGATTACGGAGCCTTCATCGAGCTCGAACCGGGCGTCGAGGGATTGGTGCATGTCTCCGAGATGTCCTGGACGCACGAAGTGCGCCATCCGTCGCGCGTCGTTTCCATCGGGGATCAGGTCGAAGCGGCGGTGTTGAACGTGGATCCTGGCAGCAGGAAAATCTCGCTCGGGATGAAGCAGACTGCGCCGAACCCCTGGGATAAGGTGGAAGGGACGTATGCCATCGGCACGCGCATCGAAGGAAAGGTGAAGAGCCTCACAGACTTTGGCGCGTTCGTCGGGCTTGAAGAGGGCATCGATGGATTGATCCATATTTCCGACATGTCCTGGACGAAGCACATCAAGCATCCCTCCGAGCTCTTCAAGAAGGGCCAGAAGGTCGAGGCCGTGGTTCTGCGGATCGACAAGGAAAAGGAGAGGCTGTCGCTCGGGTATAAGCAGCTAGGGAGCGATCCCTGGGACGCCGAGATCCCGAACCGGTACGGTGTCGGGGATGTGGCGGTCGGGAAGATTAGCAAGATCGCCGATTTTGGCATCTTCGTCGAATTGGACGGAGGCGTCGAAGGCTTGATTCACATCAGCGAGGCAGGTCTCGATCCGCAAGCCAAGCTGGAAGAGAAGTTCAAGCTTAGCGATGAAGTGACGGCCAAGATCATCAAGGTGGATCGTGAAGAGCGGAAGATCGCGCTCAGCCTGCGCGAGCACCAGTCGGATAGCGATCGCCGGCAGGTGGATGAATACCATTCTACCCAAGGCACGTTGGACCAGAGCTTGGGTCGCGCGGCAAAGCAGAGCCGGAAGCGTGGTTCAGCCGAGGACGAGAAGTAGGTCCGAGTCACCGGGTTTCCGTATATGCCGGGAGGGCCTAGGCGCTCCCGGCATTGTGAGCGAACAGAAAAATTATGGCTCTTGAAATAGATAAGCCAGCCAAGCGCAGCATCCTGCGCAAAGTATTTTGGGCGCTCGGCCTCGGGCTGGGGCTCTTCTTCCTGATAAATCTGTTCGCCCCTGACCTGGATTTTTCGGTGGGGGACCGGGTGGGAGTGATTCGCATCGAAGGGGTCATCCTAGATGCGCAAGCCACGATCAGCGAGCTGAAGCGGTTTGCGGAGAATCCCTCCGTGAAGGCGATCGTCTTGCGGATCGATAGCCCCGGCGGTGGGGTCGTGCCATCGCAGGAAATCCATGATGCGGTGCAGCGGGTTCGCAGTAAACACAATAAGGCGGTGATTACCTCCATGGGCACGGTGGCCGCATCCGGGGGCTACTATATTGCGGTGGCGACCGATCGGATCATGGCCAACTCAGGAACCCTGACGGGAAGTATTGGGGTCATCATGGAGATGGCTAACGTCGAAGGGTTGTTGAAGAAAATCGGGGTAGAAGGCATCGTGATTAAAAGCGGGCGCTATAAAGATGTGGGGTCGCCGCTCCGGAAGATGAGCGACGAGGAGCGCGCGCTGCTTCAATCCGTCATGGACGATGTCCATCAGCAGTTCATCGAGGCGGTGGCGGCGGGGCGCGGACTCGATCGGGCGGTTGTGCAGGCCTTGGCGGACGGCAGGATTTTCACGGGTCGTCAGGCCAAAGCATCGAAGCTGGTAGACGAACTCGGCGATTTGGACGATGCCATCCAGCTTGCTGCGGATGTGGCCGGCATCGAGGGGGAGCCGAAAGTCATTGAGCCGCGCCGGCGATTTTCGATCAGAGAGTTGATCGAGTCGCGTCTGTCAGTGCTCTTTCCTAAGTTAGATTTTTATTCCGGGGTCGGGTTGAAGTATCTTATGGCGTTTTAGCGCGGTCGGGTCGGCTAGTGAGTCGATTCACACCACGAAAGGGGAGCCCATTATGACGAAGGCCCAGATCATCGAGCGTGTATCCGAACAGGTGACGACGTTGACGAAGCGACAGGCGGAAGTCGTCGTCAATATGATCTTCGACTGTGTGCGGGACTCGCTCAAGAATGGTGACAAGACGGAGATTCGAGGGTTCGGCAGCTTTCGGTTACGGGCTCGCCGGATGAAAGAAGGTCGGAATCCCAAGACCGGCGCGACTGTGGCGGTGCCAGCCAAGAAAGTGCCATTTTTCAAAGCCGGCAAAGAATTGAAAGAACTCCTGAACCAGTCATAACAGGAAGCAGACCATGAGCTCACCAGATTCTCAGGATGCGGTCGGGATCGATGTCCGTTGGACGGACGAGGCCTCCCAACGTCTCGAGCGGGCGCCATTATTTTTGCGCGGCATGGTTCGCCGCTTGGCCGAAAAGAAGGCCAAGGAATTTGGCTATGCGGAGATTACGGGGGAGATTCTCGATCAGTTCAAGAATCAAATGATGGGTGGGATGGGCGGCGAATCCGGCATGGCGGACGCAGCGGAGCAAATGGCGCAGGGCCATCTCCCCTGGACGGCTGCCGCTAAGGAACGGCTGAACACCGTGCCTGAATTCATGCGCGCCATGAGCAAACAAATTACCGAAGAGATCGCCAAGGAGCGAGGGCATCTCGAGGTGAACGTCGATCTCTTCGAAAAGGTGGAAGCGCTGGGCGATCTCCGTGAGGCTTCGGCGCCTCCCTTGGAGTGGAGTGAGGGGGCCTTGGCTCAGCTGCACGAGAAGTTGAAAGAGTCACCGCCAATCGCCATGGAATTCGTCACGGATATGCTGAAGAGGGACACAGAAGATTTGGCGAGAGAAAAGGGCGTGACGCAGATCGACGAGGCGATTTTGCTGCAATTGTGGGGCGCTCCCCAAGAGCGGGTTACCTGGACCGATGAGGCTTGGAAGCGGTTGCAGACGTCTCCGGACTTCGTGCGCAGCGGAATCCGCAAGGCCGCCGAGCGGCGGGCTCGGAAACTCGGGCTTAAAGAGATCGATTCGGAGCATCTGACGGGCTTCCGGAATCAGGCCATGATGAAAGCGGTCAAACGGATTCGCTCGTTCGGATACGACAAGCTAACGTTTGAGGCCTTCGATACGGCGCTGGAAAAGACCAAGCGCCTGCAGGGGAATGAGCAGGCGGAAAAACGTCTTCAGGAAATCCGCGGGCATTTTGCCGATCCGGGCGTGAAGAAGCCGGAAGGTGGGACGCTCGGCGCCGATTTGATGGGACGTTTTCGCCGGTACCTTAAGGGTGAAGGGTCGCTCTAGCGACAGGATGTTTAAAATGCCGCCAGCTTCGTTTTCGCTTCGCAAGCATCCGGCCAGTTCGCACTAACACGCAATGGATTACTTGGGCAGTTCTCGCACACCGTTGTAGAGGGACAGGCTGGGCTGATTACTATTGAGGCGGAGAGGGGCCGTCACAGACGGCCCCTCTCTGAGCTAGACTGCCGCTGCTTGTTGCGGCCAGAACTTATGACGGATTTGCGGGAGCGGTTCGCTGTCTAAGTTGGGGATATCGTAGAGACAGCGATCGATCGTTGTGACTTCTTCTTCGGTTAGTTCCAGGAGGACTCTCGTCTTCCAGAACTGATCGAGGGCGAAATAATCTGCTGACTGGGGCTTCTCAGCCAAGAGCGCCTTCATCTTGTCGAATCCTGCCGTGTCCACACCGGGGATACGACCCTTATTGCGGTCGTGGCACCAATGCAGTATCTCGGCGATTCCATACACCGATAGGTCAATTTTCATCATCTTGCTCATGGGTCCTCCTTGCCAAAAAACAGTATATCCTAAACCTAACGCCGTTTTCAAAGCCTTGCTACGCCAGTCAGGACTGGGGAAACTGCGGTTTAGCGTGGATTGCTGCAGGGTGGATTGATTGCCAGGAGAAAGCGCTGGTCTGTATACTGGCGCGGCTTGCTTTAATGAGACGGCCTGTGAAGGCCATAGGTATGGAGAGGTATCTCCCTCTCGCCGGTTCCCTATGTGAGGAGTCCTCTGTGAACAGAAGGGGTGACGGTTATAACAAGCGCAGGCCCTGGAATCTGGGAGTCGTAGCGATTGGTCTTGTTTTTTTAATCGTCAGTAGCTGTAGCAAGCAGGCTCTCTATGCCCCGCCTGATCTCTTCTATTACTTTGCCAGCTACAAAGTCGGCAAGAGTCCCACCACTGTGACCACGACGGATGTCAATCAAGACGGGCTGACCGATTTGCTGACGACCAACATCGGGAGCAATACGCTCTCGATTCTCCTGGGCAACGGTGACGGCACCTTTCGCGAGCAAGTCCAACTGAACGTCTGTAAAGAGCCCCGCTCACTTGCGCTGGGACTGTTCAATCGCGATGCCTATCCCGATGTGGCGCTGGCCTGTTCAGGTGGCGATGAAGTATCGGTCCTTCTCGGCCGCGTCGACGGGAAGTTCGAAGAGGGTCCACGCTATCCGGTCCATCGGACTCCCATTGCCATCGCTAGCGCCGACCTGAACGGCGATCATGCCCCGGACCTCGTGGTCGCATTACGGAACGACAAGATCAAAGTCTTCCTAGGGACTGGCACCGGCGACTTTACCCCCGGGGCGCAGTATGAATATGGTGATACACCGACATCTATCGCGTTGGCAGATTTGAATGGCGACGGGATGATTGATTTGGCCGTGACGAACGGGGGGCCGATGTCGAATGCTGTGTCCATTTGGGCCGGGAACGGAGACGGGACCTTTCGTCTGCCCACCGACTATCGGACGGACAAGCGCCCGCTTGGGGTCAGCTTTGCTGATTTCAATAATGACCGGATCCACGATCTGCTGGTGATCAACGGCGAGAAGGACAGCTTCACAACCTTTCTTGGTAACGGGAATGGGACATTCCAGCCTGGCCATGATTCCGGTGCCGATGCAGGGCCGAACTTCGGGCTGGCCCGCGACTTCAACGGCGACCATCGCATCGACGTCGCCATCGTCAATCTCCAGTCGAGCGATCTATCGATTCTCTTTGGCCGGGGCGATGGAACCTTCGAATATCCACCAAGAAATTATGGGACGAAGCCGGGCCCCTTTGCCCTCGCGACGTTTCGCGTCACGACGAAGGAAGAGGAAGAGCCGGGGCTTGTGACGGCGGACAACGGTAATGGCAGCGTCTCCATTTTTTTGCATCGAGGCTTGAAGGCGGCGCCCGCTCACGCTGCGGACCGGCAGTAAGGTTTGCCCTAACTCTGCCGATGACGGATGTGACGGCAAAGGGCCGTCCGCTTGACAGTCCATCGACCCTCGGCTAGAGTGCCCACTAGTGCAATTTCATGCCTATTCATGGCTGGTTTGAGGGTATCAGTGAGATCCTTTGGGTGGTGGTTTACTATTGGTGCGCTACTTACACTGTCTATCCTGATGGTTCAGGGAGGCGTGCGAGACCTGTTTGATGGAGCCGCTCCCGGGAGCGGAGCGAGCCCCTACCTCTCGTTCGGCACGACGATTTTCGGTGGAGGCTTGCTGGCCGGCTGCTTGGCACTGGTGATGAAACGACTTCGATAGAGAATGACGACTGAACTAGGGCGCGTCGATGGACTGTTTGAAATGCAAAGGTTTTATGATGGTCGAGCGGCACTATACGCTGGTGAACCGGCGGCTCTATGCCCGTTGTTTGAATTGCGGATTCTGGATTGACCTTGCCGACCTGCTTCGATTCTTTCATAAAGTGATCGACAGCGGGTTTCGCGGAGGAAAGGTGCGGGAGTCATTTACTCTATGAGCAGGAGTGATATGCGCATGATGAGAAGAGACGATGAGAGGTCTTCTCGCGGGATATCCCTCGCCGATACTGCGAGGCTGCTCGTTGGGCTTGCGCTAATCAGTGCGGCGACCGCCACTCCCTCCCTTGCCATCGCGAAAAGCGTTGCGGCTCAACCGGTGCACGTCCAACCCGCGATGGCCGGCCATCAGCCGCCTCCCTGGCGAGTCGCTCCAGCCCATGGCATTTTGCTTAAGGACCTCAAGACCGGTCGGGTGCTGTACGAGCATGATGCAGGGAAGCGTATGTCCCCCGCCAGTCTTACGAAAATTATGTCGGCGCTAGTCATTCTGGAAAATGGGCAGCTGGACGATCTCGTGACGATCAGCCCCAATGCCGCCAGGGCGCACAAGACGCATTTGCGCGTGAAAGCTGGGCAGATCTTCCGGTTGGAAGATCTCTTGAAGGCCATGTTGATCATGTCCGCGAACGATGCCTGTCTTGCCGCAGTGGAGCATGTGGGGGGCGACGAAGCGCAGTTCGTGGTCTTGATGAATGCCAAGGCGGCGGCCCTCGGTTTGGCCGATACGCATTTCAGTAATGGCTGCGGGTTCGATAACCCGGATCATTACTCGACGGCTGAAGATCTGGCAACCCTGAGTGTCATTGCCCTCGATCAGCCGATCTTCCGGGAGTTGGTCCGTGAGGAACGGGCGATCATCACGCCGGTCAACGGACAGCATGCCTATATCCTGCACACCACGAATAAACTGTTGGGGCGCATCCCTGGGGTCGAAGGGGTGAAGACGGGATTTACGTCCAAGGCCGGTCGGTGCCTGGTTGCCAAGGTCTCTCAGAACGGGAGCGATCTGCTGTTGGTGATTCTCAACTCGAATCGCCGCTGGAATACTGCGACGAACCTCATTAGCTACGGGCTCCGAGTCTCTGAAGTCTCCCACTGAATTTCCGGTTGATGATCGCGGCCACGCTGAAGCGGAGAGGCGCAGCCTGCTGGCTGCACCTCTGCGTCTATTCGCATAAATCAGTACAGGGAGGGGTGGAAACTCGTCAGGTCTTGTCTGTGTGGAAGGCAAGGAGCGCGTAAGTTAGCAGGGGCAAGCCCCTGCTAACCTGCTACCGAAGAGGGGAGAACTCGACATTGACGTCTTTCCCAAGATAGTTGATGACGAATCCCTGCTTGTCGTAGGCCAGGATGGCGCCCATCACATTTTCATCTCCGTACTCTTCCTGTCCTAACAGCTTGCGCACGTCGTCTGGGCTCTCACTGTTTAAGACGGTGCGGAAGATGCCGCGGGTCTTATAGGAAAATCGGTTATTGATAAAGATGAGGTCGACCTTGCCGTCTTGAATCCGCACGCCGGCCATCGGACCGGTCGGTTTACGTTGGTCGAGCAAGAATATAAACTGGGCTTCCTGCTCTATTTTTATTCCAGAAATTTTCTCATTCACCAGCGAGTCCAATGCGGTGGCTTCGGAGTCTCCAAGTTTGACGCCAAACAACGAGACCTCGGTGCTCTTCAAGCCCTTGGCATCCATCACGTCGTTCTTGCTCAATTCATAGGGCTCGGCATAGCCGGAAGAGATCCATGGGCCGATTCCTGCCATGACTAGGCAGGCCAGCGCGACCACTCGCAATCCATCCTTCATCGACTCCTCCTTACCAGGGGTTTCGAAAGCTGCTTGATGCGTAAAATTTATTTGGCGAAACTGGCGTGGCCATATAGCGTGTCTGTATCTTATCGAACGGTTTGGGAACTTGCAAGGAATGGTGGTTAGTTGGTGTGATGGCTGGCGATGAGGAGGGCTCCGAGGTGCCGGAGCCGTTGAAAGTAGGGCTGACAGTCTTCGTCGAGTTCGGGGGTCAGATTGTCCAGGTCGGCGAGACAATCTTCGACGATCCCGAGTCGCTGCGAATCGAGCCCCTCGGGGCTGTTGAGAAAATACACCACGCAGCCGCTGATCACCGTATCCAATGTTATGAGCGGGCCTTTTTGAAGCCTGCCCACTTGAGGCCATTGTTCCTCCTTGTGGGTTTCCCAGAGAGTCAGCATGGCTGTCCGGTCCATCTCAAAATCCTCCGCGAGAGTGCGTGCCTCAGCTCCGACCAATCCACCCTAGCGCATGGAGTAACAGGGCCGCAAGCGCACAGAGCCCCATCCCCTTGGTTCCTCCATAGGGCAGGTCGGTTAAGGCGCATTTCCAGGTCATCCACATGGCGCGGGCTGCGACCTCCCCAAGATTCACGTCCGGATGGTAGCCGCCGTCTTTGGTGGGGCCGCGGGGCGAATCGTCCTGGACCCGATAGCCGGTCTAGACTTCGACCCGGTCGTCATCCATGCGACCCGGCACGCTGACAATCAGTGACCGCTTCGGAAATTTTAGCCGCGCGTGTAGATTGTGATCCAGCTCCAGCGCCTCGGCTGCTTGATCGAATTGCACCACCGCCAGCCGGAACGTTTGTGTGTCGAATCCACGCAGGGGTTATTTTTTATCAGGGGTGCAGTTGGGATGCTGCTGCAAGCTGGCGATCATGGTGCTCTTCCCTCAGGGGTTCAGGAGGAAGATCGATCCATTGGAGGTTGAAGGTTCGCGCGAATGTTGCCGCGATCTGTTGTGTGACAGCGTGAGGGGAGAGGGCAGATTGTCGGACCTCTGCCATGGAGGTGATGGCACATTGCGTCAGGCCGCAGGGCAGGATATGGGAAAAGGGAGAAAGGTCTAGGTCCACGTTGAGCGAAAATCCGTGGATCGTGACCCCGTGATCGATTCGGACTCCGATCGCGGCAATCTTCGCATTGGCCTGGTTCGCGCGGACCCAGACGCCAGGTTTCTTGTCGAGGCGATAGCTGTCAATCCTCCAATGGGCCAGAGTCTGGATTAGGACCTCTTCTAACATCCGCACATACTGTTTCGGCCCTGAACAATATTGTGACAGTTTGAGAATAGGATAACCCACGACCTGCCCCGGTCCATGGTAGGTGATCGAGCCGCCCCGATCGACGGACTGGAGGCTGGCGCCTGTTTGACGAAGAACCTCTTCTCCGCAGTTCCAATGGGCTGGCTTGGTGCTACGGCCCAGGGTATAGACCGGCACATGTTCAAGGAGCAAGAGGGTATCTTCTTGCTTCTCCGCAATCCGTTCTTCTTGCAGTTGTTGCTGAAGGGTCCAGGCCGTTGCATAGGAGACTGGCTCGGAGAATCGGACGAGCCTCGCCATTTTCGGAGAAGGGAGTGAGAGAGGCTTTGTCTTCTGTTCCGTGAAATCGTGACTCATGGGACAGACTTCAGCAATGCGGGTTTCTGAATTGAGATCGTGGATTGGACGTTCTTTCTTTGAATCGTCAGTTGCACGACAGGCTGGTCTCCGGACTTCCGGAGGGCATGCCAGAAGTCTCCGAGATTATAAATCTGATGTTGCTCCACAGCGGTGATGATGTCTTCGTTATGGAGGCCTCCGACGGCAGCTGGTCCTGTCGGTTTGACATTGAGGGCAAGGACTCCGCGGTCGCCTTCCAGTTCGAAGCTGGCCATGATGCTGGCCGTGATGGTGACAGGGGTGAATCCGATGTCGGGACGGAGGACCGAGCCGCGGGCGATCATCGATTGAATATGGGGGTAGATGGCTTCCATGGAAATCGCATAGCTGATGGCTTGCGCAGAGGGGGCGATGGCGACGTTGATGCCGATCACATGGCCGGACAGATCGACGAGCGGCCCCCCGCTATTGCCCGGGTTGATGGCGGCATCGGTTTGGATCAGGTCGTAGAGCGTTTCACCGTCCGGGGTGAGGACTGAGCGATCGACCGCGCTCACCACACCGACCGTGACAGTCGAGCCTCCCTTGAGGGCGAGGGGGTTGCCGATGGCGACGACCGATTCGCCGATCTCAAGCGATGGAGAAGGGCTCAGCGTGGCCGGCACCAAGTCCGTGGCCGTGATCTTGACGAGGGCCAGATCGAGCAGGAAGTCTCGGGCGACGACACGGCCTGGAGTCAATCGGCCGGTTGAGAGCCCCACCACCAGGCTCTTGATGCCAGCGACGAGGTGATTATTCGTCAAGATATAGCCACCCGCATCGATAATGAGGCCGGATCCTGACCCTGATTGGGCCTGGGAGGGAGTGGCCGGCACACCGCGCGTCAGAATCGTCACGGCCGAAGGGCGCACTTTGGCTACGACCGCCGGGACCGAGAGAGATTTTTCATGGGAGGGGGCTGATCCGACCATTGGCTCAGCGGAGGCGATCAGCGTCTCCAGGGGCCAGGCGCTGGCAAGGAGGAATGGAATTGTCACGAAGTAAAAGAGGGGCGAGCGGATCATTGTTGTGCGCACAGTCATCATGGGCCTCGTCTATTCGAGAGGGGCTCATTGTCGCACAAGTGCTCTCAGGGAGAAAGCCTAGAATGGGAAAGGGGCGAGGATGCTCCTCGCCCCTTTTTACTGAATGATCGCGCTTACTGGATGGCGGCAAACATTTCTTTAATCTGAGGAGTCTTCAGCTTCTTGAGGGCTTTCATTTCAATCTGGCGAATACGTTCTCTCGTCACAGAGAGGCTCTCTCCCACTTGTGCCAACGTGTAGGCGTGATCGTAGCCGATCCCAAAGCGTAGCCGGATGATGGTTTGTTCTCGCGGCGTGAGTATGCCGAGAATCCGTTCAAGTTGCTGCGCCATTTCCTTCAGGTGCACATGGGCGTCGGGCGGGACTGCTTGTAGATCCGGGAGGAGTTCCCCGAATTCCGTGGTCCCGTCACCCACCGGCTTATCCAGCGCGACCGGTTCTTGAAAGGCCTGCACGGTTTCCTGGAGTCGCTCAGGTCTCATCTTCAGCACCGCGGCCACTTCCTCGATCCGAGCCGGACGGCCCAGCTGTTGTCCGAGCCGTCTGGTCACGCGAAGGATGCGGTGCGAGGCTTCAGTCTGGTGAACCGGGATGCGAATGGTCCGCGATTGATCGGCCAGCCCTCTGGCGATGCCTTGACGGATCCACCAGGTGGCATAAGTGCTGAACTTGAATCCCTTGCGGTATTGATAGCGTTCGGCCGCTTTCATCAATCCGATATTGCCTTCCTGCACCAGATCCAGCAGGGTCAAGCCACGGCTTGTGTAGCGCTTGGCGATATCCACCACGAGCCGCAGATTGTAGCGCACCAATTCGTCCTTGGCCTGTTCGAGGGGGATCCGGGCGGAGCGGAGGATGGCCAACTCTTTTTTGAGCTGTTTGAGGATGGCCGCCGGAAGTTTTTGCTGCTCCGTTCCTTGTGCGAGGATCTCGGTCAGCCTCTGCTCGGCCTTATCGAGCGACGTGGCTGAAAGTCCGCTCAATCCCTTGACCAGCTGGAGTGTTTGAACCGCCTCGATCACAGAATCAGTCCGTTTGAGCTTGGGGACTCCTTGGATGGCGCGGCGCAGGGCCTTCCGGATAGTACTCGTTCCGACATCGATCTTCTTCGCCAGCTCGACTTCTTCTTTTCTGGTCAGCAAGGCCCGTTCGCCGCAGGAGCGAAAGTAGAGCGACTCCAACATGAAGGGACCGCCATTCACAGCGGTGCGGGCTACGGCCTTTGCCGGTACGACAGGCCCGTCCTCTTCGGAGGTATCGAGACCGATCATATCCAGGAGTCCGCTTGCCTCGGGATCGTCGGCATCGATGTCCTTTGCAATCGCGACCAACTCTTCCGGTTCAGGGGTTGGGAATAAATGTTCTCTCATGTCGTCGCCCCTCCTCTGGCTATCTTCTGATGTTGCGCTCCGCATGACTGTGCTCTCGGTCGGTTTGGGTTTTTTGCTCTACTAGGTTAGAGAGAGTGAATCGTAAAACGATTCATCTTTGATCTATTTCCTTGCTTTTCTATGTAGCAAATCCTGTGCTGGACTGTTCATGAGAGCGGCAGATCGGACTCCATCGAAAAGAGAGGTCTGTTAGAGCGATTTAATGAGAAAGGGCGAGAGGCTGTGGGGCAATCTCGCACAAGTATGTTGGTGCGACGGCAGAGCTCAGGCGCAATTGCCACATTTCATGGAGTTGAAACGATCATGGTGAAAGCGGTGAATGGCAGGGGTTGGCTGTTTGTCTGGTTGAAAACCAGGAGCAGCGCTTCTAGAATGGGCTCCCATGGCACAGTTTCACTCAGGCGAACGTATTCATTTGATCGATAAGAAGGGGCGGCAGTATGCCCTAACCTTAAAGGCCGGCGATCGCTACCAACTGAGCGGTCACAAAATTGATCATGACGACCTCATCGGAAAGCCGGACGGTTCTCTGGTCACGCTCTCGGGCAATAAGGCGATGTTGGCGCTCAAGCCGACCTTCGGCGATTATGTGTTGAAGATGCCGCGGGGGGCGCAGGTCTTGTATCCGAAAGATTTGGCCCTTATTCCCATGTGGGCGGATGTCTATCCAGGCGCGCGCGTGTTTGAGGCGGGGACCGGCTCCGGAGCTTTGACGATGGCCCTTTTGCGGGCCGTGGGCCCGCGCGGCCTGGTCGTGACCTACGAAGCCCGCGAGGATTTTGCGAAAACGGCGATGACGAATATTGAACGGTACATGGGCCCGATGCCGAATCTCATTCCGCTTCGCCGGAACGTGTATGAGGGGGTTAGCCTGCTCGATGATGGCCTGCCTTTCGATCGTCTAGTGCTCGACCTTCCGGAGCCCTGGCAGGTGGTGCCCCATGCGGCCCAGGCCCTTCGTTCCGGCGGGATCTATTTGAGTTTTGTGCCCACCGTCCCTCAAGCAGTGCAAACAGTTGAGGCCCTTGAGAAGGCCATGGTCTTCGGCATGATTGAAACGTTTGAAACGCTCTTGCGGACCTGGTCGATTCAGGGCCGCAGCGTCCGGCCGGATCACCGTATGGTCGCCCATTCAGGCTTTATTACTGTGGCTAGAAAAATCGAATCAGGTTTGTGGCCCACTGCGCCAGCCGATGAGGCTGTAGGCGAGGGTGCCGATGACCGTCACGAGCAAAAGGACGACGCGCGATGAATCGCTTGAGTGGAAAGGTCGCGATCGTCACGGGGGGCAACGCCGGCATCGGTGAAGCCATTGCTAAAGCCTTTGCGCGCGAAGGGGCCTCGGTCGTGATTACGGGACGACGGCAAGGAGAGCTGGATCGGGTCGTGGGCGACATTGTGAAGGAGCAGGGCAAGGCTATGGCCGTGGCTGGCTCAGTTACAGATGAAGTGCATGTCCAGGAGACAGTGCGGCGGACCGTGCAGCAGTTCGGGCGGATCGATATTCTCGTGAACAATGCGGGGGTCGGGGATTTTGGTAAACGTCTGCATGAAATCGATGATGCGACCTGGGCGCAGGTTTTCGATGTTAATTTGACCGGAGTGTTTCGTATGACACGGGCTTCCCTGCCGCAGATGTTGAAGCAGGGGCAGGGGGCGATCGTCACGATTTCCTCCATCGCGAGTCTGGTCGGCCTTCCCACCTTGTCTGCCTATGCAGCCTCCAAGGGGGCGCTGGATGCCATGACCAGAGCTCTCGCGGTGGATTACGCCAAGGATGGCATCCGCTGCAACGTGGTGAACCCCGGACTGATCGATACGCCGATGGCTGCGCCTCTGATGAGCAATCCCGAGCAACTGGACCCCATTCTGGCGCATTATCCTATCAGGCGAGTCGGGAAGCCGGAAGAAGTGGCCAGCATGGTCCTCTATCTCGCGTCCGACGAGGCCGCCTGGGTCACAGGCGGAACCTTTCCGGTCGATGGTGGCATGACCATTTCCTGAGGTGCGGCGATTCTCGAACCTATGGATATCAACGCAAATACTCAGGTCTGCGGCGTCATCGGCAATCCCGTCGAACATTCGCTTTCTCCCGCGATTCATAATGCTGCGTTTCAGAAACTCGGGTTGAACTTCGTCTATCTGGCTTTCCGCGTCGCAGCGATCGGCGACGCGATCAAGGGGTTGCGCGCCCTGGGTAACTTTCGTGGCGCCAGCGTGACCATTCCCCATAAAGTAGCGGCCGTGCCGTTTCTCGATACGCTCGAGCCGACCGCCCGTCATATCGGCGCGATCAATACGATCGTGGCTGAGGGCGGAAGCCTGACCGGCTACAACACCGATGCGACCGGCGCCTTGCGCGCGTTGCGCGAAGGTGGCGTAGCCTTAAAAGGGCAGCATGTGGTCATGCTTGGGTCTGGAGGCGCAGCCCGCGCGATCGCTTTTGCGCTCGGGACAGAGGCGGGAATCGCACGGTTGAGCTTACTGGGAATCGATGAAGGGGAACGCACCGCTCTGGCGCAGGATCTCCAATCGAAGACAGGGCTCACAGTGCAGGCAGCGCCGTTGGATGACGCGACCCTGCGACAGATTTTGCCGGAGGCTCAGGTGCTGGTCCATTGCACCCCGATGGGGATGTCGCCCAATGTGCAGGGAACCTCTGTGCCTGGTCTCTTGCTCCATGCGGGGCTGACGGTCATGGACATCGTGTACAACCCTCGGGAGACCAGGCTGCTGAGGGAGGCGAAGGCGGCGGGCTGCCGCACGATTCCAGGGCTCGAGATGTTCCTCCATCAAGCAGCGGCGCAGTTCGAACTCTGGACCAACCAGGCCGCGCCGACGGACGTCATGCGCTCCGTGCTGGAGTCCCGCTTCTCATGAACATCGTCCTGATCGGCTATCGGGGGACCGGCAAGAGTACGGTGGGCCGGCGGCTTGCGGCGCGGTTGGGACGGGACTGTCTGTCGACTGATGCAGAGATTGTTGCCCGGGCGAAGCGGACCATTCCTGAGATTGTGGCGCAAGATGGCTGGGAGCATTTTCGCGATCTGGAGTCTGCTGTCTGTCGTGAGCTGGCAGACCGCGACCCGCTCGTGATCGATACAGGAGGCGGGGCCATCCTTCGTCCGCAGAATGTCGAGGCGCTCAAAAAGATCGGCACCTTATTTTGGCTGACGGCCTCCGTCGAGACGATTGCGAAACGGATTGGCGGGGATAATCAGCGCCCCTCGCTGACCGCGACCAAATCGTTCGTTGAGGAAATTCAGGATGTGTTGCGGGACCGGGAACCGAAGTATCGAGCCGCCGCTGATCACATCATTGCGACGGACGGTCGAACGATCGATCAATTGGTTGAGGCGCTGCTCGCATTGCTTCCCCGTTCTTGACAAGGTCTCACTCGAAGTGTTTGAAATACCCGATGCGCCCGTAGCTCAATTGGATAGAGCATCGGACTTCGGATCCGAGGGTTGGGGGTTCAAGTCCCTCCGGGCGCACCAGTGAATCAACAGGTTGCATCTCCTCCTTCCACTCCTTCTCCTGACTGGTCACGGCTCCAGAAAGACTTCCTCGATTGACCGCATCCCGAAAGTGTCCTGGCGCGAGATGGGCATACCGGAGAGTGGTCTGAATATCACGGTGGCCGGTGAAGGCCAAGACCGTCGGGATCCAGGTCGCCAAGATTCAGGCCGATGAGAAGGCGAAGCTCAAGCAAGTCATTGCAACCTCGACGCAGAAGGCGCCGTATAGTTTCTCCCTCCCCTGTTTTCGTACCATTCACTATAGGTCGGACGAATCGCCCTCCCCGTAGGGACGAGGCCTCTTCCGGTCGTCCCGTAATATATTCTCGAGCAGAGTCGCGCTATGGTATAAGGCTGCGTAGGAATCGACGCGAAGATCCTTCGATTCTGATATCGTACCGTCTCAATCATGGAGCGAGGGGTCTATAGGATGGAACAGGCAGTGCCGCCAACAGCTTCGCGATACGAAATCGCCACCGTGGCAGGCGGGTGCTTTTGGTGTCTTGAAGCGGTTTATGACCAGATGCAGGGTGTGGTGTCAGTCGAGTCAGGCTATATTGGCGGCCAGGTGGATGCCCCGACTTATGAAGCGGTCTGTAGCGGAACAACTGGCCATGCCGAAGCGGTGCGGATCAACTTCGATCCCGCTATCGTTAGTCATCGTGAGTTGCTCGAGGTCTTGTTCGTCATCCATGATCCGACGACACTCAACCGGCAGGGGCATGATAGCGGGACGCAATACCGCTCCGCCATTTTCTTCCATACGCCGGAGCAACAGCAGATGGCGGAGGACGTGATCGCGGCGATCACCAAAGAGGGGCTCTATCCCGACCCCATCGTGACGCAAGTGGTGCCGGCTGGGATCTGGTACGAGGCTGAGCCTTACCATCAAGAGTATTTTATGCGGCATCCCTTCGAGGGATACTGTACGGCGGTCGTCCTGCCCAAGGTCATCAAGTTTCGCAAACTGTTCACCGCAAAGCTCAAACCATAGCGAAGCCCGATTCGTCCATTCTGCCCTGTCGTACGAACCGGTTCACTCGTCCAGCCAGGCATCCACCTGCCGGTCCGCCAGTGAGAAAGTCTTCCAACGCTTGCCAATTCAGAAGATTCTGCTATATTTCCCATAGGACGTCTCGCAGGGTAACCGCACGGAGCATTGCGTCTATGTCTCGATCGCAGACCGAGGCCGTTATATCGTCAGAGGGAACCCACCGAGAACCTGAATGGGTCTCCTGGCCGGACGAGAAGATCCTGGCCCTTCCTATGTGCCGCCTTGGCCTCACCCTGGACGGGGCCTTTCTGTCAGAGCAAATCAAACAACTCTATTCCGAACTCGAAGCGCGCCAGCTCACCTTCCGCCCTCACTTTTGGTTGTCGAACGAATGGTTCACCCCGGATGGGGTGCCGGGGATCGCCATTCCCTTTTACCTGGCCCATCCGCGCCTCGCGAAGCTTGAGTTAGGGCAGATGTTCGAGGTCGAGGGGGGGACGCCGGAATGGTGCATGCGTATTTTGCGTCATGAGGCAGGCCATGCCATTGAGAACGCCTATCGCTTGCGCCGGCTGCGGAGCCGACAACAGGTATTCGGTTGTTCGTCCCAGCCCTACCCGAAATATTACAGTCCTAAGCCCTATAGCCGGAGTTTCGTGCGCCATCTCGACGTCTGGTACGCGCAAAGCCATCCGGATGAAGATTTTGCGGAGACTTTTGCGGTGTGGCTCACGCCGGACTCGACGTGGGCCGACCGCTACAAGGGCTGGCCTGTTCTCAGGAAACTTCAATATGTCGATGGGTTGATGCAGGGGCTGGCCGGCGCTCCTCCCAAGGTGGTGACGAACGAGGCAATCGATCCGCTCCCGGACTTGAAGAAGACGGTGGGCGAGCATTACGAGCGAAAACGCAGGCACTACGGAATCGAGCACCGGTCATTGTACGACCCGGACTTGAAGCAGTTATTTTCCGACGCGCCAGCCCATGCCGACAACATGAGCGCTGCCACGTTCTTAAACCGTTTCCGGAAAGAGGTGCGACGGAAGGTGTCGGCCTGGACCGGGGAATATCAATATACGATCGACCAGGTGCTCGAGGACATGATTCAGCGCTGCCGCCAGCTCCACTTGCATCTTCCGCGCGCGGAGGAGCAGGCGAAGCTGGATTTTACGATTTTGTTGACTGTGCATACGATGAACTTTTTGCGTAGCGGGCGGCATAAGGTGGCGGTATGAAGCGGCTTCGTGTCCTCGTGCTCATGCATGAAGATCTGGTTCCTCCGGATCACCTCAACGGGCAGGACCTGGGCAGCGCCAAGTGGAGGACGGAATACGATGTCGTGTCGACGCTTCGGAAGCTCGGCCATGAGGTGAAGCCGATCGGGGTCAAGAGCGATCTCGGGGTGCTTCGCTCCGCCATCGAGGACTGGAAGCCGCACATTGCCTTCAATCTGCTCGAGGAGTTCGACGGGGTATCGGTGTACGATCAGAACGTCGTCTCGTATCTTGAGCTGCTGCATGTGCCCTATACCGGATGCAACCCCCGGGGGTTAATGCTCGCGCGCGACAAGGTGCTGGCCAAGAAGCTGTTCTCCTTCCATCGCATTCCATCTCCTGATTTTATGGTGGTGCCGCAGGGGCGGGCCGTGAAGCGGCGCAAGGGGTTAGCCTTCCCCTTAATCGTGAAGTCGGTGACCGAGGAGGCCTCGCTAGGCATCTCCCAGGCCTCCATCGTGCAGGACGACGACAAGCTTAAAGAACGAGTCGCCTTCATCCATATGAGCGTGGGGACCGGCGCACTCATCGAGCAATATATTGAGGGGCGCGAATTCTATGTCGGGGTGATGGGAAACGGGCATGTCCAGGCCTTGCCGATGTGGGAGTTGATCATGGACAAGCTGCCGGAAGACGCCAGACGGATTGCGACCGAGCGAGTCAAATGGAGTCGCGCCTATCAAGATAAGTATGGGATTAAGTCAGGCGAAGCCAAGAATCTTCCCGAGGGAAAAGCCGAGGAGATTCAGCATCTCGCGAAGCGGGTCTATCGTTCGCTCGGGTTGAGCGGCTATGCCCGCATCGACATGCGCATGGACGAGCAGGGGAAGGTTTTCGTGCTGGAGGCCAATCCCAACCCGCAAATCGCGGAAGACGAAGACTTTGCGGACTCGGCCGAGAAGGCCGACTATGCCTACAAAGATCTGCTGCAAGAATTGATTCACATCGGTCTTCGCCGGCATCCGGTCAAAGCGGCGTAACGCGCTCCCTCCCCCCACAGCCCTTGATCTTTCATTTGACTGTTAGCCTGCCTATCCTGGCAGGGCTCAGATCCTACGTCGGCGACGGCGTTCGTCTTTGTGACGGATGTCAGGGAAGGGGGCGGATGAGGGCAGGCCGCTTGAGGATGGCGGCGGCGGTAGCGTATTCTCTGGGCCTCTAAACGATCGAAGGAGAGATATGTCCGCTCATGCTATGACGCCGAAGCAAGCCGCCGTTGCCTTGATGGCGGCCATGCCGATTGGCCCCTCCGTTCAGCAGCTGGAGGAATATGGGATTGAGTCGACGACGGAGCAGGCTCAGGCGATCGCACACGAAGTGCTCTCGTTGAACTTGTTTTGGATGTTCGCCTCTATTGAGGCGCATATTCTGCAAAAGTATCAGGCTGTCTTATCGGAGTTTATTTTGGACACGATGGAGGCGGGATGGGGCAAGACCATTCCCGTCGGGTCGACTGCCTGGACTGCGTACCTCACGGAATGGCAGGAGCGCTGTGGTCGGTACGGGCGGCTCGTGGAGGAAGGGTTAAGCCCGCTGGCAGTGAGTGCGGCAGCCGCTGAGTTGATGGAGGAGCGCCGCCTGGTCACAGAGGGAGAACAGCGAAACCTCCTGACTCTCTTGGTCGACTTTGTGCCGGTCGATACGTACGGGCAATTACTGCAAGACGTCGGGTAATCCACCAGTCCGCCGTGACCGGTCAGAGATAGCGGTGAGTGACGACCTTCCCTGTCCCGTCCAATTCATAGAGTAGCGGCGCGCCGGTCGGGATATTCAACTCCAGCACTTGTTCCCGTGAGAGCTGCTCCAGCTCCATGATCAGGGCCCGCAAGCTGTTGCCGTGCGCCGCGATGAGAATCGTTTCTCCTTTCAGGAGATAGGGCTTGATGGTCTGTTCATAGTAGGGCAGCACCCGCTCCGCTGTGTCTTTCAGACTTTCCCCGCCCGGCGGAGGGACGTCGTAACTCCGCCGCCAGATTTTCACCTGGGCCTCGCCGTATTTCTTTGCGGTCTCGGCCTTGTTCAATCCCTGTAGGTCGCCATACATCCTTTCGTTGAGGGCCGGGTCCCGCTCGGTGGGAATTTTCGGTTGACCGATCACGTCCAGCGCCAGCCGGAGCGTTTCGTTCGCCCGTTCGAGTACGGAGGTGAAGGCACGATCGAAGGTGAAGCCCCGGAGTTTCTCTCCCGCATTCTTGGCTTCTTGAACTCCTTTCGGCGTCAAGGGCACATCAACCCATCCGGTGAAACGGTTTTCCAGATTCCATTGTGATTCGCCGTGACGCAGCAGCACTAATCGAGTCATGGTTTATTCCTCTTGCGTCGGAAGCGATTTTGCGACAGGTCGCAAGCATACTGGAACAGCCGATCAAGTCAAGCGGTTGCTTTCGCCTGGCGCTGGCAGTACCATTCCTCCTGATTTTCTCCAGAGAGGATAGACTGCCCGTATGACTGCCGCGCCTCCCCCCGATAAGAACTGGTCCGCACTGGAAGTGTGGTGGAGCGGAATCGGTGAGCGGCTACAGGTTGCCGACCGGGCCCGCGATTTCTTCACAGGCATGAGAGCGGACCGCGTCTTTGACCGGATCGCGCAGGCCGGCGGGCAGGCCGACTATATCCTCTTTGTGCTCATGCGCTACTGGGTACCGACGGTGCTTCCGCCGCTGGGCCGAGAGCGGCTCACCAAGAACGACCCTGACTATTGGCTGGAATCGGAGCAGATTCTTAAGGCGGCCACCGCGCGCCTGCGAGAGCTCAAGCCTCTCATTGAATTATTGACCACGCCGAACCCTCTGGCAGAGCCGGCCTTCGGAGGGGGAGGGACTTCGTCTCCGGTCCCGGAAATCGAGCTGAGCAAGATACTGGAAGGTATTGCCGAGGTGGCAGGGAGCTACGGAGGCCCGGACTATACCTCGGTTATCAAGCAATTCGATCCGGTTCCGCTTCGACAGACTCAACCATTCAAACACAATAAAAAACACAGCGCCGAACTCTGGTTGGTGTTCCTGCTGCGCGAGCATTTTCGCAGCCTCGGCCTCGGCAAGGATCGCTACTGGCAGCTGATTGCGCCGGTCTGTGCGGCGGCGGCCATCCTTCAGCCGAACGGCCAGGCCTATGCCCCGGATGAGTTGAAGTCCTGGTGGCAGAAGAACTGGCCGCGCACCTATACGCAGCTAGAGCGGAAGCAGGAATCTTCCGACTCGGGCGGCGCCGCCTACGAAGACGATTTCAGGTGGTTTCAGGTTTGGATCGGATGGCAGCGGGGCCGGTAGAGCTTTTCAGGAAGGTTCGTTTTCTTAGGTCGTGCTTATTGCCGCTGGCTTGGCCGGTTTGGCCGGCAGCTGATCTCCGTCCGGCAGACCATCCTGCAGTAGCTTGATCATCGTCAGCGCAAGGAAAATGTACATGGCGACTCCGACCCAGATCACGTAGGGTTGGACGCCCCCGGCCTCTTTCAGGGCCTCGTCCTGTTTCATCGGATCGGACCAGGCGCTCTTCTTGATCTCGCCGATCTGCTCGCGGCAATGCCAATAGTACAGATAGTTCGCGGTGGCTCCAGCCATGATGCTCCAGACAAGACCCACGGTGACGTCGCGGGTCACGTAGGCTGAAAGCATGGGGCCGAGGGCATAGACCAGCGCATAGACGTACATTTTCCGATAGAGAAACCAGAAGAAGGAAATGTAGAGAAAGGCCGACCAATTCCAGGTCAGCGCAAATTTCGGCTCATCGCCCAGGCTGAACTTCTTGAAATGTCCCATGTAGTGATCGGCATGGGGGCCGATGAATTGGCGCCAGAGGGTTTCATCGCTGAGCGTGGCGGCAGCGGGTGCGACGATCAGCGCCTCAGGCATGGCAGCCAGCGAGTTTCCGCATTGGTAGCAGAATTTGGAGTCTTCTTGATTTTGTTGTTGGCACTGAGCGCAAGGTTTCATCCGCCAGACACTAGCACAATGCGGCGTCATCTGGGTAAAGAAGCAGCGTGGCCCTGTGCCTCGCCTTCGGCCGCCCATTTCAAGTTGCTTCATCGTCAGGACTATGCTACCTTCCCTTACTTTACAAAGGGATACGTCTGTCATGCCGACAGAAGAACTGAAGCAAGCCGCCGCACGGTATTTGATGCAGACCTATACGCGTCAACCACTCGCCATTGCGCGGGGACGGGGGACGAAGGTCTATGATTTTGAGGGGCGCGAGTATCTCGATTTCGTCGGCGGGATTGCCGTGAACATCCTGGGCCATGGCCATCCGGACTTGGTCCAGGCCATCCAGCGCCAAGCAGCGCAGCTGATTCACACCTCGAATCTCTATTACACGGACCCGCAAGTGAAGCTGGCGCAGGTGCTGGTGGACCATTCGTTCGCCGACAAGGTGTTCTTCTGCAACAGCGGGGCAGAGGCGAATGAAGCCGCGGTGAAGCTCGCCCGCCGTTATTCGCATGACAAATATGGAGCCGGGCGCTTCGAGATCGTCACGATGAAGAACTCGTTTCACGGGCGGACGATGGCGACCTTGACGGCCACCGGCCAGGATAAGATTCAGAAGGGCTACGAGCCGTTACTCCCGGGTTTCCATCACGTGGCCTTCAACAGCTTGGAAGAGCTGACCGAGGCTGTGACCGATAAGACCGCGGCCATTATGCTTGAGCCGATCCAGGGTGAGGGGGGCGTTCACGTCGCCGATCGCGAATATCTGAGGCAGGTGCGGGACCTCTGTACGAAACGAGACGTGCTGTTGATTTTCGATGAAGTGCAGACGGGGATGGGACGGACTGGGACTCTCTTCGCCTATGAGCAGTTGGGAGTTCAGCCTGACATCATGACTTTGGCGAAGGGGTTGGGCGGAGGCATGCCGATTGGCGCCTGTCTCGCGACCGATTCCGTGGCCCAGGCCTTTTCGCCCGGCAGCCATGCGTCGACATTTGGCGGCAATCCCTTGGCTTGCGCCGCGGGATTGGCTGTGTGCCGTGTGTTGCTGGAAGGGCAGGTGCTCGACCAGGCGCGCCAGATGGGGGAGTATTTCGCCAAGGGGTTAGCTGATTGCAAGGAACGGCACCGGGTCGTGCGCGAGGTGCGGGGCCTCGGGCTCTTGCGGGGGATGGAGCTCGCCATGGAGGGGACAGTCGTTGTGAGCGAATGTTTAGCTCGCGGCATTTTGATCAATGGGACTAGCGCGCATGTGCTGCGGTTCGTGCCTCCGTTGATTATCAGCCAGCCGGACATCGATCGACTGATCGAGACGCTCGGACAGATTTTCAGCAAGCAGGCCGCATGAATTGTACTCACGCCGATTGGGCAAGACGGGCATGACGACACGAACAGTAAAAGCGCCGGCCGGCAAAAAAGATCTTTTGGATATCGCCACCATCAGTAGGGCGGAGATGGAACGGTTGCTCACGTCCGCGGTCTTGCTGAAAGAGAAGCAACGACGCGGGATTCCCCATCCTCTGCTGTCCGGGAAGACGTTGGGACTCCTGTTCCAGAAACCTTCGACGAGGACAAGAGTCTCCTTCGAAGCTGGCATGAATCAGCTGGGCGGCCATGCGCTGGTGTTGCCCATGGGCGAGATCCAGCTCTCGCGTGGGGAAAGCGTCGCCGATACGGCGCGCGTGTTGTCCTGCTATCTCGACGCGATCGTGATCCGCACCTATGACCATGCGATCGTGGAGGAATGGGCTCGGGAAGCGACGATGCCGGTCATCAATGGATTGACCGACCTGAGCCATCCCTGCCAGGCCCTGTCCGATCTGTTGACCATTCGCGAGAAGAAGGGTCGGTTGAAGGGGATCAAGATCGCCTATATCGGCGATGGCAACAATGTGGCGAATTCCCTGATCGAGGCGGCGGCGAAGATGGGGATGGTGATCGCCCTCGGTTGTCCTGTCGGGTATCAGCCGGAGCAGCATATTGTGGACCGGGCCAGAGTGGAAGCCGAAAAAACCGGCGCCTTGATTGAAATCAGTCAGGATCCCCATATCGCGGCGAAGGGCGCGGACGTTATCTACACGGACGTCTGGATCAGCATGGGCCGCGAGCGGGAGCATGCGAGACGATTGAAGGTCCTGGCTCCCTATCAAGTGAATAGCCGCCTATTGCAGCGGGCCAAACCGGACGCGATCGTCATGCATTGTTTGCCGGCCCATCGGGGGGAAGAAATCAGCGCTGAGGTGCTGGAGGGTTCTCAGTCCGTGATCTTCGACCAGGCCGAGAATCGCTTGCACATGCAGAAGGCCATCTTAACGAACCTATTAGGCAAGAGGAGTCGAACCAAACGATGAGCCGTGGCAAGAAGAAAGTCGTGTTGGCCTATTCCGGCGGGCTCGACACCTCTGTGATTTTGAAGTGGCTGCAGGAGACCCATGATTGCGAGGTCATCGCGTTTTGCGCTGATCTGGGGCAGGGCGAAGATCTGCAAGCGATCAAGGCCAAGGCGAAAAACCTTGGCGTGAAGAAAGTCTACGTCGAGGATTTGCGCGAGACTTTCGTGAAGGACTATGTCTTCCCAATGTTGCGTGGCAACGCCATGTACGAAGGCTGTTATCTGCTCGGAACCTCGATTGCCCGGCCCCTCATTGCACGGCGGCAAGCCGAGATCGCGATCCAGGAAGGCGCCGAGGCTGTGTCGCATGGGGCCACCGGGAAGGGTAATGATCAGGTTCGGTTCGAACTGACCTACACGGCATTGGCGCCGAATCTCAAGATCATCGCGCCATGGCGTGAATGGACGATGGGATCGCGGCGCGAATTGATCGAGTACGCCGATCGGCATGGCATTCCCGTCACGGTGACGAAGGCCAAGCCCTACAGCATGGATCTAAATTTGTTTCATGTGAGTTATGAAGGCGGCATTTTGGAAGACCCTTGGAAGTCGCCGCCGGACGAGATTTTCCAAATGACGGTGTCGCCGGAGAAGGCGCCGAACAAGCCGCTCGAAGTCGAAATCGGCTACGAGGCAGGCAACCCTGTCTCGGTCGATGGAAAGAAAATGAGCCCTGCCACCCTGTTGGCGCACCTTAATAAACTGGGTGGCGCCCATGGCATCGGCCGTGTTGACCTCGTCGAGAACCGGTACGTCGGGATGAAGTCGCGCGGGGTCTATGAAACACCGGGCGGGACGATTCTCCATGTGGCGCATCGCGGAGTGGAGTCTTTGACGATGGACCGCGAGGTGCTGCATTTCAGGGACAGTTTGATTCCGCGTTTTGCCGATCTGATTTACAATGGCTACTGGTTCAGCCCGGAACGGGAGATGCTCCAGGCTTCGATCGATGCGGCGCAGCAGGACGTGACTGGCACGGCGCGGGTGAAGCTCTATAAGGGGAGCTGCACGTTGGCGGGACGTAAGTCGAAGAACTCGCTCTATCGACTCGACATTGCCACGTTCGAAGAAGACCAGGTCTATAACCAAAAAGATGCCGAAGGGTTCATCCGGTTGAACGCCCTGCGGTTGAAGATCCGAGCCCAACGAAAGAAGGCCACGATCTGATGGCACGAAAAAAAAGCCGCCACTCCGCCGCACCGCAGGGCAAAAAGGCCTGGGGCGGGCGGTTCACGCAAAAGACGAATCGGCTAGTGGAAGCTTTCACCGTTTCGGTGGCGGTCGATCGCCGGCTCTATGCCTATGACATTCAGGGGAGCATCGCCCATTGCCAGACCTTGGGGAAGGCGCGCGTATTGACCGCCGCTGAAACCAAGACGATTGTGAAGGGGCTGCAATCGGTGAAGAAGGAGCTGGAGCGTGGCCGCTTCCGGTTCACGCAGCAAGATGAAGACATCCACATGGCGATCGAACGTCGCTTGACGGAATTGATCGGGCCTCTTGGCGGCAAGGTCCATACGGGCCGGAGCCGGAACGACCAGGTGGCGCTGGATATTCGACTGTATTTGCGGGATCAGCTTGGCCAGCTCACGGTGCATTTAGAAAATTTCCAACGGGTCTTGGTGGCGAAGGGGAAGGCGAACCGCACCGTAGCGATGCCTGGCTATACCCATCTGCAGCGGGCGCAGCCGCTTCTGTTCGCCCATCATCTTCTGGCTTATGTGGAAATGATCGAACGAGACAAGGGGCGTGTGCGCGATGCTGTAGCGCGATTGAATGTCATGCCGCTGGGGTCCGGCGCGCTGGCCGGCACCAACTATCCCGTCGATCGCCTGTTCACGGCCAAGTTGTTGGGCTTTCCCTCCGTCACGCAAAACAGTCTCGATGCCGTGTCTGATCGCGACTTCATGATCGAGGTGGCCTCGGCGCTTTCGATTACGATGATGCATCTCTCCCGGCTTAGCGAAGAATTAATCCTCTGGTCGTCTCAGGAATTCCGGTTCGTCGATTTGCCCGATGCCTTCTGCACCGGTAGCAGCATGATGCCGCAGAAGAAGAATCCCGATGTGCCGGAACTGGTGCGGGGTAAGACCGGCCGGGTCTATGGCCATTTGGTGAATCTGTTGACGACTCTCAAGGCCTTACCCCTGAGTTATAATCGAGATCTTCAGGAGGACAAGCCGGCCTTGTTCGATGCCCTCGATACCGTCACGGCCTCGGTGGAGGTCTTGACGGAATTGATGCGCCGCCTCACCCTGAATCGGGAGGTCCTCAAGCAGGCGGTAGAGGGTGGCGGGATGTTGGCGACGGAGGTGGCGGACTATCTCGTGGGCCGAGGGGTGCCGTTTCGTGAAGCCCATGCGATCACCGGCCGTGTGGTGCGGGCTGCCTTGGATCAAGACCGTGAACTGACGGATTTCTCGCTTCAGGAGTTGCAGAAATTTTCTTTGCGTATTGAAAAGGGCCTGTTCGCCCGGCTGACGGTCATGGCCGCGATCGACCAGAAGTCTCAGATAGGCGGTACGGCCAGGGCGCGAGTGGAGCAGCGTATCAAAGAACTGGAGCGGAGGCTCTCGTGAGGATACGGTGGCCAAGCGCGACATCCATTGTGGCGGTATTGGTGATGGGACTCGTCGTGGCCTGCGGGACCGTGGGGCTGCCGGTTCCTCCGGAAAATGTCGGTGTAAATTTGACCATTAAGGAACAAAAGAGGCTGGAGAAGCTGGAGCTGTTAAAGCAACGGAGGGCCGAGTTCCCTGATATGCCGGTGGATCAATTATTGTTGCTAGAGGGGCCGGATGTGGAGCTTCCTCCGTTACGACCGGTGGGGACTCGTTAGTCGCGATAGCGCAGTCGGGGAGCCTCTCGCTCGCTGACTTCGAATTTCTCAATAAGGATTTTCAGGATGAACAATTTCGCGTATCGACAGGGCGAATTATATTGCGAACAGGTCCCGGTTAGCCGGATTGCGAAAGAGGTTGGCACACCCTGTTATATCTATAGCCATTCCACACTCGTGCGCCATTTCCGGGCCTACGCAGGGGCCTTTAAGAGTCTGCCCCATGTGATTGCCTTCGCCATGAAGTCCAACTCCAATATCGCGATCCTTCGCCTCATGGCGAAGGAGGGGGGCGGAGTGGATATTGTGTCGGGCGGAGAATTGTTTCGTGCGCTCAAGGCCGGCGTGCCTCCCTCGAAGATCGTGTTCGCGGGGGTCGGCAAGAACCATGAAGAGATTCGCGAGGCCTTGAAAGCTGATATCCTCATGTTCAACGTCGAATCTCCGGCTGAGCTGCAGGCGATCAATGAAGTGGCGAAGTCCCTCAGGGTCAAGGCGCGGGTCGCCCTGCGTATCAATCCCGATATCGATCCGAAAACGCATCCCTACATTTCGACCGGCCTCAAGAAGAGCAAGTTCGGAATCGCCGCCGACCGGGCGCTCGAAGAGTTCACGCTGGCCGCGTCGCGCGCCAATATTGATGTCGTCGGGGTGCATAGCCATATCGGGTCGCAATTGACCGAAGTCGCCCCGTTCGTCGAGGCTGTGAAGAAGGTGGTGACATTGGTCACAGCCTTGAAGCAACAGGGCATGAATATCCGGTACGTCAATATCGGCGGCGGGCTCGGCATTACCTATTCGGACGAAACGCCACCGCTGCCGCAGGACCTCGCGGATGCTGTGTCGCCCTTGCTGAAGGATTTGAATGTTACCCTAATCATGGAGCCGGGCCGCGTCATCGTCGGCAACGCCGGTATTCTCGTGACGAAGGTGCTGTACCGGAAGGACGGCGAAGCGAAACGGTTTATCATCGTCGATGCAGCAATGAATGACTTGATCAGGCCGAGCCTCTACGGGGCTTATCATGAGATTCGCCCATTGTCGGAAGAGGTGATGAAGCGGCCCAAGCATAATGTGGATGTCGTCGGGCCAGTCTGCGAGTCGGGCGATTTTCTGGCGAAAGACCGGTTGCTCCCGGAGGTGAATCCCGGCGAGATGCTGGCGGTGATGAGCGCTGGCGCCTATGGATTCGTGATGGCCTCGAACTATAATTCGCGGCCACGGGTGCCTGAGGTCTTGATTAAAGACGGGGAGATCCACGTCATCAAGACCAGGGAGACCTATGAGGATTTGGTCAAGGGCGAAACGATTCCGGCATTTCTCGGCTGATGAGCGGACGCGCAGGCGCGTCCATGTGAAGGAGCCAGCATGTTTACAGGTGCATTGATTGCCATTGTGACTCCGTTCCGGCACGGCAAGGTCGACGAACGGGCCTTTGGCGACCTCATCGAATGGCAAATTGCCAACGGGACAAATGGGATCGTGCCCTGCGGCACCACTGGCGAATCCGCCACTCTTTCGCACCAGGAACATCACCGGGTGGTCGAATTGACCGTCGAGGTGGTGAACCGACGTGTGCCCGTGATTGCCGGGACCGGTTCTAACAGCACGGCGGAAGCGGTGTCCCTTACGAAGCATGCTAAGGAGGCAGGGGCCGACGGCGCCTTGATCATCACGCCCTATTACAACAGGCCGACTCAGGAAGGGCTGTACCGCCATTACAAATTGATTGCGGAGTCGGTGGATCTGCCCCAGGTGGTGTATAACATTCCCGGACGAACCGGCGTGAACATGTTGCCGTCTACTGTGGCAAGGCTCTGCGGGTTATCGAGCATTGTCGGGATCAAGGAGGGGAGCGGATCGGTTCAGCAGGCCTCTGAGATCGCGAATATGTGCGGCGACCGGATGACCGTGCTGGCCGGCGACGATGCCCTGACCCTGCCCATGATGGCGGTTGGAGGCAAAGGCGTCATCAGCGTCACATCAAACATCGTTCCACTCCAGATGGCCCAATTGGTCAAGGCTTTCCTGAGCGGGCAGGTCGAGGAAGCGCGGCGGATTCATTTCGCCCTGTCGCCCCTCTTTACCGCGCTCTTCTACGAAACCAATCCGATTCCGGTGAAAACGGCGTTGGGGATGATGGGAAAGATCGATCCGGAGTTGCGGTTGCCGCTCTGTGAGATGGCGACGGACGCGAAGGACCAGCTGACGCGGGTCTTAAAAGACGCAGGCCTTGTTTAGCCGGAATTCTCCGGCACAGGTAATGATGCTATGACCAATGTAATTGTTGCAGGGGCTGCCGGGCGGATGGGCTGTCGGCTGGTGGCGCTGATCAAAGACGCGACCATCCTGACTTTGGCCGGTGCGATCGAAGGGAAGGGCCACGGGGCGTTAGGCGCCGATGCAGGGGAGACCGCTGGCTGCGGGCGCGCGGGCGTTCCGATTACCGACGATCTTGCGGCGTTGCTTGTTCGCGGCGAAGTGGTCGTCGATTTCTCTTCTCCTGAGGCGACCCTGAATCACCTGCGCGTGGCGGCGCAACACCGACGGGCGATGGTGATCGGCACGACGGGATTTTCGTCTGCTCAGCTTGAAGAAGTGAAGTCGCTTGTCAGCCAAGTGCCCTGCGTGATGTCTCCCAATATGAGCGTGGGCGTGAATCTGATCTATAAGGTCATCAGCGAGATGGCAAAAATCTTGGGAGACGAATACGACATCGAGGTGATCGAAGCCCATCATCGGCTCAAGAAGGATGCGCCGAGCGGGACGGCACTCAAGATTGCGGAGGTCTTGGCGGAAGCCGTGAATCGTGATTTGGATCAGGTTGGCGTCTATGCCAGAAAAGGTCTCATCGGGGAACGGGGAAAAGGCGAGATCGGGATTCAAACGATCCGGGCCGGCGACATCGTCGGCGACCATACGATTCTCTTTGGCGGGATAGGTGAGCGCATCGAGGTCACGCATCGGGCGAGCAGCCGTGATACGTTTGCCGGCGGCGCCTTGCGAGCTGCCAGGTGGGTAGTTCAGCAGCCTCCTGGCCTGTACGACATGATGGATGTGCTCGGACTGAAATAGCGCGCAAATAGGTCGTTATATTTCAATGACTTATTATTCTTGCATATAAGCGTGTAACGAGTGTGTCACGCTCAATGTCGTTTTTGTTTTGTCTAGTGTCTCAGCATTTCCCAAACCGCCCAGTATCCTCAACCCTCCTCGCAGACCTTCGCGCACGCCGCTTCCATAGCTATGCGCGGATGGATGAGTTGGGGAGGATGTTCTCTGCTCCATAGGTTCGACTATGGGCACAAAAGTCCATCATAGATGACGGACAAGGCTCACCCATTTCTCGCATAGTGCGAGGCAGGGAGACCAGTCACTCTCCCTTTGTTCATCGCAGTGGAGTGGCGAAAATCGGTCCCCGACAGGGCTCGATTGAGTCACACGGGAGGCTGCTATGAACGATAGGGTGAGCTGTTATCGCGCAGATTAATGTCGAGCGGTAATAGGTCGAGGTTCTTGGCCCGCTGATTTCCGACGGCCACAGTTCAAACATGCAAGCACTGTGATCGCAAGCCCTGCGTTCAGATCCACTGCCCGTTCCGGTAGCATTGTCCCGCGGCATTTGTCACAAGTCATCATAATAGGGAAATTCTAACACAGTGCAGGCTAGAGCCTATCTATCTAAAGGGCTAAGTCTTATTGGGATGATGGCCCCCCTGCGCAGGACCATATGGGCTATTTGGAGGGAAATCGTGGATAAAATACGGTTAGGGCTTGGGTAAAACGGCTTATGGAGTTCTTGACAGAGTGAGAACTCTACCATAGGATCGTGCACCATGAAAGGGTACCACTATGTATAGGATTATCTTTATTCTTGGGCTACTTGCAGTACTGTACTTTCTTCTTCGGAAGGCTTTCCGGGAATTCAAGAGCCAGGGCCAGCCGGAACGGCTCTTTCCAGGCAAGGATCAGATGGTGCAGGATCCGGTTTGCCGTGTTTTTGTGCCAAGGGGCGTAGCGGTGACGGAAGATATTGGGGGGCAGACCTATTATTTTTGCAGCCGATCCTGCGCGCACAAGTTTCACGAGCAGCTCGCCGGTTAGCAGCCGGAGTAGCTGTAGTCTGAGAGTTTTTCTTCCTTGTCGAACTTGAGCGTGATTTGGCATTGATTGGGCGAGAAATTAAAGAGAGGCAAGCTGGATTTGCCGCCGGCGATGCGGTAATAGGTCCAGGTTTCGCCGCCGAAAAATCTTGGGGCCTTGCCGCTTGGCGTTCCCCAGTTTTTCTCAAACCAGGCTTTATCCTTGCCCTGCAGCTCGGCCGGTTTGAGCGACTGTTCAAGGTAGAGATTGCTGCCCCCGCAGGCAGTGAGGAGCAGACAGCAGAACAGCAGCCAGGCAGATCGTTTCATGGTAGGTCTCCTCGTCGTAGGCGTCGGGTGATAGATTAATTAACCGACGCAGATCACAATCGAATCTTAACTGCCATGCAGAGGCCTGTCAAACAGGGCGATTCGGCAGACCGTTGCGCATCGTTCGAGTTCTTCATAGAATGGCCGCTACCAAATGTATACACGAACGTCTCATCTCGATATGAAAGGATAATTCCATGAAGTTTTTTCTTGATACCGCTAACGTGAAAGAAATTCAGGAAGCAGCCAGCCTGGGACTGCTCGACGGAGTGACCACGAATCCGTCGCTCGTGGCAAAGGAAGGGCGCAGCTTCAAGGAAATGCTGGTTGAGATTTGCAAGATTGTGGATGGGCCCATCAGCGCAGAAGTCGTCAGTCTTGAGGCCGATGACATGGTAAAGGAAGGAAAGGAGCTCGCGAAGATCCATAAGAATATCGTCGTCAAGGTGCCCTTGATTGCGGAGGGATTGAAGGCCACTAAACGATTGGCTGCCGAAGGCATCAAGGTGAACGTGACCCTCTGCTTCTCTCCGACTCAAGCGCTTCTGGCGGCGAAAGCCGGTGCCTGGTGCGTGTCCCCCTTCATCGGCCGGCTCGACGACATCAGCTCGAACGGGATGGAGCTGATCCGCCAGATTTTGACCATCTACCGCAATTACGAGTATAAAACCCAGGTATTGGTTGCCAGTGTGCGCCATCCTCAGCATGTGGTTGAGGCCGCGCTGATCGGGGGGCACATTTGTACGATGCCCTTCTCGATCTTTCAGCAGATGGTGAAACATCCCTTGACTGATATCGGCCTCAAGAAGTTTTTGACGGATTGGGAAGCCCAAACGAAGAAATAACATCGGACAGGTTACTGAACGAGAAGCGGTAAGTACGGTAGCGGTTCTCGCTTACTGTTCAGCGTTCAGTCGACTGGCTTAGTGAGTCGCTGGCGTGCCGTGGCGAAAATGTGCTGAAACATCGGACGGGTTAAGAGTCCGGTAAAAGTGTTTTGCTGGCTCGGATGGTAGGAGCCGATGAGTGTGATGCCCCAGGGAAGTGCTTTGACGACTCCATGGGAAAACTTCAGGAGCGGTGAGGGGAGTTTCAGCCCCTCATCGCGACAAGCCCTCAGATAGTGATCGAAGGCAATCTTGCCAAGAGCTACCACCACCTGGGTGTTCCGTAACAGCTTCAGTTCCTCCCGCAGATAGGGCCGGCAGGCCGTGAACTCTTCAGGAGCCGGCTTATTATCAGGCGGAGCACAGCGGACCGTCGCGCCGACGTAGCAATCCGACAGCTTCAGTCCATCGTCCCGGTGGTGCGAGGCGGCTTGATTGGCGAAGCCGAATCGATGCAAGGCGTCATAGAGCCAATCCCCGCTGCGATCGCCGGTAAACATCCGCCCGGTTCGATTGCCTCCATGGGCGGCCGGCGCAAGTCCGAGCACGTAGAGGCGGGCCTGGATGTCTCCGAATCCTGGGACCGGTTTCCCCCAATAGGTCCAGTCTTCAAACTGCTTTCGTTTTTCCCCCGCGACCGTTTTTCGATAGGCGACGAGCCGAGGGCAGATGGTACAGCTGGCGATGCGATCGTTGAGGAGAGTGAGTGCGCGCATAGGCGGTGCAGTCTAGCATGAATTTGAAAGTCGATCCTGCTTGCCGGTTTTTCGTTGTGCTGATAGCATGAAGCCGTAACGTTCGATGGTTCTTCCGAATATATATAGGAGATAGGATTGGCATGACGACGTGGGTTCAGCGCGCATTACTGATCAGTGGCTTATGGATGGCCGTCACGCTCCCAGTTTCAGCAGGGACGCAACCGCAGCCTACGGTGGACGAAAGCACGCCGCACGCTGGAGTTAATGGTGACCTTGATCGCGATCTAGGGTTGATCGATCCCTTTGATAATCCCAACGAGTCAGAGGGGCGTCTCGTTATCCTTCCTGAAATTAAGCGAGAAGGCGACCGTTACTTCCTCAGTTCGTTTAAGCTGCCTGATAAATTGACCTTTGCCGGCAAGCCGGTCCCTCTCGATAACTGGCAGGTCCGCGAACGCATTGAGTACGAGTTCTATCAGTTCTTGGAAGATCAGGGCGAAAGCATCATCCTAGCCAAGCGCACCGGGCGCTGTTTTCCTCCAGCCGAAAAGCAGCTGGCTGAGGCCGGATTGCCGGACGATCTCAAGTACATGCTACTGGTGGAGAGCAAGTGCGTGGCCGCCGCCTATTCAAAGGCGAAAGCTTCGGGCCCCTGGCAGTTTATCCCTTCCACCGGGAAGCGCTATAGCCTCAAGAGCGACGAGGTTCTTGACGAACGTCGCAATTTGGAAATGTCGACGGAAGCGGCGGTCAAGTATTTGCGCTATCTCAAGGACTTTGAGAAGAACGATTGGTTCATGGCCATGGCCTCGTACAATGCCGGAGAAGAGCGAGTCCGCCGGCTCTTGAAGGAACAGAACATTACCGATTATTGGAAGATGCATGGGCCCCGGGAAACGATGCGCTATGTTCCGCGCATCATTGCCGCCAAGGAAATCTACTCGCAGCCGGAGAAGTATTTGGGGCTCAGCAAGAAGGACCTCTACATGCCGATGGAAACCGAAACGGTTACCATCAATGTGAAAGATTCTCAGCGAGCCCTTACTTCGATTGCCGAGGAATTCGGGACCTATTTCCTTGAACTCAAGATGTTGAATCCTGAGTTCAAAAAGGATGCGCTCCCGCGCGGGATCTATCAGATGCGAGTCCCGCGGCAAAACTGTCCGACTCGGTGCTTCAAGCAGGAGAAAGCCCCCTAGCGGGGAGGCTGGTCCGGCGAGTCCCCTGTGCTCGCGCAACGCGCGGTTTGAGAAGGCCCTCGTTGGACGCGCAGTGGGGGACTCACCGGACTATCGTGAGATAATATATCTAGCGAGCTTATCAGCAGTCCAATGCAGATTCTTTCCTCTCCTATCAAGCTACGGCTAAAGAAAATACTTAGTCGAGGGCTGGACGCGGTCGACGCCCATGCGGCGGTCGGCCGCGCTTTTTCGCGTGACGGAGCGGCTCTCACCATTGGCCGCCGCCGATACGATCTAAACAACTATGAACGGGTGGTCGTGGTCGGAGCAGGAAAAGCCACGGCTCCGATGGCCCAGGCGGTAGAGCAGAGGCTGGGCCATTGGTTGCACAGCGGATTTATCGTGGTGAAGCAGGGCTATGGCCTGCCGATGAAACGGATCCTCGTGGCGGAAGCAGGCCATCCGGTTCCAGACCGGTCAGGTCAGCGCGCGGCAGCCAAGCTCTGCGCCATGGTGTCAGCACTCGGGCGGCGCGATCTCTTGATCGTGCTCTTGTCCGGCGGCGCCTCCAGCCTCTTGCCGGCTCCTGTCGCAGGGGTGACGTTAGCCGACAAGCAACGGACCACAGAAAAACTGCTGCGTTGCGGCGCGACCATCCGTGACATCAATACCGTTCGCAAGCACCTCTCGCGCATTAAAGGTGGACGGCTCGCGGAGCTGAGCGATGCCACCATAGTTACGCTGATTCTGTCTGATGTGTTGGGGGACGACCTCAGCACCATCGCATCGGGGCCGACGGTACCAGACCCCACGACGTATCGCGACGCGATTGCGATTTTAAAGCGCTATCGTATCTGGATGACGGTTCCGCAACGAGTACGGCAGCATCTCGACCGGGGCTGCCGGGGTCTTGTGAGTGAAACGCCGAAGCCAGGTTCCCCCCTGTTCCGTCGAGTTCACCATCACCTTGTCGGGAATAACGGAGTGGCGGTTAGGGCTGTTGCTCGCGCAGCTAGGGAGGCTGGTTTTCAGACCATTGTGCCTGAAGCCATAATCGGAGAGGCTCGCGAGGCGGGGCAGCGGTTCGGCGCCATGGCGAAGACTCTGCTGCGCAAGGGTAGACCGTTGCGCAAACCCTACTGTCTCGTGGCCGGTGGCGAAACCACCGTGACCGTGACGGGAAGGGGCACAGGCGGGCGAGCGCAGGAATTCGCGACGGCCGCTGCGCTGGAAATCGCCGGTCTGCCTAAGGTGTGGGTCGTAGCGATCGGGACGGATGGGACCGATGGTCCGACCGATGCCGCTGGAGCCGTGGTCGACGGCGACACGGTCGCCCGAGCGCAGCGGCTTCAGATAAATCTCGTAGGGGCCCTGAAGCGTCACAATACCTATCCGGCCTTGAAGAAGCTTGGTCAGCTCATCGTCACAGGCCCCACCGGCACGAACGTGAATGACCTTTACCTCCTCCTCGTGCGGTAGGTACTATCTGTTTCAATGGATCGCTTTTTCATCCTTTCTTTAGCTGTCTGCACAGAACCACGTCTCGTTGGAGGGAAAGCCGTTGGCTTGGCTTGCCTGCTTGTCGGAGGATTCTCCGTCCCATCCGACGCCCTTGACCTTTCGTGACAGTTTTCGTACTCTCGGAAATCATTATTTTCTCATCGCACCACCCGACAACGGGCTTGAATATCGGTCGACGGCATGACCGGGATGGCCACCTGTGATTGATGGTACGGCTTTTAGCCTCGGGGCTCTTGTCGGAAGCCTTCTCGGCGCGTTGCTCGCCGGGTTTTGGGTGGCGGCCCACGTCCGCGCGACATGGCATGGGCAACTGCTGACGACTGGCGAACGGGCTCAGCGGGCTGAATCGCTGGCGGAGGAGTTGCGCCGTCAATCGTCGCAGGATCGCCTCGATCTCGATCAGGTGCGACGGAATCTTGCGGAGGCCTCCCAGTCCCGTGCCGTGGCGGAGACCAGGGCGGCAGAGGCTGCGCTCCATCTCAACGAACAAAAGACGCTGCTGGGCCAGGCGAGACTGGAATTAGCCGAGACCTTCCAGGCCCTTTCCGGCCAAGCCCTCAAACAGAACAACGACGCCTTCCTGAATCTTGCGCGCAGCTCATTCGAAACGCTCCAAGCCGAGGCTAAGGGCGATCTCGCCCAGCGGCAGCAGGCGATCGATAGTTTAGTCAAACCTCTCCAAGACTCGTTGCATCGATACGACGACCAGCTCCGGCAGCTGGAACAGTCGCGGCAAGCAGCCTACGGAGGCCTCGATCAGCATCTCAGGCTCCTGGCAGAATCCCAGCAGAAGCTCCAATCGGAGACCGGCAACCTTGTGAAGGCGTTGCGCGCGCCGGCTGTTCGCGGGCAATGGGGGGAGATTACGCTCAAGCGCGTGGCTGAGTTTTCCGGCATGGTGGCCCATTGCGATTTCTTCGAGCAGAAGTCCATCACGGTCGACGGGAGCCGGCTCCGCCCAGACATGGTGGTCCAGTTACCAGGCGGCCGGCAGATCATCGTGGATGCCAAGACCGTGCTGGCCGGCTATCTGGATGCGCATGAAGCGGTGACAGAAGAACTGCGACTTGAAGGGATGCACCGTCACGCGGCTCAAGTCCGGTCCCGCATGGACGATTTGAGTCAGAAAGCCTACTGGAATCAATTTGCGCAGGCGCCGGATTTTGTCGTGCTCTTTTTGCCGGGTGAACAGTTTTTGGGCGCCGCGCTGGAGTACGACCCCAGACTGATCGAAGATGGATGGGCGCTGAACGTGATCCTCGCGACCCCGACGACGTTGATGGCGATCCTTCGGGCGGTCACCTACGGATGGCGGCAGGAGAAAATGACCGAGCATGTCGAGGAGGCTAGGCGGCTAGGGAAGGATCTTTACGAGCGGATGGCCGTGTTGACGCAACATTTGAACGACGTCGGACAGGCGCTGGGGGAAAGTGTCCTCTCGTATAACAAGGCGGTCGGGTCGCTTGAAACTAGAATCTTGCCGGCAGCCCGCCGGTTCAAGGAGTTAGGTGTCTCGTCGGAGAAAGAGATTCCCCGGTTGGACCCGGTTGAGTTTGATCCACGCAAGGCCTTGCCTTCTGAGAGTGAATAAGGAGTTCGTATGATCGACAAGCAGGCGATGGTGGATGCCTTCCATCGGGCATTCGATATTTTTGTCAGTGCCGCTCCGACGGTCGTCGACGGGCGGACGCGTGAGCTTCGGGTCAAACTGATTCAGGAAGAATTCGACGAGTTGAAAGAGGCCATGGAATCAGGCGATCTGCCGTCGATTGCCAAGGAGATGGCCGACCTTCTCTACGTCGTCTATGGCACGGCTGTGTCCTATGGCATCGATATGGATCCGGTCTTTCGGGAGGTTCATCGTTCCAATATGAGTAAAGTCGGCGGATACAAGCGTGAAGATGGGAAATGGATAAAGCCGGCCAGCTACTCGCCGGCCCGTATCGAGCCGATTCTTGCGGAGCAGGTTTTGATGCAACGTGATGTCCCGTTCAGCCCATGAAGGAGCTGCATTGCGCCAGTTGGGCTGCGTGAATGTATTGTCGTTTCGCCGTCAGCTCTGCACGAATCACTTCTGGCCCTTCTCGCCAATTCCGCGCCACGGGACTCAGGGGGCCGATCGACGCTAATACACCAGACGGCTGCCTCTATCGAGGTTCAGGTCCTTGACGGTAATCAGCCTGCCTCGACTAACCGAATCCCGACATTTTAATAGATAGCTGTACCCTGCAGGCAGCAGAGTTCTCGAAGGGGACCGTTGTCGAATTGCGGTTGAAGCCAATGGTGGAGGAAGACACGATTCGTATTGAGCGAGTGCGGGTCTGTTCCGTTCGCCTGGCTGCAACTAGGCTCAAGTTTTTGCGTACCCCCCCCCTCAGAAATCACCGACGTCTTAGCCAAGTGGTCTTCGGTCTTTTGGTCAGCCAACATTCCTACCTCAGCTCCCACGAGTAATTCTCTCAACGTTGAGCGATGAGTGCTGAACCGGGTATCGCTGTTCCTGATCACGCATCACGCACTGTTCAGCGTGTGATTAACATATTGTCGATGAGGCGAACTGAGCCGATTCGAATCGCGCCGAGCAAGAGGATTCGGCCTTTAACCTGCGTGAGCGGCTCCAAACTTGCCGGATCGCAGAGGGCGAGGTACTCGATGTGTGCTGTCGATTCTTGCGCGACCATTTTAGCCATGATGCATTCGACCGTCGAAACACTTTTTGCCCCTGCCTCGATAGCCTGACGACCGGCCTGAAATGATTGGTAGAGAATGGTGGCGGCTCGTCGGTCGTCAGGGGAGAGGTACCGGTTGCGGGAACTCATCGCGAGCCCGTCCTTCTCCCGTATCGTGGGTCGGACGTCGATAGTCACTCCTAGGTTTAGATCAGCCACGAGCCTCTTGATCAGCGCCGCCTGTTGGTAATCTTTCTGGCCGAACAGGGCCACATGGGGCCGTACGATCCCGAAGAGTTTCGTCACGACCGTGGCGACGCCGGCGAAGTGATGGGGTCTGGTTTTTCCTTCCCATCGATGCGCAATTTCTGGAACCGTCACGATAGTTTGACAGCCCTCGGGATACATCGCGTCTGGCGTCGGTTCAAAACAGACATCTACCCCTTCTGCGCGGCAGAGCGCACGGTCGTGGGTAATGGGGCGAGGATACTTCGTTAAGTCTTCGGTCGGGCCGAACTGGGTCGGGTTCACGAAAATGCTCACGACGAGCGCATCGCAGCGCAGTCGCGCTGCGCGGATAAGGGAACGGTGGCCGTCATGCAGCGCGCCCATCGTGGGTACGAAGCCGATAGTAAGGCCTTCCTTCCGGAGTCGTTCACTCCAGGCAGCCACCGATTGTGGGGCGCGAAGGATCTTCATGAGCCTGGCGGCTGGCTGCAAGTGGGGCGTGAGCCATAGCGAGTCGAGGGTTGAGGAAACAGGAGACGGACTTCCGGTTGTTTCTCCGCTTCGGCAAGCAACTGACTGACCGTGCGTTGAAGCGAGGGATGCAGGAACAGTGAGTCGAGCTCGTTCAAGGGCATGAGGACGAACCGGCGTTGGTGCATGCGAGGATGAGGTACAGCGAGATCCGGCTCGTCGATGATCCGTTGGCCGTAGAATAAAATGTCCAGATCGATGGTTCTGGGGCCCGATCGATTCTCTTCATCCCGGCCGAGCGCCCGCTCGATCTCTCGCAGAATCGTTAAGAGGCTGTTCGGCGTGATATCCGTCTCGATCTGCACGACGCCGTTCAGGAACCATCCGTCTCCCGGCTGGGCATGGTCGTTCACCGGCTCTGTTTCGTAGAGCAGCGACACGCCCAGGAGCTGGGAGTGGGGCAAGAGGCTCAGCAATGTCACGGCCCGATCGCAGAAATCAAGCCGATCGCCAACATTCGAGCCAAACCCGATGAACACCGTCTCGCGTCCCATCTTTTCTTACTCTCTTCTGAGAAATGATCGTGGTGCACCGTGAGACGAGGTGCCGGGGTAAGAGGCAACTGCGCGCGTCGAACAAGCGCATCCTGAGCGTACGCGTTCCGCGAGCAAGCCTTCGCCCCGGCATCTCGCCCTCAGCCTAGAATCCTGCCTTTCTAATCCGCTCCACTGCTTCCGCCAATCGTTCTTTCGTCGTGCACACGGTCATCCGGATATAGCCTTCGCCCGGTGCCCCGAAGCCGTTGCCCGGCGTCGTGACGATTCCCGCCTTCTCCAGCAAATGAGCGGTGAAAGACGCGGAGGTATAGCCCTTCGGCACTGTGACCCAGATGTAGAAGGCGGCAGGAGGCGAATCGACTTCCAGCCCGAGTTGCTTGAGGCCTGGGACGAGGGTGTCGCGCCGTTCCTGATAGATCTTACGCAGGCCGTCTGTGACTGAGTCATCCAAGCCCAGCGCCGTGATCCCCGCGGCTTGCACCGCTTCGAACACGCCTGAGTCCAGCTGGCTCTTGACCTTGCCCAGCCCGGCCAATACGTCCTTGTTGCCGACGACGAATCCGAGCCGCCAGCCCGTCATGTTGTAGGTCTTGGAGAGTGAATGGAACTCCACGCCGACATCCTTCGCGCCGTCTATTTCCATGAAGCTGACGGGAGGGTTGCCGTCGTAATAAATCTCCGAGTAGGCCGCATCGTGACAGACGATGATCTGGTTCTCCCGGGCGAATTTGACGACGCGCTTGAAGTAGTCCTTACTCATGAGGACCGAGGTCGGGTTGTTCGGGGAGTTCAACCACATCAACTTGGCTTTTTTCGCCACGTCCTTCGGGATCGCATCGAGGTCCGGCAGGAATCCGTTGGCCTTGGTGAGGGGCATGATGTGCGAGATGCCGCCGCAGAAGCCGGTGCCGACCGGATAGACTGGATAGCCGGGGCTCGGGACCAGGACGATGTCGCCTGGATCGACGAAGGCCAGGTGGATATGGCCGATCCCTTCCTTCGAGCCGATCAGCGTCAGCACTTCGTCAGCAGGGTTCAGCGTGACGTTGAACCGGCGCTTGTACCAATCGGCCACGGCCGTCCGGAACGACAACATGCCTTCATAGGAGGGATATTGATGGTGCTTCGGATTCTTAGCAGCTTGCGCTAGGCTTTCGATAATCGGGGCCGGCGTCGGCAGATCGGGATCGCCGATGCCTAAGTTAATAATATCGACTCCCTTGGCCATCGCTGCCTGCTTCATCTTGTCGATGGCGGCAAAGAGATAGGGGGGGAGAGTTTTGATTCGGGTGGCCACTTCAATGGGGAAACCAGACATGCGAACAGGCTCCTTTCGTCAATCGATCGGTAGGTCTAAAGTCATCAAGTCTTCAAGTCAGGGGATCGCCGGCAGACGTTCGACAATAGGGGCTAAGACTACAGCAGGAATGAGGCTGCAAGCAACGCTAAGAAGCGAGGAGATGGCTGATGAGCCGGTCCGCCGTCTTGTGTAGGGCAGGAAGGTGCGGTAGCGCCGTCGTCGTGATTTCCTGTGCCGTTACACGCGCTTTTGTGAGATCCGGCGCACATTCTCGGCATAACGAATCGATTCCGCCTTCTTCCATCTCCAGATGGAACAGGAGTCCATAGGCGCGACAACCATAGCGGAAGGCCTGCAGCGGAGCAATGTCAGAACCAGCCAAAGGGATGCAATCGTCAGGCAGGTCGAAGATTTCTCCGTGCCACTCGAAGACATCGAAAGTTTCAGGACATGAGCCGAACACTGGATCTTGCTGACCTTCCTTGGTCAGGTGGATCGGCGTCATCCCGATTTCCAGTTTCTTGCCGGGCCGGACCGTCGCTCCCAAGGCCTTCGCTATAAACTGACTGCCCAGACAGATCCCGAGTACCGGCTTGCCCGCCAGGAGCGCTGACCGAATAAATGAGGTTTCGTCTGCAATCCAAATCTGGGGATCGTTCACGGACATAGGCCCGCCTAGGACGATCAGGAGGTCTCCTGCATCTTGAGGCAGCCCTTGCAAGGGAACTAGACAGGACTCGATCGTGAGGCCACGTTTGGCGAGGGATGCAGCAAGGGCGCCAGGGCCTTCAGAGGGGACATGTTGGAGGCAGACCGCGCGCATTGACACCTCGGGGCCGTCGAACTCGGCTTTGGCTGTGCTGGGCTCGAGAGATACCCGATTCAGGTGGAGACTTCAAGCTGAGGCGTTGCGACGAACATCGTCTGAAAGGTCGTGATGAATCCCCGCTGCTTCTAGATTTATAGTGGGCGGAGGGTTGACAGACTTTTTCGACAGCCTGCGAGGTGGAGAAGTGATGGAATTCCTGTCTGACGATCCCGCAAAAACTCCGATCCAGCTGGAGCTGGAAGGACTGAAGCGCACGCTACAGTGGACAGCCACCTAGCAGGAGCAGTTGCTGGATCGTCTAGACTTGCTGTGGCGCGAGAATGTCCGGCTGCAGGAGCGCGTGGAAGAATTAGTGCGCGAGGTCGAAGGGCTCAAGCCGCAGCCCTTGTTCTAGCCGCTCGTTACGCCAGGGCTTCTCCGTTGGCATGTTTTGACAGACGCGTGTCGTTGCTGTGAGCATAGGCGGCGCCGTTTCCATTCTTCACGGTATTGGCATGGGCCTTCCCGTTCTTCTCGTTCACACATTCCACTAAGACCCAGAACCGCAAGGGGTTCACGCTTTGCTTCCGAGCGACGTGCAGCGACGTGCCTTCGAGTACCGTCTGGAGGGAGAGGTCCGTTCGCCATCCCAAATGTTTCGTGACCGGCGAGATGACTCGCTCCATTGCGGCGATGATCTTATTGTCGGTGCTGAAGTGGTTGAGCATGATAATGCGCCCGCCCGGCCGGCAGACACGGACCATTTCATTGATCAGTTTGCGGTAGTCGGGCACGGCTGTAACGACGTAGGCTGCCACGACGGTATCGAAGCTATCGTCTGTAAAATCCATGGCGCCGGCGTCCATCCGGTGGAGTTGCACATGGTCCATCTGGTGTTTTGCGGCTCGCTGCCGCGCTTTCTCCAACATGCCCTCAGAGAAATCGATGCCGACGATCTGACAGTGGCGCGGGTACATCGGCAGGGCCAGCCCGGTGCCGACTCCCACTTCAAGGATTTTTTCGTCCGGCTGGGCATCCAGATTCTGGATGATCGATTCACGTCCCTCATGGAACACTTTGCCGAAAATCCGATCGTAGATCCCAGCATAGGACGTATAGACTCGTTCAACTTTTGCTAAATCCATCTCACCTCCGACTCCACAGCTTGTGCAATTTACAGGACTCAGCCAGAGCAGGGATGATGTGAAGATCGCAGCTCCAGTGGGGGAATTTGTACGACAGAGCATTTGACTGGAGCGCGGAGCCCTGCCCGCACTGCAAACCGCGCTACTGTAGCCAACTCGCCGTGGTGAGTCAACAGATACCCTCGGTTCCGTGTCTTGATTCAGGCCGGGCCTCTATGGGATAGGTACGAGTATGATCCTCGCTGGACTCTTCGCCGGTATCTTATGTCTCGGTCTCATTCTTGGAGACTGGCTCTACTTCGTGCGTCTCACGCCGGACGCGAGTCGGTACGGATGCGGAGTGGCCCGCACGCAGGACCGCTTCACCCAGGTGACGATGGCGCAGCTGGCCGATCGCTTCGATGCGAACGGCCTCTTGACCCTGCCGCATGGGACCGCGCGGTTCTTTCCTTCTCTCGGCCAGATTGTGATTCGTCAAAAATACCGGCTCGTCGCAATCGGCTTCCGAACCTTGTGGCCGTTAAAAGGGTTGATCGCCCTTACTCCCGAAGGCGACGGAATCTCGGTGCTCTACCGAAAGCTCATGCCCTGGTCGTCGGCTCTGTTCACCGGTATCTGGTTCGTTCTGGTGCTGGTCGGTACAGTGGGGGCTTTGATTGCTTTGTTCCTTGAAGGCGAACTGAGCTCAGCCAACGGAGTCGTGTTGGCCCTCGGGATTGTCGGGTTGGGGTTTGTTTTTGTACTATCCGCGGCGATTACAGTGGTCTTTGCCTACCGGCTGGAGATCGCCAGGCTAACGGTGGTCTATCAGGAGCTGCGTGAGGTTCTTGAAGGAGTGAAGAGCTAGGAGAGATACAGGCTTAAGAATTGATCGTATTCAGGGCGAAGATTCAGACTGGAGCGGTTACGGGCAAGCCCTGCGATGATGCCGCGATGTTTTTTGCTGAGGCCGGACGCTTCAAAGGCCTGACGGAAGTGCCGCCATCTGGCTGTGGTATCGGTCTCCAGACTGGCTCGTTCGGCCGGCGATAACGAATGGACCGAAGTGGTGAGGGAGCGGATAGCCTTCTCGACGCTCTCATAGGGCGGCGCTAGCTTGAGCTGCGCGTAGAAGGTTTCCAGGTGATGACGGAACTCCTCCCGGAGCGTCAGAGTATAATCGGGTGAGGTCGTAGTCGGTTTAGGCATAGTAGGTGGCACGATGATACGGGAAGAATAGCTATTGTGACAACAAGCTTGTGGTCGGTGTCTTATATTCAGACTTCAGGGCGGGTCGCAGGAGACGCATTCAGGCTATGTGCTCGGACTCGTGGCCGTGTTCGCCTTGGCCAGTTGTTCGTCCCGCCCATCACCATGAGATGGGCGGGAAAGGTAAGAGGGAGAGCTATTGGCAGAAGGGGCAACAGGACATGGCTGCCTTGATCGATCGCACAGTCAAGGACCAGGCGTGGGATGGGGTGGCTGAGACGATCCCCGTACTCGCGCAACGCGCAGTCTCAGAAGGCCCTCGTTGGACGCGCTCAATTGGGGTCATCTCAGCCCCTCCTTGGTAGGTGATGGCTTGCCGGGGCTTTGATGGATAGCCCTTGGAATGGTGAGGCTAACTTTGAGCTGGCGTGGCTGTAAGAGGGACCGGAGTCCAGGTCGCGCCGGCGTCGGTCGAGCGGTAGAGCCCGCTCCCGTTCGTGCCGACATAGAGGATGTGCTGGTCGCGTGGGCTCATCGCGAGCGTGCGAATGTTCAATGAGCCTAGTCCGCTGTTAATCGCGGTCCAAGTCTGTCCGCTGTCCTGGCTTTTCCAGACGCCGCTTGGTCCTCCAATATAGAGAGTCTTGGGCTCGATCGGATCGATGAGGATGCTGCTCACAAATAGATCGGGGAGTGCTTGCCCGATCCGTTCCCATTGTTCGCCGCGCGTATCGGTGCGGAAGAGGCCCTTCGTGGTGCCGGCATAGACGATGTCCGAGCTCACCACATCGAAGGCGATCGCATTGACCCCCAGTGCCATCCCCGCCATCAGCTCCTGCTCGGGAATCAGCCCGTTGTTGATTTTTTTCCATCCCATCGCCGCGTTGTCCGACCGATAGATCCCCCCCGTAGTGCCAGCGTAGAGGACGCGGGGATCGCGGGGGTGAATAGCGATGGAGACCACGATGTGGACTTCTTTCATCCCAGCCATGCGTTCTTCCCATTCGCGCCCGCCATCTTTGGTGTAAAAGGCGCCGACGGTCGTGGCTGCGTAGATTTGATCGTGGTCGGTCGGGTGAAAGACGAATTGATTGATGAAAGAAACGTGCTCTTTGAGGCCGACGTTGTGCGGGAGCCAATGTTGTCCGCCATCCGGACTCTTATGGACGGCGTCGGCCATCGTGCCGGCATAGATTGTCGCCGGGAACTGGGGGTCGATGGCAAGCGTCGTCACTCGTCTGGCGCTGAAACTGGGGAACCGCTCCCACAGTTGGCCTTCGTCGCGCGACTTGTAGACCGCATCGTTCGTTGCCACATAGAGGATGTTGACGTTGGTTGGATGGAGGGCAATGGAAACGATCGCCGCGCTGTCCTTCTGGCAGCCCAGGTTGAAGAGGAGCAGAGCCAGCGAGGCAAATGTGGCGGCAATGCGGATCAGCATGACAGTCGTGAACCTAATCATAGGATTCAGCAGCGAGTCAACCGGCTAGAGTTTTTTGGTGAAGCGTTCCGCATAGCCCGTCAGCTCCATATAGCCCTGTCCGTGAATCGGTTTTCCTTGTGCTGTACCGGTCGCTTTGATCGCCCCTTCCCAATAGGTCACCTGCGTGCTGCCGGTGGTGGAGAGTTCCTGCTCTGCCATGAGAGGAGCGAGTTCCAGCGAGAGTTGCTGTGAGGGAATAGTTAGGCGCCACCGTTGCGGATAGCGGGCCTTGCTCGTGGGACTGGTCCAGTAGCTTGTTGGCGCCAGGGTGAAGTCCCCGATCGACAGATGTTGTCCTCGTCCTTCCCGATCGATGAGGGTTCCGCTGGAGACAGGATCGGCTGATCCGTCCGCACGGCGGAGTCGATAGAGCATCAGTTCCCTTTGGTTATCAAGTTGCAAACTGAACCAGTCCCAGCCGACCAGATTCTTGTCGAGATCGGCCGAGCCAAATTCATGGTCCATCCAGCTCGTGCCGGTCACGTTGAACGATTCCTTCCCGATCGTGAGAGTGCCGGCCGTGGCCAGTCTGGTGAAAGAGTAGTAATGGGAAGCCTGTCCAACGGCTGATCCTTTCTGGCTGATCCCGTTTGTGCCATGTACCACGAGGGGCTTTTCTTGCGAGACCGTGAGTTGGAGCGTCAGGTTCTCATCCGCAGCCTGGAGGGTCTGGGTGCTTGGCTCGGTAGCTGACGATTCGGCGCGCCACTGATCGACCCAGACATGGAGACGATCATGGTCCGCACCGGCCTTGCCCAGCCCGGCCCGGCTGATTTTTTCCGCATAGTGAAATTGGCCCTGGCTGAGGTCGCTCACGGCAAAATGGGCCAAGTAGAGTTGCGTGACAGCCCATTGCGACGGGAGGGTCTTCACATGCTCGCGCATCATGCCTCGGCGGAAGAAGGTGAGTTGATAGCCAAAAGGCCGGCCGCCCTTCGCCGTGAGCTGGCCTGTGTAGTACCACCATTCGGTGCGGAAGGCCTCATGCGCTCCGTGATCGCGCGGAAAGGAATAGCGATAGCCCTCCGTGGCGATGGCAAATTCCTTTGCCATATCGTTCGCGAGCCCTGGCAGGACGAGGAGCAGACTGCTTGCCAGGAGCGGAATAGATCGAACGTAATGCCGCAATTTGCGCATGGGTGCGAGAGGATCCGTGAGGTGAGAGAATCGTCGATTGCGCTTATAACATGCTTCGGTAGGTGGCGCAAATCTCCTGTGTTGATGAGGGTTTTCGGCAACTCACCGGGTAGATTATACCGCCCGCTCGCCGTTGACAATTTTAGCAACCATCAGCTATCGTGAGTGATGCAGACCGATCACGAGCGAGAGCCGCAGGGCCACCAGGGCGACATTGTGCCGCCGTTTCCCATCCCCTCACGGATTCCGGTGTTCCCGCTTCCGAACGTCGTGCTATTCCCTAAGACCTATCTCCCGCTGCATATCTTCGAGCCTCGCTACCGCGACATGGTCTCAGATGCTGCGAGCAGCGGACAATGTATCGGCATGGCTTTGCTCAAAGAGGGCTGGGAACTGGACTACTATGGTCATCCGCCCGTGTTCCCGATGGGTTGTGTCGGGCGGTTGGTGAGCGTGCAACCGCTGGCCGACGGCCGATCCAACATTTTCCTGCAAGGGCTGGAACGGTTTGAGATCGAGAGCGAGTGGCACGACAAGCCCTATCGCGAGGCGACGATTGCGGTTAGGCCACGAGGCGCAGTGACGGCGCTCGATCCGGCAGTCCGCCAACGCCTCTGCACTCTTTTGGAGTCCTACCTCCGGTCCCACGACGACATGCCGACCTGGCAGGAGTTTTTTCACAAAGAAGTCAGCGATGAGATTTTCGTCAACACCTTGTCCACCTACTTGGAGTGTACGCCCTTGGAAAAGCAGTTTCTGTTGGAGGCAGACAGTCTCCATCAACAAGCCCGCCGTCTTAGCGACCTTATCGAGTTCATGATGCAGGACCAGTCCGGTGCGAAGGGCTGGGGCTGATGGATCGCACAATTGCTATTGAGGTTTCCCGCCTTACCAAAACTTATGATGGTGGGCATGTCGGCGTTGCCGATTTGTCGTTTCAGGTCTATGAAGGCGAGATCTTCGGCCTTCTCGGACCGAACGGGGCGGGGAAAAGCACCACGCTCCGGACGCTCATCACGCTGCTGACGCCGACGTCCGGATCCGCTAGCATTTTAGGGTACGATACGGTGCGTGACGCAGACGTCGTCCGGCAACTGATCGGCTATGTGCCGCAGGAGCGGGCTATCGATCGCTTCCTCACCGGGCGGGAGCATCTCGAACTCCTCGGCGCCCTCTACCATTTGTCGAAGGCGGAAGCCTCGAAGCGCATCGCCGAGCTGCTGAAACTCGTGGAACTGGAAGAGGCGGCCGACCGTCCGGCGAAAACCTATTCCGGGGGCATGAAGCGGAAGCTCGACATTGCCTGCGGTCTTTTGCCGAATCCCAAGATTCTGTTCCTCGACGAGCCGACCCTGGGCCTCGATGTGCAGAGCCGCCTCCGCGTCTGGGACTATGTGCGGATGTTGAAGGGGCGCGGCATGACGATCGTGATGACGACGAACTATTTGGACGAGGCGGACCAGCTCTGCGATCGCCTGGCTATCATCGATGGCGGCAAGATCAAGACGCTTGGCTCGCCGGCCGAGCTGAAGGCCCGACTCGGGGGCGACATCGTCTCGCTGACCTTGAAAGACCAGAGCAAGATCCCGCTGTTGGTTTCTGCGCTGACGGGACAGCCGGCGATGCGCACGGTCAAGACCACGCCGTCCGGCCTGGATATCCGGGTCGATTCGCCGGAGAAGGCCCTGTCCGCGATCCTTGAGTCCGCCAATCGACTGGATTGCCGCCTGGAGTTTATCGAATACCACCGGCCGCGGCTGGACGACGTGTTCATCGCCCATACGGGGCGGTCCATGACCGAATCGGTTCAAGACATTCAGACAGGATCATAAGGAGATAAGGTGGCCCAGTACTGGCAAGAAATTCATGCGTTGACGATGCGGTGGGTCCGGCGGCTCAGCCGCGAGAAATTCAGCATGCTATTCACGCTCGTACAGCCGATGCTGTTCTGGCTGATTTTCTTCGGCAACCTGTTTCAAAAGGCTGCGGATGTGCAAGTGACGCAGGCCCCGAACTACATCAGCTTTCTGACGGCCGGGGTGGTCGTCATGACGGTGCTGAACAACGGGCTGGCCGGCGGTGTCGATCTGCTATTCGACAAAGAGAACGGGTTTCTGGAACGGTTGATGACCACGCCGATTCACCGGAGCTCGGTGATCCTGAGCCGGTTCATCTTCGTGATGTCGATTACTTCGCTCCAAGTGCTCGTGATCCTTGGAGTAGCCTTTCTGTTCGGCGTGCAGCCGGCAACAGGGCTACTGGGCGTCGCAGCAATTCTCCTGATCGGGATGCTCTTCGGGGTCGGACTCACGGCGATTTCCATGGCCATGGCCTTTTCCGTGAAGAGCCACGGCGACTTTTTTTCGGTGCTGGGCTTCCTGTCGCTGCCGATGATTTTCTTGAGCTCGGCCCTGGTGCCTTTGGCGGGAATGCCCCCCTGGATGGGATTTTTAGCGCGGTTCAATCCGATGACCTGGGCGATCGACGCGGTGCGGCCGCTGATCCTCTCCGGCTGGACCGAGGCCCTGCCCCACGTCGCGATGGTCGTAGTCGTCATGATAATTTTCGATGCCGTCTGCCTCTATGGAAGCGCCAAAGCGTTCCGTCGGGCGATGGGCTAATGGGCGGGCTGTCTGGGAGTCCTGCCATGCTGGTGAACGAGACCCAAATCCGGGCCTTGATCCGGCTGCTGTCCGATGAAGACGAGCGGATCGTCCGGACCATTAGTGGTAAACTCATCGACATCGGCCCCTCTGCCGTACCTCTCCTGCAAGAAGCGGAAATCGAACAGCCGGAAATGGCCGATCGCTTCCTGTCCGTGCTGGAGGAAATCCGCGGCGGCAATCTCGAAGATGAACTGGCGCAGCTGGCGGCCTTGCCCGACGGGTCGATGGATCTCGAGCAGGGCGCTTTTCTGATTGCCCGCTACGCCTACCCCACCCTGACTGTTTCCTCCTATGTTAGACAGCTCGATGAGATGGCCCAGGAAGTACAAGACCGGCTCGGTTCGCGGGCCTCAGGCGAGGAAACGATCAAGACGTTGAACCGGTACCTCTTTACGGAGCAGGGCTTCAAGGGTAATACGAAGAACTATTACGAGTTGGGAAATAGCTACCTCAACTGCGTGATCGACCGCCGGACTGGCATTCCCATCAGCCTCTCGACTCTGTACCTCCTCATTGGGAAGCGGATGGCCCTCCCGGTGCACGGGATCGGAATGCCGGGCCATTTTTTGGTGAAGTACGAATCGGATCGGTACAAGGTTTTTGTCGATTGTTTCAACGGCGGGGCCTTGCTGACCGAAAAGAACTGCCAGCGGTTTCTCACGGAAGCCGGTTATGGATTCGACGAGAAGTATCTGCAGCACAGTCCCGTGTGCGCGATTCTTTCCCGCATGGTCAAGAATCTCTTGGCCATCTATACCAAGCTCGATGAGCCCCTCAAGAAAGCCCGCCTAACGAAATTCATTGAGATTCTGGGTAGCGACAATAAAGAGAGTGAGCTGTAGGAGTCGTAGTCGTCACGTCGAAAGTCTGCAAGTCATCAAGTTGAAAGTCCTCCGACTTGATGGACCTTCGACTTCTCATCTTTAGAGCTTGACCGTCATTAAGTCCTTCCCTGCTACGATCTTCCCCCCGAACGTTTCTCCCGCTTGCTCCTGCACATTGTATCGATCAGCAATCGGATAGAAATGCGAGAGGACCAGGCGCGTGACGCCCGCTTCTTTCGCCACCAATCCGCATTCCCCTGCGTGAAGATGTCCGAGTCCCGGCTTATTGGCGGGGAATGAACAATCGAGCAGAGCCAGGTCTACGTCGCTACAGAGGCGGATGAGGCTATCGCAATATTGCGCGTCTCCCGAATAGGCCAGGGCCTTGTTGCCATATTCAATTCGATAACCGACCGAGTGCAGATTGGGACTATGGACGACCGTCCTGGGAGAAATCTTCGTGCGGCCGATTATAAAGGACCGGTCCGATACCTCTTTGAATCGAACCGCAAAGCGGGCCTTGATGAATCCCGGCAGGGTCTGGATCAAGGTGCGGAAGAGTGCCTTGGTGCCACGCGGCCCGATCAGGGTGAGGTCCGGCCTGGTTCCGAGGTGGTTTGAATAGAAGACTGCATCGAAGAAAAATGGGATGAAGTCGGCGAAGTGGTCGGCATGGTAATGGGAAAAGAGGATATGGGTAATGCTATGGCGATCCACGCCAGCCTTCAGCAGATTCATGAGTGTGCGGGGCCCGAAGTCGAGGAGGAGTGGCTGGTCGGTGCGCAGAAAATAGCCCGAGGCGGCGCGGGTCTGGTGGATGTTCGTGCCAGATCCAAGAATCGTCAGACGCATAGAGCTCCCTAGGATGAAACCAGCCGCACGAATCGATCGATAACGTCGCTATGCGAGAGAGGATAGGCTGCAGGGGAATAAGCGTCAAGAGGTGGGAGGAGAGCAGCCAGACCATCATTTTTGCTCGCAGAGCGAGTACGATAAAACTGTGCTCGTCCGATGCGTGCAGTAAAGAACGGTCTGGCCGCTCCCCTTAGGATAAAGTGTAGAAAAGTGGAAGGCTATCGTTCTCCGTGCGCCATCGAGGACCGACCAGGCCACCCTTGAGAAGTTAAGGGGGGTGGAGCCGCTATGCGCAGGGGGAGATCAGCAGCCTCCATTCCGTTCCTTGTCTAGATTATACTGTACCCTATGCCGCTTCCGCCTAAGCTGTTTTTTGCCGAGTCGCTCACCAGTGAGCAGCGCCAGATTTTCTATGAGGGCCATCGGTTCCTTGCGATTCTGATGATCCTGATCGTGCTTCTTTTTCCGTTTGCCGGGCTCTATGTGACTGGGTTGCTCGGGGCGCTGCTTGGCATTGTACTGTCCGTGGCAGGCTATTACTTGATGCCCTATGTCTGGCTCACAGTTTGCCGATGACGGTATCGCCTGGGACGTTGTCTTAGGACGTCCGGTTCTTGATCGGCATTGAGTTCTGAGTAGTCACGTTGACGACAGAACCAGTTTCATCTAGACACACGAATTCTTCTCATACCGAGGAAGGTCCAGTCTTGGGCGGAGTTACTCTTTGTAACGAATGTTCTGTCGGAGGCTGACGCGAACGGAAGTTCTGCGGAAGAATTTTTCGAGCGGTCGGCTGTGTGTGAGATGAGGGTGGGCTCTGCGAAGTGTCGGGAAGGAGAGAATTGAGGAGGCGACGTGGCCGCCGCCTCCTCAATTGGACTACTACTTCTTCTTCTTTGCTGTTTTCTTCTTTGCTGCTTTCTTCGTTGCCAAGACTCTCACCCCCTTCGGTGTAAAAATGTTGAACAGTGTGTGATTGGTATATCAGAGTTTGAGCGGCGAGTAAAATTTTTTCTTCAAGTTTTTTTAGGTAGGAGGAAGGGAGGGGAAGGGGTGCGTGACGCATCAGAGGACAAAGATGCGGAGGAGGATGGTCGGTCTGTCGGTAAGACCTGAGAAACGACGAGAAGAACGAGAGAGACCAGAGCGTCGCGCTCCTGTTCCTCCTCCGTTGACGGGGCAACGTGCGCCTCCCTATGATGCAGGTCCTATGCGGCGAAACGAATCAGGACGGACCAACCCAACCGCTCTCGTGGTCCTCATTGGACTGATCATCACCTGTGTCTGGGTCTGGAAGCGTCTCCCGCTGGAGACGCAGGAATATGTGATCGATCAGGCCATCCCCATGGCATTTGCCGGGCTGGCGATTGTGGCAGGCTTGTCGCTGCTGGTTCGGGCGATCAAGCGCCGCCTGGCGAAACGACGCAACCGGGCGACGCTCTTAGCCTTGTTCGCGCAGGCGAAGGGGCGGGAGAAGAAACTGGAGATCGCCTTTGCGCTGATCGAAGTGAATGAGTATCAAGCCAAAAGGTTGGAGTCGGTGATTCCTGCATTGCGCGATCTTTTTGTGACGACCTTGCAGCGGGCTTTGGACGATAAGCAGCACAGGATTCGCGGGATGGCCGCCAGCTATCTGGGCGTCTTGAACGATAAGACCGTCGTGCCCATGCTGTTAAAGGCGCTGGAGGACGATCATGCCTATGTGCGTTCCAGCGCTGCGTTGGGGTTGGGGCGGCTGCGTGCCAGTGAGGCGAAAGAAAAACTGACGAGGATTATGAAAGATGATTGGGACCAAACGGTCAGGAGCCGATCGAGAGAGGCGCTGGAGCGGATCAAGTAGGCCGAAGTCTGAAGTGGTTGAACCTGCAGTCTTTAGCCCTCAGTCTTCTGGCGCCGCCTGTTCGTCGACCCATTCGATGGAGGCGATCTCCGATGTGCAATTCCCCCGCAAGGCAAGAAACGCCCAGCCAAGCCCGCGATTGACATAGAGTCGGCGGCTTGGTTCTCCGTGATATACATCGATTCGCCCGCCGCAGCTTGGGGGAGCCAGATCGTTGGCATGACTTCATCTCATCACCCGATTCAGTTCGCTGCGGTCGGAAGGGGTGACACGGTAGCCCCGTTCATAGAGATCGCTCATGCCCTGCATCAAGGCATCCATATTGCGGTTGCGGTACCAGCTGTCGGAGCGTTCTGTCAGTAATGCGATTTGTTTCTGGGCCTGGTCCCTCTCATCGTAAGGGAGGGCGAGGGCCCGGAAGAGGTCTTGGAGTTCCGTACGACTATAGGTCGCATCGTCATCCCAGTCTGCGACCAGGGCGAATTCGTAGGAGGTCAGACTGACAGAGAGCAAGGATTGGGTTTTGGAAAAGTCGTCTCGCGCTTCATTAATTCCGCCTGGATAGGCGCGGGGACAATCCGCTTCTGGGTGGGATTCGGCCTGCCAGCTGATTCCTTGCGCCGTGGGCGGCGGCGCTTTCGCTTTGTGATAAAACCAGGTCATGCAGCTGCTCGCTTGCGCAAAAGCCTGTTTATCTTTATGGATCTGCTGGCCGATGTGGCGGGTAAACTGCTCAAAGATCCGGTTCTCTTTGCCGAACGAGTCGCCGGGGAAGAGCGTTAGCAGTAAAAGAGTGGCGACGAGCCCTCCCGCCAACAGCCGGGCGGCAGTCCGTTGGGTCAACCGAGGATGATTGGCTCGAGTGATCGGGCCGGTGGCAGCTGGGCAAACAGACATAGAGAAAGTATACCATCTCCTCACTCCTCACTGCGATCAATTGAGGCTGAGGGAGATCTCGCACGAATGTAGAAGGGGCTTGTGACACTATGGCTATGCCATTTTTGACCGCAGAACTGCCGGGCATCGGCGGACAGATGAGGATGCTACCGGAAGACTTTCAGGTCGAGGAGCGACCGCTGTATCTTCCGTGTGGAGAAGGCGAGCATCTCTATCTCAAAATCAAAAAGCGCCTCCTCTCGACGCCGGATCTCGTCTTGCGACTCTCATCGACCTTGGGGGTGAAAGCGCAAGCGATTGGTGTGGCCGGCCTTAAGGACGCGAGGGCCGTGACCACGCAGATGATTTCGTTACTGGGGATCACGCCGGACCGGTTAGATCGATTGAAAGTCGACGAGCAGCTGTTGGCGGTAGAGGTGCTGGGCCGGCATCGCAACCGGTTGCGGACCGGACATCATGCGGGGAATCATTTTCGATTGGTGATCCGGGATGTCGCCCTGCATGCCCGCGAGACTGTGCCTCAGGTCTTGAGCCTCTTGGTGCGACGGGGCGTGCCAAACTATTTCGGCCCTCAACGGCAGGGACGGGACGGCATGAACTATCAGACGGGCGCCGAGTTATTGGCGGATCCTGCCCGCCGTAACAAGCTGAGCCGGTCCAAGCGCATGTGGTATCTCAACGCCTATCAGTCGCATTTCTTCAACGATATGTTGGCCAGGCGGTTGGATCGGATCGATCGCATCCTGGTGGGGGACTGGGCCATGAAGATGCAGAATGGGGCCTGTTTTCTGGTTGAGGATGCCGCGATTGAACAACCTCGGGCCGACCAGTTTGAGATCAGTCCCACCGGTATTTTGTTCGGATCGCGGGTGTCGTGGGCCGGAGGAGAACAGGGAGAGATCGAACGAGCCGTGGTTTCTGAGAGCGGCGCCACGCCGGAGAGTCTTACGGAAGCGGCGCAGGCTTGCGGGTTTCGCGGTGAACGGCGCTCGCTCCGAACTTCTCTGGCAGATTTGGACTGGAGTTTGGAGGGCGCCGTGCTCACGCTCTCTTTTTCGCTTCCCCCTGGCGCCTATGCAACGAATGTTTTGCGGGAAATTATGAAGGTGAGCGAGGGGCCGGAGGCGAGGGGGAATGGGTAAGGGGCCTGTCACGTGGCGCTGGCCTAGAGGGTCATAATGTCGTCACGTCTAAACGACTGACAGTCTTGGGCGTGACGTAACGACTTGTAGCGGTTCAACTCGACTTTAGGATTTGCTTCGAAAAAAGAACGAGCCATAGAGACCGGCGATGGCTATGGTGACGAGCTCGATCGTGAGTAGCAATTGGCTGACGATGGCTTCCGGCGTGGGAGGTGTGAGGACGAAATGCATGCCGAGAAACTCAAGCGGTTGTGGGGGGGGCGCTTCCCAGGGTGGGAAGAGGATGGCGAGGCACAGGCCTACCACCATTCCGTAAATACATTGAAGATTTAACTGGTCCGCTTGTGGCTCGGCTGGTGCCGTTGGTGGCGGAGGGGGGTCAACGTGGTCAGCATGAAGCCGTTGACCACATTGGGTGCAGTAACGACTCATCTCCGGAAGCTCGCGGCGGCAGGATGGGCAAATCTTCATACGGAGTAGGCTACACGGAACCATCGTACTTTGCTAGTAGACTGCAGCGTTTCCTGGTTTGGTGGGCTTTGATTGACAGAGGAAAGAAGGGCTTCTTATAATCCCGCGCCAGCTGATTGAGAAGCTCTGGTCGAACTCATTTCTTTTTTAAATGATGAAACCTATCCATCGTATCGGGGTGATCGGCGCCGGCGCCTGGGGCACGGCTCTCGCTAAGCATATGGCGGGGAAAGAACTGCAGGTCAGGCTCTGGGCCTATGAGCGAGATGTAGTTGATGCGATCAATCAGACGCACGAGAATCGGATCTTTCTTCCTGGTGTGACCTTGCCTCCCTCGCTTAGCGCGACCGATTCCCTGGCGCAGGTCGTGAGCGATTGCGATGGCCTCCTCTTTGTCGTGCCGTCGCATGTGGCTCGGCTTGTCCTTCAACAGCTCGCGCCGCTCTTGCCTCCCTACATGCCCGTGATCAGCGCGACGAAGGGCGTCGAGGAGGAAACGTTTCAATTGATGACGCAAGTGATGGAGGATGTCCTCCCCGCGGCGTTACATTCGAAGCTGATGGTCTTGTCCGGGCCGAGCTTTGCGGCAGAAGTCAGCCAAGGTCAACCCACGGCTCTTTGCCTCGCAGGGCTGGAGGCGCCTCTAGTCAGCGCCTTTCAGGCGGCTTTGATGACGCCGGCGCTACGAGTCTATGCGGATAGCGACATGATCGGCGTCCAACTGGGCGGGGCCTTGAAGAACGTGATGGCCTTGGCTGCCGGGGTCGTCGATGGACTCGGGCTTGGCCACAATGCGCGAGCCGCTTTGCTTACGAGGGGGCTGGCGGAAATCGTCCGGCTTGGAGATGCGATGGGCGCCGATGCGCGAACGCTCTACGGACTCTCCGGCGTGGGCGATCTTGTCCTCACCTGTACCGGGACCTTGAGCCGAAATTATACGGTCGGTATGAGGCTGGGGAAAGGCGAAAAGTTGGAGGCCATCCTCGGCAGTATGAAGGCGGTAGCCGAAGGGGTGCGGACTGCCAAGGCTGCCTCAGGGCTGGCCCAGCGCCATGGAGTCGAGATGCCGATCGTCCGCGCGATCAACGAAGTGTTGTTCGAAGGGAAATCCTGCCGCCAGGCCGTGACCGATCTGATGGAACGTGATGCAAAGCCGGAGAAGGGGCAGGCATGAACCAGAAGTCGCTTGAACGACTCTTAACCAAGGTGCAAGCCGGCACTCTGCCAGTGGCCACGGCGCTTGATCAGCTTCGCACCTTGCCCTATGAAGATCTGGGCTTCGCGTCGCTTGATCACCATCGGTCGATACGGCAGGGATTTCCCGAAGTCATTTTTTGCGAAGGGAAGTCGACGGCTCAGATTCGCGCCATTGCCAAGGCCCTGTTGAGACATCATCGTCCCCTGTTGGCCACGCGCGCGACTCGCCAGGTGGCGACATTGATCAAACGGCTGGATAAGCGCGCCGTCTATCATGACGAGGCTCGCATCGTATCGATTCGCGATCCCAAGCAGCGGCTTCAGGGCCATATCCTGGTGATTACAGCCGGCACGTCGGACATTCCCGTCGCCGAAGAAGCGCGAGTGACGGCGGAGGTGATGGGGAGCAAGGTTGAAACGCTCTATGACGTGGGGGTGGCGGGAATTCATCGGCTCCTGGAACGTCAGAGCCGGCTGATGAAGGCCCGAGTCGTGGTGGTGGTGGCAGGGATGGATGGAGTCTTACCCAGCGTGGTCGGCGGATTGGTGCCCTGCCCGGTCGTCGCGGTGCCGACGAGCCGAGGCTATGGCGCTAGTTTCGGCGGACTTGCGGCTCTATTGACGATGTTGAATTCCTGCGCGGCGGGAGTCGGGGTGATGAATATCGATAATGGATTCGGGGCCGGTTGTCTGGCGCATCGAATCAACCTATTGGGGGAGCCTCCAGCTGTCAGCCCTCAGCGATCAGCAAAGCCCAAGAGCAACAAAAATGTGAGAGCTGAGAGCTGAGAGCTGTCGGCTATTTGACTTCGATCGTTCCGTGCTTCGGCCAGCCAACCATCTGAGTTCTGGGGCCTTTCTCGCCGTTCGCCAGTAACTTGGGCCGCACTTCGAAGTGATAGAGGCCTGCTCCTGCGGTGACTTTCTTTTGGTCCAGCCCGTCCCAGGTGAGGACGACAGACACTTGCGGAGGCGTGCCGCCGTCGGTTGCGGCTGCGTGCGGCTCCAGCGCTGTGCGAGCCGTGAGAAACCGGAGAGAGTTTTTCGAAGGCGAGGTAATGAAGGAGGAGACTTCCAGCAGCGTGGCCCCGTTTAGTTCTTTAGGGAGCTGGATCAAAACGGAAAACTGCAAGGAGCCGGACGCAGTCGTATAGAGATTGGGAGAGACTTTCAGATCGAGGATCCTGAGTTCCGGCTCATGACGCGGGCCCGCACGGGGGGTTGATTTTGCGGAGGCGGCAGCTGGGACCCAGAAGAGTAGCGTCGCGCACAGCAGTAATTGAGAGGCGCGACCGGTCCATGATCCGAGTACTGTCGAACAGGGGCTGTTGAAGGACGGAAAGATGGTCATAGGGTTCTGTGCGGCAAGAATCTATTGTTGTGACGCGCCCGGTCGGTGGGCCAATGTAGTGGGGATAACACAGCGTTGGGAGGCTGTCAACGCGTGGACTAAGTTGATTGCCGTTCGTACGCGCCTTGGGTAAGATGGCGTTGGTTGAATCGGGCAGCGAAAGGACGTACGTGGGTTCGCACCTCCATTTTGATTGTTATTCCGGTATCAGCGGCGATATGACCCTTGGCGCGCTCGTGGATGTGGGCGTGCCATTTTCTGATTTGGTAAACGGGCTGAAGCAGCTTCGTCTTTCAGGGGTGACGCTCCGGAAACGGCGAGTGCAGCGAGGGGCAATCCACGCCACGAAAGTGGATGTGGTGATCGCGACAGGATTGCGCAAGCCCCTTTCGCTTCGCCGGATCCATGCAATTCTTTCCGCGAGCCGGCTTTCGAACAAGATCAAGCAGCAAAGCCGGTCCGTATTCGATCTCTTGGCAGAGGCGGAAGGGCATGCCCATCGTGTGGCCAAGGACCATGTGCATTTCCATGAAGTGGGCGTGCTGGATTCGTTTGTTGATATCGTAGGCAGCCTGGTTGGCTGCGATTTGCTGGGTGTGACTCGCGTGACGGCCTCTCCGGTCAATGTCGGGACCGGGACATTGCAATCAGCGCATGGAATCTTGCCCGCCCCTGGTCCGGCAGTGGCCATTCTGGCCAAAGGGGTTCCGATCTATAGCGAGGGCCCTGCCAGGGAGCTGACCACGCCGACCGGCATGGCGCTGTTACGTATTCTGACCTCGGAGTTCGGTCCGATGCCGGTGATGACGCCGACGGCCATCGGCTATGGAGCGGGCGATGCCAATCCCAAAGGCTGGCCGAATGCTTTGCGGGTGTTTCTGGCGCGACCGTCATCCAAGGGGCTGCGTGAGCAGGATACGGTCCTGCAGGTCGAAACCAATCTTGACGATGTGAACCCGCAGATCTATGAGCATGTGATGGAACAGTTGTTGTCCCGCGGGGCGCTGGATGTGACCTTTGCGCCGGTCATTATGAAACGGAGTCGTCCCGGCGTCGTGTTGACCTGTCTGGTCGCGCAGGGCCAGCTGGATCAGGTATTAGACGTGGTGTTTCAGGAAACAACGGCATTGGGAATCCGGGTCTGTGAGGTCATGCGGCAGATCCTCCCTCGGCGATTCATGTCAGTGAAGGTCCCTGGCGGAGTCGTACGCATGAAGATTGCCGATGTGGACAATAGAACGAGTAAGGCGGCTCCGGAATATCTCGATTGTAAACGGATTGCCGAGCGGACAGGTCGTCCTGTGAAGGCGGTGCTCGACGATGCGGCCTGCGCCTACGCCAAGCGACGGGCGGGCCAAGCGGCGGGTCGGTCATGACAGTTCTCCTCTATAGCCTTTTGTTTCTCGTCTCCGTCGCGGTGACCTTGGGCACCTGCGCGCTGTTCACTAATGCCATTGAGTGGCTGGGCAAGCGATTCAATCTGTCCGATGGCGCCGTCGGTGGCGTGTTAGCCGCCATCGGCACCACGTTGCCGGAAACGTCGATTCCGATTATCGCCATTTTCTTCGGGGCCAGCCGGGCGCAAGCGGAGGTGGGGTTGGGGGCAATCCTCGGCGCACCCTTTATGTTGAGCACCCTGGTGGTTCCCATTTTGGCCATCCTGCTGGTGGTCTATGCCAGACTGGGGAAGCGAACGGCTGTGTTCCGATTGAACTATCCCGATGTGACGAGCGATCTTTCATTTTTCGTAGTGGCCTACAGCGTCGCATTGGCTTGCGTATTTGTTCCCTCCAAGCTGGTGCATATTCTGGCCGCGATCGGGTTGTTCAGCCTCTATCTCTATTACGTCAAACTGAAGTTTAGCGAGGTGGCTGAGGAGGAGGAGGGCGAGGGTAGCGCACTGGAGCCCCTGTTCTTTGCTAGAAAGGCAGCAGTCCCGTCGTTCGGATTGATCGGTCTTCAAGCGGCTCTTGGCTTGGCCGGCCTCGCGCTTGGTGCGCACCTCTTTGTGCTCGCAGCAGAAACCATTGCCGGGGCCCTGTCGATTTCTCCCCTGATCTTGGCTCTGCTTGTGGCGCCGTTGGCGACCGAGTTGCCGGAGATGTCGAACAGTTTTCTCTGGCTCTACCGGAAAAAAGATCGTTTAGCGGTGGGGAATGTCACAGGCGCGATGGTGTTTCAGGGGACGATCCCTGTTTCAATCGGTCTGTTAGGCACGGATTGGGCTCTGGGCCCGACTGCGTTGATCACCATGGTGCTGGCCGTGGTTGCGAGTACCTTCCTTTTAGCACAGGCGGCATGGAGCGGTCTTTGGCGGCCCTGGTTGCTGGGCGGGAGTTCTCTTTTGTATATCGGGTATGTGTTGTATCTGTACTGGGTTTAAGCAGGTGATGAGTGTGAAGACAAGCATGATGAGAAGGAAAGAGAAGCCGCTCCTTGGCATCACGATGGGAGATCCGGCTGGGATCGGCCCTGAGGTAGTTGCGAAGGCCTTGGCCGGGACGAAAGTGCGGCGGCTATGCCGTCCGCTGGTCATCGGCTCCTTTCCTGTGATGCAGCAGACGGTGCAGAGTCTGAAGTTGAAGCTGGAAGTGGTGCAAGTGGCGGGGCATGAAGCGGTGTTTCCACGGTCGAATCAGCTCGCAGTGCTGGACCCGCTCGATCGTCCCCTTGGGCGGTTTACAAGGGGAGTCGCCGCTTCTGTGACCGGGGCTGCCTCCGTATTGTTCATCAAGAAAGCGGTGGAGCTCTCGCAGCTCGGCTGTATAGACGGTATGGTCACGGCCCCGATCAATAAAGAAGCGATTAACATGGCTGGCTGCCATTTCCACGGCCATACGGAACTGCTGGCAGATCTGACCAAGACGCAGGACTCCGGCATGATGATCGTCGGGGGCCCTCTCCGGATTATGTTCGTGACGACCCATGTCGCGATTAAAAAATTGCCAGCACTCCTCACGCAGGCCAAGATTGAAAAGGCCATCAGACTGGCCCATGTGGCGTTGCGTGACCTGTTCGGGATCAAGAAGCCAAGAGTCGGTGTTGCGGCGTTAAATCCCCATGCAGGAGAGCATGGCCTATTCGGGGATGAAGAGGGACGGATTATTCTTCCTGCGGTCCGCGCGGCGCAGGCCCAGGGGATTCTGGCCAGTGATCCCTTGCCGGCCGATACTCTGTTTGGCAAGGCCGCCAGGGGCGATTACGATGGGGTGGTAGCCCTCTATCACGATCAGGGACTGATTCCCTTGAAGCTGGTTGCGTTCGGCACCTGCGTGAATTTGACAGTGGGATTGCCGATTATTCGCACCTCGGTCGATCACGGGACGGCGTTTGATATCGTAGGGAAAGGCATCGCAGATCCTGGTAGTCTGGTCGAGGCGATCACGCTGGCCGCCACGCTGGCCAAGGGTCGCTCGGCAGTGAGGTCCGTCTCGTTACGGAAGAAGGGGGCCAGATGACAGACGATATGAAGCGAGGGCTTGTGCTGGTGCAGCAACAGTTGAAAGAGTTGGATGCGATTTTCACGGATACGATGGAGACGCTCAATACCGTGGCAGGGGCGGAACGATTGGCAAAATGGAAAACCAGGACGGTGGCGCTACTCACGGAGTCTCTGGGCCAGAAGGAAGGGCAGAAGTTTGCCTCCCTGCAGCCGGGCCCCTCGTTCACGAACGATCTGGTGGAAGAGTTTACCGATCTCATCGACTATTTCAAAACCCCCCTGGTCGATCTGTCGAAGCAACTAGCGCAAGCCGCGCGTTGTCCATCCGGCGGGAATTAACTGGTGTCGATTCCTGGTCTCCCTCCACCGATCAAGCGGCTCGGCCAAAACTTCCTGATCGATCCCAACATCGTGCGTAAGATCGTCGCGTTGGCGGAACTGGGCCCCGGCGACCATGTGCTGGAAATCGGCCCTGGCCGAGGTATCCTGGCGGAGGCCCTGAGCCAGGTGGCCGGCCATGTAACGGCGATCGAATTGGATCCACGGCTGCATGCCTATCTTAAGACCAGGCAGGCGGAGCTTCCCAATGTGGAATTGGTCTGTGCGGACGCGCTGGCCTATCCGGTCGAACAGCTCCCGGCAGGGACGATCGTCGTCGCCAATCTGCCGTACTACATTTCGACCCCCCTGCTCTTTCGCTTACTAGACCAGCGAGGCCGGTTTCCCCGGATGGTGCTCATGCTGCAATCAGAAGTGGCAGACCGATTGGTGGCCAAGCCTGGCGGATCCGATTATGGGGTCCTTTCCGTGATGGCGCAGTATGCAGCCGACATAACAAAATCCTTTCGCGTCTCAGCTCAATGTTTCCGCCCCAGGCCGGAGGTCGCCTCGGCAGTGGTCCTGCTGCGCGCGAAAGAGGACGGGAGGCTCAGCCAGGAGGCGGAAGTTGCGTTTCGCGCCCTCGTGAAGGCGGCCTTTGCGCATCGAAGGAAAACGCTGATCAATTCCTTGCGGGACGAAGGCTATGAGCTGTCCCGTATCACCGAGGCTCTGCAGCGATTGGAGATTATTCCAACCCGCCGGGCCGAGACCTTGTCGGTTGAAGACTTCCTCCGTCTGGCTTCGGCGTTTGGGTGAGGGGCTTCGGGAGCCTTCTGTGGGCCATTTCTAGCTGGTCTTCGTTTGAAATGACTGATTCCCTGTGCTAGAATCGCGATCATGGCTGTTACTACCTCGGCCAAGCGGGGCGAAGCCCGCCGCGCCGCCTCTCCCCCCTCACACATCAAGCGAGAAGTGATCGGAGTCGTCCTGATTGCGTTGAGCCTGCTCACGCTCCTCAGCCTTGTGTCCTTCGTGCCCCGTGAATTGAAATCAGTGGCAGCCGCTTCGGCCTCTGCGAGGAATCTGATCGGATCGGCCGGGGATTTCTTTGCGTCGACGCTTTTCTTGTTGATTGGTAACGCAGCCTATCTCTTTCCTTTTCTACTCGGCTTAATGGGTGTCCGTTGTTTCACCCAGAGCGACTTGTCGATTCGGCTGCGGAACGCCGGCTCCTCGCTGGCGGCGCTCCTGTTTCTCAGCGGCTTTCTCCATCTTGAAATCACGGCGGTGCCCACCCTCTCAAGCGGTTTCATTTATCGCGGTATGGCAGGAGGCCTCGTTGGACAAGTGCTGGCCGAGGGCCTGCGAGCCTATTTCGCCAGTACCGGCGCCCATATTCTGGTCATGGCGGGTTTGGTAATCTCGCTGCTCTTCACGACACCGATTTCTTTGTCGGAGATTGTCTTGAAGCTCCCAGTCTGGGGCAGCGCGTTGTTTACGAGGGTGCGCGGGTGGATTCCGGAACGGTCAGTGGTAGAGCCTGCCCCTGAGTCTCCCAAGAAAGCAAAACAGAAGTCGTCGAAATCCATTCGCGCGGTCATCGAGGAGGCGTTGCCTGAAGCGGCAGCGAAGCAGGAACTCGATTGGCCGGTCATTCAGCCGCCGCGGCAACCCACGCCTGAGCCAGTGGAGATCAGCGAGGCGGAGTTCGACCAACCCGTCTTTGTCTCCCAGGCGAAGGCGGGGGACTATACCCTGCCGGACCCAGTGCTGCTTTTGAGCGATCCTTCCGCTTCGCTGGGTCGTGTCACGGAGGACGAAATCAAGGCGCAATCCGATGTGTTGACCCGCGCCCTGCTGAGTTTTGGTATTGCGGGGAAAGTGACGGAGGTTCGCCCAGGGCCGGTCGTCACAATGTATGAATTCGAGCCAGTCGCTGGCACCAAAGTGGCGCGCATTGTGAATCTGGCCGACGACCTGGCCTTGGCCTTGAAGGCGGTCAGTCTCCGGATCGTCGCGCCGGTCCCGGGAAAATCAGTGGTTGGGATCGAGGTGCCGAACCTCTATCGCGAAATGGTGTCGATGAAAGAAGTGGTGACGAGTGAGGCCTTCTCACGCGCCAAATCGAAGCTCAGTTTGGCTCTGGGGAAGGATATTTTTGGCGCCCCTTTGATTGCCGATTTGAAAACGATGCCGCACTTGTTGGTTGCTGGGGCGACGGGAGCAGGGAAAAGCGTCGGACTTAATACGATGCTCCTCAGTCTACTGTTTTCCGCTAGGCCCGACGAGGTCAAGCTCCTGCTGATCGATCCCAAGCGATTGGAGTTCCAAACCTACGACGGCATCCCGCACCTCTTGCGTCCGGTCATCACCGATGCGAAGTCGGCGGCGCGCGGGCTCAGTTGGGTCGTGACGGAAATGGAGCGGCGCTATCAGCTGCTGTCTGATGCAGGGGTGCGGAACATCGATGCCTACAATCGAAAAGTCGCAGGGACGCAGGGGGTGTTAGAGACGGAGCCGTCGGCCAAGGCTGACCAGCCGGAATTGCCCATTCAGTTTCTGTCCGAGGAAGAGCGGCTTTCTGCCGGAGAGACGGTCCTCCCTGAAAAAAGTCCTGGATCGTTTATGCCGCCGAAGACTCCACCGGAGCCTTTGCCCTATATCGTGGTGATGATCGATGAGCTGGCGGATTTGATGATGGTGGCGCCGAAGGAAGTGGAAGACAAGATTGCGCGGTTGGCGCAGATGGCCCGCGCCTCCGGCATCCATCTCGTGCTGGCGACGCAGCGCCCGTCGGTCGATGTGCTAACCGGTTTGATCAAAGCGAACTTTCCTGCCCGTATTGCTTTCCAGGTCGCGTCAAAGACGGATTCACGCACTATTCTGGATGCCAACGGTGCGGAAGCGCTCCTGGGCCGAGGCGATATGCTCTATATGGCTTCGGGAACCGGACGTCTTATGAGAGGGCACGGGTCCTTTGTGTCGGACGAGGATGTCCGGCGCGTGGTGGAGTTTGTGAAGAATCAGGCCAAGCCTGCCTATAATCAAGAGTTGCAGATTGCGCTGAAACAGGAAGATGCAAAAGAGGAAGAGGCGCTGGATGAAGTGTATGAGCAGGCCAAAGAATTGGTTCTGTCGACCGGTCAGGCCTCCGCGTCGCTGATTCAGCGTCGGCTGCGGGTAGGCTATCCTCGCGCGGCCAGGATGATCGAGCAAATGGAGACAGACGGTATCGTGGGCGCGGCTGGCCGTGATGGGCGGAGAGAGGTTGTGGGGCGGCGTGGGCCGGTGGGAGCAGAGGAAGAGGCATGAGGTGGTCTGGGGCCGCTGAGGTGCTCTCCGTGCTCGCGCACCGCGGACGCTCAGAAGGTGCTCGGTGGACGCGCGCAGTAGAGAGCGCCTCAGCGGCCCCATCTGGTCTGGGGAAAGTGGGGCTTGCACTCGTTTGTTTGGGGGTACTTTTTTCAGTGCCGTTCGTTGGCGCTGAGGAGAGTGATGTGGTCGCGCTGAAGGAAGTGCGAGAGGTGGTCCGACAGCTCCAGGCGCGCTATGAAAAGACCAAGGATCTTCAGGCTGATTTTGCGCAGAAGACCAGGATCGAGGGATTCGATCGGCCCATCACCTCGTCGGGGCAGGTTTTGATTAAAAAACCTGGCCGGTTGCGGTGGAGCTATCTTGATCCGTCGATCGAGCACATTTACGTCAATCATGATGATGTGAAAGTGTATGTGCCGGAGCATAAGCAAGTCTTGGTGGGGAAGCTGACGCAGATGGCTGCCTCGAAGGCTCCGTTGGAACTTTTGCTCGGAGCCGCGAAGTTGGAGCAGTCGTTTCGTATTGAGCCGACGCCGGGGAATGGTCGAGGCGCGGGAGGGCTCAGGCTGCTTACCCTTCTGCCGAAGTCTCAGGAGGGCGAAGCGGGACGATCGGTGCAACGGATCGTGCTGGAAGTGTTCCCTAAGACCTATTTCATCCGGATGGTTACGTTGTATGAAATGAGCGGGAATGTGGTGAGCTTTGAGTTTTCGTCGTTGCAGTCCAACGTGGGGCTCGGCGATACGTTTTTCGAGCTGAAGTTGCCGGTCGATGTGGAAGTGGTGAAAGCTCCTGTATTTAGCGTCCCCCAGTAAGGCCCTGTCAGCATTTCGAGTTGATCGCTCAGCGCTTAACTTAAGCCTCCATTATCTTTCGAGACACCGGCGTAGGGGTCGCGAACAGTGTATAGGGGAGGCATAGGAATTGGAGCGAGTCTATTGGTGGAGATTTTTCATCGCAGCGGCACACAGGAGGATGAAGAAGCCGATCCACAGCGCGGCTCGTTGGAAGGGGATCACTTCGTAGGATGTTTCGTTGCCTTCTTCTGCTTCATCTGATTTGAAAAGTACGGTGTAGAGGAAGAGGGTCAGCAGGCCGAGCACGAGAAATAACTTGATGAAGAAGACGGTCAGGTATTTCGCATGGTGCTGGATGCCACTGCCGGTTTGCGAGGTGATGACCTGATTGACGTAGTGGAAGTTGATGCCGCCGGTGACGAGCAAGACGACGAGCAGAACGCCCGCCACTTTCTTGTAATACTGATAGAAAGCGTCTGTGATCGGCTTGATCTGCTCTTTGGCGACTGCCTTCTTCAGTCCGGGAGTCACGGCCAGGACGAGAAAGGCGAGCCCGCCGATCCAGATGACTGCCGACAACAAGTGAAACCAATGATTGATGATCGGGATCAGCGCATTGAGGTCTGTGAAAATGCTTTGTAGAGCGTCCATTTTTACACTCGTGAAACGTGAAAGGTAATGGGGCAGCCACGAACTCGAGACTCTGAACGTCTAACGCATCACGTCAAGGCCGGAATATCGGCGCGTCGTTGCCGAATCGTTTTTTGCGGAGCTCTTCCATCAGCTCAATGGTAACCAGGGGGATATTGTTCTCACGCGCGTGCTTCTCGACGCCTTTTTTCACCATGGCGCGCAAGAAGTAGGGGATCTTGTTCAGCCGTGACTCTGAGTCGGTATCCCAAGCGATATCGCCTTCTTCAGGCGTATTGAAGGCGACTTTGATCTTCTCCCCGCCCTTTGGCGTGTAGAGACACCATTCATCTTCGTCCAGCCAGTCTCCGTGATCGACGTAGGGGCGAGCTCGGCAGCCGCCGCAGATGTCAGTATATTCGCAATCGCCGCATTTGCCCTTGAGTTGGGGATAGCGGAAGGAATTGAAGACGTCGGACTTTTCCCAGAGATCGGCAAAGCTGGTCTCGCGGATGTTCCCGGCTGACAGGGGCATGTAGGGGCACGGGGTCAATTCGCCGTTCGGGGTGACGCGCGCGTAGTTGGTGCCGGCGAGGCAGCCGCCTCCCATATAGCCGGTCGCTTTAGTGATTGGGGAGTTCGGGTCTTTCTCGTAGGCCAGCCGTTTGAAGTGGGGGGCGCAGCGGGCCCTGACGAGCATGCCTTTGTAGTTATCCTGGCAGTTGACCAGGTAGCCGAGCACTTCTTCGTATTGGGCCGGAGTGATGTCCGTGAGCTCTTCGCCGCGGCCTGTGCAGACCATGAAGAAGACATTGAGGACCTTGGCCCCGAGCTGGTGCGCCCAATCGATGACGGCTGGCAGCTCCTGGTAATTCATGGGCTGTGCGCTGAAATGCACTTGGAAGGCCAGCCCGTTCCGCTTGCAGGCTTCGATGCCGGCGAGAGCTGCTTCCCATGCGCCAGGGACGCCACGGAACTGATTATGTTTCTGGGGATCGAGCGAATCGATGCTGATGCCCATGCCCATAACACCGATTTCGACTAGGCTCTTCGCCATCTGGTCGTTGATCAACATGCCGTTGGTCCCGAAGACCACCATGAAGCCCTGTTTCACGGCATGGCGCGCGATGTCGAGAATGTCGGGACGGACGAGCGGTTCGCCGCCCGTGATGACGATAAGGCAGCCCTTGTTGACCTCGGCAATCTGATCGATGAGTTTGAAACATTCTTCGGTCGAGAGTTCGTCGTCTCCGCCGGCGGCCTTCGTCGTCGCGTCGAGATAGCAATGGTCACACTTGAGATTGCAGCGTTTCGTGAGGTTCAGTGCGAGCAGATAGGGCTTGAAGTCATCGACGGTTCTGCCGTCGTGAGGCGCCGGAGTCGTAGAGGTCGGCGTAAAGAACTGTGTGACTTGCTGTTGGATGGAGCCGAGCGTTCCTGACAGAGCCGGGAAGTTCAGGACCGGGAGAGACCGGCCCATCAGCGGCTGGCCCCTGACTTCGGTGCACCGGTCAGGTTAGCGATCATGTCCTTCAGATTGCCGGTCTTCATCGCGTCCGCCATGTAGTCCTTGGCTTGCTCGATTCCCTCATTGGCCACTTCGGCGGTGATGGTCGTGGCGCCGATCTTTTCCGCATGTTTTTCGATCAGGGCGCGGGTACATTCGCGCATGAACCCTTCCGGCGCCCGCTCGAGTCTGGCCTGCGCATCAGGCGACCAGATATAGGGAGAGGCAGGGGCGGCGGCTTCCGCTGTCTGGCCACTCCCGTTTTCATGACCGTTTTCGTGGGAGGCAGCTGCGCCGTTGGTTCCGTTCGTAGCAGCAGTCACGGTGGCCCGGGCTTCGGTCGAGGCGCCAGTTCCCTTGTTCGCGAAAATGGGGGTGTAGTCTTCAGCTGCCGCTTCCTGAATGATGGGGGCTGCATATTCCAGCGTGATCGTGGTCATGCCGAGTTTGCGGGCGGTCTTTTCGATTTTGGCCTTGGCGCGCCGGCGTTGGAATCCTGCAGGGACCGCACGGATTCCTTCTTTGGCGTCCTTCGTCCATTGCATGGGGACGTCATCGTAAGACAGATCCGTTTCAAGGGCACCTTCGGCGTTGGCGGCTGATTCGAAGATGGTCTTGTCGACGAGTTTAAAGCGGTCGCCGCCTGCGGCACAGACGGGGCACTTCACGGGCGTCTCGCCCTTGCCGATGTAGCCGCAACCGTCGCAGACGAAGTAGTTCTGGTTCATCCGGTCCAGGTAGGCTTGGGTCGCTTCACTGACTTTCGGTTTTTCTTCCACGATCTCGGTCATCATGCCGCTGAGGGTCGAGCCCATCAGGTCCTTCGCCACGGACTCGTCCGCCTGCATCTTGTCGCGGTCGATGCCGGCTGCTTCGAGACTGCCGCCCAATGCACGCATGGCGTCCATCGCGCCCTTGGGCAGGATGTGGCCGATGGCCGTATCGACGACCGTGTTGCTGATAATGGTATGGCCCTTTTCGATGGCATAACGATGGATAGCCGTCTTGGCGACGCCTCTGGCGAAGATCGGGATTTTTTCCATCCGGCGAAGGGCTTCTTCCGTCCAGGCGATGGTGTATTCCGCCAAGGTATCGATCGGAGGCACGTACTTTCTGTTCGAGACCAGGATATTGCAAGGCGCGGCGCGCAAGAGATTCTCCGTGTTGCTGCCAATGTCCATATCCTCGTCGCTATGTACGCCGATCCGTCCGACGATGAGCAAGGCAGGAATGTCCTTGCGGACATATTGAATGATCTTTTCGAAGGCTTTGCCATCTAGAAGAGTGGTCTTGACGTCCGTCTGCTCGGCTTGCGCGATTTCGCGGCAGATATCGAGGTGCGACTGGTAGATCTTCGCGAGACCGCTGTCAATGATTTCTTCGTGGAGCTTTTCCTGTTCCTTGAACCGGAACACCTTGCCGGCCTCCTCGTTGAGGACGCCCGAGATGCTATGGAAGGCGGCATAGTGGAAATAGGGATCGAAGGCGGAGATGGCTTCGACCGGCATGTTGAAGGCCTTGCCGAGCGCCAGGCCTGTCATGAGTCCACCGAACGAATAGGGGCTGCCGTCTACTGCGACCACGATTCTGCCGCTGGTCATAGGTTGGGTCTGTTTGACGATCAGCATGTCCGAATTGCGCACGCGACGAAGTACGCGCTCGGTGTTGCTGCCGATCACGCTGTCCTTCACTGCGCCGACGCCCAAGGCGCCCATGATCACAAGATCGTAGGCGTTTGAATTAATATCTTCTGCCAGGACCTTCCAGTTCCGGCCTTCGAGCGAACGGCGCTCGATCGGCAGGTTGTTCTCCGCACATTTCTTATCGACATAGTCGAGGTAGGAGTCGGTGATGATCTGGAGGCCGCGGGTAATCAGCGAATCGTGGATCTGGCGCTGCCGGTCGAGTTCTTTTTCATCGTGATATTCTTCAGGCAAGCCCGCTTCCATCTGTTTGAAGCGCTTATCATGCATTTTGGCCGCATAGACGTGGCTGCCCACGATCTTTGAGCCGAAGGCCTTGGCGAAGTGCACTCCGATGTCGACAGCGGTGTTGGAATGGTCGGAGTTATCAACCGGCACGTAGATCGTCTTATACATTCAAAAGTCTCCTCCGGGTGCCCTCTAGGCCAGGGCGAACGAGAGTAATTATGAAAGCTTACAAATGGTTGACGTGCCTGCTCAGTCTCAAGGAGCCGGCATGATAACATCGGCTCAAAATGGAATGCAAGGTATCGAATGGGGCAGTGGACGGGATTTAGGCCCCTCGTATGGCAGCGGATTTGTCGCCGGAATCCTTTGTGGAACGCAGCGATTGCCGAGAGCGGAGGATCTCTTCCAGGGACAGAAGAGCCTCGCGGCCGGAGTTCCCTTCGATTCCACGGATCAAGCTCTTGTCGGCATAAGATCCTGATTCCTTAGGGGTTTGGGATAGAGATCCAGTCCATTTTCTGGGGTCTCTGCTGCCTTCTTTCCGTTCCCAGGCCCTGAGGCAGGCCTTGGCAATGAAGGAGTTGAGCGGCGCCGGATTGTAAAGGAGCTTCCTGATACTGGTCGGGGTCAGCATTAGGGGGTTATAGCCGGCCGAGAGGTAGCCCTCCTCCAGTAGCCGTTGCTCCAGATCCGTGTTCGGTTGAATACCTAAAAAGAACATGAGGGGGAATACCCGCTCTTCACCCAGGATCGCGGCGATATTTTTGTAGGACTCCACGCTTTGGAGCAGCGACTCCTCAGTCTCTTTGGGGCTGTTCAGCGAATAATTGAGGATGACCTTCCCCTTGAACCCCGCTTCTGCCAGGTAGCGGCAGCCGTCGTAGAGCTTCTCCAGCTTGAACCCCATGTGGAGGTCGTTCAGCACCTCCTGGGAGCCAGACGTAATAGCGACTTCAAGGTCCCCGACGCCGGACCGGACCATGAGCTTGGCCAATTCCGGGGTGATGAGCGAGGTTCTGATGTAGCCGGACCATTCAATCTCCAGCTTCTCTGCGAGAATCCGTTCCAAGATCTCGGTGCATTGGGGGTAGGCTTCTTTCCCCGTAATGAACTGCGCATCCGTGAACCAGAAACGTCTGGCGCCCCATTGATGGTAGTGCTGAGAGATATCCTTGACGACCATGGAGGGGGGCCGATAGCGGACCCGCTTGCCTTCAATATACGGGTAGAGGCAGAAGGCGCAGTCGTAGGGGCAGCCTCGTTTTGACTGGACCCCGATGGACTCACCCAGGTATTCCGTATATTGCGGGAAAATCGAGGTCAGGTAGGGCAAGTCCACGGTGAGTGCATCGAGGAGAGCCGGCGCTCCCTGCTGGCCTTTCCGAACGGTTTTCCCTTCCCTGACGATGTAGCGCTCCTGCTCCAGCGATTGGCCTTCGACCACCTTGAGGATGGCATCTTCACCTTCTCCCAGAATCCCGATGGTACCTTCCGGAAGTTTCTGGATGAGCTGATCGGCAAAGGCAGTAAAGGCCCCTCCGCCGATCATCATCTGCGCCCTCGGGAATTCCTTTGCGATCAACCAGGGATAGGAGAGCGCCGCCCGGATGTGGCTGTAGTAGCGGTAGAGCTGTTGCAGCCCCGCAAAGGAGGCGGTGATCCGTTTGAGGGGGTTGCTGGCAAAGTAAAAGTTAAACGCATGTTCCAGCGAAGAGTCTCCCTCGTGTGGGGAGAAGATCTGGATATCGCGCCAGGAAAAACAGACGAGGTCCGGCTTGAATTCGGTGGCCGCGTGGCGGACCGCGCTGATCCGTTGGTCTTCGGGAAAGAGCGACAGGTCGAGGATGCGCTGTCGCACCTCCGGCTTGCGCCGATGGATAAAATCAGCCAGATAGGTCACCCCGATGGGGTAGACTTTTTTGCATGGCAGAAAAATATAAAGGATTGATTCCATCATCGTCCAAACGTCGGAACGTCTATCCTGTCGAAAGTCTTCGGACCTGCCGACTTGATGGGCGTTTCGACTATCATTTCGTCGCTACATGAATCGCCACGATCCCGCCGGTCAGGTTGCGATAGGTGACCTGGCTGAAGCCTGCATCGAGGAGTATCTGCTTCAGCCGTTCCTGGTCGGGGAAGTTCCTGATAGAAGCAGGGAGATATGCGTAGACGCCGGTTGTGTCATGCGCCACCTTTGTCCCGATCCAGGGAAGCAGTTGGAACGAGTACCAATCATACAGAGCCCGCAGCCATCCTAAGACCGGCCGGGAAAACTCGAGACAGACAAACCGCCCGCCCGGCTGTAAGATCCGGTGAATTTCCGTAACCGCCTGTTTGAGATCTCCGACGTTCCTTATGCAAAACCCCGTCGTCACGGCATGAAAGGTCCCGTCGGGAAACCCCAGATGTTCGGCATTGGCCTCAAGGCAGGTGATTCGATGTCCCAGCCCCTTGTTTGTGACTTTTTTCAGTCCCTCGACCAGCATGGCATGGTTCAAGTCTGAGGCAATGACCCGGCCATTGACCCCCATGCGGGGCTCGATCAAGAGGGCCAGGTCTGCTGTGCCGGCTCCCACGTCGAGGGCCCTGCCTCCCGTCGTGACGGGGACATAGGAGGCGGTCATTTTTTTCCAGCGGTGGTGGAGCCCGAAACTTAAGAGTGTGTTGTTGAAGTCATAGACGCCAGCGATCGCGGTAAACATCCGCTGGACCGCTTGTTCGCGTGCCTGGCCAGACCAGGTCGAGACAGCGAGCGGGGCAGCCGGAGCGTCCGTCCCATTCTGGGCTGGCGGTGTATGAGCTTGGGCCATGAGAGGGTGGTAGCATCGGCCTTCCAAGTTTGTCAAGGCGAACCAGTCTGCATGTTATAATACCGTCCCTTATGCATAACTCAATCATCATTAAAGGCGCGCGAGAACATAATCTCAAGAATATCGACGTGACGCTCCCGCGCGACCAGTTGGTCGTGATTACGGGGCTGAGCGGGTCCGGCAAGTCGTCGCTGGCGTTCGACACGATCTATGCCGAGGGGCAACGACGCTATGTCGAGTCGCTGTCGGCCTATGCCAGGCAGTTCCTCGAACAGATGGGCAAGCCGGACGTCGATTCGATTGAAGGGCTTTCGCCTGCCATTTCGATCGAGCAAAAGAGCACCAGCCACAATCCCCGCTCCACGGTCGGCACCGTCACGGAAATTTACGACTATCTCCGGCTCCTCTTTGCCAGGGTCGGGCGCCCCTCCTGCTTTCAGTGCGGCGAGGAAATTACCGCGCAAACGGTGCAGCAGATGGTCGATGCCATCGGCCTGCTCCCGGAGGGGAGCAAGTTTGAGCTTTTGGCACCCATCGTGCGGGGGAGGAAGGGCGAATATCGCAAAGAGCTCCTCGACATGCGCAAGGCCGGTTACGTCAGGGCCAGGGTCGATGGGCAGTTGATTGATTTGGATGAGGACCTCACGCTCGATAAGCAGAAGAAACACACGATCGAAATCGTGGTGGACCGGCTGGTGATGAAGCCAGGCGAGGCTCTGACGAGACGGTTGGCCGATTCGGTGGAGACCTGTCTGAAGCTCGCCGGCGGTCTAGTTGGAGTGTTGATGGAAAGTGGGAAGGTCTCGCTCTATAGCGAGAAACTCGCTTGTATCGGCTGTGGAGTTAGTTATCCGGAAATTACCCCCCGCGTCTTTTCGTTCAACAGCCCGCACGGCGCTTGCCCCGCTTGCGACGGCATCGGCTACGCCATGACGCCAGGCTCTCCAGAGGATGAAGACCTTACGCTGCTGGAGCTTTGCGGCCTCTGCAAGGGCGCGAGGCTGCGGCCTGAAAGTCTGTCCGTCAAGGTCAACAAACAGTCGATTGCCGAGGTCACGCATCTTTCCGTGCGAGCGGCGGCCGATTTTTTCTGGTCGTTGAAATTCAGCGAGCGTGAACTGGTGATTGCCCATCGTATTTTGAAAGAGATTCGCGAGAGGCTTGGATTTTTGGTCAATGTCGGGTTGGATTATCTGACGTTAGATCGGGCTGCCGCGACATTATCCGGGGGGGAAGGACAGCGGATCAGGCTTGCCACGCAAATCGGGTCAGGCCTCGTTGGCGTTCTCTACATTCTCGACGAGCCTTCGATCGGCCTTCATCAGAGAGACAATCGGCGATTGCTCCAGACTCTGCTGCGTCTGCGCGATCTGGGCAATACGGTGGTAGTGGTCGAGCATGATGCGGAAACCATGATGGCAGCGGACCATCTGCTGGATATGGGGCCTGGTGCTGGGACAGAGGGCGGGCGGGTCATTGCCCAGGGCACGCCCAAAGAAGTCATGAAGAATCCCGACTCGCTGACTGGCCGCTATCTTCGCGGCACACAGATGGTTAGTCTGCCTCGCCGACAACGGAAGGCCAAGGGGCTGCTGTCCATTGTGGGGGCCGATAAACATAATCTTAAGGGGGTGACCGCCAAGATCCCGCTCGGTCTGCTCACCTGTGTGACCGGCGTGTCTGGGTCCGGTAAGAGTACGTTGGTGTTGGAGGTCTTGTTCCGTTCCCTCTCCCAGTTGCTCTACCACAAGAAACCAAAAATCGATGGTTGCAAGGAGCTGCTGGGCGTCGAGGCGCTAGATAAAGTCATCGACATCGACCAGTCGCCGATTGGCCGGACTCCTCGTTCGAATCCTGCGACCTATACAGGGCTGTTCGGGTTCATCCGCGACCTCTATTCCAATCTGCCTGACTCTCGTGTCCGCGGGTACAAGCCGGGCCGCTACAGTTTCAATGTGAAAGGCGGCCGCTGCGAGGCTTGCCAGGGAGACGGGTTGCTCAAGATCGAGATGCATTTTCTGCCGGACGTCTACGTGACCTGTGAGGTCTGCAAGGGTCAACGGTACAACCGCGAGACTATGGAGATTCATCATAAGGGGGAGAGCATCGCGGACGTGTTGAATATGACGGTCGCCGAAGCCCTGCTGTTCTTCGAACATATTCCTTTCATCAGGCGGAAGCTCGATACGCTGAACGATGTTGGATTGCATTACGTGAAGCTCGGCCAGTCCGCTACAACCCTGTCTGGTGGCGAGGCCCAACGGGTCAAGCTGTCGCGTGAACTGTCGAAACGTCCGACCGGTCGGACCATGTACATTTTGGACGAACCGACGACCGGGCTGCATTTTGCCGATGTGCAGAGGCTGCTGGATGTGTTGGATCGCCTGGTCGAGGCGGGCAATACTGTGCTGGTGATCGAGCACAATATCGATGTGATCAAGAATGCCGATTGGATTATCGATCTCGGGCCGGAGGGCGGTGATCGAGGCGGTGAAATTGTGGCGGAAGGACCGCCAAAAGAAATTGCGAAGTCGAAGCGCTCGTACACGGGGCAGGTGCTCAAGGAAGCTGGGATATAAGGGCGTGGCCCTTAGCGATCAGTCTTCAGCTGTCAGCACTTGAAGCGCAATTCAAGATCAAGACAGACGCATTGATCGCATCCACCGATCCACTCACCGAAAAGCTGGAGACGGTTTCTATCAAGCTCACCAAGAGCAATATCGCCGTGAAGCTCGTTGTGTTGCCCTGGGTGCCTCAGTGGCAGGATGCCGGAGGTCGGAGGCGGGTTGACCTCTGCTTGGGAATAACGTCGTCGCTTATGAAGGACGAGAGCCGAAGAAGGCCGCGACGTGTTCCGTCAGTGCTTTCGGTCTTTCTGCATGATCTTGTCGGTCCAGGCGAGGAGGATAGCGGAGCCGATGAAGGTCAGATGGATGAAGATCTTCCACTTAATCTGCTCGTGATCTTCATTGGCGATGTTGACGAAGGATTTCAGCAGATGGATGCTTGAGATGCCGATTAGCGACGCGGCGAGTTTGATCTTGATGGTGCCTGGGTCGATGTGGGTCAGCCAGTCTGGCCGGTCCGGATGGCCTTCAAGATCCAACTTGCTGACGAAGGTGGCATAGCCGCCGATGATTACCATTGTGAGCAAGTTCGCCACCATCGTGACGTCGATCAGCCCCAGGATCCCCAGCATGAAGATGGTCTCTTCCTGCTGGTTGATGTGCCGGACCATCTCCCACAGCTCGACGATAAACTTGTAGGCATAGAGCAGCTCGGCCACGATCAAGCCGCCATAGAGAGGGGCTTGAATCCATCGGCTGGCGAACACAGCGGTTTCGAACACATGTTCGATCCGGCTGGCGATGGACGAAGGCCCGTGCGTGACGGTTGTGGTGGTTGAATGATCTGGGTAGCTCACGGCGGCTATCCTAGTCAACGGCAGGCGCACTGTCAATTCAGAATTGCTACGAAGGGGTGGTCGTGAGAACTTTTCTCATGGCCGCGATGGTGCCAACATCGAGACCGGATGCCGATAGCTCCTCATCCGTGGCTGCCGCGATGTTGGTCAGGCTGCCATATTCTTTGAGGAGGCGAGTCCTGGTGATCTCGCCGATGCCGTTTATCTGATCTAGTTGCGAGGCCATGAGCGCTTTGCTTCGCAGCTTGCGATGGAAGGTGATTGCGAATCGATGGGCCTCGTCGCGAATGCGCTGTACGAGATGGGTGGCCGGGGAGTTCGCGCGTAGCACGATGGGGTTCTTTCGGCCTGGCAGAAAAATCCGCTCCTCTTTTTCGCCCCGCGCTTTGGCCAATCCGATAATGGGCAGGTCTTGCTGCCCAACTTGTTTCAGCCCTTCCATAGCTGCGGCGAGCTGGCCCAATCCTCCGTCGATGAGGATGAGGTCCGGCCGCGCGAGATTCTCGCTTGCTCCATAGCGGCGCGTGACGACTTCCTGCATGCTGGCAAAATCGTTGGCGCCTGTGACGGTTTTGATAATGAACCGCCGGTAGTCGACTTTCTTCATCTGGCCGTCTTCCCAGACAACCATGGAGGCGACGGACTGGTTGCCCATGGTATTCGAAATGTCGAATCCCTCGATACGTTTCGGCACAACGTCCAGCCTGATGAGCCGCTTTAGTTCTTCGACTGCCTGCCTGCCGACTTCTTCGTCTCGTAGGTGGTTCGCGACGGAGGCTGCGGCATTTTCCTCCGCCAGGAGAACCAATTGATGTTTCACTCCCCGCTCCGGCGTCACCACGCGGACGGTGTTTCCCCTCTTGCCTGAGAGCCATTCTTCAATCACCTTGGCGTCGTCCAGATCCGTGGGGATGAGCAGTTCCTTGGGCGGCTGCCCGTCTTTGTTGTAGAATTGCTCGATGGTGGATCGGACCAGCTCCTCGTCGCTGGTGTCGGCTGACTGGGGCCAGAAGTAATCCTTGCGCCCGATCAATAGACCGCCGCGCACGAAAATGATCTGGAGATCGACCGCCGTGCCTTGCCGCGCGAGGCCGATCACGTCCTGATCGGTCGTCGTCGTTTGGGTGATGCGCTGCTTTTCGAGGGTGCGCTCGATGTTGAAGAGACGGTCGCGCAAGCGCGCCGCTTCCTCGAATTCCTCCCGTTCCGCCGCCTGCTGCATCTGGGCGCGCAAGTTGTCCAGCAATTCATGATCGCGCCCTTCGAGAAACTGGCGGACCTGCGCGACGATGCGGTGGTAGTCCTCTTTCGATTGGTTGCCGGTGCAGGGAGCCATGCACCGTTTGATTTCGAATTCGATGCAGGCCCGGTCTGCCTTGCCGTCGATCGTGATGGTGCAGGTGGCCAGCGGAAAAGTTTTTTTGATGACCTTCAACGTCTCCCGCAAGGCGCCGGCCGGCGGGTAGGGACCATAGTAGAGGGCACCGTCTTTTTGTACGCGCCGGACGACGGTGAGGCGAGGGAAGTCTTCTTTGATCGGCAGGCGCAGGTAAGGGTACTGCTTGTCGTCTCGCAAGAGGATGTTGAAGCGGGGCCTGTGCCTCTTGATCAGGTTATTTTCGAGGATGAGGGCTTCGAGCTCTGAGCGGGTGACGATGGTGTCGAGATCCACGATTTTGCCGACCAGGACGATGTTTTTTGGAGAGTGATCGGTCCCTTTTTGGAAATAGGACCTCACCCGGTTAGATAGGACCAAGGCCTTTCCAACATAGAGGACTTCGCCCTGCCGGTCCTTGAAGAGATAGACACCAGGCTGGTCCGGCAGGTGGTCGAGTTTGGATTGTAGTTCTTGGGAGGTAGCCATCAGCTGTCAGCCTTCAGCGGTCAGCAAGAGAAGAATGCCTTCATGCGTCATTCTACGGTCCGAGGCGCTCCGGGGCAACTTGGCTGATCGCTGAGAGCGGACGGCTTGTTTAGCGTAGCCCGCGCACGAACGAGGGGCTGAGACTTCCGCGTGCAACTTCCGCGACCGGCCCCTTCATCGTGAGGTTGAAGTCTTCGGTGACCTGGATATTGAGCTGGCCTCCCGGCATTTTCACCGTGACGGGGCTCGTGACCAGTCCGAGTTTCACGGCCGCGCTTGCTGCGGCACAGGAGGAGGAACCAGAGGCCTGGGTTTCACCGGCCCCGCGCTCCCAGATCAGGATGAAGAGTTCCTTCGGGCCGGTCGGCACGGCGAGCTGCACGTTCGTGCGTTTCGGGAAGAGGGCATGGTTCTCCAGGGCAGGTCCCAACTTGAGGAGATCCTCTCGCGACCAGGACTGGCCTGCCGATTTGAATACGACGCAATGAGGATTACCGACGCTGACTCCGGTGAAAGTAAGAGGCTGGCCGGCCGCCTCAATGGGCTGTGTGATCAGTTCGTTCACCGCGAGGCTGCAGGGGAGCGATGCAGGCTGGAATGACGCTCGGCCCATTTCAACTGTGACGGAACTCGCATCCCCATGCCGGTCAAGATGGAGCTCGATCGTCACCAGTCCGCCTTTGGTCTCGACGGTAAAGTATTTTTTCTTCGTTTTGCCGATGGCGTGGAGATAGCGGGCGAAGATGCGCAGGCCGTTGCCGGACTTTTCCGCTTCGCTGCCGTCAGGATTGTAGATCCTCAGACCGAAATCCGCTTTTTTCGTCGGCACCAGCGCTAGGATTCCATCGCTGCCCAATCCCCAGTTCCGATCGCAGATGGCTTTGATCCGCGATGGGCTCAGGGAAAACGACAGTTCCTGGGGGTTCATGACAATGTAGTCATTGCCCAGCCCATGTCCGCGAAAAAATCCGTTCTTCATGTCTGGCTCCTTTGAAGGGGAATCGTCAACCGCCATTCGTCATGCTCAAACGGGAGTGAAGGTACTTGGGAAAACAGGGTCCCGTCAACAGGGAGGAGCGCACTCCCGTGGGCTTCCCCACGTATGACGGATGACAATTGACGGGCTCTTGGGGCTATACAATTTTTACACCGGGTGGCCGTTCGATCAGTTCGACTTCATATCCGTCCGGCGCGTTGATGAAAATAAATTTATTGCCGGATGAGGTTGAAGTCGGCCCATCCGTGATTCTAATTCCTTGCCTTGTGAGAGCTGCGATGGTCTCGTCCAGGCTCTCGACTTGAAAGGCCAGGTGAACCAGGTCCTCCTGGACTTTCACTGGTCCGCTTGGCGGAAAGCTGCAGAGCTCGATCAGCTCCTCGCTATGGGGCACCTTGAGAAACGCCAGATGAGAGCCGCGTGGCGAGACCTTCCGCTCCACCACCTCCAGCCCGAGGACGTCTCGGTAGAAGGCGACGGTCTCGTCCATGTCGCTGACCCTCATACGGGTATGGAGAAGCTTTGTCACTCGCATGAGCTCGTTCCAAAGAAAAATAAAAAAGTAAAAAAGCAAAAATTGGATAAGGGGAATCCCACATTTTTTACTTTTAGATTTTTATTTGTTCTCGCCGGTTTGCTGGTTTTGCGTAGGAGGATTTCGGCGCTGTCCTGGATCAGCAGATTCGGGATGGGACCGATTTCCTGATAGCCCTGTTTTTCATAGAAGTGCCGGCCTTGCTCGTTGAAGTCCGAGACGCAGGCGAACAGATTCTGTGCCCTTGCGAAGACCAGCGTTTCGATGTGGGCCAGCAACTGTCTCCCGAGTCCCTTGCCTCTGGCCCAGTCCGCCACCCCAAGCAGTTCTAAATAATCGCCGAGCAAAAACTTCTGACGAACAACCGCGATGCCGGCCACTATGCCGTTTTCTTCTACGACGTAACTATCGCGCCCCTGGGGGAGCGGGAGGAAATAGCTGTTCCAGTCTTTGGCTTGATAGCCCAGCCGTTTCCACGGGTCCGAGCCAGCGAGTAGTTCTATCACGGCGACTCGATCCTGTTCCGTCATCAGGCGAACGAGTGGATCGGTCATGGCGCCACCTTCCCCTTACAGGTTAGAAGATCGCTGATAGTCATGGGCGTGAGATTGCGTTCTAGCAAGAGCTGTTCATGGAGATCTTGCACGACTTCGCGGGTATGTTTGCCCTTGCCGTTGGCATGCATCACGATGACGCTGCCCTTGCGGACGGACCGCTTTAGCCGGTCCTCGATCTGGCTTGCGGTAATCGTCAGGTCTGGATCGCCTGACACCACATTCCAGAGAATGAATTGGAGACCGAGGGTGCGGACCACGTTGACCGTCTCGTCGTTGAACTCTCCATAGGGAGGGCGGAACAGGATCGCCTTGTAGCTGTATTTGGTCTTGAGGAGACGGACCGGGCCGAGGATTTCTTGTTTTTGCTCTTCCGATGAATGGAGCGGCAGATGGGTATGGACTTCCCCATGGGTGCCGACTTCAAAGAAGGGAACTTGGAGGAGGGCTTGGACTTGCTGCTCGTGTCGTGCCATCCATTTTCCCGACATGAAAAATGTCGCAGGGATTTTCTGTTCGATCAAATAGTCGATCAAGGCCTGATCGTAGCCTGTGCCTTTCCGCACCGGGCAGAGGTCGAAGGTTAGCGCCACTCCCGGACAGGAAGGTGAGCCTGACTTGATCACCTGGGCTTGCGTGAGAGGCGGCAGCGCCATGGCAAGGAGGACCGCGAGGGTCAGGCGAAGAATCCATGACGAGCAGCGCAGGCGCATACACAAGAGTATACCCGATCTCATCTGTGAAGTTGAGTTGATGCTCGAAATCCTCACTACTACGGTGGAACCATGTTTGTGTCCAATTGGGAAATTGGTCGTGTGCTCGGCATCTCGATTCATGTCCATGCTTCCTGGTTCGTGGTATTTTTTTGCGACTTGGTGGCTGGCCACAGGATATTTGTCTGAGACCCTACTGGGTCTATCCGAGCCACGCGCTTGGGGCATGGGCGGAATTTCCTCCCTCTTCCTGTTCCTGTCCGTTCTCCTACATCAGCTGGGACATTCCTATGTGGCGCTGCATTATCGAATTCCGATCAGCTAGATTGCCCTGTTTATTTTCGGTGGCATGGCGCATATGGGGAAGGAGCCCCCCAGTCCGAGGGCTGAATTTTTAATCGCGCTGGCAGGACCGCTCGTGAGTTTATTTCTGGGGGTCGGTTGTCTTGGCGGCGCCATGGCGGTGAAATGATGGAGAAGGCTTAGGAGGAAGCGCAAAGCTTGCATAGGTGCGATCCGAACTTGTGCCAGGGCAGCACGAGTCGTCCGATCCTGCATCTGCTCAGTCGGAAGAAAGACTATTTGAGTGTCAGGACCGATTGAAGGGCGAAGCTGACGAGAGGGTCTGGGAAGAGACCGAACAGAATGACGCCGGCAACGGCGAAGGCCAGCACGAAGGAGAGGGCCGGCGACGTTACGAGTCGCGGCGCGACAGACGAGGGATCAGGCTCCCGCATGTACATGACCATCACGACCCGCATGTAGTAGTAGGCCGACACGGCGGCAAAGATCAGAGCGATGGCGGCGAGCCAGGCTAAGCCGGATTCGACGGCCGCCATGAAGACGTAGAATTTTCCGATGAAGCCGGCGGTCGGCGGAATGCCCGCGAGCGAGGCCATAAAAAGCAGCATGAGAAACGCCGCGAGAGGCTGGCGTTTCGCGAGTCCCGTAAAATCTTCGATCTCTTCTCCCTCGATCCCGCCTTTCCTCAGCATCCCGATGACCGCGAAGGCGCCGAGCGTCATAAACGCATAGAGCGCCAGGTAGATCATGACGCTGGCGAGGCCTGGCGTGCCACCGGTCGCACGGCCTGCCGCGACAAAGCCGATCAAGGCGTAGCCTGCATGGGCAATGCTGGAGTAGGCCAGCATTCGTTTGATATTTGTTTGCACGATCGCGACGAGATTGCCGAACACCAGGGTGGCCAGGGCGATGAGCAGGAACAGAAGCGACCAATCGGCCTTAAGGCCGCCGAGTCCTTCGACGAAGACCCGCATGAAGGCGGCAAAGCTGGCGGCTTTTGCCGCCACTGCCATGAAGGCTGTGACAGAGGTGGGGGCCCCCTCATAGACGTCCGGCGTCCACATGTGGAAGGGCACGGCGGCGAGCTTAAAGCTGAAGCCGACTGCCACGAGAATGACCGCGATCAGTAAGAGCGGATCGTTCGCTCCATGCGAACCAATGGTGGCCGCGATCGACGCCAGCTTGGTGCTGCCAGCCATGCCGTAGAGCAGCGAGATGCCGTAGAGTAGAATTCCCGAAGAGAAGGCACCGAGGACAAAGTATTTGGCCGCGGCTTCCCGTGAACAGGGGTTCGACCGGTTCAGTCCTGTCATCACATAGAGCGAGAGGGACATGAGTTCGGTGCCGAGGTAAATCGTGAGCAGGTCGGCGCCTGAGACCATGACCATCATCCCGGAGAGGGACAGGAGGATGAAAGCATAGTATTCGCCCAGGTGGATGCGTTCCGCCTTCAGATAGGGCAGCGAGAGCATAATGGTCAGGCCGGTCACGCCATAGAGGAGTACTTTCCAGAATCTGGCATAGGCATCGACTACCACCAGATCGCTGAAGGCGGAGACCCGGATATTGAGCACGCCGATCTGTCCCATCGTCAGGCCAAGACAGAGGGCGAGGGACCCCAGGCTCAGCCAGGCCAGAAGATCCCGTCGCGAGGCCGGCGTGATCGGGTCCAGCGCGATGACAAGACAGGCCGTCACGACGATGATGAGTTCCGGAAGCAGAGCTAAGAGGTCGGTGCCGTACAGACTCATCGCGAAATTTCCTCGGTCTTCAGTGGCTCGGTACTGCCAGCCAGCAATGGCGCTGCTTCTCTGGCAGATGGCTGGGCCGTCGGTGCGACCTTCGTGCGGGCCATGGAGGCGATGACGTTGTTCACACTCTGGTGCATTTTGCTCACGAGCGGATTGGGGAAGAGCCCGATCCAAAACACTAATAGAGCCAGCGGTGCGAGGGTGGCGAGTTCCCGTTTATTGAGGTCCTTGAGTTTCGAGAGCTGGTGCGGGAGCGGGACCCCGAAGACCACTCGCTGAACCATCCAAAGAATATAGACGGCGGCCAGGATGATGCCCAGGGAGGCAAAGGCGGTGGCGACTTTGCTCCAGAGAAATGTGCCGATGAGTACGAGGAATTCGCCGACGAAACTATTGGTGCCTGGGAGTCCGAGCGAGGACAAGGCGAAAATCATGAGCAGGGTGGCATATTGCGGCATCGGCGAGGCCAGCCCGACATTGTCGGCGATCAACCGGCTATGAGTCCGCTCATAGATCATGCCGACGCAGAGGAACAGGGCGCCGGTCGTAATGCCATGGTTGACCATTTGAAGAACCGCTCCCTCGATACCCTGTTGATTCAGGACAAAGATCCCGAGGGTCACGAACCCCATGTGGCTTACGCTCGAATAGGCGATCAGTTTCTTGAGATCGACCTGGGCTAGCGCCATATAGGCGCCGTAGATGATGGCGACGATGGAGAGGCCGACCATCATGGGCGTGAAGGCATGGCTGGCGTCCGGCAGCATCGGCAAGCTGAATCGCAGAAAGCCATAGGTGCCCATCTTCAAGAGAATGCTGGCGAGGATGACGCTGCCGGCGGTCGGAGCCTCCACGTGGGCGTCCGGGAGCCAGGTATGAAAGGGAAACATGGGGATCTTTACGGCGAAGGCGGCGAAGAAGGCCAGGAAGAGCCACATTTGCAGCGATGCCGGGTAGGTGCCCTGGCTCAAGGCGAGGATGTCGAACGTGTGGCCCCCGTAAAAGTAGAGGGCGAAGATGGCGACGAGTAACAGCACGCTCCCGGCGAGGGTATAGAGAAAGAACTTGATCGCCGCATACAACCGATTTGGTCCTCCCCAGACGCCGATGAGGAGGTACATCGGAATCAACATGGCTTCCCAGAACACATAGAACAAGACGAAGTCTAAGGCCACGAACACCCCGATCATGGCGGTCTCCATGATCAGCAGCATGGCCATGAAGCTCTGGACTCTCGTGGTGATCGAGGTCCAGGAGGCCAGGACGCAGAGGGGCATGATCCCGGCGGTCATCAAGACGAGCGGGAGGCTGATTCCGTCGAGGCCCAGACTGTAATAAATTGGCGGGGCCGTGATCCAGGCGACATGTTCGGTGAATTGCATCTGGCTGGTTTGCGGATCGAAGAGCCACCAGAGGGGGAGCGCAACGAAGAGGTCCGCCAGGGTCGCGGCCAGCGCAATCCAGCGAGCAGTCGATTCCGTCACGAAATACATCGCGGCAGCTCCCGCAAGGGGAATCAGGAGGAACAATGTGAGCCAGGGAATTCCACCGCTATGCATAGATCCTCAGAACATCAAAAAGACGGTTAGGATTACGACGACCCCGAGCGCCATACCGAGCGCGTAATGCTGGACCTGTCCGCTTTGCGTAAGTCGCAAGACCCAGCCAACCCAGGCGATCGCGCGGGCCACACCGTTCACGGCTCCGTCGATCACCGCTACGTCTACATGTTTCCAGAGTTCGGAGGCAGCGGAAAAGGTGGGACGGACGATCGTTCGATCGTAGGCCTCGTCGACGTACCATTTGTTTAGTGAGCCTTGATATAGAGTTTGCCACTTCTTCGCGAACTGATCCGGGAGGGTTGGGTTGAGCACATAGACGTAATAGGCTCCGGCGATTCCGATCAAGCCCATGCTTGTGGCCAACACCATGATGACGATTGAGGCGGCTCCTCCGTGAGCAGGGGTTCCTGTGCCTGTTTCAAACATCGGCCCAAGAAATTCAGGAATACCAAGATAGCCTGTGGCGATGCTCAAGATGGCCAAACCGATGAGCGGCGTCGTCATGGTGTGCGAGGGTTCATGGATATGGTCTGCATGGTGGGGATCGACATGCGAAGGCCCCCAAAATATGACGAAGACCAGGCGGAAACTGTAGAAGGCTGTCATCAGCGCCGTCACAAGGCCGAGCAGGGTCAGGAACTGACCGAGAGGTCCTGATGACCAGGCAGCCACGAGTAATTCGTCTTTACTGAAGAAGCCGGAGGTCAGGGGGAAGCCTGCTAGCGCAAGCGAGCCAACCAGGAAGGTCCAATAGGTGACCGGCAATTTGTCTTTCAGCCCGCCCATACGTCTCATGTCCTGCTCGTGGTGCAGGGCGATGATGACGGACCCGCACCCGAGAAACAGGAGGGCCTTGAAGGCTCCGTGGGTCAGGAGATGGTACATGCCAGCCGCATAGGCACCGAGCCCGCAGGCCATCACCATGTAGCCGAGCTGACTGACCGTTGAATAGGCCACGATACGTTTGATATCGGTTTGGGTCATGGCGATGGTGGCCCCGACGACCATGGTCAGTCCGCCTGTGAGCGCCACCACTGTCATGGCAGGGGGAGAGAGGCTATAGATCGGCGCCAAGCGAGCGACCATGAAGACCCCGGCCGTGACCATCGTCGCCGCATGGATGAGCGCCGAGATGGGGGTGGGGCCTTCCATTGCGTCAGGCAGCCAGACATGGAGCGGCACTTGGGCCGATTTGCCGATGGCGCCGGTGAAGAGGAGGAGACAGATCAGCGTCGACACAGACACCGTCCAGGTTCCGCCGAAGGGCCCGAGAATATTTATCATGTCGCCGGCTGACTCATGCGCCTTGGCAAATATTTCGTGGTAGTCGAGCGAGCCGAAGCTGTACCAGACCAGGAGCAGGCCGAGCATGAAGCCGAAATCGCCGATGCGGTTGACGAGAAAAGCTTTAGTCGCAGCGGAGCAGGCAGCGGGACGATCGTACCAATGACCGATAAGCAGATAGGAACAGAGACCAACCGCTTCCCAGAAGATGAAAAGTTGTAGCAGGTTGTCCGCCATGACCAGCATCAGCATCGAAAAAGTGAAGAGGGCGATGTAGCTGAAGAAGCGGGCATAGCCAGGGTCTTTGTGCATGTACCCGATGGTATAGATGTGGACGAGCGAACTGACGGCCGTGACCAGGAGGAGCATGACGGCGGTCAGCCGGTCGATGGCGAAGCCGATGTGAATGTCGAGCGAGCCGGAGGTCAGCCAGGTATAGAGGGGGAAGCTTGTCTGGTGACCGTTAGCCACATCGAAGAAGACCAAGAGGGAAAGTAGCCACGACACGACGACCGCCGGCACGGCGACGAGATGGGCCTGGGCCTTGATCCAACGGCCGAAGAGCCCGAGGATTAGGAACGATGCCAATGGAAGGAGTGGAATGAGTTCGTAGGTCATCGAGCCCGTTTTACCATTTCAGTAACTGAAATTCGTCAACGTTGATTGTGGACTTGGCCCGATAGAGGGCGACGATGATGGCCAATCCGACCGCAACTTCCGCTGCGGCGACCGTCAGGGCGAAGAAGACGAAGACCTGCCCTGCCACATCGTGGAAGTACTGCGAAAAAGCCACGAAGTTAATGTTCGTCGCATTCAACATCAACTCGACCGACAGGAGGATGATGATGATGTTCCGGCGCAGCAGGACGCCCATGACGCCGGTCAGGAACACGATGCCGCTGAGCACGAGATAGTAGAACAAGGGGACTGTCATGATTCTGTAGGCTCCCCCAGGTCTTTTTTAGCCAGGACGATCGCGCCGATCATCGCGACGAGCAGAATCAAGGACGCCACCTCGAAGGGGAACAGATAGGTGGAGTAGAGGACGTCGCCAATGGCTTCCGTATTGCCTGCTTCCCCGATGGTGGTTTCTGTGCCGGTGGCCGCGAGGGGGGCCGTCCAGCCCTTCATGACCGTGAGAATGATGGCCTCGACGAACAACGTGACGCCGACCGCCGCAGCCATGGGCCATTGCCGGTGGTAGCGGTCATCCTGTTTCAGATTGAGCAACATGACGACAAAGAGATAGAGAACCAGGATGGCGCCAGCATAGACGATGATCTGCACGGCTGCGAGAAATTCCGCATGCAGCGTGACGTAGAGTCCCGCCACGTGAAAAAACATGATCAGCAGGGCCAAGGCACTGTAGACGGGGTTGCGCATCGCGACGACCAGCACCGAAGTCGCGGCGATGACGAAGGCAAAATAAAAGAAAAATATTTGTTCCATCAGTCTGGCCTGCTACGACGGTTTTTGCGGGAGATGCTTGAAGGCGACGTTGAAGAACGCCACATTCTGGTGTTGAAGCTCCAGCTGCTTTTCGCGCACCGGGAACGACCGGTCGCCGATGGCGAGCAATTGTTCCTTATTGAGGTGCAGCTGTCGCTTGTCGTACACCGCCCATTCGAACTCGCGCGTCATGCCGAGGGCGTCTACCGGACAAGCATCGACGCACATCCCGCAAAACAAACAGCGGGTCATGTCCATGTAATATTCTTTGGAGTAGCGCTTCGCCGGCTGGCCCGGCACTTCCGCGCTGACGACGCGAATCACCCGCGAGGGGCAGGCAGCTTCGCAGAGATCGCAGCCGACACATTTTTCCGTTCCGTCGTCATAGCGCAGTAGGGCCAGCATCCCGCGATAATTGTCCGGCAGTGTCCGCTTTTCATGCGGGTACTGCAGGGTGACCGGTCGGTAATGCAGCAGGTGCGACATGGTCGCCTTCATCCCGACCAAGAGGTCGTAGAAGGTGATGGTTTTAATCCAGGTCTTGAGATTCATGCTTGCGAGCTCTCAGCCATCAGCAGCGGGCGTTATCGAGATTCAAGTCTACGGCGGACCGCCCTCGGCGGTCCGCCGTGGTGCGTTACCGCGGGAAAAAATACGCGGTGATCGCTGTGACGACGATGTTGGCCAACGCGATCGGCAACATGACCTTCCAGCCGAATCGCATCAATTGGTCGTAGCGTAGCCGGGGCAACGTAGCGCGTAACCAGAAGAATAGGAAGAGGAACATGTAGACTTTCAACGTAAACCAGGCGACGTTTTCTATCCAGGCTAGCTGTTCGAGGCCGGCATAACCGAGGATCGTGCCGGGATAGGGGGCGTTCCAGCCGCCCAGGAAGAGCGAGGCGGCGACGCAGGACACAAGCACCATGTTGGCATATTCCGCGATGAAGAAGAACGCGAAGCGCATGCCGCTATATTCCGTAAAGAATCCGGCCACGAGCTCGCTTTCCGCTTCCGGCAGGTCGAAGGGGACGCGATTAGTTTCGGCGACGGCGGAAATGACGAATACGACGAAGGCGAATATTTGGGTATGGATCGGGAAGAATCCGTCGGGCCTGGCGCCCCAGATGAACCAATGCCAGAAGCCGCCGGCCTGGGCCTGCGTGATCGTGACGAGGCTCAGAGAGCCCGATAGCAAGAGGACGCCGACGATGGCCAATCCGACGTTCAGTTCGTAGCTGATGACCTGGGCCGCGGAGCGCAGGCCTCCCAGGAGCGAGTATTTGCTGTTGGAAGACCAGCCTCCCAGGATGATCCCGTAGGCGCCGATTGAGGCAAAGGCCAGGATGTACAAGACACCGATGTTGATGTCGCTGATGACGAAGGGTTTGATCGTAATGCCAAAGACGTCCACGGTCACGTTCGGGCCGAAGGGGATGACGGCGAACCCGATCATGGCCGGCACCATGGCCAGGATCGGGGCCAGGGTGAACATGGCTTTGTTGGCGCCGGCCGGCACGATGTCTTCCTTGAAGAACAGCTTGAGTCCGTCGGCGATCGGCTGAAGGATGCCATAGGGACCGACTTCCATCGGCCCCATGCGATCCTGCATCCAGCCGAGCACTTTTCGCTCGGCCAGGGTCAGGATCATGACCGTCAACATCACGATGCCCATCACCGCCGCTATTTGGGCGAGCGATACCGCAAGTCGCAGGCTTAGTTCAGTCACGACAGCACTCCTGGATGACAAGTGAAAAAGCAATGCATGTTCGTTGGCTCACGTCGTTTTTCTCACCGAGACGGAGGCCGTCCGATAGGACGGGACCTTTGTCTCCGGATCGATGGCACAGTCGAAGAGGTGCAGGGCCTCCTGCGCGAAGTGATCGGGAAACCAGGCCAATCCTTCCGGCACGCGATCGAGTACTTTGGCCGTCGTCGTGTATTCACCTCCGCTGTTCGAGAGGCTGACCCGATCCCCCGTCACGATGTCGAATCTGGCTGCGTCCAGGGGGTTCATCTGCAAGAGCCCGCTCGGTTCGATCTGCACTAGTCCCTTCGAATGGGTGGACAGCTTCCCCGAATGGAACAGGCTCTGGGTGAGGCCTAACTGAATTGTTCCTTCCGGGGGCTTGGTCCGCGTGGGCAGAGTATACCGAGTCGCAAGGTCTCGGCGATATCCCTCTGTCAGGTATCGCTCGACGGTGGCTCGATCTACGGAGGGCGGGATCGGCGTCGGGCCAAGCGATCCGTATCCGGGAACGACCGATCGGATCTCTTTCAGGATTTCCTTGGCGTCGCCATATTCTAGTGGCGAGTTGAGGAACACTGAGAAGGCCGAGAGGATTTCCCAGTCCGGGCGGCTGTCTCCCACTGGATTGATCGCAGGCCTTACGGATTGGACATGGCCTTCCGTGTTGGTGAAGGTGCCGGCTTTCTCCATGGCGGAGGCGGCGGGGAGCACCACATGGGCGAGCAGGGCCGTTTTTGTGAGGAACAGCTCCTGACAGACGAGGAACTCCAGTTTGCTCAAGGCTTCTGTGACTTTGGTCTGGGGCGGAAGGCTCTCGACGGGATTCTCTCCGACAACGAAGAGGGCTTTGATGGTCCCGGCCTGAGCTCGGTCGATCATCTCGAGGAGTGTGGCCCCTGGGGCCAGCGGGACTTCTTCTTTCCAGGCGCGAGCCATCTGGGCCCGCGCGTCTTGGTTGGTGAGGTCGAGCGCGCCGGGCAACAGTTCCGCGACCGCTCCCATTTCCACCGCTCCTTGATCGTTATTCTCTTCGGCCAAAGGGGCGAAGCCGCAGCCGCTGTCGGTCAATTTTCCGGTCAAGAGCAGCAGGTCCAAGAGATTGAGGCAGATGCCATAGCCTCCATGGCTGCGGAGCAAGGTCTGGCCTGCCAGCACCACGACGCGGCGGCCCTTTGCCACGGAACTTGCCATCTGGGCGAAGGATTCGCGAGAGGCTCCTGTGCTTTGGGCCAGTTCGTCCCAGGAAATCTGCCGTACTGCTTGGGTGACGGAGGCCACATAGTCTGAGGCCCGCTGTTGGAGCGTGCCCTCGACATGGCTTCCCTCGATCACCGCCTTGAGCAGGCCAAGGACTGCGGCGCCGAACTGAGCCGGCGCGACAGAAAGATGTTGCTGCGACAGGTTGGTAATGTTGCTGATCGTGCCGACTGCAGGCTGGAGCGCTTCGATCGTCAGCAAGGTTGCGTCATGTTTCTTGACGGCTTCTTTGACTTGAAGCCCGGTGATCGGATTGGTTTCGGTGATATTGGTGCCGACCAGGAGGAGTACATCCGCCTGCACGATGTCTTCGAAGGCCACAGTCCAACGATGGGTGCCTTGCACCCGTTTCATGGCCTGTACTCCGTTGAGATGACCGTAGCGGGCGCTGCTATCGAGATTGTTAGTCCCGATCGTGAGGCGCATGAATTTCTGGAACAGATAGAGCTCTTCGTTGGTGCAACGGCCGGAAATCAACCCGCCGAAGGCCTGAGGACCATGGGCTTGCTTGAGCCGGTTGGTCTGTTCCGCTACGAGCAATAAGGCTTCCTCCCAGGTGACTTCGACCAGCGCACCGTTTCGTCTGATCAAGGGTGCGGTGATTCGGCTGGGATGGCTGGTGGCGTGAAATCCAAAGAACCCGCGGGCGCAGAGGTCACCATTGTTGCGGCCGGCACCCTGGGCGCTGTTCACTTCGATCAACTGCTGGTCCTTCGTTTGGACCGTGATCTGGCAGCCGTCTCCGCAGAAGTTGCAGACCGTATCGGCCCGCTTGAGCATCCAGGGGCGGTATTCGTACATCGAAAGTCGGCTGGTGAAGGCGCCGACTGGGCAGATCTGCACGCAGCCACCGCAGAATTCACAGTCCAAGGGATGGTCGCCGAACGATTTGATCTCGGTCATCGTGCCCCGTCCGACCGGGGCGAGGGCTTTGACGTCCATCACTTCGTCGCAGTAGCGGACGCACCGCAGACATTGCACGCAGCGGTTCATCTCTGTTTCGATGAGGGGGCTGAAATATTCCTTCTGGAAGATGCGCTTGGTCTCCGCAAACCGGCTGGTCGTCGCGGTGTATTGATGGGAGAAGTCCTGCAGGTCGCATTTGCCGCCCTGGTCGCAGACCGGACAATCCAGCGGGTGATTGGCCAGGATGAATTCGAGCACCGACTTGTGGGCGTCGTGGACGACCGTCGTGGCGGTGCGAATGGACATGCCTTCAGTCGCGACTGTGCTGCAGGAGGTTTGGAGCTTCGGCATCTTTTCGATTTCGACCAGGCACATGCGGCAGTTTGCGTCCGGCTTGAGCTTCGGGTGGTAGCAGAAGTGCGGAATCATCACGCCGACCCGGCGAGCGGCTTCGATCACCAGGGTGCCTTTGGGCACCGAGATGGGAATGCCGTCGATCGTCACGCGGACTGTGTCGGTTGTCGTTGCCATCGTTACGGTCGTGCCACGGGTCGTTTCAGGGTAATGAGGTTGGCCGCTTCCGCTTCATGGATCAGCCTGACGTACTCGGGACGCCAATGTTTGAGCGTGCTCATGATCGGCGAGATTTCGGCGTCGCCGAAGGCGCAGACCGTCCGGCCCGCGATGTTCTTGCATAGATCGACCAAGGTTTCAAGATCTTCCATCTGTCCGCGCTTCGCAACGATCCGGCGCATGGTTTGGACCAGCCAGGAGCTGCCTTCGCGGCAGGGACTGCACTTGCCGCAGGACTCATGATAGAAAAATTCCATGAGGCGGAGCGCAGCCCAGACCATGTCCGTGCCCTCTTCCATCACGGTGACTCCGCCGGAGCCGAGCATGGAGCCGGCGGCGGCGACGGATTCAAAATCTAATTTGACGTCGAGGCTGTCCGGCGTGAGGAATGGGGCCGACGCGCCGCCCGGGATGAAGGCCTTGATCGGCTTGTCGGAGCGCATGCCTCCGGCTTCTTGGTAGATCAATTCGCGGAAGGTGACTCCCATCGGCACTTCGTAGTTGCCCGGCCGCTTCACATGGCCGCTCACGCAGAAGATTCTGGTGCCGGTGCTCTTTGGCGGAGAGCCGATGGCCGAGAACCATTCGGGGCCCCGGCTGATGATGTGGGGCAGGTTCGCGAGGGTCTCGACGTTGTTCACCACGGTCGGTTTGTTGTAGAGGCCGTGCGTTGCAGGGAAGGGCGGCTTGACGCGCGGTAGCCCTCGCTTCCCTTCGAGCGACTCCAGTAAGGCAGTTTCTTCCCCGCAGATATAAGCCCCGGCGCCCCGATGGACCCACACATTGGCGGTGATTCCTGAGTCCAGGATGTTCGCGCCGATGTAGCCGGCAGTCCGCGCTTCGGCGATGGCCGACTCTAGAATTCTGGCCCCGAGGACGAATTCGCCCCGTATATAAATGTAGGCGGATTCCGCTCCGATAGCGTAGCAGGCGAGCAGGATGCCTTCAAGAATTTGATGGGGGTCTCGCTCGATGAGCTGGCGATCCTTGAAGGTGCCTGGCTCGCTCTCGTCCGCGTTGCAGCAGAGATAGCGCGGGCCTTGATAGTCTTTGGGGAGGAATCCCCATTTCACGCCGGTCGGAAAGCCTGCGCCGCCGCGGCCACGGAGCCCGGACTTCATCACCGTAGTGGTGACTTCGGCTGGCGGCACTTTCCCCACGACCTTGCGGAGGGCCTGATAGCCGCCCGCCCGCTCATAGTCTTGCAGCGAGCCGGTATAACCGGGCTGCATCATATTCTTGAGCAATATCAGTTCGTGTTTTGGCATAGTCGTTAAACGTGAAACGTGAAACGTAAAATGAAATAAGCCTGCTTTATCCGATAACGTTGCACGGTTTACGTCTCACGTTTCACGGTTATCGGTTCCGGCCACATGAAGGGGCCGGTCTTCAGGGAACAGATTCCATCTTTTTTGAGATCGGCCAGGATGCGGTCGAACTTTTCTTCCGTGAGCCGTTCGTAGTAGTCCTCGTTGACCTGCATCATCGGCGCGGTGCCGCAGGCGGCGAGGCACTCGACGGTGCTGAGGGTGAAAAGTCCGTCGGCCGTCGTCTCGCCAGGCCCGATGCCGAGCTTCGCTTTGACCCAGCCGATGACTACGTCAGCCCCGACTAACGCGCACATCAGAGACTTACAGATTTGGAGATGGAACTTCCCCACGGGCTTCAGATTGAGCATGGTATAGAACGTGGCGGCCTCATAGACCTGGGGCGGCGTGAGTCTCAGCATCTGGGCGATCTCTTTCATTGCCGCTTCCGACACGTAGCCCTCATCCTGTTGCGCCAGGTACAGCAACGGAATCAATGCCGAGCGCCTCACCGGATAGTGGCTCAGGATCTCGGCTATTTCCGACCCGTATTTCTCTTTCAACATGTTCGTGCTCGCGCTAAATTGAAAAGTAAAAAGGCAAAATGAAAAATATTGAGAATGGTTCCCCGCATTACTTTTAACTTTCACATTTTTACTTTTATCTTATCTGTCACATTCTCCCATCACGATGTCGTACGTGCCGAAGATCGTGATGATGTCGGAAATCAAATAGCCCCGTGCCATATGATCGAAAGCCCCCATGTGTACGAACGACGGCGAGCGAATTTTCATCCGGTAGGGACGGGGGCTGCCGTCGCTGACGATGAAGAAGCCCAGTTCGCCCTTCGGGGCTTCGGTCGCGCAGTAGGTCTCGGCCTTTGGCGGCTTGATGCCCTGCGTATAAATAATGAAATGATGGATCAAGCTTTCCATGTCCCGCATGACCAACTCCTTGGGTGGCGGAATATATTGCGGCGCCTCGGCCATGATCGCTCCGGACGGCAGCTGATCGAGACATTGCGCGATGATCCTGGCGCTCTGCCCCATCTCTTCCATGCGGATCCAGTACCGGTCGTAAGTGTCGCCGTTTTTGCCGATCGGCACTTCCCAATCGACTTTGTCATAGACCCCGTAGGGCTCGGCTTTGCGGATATCATAGGCGACGCCAGACCCGCGCAGGACCGGCCCGGTGCAGCCGAAGTTGATCGCGTCCTCCGCCGAGAGCACGGCCACGTTCTTCGTGCGGCCAAGCCAGATGCGGTTCGAGGCGATGAGCGAATCGTATTCCTTGACCTTCGCGGGGAAGGTGTCGAGGAAGGCTTTCATCTGTTGGACCAGTTCGGGGGTGAAGTCGCTGTCGACGCCGCCGATGCGATAGTAGTTCAGGGTCAGCCGGGCGCCGCAGAGCTTCTCGAACATGTCCAAGAGGATCTCTCGTTCCCGGAAGGTCCAGAAGAACACGGTCATCGCGCCGATATCGAGGGCCTGTGTGCCGAGCCAGAAGAGGTGCCCGATGATGCGTTGCATCTCCGCCACGATGGTGCGGATATATTCGGCCCGGACTGGCACGGTGATATCGAGGAGCTTTTCCACGGACCGCACATAGGCATAGTTGTTGGCCATGGCGCAGACATAGTCGAGCCGGTCCGTATGGGGGATGATTTGCATGTAGGTTAGGCCCTCGGCCAGTTTCTCGACGCCCCGATGGAGGTAGCCGAGGTCCGGCGTGGCCTTGACGATCCGTTCGCCGTCCAACTCCAGTACGACCCGCAACACACCGTGGGTGCTGGGATGTTGCGGTCCCATATTCAAGAGCAGTTCTTCTTTTCGCCGGGAGCTGGGCAGACCAGGCTCGGCGCGAAAGGCGTTCTTCTGTTCCTCGGGGATTTCGTTTTCCGGGATGTCGAGCAGGGCATCGTCCATTCTCGGGATGAAGTCGAATTCGCTGCGCCAGCCGCGTCCTTCGGTCGGGAAGTCTTTTCGCAGGGGATAGCCTTCGGCATAGTCCTCCGGCATTAAAATGCGCCGGAGATCGGGATGGCCGGAGAAGCGAATGCCCATCATGTCGTAGACTTCGCGCTCCAGAAATTCGCCCCCCTTCCAGATGCTAGTGACCGACGCAATCGTCGGATCGTCCTCGGTGATGCGGGTCTTAAGCCGTAGACGTTGTCCAAGGGGGAGCGAATGGAGGTGGTAGACGACCTCGAATCGCAGTTGATCTTCGGGGTAGTCGACCGAGCAAATATCGGTGAGTTGGTCGAAGGCCGCTTCCGGCGCATCGTGCAAATAGCGCGCAAGGTCCAGTAAACGCGGGGCGGCCACGGAGAGAGAGGTCTCGGCACGTGCCGCGTCGATGTGGACTGCGAGGATCGCGTCCGGGAATTTGGCCTTGAGGTTGTCGAGTAGAACTTGCATAGCCCCCGTTAAACGTGAAACGTGAGATGTGAAACACGCGAGGACTCGAGTTGGTTGTTCTTGCGGCTCACATAACACGTCACTTCACGAACACCTTTTCCCGCTGAATCTTTTCCTGCAACTTCAAGAGGCCGTCGAGCAAGGCTTCCGGACGGGGTGGGCAGCCCGGCACATAGACATCGACGGGAATGATCTGATCGACGCCCTGGACCACGGCGTAACTGTTGTAGTGGTTACCGGAGGTGGCGCAGGAACCCATGGAAATGACGTAACGCGGTTCCGGCATCTGGTCATAGATGCGGCGAATCACCGGGGCCATCTTGCGCGTCACCGTACCAGCGATGATCATGAGATCCGACTGCCGCGGCGAGGCCCGGAAGACCCCTGCGCCGAATCGATCCAGGTCGTAGCGCGACGACACGCTCGCAATCATTTCGATGGCGCAGCAGGCCAGGCCGAACGTCATCGGCCACAAGGCCGACTTCCGCGACCAATTCACGACTGCATCCAGATTGGTCGTCAGAATATTTGCCTCAAACTGCCTTTCCAGAAAACTCATTTGATCTCCTCTACGCTCCTCAGTTGGAGGGGATTGTCGGGGTACTCTTCACTGCGCGCGTCGAACGAGGCCTTCTGAGGCGCGCGTTCCGCGAGCACGAAGGGCAACTCGACGGTCGCTTCACTCATCAATCCCACTCCAACGCTCCCTTCTTCCAGGCGTACCAGAATCCGACCAGGAGGATGCCGAGAAACACGAGCATCTCAACGAGTCCCAGAAGGCCGAGCGACTGATAGCGGACAGCCCAGGGGATCATGAAAATGATCTCGATGTCGAAAATGACGAACAGCATCGCGATGACGTAGTAGCGCATCGGAAATTGAATGCGCGCGTCCGAGAACAACGGGCTGCCGCTCTCATAGGGGGCCAGCTTGGCTCGATAGGGGCGGCTCGGGCGGACCAGCCAGCTGGCGCCAAGCCCGACAGCGCCAAAGACAATGGCAATGCCGATGAAGAGGAGGATCGGCAGATAGTTTTCGGGAATGGCGGTGTTGCCCATGTTTCAATCAGCCAAAACGTTAAAAAATCCGAACGTCTTCAAGTCGAAAGACGTTATGACGTGAGGACGTGCGACTCCCTCTGAGTCAGCGCCGCACCGAAAAACGGTTTAAACTTCAAGCCGTCGAGATCTGGTTTCTCGATTCCTCGATGTTGGATCAGAATTTTGAAGGTCCGTCCCATCCCGTCCGGTTTGAGGAGATGGATGGCCGCGCCAAACTCCGAACCTTCCGGATCGAGCTGGCCGATCATCTCTTCCACGCCGAGCCCCATCAGAAAACTCATCTGATTGGTGAAGCCGGTCACGTTCAAGCCAGCTGCTGCTCCGACTGTGGCCAGGCCGGTGAAGTCCACATGAGCCGTCATGTCCTGCTGTCCGATCCGCTGATAGGGCACGTCGCCGGTCAGTTGCTGGTAGTAGCAGAGGAACGTGCCGTTCTTCCGTTCCGGTCCGTAGAGATCCTGCGCCGTATGGCCATAGTCGATGGTCATTACGAATCCGCGATCGATCCGCTGCGCGACTTGTTCCATCCATTCCAGGGCTAGGAGGTTCAGTTCGGTTTTGTATCCCTCCGGCCAGGTCTGATTCAGTCGTTGGAGATAGTGGCCGAGCGCCGGGGTGGAGAGGGGCTGCAGGCATTCCTCAAAGTGCCCATCCCGATAGTCCACGAAGAGTTCTTGCGCCTGACCGCCGATCATTTGAATGCGATGAACCGGAAAGGCATCCACGAGTTCATTGCTAAAGAACAGGCCGGTCACGCTCTGGGGGCCGAGGGCGTCCAATCCTTCGACCCAGGTCACAAGCCCTGGCTGATTCAGCCAAGGAGCCAGGTTCTGTCGCTGGAGTGCCTGCATGGCGGGGCTTCGCTCGATCAGGACATAGCGCACCCGTGAGGAAAAGTCGTCCTGCCTGGCATGGATCGCCGCCAGGCAATCTCTGGCGAGCAGGCCCTTGCCCGCGCCCATTTCGATGATCGTGAAGGGAGTGGGGCGGCCTAATAGTTCGTCCATTTGCCTGGCTTGTTCGGCAATGGTGCGGCCGAGGATCGGATGCACATCGGAGCTGGTGTAGAAATCGCCGGCCCAGCCGATGCGCTCAGCCTGCGCCCCGTCCGGTTGGCGCATGTAATAGCCATATTGGGGATGGTAGAGGGCCAGTTCCATGAAACGGACGAAGGGAATCGGTCCGTTCTGGGTGATCTCGGACGAAATCGCAGCGATGAGTTCAGGATGTCCTAACGACACAGAGAAACTCCTTCGTCTTCGGCAAGGCTCACGCAGGAACGTCAAAGATTATGGGCTACCGCACCCATCCATTTGGCGGCCTAAAAGAGGCGTAGATTAGCCTCGTGGTCGCCGCTAAGTCAAGGCGAAGAACATTGGAAACTCAGGCAAATATCGCCGTTTGCGGCCTCGCCATAGCCCGATTGTACTTTCCTCCTCCCAGCTCGGCTTGAAGGGATGCGGTGAGGGGTTCGGCATGGCGTCTGCCCTATCGTAATGGGCGTTGCCGGCCACGCACGACGGCATTGTGCCGCTTCGGCGCAGTTTTAGTCGGCTGAGGAAAACCTCGATGCATGCCCAAAAACGGCCGACATGCTCCGAGTGGCATAGTGGCTTGACCAACCACAGGATGCTCAAAAATTTCGGCCGGCAAAGCCGCAGCAAGCGAAGAGGCGAGGCGTACAGGTTTGTACGTTGAGCCTCTTCCTGAAGCGAGAACGCGGCTGGAGGACTTTTGCCGCATCCTGCTGGAGTCGTGCGTGTGAGGGGTGATGTGGGTCAGTAGCAGTGGAAGCTCGTCGCATCATGACGACGCCGAAGGTCCACGCCCTTTGTCAGCCGAGCCTCTTCACGTTCCGTGGCATTTCTTGTATTTCTTGCCCGATCCACAATGGCAGGGGTCGTTGCGGCCGACTTTGTCGTGGTTGTGCTGAACCGTCTGGGGGGCGATTGGTTCTTCTCCACGATTGAGAATGAGCGCCGGTTGGGGGCGAGAGATGACTGGCGGCGGCTGGGGGCTCGGTTGCCCCTCGTTCCGGACTGCCTGCACATGGAAGAGCCGGTCGAGCGCATCGGCTTTGACCCGTTCCATCATGCCGGCAAAAAGGTCGTAGCCTTCGCGCTTGTACTCAATGAGCGGATCTTTCTGCCCGTAGCCGCGCAAGCCGATTCCGTCGCGCAGGTGGTCCATCCCGAGGAGATGGTCTTTCCAATGGTGATCGATGACCTGGAGCATAAAGTTCTTTTCCAGGAAACGCATCAAGTCCGAGCCCAGCTCCTGCTCTCTCTTGTCATAGGTGTCGCGCACCTGCGTCCGCAGGTCTTCGACTAAGGCATCTCGCCCCATGGTGCGAAGAGATTCGGCCCCGTCGTCTTTGCCCTGAGTGAGGTCGAGCCCGAACTGGCTATGCATGAGCTCCGCAAGCCCTTTAATGTCCCATTCTTCTGGGTATTGTTCCGCGGGACAATAGATGTTCAGGGCGGAGTCCACCAGGCCGTCCATCATGTCGCGCAAGTCATCTTTCAGATTCGTCCCGCCCAGGACGGCGCGGCGGTGCCGGTAGATCACCTCGCGCTGTTTGTTCATGACGTCGTCGTATTCCAGCAGCTGTTTCCGGATTTCGAAGTTGTGGGCCTCGACCTTCTTCTGGGCGTTGGCGATGGCCCTGGTGACCATGCCATGTTCGATCGGGACGCCTTCTTCCATGCCGAGTTTGAGCATGAGCTGGGAAACCCGCTCGGAGGCGAAGATGCGCATCAGGTCGTCTTCCAACGACAGGTAGAAGCGTGAGGAACCTGGGTCGCCCTGGCGACCGGCGCGGCCGCGGAGCTGGTTGTCGATCCGGCGGCTTTCGTGGCGCTCGGTCCCGAGAATGTGGAGTCCGCCGGCTTCAATGACCTCTCGTTTGTCCTTCTCGCAGTCGGACCCGATTTCTTCGAAGAGCTCCTGTCTGCGGGTATCGGGCATGTTCTCTTCCCGGTACAGGATCTGTTTGAACATGAAGTCGGGGTTGCCGCCGAGGAGAATGTCGGTGCCGCGCCCCGCCATGTTCGTGGCGATGGTGACGGCGCCCTTGCGGCCGGCCTGGGCGATGATTTCGGCTTCCCGCTCATGTTGCTTGGCGTTGAGGACATTGTGCTTGACGCCGTTCCGGCTCAAAAAGCCGGCAAGTCGTTCCGATTTTTCGATGGAAATTGTGCCGACCAGGACTGGCTGGCCGCGCTGGTGGCAGTCTTTGATGTCTTCGACGATCGCGGCAAACTTTTCTTTTTCGGTCCGGTAGACGACATCGGCGTAATCCACTCGGACCATGTTGCGGTTGGTCGGAACCACGTTGACGTCGAGGTTGTAGATCTTGGCGAACTCCGCCGCTTCCGTGTCCGCCGTGCCGGTCATGCCGCCGAGCTTCTTGTACATCCGGAAATAGTTCTGGAAGGTGACCGAGGCCAGTGTTTGATTTTCGTTGGCGATCTTCACGCCTTCTTTGGCTTCGACGGCCTGGTGCAGCCCGTCGCTCCAGCGGCGGCCTGGCATGAGCCGCCCGGTGAATTCGTCCACGATGATGACTTCGCCGTCTTTTACGACATAGTCTACATCTCGCTTGTAGAGAGCATAAGCCTGGAGCGCTTTGACGACGTGGTGGACGAGGTCCATATGGTCGGGATCGTAGAGGTTGTCCACGTCGAGCAGTTTCTCGACCCGGACGTTGCCCTCTTCGGTGAGGGATGCCGTTTTCGTTTTTTCCTCGACCGTGTAGTCGTGCTCCGGCTTCAGCTGCGGGATGATCGCGTTGATGCGGTAATAGAGATCGGTTGTTTCGTCCGTCGGACCGGAGATGATTAAGGGGGTGCGGGCCTCGTCGATGAGGATGCTGTCCACTTCGTCCACAATGGCGAAGTTCAGCTCGCGCTGCACGCATTGGGCCAAATCGGTGACGACCAGGTTGTCGCGGAGGTAATCGAATCCGTACTCGTTGTTAGTGCCGTAGGTGATGTCGGCGCGATAGGCTTCAGGCCTGGTGCAGGGGCGGAGAGCCTGGAGCCGCTTGTCGGACGCGTCATAGGCCGGATCGAAGAAAAAAGAGGCGTCATGTTGGATGATGCCCACCGAGAGTCCCAGCGCGTGGTAGAGGATGCTCATCCATTGCGCATCGCGCTTGGCCAGGTAGTCGTTCACCGTGATGAGGTGCACCCCCTTCCCTTCGAGCGCATTCAGGTAGACTGGCAGCGTGGCCACCAGAGTTTTCCCTTCACCGGTCTTCATTTCGGAGATGCGGCCTCGGTGCAGGATGATGCCGCCGATCAACTGCACATCGAAATGGCGCATATGCAGTTTACGGCGGGACATTTCGCGACAGACGGCGAAGGCCTCCGGCAGAATGTCGTCCAGCGTTTCGCCGGCTTCAAGGCGCTTCTTGAACTCCTGGGTCTTGTCGGCGAGTGCCTGGTCGGAGAGAGGCGTCAGGCTTGATTCCAGGCTATTGATCTGCTCCAAAATTGGACGCAGCACCTTGATTTCACGATCGTTTTTGCTGCCAAAGAGGAGGTTCAGTAGTTGCGTGACCATAGTGCTCTCGTTCGAAACGGATGCCGATGTCTTAGAAAGGAATCCACCCAGTATACAGGATCTTTTTCGTGAATCCTATAATAAGCAGCAGGCGCTAGCGCCGGGGCCTTGGCTTGACAGGTCCTGAGACGGTCCATTAGCATTCACTGAGTCACATGGGTCGTGTATTGATGAACCACAGAGTCCTTAAATTCGTTTCGATCGTGCTGGTCTGTTGCGTCTTCTCCGTCGGCGGATTGGCGCAGGCTCAGTCGGTCGAGCATGCCGGACACCATGCCCATCACCAGGCTGCGACCCATGGCACCGTGCTCTGCTCCTGGATGTGCGCCGCCGGGACGTTGTTCGACAGCGCGGTGGTTCCGTTTCACGCCGAACTCAGTCTGATTGCGCTCGGCACACTTCCCGATGTGGCTCAGCCCTCGAGTGAGCTGTGCCAGCCTTCTTCCTGCCGTGCCCCTCCCTCGTTCTCTCTGTAGTCTTCGTTGCCCATCAGCTTGTAGAGCCCCGTTTTTCACACGATCCATCGAGTGGATTGTCTGACGACGGATTGGCACGATAGAGAGAGAGAAGGGACCAGCATCATCATGATTGAGGCACGATTTATTCTCGAGTTTGTTGTCGGTTGCGCCACAGTCTTTTTCTCATGGTTCGGCGCGCCGCCAGCTCAGGCCTCGTCCCGAGCGAGTCGCTCTCGTGGTTGGTGCCCGTCAATCAGTTCAACTATCGCTACATGTCGCATGATTTGTTCAGCGGGTCGCTTTCGCAATCATTGACTGCAAATGACATGAGGTTTCCCGGTGAGGCAACTGTACTGGATCCGACTATCAAGAACCGCGCCGTTCCAACGGCCGGCTCAACCTATTTCGCCTATTCGCCAGGATTCCAAATCGGGCTAGGGGAATTGGTTAAGTCGTCGTTGACTGACGGGGCTCCGCCCATTTCTACGCGCAAATTCCGATAGTGCGCGACTTTAATAGAGGACTGACGCAGGGCACGAGTTTTATCGTCGGGATGACAAAGTCGTTTCAGTTGGTGAAACTGTCGTGACCGAGACGCTTCAAAAAAAACGGGGAGACGACGATGAGAAGAGCCATTGGTGGGGTTAGTGTTCTGGTTGCCATACTCGGACTCTTTGTATTCGAGGGATGGGGCATGGGCTCGCGCGTCCCCTCGGTCGGGAGGCAGGCGGACGATTTTCGCTTAGTCGATCTGGACGGCAGCCCCCAGAGCCTCAGCCAGTATCGCGGCAAGATCGTGTTGCTGAACTTCTGGGCCACCTGGTGCAAGCCCTGCACGACCGAAATGCCGGCCATGCAAGCTAGCCTCGACAAGCTTCGCGACAAAGGGTTTGTGGTGCTTGCGATCAATGAGCTGGAAGATGAAGCGAAAGTGCGCGAGCACGTCAAGCAGAACGGCCATACGTTTCCAGTCCTCATGGATCGCGAGAACAAGGTCGCCAACCAGTTCGGGGTGTTCGGGCTGCCAGTCAGTGTGTTTATCGATCAACAAGGCCGAGTGCAGGAGTACATCAAAGGTGGCTTGCTTACCGAGAAGCTCATCGAGGATATCGTCGCAAAAATTCAGAAACAGGAGCTGGTGAAAGCCGCGTTGCTCCGGTAAGAATCGATGAAGACTGTGACGCAACGACTGGCTGTTGGGGTATTGGCAGCATGGCTCGTCCTGTTGAGCGCTGTGGTGTATCCACAGCTGGCCGCCCACGCAGAAAAGCATGCCCATCACGGCGCCGCGACCCATGCGACCTCGCTCTGTTCGTGGCTTTGCGCGGCCGGGCAGACGGCTGAAGGCACGGCCTCGCCGGCCCTCGCTCCGGTCGCGAGCGTGTCCCTGGCGGTCCAGCAGGAATATGCAGCCTGCGACTTCTATCCCGTTTCATCCGATGCGTCCCGCGGCCCTCCTTCCCTCACCCTTCCCCGCTGACTATTCGAATCACAGGCAGCGAATGCCACAGGCTCCGCCGGATGTGGCTGAACGGAGCGATGTGTGTTCGCGCTGCCGCTGTCATAAATGTGTTTTACGTGAGGACGATTTCTATGTTGAAGTTTTTTAATCAACGTGTGATGAGCCTAGGAGCTGTGGTGCTGGGCCTGGCGCTGGGCTGGCCGGCCCCATCCCTGGCTTCCTGCGGCGCCGTGAGTTGTTTTGTCACTATTGGGTCACAGCAGCAGGTGCCCCAGCAGGGATTGCTGACCACCAACTTTATCTACAGCTATACGCCGATGACCCTGCCGAGGGGGAGCAGTGGACACATCGCTGAAGTAAAGCAAGATACCCGCCGGATCGTTCCTAATCATCACCGAGAGCTCTCGACCGTGACAAACAGCTATACGTTCGACGCGAATTACGGAATCACGGACCGGCTCGGTCTTCAGCTCACGGTTCCCTACCTCACCAGAAACCATGAGCATCATCATTGGCATCACGACGCTGATGAGGCCCTCGGTCAATTTAACGACAAGGGGATCGGCGATGTGCGCGTGACAGCGAAGTATAATGTGTTGCCGTCGCTCCGAAGCATGCTCGTGGCCGGCTTGGGGGTCGAGCTCCCGACTGGGGACAATACTCAAATCGAACGGCAGGGTGGCTTGATGGAGCCGTCCGGGCAGCTCGGCCGCGGGCAAGCCGGGCTGATCGGGTCGCTGTACCAAGCCTATGAGTTGATTCCCCACCGGTTGAATCAGTTTACCTATGTCAGCTATCGGCACACGTTTCGGAATAACGACGGCTACCAGTACGGCGACGAGTATATTCTGAACGCTGGGCTGAACGTGGTGCCTGTTGAAACGCTCCCGTGGCTCACGGTGACGGGGCAGTTGAATTACCGCTACATGGCGCATGACAGTATGGTGGCAAGCCAAGAGACGGGCTCTCGAATTGTCAATCGTGCCGTTCCCAATTCAGGTTCGTCTTGGCTTGGGGCTGCGCCCGGTGTGCTCGTGAGCTTTGCCGACACCTGGCAGGCGTATTTCTATTCGCAAGTCCCGCTTATGCGAGACGCTAACAACAATCTCGCGCAGGGCATGAGTTATACGTTCGGCGTAACCAAGTTCTTCCAACTTAGCGGGAAGAGCTGACGTCCCTTCTTATCGCAGTGACGGGCCGGAGGCTCAGGTCAACTGGGCCTCCGTCCTGCTCGTTGATTTCGTTCCTGGCCCCCCGTATAGTTGCCCCATCCTCTTGTGTTGACCAGGAGCGCGACATTGATGTCTCTTGTCCGGTACCGCCTCCTCATTCTCTTTGGAATCTGTTTCTGGGGTTACCTGATAGCCGGGCAGGTTGACGCCGCTCCTCTTAATGATCCCAATAAACGTTCAGTCGAACGGGCTGCGGAACTGTTCAAGGCCGGCGATGCCGATGGCGCGATTGCCCTGCTGAATAAGGTCGTAGAGCTCAGTCCTTCCAATGCCGAGACCTACCATCTCCTCGGGCGAGTGTATTTCCACGGCAAGAAAAACCCGCGCGAAGCCACCGACGCCTTGCTGCATGCGCTCAAGCTGAAGCCTGTCTATCCCGAAGCGTTGAACGATTTGGCGGAAGTGTATCTGGCGCAGGGGAAGTCTGCGGAGGCGGAGCAGGCGCTTAGGCGGGCCATCGAGGTCGATCCCAGGCACGATGATTCTTATGCGGATTTGGCGAAGCTCTATGAGGGCCGTCGTGATGTGGCTGCTGCGGCAAAAGTCTATCAGAGCCTGCTGGCCTTTCGTCCCGCCCATCCCGACGCGCTCCTCGGGCTGGCGATGTTGCAGGCGGGCCAGGGGGAGAACAAGGCGGCTCACGACCTGTTCATGAGACTGACGAAGGCGAATCCCAAACATGCCGATGCTTGGTATCACATTGGGCGTTTAGCGGAGCGGGGTAACGATTTACTGGAGGCAGCCTATGCCTATAAGCAAGCTGTCGCGGCCAAGCCGGATCTGGTCGATGCCCACTATAATCTAGGATTCATCCTGCGGAGCCAAGGCAAGCCGGTCGATGCGGAGCGGGAATTCCTGGAGGTCCTGCGGTATCGCCCAGAATATGCCGAAGCCCACATGAATTTAGGCGTGATCTACGCAGGCCTGAACAGGCTTGAAGAGGCGGAACAGGCCTACGAACGAGCCGTCGAGTTGAAGCCGGACTATGCGGAGGGCCATTACAACCTGGGGGTCTTCTATGAGTTGCACCGGAAAGACTTGGCGAAAGCGCTGGCGCAATATCACAAGTACCGGAACCTCGGCGGGCGCGACGATCGTGTGGAGCGCATCGTCGGGTTGGGAAGCCGATGACCCGTTCGATGTTGTGATGGGCCGATGGTCGTAGTGATCATGGACGACTGCGTGATCGCCTCGGAGCCTGGCCGGTGCCCGAGGCGTTGTTGTTTCTGGCGGGCGCACATCGATGCAGTAGAGAGTATTTTTCGGCACATTGGTTGTCACGAATAGGCCGGTTGATTTAGAAAAGGAGTCGCGTATGGTCAAGAGACAGGGTGCACAATGGGCTTCGGTATGGGCGATAATTGGTGCCGTGGTCTTGTGGGGCTCAGCTACCGCAGCCACATCCCCTGAGTTGAAGGGCAAGTTCGAAATCCTCCAGGGCGAAGTGTCGACCCACACGCCTGGTAAAGTGAAGTTGACCGAGTTCGCCGATTTCTACTGCCCCCATTGCCACCGGTTCGACGGGGAAGGTCTGGCCCTGCTGGAGAAAGAGTTTGGGAACAAGCTTGAGTCGACGATGGTGGGCTTCCCGGTAATTCACGGGAAGTTGCCGACCCCCTTCGACATGTATGAGCAGGCGAAGATGATGGGCAAGGGGAAGGAAATGAAATCGGTCCTCTTTCGCACCATCCACAAAGATAAGATCACCGGCGTGCTGGACCGCTCGTTGCGGGAAGTTTTGATCAAGGAAGTCGGGCTCGATCCGAAAGCCTTTGAAGAGGGGATGGCCAGCGGGAAGCCGGCTAAGTTATTCGAAGACGGCCGCAAGTGGGGCGAACGCATCAAGGTGCAGCAGACCCCGACCGTGCTTCTCGACGGCAATATCAAGACGGAAACGATCGATCCGGAGAATATCAGGCTGATCATCCAGAGCATTCTGGATACAGACAAAAAGAAGTGATGAAGAGCGGCCGCTGGCAGAGGATCTCTTTGCTCTCAAAGCGCGCACGATGAAACCGTGCTCGCTCGATGGGCGCAGCCGAGATCATCTGTCTGTGGCCACGATTGGGGGTTGGTGTGGAAATCGATCCAATTTGCGGAATGGCGGTCGATCCCGCTAGGGCCGCCGGATATCATGACCATCACGGCCAACGCTATTATTTTTGCGGCCGGTCCTGCCTGGAACGATTCACGACCGATCCGGAGCTAGCCTTGCGGTCGCCGGTCGGTGCTGCGAAGCCGACCACCAGAAAACCTCTTCCGATGATGATGTCGGCTCCGGCCCTGCCAGGAGCCATCGATCCCGTCTGCGGGATGACGGTGCAGCCAGCTACGGCTGCTGGCTCCGCCGAGTATCAGGCGAAGATTTACTATTTCTGCGCCACAAGTTGTCTCGCCAAATTTCGAGCAGACCCGATTTATTATCTGACTCCTCCTGAGCAGCGCGTGCCTCGCGCCACGCCGGTCCTGATCGGTGGAACGGTCGAGTACATCTGCCCGATGGATCCGGAGGTGCTGGAGACCAAGCCGGGGGCCTGTCGGATTTGCGGGATGGCACTGGAGCCCAAAGTCGTCTCGCTCGAAGAAGAAGGGAATCCCGAGCTTGGAGAGATGAGCTGGCGGTTCTGGATCTGCCTCGGGCCCGCCCTTGTCGTGATGTTCTTGGCCATGGCCGAGATGATCCCAGGTCTGTCACTGCCACCGGTCTTCACCGGTCCAGCGAAGAATTGGGTGCAATGGCTATTGGCAACGCCGGTGGTGCTTTGGGGCGGCTGGCCGTTTTTTCAGCGAGGCTGGGTCTCGGTGGTGAGCCGGGCTCCTAACATGTTCACGCTGATTGCCATTGGAACAGGCACTGCCTATGGCTACAGCACGTTAGCCACTGTGGCTCCGACGTTGCTCCCCGCTTCCTTTCGGCTGCATGACGGGTCGGTCGCGGTCTATTTCGAGGCGGCGGCCATTATTACCGTGCTCGTCCTGCTGGGCCAGGTGCTTGAGCTGAAGGCCAGAAGCCAGACGAGCTCCGCGATTCGCGCCCTGCTCCAGCTTGCGCCAAAGAGCGCCAGGCTCATCAAATCGGACGGGCAGGAAGAAGACGTGCCGCCCGAGCAAATCCAGGTGGGCTATCGATTGCGCGTCAGGCCTGGAGAACGGGTGCCGGTCGATGGGATGGTTCAAGAAGGTTCCACGTCCGTAGATGAATCCATGATCACGGGGGAGTCGATCCCGGTCGAGAAAACCGTTGGAGATTCGGTGGTAGGCGGAACCATCAACGGGACTGGCGGAATTGTGATGGTGGCGGAACGGGTCGGGCGGGATACGATGCTTGCCAGGATCGTGCAGATGGTGAGCGAGGCGCAACGGAGCCGGGCGCCGGTCCAGCGAATTGCGGATGTGACCGCGGCTTATTTTGTTCCCCTGGTAGTGGCGGCCTCGTTGATGACGGCAGTGGCCTGGGCGATTTGGGGGCCTGAGCCTAAGCTGGCCTATGCGCTGGTCAATGCCGTGGCGGTTCTGATTATTGCCTGTCCCTGCGCGTTGGGATTGGCGACGCCGATGTCGATCATGGTGGGGACCGGGCGCGGCGCGACGGCTGGCGTCTTGGTGAAGAAGGCGGAGGCGCTGGAGATTTTCGGCAAGGTGGATACGCTCGTGATCGATAAGACCGGGACCCTCACGGAGGGCAAACCGAAATTGTTGTCGGTGCATGTGGTGGCGCCCTGGTCCGAGGCCGAGCTGTTGGGGCTTGCCGCGAGTCTTGAACGGAGTAGCGAACATCCTTTGGCAGCATCGGTGGTAGCGGGATCGGAAGGGCGAGGAATCGCTGTTGCTCGAGTCGAGGGCTTTCGCTCTGTGACGGGGAAGGGCGTGACCGGGACGGTGGCCGGTCGTCGTGTGGCCATCGGGACGGTGGCGTTTTTACGTGATGACATCGGCCTATCCGGCCAGAGCCTTACGCAGTTGGACGGTGACGCGGTCTCGCTGCGCCATGAAGGGCAGACAGTCCTGTTTGTGGCAGTCGATGGGCAGGCTGCCGGCCTCCTGGGCGTGGGAGATCCGATCAAAGATTCCACTCGCGCCGCGGTGCAGGAACTCAAGGCCGAAGGCATCCGCATCGTCATGCTGACGGGGGACCATCACGATACGGCTGAGGCGGTGGCCAGGCAACTTGGCATCGATGAGGTCCTGGCGGATGTCCTGCCGGACCAGAAGGGTCAGATTATTGCCCGTCTCAAGTCGCAAGGTCGTGTGGTGGCGATGGCGGGAGACGGCGTCAACGATGCGCCGGCGCTGGCCTTGGCCGATGTCGGGATTGCGATGGGAACCGGGGCGGACACGGCCATCGAGAGCGCGGGGATGACGTTGGTGAAGGGGGATCTGCGAGGACTGCTCCGTGCGCGGAGACTGAGCCAGGCCACGATGCGGAACATCCGGCAAAATCTCCTTTTCGCATTTCTCTACAATGTGATCGGGGTGCCGGTTGCGGCAGGCGCGCTTTATCCGGTCTGGGGCATCCTCTTGAGCCCTATGATCGCCAGTGCTGCGATGACGTTCAGTTCCGTGTCCGTGATCTCCAACGCTCTTCGCTTGCGCCATGTAGAATTGTAAGTGCCACTTTGACTGATGCGTGCTAGGCTACGTTCGTTTATGGGTGATCGAGCGGCGATTGATTTCATGAAGGACCGTGGCATGCTTCAACCAAATTTTCTGTTGCGAATCGTGGTCGGACTCTGTGTAGGGAGCTCGGTCGTGGCTGGGACTGTTCTGGCTGGCGACCGTGCGATCCCTGTGGCGAGTGGAGGCGATCTCCAGGCGCAGGTGAAGGCGACCGCCGCCAAAGTCACTCCCGCTGTCGTCAGCATCGGGTCAACGGTGATAGTGCGAGACCAAGCGTTCAGCGACGAAGGGCTCCCGTTTGGTCTGGTTAAGGATGCCCCCCCCCGCCGTCAATATGGTCAGGGCTCCGGCGTGATTGTGTCACCGGACGGCTATATTCTGACGAATAACCACGTCATCGCCGATGCGGTCGATGTGGAAGTGATCCTTGCCGACCGGCGGCAATATAAAGGGCGAGTGGTGGCCAGCGATCCCAAGACCGACGTGGCTGTGGTGAAAATTCAGGCGACGAACCTCCCGACCGTAACCTGGGGAGATTCGAGCACGCTTGCCGTCGGAGAATTTGTGCTCGCGGTCGGCAATCCATTGGGGTTGAGCCGCAGTGTGACGTTCGGCATTGTCAGCGCCGTCGGCCGAGCCGATGTCGGGATCGCGGACTTCGAAGACTTCATTCAGACCGATGCGCCCATCAATCCTGGCAACTCAGGCGGGGCCTTGGTGACCATCAACGGAGAGCTGGTGGGAATCAATACGGCCATCGCCAGTCCAACCGGCGGGAGCGTCGGCGTGGGCTTTGCCATTCCGAGCAATATGGCCAAGGCTGCCATGCAGAGCTTGCTCAAGACCGGGCGGGTGGTCCGTGGATTTCTCGGCGCCTCGACGCAGGATGTTACGCCTTTGCTCGGTAAGATTTTTCGCCTACCAGATGTGAAGGGCGCAATCGTGACCGATGTGCAAGCCAAAGGGTCGGCCGAGAAAGCCGGTCTCAAGCGCGGCGATGTGGTGGTGCGATTCGACGGACATGACGTGATGGACAGCGGACATCTCCGGAACCTCGTGGCTGCCGTGACGATCGGGAGTAAGCACAAGCTGGATTTCCTGCGTGAGAGCAAGCCGTATCAGGCTGACCTGGTGGTGCAGGAGGCGCCGCGTGAACGGGCGAAGAAGAGCCAGGCCCCATCGGCGGCAGCCTCCACGGTGCATCCTCTCGCGGGCGTGGTCTTCGACGATGTGACCGTGCCTCTGGCCCGGCAGATGAATCTGGCCGTCACTAGCGGAGTGGTGGTGACCGATATTGAGGAAGGCAGCCTGGCAGAATCGTCAGGCCTCCAGCCTGGAGATGTGGTGCTGGAGCTTAATCGTCAGCATATCTCCAGCTTCTCCGTATTTCAGCGACTGGCCGATCCGATGAAACCTTCCGGCCTTGCGCTCCTGCTGGTCAACCGGCAGGGGAGCGTCCTCTACATTCCCATTCAAGCAGAATAAGAGATCAAATGACCGCGTGCGCGGGTGTCTCGCGTGCTCGCGTAACGCGCGGTCTCAGAAGACCCTCGTTGGGCGCCCGCAGTCCGAGACAGCACGCGCTCACTCCCGGGAGAGGTAGGCAAAGAAGGCTCCGGCTCGTTGAGCATGCCCACGCCATCTCGCCATATTGGAAGATCGTCCGGCTCGGCCTATAGTGAGCCCTATGAAGCCAGGGCGAACAATCCTTCCACAGAGTTATTTCACTCGCCCAACGGTCACGGTGGCGCGCTCGCTCATCGGCAAGTATCTCGTGCGGGTGATCGAGGATCGGAGCGTGGCAGGCAGGATCGTCGAAGTGGAGGCCTATGTCGGGCCGGATGATCAGGCCTGTCATGCCTCGAAAGGGAGAACTCAGCGAACGGATGTAATGTTCGGGGCAGGAGGGATCGCCTATGTCTATCTCATTTACGGGATGTACCATTGTTTGAACGTGGTGACGGAGCTGGAGGGGTTTCCTTCAGCCGTCTTGATCCGGGCGATTGAGCTCGATGGGGACTTGATCGACGGACCGGGGAAGCTTTGCCGCGCGCTGCAGATCGATTGCAGTCTCAATCGCGCTGACCTTACGTCCGGCGAATTTCTCTGGTTCGAGGACCGAGGTGAGTCAGTGGGGAGTGGATCGATTGAGGTCCATCCGCGAGTCGGCGTCGATTACGCGGGAGAGTGGGCCAAGAAACCTTGGCGTTTCCGGCTGCGGAATACTTTAGCCCCAGCTCGGGCTTGTCGCACAAAAAAACAGGGGGGCGCCGGATAAATCCTGCGTCCCCCTTTGTATCTTGGGCTAAACAGGCCGACTAGTTGATCTTGCGATCGCCAGTGATCTTCGTGGCAGAGGTGACTGGGGGATTGATCTTGATCTGAGGGCCCTGGACTTTCGGCAGGCGGCCCGCCCCCTGTCCTTCAGTGATCCGCGCATTATCAGACTTCACGAGGTTCTGTTCGCTGTGCTTGATGGATTCTGTGGACTTGAGCAATGTGGATTCGCCACGCGCATCGGATTGGCCCGGATCATTGGCGGTTGGCTGTCCCGTCACAGGGCTTCCGCTGTTCTTCATCGGATAGCCCTCGTGCTTGGGGAGAAGCGAGGGATTTGCCGAGGCCATAGACAGGGCAAACAGGACACCGGAGACAGTCGAAACGGTACCGACTAGGATATTCATGAGCCTACTCCTTTGAATAATGGTGGCCGGAGAAAATGCATTTTAGGCTGCGAGTTCAAATCAACTGGGTCAAATCATAGTCAGGGAGGGTGGGCCTGTCAAGGGTGAAAAGGGGAGGGTGGCTTGTCTGTCTGGTTAGATAGTCTTTCTGGTTCTTCAGGATGAACCCCAGCGAGCCAAGAGGCGCCGTTCTAAGGGCACGGCCGTAGCTCCGAGCTGTTTCTCGTTTGACGGGTTCCGCGAACGATGTGAGCGGAATCGCGAGATTAGGCCGGGCGGCGTGTGGGAGGCCGGCGTCCCCGTCCTCGATAGGACGGGCCGCGGCTGAGACCTGGGAGACGAATGGTGACGGTGGTGCCTTCGCCTGGCGCGCTGCCGATGGCAATGGAGCCGCCATGTTCTTCTACGATCTTCTTGACCGTGGCGAGGCCCAGGCCTGTGCCGGCACGTTTGGTGGTGAAGAACGGTTCGAAGACTTTGTCGACGATTTCCGCTGGAATCGGGGCGCCGTCGTTCTTGATGAGGATCTGATTTTCTACGCCGCGCCCCGCGCGATGCTGGGTGATCTGAATATGGAGATGGCCTCCCGGGCTCATCGCTTCCCCGGCGTTCTTAAAAATGCTCAAAAAGACTTGCTGGATTTTGGATTCGTCGCCGCGGACCGGTGCGATTATCGTCGCATAGTCCTTGGTCACCTGGATTCTGGTGACTTCGAGATCGGTGGCGACCACCGTCAGCGCGCTTTCGATGACTTCGGGTATGCGGAGGAGCCGCCGGTTCAGCTCGAGCGGTTTCGCGAAGTCTAAAATCTCGTTCAGGATGGCTTCGATGCGGATCAAGTCGCGCATCGCGTTCTCGACGCGCGTCTGGGGGTCGAAATCGAGGATGCCTTCAGCCGTGACTTCTTCCAGTTGGGCGCGGATCGAGGCGAGAGGCTCCCGCACTTCTGTCGCGAGGAACAGGCTGAACTCGCCGATGGCAGCCTGTCGCTCCTGCTTTCTGATGATGGGCTCAGAAGAATCCGGAGCGGTGGCCTCTCCTGGCGCGCCTTCTTGGCCAGCGGCCTGGGCCTGGCGGGCCGGTACTGCTAACGGAGCCTGGAGGATTTCTGCAATCTTGACGATGATCGGTTCGAGCGTGCGGGCATCCGTCTGCTGGTACCGCCCGGCTTCTTTTGAGGCCAGGGTGATGGTGCCGCCCACTTGTCCCCGGACGAAGAAGGGCACGACGAACGAGGAGAGCAGCCGGTCCTTGAACAGATATTTGTGATCGAGAAACCGCCCCTGGGTGGAGGCGAGGTCGTGATCCACGCGCGGCTTGCGATGGCGGACTGCCCAGCCGGAGGCAGAGCTGTCGAGCGTGAGGCGGTGGCCCGGCTTGAGATCTTTCTTCCCGTCTTTCTGCTCGCTCTTCAGATCGCCGGCCATCCCCAGCACTTCGACGTTGCCCGCGAGGGGGTCGTAGTGGCAGGCCCAGATGCGATCGTAGGCGACATATTGGTTGGCATCCGCCAGCGCGGCGACAATTTTATCTTGGAGCTCCGGCATGAGCTGCGACACTGGCGCCGCAAACAGTTCTGCCGGCGAGGGTGGCGGAGGGACCGGCTCGTGCGTGACGAAGGGCCGGCTGAGCACCACGTTCATATCGAAGAGGCCGTCGCGCTCCAGCGCTTTCGTGATCGCGTCGCTGGCCTGCTCCATCAAAATTTTTTCTTTTTTCGCGAAGGTGGCGCTCTCTTTGCGCCTGATGACGAGGAAGCCGTAGGTTTTATTGCGATACCGGAGGGGCACGGCGAGCATCGATTTCACGTCAGGCGCAATCAAGCGGAGACGAATGGTGCGTCCATCTTCCTGGCTATTTGCGGCCGATGCAGCTGCGACAGCGGGGGCCGCGAGTGTCCGGAGGATCGCTTGCGTGTCGCGCGGGGTGAAGCCCCATGCCGCATGGCCAATTAGCGGGCCTTGGTCCCGGTGGAATACGGCGGCCAGCGCGGCGTCGACCGGCAAGTCGTTCAGCACGGCCGTCAAGGTCCGCTGAAGCTGCGTCTCGGGAATTGGTTTGCTGTGTGGGGCTGTGGGTGTCATTCGTGAGTTTGGGTGGAGTAGCGCGGTCATTGTAACAACGTGCGCCGAGCAATTCAATGAAAAGGAATGGGTGTGTTATTCGTCGGGGCTGATAATTCTGGGGGCACGCTGTTGAGGGAATGCGTGCGGCTCCACCAGGCGCGGTTCAGTGGTCCAGGCATTGAGGATCGTCGTGGCCAAGCTGATCACGACCGCGCCGACGACCGCCGGCCAAAATCCCGTGACGGTGAATCCCTTGACGAGATAGGCGGTGAATTCGAGCAGCAGGGCGTTGACCACAATGAGAAAGAGTCCCAACGAGAGGACGATCAAGGGGAGGGTCAGCACAAAGAGAATGGGACGGACCAGGAGATTGAGAAACACGAGCACGAGGATGGCGGCGATTCCGGCAGGGACTGAGTCGACCTCAATGCCCGGCACGGTCATGACGGCCAGGAAAACCGCAATCCCCGTGACCAGCACGCGGGTGGTGACGGCCTGAACCCCGCCGCGAAAGAGATAGTTATGAATTTCTCGCGTCACACGAACGGTTGGCATAGATCACCTTGCTTGAGTGGGCGCCGGTTGTGCCGGGGGTGGCATACGTTTACCTGATGCGTAATGGACTTCGGTCGCAGTCAGGGTCTTGTTGGCTTTGGTCGCTTCAATGATGACGCGATCGCCCACCGAAGGTAGATTGGCGCCTTTCGGATTGCCCTTTTCCCTGAACCGGGTCTGTTTGTTCACTTGTACGTTCACGGTCTGGCCTTTGGGCGTCTTGATAGTGAGGTGCCCCGCGTCGATGGCGGTCACCGTGCCGAGCACATGTTGTCCGCTGCCATGGGCAAAGGCGGTGGAGGAGATGAGACAGAGGGCGCAAGCGAGAAGACTCCGGTACAGCATGTTGAATCGGTCCTTTTTCATACAAACGGTCGCTTAATGGTGATGGCCGCTCTCCGGCTGGATCGCCGCAGAGTCGTTGCCCTGGAGGAATTGGTCGAACGCGGCTTCCTCCTCCAGGTCTTTCTTCGTTTTGGGATTGAGGGCCTTCATCTGGTCGAGTTCTTCTGTTGTCAGTTGCGGCAGATGGCGAAGGAAGTGGACCAGCTTCCAGCTGTCCAGGTCCTGGGCCGGATCTCCTTCGCCCCAAGCCGGCATCGCGGTGAAGCGAATGCCGTTGTGAATGACCCAGAAGAGTTCCCCGTCGGACATCGATTGGGTATCGGGCAGCCGGAGGTCCGGCGCCTTGGGGTACACATTCTTGCCGATGGGTGTCTGGCCGCTCCCATCGTTGGCATGGCAGCCCGCGCAATGGTCTGCGAAGTGGGCCAGCCCTTCCTGCAAAAGATCCGGACTGAGCGCGACAGGGTTGGGGGTGTTCCGTTGCTCGATCGGGATAGCGAGATGCCGGATCTGGCGCGCCAGAAAGATCTCGATCGCCTGGGGTTCCGTCTTCGCGCTAAAGCCGGTGGTGAACAGGCGATAGCCCAGCCAGCCGAACGTCGCAACGCCGGCCAGTACGGCAAGAAAAATGACTATCAGGAGTTTGGTTCGCATCGTATCGCCTCGGACTGTACTATACAAAATTATTCCGAGTTATTGCCACCAGCAGGCCCAATGACTAGGGATTCCCAGGTTCGAGCGGCTTGAGAAGCCGGAGCAGGAGCAAGGCGGTTACGGGGACGTACATCAGTAGGCCCGTCATGCCGAGCAGCGATTCGCCGATCCAGAAGGTCACGCCGAGGTTAAAGGCCAGAACGCCATAATAGAGGCCGACGCCGAGGAGGAGCCTGGTGGTGACGGAGTGGTCGGCGGGGAAGGCTGGTTCCGGGATCCCCCGGTCGAATCGGAAGTAGATGGAAAGGGAAATCAGTCCGACTACGGCCCAGCCTGCATAGTTCGCGAGGGGCACGCCGAAGTGGGTGCCGGGATCCGGGTAGTAGTAGATCTTGCCCAAGAACCAGCGGTCGCCTCGCAAAGCGACCGGGTCGATGACCATGTCGATGCACGCATAAAACAACGCCGTGACGAGGAGGACGGCCCAGCCGGTGCGGGTGGCGCGATCGAAGCGGAGCCCGGTGAGCCAGCTCCTGGAGCGGTCAGAGGAGGGACAGATCGGGAGGAAAAAGCAGAGAGTCAGAGTGTAGGCCGCGTAGAGAAGAAAGCTGAACGAGATCGAATCCATGAAGGGGATGTTGGAGAAGTAGAGTTCCTGCCCCACGGTTGAGCCATTGTAGTGGTACCAGCCGAAGGGAATCCCGTTGCGCGTGGATGAAAACTCGCAGACGAAGGCTGTGCCCCAGCTAATCAGCCAGAATCGCCAGGTCCGCGGCCAGCCAATCAGTTTGATCGCGGCGAAGAGAAAGGCCGCCAGAAAGGCAAAGACGTAGGGACGGAAGAGGATGGTTTTAAAGAACAGGGCCAGGAGGTCCATAGAGAAGAGCCTTCAGCTTTCAGCAATCAGCCGTCAGCTCAGATCTGAAAGCTGAGAGCTGAGGGCTCACTGCTTTTGTTACACGTACATATGATCTCGGAACCATTGGACTGCTTTCCCTAGAGCAATCTCCGGCGGCGTCTGCGGGATGCCGAGCTCCCTGATCGCCTTGCTGCAATCGTAGTGCATTTTATATTTGGCCATCTTCACCCCTTCGAGTGGAATGCGCGGCGGCTGGCCCGTAACGTTGGCGATCCATTGATTCAGATAGGCCAGGGGGAGAATCGCGAGTCGCGGGAGTTTGACCGTGGGCGCCTTGACGCCGCTCAGGCGGCTTAAGATTTCGAAGACTTCGCGCAGCATCAAGTTCTTGTTGCCGAGGATGTAGCGCTCGCCGATCCGGCCCTTCTCCATCGCCAGTAGATGGCCAAGAGCCACATCGTCGACATCCACGATGTTCATCCCGGTTTCGATATAGGCCGGCATCCGGCCCTTCATGAAATCCACGATGACCTGCCCGGTCGGGGTCGGTTTCACGTCGCCTGCTCCGACCGGGGCGCTGGGGTTCACGATGACGACCGGCAGCCCCGCCTTCGCGAGTTTCAAGACCTCTTGCTCTGCCAGGTACTTCGACCGTTTGTAGTGGCCCGCCATTTGATCAAGCGAGACGGGCGTCTCTTCTTTCCCGAGCCCTCCGCCTGGCGGAAGGCCGATGGCGCCGATGGTGCTGCAGTAGACGATTCGTTCGGTGCCGACTGATCGGGCCGCTTCCATCAGATTTTTCGTGCCGGTGACATTGACGTCGTAAAAGATCGAGGGATCTTTGGCCCAGAGGGCATAGTGCGCCGCCACATGGTAGAGCTGCTGGCAGCCGGTGAGGGCTTTGCGCAACGAGGCCTGATCGCGTAGATCGCCTTCGACCAGTTCGACGGTCAGACCCTGAAGATTATGGAGGTCGGATGCTCTGCGGGTCAGGACCCGGACGTCGATGCCACGGTTCACCAGCGCGCGTGTGACTGCGCCTCCGATAAAGCCGGTTGCCCCTGTGACGAGAACTTTCATCTTGAAGACGTAAACGGTGAGACGGGAACGGTGAAACGTGAGCAGCAAGAAGTCATAACTTGAAAGAAGCGGATGCGTTTCACGTTTTATGTTTCAGCCTCACGTCAGTTTTTCCTCGACGTGATATAGCGCGCGATTTCACTGAGCGGTTCGGCGGCTTGGCCGAATTGGGAAAGGCGCGCGATGGCTCGGGCCACACAGTCGTCCGCCAGTTTTCTGGCTCCTTCAGCTCCATAGAACGTTGGGTAGGTTTTCTTGCCCCGTTCCGCATCGGTGTTAGGATTCTTGCCCAGTTCCTCGCGCGTGCCCGTCACGTTGAGCACATCGTCCGCAATCTGAAAGGCCAGTCCGACATCCTCGGCATAGCTCGTGAGCTCGTCCAGTTGATGGTTGGTAGCGCCGGCGGCAATGGCGCCCATCCGCACCGCGGCGCGAATCAACATGCCGGTTTTATGTTTATGGATATTCTGGAGCATCGCGAAATCGATATCTATGTTTTCCGCCTGGATATCAAAGACCTGTCCTCCCACCATCCCGGCGTTCCCAGATCCGTAGGCTAGTTCTTGAATCAGCCGTACCTGGCGGGCCGGGTCGCAGCCCTTCATGAGGTCGGGGCGGCTGCAGAGAGCGAAGGCCATTGTCAGCAGGGCATCGCCGGCCAGGATTGCCATGGCGTCGCCGTAGACCTTGTGGTTCGTCGGTTTCCCGCGGCGGAAGTCGTCGTTGTCCATTGCTGGCAGGTCGTCGTGAATCAGGGAGTAGGTATGGATTAGTTCCAGCGAGCAGGCGGCCGGCATCAATCCAGGCGCCGGCTGGCCCACCGCTTCTGCCGCGGCCATGGCCAGGATCGGGCGGACGCGCTTGCCTCCTGCCATGAGACTGTATCTCATGCTCTCGTGGAGCGTGGCGGGCGGTGTGGTGGCGCTAGGCATGACGGAATCGAGGAACCGATCCACGTCGTTTCGCTTCTGTTCAAGGTAGTCTTTGACGTTCATGGGGACGAAAACCGAGTTCGTGTGACAGGCTGTGAGTCGGCGCGGAGAGTAGCAAAAGGTCTAGAGGCTGTCAAACCGTGAGGCGTGAAATGTGAGACGCCAGAGGCAAGGCATGTTACGGCGTTCGCGCCCCTTGCCTCTCGCCGCTTGCCTTAGCTATACTCCGCCTCATGAGCATTAGGAAAGCGGGCGGAGATTGGGAGCCGATGTTGTTGGGGATTGAGCCTCGCAACTGCAAGGTCTGCAAGGAAGGGCTCTACCGCAACAAAACGTTTTTCTCCGGCGGATGGTCTCGCTGCACTCTGTGTGATGAGTTCGTCCATTACAGCTGCCTGGCCAGCGGCAAAGTGACATTCCTGAAAGTTCGTCCCCGCGTATGTAAGGTCTGCCGCGCCGCCCAAGAGGGGAGCCCCTCTCTTTCGCCGAAGGAAGAGACCTCCGTGGCCGTCGGCTCGTGACTCCCAGCCCACAGTCCAGTCCAGAGGAAACCCGTCCGGGCTGGCATGCCTTTTTTTCCGACTCAGTCCGTTTCGTTCTGGCGCCGATGATTCTCCTCTTTAGTGGATTTTTCACGGCGAACTTCATTGCCAGCGGCGCCTATACCTGGCCGCGAACAAGCAGGACCTTGGCTCTGACCCTCACTGTGCTGATCCTCTCCCGTGAATTCGTCTACAAAGAGCAATTGTCGCGCAATGGGTCGACGGACCGAGCCAGGTCGGCGTTGCTGTACTCTTGCGTGCTCCCCTATGGGCTTGGCCTGCTGGTGATGCTGATCCTTTGGGCGCTGTAGTAGGACGCTGAAACAGTCCGCCAGCGTCGTTCTCGCATCGTTCAGACCCTCAACGTACCCTCCGGGTACGCCTCGGGCCTTCACTCGCTGCGGCCTTGCTGGACGAACTGTTTGCGCATCCTGCGGTAGCGTGAGGACAGATAATGGCAGAGACAATTCGTGGCGGAGCCTTTCTCCAGCAATGTTGGTCGGTGCATCCGCTCTGTCTGACGGTCAAACGCGTCGAGCCGGAGCGCATCGTGGTGCTCACGTGCAGTTCTTGTCGCATGGTTCATCGGGTGACCACCGGCGCGATTACCAGACAGGCATCGGCAGCCGAGTCCGTCTCGCCTGAGGCTGGGTCTGCAGAACAAGATGCGCTCGCGGCGCTCAAAGCCTGCATGGGGACCCATATGTCGGCCCTATCGGTTCGGGAGATGGACGTGTTTCAAGATGCACTGTGGGTCCGTTGTGCGGAATGTCGGGCGCAGTACGACTTGACGGTCTCCCAGTTCGAAACGCAGCAGAAATAGCGCAGTATATTTCGAGCCGTTCCCAGCCTATTCATAGCTATGTCATTACCCTTCACAGCAGAAGAAGCGGCCTTGCTGGCCGATCAGCAGTTCTTTCGCGCCAAGGCGAAGATCATGGACAAGGTGCGGCATGATCTCATGGCCACCCAGGTGGCGCTGAAAGAGGAGGTCGCGTCTGTTTCTCTCGTGACCCCGCCGGATTTTAATTCCGCCAACTGCCATTTTGTGAAGGGCGAACATCTTGAGCTTTTCCCCTATCAGTATCTGGACTTCCCGAAACATTTTCATGACTTGAATATTTTTACCTTCCGGACGCTCTTTTGGTGGGGGCACCATGTCGTCTGTGCCTTGATGTTGGGGGGGGAGGGAATCAAGCAGCATAAGGCTCGGATCGTAGACCGGTTTCATCAGCTCGCAGGGCAGGGGCTGGAACTGTCGTTGGCGCCGACTCTGTGGGAATGGAAGCGAGGCGAGGGCTATACCCTTTCGATCACTCATGATCGCAAGGCGCAGATTGCCGCGGTCCTGGCCGAACGGTCATTCCTAAAGATTGTCCGTTTCCTGCCGTTTACCGATCCAAGGATTCAAGCCGGTCAGGTGCCGGAGTTCAGCCGCGAGACCTTTCGCGCCATTCTCCCGATCGTGACTCGCTAGGGGCGTGAACGGTAAGACGTAAAAATGAAAGGTGGGACTGTTGAGGGCTCTTTCTCAGAAACCTTTCACCTCTCACGTTTTACGCATCGATGACGCCTCGGTTCAGCATTCTAATTGTGCTGGTGGTTGTCTCTCGCTTACAACTTGAGTAGGCTGGACTGCTTCAATGGTGGGGTAGCCAATCGCAAGGAGAAGAATATGCAGAATCCAAAAATGGGACGACTGAGTGTCGGTATTCTGTTTGCGGCAAGTTTGTTGATCGGCGCCGGTTGTGCCGGGACCGGGCAGACGGTGCATTTGCATGTGCCGCAGAAACAGGCGGCAGCTCTATCTCTGGATCCGGCGGTCCGCATAGTCATCGAACCCTTTGAAGACCGGCGGGCCGAGAAGACACGCCTTGGTCTGCGCACCCACTTATGGGGGGGGGTGACCTACTTCGATTTGGCAGGGGAGCGGCCGGGGGTGGTTCTGGCCCATGCCCTCGCAGATCGCCTGAGCACGCGCGGGTGGAAGGATCGGGCCTGGACGGTGCGGGTGGCCTCCAGCGCTGGGGCGACTACGTCGCAGGATGCCGATATCGTCGTCAGTGGGCAGTTGCTCGATTTTTCAGCCAACGCCAAGAGCCGGGCCTTTTCGACGATGGTGAACGCCAGCAGCAAGCTGGTCATCACGGCGAAGAATCTTGGCGATCAGAGCACGACGACCAGGAATATCGAGGGCTCACAGCGCGACACCCTGTTCTGGTTTTGCGACGAGGATGTCCAGCACTTATTGGCGGCAACCCTGAAGGACGGCTTCGACCGCTATCTCGTCGATACGACGATTGAACAGAAGGCTGTGCGGGCGGCCCGTTAATGAGTCGGGGGGAGCGATGATCCACCGTGCGTGAACGTCGTTGGGAAACGACGACGCCCCTGACCTTTGGGCAGGTCCTCGCCGTGGGCGAACGGCTGGCTGCGTTAGGATTTAAGCCGGCGGGGCCTTCGAAGGACGTCATCTGTTACATCGAAGAATGGACGATCGAGGCGCCGGAGGATTTCGATCAGTTGGACGCCTGGTCCACGGAAGATGCGACGCTGATCCATGTCCGGGAGGGCTGGCGCGGCGACTTCTTCCTGCTGGCCGGTGCCTACCACACCGTCTATCAACGCTATCAGGACGTCGGCACCTACTGTTCGATCAGCCATCCCTGGCGCATTCGCGATCCGTTGCGGTTGCACAATCCCCGCAGCATGTTCTGGCTGGGGTTTCGCCATGCCCATTCGTTTATCCGTGCGCGGCTCCAGACGCACGAGGTGATCACCCCCGGTGAGACGCGCGGCGATATCGAGCGGGATCAATGGCTGGAAGAGCGGCGCACGGCGTTTCTCGAAGCGATCACGCTATTGGAGCTTCCCGTCGAGACATCGGTGGAGAAGCAGCAGCTGATCTTGCGTCCGGTCAATCCCTCTGCGCATTTCTTCTGTTCCTGGCCTGACGCCTTCGGGCCCTGTCAGTTCGAGTACAACACGGCCGACGCCTATGAGTTTTTGGTGCCGGCCAGTAAGTTGGCTGCGACCTCCGCCATAGAACCAGCCAGCGTTAGGGTTTGCCTGACGGGTTTCTCCGAGGATGCGCTGGTGGAGTTCCAGTCGATCGATCCCACCGCCCGCTTCGTCTACCGTTGTTCGGTGCATTGTGTGCTCGACGATCTTCCGGAGCTCCGATCCGTAATCGAACCAGATGGCCGCCTCTATAGCACCCTCTGCGAGTTCCAAACACAGGAACTATTTCCAGGTGCAGAGGATGCATCCGCTATTATCGGAGTCGTCGGCACCGCGGCAGGATTCCATATCGAGGTCCGCCTGAATCGGGCTCCGCTGAGTGAAGAGCTGATGCCTGTTTGCTTAGGACAGTTGATCGGGCATTCGGTGGTGTATGCGCCGCTGTCCCCCTTCATCTAGTAGAATGCTGAAATAGTCCGCCAGCGTCGTTCTCGCCTCGAACGTATCCTCAACGTAGCCCAAGGCTACGCCTCCGGTGCGTTCATCGGCTGTGGCCTTGCTGGGCCGAATGTTTGAGCATTCTACGGGTGCGCTCTCGCTAAGGCCTCGCTGGATGATCGTTTTGAGCCAGTTGCGCGCGTTTTTATTTTTTGAGGTATATTCGCCCTATGAGACAATTAGACCCCTGTTCGGCAAGTCCTAACTGTGTGTCGACGCAGGCGCAAGACGAGGGCCATGCCATCGCGCCCTTTCGCTATCGGAAGGCCAGGGCTGAGGCGAAGGAGGCTCTGAAAGCGATTATTCGGTCCCTTCCCCGTACTAAGCTGGTGGAGGAAGACGAGACCTATCTCCACTATGAGTTCACTAGCCTGTTGCTGCGATTTGTGGACGATGTGGAGTTTCTGTTCGACGATGAGGCGAAGATCGTTCATTTCCGATCCGCGTCCCGGACCGGCTACCGTGATTTCGGGGTGAACCGTCAGAGGATGGAAGCGATCAGGAAGCTCACCGAGGGGAAGTTCTGACTGTCAACCGGAAGCTCAATGGGCCGGGGCCGCCGGCTTGGGGCCTCGTCTGGTCGTATGTTGGAAGACGCAGGTGGGGCAGGTGTAATGGACGAATTGCCCGCTGGCGACCAGCCGTTTCCGCATGGGGACCTTGCACCAGGTGCAGAGGCGGTCAGGGAGGTCGGCTGACGGCTGGGTCGAGGTCGGATTCGCTGGAGTGCTCATGGTCATGGGCGCATTCTCTCCGACCGCCGAGAACCTTGTCAACCGACCGGAGACCCGTGAGCGTCTCGTGTGAAAAAAAGTTTCGTCAGCTTCCCTGATGCGGGAAAAATCGTGGTATAGTTGGGCATTACGATTTATCGTAACATTTTTTCACCCTCCTAACAGAAAGGTGCACCCTTTATGAGTAGCTCGGCCGGTTCCGAGTCCGCGATCTTTCCACCTGAGTCCCCAGCAGCTGCCTCGATTGCCCCCCAAGAGATGGTGGGAGAGGGGAAAGCGTGGGGACTGTGCACCTCCGTCGACCTTCAAGATTGTAATCCCGATCTTATTCGCAACGCCGACCATATTCGCCGCTATGTCGTGGAGCTTTGTGAGCTCATCGGCATGAAGCGTTTCGGCGAATGTCAGGTTGTCGATTTCGGCTCAGGTCGGGTCGCCGGCTATTCCATGGTGCAGCTGATCTCGACGTCGTTGATCAGCGGCCACTTTGCGAACGATACGAACAACGCCTACCTCGACATTTTCAGTTGCAAGGGCTATGACCCTGCCGTTGTTGAGACGTTCTCCAAAGACTTTTTTGGCGCGCGTCGCAGTACTGCGACGGTGACGCTCCGGTATTAGTTCCGGACAGGGGCCGCGGCAACGCGGCCCCTGTATCGATTAGGCATCTCCCGTCCCCATGTACCGATGAACCCCAACACCGTCAAAGATTTCTTCCAGCTTCTCCCCAGCAAGCTCGACGCAGAGGCGGCCGAAGACCTTGATGGGGTCTATCAATTTGATTTGAGTGGCGCGCAGGGCGGGCAGTACATCCTCACGATTCGTGAGGGGGCCTGTCAGGTTACAGAGGGGCTGCATGAGGACCCACAAGTCTCGCTTTCGATGACTGGGGAGGATTGTATCAAGATTTTGAAGGGGCAGTTGAGCGGACCAGTTGTCGCTATGTCTGGCCGGCTTAAGATCAGCGGGGATATCGGCTTGGCGATGAAGCTGAAGGCACTATTTCCTACCATCGGCTAGCCAGTCAGCTATCTGCCGGTCGGTGCTTGCCCCGGCTCTTCCGGTATCCAATCTGCTTCTTGCGTGGCCGCGTCCGTATGGCGTGGGAACCGTTCTTCTAACATCACATAGATCGTAGGCACGAGAAAGAGCGTGAGGATTGTCGAGACGCTAAGTCCTCCGACGACCGTGCGGGCCAGGGGGGCATTTGTTTCTCCGCCCGTGCCCCAGCCGATCGCCATAGGCAGCAGCCCTGCGACGGTGGCGAGGGAGGTCATGAGGATGGGGCGGAGTCTCGTCCGCGCCGCCGTGATGGCCGCGTCATGTAACTCGCGTCCTTTCCTCCGCAGCACATTCGTGTAATCCACCAACAGGACGCCATTCGATACCACGATGCCCAGCATCATGATGATACCCATCATCGAGGTGGTGGAGAGGGTCGTGTCGGTCAGGAAGAGGATCAGGATGACGCCGGGGAAGCCCATCGGGACCGCAAACATGATGACGAAGGGGTCGATCAGCGATTTGAACTGGGCGGCCATCACCATATAGACGAGAATGAGCGCCAGGACTGTGGCAAATATCAGTCCCTCGAAGGTTTCTCGCTGCTGTTGGATCTGGCCGGCCAACTTGATACTGAAACCGGTGGGGAGCTGGATCTTGGCAAAGCCCGCTTCCAGGTCGGCCCCGATGGCGCCCAGGTCCCGGTTCACCGGGTTGGCAGTCAGATGGACCACCCGCTGGAAGTATTTGCGCTCGATCTTCACCGGGCCGGCATTCAGCTTGAGCGAAGCCACGTTCTTGAGGAGGACCGGCTCACCGGTCTTGGTGGTCAGCACGATGTTCTCGATATCCGTAAGGTCTTGGCGATGCTCTTCCGCGAGCCAGGCGCTGATGTAGTACTCGTTCCCGCTTTGCGGGTCGGTATAGATGATGGGATCGGTTTGACCGTTGCCGTTGAGTGAGAAGAGCACCGCGTTGGCCACGTCCGTTTCGCTGATGCCCAGCAGGGCAGCCTTCTCGCGATCCACCACGACGTTGACTTCTGGATAGTTCTCCTCGCGGCTGACTTCGATATCGACCAGGCCTGGGATACGGTGCATTATGGTCTCGACCTCGCGGATGACCCCGCGAGCTTTTTCGAAATCGTAGCCGTAGATCTCCACATCGACGGATTTCTGCGATCCGAAGCTGGTGACTCGCTTCACGAGCCCGCCCGGATCGAAGAACATCGCGACACCCGGAAAGAGCTTGAGCACTTTGGGCCTTACGTCGTTCATGATCTGCACTTGGCTCCGCTTCCGTTTATCCGGTGAGACCAGATAGACGGAAATGACCGACGTATGGGGGCCGGTGTTCGGATTGAAGAGGGAGGAGCGGCCCTGAGCCAGGACGCCGGTGCTGGAAATGATGGTTCCCAGTTCCTCGACCGGGATCTGGGCCCGCAGCACCCGTTCGACTTCCGCTACTTGTTGCTCGGTTTTTTCCACGCGCTGACCGACCGGCCCTCGCAGCACGATGCGGAACTGGCTTTCGTCCGACACAGGGAGAAATTCCGTGCCGATCTTGGGCACCAGTGCGAGCGAGGCGGCGAAGAGAAACAGGATGCCGCCGATGAAGAGCGTGCGATGGGCCAGGACCCAGCAAAGCGAGTCTTCATAGCCCCGGTCCAGAGACTCATACCGTTCGCGGCTCCAATCCATCATCCGCACGAACCAGCGCGGCATCGACTGATGGGCTTCCTGCTCCGGCTTGAGGAATTTGTAGCAGAGCGCCGGCGTCACTGTGCGGGAGACGAAGAAAGAGGTGAAGAGCGAAAGCGCGATCGTGATGGTCAGGGGAATCAGGAGCAAACGGGCAATGCCTGCGACGAAGAAAATCGGGAGGAATACGACGACCGTGGTGATGGTCGAGGCCAGAATCGGCATCGCCACTTCGCGCGCCGCTTCCAGGATCGCGTCCCAGCGGCGGGGTGTGCTGTTGAGGTGGCGCTGAATGTTCTCCAGCTCCACGATGGAGTCGTCGACCAGCCGGCCGATGCCCAGGGCCAGGCCTCCCAGCGTGAACACGTTCAGGGTTTGCCCGGAGAAATAGAGCACAATGAAGGTCACCATGATCGAAAGGGGAATGGAGACGGAAATGATCAGGGTGCTGGTGAAATTACGGAGGAAGATCAGGATGACGAGCGCGGCCAGCAGCGATCCATGCAGCGCCTGTTCGACGAGGTTGTTGATCGATTGGCGGATGTAGACCGATTGGTCGAAGGAAATGCCGAGCTTCACGCTGGACGGGATGCCAACCATCTTCGGCAGGGCTTTGCGTAGCGCATCCACCACCGCCACAGTGTTGGCGATGGGCTGTTTATTGACGCGTAAATAGACGGCTCTGGCCCCGTCCGTCCGGACGATGTTGGTCTGAATGTCCGACGAATCGGTCACGGTCCCGACGTCCCGCACCCGTACGGGGCTGCCCTGTGGGTTCACCTTCACGATCACGTCCTGGATCGGGTCGACCGTGCGAAACTGATTGTTGGTGAAGACGTTGTAGTCCAGATTGCCCGCCTTGATGTCGCCGGAGGGCAGAATCAGGTTGGCGGCCTTCACGGATTTGACGACGTCGAGGATCGAGAGGCTCCTGGCGTTCAAGAGGGCCGGGTCGAGGTTGATATTGATCTGGCGGATCTTTCCGCCTTCCACTGTGGCGGCGGCGACGTCGGCGATCTGTTCGATCTGCGGAGCAATCGTGTTGTAGGCCAGGTCGTAGAGGGCCCGTTCGTCCAGATCGTCGCTGGAGACCGTCACGATGGAGACGGGGATATTGGAGACGTCGAATTTGACGATAAAGGGCTGCAAGATGCCGGGCGGCAGGCTGTTCAGGATCTGCGTGACCCGCTGCATCACTTCCATCTGGCCGACGTTGATGTCCGCGCCCCAGTTGAACCAGATTTGCACCGCGCCGATGCCCTGCTTGGCGAAGGACTCGACATGCTCGACGTTCGAGGCGGAGCTCACGGCTTTTTCGATGGGATAGACGACGCTTTGTTCGATGTCGAGGGGCGGCGCGCCTTTATAGATGACGCCGACGAAGGCCACCGGCACTTGAATCTGGGGGAAGAGGTCGACTGGCAGCCGCTGCAGCGAGGTGGCGCCCAGCAGCACCATGGCCAGGGACAGCATCAAGATCCCGATGCGATTGCGAAGTGCGAGAAGGGTTAACCACATAATGAAGATGTAAAATGTAAAATGTGAGACGTGAAACGTAAGACGTGAGGGAATGAGATGGGACGTGGAAGGCGGAACGCTGTATTCACAGGATGTTTCACGTTCTACGTCTTACCTTTTACGGCGTCTGTTGATTGCGTCTGCACCGCGGTTCCGTCATGCACGAGGTCTTTCCCTGAGACGATCACCTGTTCGGATCCGTCCAGGCCCTTGGTGATCTCGACCCGGTTGTCCTCGCGGACGCCGATTTCTACCGGCATACGCTGGGCCTTGCCCTCGCGCACAATATAGACATATTGGGCATCTTCCAATCGGCTGACCGCGTCGATGGGGATCTGAATCGCGTTGCGATGACTGCCGACCAGGACCTCGACGCGGGCGAACATGCCGCCCTTCAAGACATGGTCCTTGTTCGGGAGGTCCACTTCGACTGTCATGGTGCGGGTGGCCCGGTTCAGAGCCTGGACGATTCTGGTGACCGTGCCTTCGAAGATTCGCTCGGGATAGGCCTCGGCTCGCACATCTGCCTTTTGCCCCACCTGGATGAGCGGGACGTCTTTCTCGACCACCTCGATCAGAATGCGGACCGTCTGGATTTCATGGAGCGTGAGGATGCCGCGCGAGATGGTGGAGGTGCCGGCGGTGGCGCCGCTGACATAGGCGCCAAGATCGAGGTTGCGCTCTGCCACATAGCCGGCGAAGGGCGCGCGGATATAGGAGTAGGCCAGGTTTGTTTCGGCTTGGGCCTGGGCGACCGCCATTTGCTGGACCTGCGCGCCGAGCGAGTCGAGCGCCGCCACCGCTGCGTCGTACGAGACCTGGGCATTATCCAGATCCTGTTGCGAGACGAACTGGTCTTTGATCAGCGCCCTCATCCGATGAAGGGTGAGAGTGGCATTGCGGACGCTCGCATCCTGCTGCGCGACCCTTGCTCTGGCTGCCGCCAGATTGGCCTTGGCCTGGTTGACGGCATGTTGGTAATCCGTATGGTCGATCTCGACCAGAAGTTGGCTGGCCTTCACCAGGTCGCCCTTGTCGACGTAGATCTTGCCGATGTAGCCGTCCACCCGCGAGAACAGATTGACCACCTGGTTGGGGATGATGTCGGCGGTATAGGCGAGCCGAATGTCCAGGTCCTGTTTGAGCGGCGTCGCGGTGGCGACGGTGATGACGCGGGCGTTGCGGACATCGCTCTTGGCGCCGCTGCTGAGGCGAAACACGACGAGGGCCGTGACCGCAAAGAAAATGATCACGCCGAGCGTGACGATCGGATGTTGCTTCAAGGAATTCATCGCGCACGCCTCCCCGGCGTCGTACGGCTGGCTGGTGGCTTGATCAGACTGGTGAGGAACAGATCGACGTAGGTCGAGACCGTCTCCTCGTGGGATTGATGCATCGGGACGTCGAAAATTTCATGGAGTAAACGGTGATGAACGACCATGCCGATGAAGGCACGGGCTGCCAGCAGGGGATCGACCGGGCGAAAGGCTCCGTCGTCGATCCTGGTTCGAATGTAGGAAGCCAGGTGGTCGTAGAACACTTTATGGTGTTTACCGAAGAACATCTCGGAGAGTTCATGTCCCTCCAGGGCGCTGAATAGCAAGAGCCGTAAGAGAGTCGAGTCGACGTCGGGGCGAATGCGAGAGCTCGCGATTATGGTGAAGACGCGATGGTCGTCCCGTCTTTGGGAGGCCCCCTCCACCGCTTCAAGTAGTTCGTTGACGGTCACTTTCTCCGCCAGAATCGCAGCGTAGAGCGCCCGTTTTGTCGGGAAATACTTGAAGACCAGGGCCTCGCTCACGCCTGCCGCCTTGGCGATTTCTTTGGTCGTGGTGCCGCTGAATCCCTTGGCGGCAAAGAGCGACGCAGCCGCAGCAATCAAGCCGGCTTGCCGTTCTCTGCTGGAGGGGCGCATGGTTCGAGCGGTCTGTTGCATCGAGCTCCCATGAGTGAGTGAGTAGTTACTCACCTCAAACAATAGCATGAAGAGAGGATTCCTGACAAGAAATGATCGGGTTTGTTGTCGAGCCGGCCGGAGGGGGTTGATTAAAACACGGTGGCGGAATTGCCTTCGGTGATTTTGAGGCGGAGCTCCTGGCTTTCGAAGAAAATGATGCCCCGGTCCGTGGCGGTTTCGTACCGGAGGTTGATGTCGCTCTCGAACCCGGTCCAACTGTAAAATTTGACGGGGCCTCCGGTAAATTGTCCTGGTGTGCGGTCGAGCGAGCCATAGCGTGATTGGAGATAGGCCAGGATTTGTTCGTGGGTCGCTTTGCCTTGGTAGCGGACGGTAACGCGCGCGAACTTCCCGTCAACGGTCAGGAACCTCATGGAATCGACCTTCGCTGGGCCGAGCGAGGGAGCTCCGGTCTTCAGTTCGTGGGTTTGCGCGGGGCCAGCATCCTCAACTTTGACAAAGGTGTCGGTTTCCGAGAAGGCTGCGCCCCAGGGAATGCCTTCGAAGCCGTTGGGGTCGTTTTGCATCGGCACGGCAAAGGCCAGGCTGCCGGCGAGGGTGAGCAGGCAGAGGGCTTGGACCAGGATGCTCAAAAAAGCCAAGGCGTACCCCTTAGGGTCCGTTGAGGCCCTGAACAATGGGAGAGCGAAGTTGGCGGTCTGTTTTAGCATCCTATTACTCTGCTGAATCGGTGATGCGGTCGTTGAATCGAGGAGCCAGGGCCCGGCTGTCGATGAAAATAAATCCTCGCTCCGTGTTGGCATGATAGGTCAGGCTGATCTCCGTATCAATCCCGCGCCAGGTATATTGCTGATTGAGGCCTCGCAGCATCTGTCCAGGAATACGATCCAGAGAACCGAATTGTCGTTCAAGATAGGTCAGGATCTGTTTGTGCCGATCATCGCCTTGGTAGCGGATGATCACACGGGCAAATTGATCGTCGACCGCTAAGAGCCGGACGCTTTCGACCGGGATTCCGGCATAGGACGGAGCGCCGCTCCGCAATTGGAATTCGTTCACATGGGGGCCTGCTCTGGTGACTTCCACCTCCTGCCGTTCCGTCAGGGTGGCGCCCCAGGTCAGGCCCTGGAACCCGTTCGGATCGTTGACCATCGAGACTGCCTGGGCTGACAGGGGATGGCCCACCGAGAGGACGAGCCCCAAGAGGAGGAAGTACAGGCCTGCGCGATTCTGTTGCCGTTCGATCATCTCGCAACGCTATCACGGTCGATTTGATGGCGCAACTCCCTCAGTTTTGTTGAGAATGTCGCGAGGCATAGCTTATAATAGCGGGCTTTTCCATGTGCTTAGCGGCGAGGAACCGACACGATGATTGAAAGCGATGCATTCGTTCAAGCCCTGCAAGATATCGGGGTGGATTTCTTTACGGGGGTCCCCGACTCGATCCTGGGCGGCATCATTGCCGAGCTGATGGAACGGCGGATCTATGTCCCGGCCGTGCGAGAAGATGAAGCAGTGGCCATGGCAGCCGGGGCCTATATGGCAGGCAAGATCCCGGCTGTGCTCATGCAGAATTCCGGGCTGGGGACGTCCCTCAATACGATTATTTCCTTGAACGCGATGTACCGCCAGCCCTGCCTCCTGATCGTGTCCTGGCGTGGTCAGCATGGCAAGGATGCGCCGGAGCATCTGGTGATGGGCGAGGTGATGGAGCCATTTTTGGATCTCATGCAGATCCCCCACCGGACCCTGACGGAAAAGACGGCGGTCGAGGATCTGAAGTGGCTGGCGGAAACCTTTATGAAGCAGCGGGTTCCCGTTGCCCTCTTGATTACCAAAGGTGTCGTGAAAGGGTTGCACCCATGAGGCCTGAACAGGGAACCATGCAGAGTCGGGCGATGGCCATGGCGGCCTTGATGGAATTGCTGACTGATCAGCCGGTGATCATTTGCAACGGGTTCCCTTCGCGGGAGGCCCAGAAAATCGCCGACCGCCCAACCCACTTTTACATGATCGGATCCATGGGGTCGGCTGCGGCGATCGGGCTGGGCGTGGCGCTGGCCAAACCGAAGAAGCAAGTCGTGATCTTCGACGGCGATGGAAATGTGCTGATGGGAATGGGCACCCTGGCCACGATCGGCGCGCTCAAGCCGAAGAATTTCATTCATGTGGTGTTCGACAACGAAGTCTACGGGACGACTGGCAATCAGCCGACGATTTCCAATGTGGTCCCGCTGGAGAAGGTGGCGAAGGCGGCCGGCTATGTGAACGTTGAGCGGGTCCGGGAACGGGAAGACCTTGTCTACGAGTTCAAGGACATGCTGAAGAAGGACGGGCCGAGCATGTTGCTGGTGAAAGTCAACGAGATGGTGGAAGATGCCGGTCGCGTGATGCTGGATCCGCCGGACATAACAAAGCGGTTTATGCAGGCAATACAATAGCGATCAGCCCTCAGCTGTCGGCTGTCAGCGTTCGAAAAAGCTGACGGTTGAAAGCTGATTGCTGAAAGCTGAAGGGGAATATGATTCTTCTGAATCCTGGGCCAGTCAACGTCAGTGAGCGGGTGCGGCAGGCTTTGTTGCGTCCGGATATCTGCCATCGGGAATCAGAGTTCACGGAACTCCTCCACGGGATTCAGGCAAAGTTATTGAAACTCTTTGTGCCGGGCGCGGAATCGGATTATGCCGCCGTGGTGCTGACCGGGTCTGGGACTGCGGCGGTTGAATCGGCTGTCATGTCGTCGCTCCCGCAAGGCAAGCGGATGCTGGTGCTCAACAACGGCGTCTATGGAGACCGTATCTCCCAGATGATTGGCCTCTACCGGCTGGGCGTGTCTGAACTGAAATACGATTGGACGACGAGGCCCGACCCTGAGCGGCTCAGGCTGGCACTCCGGCAACATCCTGAAGTACAAGCCGTGGCGATGGTCCATCATGAGACGACCACCGGCCTCATCAATCCGGTCAAGGAAATCGCGGATGTGGTCGATAGCCAGAACCGGGTCTTCATTCTTGACGCGGTCAGCGCCTTGGCGGGCGAGTCGTTGGATATCGCAAGCCCGCACATCTATATGGTGGCAGGCACATCCGGCAAGTGCATCCAGGGATTCCCTGGCGTGGGCTTCGTGCTCATTCGCAAGGGATTCCTGGAGAAGATGCGCAGCTACCCCAGGCGGTCGGTTTATCTCCACCTCACGCAATATGTCGATAACCAGGGTGCCGGAACGACTCCCTTCACGCCGGCCGTGCAGATCTATTACGCCTTCGACGAAGCCCTGAACGAATTGATGGAGGAGGGCGTCGCCAAGCGGATTCAGCGTTACAAAAACATCGCGACCTTGATCCGTGACCGTATGGCGAAGCTGGGCGTGAAGCCTGTCCTGACTCCTGACAAACAGTCCAACACGATTACGGCCTACCACCTCCCCGATGGCCTTGCCTATCAGTCCCTGCACGACAAGCTGAAGGAACAGGGCTACGTGATCTACGCGGGCCAAGGCCAATTCGAGAGCAAAATTTTTCGCGTGGCCAACATGGGCGTCTTGACGGAGCCGCAGATCGCCGGATTCCTCGACGCGTTTGAACGGCTCTGTACCAAAGCATGAAAGCCATCATCCTTGCGGCCGGGGTCGGGAAGCGTCTGTGGCAGGTCACGCAGCACCGGCCCAAATGTCTCATCGAGATCGGCGGGAAGACGCTCCTGCATCGCTACCTCACGTCGCTCCGGAACGTCGGGATCCAGCGTGCCGACATCGTCGTAGGCTACAAGCAGGAGATGATTCGTGCGGCGGTGGAGGCGGACTCCTGTAACGTGCGCGTGAACTTTCTCGTCAACGAGGAATTCCACCGAGGTAGTATCTCCTCGCTCTGGATCGCGCGCCATGCGCTGGACGACGATGCGATCGTCATGGATGCGGACGTCCTGTTCCATCAAGAGATTTTGTGCCGCCTGGTGCAGTCCCCCTCCGCGAACGCGCTGCTCATGGACGAAACCGTCAAGCAGACCGGAGAAGAATGTATGGTCGTGGTTGAGGGAGGGCGCGTGATCGCCCTGACCAAGAAGATGCCCTCGCGCTACGACTACGCCGGAGAAGGCGTGGGCTTCCTCAAGGTCCGTCATGCCGATGCGCCCTATGTGGTGGCTTCGCTCAAGACCCATATAGACCGTGAAGCCTGGCAGATGGAATATGAGGATGCGCTGGTCGAATTCTTCGCCGACGTCAAAGTCGGACATGAGAAGATCGGCGGGCTCCCCTGGACCGAAATCGATTTCCTGGCAGACATAGACAAAGCGGAACGGGACGTGCGGCCCAAACTGTAAAGACCGGATAGTGGGATAACGGAGCAAAGGGGATACTGGCTCTTAGGATGCCTGGGGGAGTGGCAGACCATGAACGAGAGCGCAATTCAGAAACAGCCAGACGTGCAGGGATTGAGCACGGCGATTCTTTTGCCCTCGGTGAGTCTGTTCGGCGAGCCAGCTGAATTGTATCAAGAGGACGCAGGTCCGCTCACCAGCGTAGTAGGCCTCGGTCTCTTCCATCGGACGGTCCTCACGTTACAGCGGGCCGGCATCCGGCAGCTCATGGTTCTGGTCGGTTCGGAAGAGGATCAACTCAAACAGGCCTTAGGCAAAGGGCCTCGCGTGACGATCCCCGTGCGCTGGATGCCGATTCGCGAATTTCCTCTAGACGATGCCCGCACCTGGGAAGCCCTTGCTGCTGAAGTGCGCGGCTTCTGTCTTCTGTCCGGTGTGCAAGGTGTCTTCTCCTGCCCCTTGATCGAGAGTCTGTGCCGGGAGGTGCAGGAGGGCCAGGCGATCGTCGTCGCCCAGGCCCATCACGAACAAGATCGACAGCCCCGCCGGTCGAGCCTGCGCGTGAAGGTGCAGGAGGGACGGCTTCTCTCGATGACAGCCAGACAGGACGAGGCTTCGTTGATCGCCACGGATCTCGTCGTGTTGCCGAGCAGCCTGATGAAGGGTGCAGGGCAGGCAGGTTTGGAGGCAGGTATTGTGCCGGTTCGCCGATGGCTCGAACTGGCCGCAGTGGATGGGCAGGTGCGAGTTCTATCCACCGAAGCGAACCGGTCCCATTGGTATCAGCCCGTGCGTGAGGCAGCCGATGTGAAGGCTGCCGAGAAGAGGCTCTTGGATTCACTCAAGGGCGACTTCGAAGGGTTCGTCGACCGGTTTTTTAATCGCAAAGTCTCCCGCTGGTTCACCAGGCTCTTCCTCGCTTCAGGCCTCTCGCCGAACGCTATTACGATGATCGCGACGGTGGTCGGGCTGGTCTCAGCCGCTGGCTTTGGCCTCGGAACCTATAGTGCTGGCATCGTGGCAGCGTTGTTGTTTCAGCTCGCGGCGGTCATTGACTGTTGCGATGGAGAAGTGGCGAGGCTGACTTTTACCGAATCGCCCTTCGGGGCCTGGCTCGATATCGCGATGGACAACGTGGTGCATATGGGGATCTTCGGGGGCATCGCAGTGGGCTCTTACCTGCGTCTGGCAGGGAGCGAGGGCGCCTGGATTCCCCTGGCTCTTGGGGCTGCGGCGATCCTGGGCAATGGACTCTCGTTCTGGTTCGTGACGCTCGCACAGAAGATTAAATCGGCGAATCGCTGGAAGACCCCTGTGCAGGCAGCCTGGGCCGACTTCATGCTCAAGAACGTCGCGAGCCGCGATTTTTCCGTCGTCATGCTGCTCTTCGCGATCCTGGGCAAGCTGCACTGGTTCCTCTGGATGGCGTCAATCGGATCCGTGCTGTTCTCCTGCTTGATGCTCTGGGTAATCAGACCTTCCGCCATTACCAGTGTTTAGAATCTTTCTACTCATCGTCGGTCTCCTCACCCTTGGCCTTATTGTCTGGCATATCGGGCCCGGGCAGATCTATGCAGCGGCGGCGCAGCTTGGTCCTGCTGCGCTGCTGGTCATGCTGATTCCGTCCCTCATCATGTATGCGATCGACGCCTACGGGTGGAAAGTCACGCTGGGGTTCTCGGCCAAGGATATTCCATTCTGGCGCATCTTCGCGATCAGGACGGCCGGGGAAGTGGTGAACATGACTACCCCGACCGCCTATGTCGGAGGCGAGCCGCTCAAGGCCTATCTGCTTAAGAAACATAAAGTGCCGATGGTGGAGGGGCTGGCCTCGGTGATTATTGCAAAAACGGCGATGACGATTGCGGAAGTCCTCTTCATTCTGCTCGGTATCGCGCTGGGCGTGTGGCTGTTGGGCGGGAATGATTCATCCGTCCAGACCGTGGCAGCGGCGCTCTTGAGCGTGGGCCTGCTGGCTTTCGGGACGGCGGCCTTCGTGTTCGTGCAGCGGCAAGGGGTCTTTACCTGGCTCTTGGAATTTCTGCGGAAGGTCGGGCTGAAGATTGCTTATCTGGAAGCGCGAGAGGAGCAGTTACAGTCGCTGGATCGCACGATCCTGGATTTCTACCACCAGAAACGTCCGGTCTTTTATGCCTCCACCGGGCTGTTCTTTCTCGGTTGGATGGCGGAAGCGTTGGAAGTCTACGTCATCATCTATTATCTCGGCGGCCCCCCCATGGCCCTTTCCGCCATCTCCATCGGTGCCCTCTCTGTCTTCATCAAGGGCGGCACCTTCTTCATCCCAGGCAGCCTCGGCGCCCAAGACGGCGGCAATGTATTGCTCCTCAAGGCCTTCGGTTACAGCGACGTCACCGGGATCACCTTCGCGCTGCTCCGGCGGTTCCGCGAATTGGTCTGGATTGGATTGGGGTTACTTTGTCTGACTTTCGTCGGCGGGCGATCAGTGGCAATTCAAGAAGATCTCACTCGCGACTCAGGAAATGAGAGGGCGGACTAGCCGGTCTCTTGTGCTCGTGCAACGCGCGGCCCCTGAAGGCCCTCGCTTGATTTACAAGCGAACAGCGGGTTGTTAGTATGCCGCCCGTGAAACACCTTGCAGTCTTTATCTGGGGCCTGGTCGGCATTCTCGGTGCTGTCGCCCTTGCCTTCGTCACCGGTCTCGTTAATCCACAGGAAAAAGTAAATGGGCTCTGGCTGGTCGTGGCTGCTGCCTGTATCTATGTCCTCGCCTTCCGCTTCTATGGCCGCTGGATTTCACAGCGCGTGGTGGAGCTGAACGATCAGCGGGTCACGCCGGCTGTGCGGCTGAACGACGGAGTCAATTTTCATCCCACCAATAAGTATGTCCTGTTCGGCCATCACTTCGCAGCGATTGCCGGAGCGGGCCCCTTGCTGGGTCCGGTCCTGGCGGCGCAGTTCGGATTTCTGCCGGGCTTTCTCTGGCTGGTGATTGGAGCTGTGTTGGGCGGGGCCGTGCAGGACTTCATCATCCTGGTGGCCTCGATGAGACGGAATGGCCGCTCACTACCCGAAATTGCACATGACGAACTGGGTCTTGTCACTGGCACGGCGACGGCCGTGGCGGTCCTTTTTATCGTGGTGGTAGCGCTGGCAGGGCTGGGCTTTGCCGTGGTGAATGCGCTCTATCGCAATGCCTGGGGCACCTTCACGATTGTCATGACGATTCCCATTGGTTTTCTGATGGGATTCTATCTGCAAAAGTTCCGACCAGGCCGGGTGGCAGAAGTGTCCTTGATCGGCGTGGTGCTGTTGGTGGCAGCTGTGATCTTTGGGCGGGTGGTCGCTCAATCTTCTATTGCCGGCTGGTTCGAGTTCGAGCGCACGACTCTGGTATGGGGCCTGGCAGGCTACGGGTTTCTCGCGTCAGTGTTGCCTGGTTGGATGCTCCTGGTCCCTCGCGGTTATCTCTCTACCTTTATGAAGCTGGGCGTGGTGGCTTTGCTGGGAGTGGGAGTGATTCTCATGGCGCCGACGATCGAAATGCCGCGCGTCACGATCTTCGCCAGCGGAAGTGGCCCGATTATTCCCGGCACGCTCTTTCCCTTTCTCTTTATCACCATTGCCTGCGGGGCCGTGTCCGGCTTTCATTCGCTGGTCTCGTCCGGGACCACGCCGAAGATGATCGAGCGGGAATCCCAGGCCACGGTCGGCTATGGAGCGATGTTGCTGGAAAGTTTTGTCGGAGTGATGGCGCTCATTGCGGCCTCGGTGTTGATCCCCGGCGATTATCTGGCGATCAATACGATGCTCTCGCCGGATGCGCTGGATGCGATGGGATTTCCTGTTTCGCGGATTCAGGAGCTGTCGCAACTGGTCGAGGTGGATGTGGCTGGCAGGCCTGGCGGAGCCGTGTCCCTGGCGGTCGGCATGGCCTCGATCTTTGCGGCGCTGCCAGGCATGGCCGGTTTGATGGCCTATTGGTATCAGTTCGCATTGGTGTTCGAGGCCCTGTTCATTTTGACGACGATCGATACAGGCACGAGGGTGGGACGTTATCTCATTCAAGAGATGGGCGGACGTTTCTATGCACCGTTGGGGAAAATGAACTGGTGGCCCGGTGTGATGGTGAGTAGTGGGTTAATCGTGGGGGCCTGGGCCTATCTCATCGGCACCGGCAGCATCTCGACGCTCTGGCCGATGTTCGGGGCGGCGAATCAGTTGCTCGGCACCTTGGCCCTCTGCATCGGGACGACGGTGCTCATCAAGATGAAGAAGCCGCAATATCTCTGGATCACGGCTTTGCCGATGTTGTTCGTCGGGGCCGTCACCCTGGTCGGGTCCTATGAGATGTTTGGTCTGTTCGTGACCAAGGCCTCCGCCACTGTTGACGGTGTGCAGGCCTTTGCCCTCTATCTGGACGCAGCGCTGGTGGCGGCGGTGGCCTTGCTCGCGGTGATCGTCTTGAGCGATAGTATCAGGCAGTGGTATGGCTATGTGATCTTGAAGCGGCCTTTCACCAGCAGTGAAGTCGTGGTGATGGCAGGTGGGGGAACGCCAGGACGATTGCAGACGACGGTTCGCCAGGATGAAGCAAAGCGATTGCATTTACCGGGCGGCGGCTGCTGTTAAGTAGGTAGCAGGAGAAGCGAGAGAAGCGGAGGGGAATTATGGCTGAGCAATTTTCGTTCGATGTGGTGTCGGAAGTGGATATGCAAGAGATGAAGAATGTCGTCGATCAGGCCTCGAAGGAGGTGAAGCAGCGGTTCGACTTCAAGGACTCGAAGACCGAAATCACCTTGAAGGAGAAAGAGAAAGAGCTGTCTCTAGTCTCCGACGACGAGTACAAGCTCAATGCGGTGATCGACATTATCAAGGCTAAGTGTGTGAAGCGCGGGGTCTCGCTGAAGGCCTTCGACTATGGGACCATCGAAGCGGCGCTGGGCGGGACGGTGCGCCAGGTGGCGAAGATTCAAAGCGGGATCGCGGCGGACAAGGCGAAGGAAGTCACGAAGGCCATGAAAGAGTCCAAGCTGAAAGTGCAGGCGCAGATCCAAGGCGAGCAGGTGCGCGTGCTGAGCAAGAGCAAGGACGACCTCCAGGCTGCCATGGCCTTTCTCAAGGGGCAGGATTTCGGGATTGATCTGCAGTTCACCAACTACCGCTAGGGCAGGATGCTGAAACAGGCCACCAGCTTCGTTCTCGGGTCGAAATAATCCTCAACGTACCCAGAGGGTACGCCTCCGGTTATTTCTCCCCTGCGGCCTCGCTGGATGACTTGCTTGAGCATCCTGTAGGGCTTTGTGCATGACTAGACTTTCCCTCCTCGCGTTTCTCCTCGCCGTTTTCCTCGCTGGCTGCAATCGCAGCGATGCGATTGTGGTGATCCAGCTCCATCCGAAGAATCCTGACATCATCTACGTCGCGACGAACGACTACATCTATAAGACGCGTGATGGGGGCAAGACCTGGACAAATCTTTCTCATGGCATGAGCCACTCGCGCGTGATTTCGATGACGCTCGATCCGGTCTATCCTGCCACGGTCTATGCCGGCACGAAGGGCGATGCGGTGTACAAGAGTTACGACGGTGGGCAGCGCTGGGTTTCGCAACAAGCCGGCCTGGACGATGTGACGGTCTCCTCCGTGGTCAATCAGTTCGTCTTCGATCCGGCTGACAATAGCCATCTCTTCGCTGCGACGACGATGGGCGTGTTTGAAACAAAGAATGCCGGCGACAGTTGGACGAAGCGGATGGAAGGCATGAAGGAAGTGTTGATGGTGGTGACGCTCGGCCTGGACCCGACGAGGCCCGAGATTCTCTATGCCGGTACGAGCGGCGGCGTTTATAAATCCATCGATCAGGCGGGCCATTGGGAAAAGGTGAATAACGGATTGGTGGACCCGGCCATCATCAAGTCGTCGCGCGCCTTGAACGTCACGGCGATTCTGGTCGATCCCCATGAGCCGGATAAGGTCTATGCCGCGACGCTTGCAGGACTCTATAAGACGACGGATGGAGCTGTCTCATGGGCGCGCATCGGCCAGTCTCTGCAGGATCAAATGGTGTTTTCGATGATCCTCGATCGGACAAGAAAGGGCGTGATTTATTTGAGTGGGAGAGAAGGAGTTCACCGGAGCGAAGACGGAGGCGATACCTGGACCATGATGAATAAAGGGCTGGCGACGTTGAACGTACGGTCTCTCGCGCAGAGTTTCACCGATCCAAAATTATTGTATCTCGGGACGAACGGGAGCGGCCTGTATCGCAGCAAGGATGCGGGTGAGACGTGGGAGCCGATGCCGCCGGTTGTGGCAGATTCGCCGCGCGGGTGATGGCCTAAGACGCTACTGCTGCGGGCCTGTTGGGCGTTCTTGCAGGCTGGAGCCAACCGTCGAACGTTAGAGCGATGAATTCACACCAGACAAGGTCTCGTTGTTGAGCGTTGATTCTCCGATCGCGGAGCCTGCTCGTCCGGTAGTCCCAATGTCTCTGCTGCTTTTCGGTGAGACTCCAATAGCCTGACTGGTCCGTCCCTCGCTGCGTCTTGCAGATCCAGCCCTCGGTATTTTCTCAATGTTCGGTCTCACGGCTGGCGTTGCGTCCATATCCCTGCCAGTCCTGGAGTTACCAGGTAGCTGTGGCGCGCGAATGTCCCGGTCGATTGATTCTTCAAGCTCTTGTATCTTGCGGATCTCACGTCCTCTCTTCAGCATTTGCCTGCCCGAGCCAGCCTGACGATTCGCTGATTTGTTCCAGTCTGGCGCGCAAGATTTTGAAATTGGCGCTGGCCTTGGCCGCAGGCGTAATCAGCTTGCGAAGCATGATGCCTCTGCTGCTAGGGCATCATTGGAAAGACTGGCTTGCGTCGTAGCTAGCAGCTCTCCCACGTCATTCTCCTGCTCTTCAATCTGCTGCAGTTCGCCCGGATCGGTCTTGCAGTAAGCGAGAAAGAGGCGATACTGGCTCAGAAAGGTCGAGACCTCGCGCGGCAGATTTTCAACTTTAAAATCGTGGGGCTGTTGGTCGCTCGCAGCTGGTTCGCCTGTTTGTTATGTCGTCCCTGTTTTATTTTTTCAACGAGCGGCACGCATCCAGGGCCTTTGACGGGAGAATATTGTTGATTGGATTTTTGATCGGGGCGCCAACAGAGCGGTGATGCGGCTGACGCTGTCCTAATAGTAGTCCCGCTGCACGTCAGGATAACGGTTCCCATGAAAAGGCTAAGGAGGAAGCTGGTGGCTGTTCTGAGCAAAGACATGAAATCATTTTCCTCCCGAATCCGCAGCCATATTTAGTTAGCAGGATCTGGGTGGAAAAAATGTGCAGTCACTTCTTATCCACAGAGCAGGGGTTATTAGGGCTAAACGGAAGGGGGCCTCAGGGCCTCGTAAGTACATGAATTTCCTATTGACAAGTCTTTGCGCGGGTGTATACTCCCCAATATGTGGGAGAAAGTGGGTGGCTTTGGTAGCTAATGTTCATGGGGGATTCTAGGCATTTACCGGTCATGTCGGCAGAGGCCCTGTTTTGGCTTATTCAAGAGAAGAGGCGAACCTATCTTGACTGCACGGTGGGGTACAGTGGGCATGCTGAAAAAATTCTTGAGGCAAACGGGTCTGATAGCAGGCTTATCGGGCTGGATCGCGATGCCATGGCTATTGCGGCGAGCCGCGAACGACTCGCGCGATTCGGCGACCGCGCACTCCTTCTACATGGGCACTTTGTGGATCTGAAGCAGCATCTTGCTGCGAATGGCATTAGTCGAGTGGATGGGATTTTGTTCGATCTGGGCGTTTCGTCTCCGCAGTTGGATGAAGCAGCCCGTGGGTTTAGTTTTCAGGGAGATGGTCCGTTGGACATGCGCATGGATCAATCGACGGGCGGGACGGCAGCCGATCTGGTCAATCAATGGCCGGAGACGCAGTTAGCCGACGTGATTTTCCAATTCGGCGAGGAACGCTTTTCCCGTCGCATTGCGCGCGCCATCGTGACCGCGCGAGAGCATCGCCCGCTGGCGACGACGAAGGAGCTGGTTTCCGTGATCGAAGGGTCGGTGCCCGCCAAGTATCGGTATGGCCGCCTCCATTGCGCAACCCGCACGTTCCAGGCCCTGCGCATCGCCGTCAATCAGGAGCTCGATTGTCTGGAGCCAGCGTTGCGCGATGCGGTGGATGTGTTGTCTCCCGGCGGACGTCTCTGCGTGATCTCGTTTCACTCGCTTGAAGATCGGATTGTGAAGCACACGTTCCGGGCGCTCTCAGGCAAGGAAGATCCCTTCTTGACGGTACTCACGAAACGACCGCAGGTCGCCAGCAGCGAAGAGTCAGATAGAAATCCCCGGTCGCGCAGCGCCAAGCTGCGGGCCGCTCAACGGGTAGCCATGGAGGGTCACTCATGAAGACGCTAACGATTCTAGCCGGTGTGATGTTGGTCTTTGTGTTTGTGTGGGAACGGGTGGATGTCGTTCGGCTGGGGTATCAGATCGAGCGATCGAAGAGCCAGAAGATATTATTGGAGCGGGAGCGGGATCAGCTGCAAGTGAAGTTTTCTTCGCTGGCGGCGCCGGAGCGGATCGCGAAAGTGGCGACGGAGAAGCTGGGGCTGATTCCGCCGCAGCAGGGACAAGTCATGATGGTGCATCAGTCGATGGATGCCCCTGGCTTGTCGTCTCCGCCCGTGGAGCAGGTTCGGTTGGCAAGGCATGTGGTAACCGGGAGAATAAACGAGTGACAGTCGGCCCCTCACGCGGTCGTCGTTATGTGATGCTGTTCCTGTTTTTCTGCGGGTTCAGCATCATTCTGTTTCGGTTAGTCACGCTCCAAGTGCTTCAAGCAGCAGAACTCACGGCTAAGGCTAATCGCCAACATGAAAAAACTGTGTCGTTCGAGGGCGCCCGGGGCATGGTGTCGGATCGGCACGGCAAGGTGCTCGCGATGAATGTAGAGGTGCCCTCCGTGTTCGGGGTGCCCACATCGCTGGAGAATCCTTCGGCCGTGGCTCGCCACCTTTCCCCGGTGCTCCGTATTCGAAGCAGCGAGCTGGAGAAGAAGCTCCGGCAGAATAAGAGTTTCGTCTGGCTGGCGCGAAAGGTCGAGCCGGAGCAGGGCCGCAGGCTGGAGCAGTTGTCGTTGGGTGGCATCGGGGTGGTGATGGAGGGGCAGCGCTTCTATCCCAATGGGCCGTTGCTGGCCCATGTCCTTGGATTTTCCGGGATGGATGGGCAGGGGCTGGAGGGCCTAGAGCGCCGATACGACACGCAACTGCATGGAGAAAAGCGCGTGACCGTGCTGCAGCGCGATGCGTTGGGCCGCACGATTTTCCCGAAAGGCGGCAAGGAGCAAGTGCCGACGCAGGGACAGGCCCTGACGCTGACCGTGGATGAGGTCATTCAATATATTGCAGAAAAAGAACTCGACGAGACGGTCGTTCGTACCCATGCCAGATCCGGGACGATCATTGTCATGGAGCCGCAATCAGGCGCGATTCTGGCGATGGCGGTCAGTCCACGGTTCGATCCGAACTCCGTCAGCGCATTGACGCCGGACCGGTGGCGCAATCGAGCGTTGACCGATACTTACGAGCCTGGGTCGACTATGAAGGCGGTGGTGGCGGCGGCGGCGCTGGAAGAAAAGGTGATGACGCCTGGCTCCATGATTTTCGGTGAAAATGGCAAGATGACGATTGCGAGTACGACGATTCATGACCATGAGAAGCTCGGCTGGATGACGTTTTCCGAGATGATTCAAAAGTCCAGCAACATTGGCGCCGCGAAAACCGGCATGGCCCTTGGCGATCAGCGGCTCTATCGCTATCTCCAAGCCTTTGGATTCGGGCAACGGACGGAGATCGATCTGCCGGGCGAAGTCAACGGGCTCTTGAAGGCGCCCAAGAGTTGGGGCCGCCGAACGCTGGCGTCGATTTCGATGGGACAGGAGATTGGGGTGACGCCTCTCCAGATGGTGTCGGCGATCGCGACCCTCGCCAATGGTGGCGTGATGATGAAGCCCTATGTGGTGTCCGAAGTGCGCGATCAGAAGGGGCTCCTCCTGATGGAAGTGTTGCCGCATGCCAAGCGACGTGTCGTATTGGAGGAGACGGCCAAGACGGTGACGACGATGCTGGAAAGGGTTGTGACTCACGGCACGGGGACGAAGGCCGCGATTCCCGGATTCCGCGTGGCGGGTAAAACTGGGACGGCGCAAAAGATTGATCCGCGAACCGGCGGCTATTCCTCCACTCTGTTTGTCGGGTCGTTCGTCGGCTATGTGCCGGCTGAATCACCCCGGTTGGCCATGATCGTGGTCATTGATGAGCCGCAAGGCGAAGCCTGGGGGGGCACCGTGGCAGCGCCAGTCTTTCGGCGGGTTGGGGAGCAGGTGTTGAATTATCTGGGCGTATCCAGGGAGGACACAGTGAAAATCGCATTGGCGACGAGGGACTACTAGCAGCCATGACCCGCAATCCTGTCACCCTCAAGCAGTTGCTCACAGCGCTCCGTGGGCAAGTTGCGGTTTTGGAGGAGCGTGGCGAGATGACTCGCCCGGTGCAGGGGATCACGGACGATTCACGGGCTGTCACGGCCGGGAGTATTTTCGTGGCGGTCAAGGGTGAGCGAGTCGATGGTCACGATTTTATCGAGCAGGCCATCAAGGCCGGAGCCGGCGCCATTGTTGCGCAGGTTCCTGTGGCCTCAGGGCCGGTGCTCCTCGTGCTGGTGGCTGATTCGCGTAAGGCGCTCGGGCTCCTCGGCAGCCGGTTACAGGGGGATCCTTCTGCCCGTCTTAAGATGATCGGCGTGACCGGCACGAACGGAAAGACCACGACTACGTACCTCTGCAAATCGTTGCTGAAGGGAATCGGTCGGAAGGTGGGGTTGATCGGGACGTTGGGCTATCAGATCGGGCAGGAGACCTTTCCTGCCTCGCACACGACGCCTGGCGCGCTCGATCTTCAGCAATTGCTGGCGAAGATGGTCGAGCATGGACTCGATGCCACCGTGATGGAAGTGTCGTCCCATGCCCTCGCATTAGATCGGACGTCCGGCTGCGAGTATGACGTAGCGGTCTTTACGAACCTTACGCAGGATCACCTCGATTTTCATGACACGATGGATGAGTACTTTGCGGCAAAGTTGAAACTGTTTACCGGATTGGCCGGGGGACAGAAGACGGGGAAACGCGCCATCGTCAATATGGATGATCCGAGAGGGGCTGCGATCCGGGCCGCCTGTCCTGTGCCGGTCTGGGGCTATGCGCTACAGAACAGGGCCGAGCTCAAGGCGGAAGCTGTGCGCCTCTCGCTGTCTGGGACGACCTTTACCGCTGCGACGCCTGCCGGTTCGTTCACGGTCGAGAGCCGGCTGGTAGGAGAACATAACGTCTATAACTTGCTGGGGGCGATTGGAGTGGCTCTGCATGATGGGGCGACGGCGGATCAGATCTGCGAAGCGGCGGCTCATATGACGAATGTCCCAGGCCGGTTCGAACGGGTCTCGTCCGGGCAGGATTTTACCGTGGTTGTCGATTATGCCCATACGGAAGATGCCCTCGTCCGGTTGCTTACGGCAGCCCAGGTCTTAAAGATTGATCGGATCATTACGGTGTTCGGCTGCGGCGGTGATCGGGACCGGGGGAAGCGTCCCAAGATGGGCCGCGCCGCCGTGGAGTACAGTGATGTAGTGGTGCTGACCTCCGATAACCCGCGCACCGAGGACCCGATGGCGATCCTTCGCGAGGTCGAGGTCGGGGTGCGCGAGGCGCTGGCGGACCGAAGCCATGTGCAGTATCGCCTGGTGCCCGACCGGCGTGAGGCGATCGGCGCAGCGATCCGTGAAGCGCACCGTGGCGACATGGTCCTCATTGCCGGCAAGGGGCATGAGGACTATCAAATTATCGGGACGAAAAAGTTTCACTTTGACGACCGTGAGGTCGCACGCGAAGCGATCCGGCAGTTGCAGGGTTGCGCGTGACGATGCAGGACATAACCAAGACCGGACAGGGCAGGGCAGAGAATCGATGGGACTCTTTACGGTTCAAGAATTGCGGGAAGTCATCAGCGTGACGATCCTCGCTGGCCGAGATTCGGTATCGGGGAAGCGCCGGATCAGACAGGTCAGCACGGATTCGCGATCGATCCGCCGAGGGGATCTTTTTGTCGCGTTGCGAGGCGAGCAGTTCGACGGCCATGAGTTCGTGCCGGCTGTGCTTGCAAAAGGCGCGGCAGGCGCGATCGTGCACGATGAATATCGCCTGCCGCGCGGTCCCGCGTCGGCGCGGCTCTTTGAGGGACGGTCGGCCCCCTTTCTCTTTGGCGTGCAGGATCCCCTGTTCGCCTACCAGCAGTTGGCGACCCATCATCGCAGCCGGTTTCACTTCCCCGTGGTGGCGGTGACCGGGAGCAACGGTAAGACGACGACGAAAGATATGGTGGCGGCGGTGTTGGCCCAGCGGTGGCGCACGTTGAAGACCGAGGGGAATTTTAATAACCGGATTGGCGTGCCCCATACCCTGTTCCGGCTCACGGCTCGCCATCAAGCGGCGGTGATTGAGATGGGAGTGGATCATCAGGGGCAGACGACCAGGCTTTGTGAGATTGTCCGGCCTACGGTTGGGCTGATTACCAATATCGGCCCCGACCATCTGGAGTTTTTCGGGGAGATAGAAGGCTCGGTGCAGGCCAAGGCGGAACTGCTGGACATGCTTCCGGTCAATGGCACGGCGATTTTGAACGCCGACGATCCCTACTTTGGCTATCTCGCCTCGCGGGCGCAATGCCGCGTCATGTCATTCGGATTTTCAGAGATGGCCGATATTTCCGCGAGCGAGGTGACTTCCGATGCGCGCCAGGGCACGACTTTCCGCCTGCACCTGCCCGGAAAGAGCCGTCCCTTAGCCGTGCGAATCAAGGTGCATGGAGCCCACAACGTGGCTAATGCGCTTGCCGCTGCGGCAGTGGGTGTGGCGTTGAACCTGTCCGGTTCGATGATCGTTCAGGGGCTGGCCCGATTTCTCCCCGCCGCAATGCGGTCGCAGGTGGTGACCCATCGGGGTGTCTATATCATCAACGATTGTTACAACGCCAACCCGGCATCGATGAAGGCAGCGCTTCAGCTCTTGGCGCAGTGGAGTCCGGTGCGCGAACGGATCGCCGTCCTGGGAGATATGCTGGAGCTCGGCCCTGAGAGCCGCTCGATGCATCGGGAAGTCGGGCAGTTCCTGGCTACACAGGGTCTGTCGCGGCTGATCGCCTGCGGAACATTGGGTCGGGACATCGCAGAGGGGGCTAGGCGCGGCGGGATGCCCGATTTGCAGATTGAGGAAGTGGCGGATGCGGCGGCCTCAGCCGACCGGCTCAAAAAAATTGTGCGGCAGGGTGATGTGGTGCTGGTGAAGGCGTCTCGTGGCATGAAGATGGAGCAGGTGACCCAGGTTCTGACAGGGATGAGGGCGGTCATCAAACAGGCATCGTGAGGAATCAGCGTTTCTCGTGCTCAGGCATCGGTCTGATTGATTTTTGTTGAGGTACAGACGGCATGTTTTATAACTGGCTCTATCCGTTTCATACCGAATATTCATTTCTGAACGTCTTTCGGTATTTGAGCTTCCGTATCATCTATGCGGCCGTGACGGCATTTCTGATTGCCTTCGTGCTGGCTCCCTGGGTGATCCGAAAGCTGCAAGAAATTAAGCTGGGCCAGCAGATCCGCGAAGATGGTCCCAAGAGCCATCTGGCCAAGAGCGGCACGCCCACGATGGGAGGCGTGCTCATCATTTTCGCGGTGGTCATCTCGACGCTACTCTGGGCCGATATCTCGCGGGCCTATGTCTGGTTGGTGCTCGCTTCCACAATGGGGTTTGGGGCGATTGGATTTGTTGACGACTATCTCAAGTTCGTCAAGGCGCAGTCGAAGGGGCTCACGGCGGGTCAGAAATTCACGGCGCAAATCGTGCTGGCTTTGGCGATCGCGATCGCCCTTTATTTCTTGCCCGGCTATACGACCAAGCTCAGCATTCCCTTCTTCAAGAATTTCGTTCCGGATCTCGGCTGGTTCTATATCGCCTTTGCCGTCCTGGTCATTGTCGGGAGCTCCAACGCTGTCAACCTGACCGACGGCCTGGATGGATTGGCGATCGGACCGGTCATGATCGCGGCCCTGGCCTATACGATCGTGGCCTATATCGTTGGCCATCGCGTCATGTCGGACTATCTGCTCATCCAACATATCGAAGGCGCGGGCGAACTGGCGGTCTTCACCGCCTCCATCCTAGGGGCGAGTCTGGGATTCCTCTGGTTCAACTCCTATCCGGCGACCGTGTTCATGGGAGACGTCGGGTCGCTTCCGCTGGGCGCGGCGCTGGGGACAGTCGCGGTGATCAGCAAACACGAGCTGCTGCTCCTCATGGTCGGCGGGGTATTTGTGATCGAAGCGATCTCGGTCATTTTTCAGGTCGTGTCGTTCAAGTCGCGCGGGACGCGGATTTTTCTCATGGCGCCAATCCATCATCATTTTGAGATGAAGGGATGGGAGGAGCCGAAGATCGTGGTGCGTTTGTGGATCATCGCCATTCTATTGGCCTTATTGAGTTTGAGCACCTTAAAGCTCCGGTGATGGCCTGGTGGGAGTAGCAGCAGTGGAACTTGCGGGAGCCAAAGTCACATTGATGGGACTGGCCAGAAGCGGCGTGGCTGCTTGCCACCTGCTTCAGGCAGCGGGCGCCAAGGTCACGGTGGCAGATCGCAAAGAGTCCACGGAGCTGACCTCGATCCTCGCTTCTATCGATCGCGATCATGTCGAGGTGACCGTCGGGGCCCGGTACGAATCGTCGCTGGATACGGCGAACTTGGTGGTGATTAGTCCGGGAGTGCCCTATCGATTGGCTTCGCTCGAGGCGGTGCGCCGGCGCGGGGTGAAGGTGATCGGCGAATTGGAGTTAGCCTCGCAATTTATTCGAAGCCCGATTCTGGCCGTCACCGGCACCAACGGCAAGAGCACAACCGTGACCTTGATCGGTAAATTTTTGGCCGAAAGTGGGAAGCGGGGATTCGTCGGCGGCAATCTTGGTACAGCCTTGAGCGAGGCGGCGATGGAAGATTTCCTCGCCCAACAAGAGGGGAAGCCGAGTCCCTACGACTATCTGGTCGTGGAGGTTTCCAGTTTTCAGTTGGAAACAGTCGATCGATTCCATCCCTGGATTGCCGCGTTGCTCAATGTGACGGTGGATCATCAGGACCGGTATGAGTCGCTGGACGACTATGTCGCGACGAAGCAGCGAATTTTTGAGAATCAAACCTCGTCGGATTTCGCCCTTTTCAACCTCGACGATGACCGGGTGGCTCCGTTGCGGCATCGTGTGGCTGCACAGCGGCTGGGATTTACGAGCGGGTCTACGATCGGGGCCAATCTGTCCGGGGGGACCTATCTCGAAGGCGACCGGATCGTGACAACGGTCACAGGGGCTCGGCAGGAGATTTGTCGCAGAAGCGAGATCCGCATCATCGGCAACCACAACGTACAGAACGTCATGGCGGCCGTGACTTATGCGGTGCTGTGCGGCTGTCCCCTTGAGGTGATCCGGCGAGTCCTCGCGACCTTTCCCGGACTTGAACATGCGTTGGAGATTGTCCGTGAGCGGCGAGGGGTCCGGTTCGTAAACGATTCGAAGGGCACGAATGTCGATGCCACGCTCAAGGCGCTGGAGAGTATCGATCAACCGATTTGGCTCATTGCCGGAGGGCGGGATAAGGGCGGAGACTTTTCGCGGCTGGCTCAAGCGGTCGGACGGAGGGTCAAGCGTGTGATTCTGATCGGAGAAGCGGCGCCTCTGTTGCGACGGGCTTGGGAGGGGGTCGTGGCGATGACCGATGCGGCCAGCTTGCAGGAGGCCGTGGATTGCGCAGCGCAGGGGGCTGCGTCCGGCGATGTCGTGTTGTTGTCTCCTTGCTGTGCCAGCTTCGATATGTTCACGGACTATCAAGACCGTGGTCGTCAATTTAAGACATTGGCTCATGCGCTATCGGCGTGACGTGCCAGGCAAGGGAGGGACGGTTCTGAGCAATGGCACATCGATCAGCAGGGACCCTGGCGCTTCCATGGTCCCAGACCAGCCAACGATCGGGCAAACAGCGAGTGGAGGGGGACCGTACGCTCTTGGCGGTTACCGTGACCCTGGCGCTGATTGGGCTAGTTATGGTGTTCAGCGCGAGCGCCATTGTGGCGGGAAACCGGTTTCACGATTCGGGATTTTTCCTGAAGCGGCAGATCGCCTGGCTCGCCTTCGGCTTTCTCTTGATGCATCTCACGTCGCACATCGATTACACGCTCTGGAAGAAGCTCTCCATTCCGATGTTGTTTTGTATGTTGCTGCTGCTGGTCATGGTGTTGGTGCCGGGGCTGGGTGTGGCTGCCAAGGGAGCGAGACGCTGGTTACGGTTTGGGCCGATCTCGATGCAGCCGGCGGAACTGGTCAAGCTGGTGGTGGTCATTTATATGGCATCCTATCTGACCAGAAAAAAGGACAAGATCGCGTCGTTTCGCGAGGGTCTGCTGCCGGCCCTGATCGTGCTCGGGCTGCTGAGCGGACTGGTCTTGATCGAGCCGGATCTTGGGACGGTCGTGGTGATTGGGCTGGTGACGATTGGGCTCTGTTTCCTCGCTGGTGCGCGCATTTCCCATCTGGTGACGTTGGCTCTCTGCGCTGTTCCGGTCGTTATGGTGCTGGTCCTGGGATCCAGTTACCGGCGTCAACGGCTCATGACCTTTCTGGCTCCCTGGAAGGAAGCGTCGGCTGCCGGGTTTCAAATTACTCAGTCCTTTCTGGCGTTCGGCAGCGGCGGGCCCTTTGGAGTGGGGTTGGGCGAGGGCAAGCAGAAGCTATACTTCCTCCCGGAGGCTCATACGGATTTTGTGTTGTCGCTGGTCGGAGAAGAACTTGGGCTGGTAGGGACCGTCACCGTGATCCTGCTTTTTGCGGTGTTCGTCTGGCGGGGCTTTCAGATCGCCGCGCGCGCACGGGTGCCCTTCGGCCAGCATCTGGGCATGGGCATTACCCTCTTGATCGGCGGCCAAGCTCTGGTGAATGCAGCGGTGGTGACAGGGCTTTTGCCGACGAAGGGGCTGACCTTGCCGTTCGTCAGTTACGGGGGCTCGTCGCTCGTGGTCAGTCTGATCGGCGTGGGGATTTTGCTCAGCATCTCTCGCGACCGGCATGCGGGCGGCTCGCGTGGTCGACGGGGTGGATCGGATCACGAATGACGATTGTCATTGCAGCAGGAGGAACCGGGGGCCATCTCTATCCGGCTGTGGCATTGGTGCGAGAGTTTCTCCGGCGCGACCCCGCAACTCAGGCGCTCTTCGTGGGGACGTCGCGTGGACTGGAATCGAAGGTGCTGGCCCATGAGAGATTTGAGCTGGCCCTAATCAGTGCTCAGCCCGTGATGGGCAAGGGGCTATTGGGAGGGATGAAAGGGCTGTGCGCCCTACCAAAAAGTTTGTGGCAATGTTTGAAGATTTTGCGAACAAAACGGACGGATCTGGTGATCGGAGTCGGCGGCTATACCAGTCCGATGGTGCTGCTGGCCGCAGCCTTGACAGGGGTGCCACGCGTGATTCTTGAGCCGAATGCACGGCCCGGTATGGCGAATAAAGCGGTGGGGCCATTCGCACAATTGGTGTTTCTCGGATTCGAGTCCGCGGCCGCGTCGTATACTCGTTCCAAGGTGCGGGTCACGGGGATTCCAATTCGCAAAGCTTTTCTGGATTCCGTGCAGCAGAGCCAGGAGAACAGGAAGACGTTTCATCTGTTGATTTTCGGTGGGAGCCAGGGGGCGAAGGCGATTAATACGGCGGTGATTGAAGGATTGCCAGAGCTGATGACCCAGTTGCCACAATTGACAGTCACCCATCAGACCGGCGAGTCCGATCAGGCGCGGGTGGCTGAGGCCTATCGTCGCGCGGGCATCTCCGCTCAGGTCACGCCGTTTCTCTACGACATGCCTGACGAATTGCGGCAGGCGGATCTCGTGGTGGCGCGAGCCGGGGCCATGACGGTGGCGGAGCTGACCACATGCGGTAAGCCTGCCATTCTGATTCCTCTGCCCTCCGCCATCTATAACCATCAGATGCAGAACGCCAAAGTCATGGAGGCGGCAGGGGCCGCAGTCGTGCTTCCACAATCGGCGCTCACTGGCTCCACGTTGGCTCGCGCAGTGGCGACCATTCTCGGAGATCCAGCGCGAGTGCAGGCGATGGGAGCTGCCAGTTTAGCGATGAGACGAACCGACGCGGCCGAGGTCATCGTCCGCGAATGCTACGCACTCATGAAGGGCCAGCATGATGTCGGCCGGTCTGGTAGAGAGGCGGGATTCTGAGGGTGCAGAGCAACGTCGTCAGGAGCAATCTTCATATCCACCGGTCGGTGGAGCAAGGCGCGTGACCATGTTTCGCAAGACGCAACAGATTCATCTAGTCGGCATAGGGGGCTCTGGGATGAGTGGCATCGCTGAGGTGCTGCTGACCCTGGGCTATAAAGTGACGGGCTCCGATCTGCAGCCCTCCGATCCGACGCGGCGATTGGAAGAGCTTGGCGGCCGTATCTTTTTCGGCCATCAGGAATCGAATGTGGGAGAGGCGCAAGTGGTGGTGATCTCCTCCGCCGTGTCGGCCCAGAACCCCGAGGTGATGGCGGCGAAGGCTAAACAGATTCCCGTGATTCCGCGGGCCGAGATGCTGGCGGAGCTGATGCGGTTGAAATTCGGCGTCGCTATTGCCGGTGCCCACGGGAAGACCACGACGACGTCGATGGTGGCTAATGTGCTAGCGCAGGGGGGCTTGGATCCCACCATGGTGATCGGGGGCAAGGTGAATGCGCTGGGAAGTCACGCTCGCCTTGGCCGGGGTGATCTCCTCGTGGCGGAAGCGGACGAGAGCGACGGGTCGTTCCTCCGTTTGTCTCCGACCATCGCCGCCGTGACGAACCTCGACCGGGAACATCTTGAGCATTACGGGAGTATGGAGCGCATCAACGAATGTTTCCTCGAATTCATCAATAAGGTGCCTTTCTATGGATTGTCCGTGTTGTGCGCGGATGACGACAGGCTGAGGGCGTTGTTTCCGAAGATCGTGAAACGCTATCAGACTTATGGGATTAGTGAGCCAGATGGAGTCAGGCCGGATTTCTTTGCGACGGACATCAGCTTGAACCAATGGGGCGCCGAGTTCCGTGCGCAGTTCCGCGGCCGCAATCTGGGACCCTTCCGCCTGGCGATGCCGGGCCGACACAATGTTTCCAATGCGCTCGTGGCGATTGCGATCGGGGTCGAGTTGGATGTGCCGGTGGACCTGATTCGAAAGGCGCTGGCGGCCTACACAGGAGTGGAGCGGCGCTTCCATTTGCGAGGAGAAGTCAACGGGATCATGGTCGTGGACGACTACGGGCACCATCCGACAGAGATTAAGGCGGTCCTGTCCGCCGCGAAAGAAGGCTGGGGGGGCCGGCGGTTGGTGGTGGTGTTCCAGCCCCATCGCTATACCAGGACGTGCGATCTGCTGGAGGATTTTGCCAAGGCCTTCGCGCAATCGGACGTGCTGTTTCTGACGGAAATTTATGCGGCAGGTGAGCAGCCGATTCCCGGAGTGTCCGGAGCCAAGCTAGCCGAGATCGTTCGCGCGGCAGGCCATCCCTCTGTGACCTTTGTGGAACAGAAAGATCAGCTGGTGGAGCAGGTCTTGCCCCATCTGAAATCCGGGGATCTCGTGATTACTTTGGGGGCGGGGGATATCTGGAAGACGGGGCCAGGACTCTTGGCCCGTTTGACCCCTCCCGCATGATGCCATGACAAGAGGTGGGACACGTACCACGACAGCAGCGAGACAGTCTCCGCGATTCACGCAGGCGGATGTGCGGGCCGCTGTAGCAGGTCTCCGAGGCCCTGTGTTCTTCCAGGCTCCGTTGCGAGAGTACACCTCATTCAAGATCGGAGGGCCTGCAGATGTGGTGGTGGAACCGATTGATATTGAGGATGTCTGTCTGGTGGTCCAGCAGGCGCGCGCACGTAAGGTCCCTCTGTTCGTCGTGGGCGGAACGAATCTGCTCATCCGGGACGGGGGCATCCGCGGCATCGTGGTCAGCCTGGTGCGGCTGCGGGCCATCAAGGAAGAGCCGGGCCACGTTCTTTATGCCGAAGGGGGAGTGGGGATGCCGACGTTGATCGGCTACGCCATCAAACATTCCCTTGCGGGGTTGGAATGGGCGGCGGGCATTCCCGGCACAGTGGCCGGTTGTGTGGTGATGAATGCTGGCACGAAGCTCGGGGAAATGAAGGATGGGGTCAAGGCGGTTCGCATGGTGAATCTGAAAGGCCAGATCGTGCACCTGGAGGCGGGCCAGATTCTCTTCGAGTATCGTCGGGCACGGTTGCCGCGCGGCATCGTCGTGGGGGTTTGGCTTCAATCGAAGCAGGGTGTCCGGTCGGAAATTGAAAAAGTGGTTAAGGACTACCTTCATTATCGGCGGGATACGCAGCCGCTCGCGATGCCAAGCGCCGGCTGTGTGTTCAAAAATCCTCCGAACGATTCTGCCGGCCGATTGATCGAGACTGTGGGCCTCAAGGGCGCTCGCGTGGGCGATGCGGAAGTGTCGACGAAGCATGCCAACTTTATGGTGAACCGGGGGCAGGCGCGCGCCGCGGACGTGATCGCCTTGATCGGAAAGGTCCGCAGCGCCATTCGCCGGCGTGCCGGCGTGCGATTGGATCTTGAACTGAAAATCGTAGGTGAGGCGTAGTGCCATGAGCGATCTTCGTTCGACAGAGCGACCCGTGTTGACCCGTGCCCGCATCGGAGTGTTGATGGGCGGGCAATCGGCGGAGCGTGAAGTCTCGCTCCGGACCGGCGCCGCAGTCTATCGGTCGCTGGTGCGCCGCGGTTACGATGCGGTGGCCATCGATGTCGGTCCGACGCTCTTTCAGGATTTGTGCGAACAGAAGATTGCAGTGGCCTTTCTCTCCTTGCATGGACCGGGCGGAGAAGATGGTGCGATTCAAGGATTCCTGGAAACGTTGGGCATCCCCTACACCGGCTCCAGCGTCCACGCCAGCGCGATCGGCATGCATAAAGTGACGACGAAAACGCTCCTGGCTGTCGCGCATATTCCTGTGCCGGCCGGCACGGTCGTGAAGCGAGGGGAGAAGGTGGCTAGCGCCAGTTTGCTACGGAAGGCCAAGTTGCGCTGGCCCGTGGTGGTGAAGCCGGCCTCGCAAGGGTCCACGATCGGGGTCACGATTGTGCGGAAGCCGTCGCAATGGCGCGGGGCGCTGGCCTTGGCCCATCGGTACGATACGGATGCGCTGGTCGAAGCTTATATTCCAGGCCATGAGGTCACGGTCTCGATCATCGGACGGCGGGATGCGGCTCCCTTGGTGCTGCCGGCTGTGGAGATCGTGGCGCCGGGCGGGTTCTACGATTTTGCGGCAAAGTATGAGAAGGGGAAAACCCAATATCTCTGTCCCGCGCCCTTGTCCGCGGCTGTGACCAAGCAAATTCGGACGTTGGCCTTGCGCACCTATGAGGTGCTGGGCTGTGAAGGGGCGGCCCGGGTCGACTTCCGTATCACGCCGCGCGGTCGTCCGTTCGTCTTGGAGATCAATACGGCGCCGGGCATGACGGAGACGAGTCTGCTGCCGATGGCGGCGGCGAAGGCCACGATTGAGTACGACGAACTGACCGAATGGATTCTGGAGTCGGCGCTTGCGCGTTTGGACCGTTCGTCGGGGGAAGGAGCCACGTTATGAAGCTGTTCATGCGGAAGCGGTCGGCGCGCAACGCTGGCCCGCGGCTGAATCAATGGAAGGGCGCGCGCGCCAGTCAAGCCTCCGATCAACGGCAACAGGCGCGTTGGGAAAAATTATTCTCGCGGGGTCGCCGGGCGCTGCGGATAGGACAATGGATCATCGGTCTAGCGGCGCTAACTGGGGGCCTGACCTTTGTGACTAGAGCGATGGGGCCGGTGCTCCAGGAGGGGCTGGAAATCCAGTCGGCCGAGGTGGAGGGGATCCACCATGTGACGAAGTCGGAAGTGGAAGAGTTGCTAGCCTTGAAGCCAGGCATGGCGCTCCATCAGGTCAGCGTCACTTTTCTGGCTGAGCGAGTGAGGACGCATGCTTGGATTAAAGACGCGATGGTCGAACGTAGGCTGCCGCATGTGCTGCATGTGACCATCTTAGAGCGTACGCCGTCCGCGATCCTTCGCACGGGCGTCGATCATTGGTTGAGCGATGAAGACGGGCATCTCCTGGCCAAGCTGGGTAGTCAGGATGACCCCACGCTGCCCCTGCTGGTCGGACTGGAGGCGAAGGCTCTGTTGCTGGGCGATCCGCTGGCCCGTAATGCGGTGCAGTCTGGGGTCGTGCTGGCCAAGCTGATCGCCAATACGATCGAGGGTCGGGTCGAAGTGGATCTCGGGAATCCGGCGAATGTGGTGGCATCGACCAACGGGGTGCGCTTCCAGTTCGGCAACGATTCCTTGGTCGGGCAGTGGGAACGGTTCCAGAAAGTGAAGCCATCGTTCCGAGCTGTGGCACTCGACGGGCGGAAGCGCGCGGCAAGCGAGATTGATTTGCGTTACGACAACCGTGTCATTGTGCGTGAAAGGGGGTGAGGGCTGTGCCGAAGCGTGATCAGATTCTTGTGGGGTTGGATATCGGGACCACGAAGATCTGCGCCATAGTTTCGGAGGTGACCGATGAGGGGACCCTTAACATCATCGGGGTCGGAACCAGTCCGTCTCGCGGCCTCCGTAAAGGCGTCGTGGTTGATATCGAGAGTACCGTTGAATCGATCAAGAAAGCGGTCGAGGAAGCGGAACTCATGGCGGCGGTTCAGATCAACTCCGTCTATACCGGGATTGCGGGCAGTCACATCTCCGCGGAGAACTGTAAGGGCGTGGTGGCGCTCAAGAAGTCGGAGGTGACGCGAGAGGATATCCATCGAGCCATCGAGAGCGCGCGGACGCTGGCGGTCATCCCTCACGAACGGCGGATCCTCCATGTCCTGCCGCGCGAATTCACGGTGGACGGGCAAGAGGGGGTGCGGGAGCCCTTGGGGCTCTCCGGTAACCGCCTTGAGGTCAACGTGCATGTGATTACTGGCGCCGTGACCTCCGCGCAGAACATCATCAAGTGTGTCAATCGCGCAGGGCTGGATGTCGTGGATATCGTGTTGCAGCCCTTGGCCTCCAGTGAAGCGGTGTTGAGCCTGGAAGAGCGGGATCTGGGCGTGGTCATGGTCGATCTCGGCGGAGGGACGACCGATCTCGCGATTTTTCTTGATGGGAGCATCAGACATTCCGCAGTGCTGCCGATCGGCGGGCAGAATTTGACGAAGGACCTGGCGATCGGGTTGCTGACCACGCAGACCGAGGCGGAGAAGATCAAGTTGCAGTACGGGATCGCCAGGACTGAATTGCTACAGGGCCATGAAACGGTAGAAGTGCCGTCGGTCGGGGACCGTCCCGCCAGGACGTTTTCGCGCCGTGACGTGGCCGAGATTCTTGAGCCACGGGTCGAAGAAATATTCGAGCTGGTCTGCCGGGAAATCGCGCGCGCTGGCTACGAGGGCATGTTGGGGGCCGGGGTGGTGATTACCGGGGGCACGTCGCTGCTCGAAGGAATGCCCGATGCGGCAGAGAAGGTCTTGAACCTTCCAGCTCGTCGCGGCGCGCCATCCGGAATCAGCGGCCTGCGCGAGATCGCGAGTAACCCCATGCACGCTACGGGGGTCGGCCTGCTGCTCCATGCCAGGCATCATACCCAGGAGATGGCTACGGCGGGGCTGCGAGGCAGGCGGCCGTTGCGTAAGGCGTTTGATCGTATGAAGTCTTGGATGGTCGAGTTCTTTTAACCGTGAGGCGAGACGGCAGGCCGTTCCGTATATTTTATCAAGGGAGGTGCCGCAATGTTTTCATTCGAAGAGGATACGGTCTCCCCTGTCCGGATTAAAGTGATCGGGGTCGGTGGCGCCGGCTGCAACGCCATCAACACGATGATCATGTCCGGATTGGCGCGGGTCGATTTGATTGCAGCGAATACCGATCTGCAGGCGTTGGATCGCTCGCGGGCTTCTTATAAGCTTCAACTGGGGCCGGATCGGACCAGGGGGCTCGGGGCTGGGGCGAAGCCGGAAGTCGGGAAAGACGCCGCGCTGGAAAGCAAGGATCAGATCCGGGAATGTCTCGAAGGCGCTGACATGGTGTTCGTGACGGCTGGCATGGGCGGCGGGACCGGGACTGGTGCGGCGCCGATCGTAGCGAGCATCGCGCGCGAACTCGGGATCCTGACGGTCGGGGTCGTGACGAAGCCGTTTACCTACGAAGGCCATCGCCGGATGCTTCATGCGGATGAAGGGATTCAGAATCTCCGTCGCCATGTGGATACCCTGCTCGTGATCCCGAATCAGCGCTTGCTGGGCATCGTGGATAAATCCATGCCGCTGCTCGAAGCCTTTAAGGTGGTCGATGATGTGCTCCGCCAGGCGATTCAGGGGATCGCGGATGTGATCACGACGCACGGCCATGTGAACGTGGACTTTGCCGATGTGCGCACCGTGATGTCCCATACGGGTCGCGCTGTGATGGGCATGGGCGTGGCGCGCGGGACGAACCGGGCGACTGAGGCGGCGCAAAAAGCGATCTGCAGTCCCCTGTTGGAGGAAGGCAATGTCGAGGGAGCGCGCGGGGTGCTGCTGAACATCACCGGCGGACCGAACATGTCGCTGCACGAGATCGAGGAAGCGGCCATGATCGTCCAGCAGACGGCCGATCCTGAAGCCAACATCATCGTCGGAGCGGTGATCAATCCCGATATGGGCGACGACCTGGTCGTGACGGTGATTGCCACAGGATTTGAGCGGGAAGAGCTGCCCACGCCGATGCCTGTGATTATACCGAGGACGGCGCGCACCGGGCAGCAAGTCATGGCCGGGGCCGGTGCCCAGAGGGGAGAGCGAGTCTCTGAGCTGACGAGCAAAGAGTTCGAACGCCCGGCCTACCAGCGGAAGAGCAGCGATTCGCGGGGATCGATGGAGCGAGTAGCGGTGGTGGCGGATGATGAGTGGGATGTCCCGACATTTTTGCGCAAGCAGGTCGATTAAGTCGCCGGTTTCCCCAGGGTGAGTCTTGTGAGCAGAGTATGGCCATGAGCGCAGCGGTTATTACGGTTCCTGCCTTTGCGTCCGCCCGTGACGGCGTCAGGCATTTTTTCGGCACGCGCCGCCATGCGGACTTGCTGGCCCTTGCAGTCGGAGTGCCTGCCCACCAGTCCGGGGCGCATGGGCGTGGCTGGCTGTTGTCCGTCAAGCAGGTGCATGGGACTGATGCCCTGGTGGTAGATCGGCCTCTGACCGATTCGGATCAGTTTCCCGGCGGGTGGGATGCGTTGGTGACCGACCAGCCAGGCGTAACGGTGGCGGTGCGCACGGCCGATTGCGTCCCAGTGCTTGTGCATGACCCGCGCCGGCGTGTGGTGGCGGCGATTCATGCAGGCTGGCGTGGCGCGGTCGCTGGAATTGTTCCGAAGACGATCGCGCTGATGGCGGCTCGGTTCGGCTCGACGAGCTCGGATCTTCGCATCAGTATTGGTCCCTCCGCTGGTCCCTGTTGTTATGAAGTGGATGAGCCGGTGCTGGAGCAGCTGCGAGCGGGATTGCCTGAGTGGGAGTCGGTGTTGCGGGACTATCAGGGGCATCAGGCGAGGTTGGATCTCAAGGCTTTGATCCGCCGGCAAGTGGAAGAAGAGGGCGTCTCTGCCCCCTCGGTCTCGTCAGTGAATCTCTGCACGATCTGCCACGGGGAGCTCTTCTATTCCTATCGGCGGGAAGGTGCGGTGAAGGGGACGATGGTTAGCGGCATTACGCTGGTCTCCGGCAAATAGCTGTCAGCCCATTGACGCTGACATTTGGCGGGCGGTTTCGGTAGAATGCCCGAGGACTTTTTACGAAATATGAATTTAGCTGTGGCTGGTCAGATGCAATGGATTTACGGGCGGGCGGTTCAATCAGCGAGAATGTTCGAGACCTGCTCGAGCAGATTTGGCATGCGACGGAGCGATCCGGGGGGGCCAAAGGGAGCGTGCGCCTCGTTGCCGCCACGAAATCGGTGGGGGTGGAACAGATTCGCGAGGGTATCGCGGCGGGATTGACGATCCTCGGTGAGAACCGCCTCCAGGAGGCGCTTCCCAAAATCGAGGCGTTGAAGGGACTGCCGATCCAGTGGCACTTTATCGGTCATTTGCAGCGGCGCAAGGCCCGGTCGGTCGTGGGGGTCTTCGACTTGATCCATTCGGTTGATAGCCTCGAATTGGCGGAGGAGATCGACAAGCGGGCGCAAGACGCAGGGATCAGGCAAGCGGTGTTGCTGGAAGTGAACCTTGAAGGGGAGCCGACGAAGTCTGGCTTTCAGCCAGACGACCTTGAGCGTCTGTTGCCGCAAGTGGGCGCTCTGTCCCACATAGAAGTGCGGGGGCTCATGGCGATTCCTCCTCCGGCCAGCGAGCCGGAACAGGCCCGTCCTTTCTTTCGTCGTCTGCGGGAGTTGGCCGAGCGCCTTTCGCGCCAAGGGATCAGCAGGGTCTCCTTGAAGGAACTGTCGATGGGTATGTCGAGCGATTATCCCGTGGCAGTCGAAGAGGGAGCGACGATGGTTCGGGTCGGTACGGCGATATTTGGAGCAAGGCATGTCTAATCCAACGATCACCAACAAGATTGCATTTATCGGGGGAGGCCAGATGGCCGAGGCCTTGATCGGCGGTCTGCTTGCGGGCCGGCTTTGTCCTGCCGAGTCGATCTGGGTGACTGATCCCGTTGCTGCGCGCGGCGATCACTTGAAAAGCCAGTTCGGTGTTCGGGTCGGCTCCGCCAACCGTGAGGCGATCGCCTGGGCCAATGTGGTGGTCTTGGCAGTGAAGCCCCAGACGCTTCCTGCCGTGCTCAGCGAGGTTGGTCCGGCCCTGGCCCAGTCCCAGTCCCTGGTGGTTTCGATTGTGGCGGGCGTGACGATCAAGACCATTGCGGAACAGATGGGCGGAGCGATGAGGGTCGTGCGGGCCATGCCGAATACTCCGGCCTTGGTTCGGGAGGGGATGACCGCCCTGGCCTTGGGCAGCGGGGTCTCTGAAGAGGACAGTCGATTGGCTCGGACGGTCTTCGAAGCGGTCGGGCGGGTGGTGCTGGTCGAAGAACGATTGATGGATGCCGTGACCGGATTGAGCGGCAGCGGCCCGGCCTATGTGTTTCTTGCCATTGAGGCCCTGGCTGACGGGGGGGTGCAGATGGGGCTCCCGCGGCAGACGGCCGAACTGCTGGCCGCCCAGACGGTGCTCGGCGCGGCCCAGTTGGTGCTAGAGTCAGGGGTCCATCCCGCGCAGCTCAAAGACCGGGTGGCCTCGCCGGGAGGCACCACGATTGCCGGGCTCTATCAACTTGAACAGGGAAGCTTCCGGGCGACATTGATGGCGGCCGTCGAAGCGGCGACGATGCGATCGAAGGAGCTGGGCCGCTGATGTTTGTTGCAGGGAATGTGATTGCGGCGATTGCGACGATTCTCGATTATGTGTTGTGGCTCTATATGTGGGTGATTATCGCGCGGGCACTGATCTCCTGGGTGAATCCTGATCCCTGGAATCCCATCGTGCAATTTCTCGATCACGCGACCGAGCCGGTCTTGGCGCCGATTCGTGGCTGGGTCGGCTGGCGCATGGGAATCGATTTGTCGCCGATCATCGTGATTCTGATCATTACGTTTTTACAGATCGCAGTCGTGCAATCACTCAAGGAATTGGCCCTGAGGATGAACTGAGATGACCAGGGAGGATGCCATGAGAATTACACCCCTCGATATTCAGCAAATGGTATTCAGGGTCGGCTTTCGCGGGTATGACAAGGACGAAGTCAATCGCTTCCTTGAAGAGCTCGCACAAACGGTCGAATCGTTGACCCTGGACTCCACGCTCCAGCGCGAACGGATCCTGTCGCTGGAGCAACAGCTGGCCGAGCTGAAGCGGACAGAATCGACTCTGTCGAGCACCCTTCTGTCGGTGCAGACGCTGGCGGAGGATTTGAAGCGGAATGCGCAGCGCGAGGCGGACCTGGTCGTCAAGGAGGCCGAGCTGAAGGCCGGCGAACTGATCCGTCAGGCCAGGGTCGATTTGACCGATACGCAACGGGATCTGTCAGCGCTCCAGAAACAGCGGTTGCTCATGGTCGAACGGTTGCGCGCGTCGCTGCGAATGTTCGAACGGATGTTGGAAGTGGAAGAGCAGGAAGCGTTTCATGACGCCGCGACCGCATCGGAGAACAAGCTGGCGGGCGACTCACGACCGGCTTTGTGATGGGTTCGGCCTGGCCGTTCCCCCTTCGCTGATGCCTGTCCATCTGTGCTTCGAGCCGCCCGCCGCCAGCAAATTTTCCCACCGATAACTGGTTGTCGTGCCTATGGCTACTCCACAACATATTGCAGTGGCCTTGCAATCGGCCGTTGATGAAGGGGTCTTTCCCGGCGCCCAATTGGCGGTGCGTCTGCGCGGGGAGCTGCAATGCCTGTTGGTGGCAGGCCGGTTGTCGTCGCAGCCTCCCGGCCCTCCCGTGCAAGTGTCCACGATCTATGACTTGGCCTCTCTGACAAAGCCGCTGGTGACGGTCACTTCGCTCTTGCTCCTGACTCAGCGCGGAAAGATTTCGCTCGACGATTCCCTGCAACAGACCTTTGCAGAGTTGGAAGGGACGCCGATCGGGCAGGCGACAGTGCGAGATCTTTTGGCCCATCGCTCGGGCTTGCCGGGCTGGCGGCCTTTGTATGAGAGGCTTGCAGCGCGAGGTCTGCTCCCTGGAGGGGCCGGCGGCGATCAGCCCACCAAGTCGGCAATGTTGGAACTGATTCGTGACGAGCCGTTGATCTATGAACGGCGCGAGCGAAGCCTCTACAGCGATCTTGGATTTATTCTCCTGGGATTGCTAGTGGAGCGTCTGAGTGGCATGGCCTTGGACCGCTGGTTTGCAGAAGCGATCGCAAGACCGATGGGGGCTGACCCATTGTTATTTTGTCCCGTAACAGGGAATGGTCAATCTTCTATTGATGTGGCAAGGATTGCTCCGACTGAATGGGACGAGAGGCGCCAGCGGTTATTGCGCGGCGAGGTGCATGACGAAAATGCCGGGGCGATGGCCGGGGTTGTGGGCCATGCAGGTCTGTTCGGGACCGTCGAGTCTGTGCTGGCCGTGTCAGGGGCCTGGCTCAACGCGTATCACGGGAAAGAGTCGATGTTGGATGGCGCGTTGGTCAGGCAGTTTACGATGCGCCAGGAATCGGCCTTCCAATCCAGTTGGGCCTTGGGATGGGATACTCCGTCTGCTCCCTCTTCTGCCGGGTCCTGTTTTTCTGAACAGTCGTTCGGGCATCTCGGCTATACGGGAACATCTTTGTGGGTCGACCCACTGTGCGAATTGGAAGTAGTGCTGCTCTCCAACCGGGTACATCCCAGCCGGAAGAACGAGAAGATTAAGATCTTCCGCCCACTCATTCACGATCTTGTGTATCGAAAGTTTGTGGCAAGGGCAGAACGTTGAAAAAGTCCGTCAGCTTCGTTTTCGGCTCATCGAAATCCTCAACGTACCCCGAGATACGTTTCTGGTTTCGACTCGCCTGCGGCCTTGCTGAAGGCCATTTTGAGCGTTCTGCGCACGTGTGGGCCAGTGAAGCGGTGGGACGGCAGCCGGGATAATCGGGGACTACGCCAGGTCTTGATAATCGACCCAGGTTTCTTTTTCGGCGAGATACTTTGTGCCTTTGAAATTGGCGCGGGTTCTTAGTTGTTTGAAGCCGAATCCCTGCATCGCTCCGATGAGTTCCTGCACGGCAGCGCCGATGGTTGAATGTGAATGTCCCTCAACTGTCAGGGCTTCATACATGGTCTTGGCGGCGTAGCCGGAGGGGGTTCGATTGACGAGGACGGCGCGATTGAAGTACCGGTCACTCGGATCAACTCCTTCGACCTGGTGCTTTTCGACGAGACCTTCTTTTTTGAAGAGCAGGGGCAGCGAACTCATCACGACCTCCATGACCGGCAAGTGAAATGGCTCAGAGATCCAATTATAGGGAGAGGCTCTGCCGACTGCAAGCCGTTGACATCCGCGGAGCGCCCTCCTATCATTCCCCCCCGCTAGGGGAGAGAATCGGCCCTGGAAAGTATGAATATCCCCAACAGTTTGACCATCATCCGGATCCTCCTGATTCCCTGCTACGTCGGGTTGTTGGTCTATGAGCGGTTCGATCAAGCGCTGATCGTGCTGATTGTGGCGGGCATCACTGACGCGCTCGATGGGGCGATCGCCCGTATCACGAATCAGCATACGAAGCTGGGGGCCGTGCTGGACCCCTTGGCCGACAAGCTGCTTCTGGCCTCCGGGTTCGTCACGCTGTCGCTGATTCATTTGATCCCCTCCTGGGTCGCCATCCTCGTGGTCAGCCGGGATTTGATCTTGATGCTGGGTACGGTGGTGGCGCATGTCACGGATTCCCACGTGGACATTACCCCCACGTTCCTGGGAAAGGGCACGACGTTGTTTCAGCTATCTTATATTGTGATGGTGATATTCCTGAGTTCCCATGATTTCAACCCCGCCGTTATGCCGCCGCTCTTGCTCTGCATGGTTTCCTTCACGCTTCTCTCCGGCCTGCACTATCTTTACCGGGGCTATCGGCACACGAGTGCGACCAATAGCTAATTCGAATGGCTGATTAACGGCATTGAAAAAGATTTACTCTTGCAGGCGCTCGAGCGGACCAACTAGGTTAAGAAAAAAGTTGCCAGGTTCCTCAAACTCAATACGCGATCGCTCCGTTATTGATTAGAGAAGGATGCGATCAAGGGAGGTCCTAATTAGCCCGCCACTAAGCTCCTCGGCGATCACCGTTTTTGCTCCGGCCAAAATTAATCTCATTCTCCGCATCCTCGACCGCCGTTCCGACGGGTTTCATAACCTCTGGTCGATCATGCAGACGGTCGGGCTTGAAGACGAGGTGCGGATCAGGCTCTGTCCCGACCGGCCTGGCATCCATTTGAGCTGTGACGCCGTGCAGTTGGCGGCGGATGAAAGCAATCTCGTCTATCGCGCCGCCGCCGCGGTTTTAGCGCGAGCCCGGCGATCGGTCGGTCTCGACATTGAACTGCGGAAACGCATTCCCATGGGCGCGGGTCTGGGTGGGGGGAGCAGCGATGCCGCCGCGACGATTATCGGATTGAATCGTTTATTGCGGCTCGGCTGGTCGTCGCTGGAGATGGCTGATGTCGGACAAGCGCTGGGAAGCGATGTGCCTTTCTTTCTTTTTGCTCCCTCGGCATTTGTGACCAGTCGGGGTGAAACGGTTCGTCCGGTCGTGGTTGAGGGAACGCGCTGGGTCCTGTTGGTCAATCCAGGGTTCGGGGTCAATACCAAGTGGGCCTACCAGGAATTGGCTGCTACCAGGACCGGGGTCACGTCTTTATCCCAGATCCAGTGCGAGCTCGATCGGCAGGCACGGGTGAGTTGGCCGCAATTGGCTGCCGCCGCCGCGAATGACTTCGAATCCCCCGTCTTTGCTGCGCAGGAGAAGCTCCTGGAGATTAAGCAGCGTCTGCAGGCGCAAGGGGCTGAGATTGCGCTGTTGTCCGGAAGCGGGGCGACGGTGTTCGGGGTCTTTGCAGATGAAGCGGCCGCGCGTCTGGCCCAGGCCACGTTTGCGGGTGAGCAGGGGATGACCCTGTTCGTCGTCCCGAATTGTTCCGGCCCACTCCTCGTACAAGAGGGAGCTCCGCGATAGGACTCGGTTGACAACCTTCCGTGCATTCCGTTAGAGTTTGGCCCCTTAGTTGGCTTCCTCAATAGCGCGCAGTTCAGAGGGGTAGGCGAGCAGTACCGTTGCGCCTGCCGAACGCCGTCGAGACGAACCACGCAACGAAATCAGAATCTTAGCAGTTGTATCCAAAGGATTATCTGGAAAATCAATGAGTGGAGCGATCAAGATATTCTCCGGTAATGCGAATCCGGCCTTGGCCCATGAGATTTGTGCCTATCTCGGGATAAAGCTTGGCGAGGCCACGGTTGCATCATTTAGCGACGGTGAGATTCGCGTCAAGATCGAGGAAAACGTGCGCGGCGCCGACGTCTTCGTCGTGCAGTCCAGCTGTCAGCCGGTCAATGACTCCCTGATGGAGCTGTTGATCATCATTGATGCGCTCAAACGGTCCTCCGCGAATCGCATCACCGCAGTCATCCCCTATTTTGGCTATGCCAGGCAGGATCGCAAGGACCAGCCGCGGGTGCCGATCTCGGCGAAGCTCGTGGCCGATCTGATCAGCACGGCCGGCACGGACCGCGTCCTCACGATGGACCTCCATGCGGGCCAGATCCAGGGATTCTTCAATATCCCGGTGGACCATCTCTACGCGCTTCCCGTCCTGCTGGATTACATTACCAAGCAAAAGGTCAGCGATCTGGTGGTGGTGTCTCCGGATGCCGGTGGCGTGGAGCGGGCCAGAGCATTTGCGAAACGGCTGCAAGCGAATTTGGCCATTATCGACAAGCGGCGTGAAGGCCCCAACCAGACGCAGGTGATGAACATCATCGGCGACGTGTCGGGCAAGAGCGCATTGTTGTTGGACGACATGATCGACACGGCCGGCACTATCGTGAAGGGGGCGCAGGCCTGTTTCGATAAGGGGGCGCGGGAAGTCTGGACCGCTTGCACCCACGCTGTGCTGACCGGGCCGTCGTTGGACCGGATTCAGCAGTCCTGCCTGAAACAGGTGATCGTCACTAATTCGATTCCGTTGCGGGGCAAGGAGCAGATCTGTCCGAAGTTACATCAATTATCGGTCGCGCCACTTTTGGGTGAAGCGATCCGGCGTATCCATGAAGATGAGTCGGTCAGTTCATTGTTTGCTTAGCTTGAGATCACAGCATATGAAGATTAGCGAGAAGGGGACGGAGGAGCACCATGAAATTTGAACTAGCAGTCACAGTAAGAGAAACAACGGGCAAAGGTGCAGCGCGACAGCTTCGGCGGGAAGGCAAGATCCCCGGGGTGTTGTATGGGCAGGGGGAATGCCTGATGTTGACGATTGAGCCAGATAGCTTGGTCAAGATTTTGAAGGCCCAGTCCGGAGGGTCCGCGCTCGTGTCGCTCACGTTGCTTGGCGCGAAGTCTAAACCGAAACGGACTGCGCTCCTGCGCGATTTCCAGGTTGATCCGGTCGAAGGTAATGTGCTGCATGCGGATTTGTTTGAAATCTCGATGAATAAGCCGATTCGCGTCAAGGTGCCCCTGCATTTGACCGGCGGCGTGCCGGCTGGCGTCAAGGAAGGCGGCATCCTGCACCACAATATGCGCGAGTTGCATATTGAATGTTTGCCGGATGTGTTGCCGGACTTCATCGAAGTTGATGCGTCCGGTCTCAATATTTCGCAGGGCCTCCATTTGAAAGATGTGGTCGTGCACGAAGGGATCCGCTATCTCGACGATCCTGAGCAGATGGTCGTGAGCGTGGCCGCGCCGATCACGGAAGCCAAGCTTGAATCGCTCCTGGCTAGCGGTACGGCAGTGGCAGAGGGCGGGAAAGAGCCTGAAGTGGCGGCCAAGGGCAAAGTTGAAGGCGCGGCTGGCGGCGATGCGGCGAAGGCTGGTGTGGTTGCCGATGTCAAGGGCGGTGACAAGAAGGGCGCTGCTGCGCCAAAAGCTGAGAAGAAAGAAACCGAAAAGAAGAAGTAACGTTGCGTCTCATTCTTGGGCTGGGCAATCCGGGCGCGTCCTATGCCAAGACCCGCCACAACGCCGGTATGTGGACTATCGAGCGGGCAGCCGCTCGGTGGTCCATCCGTCTCTCCAGGCGCGGGATGGCCCAGCGCGGCTCGGGACGACTCGGGTCGGAACTCCTCGAACTTGCCGGCACGCTCGACTGGATGAATCTTACCGGTCCTCCGCTCAAAGGTCTCCTTCGCGAGTATTCGCTCACAGCCGACGATCTCATCCTCATCCACGACGATCTGGACCTTGACCTGGGACGTCTCCGGATCAAGCAGGGCGGCGGGCATGGGGGACACAACGGAATCAAGTCGATCATTGAGGCGATCGGGACGCCGGAGTTTGTGCGGATCAAGATCGGAATCGGTCGGCCGGCTCCGCACCAGGATTCAGCTGATTACGTGCTACAGGCCTTCACAACAGAAGAGGTCGAGGTCTTGAACCCCTGTCTGGATCGAGCCGTCGATGCCCTGGACTGTCTGATCCACCAGGGAACGGCTGCAGGGATGAACCAGTTTAATATACGGGAGAATCCGGGAGGGGATGCGGGGGCGCAGCCTGGCTGAGCGCAGGGTCGAAAGTGCGTCCCCTTTGGTTTGACAGCTTCTTCAAGGCTATGGTAGTTTTACCCCTTCGCGCTGGCTGAACCAGCGCGCCAACACCTTGCTCCCGACTTGTTCGGGGGCCTTTGTCCAGGAGGATTGCTTCATGGAGCTCTACGAGTCTCTGTTCATTATCCGTACGTCTATCTCCGATGAGGAGACCGCTGCCCTGATCGCCAAGATGAAGGCAGTGGCGGAAAAGACCGGCGCACAGTTCATCAAATCTGAAAATTTGGGCAAGAAGAAGCTCGCCTACGAGGTGAAGCGGGAGCGGAAGGGCACGTACGCCTACTTCTACTTCAGAGCGCCCAGTATCACGGTTGGTGAATTGGAGCGATCTTATCGTCTGGAAGACCCCATCATCAAGTTTTTGACCGTCCATCTGAAAAAAGAACTAGTGGCGCCACGTCCGCTCGAGGCGTCATCGGAGGAGTTCGCCGGTGGCCGGGTTTAATAAAGTCATCCTCATCGGGAACCTCACGAGAAGCCCCGAGCTGCGGTATACGCCGAACGGAACGCCGGTGGCCAGTTTGGGCTTGGCGGTCAGCCGGCGCTATAAGCAGGGGGAGGAATTGAAAGAGGAAGTCTGTTTTGTCGATATTGTGGTGTTCGGCAAGCAAGCGGAACATTGCGGGCAGTACCTTAGTAAGGGGAGCGGGGTCATCGTTGACGGGCGGCTGCAGCAGCGCCGGTGGGAAACGGAAGACGGCCAGAAGCGCAGTAAGCACGAGGTGGTGGCCCAAACGGTAACGTTCATGCCGAAGCGCCAGGATGGCAGCGGTGGGGCTGAGGCGCCGGCGCATGATGATGTCGGCTATGAACCCGAAGAGCACGTCTAACAGAGAGGGAGACGGTTATGGAGCGTGAACAGGGCGGAGATCGTGAGGGGGGCGGTGGAGGCGGACGGTTTTTTCAACGCCGCAGGCCTTGCCGGTTTTGCATTGAAAAAGGGGCGATTGATTTCAAAGATGTCGGTTTGCTGAGAAACTTTTTGACGGAGCGTGGTCGGATTGTGCCGCGGCGTATATCCGGCAATTGCATGAGGCACCAGCGCGAATTGACGGCAGCCGTCAAGCGGGCTCGGCACATCGCCCTCATCAGCTTTGCGGAAGAGAGATAGATAACCGGTGACGTTGGGGATGGGAATGCAGGTAGGTGCCACGATGGATTTATTGACGCCCCTACTGGCGGACATCACGGACGACGGGCTCTCGCTGGTTGGCGAGGTCACGGCCGAAGAGCTCGGCTTGACCGACGATGATGCCGCGGCCCGTGGCCCTCTGGCGGTCAGTCTGGACCTAACCAACGTCGAAGGGCTGGTTGCCGTGACCGGTGTGCTGGAAGGCACGATCGTACGCGAGTGTGTGCGATGTTTGAAACAGTATGAAGATTCCTTGGCCTTTTCTGTGCGGGCGGCTTTTATTCCGGAGCCCAAGCCAGCATCGAAGCTTCCGAATCGCGTCGACCCCAGAAAGGCGCGCGAGGAGGCCGCAGCGGCCGAAGAAGAAGAGGATCTGGACGATCAGTATCAATATCAGGGTAACCGTCTCGATCTCGCTCCCATGTTACGCGAGCATGTGATCCTGGCGGCGCCGATGCAGCCGATCTGCAGCCACGAGTGTTTGGGGCTATGCGCGCGATGCGGGAAGAACTTGAATGAGGGGCCCTGTCAGTGTGCCGCGGAACCACCGATTCCGATGTTTCGGGTGGTCCAGAGCATGAAACGCAAGACCGGCGGATCATCAGCCTCCGAGGCCTGACCGTCTGCTACGAAGAGTGAGAAGGAGTTGCCATGCCAAATCCGAAACATAAACATTCACGGGAACGCCGCGATACGCGACGCACCCAGAAGTTGCGCATGACCCCTCCGGGCATGTCCGTCTGTCCGCAGTGCCATGAGATCAAGCTGCCTCATTATGCCTGTTTGAAGTGCGGAACGTATAAGGGCAAGGCGGTTATCCAGGTCGAAGAGTCCTAGGCCACTCGCCTGTGGGCAAGGCTCACAGGCACGAGTGCTTCAAGGATCACGGCGGGGTCATCTCTGCTCGCCTGTTGCGTCAATCATTTCAATGCTTTACACTTCTCCTGCATGTCGCGTGGTGACGGCCTGTCGTCGACCGTGACCGCGTGGCACATCATCACTCGATGAGTACCTGGTCGCTATGAAAATTGCGCTTGATGCCATGGGCGGTGACCATGGACCGGCCCCGGCCATTGAGGGGGCGCTCCAGGCTGCCCAGGAATGTGATGTCGAGGTCATCCTTGTCGGCGATGAGGCCCTGCTCACCGCTGAATGTCGACGCCTTGGCTGTACCGATCCTCGTCTATCGATTCGCCATGCCGCGCAAGTCGTCGAGATGCACGAATCGCCCGCGACGGTTGCCCGTAAAAAGAGAAATTCCTCCATTTGGATTGCGACCGAGTTGGTCAAGAGCGGCGAGGCCAGCGCCGTCGTCAGCCCCGGGAACACCGGCGCCAGCATGGTGGCCTCTTTTTTTGTGCTCGGGCTGACCAAAGGTGTTGAGCGTCCGGCGATTGCGACCTGCCTGCCTACGCTGACCGGCATGGCCATCATGTTGGATGTTGGGGCGAACGTAGATTGTAGCGCCCAGCATCTGGCGCAATTCGCCATTATGGGGAATGAATACGGCAAGCATCTTTTCGGGAAGCCCAATCCGCGCGTCGGACTCTTAAGCATCGGGGAAGAGGACAGTAAAGGCAATGAAGTGACGAAGGAAGCCTTCAAGCTTTTGAAGGCCAGCTCGCTCAACTTCATCGGGAATGTCGAGGGCCGCGATGTGTACAGCGGGAGTGCGGATGTGGTGGTGTGCGACGGATTTATCGGGAACGTTGCGTTGAAGATTTCCGAGGGCGTGGCCGATACGATCAAGAAATTGCTGCTCAAGGAAATCTCAGGGTCCTTCTTCGGCCGCTTGGCTTACCCGCTCATTGCCAAGCCGTTGCTGAATTTGAAAAAACGAATCGATTACGCAGAATTCGGCGGGGCGCCGCTATTGGGCGTCAACGGCATTACGATGATCTGTCATGGCCGTTCGTCTGCCAAGGCGATTAAGAATGCCATTCGTCGGGCGAAAGGCTTGGCCGAGAGTCGCGTCGATGAGTTGATCCAACGTGATATTCAAGAGAGCCTCTCGCAACCTAAACCGGCTGGGGATGTTTCAGCATGAGGGCCCGCATTGCGGGGACCGGCTCCTATGTGCCGACCAAAGTGCTGACTAATGCTGATTTGGAAGGGATGGTGGCCACCTCGGACGAATGGATCGTCGAGCGGACGGGTATCCGCGAGCGGCATGTGGCCGGTCCCGGTGAAGCCTGTTCCGATCTGGCAGTGAAGGCGGCGGAGCGGGCCTTGGCTGCTGCGGGGGTGAGTGCGGCCGATCTCGATCTGATTCTGTTGGCAACCTGTACGGGCGATTATCCTCTGCCTGCCACGGCCTGTGTGATCCAGCATCGTTTGGGAGCCACGAAAGCGGCGGCCTGCGATTTGTCGGCCGCCTGTTGCGGGTTTGTCTATGCCCTATCGATGGCGGATGCCTATATCAAAACCGGCATGCGCCATGTGTTAATCATTGGGTCGGAAGTGATGTCGGGGATTACCGACTGGACCGATCGCAACACCTGCATTCTATTCGGCGACGGAGCCGGATCCGCCGTAATCAGCGCCAGTGAAAATGACCATGGAATTCTTTCGACGCACCTTCGTTCCGATGGCAGTCTCTGCGATTTGATCACGGTGCCAGGGGGCGGGTCGCGCCTGCCTCCTTCTGAGAAAGTCGTGGCGGAGCGGATGCAGTATATTAAGATGAAGGGGAACGAGACCTTCAAGGTGGCGGTGCGGACCCTAGAGGAAGTGGCGAGGGAGACCTTGGCTTCGAATAATCTTGGTGTCGAGGATCTCGACCTTTATGTGCCACATCAAGCCAACATTCGTATTCTGAAGGCAGTGGCCAGCCGTCTTGGACTTCCTCCTGAAAAAGTGATGTTGAACCTCGATCGCTACGGGAACACCTCGGCTGCTTCGATTCCCATTGCCCTGGATGAAGCGATGCGTCAGGGCCGGATTAAAGAGGGTAGCTTGGTCATGCTGGGGGCCTTCGGGGCCGGCTTGACCTGGGCCTCGGCACTCATCCGATGGTAGGACAAGAAACGAGCAGCTATCCGCGTACAGCTTGCGAGCGTAAGAAACTTTTCCCGTTGACATTCAAGAGAAATTCGACGATATCTAAGCACGGAAACGGCGCATGGCGCCCTCTCCAGTTTTGAGTATTATTATAATGATGAGAGCAACCAGTAGCCCCGTGCGATCACTCCGGTAGTATGACGATTCTCCAATCAACAAGGTCTTCCAATGTTGGATTGGTCTTTCCTGGCCAGGGGTCCCAGTCGGTCGGGATGGGCCGAGCCTTGGCCGAGTCCAATCCCGGCATCCGCAGTCTCTACGAGGAGGCCTCGTCGGTGCTGGGTTATGATATTGCCGCGCTTTGTTTCGAGGGGCCGGTAGAACGATTGAATCTCACGGAATATACGCAGCCTGCCCTGTTGGTGAGCAGTCTGGCCTCGCTCCGTGCATTCGAGCCGTTAGGGATCACGCCGGTTGCGGTCGCAGGCCATAGTTTGGGAGAATATTCAGCTCTTGTAGCAGCTGGGGGCCTGACCTATCGTGAGGCTGTGGCGATTGTGCAGAAGCGGGGCCGTTATATGGCCGAAGCTGTGCCGCTAGGGACCGGGTTGGTTGCCGCGCTGCTCGGCCTGACGACCGATATCGTGAAAGAGCTCTGCCGGGAAGCTTCTGCTGTCGGAGTGGTGGCTGCGGCGAATTTCAATTCGCCTGGGCAGGTGGTCATTGCCGGAGAAAAGGCTGCTGTCGAGCGGGCCATTGAGCTGGCGAAGGCCAGGGGCTGTAAGAAGGCGATTCCACTCCCTGTTAGCGTGCCGGTCCATACGCCGCTGATGCAGAAGGCGGCCGATCGACTGGCGGGCGATTTAGCCGGGATCGCCTGGTCCGATCTGAAGATGCCCTTGGTGAATAATGCGGAAGCCAGGTTAATCAGCAAGGCCGGCGATATCCAGGCCTCGTTAGTGCGGCAGTTGCCTTCGTCGGTGCTCTGGGAAGATTCGGTGAAGGCGATGGCTGCGATGGGCGTGACGACGTTTGTCGAAGTCGGGCCGGGAACGGTGTTGAGCGGGTTGATCAAACGAATCGTGCCGGACGCGGTGACCTTGAACGTGAATGATCCAAAGTCGCTCGAGGCGACTCGCGCCGCGTTGAGTGCGTGAAGAGATGTGAGGAACGAACGAATGTCATTACATGGTAAGGTTGCAATTGTCACAGGGGCGGCGCAGGGCATCGGCCGGGCGATCGCCGAAGCGCTGGCGCAGGCCGGGGCGGATATCGTTGTGGCCGACCTCGATCCGAGCCGGTCGAAGGACACGGTTGCGGCGGTGGAGCAGTTGGGCCGCAAGGCGCTGAACGTCAAGGTCGATGTGGCGAACGGCACTGACACCAAAGCCATGGTCGATCAGGTGATCAAGGAATGGGGGAAGGTCGATATCCTGGTCAACAATGCCGGGATCACGCGCGACGGGCTGCTATTGCGGATGAAAGAAGAAGACTGGAACCTGGTGCTGCAAGTGAATTTGACCGGGACGTTCAATTGCATCAAGGCGGTCTTGCTCCCGATGACCAAGCAACGGTATGGCCGTATCGTGAACATTGCGTCGATCGTCGGGGTGATGGGCAATGTAGGCCAGGCCAATTACGCGGCCTCCAAGGCGGCGGTGATCGGTTTGACCAAGACGGTGGCGCGGGAATATGCGAGCCGATCCGTGACGGTGAACGCGGTCGCGCCGGGATTCATCGACACCGCCATGACGCAGGGGTTGTCGCCCGAGGTGAAAGACCAGCTTCAAAAGCAAATCCCATTGGGACGGTTGGGTACGCCGGCTGATATTGCGGCAGCGGTGTGTTTTCTCGTGTCAGACGAGGCGGCCTACATCACGGGCCACGTGTTGCACGTGAACGGGGGCATGCTGATGCCGTGACGACGGTGAGGATGGAATTTGTGCGATGCTGCGGCGACAGATTCGCAGCGACAAGGAGGATCTACGATGGGGAAGGAGGCAGGAAAATCAATGGGTACTGTAGAAGAACGGGTGAAGAAAATTATCGGTGAGCAGCTCGGAGTCGAGGAGGATGAGGTCACGCTCGAAGCCAGCTTCGTGGAAGACCTTGGCGCCGACTCGCTCGATACGGTCGAGCTGGTGATGGCCCTCGAAGAAGAGTTCGGGATCGAAATTCCCGACGAAGACGCAGAAAAAATTCTGACGGTCGGGAAAGCTTTGGACTACATCAAGGAAAAGGCCTAAGCGGGCCAAGACATTATGGGTGTTCGTTCGACCAGACGGATCGTCGTGACCGGCTTGGGGGTGGTAACACCGCTGGGCACCGGTATCGGCAAAACGTGGAAGGCCATCTGTGCCGGCGAGTCCGGCATCGGCCCGATCACGAAGTTCGATCCCGCGGCCTACGATGCCCGCATTGCCGGTGAAGTGAAAGATTTCGACCCGACCCAGTTTATCGAGAAAAAAGACATCAAAAAGATGGATACGTTCATCCATTATGCCGTGGGGGCAGCCCAGCTGGCGGTGGATGATGCGGGGTTCACCGTGGCGCCGGAAGAGGCCACGAGGGTCGGGGTCTATATCGGATCTGGCATCGGCGGGCTGGGATCGATCGAGCACTACCATAAGATTTTGCAGGAAAAAGGACCAGGGCGTGTCTCGCCATTTTTCATTCCGATGACCATCATCAATTTGGCATCGGGGCAGGTGGCGATCAGACTGGGCGCCAAGGGGCCAAATTCCTGCGCGGTGACAGCTTGCGCGACGGGCAATCATTGCATCGGCGAGGCGTTCCGGCTGATTCAGGCGGGCGATGCCGATGTCATGATCGCCGGTGGAGCGGAAGCCGCCATTACGCCGTTGGGGGTCGCAGGCTTTGCTGCCGCGAAGGCCCTCTCGTTCCGCAACGATGAGCCGACGAAAGCGAGCCGGCCCTTCGATAAGGATCGCGACGGGTTCGTGCTCGGGGAAGGCGCCGGAGTCGTGGTTCTGGAGGAGCTGGATCATGCGCGCCGCCGTGGGGTTCGGATCTATGCCGAACTCATCGGCTATGGCATGAACAGCGACGCCTATCATATTACGGCCCCGTCCGAAGAGGGCGAGGGCGCGGTCCGCTGTATGGAGCTGGCGCTGAAGGATGCCGGGATCGGCAAGGAGCAGGTCGGCTACATCAACGCCCATGGCACCTCGACGATGGCGGACGCCATTGAGACCAAGGCCATCAAGCAGGTGTTCGGCCAACGAGCCTATCAGATTCCGGTGAGTTCGACCAAGTCGATGACCGGCCACTTACTCGGAGCAGCAGGTGGGATCGAAGCGGTATTCAGTGTGCTGGCGCTTCATCACGGGATCCTGCCTCCGACGATCAACCTGGACCATCCGGATCCAGCTTGCGACCTGGACTATATTCCGCATAAGGCCAGGCCTGCGGCTGTGACGGTTGCGCTGTCGAACTCCTTTGGATTCGGCGGGGTCAATGCCTGTTTGCTCTTTAGAAAACCGGACGCCTAACAAGCCTGTGCGAGGGATAGACTCGCCACTATGAATTCGGTTTCCTCTGCTGATTCACTCCAGCCTTTGTTGGGCTATCGATTTAAGGCGCTTGCCTTGCTCGAAGAGGCGCTGACCCATTCTTCTCACGTCAACGAACAGAAAGCGGTCCCTCTCCTCCATAACGAGCGGCTCGAATTTCTCGGCGATGCTGTGCTGTCGCTGGTGATGAGCGAGTACCTGGCTTCCGCCTTACCGCAGTCGTCCGAAGGGACCCTTTCGAAGTTGAAGGCGAAGGTGGTAAGTGAAAGATCGCTGGCACAGGTGGCTCGCCGGCTCGGGTTGGGAGAGCATCTCAAACTCGGGCGCGGGGAAGATCGTTCAAAGGGGCGCGAGAAAGACTCGCTGCTGGCGGATGCCCTGGAAGCGGTGCTCGCGGCGGTGCATCTGGACGGAGGATTCGAGGCGAGCCGGGTGGTGACGCGCCACATTTTCGCCGAGGAGCTGACGAATATTGCCGCGCAGCAGGAGCAGCCTGGAGCGGGAGACTACAAGACCCAGTTCCAGGAATGGTGTCAAAAGACCCATGACACCTTGCCCTGCTATGTCACCACTCGAGAAACAGGACCGGACCATCAAAAGCTTTTCGAAGTCGAGCTCTCCGTTCAGGGCAAGGCTGTCGGAACTGGGTCCGGGCTCAGCAAGAAAGAAGCGGAACAACAGGCGGCGAAGCAGGCCCTCCAGCAGCTAGGGCGCTGATCCTGTCGGCGAGCCGGTCACTTCATCACGAGACCATTTTTTATTTCAGGGAGGCAGACGATGGAGAAGCGAATCATGGTGCGGAGAGTGGCGATGGTCCTCGCGTTGGGCGGGAGTCTGTTGTTGGCAATGGACCTGCTTCAGGCGGCCGACAAGGCCCCGGTTGGGAAGGCTGAGACGGCGAAAGGTCCCAAAGCGATTATTAAAACGAATTTCGGAGAGATGGAGATCGTGTTCTTCCCGCACAAGGCGCCCAAACACGTCGAAAATTTCATCACGCTGGCGAAGTCCGGCTTCTACAACGGGACGATCTTTCATCGGGTGATTCCCGGGTTCATGATCCAGGGCGGCGATCCTAACACCAAAGATCCGAACAAGCAGGAGACCTATGGCCAGGGAGGGCCGAGCCAGCGGTTGCAGGCGGAGTTCAACGATATCCCTCACAGGCGCGGTATTCTTTCTATGGCACGCACGAGTGACCCCCACAGCGCCGGATCGCAGTTCTTTATTGTCGTGAAGGATTCGAATTTCCTGGATGGCCAGTACACGGTCTTTGGCGAGGTGGTGAAGGGGCTGGACGTGGTGGATAAGATTGTCAGCGCGCCGAAGAACAACCGGGACCTCCCGACGCATCGGGTGGAGCTGACAGTCACGGTAGTCGAGTAACCGATGCAATCTTATTGGGCTATGACAGGTCATGCGGTTGCCGTGCGACTGGGCCCGCTCTGCACGTTGCTCGTGGTGCTCAGTTTGGTTACAGCCTGCGGAGGGAAGCCGGACGTCAAGCCGGTGGTGTCTGCGCCAGACCCTCGCCCCAAAGTCATTATCAAGACGAAGTTCGGGGATATTCACTTCAAGTTCTATCCGGATGTGGCCCCGAAGCATGTTGAAAATTTTATCGCTCTGGCCAAGTCAGGTTTTTATAACGGGACGATTTTCCACCGTGTCATTCCAGGCTTTATGATCCAAGGCGGTGATCCCAACACCAAGAACTCTCTGCGCAAGGAGACCTATGGGGCGGGCGGGCCGAAGGATGAGAAGGGGAATCCGATCTATCTCAAGGCGGAATTCAGCGAGGTGCAGCACAAGCGGGGCATCGTGTCGATGGCACGAGGGACCGAGCCAGACACGGCGGGATCGCAGTTTTTTATCGTGGTCGAGACGTCCCCATTCCTGGATCGGAAATACACGGCCTTCGGCGAGGTCATCAAGGGTCTTGGCGTGGCCGATAAGATCGTGAGCCTGCCCAGGAACGACCATGACTTGCCGAACGAGCGAATTGAGATGACGGTGACGATTCTCGAGTAGTATCGCTTGTGGCTGATGGAAGAGAGAAGAGGTAACGTTATTGATATTTTCGAGGGAGGTGCGAAGGCGGGCTCGTTCCGACGGGAAGAAGAGGATGAAGCTGAGGCTGACGGCATTGCCCGAGACCTAACGAACGGAGGCCCGTTCGACTTTCACCGGAGGCGATTGGTTCGGCAGGTGCAGCAGGACTTGAACGTTGAGCCCTTCCGTCAAGGCGAGGCCAGACGCGGCCCCGGCAGCCAGCGATCGAGAGGTTCGTGACCGTGGCGTCCACCTTGATTCCCCCCGACGATAAGCTAACGGTGTAGCGAACTCCACCGGCGGGCTTTTCTGATGGTTCGTTCGTTTCCCACGCTCATAGGCTGGGCCTGATTAGTGGTGGTGATGGCACCCAGGATCGTGGGCATGTTGCTCCGGTGCTGGAGACGGCATGAACTGTTGCCCCGGCAAGATGATATGGCCCGGCTCCCGCTGTTTGGTCAGGTGCGTTGCAATCTCAGGGTGGTAGGCGCGCACGTAGCCGACGAGCCCGTCCAGAAACTTGTGTGATTGAAAGTCCGAACCAGAAAAGTTCGAGACGAAGGCAATCGCACGGTCCAGGATCTCCGGCGCGGAGGACGTATCGGCGATCTGCTGTGGGTTTTGCTTCTTGAACGCGTCATATTCCTTCATGAGATGTTCCGCAAAGACCGGTGCCGGGGCGGCCGGTACATGGAGCGGACTCAGCGTCCGTCGCAGGCCCTGGAGCGCCGCCACGATTTCCGCATCCTGCCCATCGCGGCGCGACTGAAAATAGCCGAAGATCACTACTTCAACGAGATTGAACAGGGCCACGGCCTTCTCGCCGCCCAGCTCGGACAGCTCGCGATAGAAGTCCCGCCGCAATGGCATGAACTGCACCGCCAGCCGTTTCTGCTGATAGTCGCTCCCCGATTCGAGATAGACGCAGTCTTGCGGACAGGCTACCCGTATGATGCGATGCTCGCCGCAACATTGGCTACAGATCAGGCCGGACAGGGCGGGGCAAGACCGCTTGCCTTTCCGTTGTGTGCAATAGGCGCATTGGCTCATTTCCTTATGGATCCTTCCGGAGCCGGTTTCGGCGGGGGAGGGATGAACCCATAGTCCGCCAATGTCCGTTTTTCCTGCTTGGGTTTCCCGTCGCTGGGGGTTTCGAGCCCGTTCATCTCTGCGGCATTGGCATATTCATAGGGCACGAGAATCAGGTTATTGGCACGGTCGATACTCAGGTCTCCCGGCGAGGGAAGGAATTCGGCGATCACTTGAAACCGCTTGTCCCAGCTCATGCGCCAGACTTTTCCCGTCGTGAAGTCCGACACGTACATGTTGTTCCAACGGTCGAAGTCCACGCCGCGAAGGTTCTGGAAGCGGTTGGAAAAGAACCCGTTGGAGAAGAGCTCGGTGACCCGGCCCTCCGGCGAAATCTCGGAAATCTTGCCCTTATCCCAACTCACCGCAATGATTTGGCCGGACTTGGGGTGAACGGCCAGGCCTGAAGGACCTGCCAGGGCTTGGTCCGTTACCAGCACAGAAAAAGTTTTGCTGGCCAGATCGACCCGGTAAATCGTGTTGGCCTTTTGGTCGGAGCAATACAAGTGGCCCTTGCCATCGAAGGTCACGTCGGTCAAGGAGGTTTGTGGCACTGTGGCTTGTGAGGTCGCCGGTGCCCGGATGGTTAGAGCCAGGAACGGCTTGCCGGTCGTCGTATCAAAGCCCCGCAAGGTATCGAGGTCGGCGACGTAGAGCACATGTTCCACCAACGCCATGCCTTTGGGAGCATGGAGGGTGACGTCGCCCTTTCCGCCTTGGATGAACTTCAGATTAAGGAGCTTGCCGTTCGGATCGAGTTTGGTGATGAACCCGTTGTTGTCGGCGGCGTCAGCTTCGCCGTTGACGCTGGAGATGAAATAGCTTTTGTCGACCGGATCGTTAACGAAACTATAGGGGGATTGCAGCTCCGTCACGGTGATTTGGGCCCCCAGCGGGCTGACAGTCACCAGGGAGAGGGTCCAGATCAGCCAGGAGGCTGGATGATTGATGATACGTGTTAGAAGGGGCATACGGGGGAGGTTCTGCTCTCAGGGTAGATGGCTGTTGATTGTGCTCGATGAATTCATCGTAGCTGCCAGGCGAAGAGCCTGTCAAGAAACGGCCGCGAACCTCATGCTTCCCTGTCGTTGACTTGCTCAAAAATGCCCTGCTATGGTGCCTTGGTTTTCGTTGTTAGTCTCTCACTGAGGAGGGTGTTGTGGCGGCACGATTGATCGATGGTAAAGCCTTAGCATTACAAGTACGGGAGCGGTTGGCCGTCGAATCGGCGGCGGTCCTGTCCAAGACCGGGATCAAGCCCGGTCTAGCCACGATTTTAGTGGGAGACGATCCTGCCTCCCAGGTCTATGTGAGAAATAAACAGAAGGCCTGCGAGTTGGCCGGGATCTATGTGGACGACCATAAGCTGCCCGCCAGCACGACTCAGGAAGAGTTACTGACTTTGATTAAAAAGAAAAATTCCGATCCGAAGATTCACGGCATTCTGGTGCAGCTTCCTCTGCCGAAACATATCGAGAGCCGGGTGGTTCTTGAAGCGGTCTCGCCGAATAAGGATGCTGACGGATTTCACCCTTATAATTTGGGCCGGTTGGTTGAAGGCAATCCGGTATTTGAGGCCTGCACCCCCAAGGGAGTGATTAAGATGATCGAGTCGGCAGGCATCACGATTGAAGGCAAGCGCGCGGTCGTGCTCGGCCGGAGCAATATCGTCGGCAAGCCGCTGGCGCTTATGTTGCTGCAACGCCACGCCACTGTCACGATTTGCCATTCCAAGACCAAGGATTTGGCTTCGGTCTGCCGGGAGGCCGAGTTGCTGTTGGTGGCGATCGGGAGGGCCAAGTTCGTGACGGCCGACATGGTACGCGAGGGAGCGGTGGTCATTGATGTGGGCACCAATAAGTTGCTGGACGGCAAATTGTGCGGCGACGTCGATTTTGAGCCGGTCAGTCAGAAGGCCAGCTGGATCAGCCCTGTGCCGGGCGGTGTGGGACCGATGACGATTGCGATGTTGCTGGATAATACGGTGGAGTCGGCGAAGCGACAAGCAGGGATGCTGTAGAGGGGTGTAGGGCAACTATGAGTCGAGAACCGAAACGGTTGAAGGATGTGCTCGCGCAGGGACAGTTTGCTGTCACGATTGAGTACAACCCCCCCAAGGGCACCAACATCTCCAGCGTGCTGGACAATGCCAAGCAATTGGTAGGGCGGGTGCATGGGGTTAACGTGACAGACAACACGGCTGCTGTGGTGCGGGCCGGATCGCTTCCTGTCTGCCGGCTCCTCTATGAACTCGGCCATGATCCCGTGATGCAGATGACCTGCCGCGACCGGAACCGGATCGCGATGCAGTCTGACCTTATGGGCGCATCCATGCTCGGGATCCGCAATATTCTCTGCCTCACCGGCGATTATCCAACCGTCGGAGACCATAAAGAAGCCAAGCCTGTGTACGATTTGGACTCAGTCCAGGTCATGCAGCTTGTACTGGGGCTCAATAATGGGCTGGACATGGCAGGCAACAAGCTGGATGGCGCGACGGATTTTACGATCGGGGCTGCCGTGACTCCGGAAGCCGATCCGCTGGGACCGATGCTGGCTAAATTCGAAGTGAAAGTGAAAGCGGGCGCCCAGTTTTTTCAGACCCAGGCGATCTACCATCCGGAGCAGTTTGCGGCCTTCATGAAGGCGGTGCGGCCCTTTAAGGTTAAGGTGCTGGCCGGCATTCTCGTGCTGCGCAACGCCAAGATGGCGGAGTTCATGAACGCCAACATCCCCGGTGTGGCGGTTCCCCAGGAGATGATCGACGAGCTCAGGGCTGCCGGCCCCGGGCGCGCGGAGGATGTGGGGGTGGACATCGCAGTCCGGACGATCAAGGCGGTGCGGCCCTACTGCGACGGAGTCCATATCATGGCCATCAAGGCCACCCATCGGTTGTCCGAGATCCTCACCAAAGCAGAAGTGGGCTAATGACGATCCCTGAGTTTCAACGGCACAAGCGCGACAAGAAGAAACTTATTGTCGTGACGGCTTACGACGCGCTTTTCACACGCATCGTGGAACAGGCCGGAATTGAAGCGATTCTGGTTGGGGATTCGCTAGGCGTGGTCGTGCAGGGGAAGGCCGACACCCTCTCCGTGACGATGGAAGACATGCTCTACCATACGAAGTTGGTGGCAGGAGCGGGGCAACGAGCGCTGGTGATCGGCGATATGCCCTTCATGTCCTATCAAGCTAGCAGCGAGGATGCGCTCCGCAATGCGGGCCGGTTTCTCCAGGCCGGGGCCCAGGCGATCAAGGTGGAAGGCGGCGCAGCGGTCGTCGATCGGGTGGCGGCGATGACCGGTATTGGCATTCCTGTGATGGGGCATCTGGGTATGACGCCTCAATCGGTCCATCGCTATGGCGGGTACAAGGTGCAGGGAAAAGAGTTGGATCATGCCGCGGCTCTCTTGAAGGATGCCAAGGATCTAGAAGCAGCCGGCGCTTTTGCCATCGTGCTTGAAGCGATTCCCACCGAGCTGGCCAAGCGTGTGACGGAGCAATTAACCATTCCGACCATTGGAATCGGCGCAGGTCCTCACTGCGACGGCCAAGTCCTCGTCCTCTACGATCTGCTCGGTCTGTTCGATGATTTCGTGCCGAAGTTCGTCAAGCCCTACGCCCACCTCAAGACCGATGCGCTACAAGCGTTACGGCGCTACAAAGAAGAAGTTGAGTCAGGGGCGTTTCCGAGCGATTCGGAAAGTTACCATTGACCCTCTGACCCTCCCGCCGAATCTCCCGTCAGTAATGTTTGGCTGGGCTAGATCGTGGCGGCTTAATGGCCGGGACAGTCCTCGCTGTCGCAGGGCACTTGGAAGACCTGACGATCTTCCAACCTGACAGCCGTCAACTCTCTGCCCCACACGCATCCGCTATCCAAGGCCAACACGTTATCACCTAGATGCAGGCCTAATGCGGCCCAATGACCGCAGACGATCGTGGCTTCGGAGCTGCGGCGAGCGGGCACCTGAAACCAAGGTGAGAAACCAGGCGGGGCATGGTCCGGCGGGCCTTTGTACGATTCATTCATCATGCCATCCATGGTGCAAGTCCTGAGTCTGGTGAAGATGCGGGCCAGGGAGGCGAGCCGCGGTAGGCCGGTCAGGTCATCCGACCATTGGGCGGAGGGAGATGCAAGGGAGGCACGCAGTAGGTCTTGATGGTTCGGACCGGATAAGACTTGCTCGACTTCTTGCGCCAGCCTCTCGGCTTGCTCAATCGTCCATTGCGGGAGCAGGCCTGCATGTACCATCACGAAGGGGCCTTCATGGTAGAGGAGCGGCCGGCATCGGAGCCAAGCCAGCAACTCGTCGCGATCCGGTGCAATCAGGATCGGCTGGATCGTATCCATAGCGCGGGGCGCGACGATGCCGGACGCGGCGGCTAAGAGAAACAGATCATGGTTGCCAAGTACGGTCACGGCCGCTGGGCCGAGTCCCTTCACATAGCGTAGGACGCAGAGCGAGTCGGGGCCGCGATTGACCAGGTCGCCCACGAACCAGAGGCAGTCCCGATCCGGTGTGAAGCGAATCTTGGCGAGCAGTTGTTGGAGGGAAGTGAAACAGCCTTGCACGTCGCCGATTGCGTAGATAGCCATGAAGGGAGAGTTCTCCGGCGGTGAGCCTATCCTGCATCAGGCGAGAACACAAGCAGCAGTCTGACCGGTCGCACACTTGAGGCGCTATCGCTGGGGGTGATTGGCCTCGATGATACTGCGGAGTCCTCCGCGGGCGGCGAAGGTGCCGGTGACCTTGGTACGGATGGGCCGGCAGGCCTTCACGATATCCTGCAGGATGCGGTTGACGGCGTTCTCATAGAAGATGCCGAGGTTTCTGTAGGCATGGAGATACATCTTGAGCGATTTCAGCTCTAGGCATTTTTTGCCTGGCACGTAATTTAGGGTGATGGTGCCGAAGTCGGGAAGGCCGGTCTTCGGGCAGATAGCGGTGTATTCAGGGATCTCGATGGTGATTTCGTAGCCCTTATATTGGTTCGGGAAGGTCTCAATGTCCGGAAGGGGGGCCGTAATACCGCTCTTGGCATGGCGTTCGTCGTAGCCGAGTTTGGGCGTTGTGGATTTTCTTTTTACTATTTTACGGTTCACGTTTCACGCCTCATGTCTTTCTATACTTGCTTCATCCACTCCACTTGCCCGATTTTTTCCAATTGAATATAGAGGGTGACCCAGGGACAGATCATCTCCGGGTACACCTCGCATAAGCCCCCTTTGCGAACGCCTCCGCAGGGACCGTGGCTCATGAACTTCGGGCATTCGGCCTTGAGCGATCCGTCGGGAATCGGGGGGCGCTTATGGACTCCGCCGGCCTGCTGCGCGCTGTCGTCTTCCCCTGAGATCATTACGCGTGTTGGCATACGTGTTGGCATAGAGGGTTAGTTTAGACAGATTTTGCGGAATCGGCAATCTCTCTCTCATGCTGTGCCGCCGGTCGTTGGTTCTGATTTCATGCGGAAATATTCCCAAAACACCGGTTGTTAGGGCGAATGGCCTATGGGCGGTGGATGCGCTAGGCCTTCTTTTTGGCATGGTGGGCCTTCTGTGAAGTTGCGTTGATTATCAGGAAGTTATACAATTTCGCCGTGGCATGTAATTCGAGGATACGCCGACGTTTCTCATTGACAGTCTTTTTTGGGCTTTGCTACGATGCGAGCCTGCGTGAGCGTCATGAATGAGTGGGTCGGGTTCGTTTCCCCAGCCTCGACTTCCTGCGGGTTTTTTGCACATAACCGTGTCTTTCCTACAGGTAATGGATTTTCATTGCAACGATAGAGGGAGGTGTTCCGATGAGCCTTGATTATGTAAAATTTTCCGGTGGGTTCGAGAAGTTCATGCCCAAAGAATATCGGGACATGGTCGAGCATGGTCCCTTTGGTAAGAAAATTTCCGTCTCCCAGATGGGGAGCTTCAAGGAAATTCTCGAAGAGCATCCGATGTGCGCCGGTTGCGCGATGACCCTGTTTATCCGGCTGGCCATCATTGCATTTCCCAACCCTGAAGACACCATCACCGTCGGCACGGCAGGCTGCGGACGTCTGGCCATTTCGCAGGCGGCGATTCCCTTTGTGTACGGCAACTACGGCGACCAGAACGGTGTGGCGAGCGGATTGTCGCGTGGCTTGCGGCTCCGGTTCGGCGACAAGCCGAAAGATGTGGTGGTCATTGCGGGAGACGGCGGCACGGCCGACATCGGTTTCCAGCAGGTCCTCCATTCCTGGTTCCGCAAGGAACGGTTTACCACGATCATGTTGGACAATGAAGTGTACGGCAACACCGGTGGCCAGGAGAGCGGTATGACTAACCGTGGCGCCGTGCTGAAGATGGCCCCCCTGGGCAAGAAG
>NSIK01000005.1 GCA_002737345.1 Nitrospirota bacterium
TCCCGCTGCTGCATGTCCCCAAGGATCAGACGGATTCCGTCCAGGATTTCCTTGCTTTCAGTCATCTGCAGTTCCATGTGCGCCGACTGATAGGGTGTGCCCTGACGCAAGGCGAGCATGGTCTTTAAGAGGGACAGCTTTCTATCGATCAAGATGTTCAGCGCTTCGAGACGGGGCACATGTTCGGCGGGGTCCTGCAGGTTTTCTTGGATGCTGGCCGCGAGTGCATCTCGGTTGCGTTTCAGCCCGGCCAGTCCATTTTTGTAGGGGCCGAGGAAATGTTCTTTCCCGGTTGTGACATAGCCCAGCAGCCCGATCTCGATATCCTGCACATCAGAGAGCACGACCTGGAGATGCTCCAAGATGTCCTGTGAATGACTGACCCAAGCCATGGTTTTTTCGAATTCTTGTAGGCTCTGGTAGGAGGCGAAGCCGAGTAATAGGGCAATGGTTCCTGCCAGCCAGAATCCGGCTTTCATTTTGCGTGCGAACGTCCACTGAGATTGGGCGGCCTGAGGCTGAGGTTTAGGATCGGGAAGTGGCATGCGTCCTTTGAATCATGCAGCCAGGGGGCTTTCTGTGGAGATGAGCAGGAGTATAGCGGGATCGTGGCATTCTAGCCAGGCCTAAACGGCGAGTGGACGATGACCGGAGAGCCGGTCGAACGGTTACGGACGGGGTAGGGTCTTCCAGATATTGTTGATGGGAGAGGCTTCGGCACTTGCGCCGGAATGAGGCAGGCCGTAGAGGTCTTCGATCGTCCGCAAAACGTTGTAGTGATTGATCCGCTGGTCATAGCGGCCAGCCTGGACCATGGGGCCGATGAAGAGCGTGGCAATTCGGTTATTCTCTTTCTTGTTATCCTCGTCCCAAGTCACGATGAGCAGGCTGTTGTGTTGCTGCGCCCATTGGACATAGGGCTCGAGATTGTCCTTGAGCCATCGATCGCCTCGTTGAATTGTCTCAGGATCCTTTCCCTGGTGCATGTCGTTGACCTGGTTCGGCACGATCATGCTCACGGTCGGGAGCCTACTGAAATCAGTTGGGAAAGATGTCATGGGCTGGTTAGTAGTTGCCGGGAGCCCATGGACCTGGCTGTCCTGCCAATTCACCCAGGGATTATGCTTGCGCGCGTAGTCCCCGGCGATGCAGATGAGGGAGCCGACCGAGGGGAGGTCTTCCGAATAACCGGCGAATGTCAGCCCTGTTTCCAGCAGTGCATGTCCCAGATTAGGCGTCGTCATGGTATGCGGGCAGGAATTGTCAGTGATGCCTTGCGTCGATCCTGAAAAGAATGCGAGATAGTTTGGCTTGCTAGGGTGGGTGACACCAAAAGACTGCGTGAAGACCGCGCCCTGGGCTGCCAGGCTATTGATGTAGGGTGCATCGGGCGAATCGATAATCTGGCTATAGGAGTGATTCTCCTCAATTACTACCACGATATGGTCKGGCCTGGAGAGATGTGGCGGGCCCCCGCCTAGTGCGGTCGCAGGGGGAATR
>NSIK01000006.1 GCA_002737345.1 Nitrospirota bacterium
CTTCAGGCCTGGGAGGGCTATGGAGGGCTCGACTTACTCAGGGCAATCGATGAGATAGCGGGGTGGGGTCGGTAAATTGGTAGCCATCTGCTGTGCTTGGCAGGGTGGAATATCTTCCTTGAGCCGTTTCAGGAGTCTGAGCACCTTCAGGCTGGGAGGGACCTCGCAGATCCAGAGGTGGAAGCCGGACTCCACCTCATCGATGTGCCGCTGTATGCGAAACCCTGGATGTTCCATGAAGTAGGCTGAGAGGAATCCGCCGATGGCCTGCACCACCCACGGATGCGCAGTGATATAGCGAGAGCTGACTCGAAGCTCGACGACCTGTGGGGGCTCGTGTTCCTGCATGGGTCCAGTATACCCTGTCTAGGGCGATCACACAGAAGCATTTTATGCGTGAGGAGCTTGCTTGACCCGCTTCTGTGCTGCGTGTAGGGTCGTCAGGCTCTGTAGATTTACCCGTCTCACGAGACACAATCACTGGAACCTCGATGAAGATTGCAATTATCGGTGGGGGTCCGGCTGGACTGATGGCCGCAGAGGCGGCATGCGCCGCAGGCGCCGAGGTCGACCTCTATGATGCGATGGCGTCAGTCGGGCGCAAGTTTCTCCTGGCTGGGAAGGGCGGTCTGAACCTGACGCATGCGGAACCGTCAGAGAAATTTCTGGCGCGCTATGGCGCTCGCCGTGCCCAAGTTGAGCCGTTGCTCGCGKCGTTCGGGCCCGCGGACCTCCGGGCCTGGGCCGCTGGACTTGGTATCAAAACATTTGAAGGTTCTTCCGGACGCGTGTTCCCCAAGGACCTCAAGGCTGCGCCCTTGTTGCGAGCGTGGATCCGCCGGTTGCGCCAGGCCGGTGTGCAGTTTCATGTGCGCCACCGTTGGTCAGGCTGGGATGAGCAGGGGGCTCTCTGTTTTGCCACCGCAGAGGGACGCCGCTCTGTTCAGACCGATGCGACGGTGCTGGCGCTCGGTGGCGGGAGCTGGCCGAAGCTGGGGTCCGATGCGTCATGGGTGCCCCTGCTGGCGGGGCGCGGGCTTCGCATTGTGCCGTTACAGCCAGCGAACTGCGGTTTCGATGTGGGCTGGAGCGAACATTTCAGGACGAAGTTCGCCGGCCATCCGGTCAAGTCGGTGGCGGTTATTATGCGGAATGAGGCCGGCGCTGAATCCTGGTATCCCGGCGAGTTCGTGATCACAGAGACCGGGGTGGAGGGCGGCGTGATTTACGCGGTCTCTGCCTCGCTGCGCGACGAGATTCTGGCGAAGGGCGTGGGCACATTGCGCCTCGACCTGGCGCCTGACCGCGATGTGCCGCGTTTAGCTCATGACTTAGCGCGACCGCGCGGCAAACGTACGATGGCTACGCATCTGCAGCGGCAGGCCCATATCGAAGGGGTGAAGGCGGGGCTGTTGCGTGAAGTGGTCTCGAAAGAGGATTTTGCGGATCCAGCTCGCTTGGCGGCTGCAATTAAATCCTTACCGCTGCGGCTTGCTGCCGCCCGTCCGCTGGCGGAAGCCATCAGCACGGCCGGCGGCGTGCCATTCGATGCGTTAGATAAACGGCTGATGATCCGTTCGTTGCCCGGTTTGTTTTGCGCCGGAGAAATGTTGGATTGGGAAGCGCCGACGGGAGGCTATCTTTTGACCGCCTGTTTTGCCACAGGGAAGGCGGCTGGCGCCTGGGCTGCTGCCTGGCTTCATAAGAAGGGGACGAGCGAGGCGGTCTCAGACTGAAGACAGAAGACTGAAGGCTTTGAAACTTCGACCTTCAGACTGTGTCTGTCTCGTTTGGTTTATTGAGGCGTCTCAACCAGACCGCTGACGGATCCGATAGAGCGATATTTCTGGTCCCGCTGCGTCAGTAGCTCAGGGACAGAGAGGTTGGTGAGTTGGGCGAGTTGGCTGGTGAGGGATTTGGCGACGCGCTCGGTGATGGCTTGGGCATCACGATGGGCGCCGCCGAGGGGTTCCGGAATCACTTCATCGGCGATACGGAGATCGACCAGATCTTTGGCCGTCATCTTCAGCGCGGCGGCGGCATCGGGCACTTTGGCCGGGTCATCCCACAGGATGGCGGCGCAGCCTTCCGGAGAAATCACCGAATAGACACCGTGCTCCAGCATCAGGACCCGGTCGGACACGCCCAAGGCGAGGGCCCCGCCGCTGCCGCCTTCGCCGATGATGATGGACACGATCGGCACGGCTAGCCGGGACATCACAAAGAGATTGCGGGCGATGGCTTCGGCCTGGCCTCGTTCTTCCGCGCCGATGCCTGGGTAGGCGCCGGGCGTGTCGATAAAGGTCACGACTGGGCGTCCGAACTTCTCCGCCATCCGCATGAGACGCAGGGCTTTTCTGTAGCCTTCCGGATTCGGCATCCCGAAATTCCGTTGCATCCGCTCTTTGAGGGTTTTCCCTTTTTGATGGCCGATGACCATGATCGACTGGTCGTTGAATCGGGCAAAGCCTCCGACGATGGCACGATCGTCGCCGAACGAGCGGTCTCCATGGAGCTCAAGAAAGTCTTTAAAGAGGGCGCTGATGTAATCGAGGGTACTGGGCCGTTGGGGATGGCGGGCGAGCTGCGTACGCTGCCAGGGCGTCAGGTTGCTGTAGAGCGCCTGTTCGACCTGGGCGAGCTTGGTCCGTAGCTTGCGGATTTCATCCTGAGGCTTGGATTTGCCAGTACGGGCGTCCGAGAGCTTTTCGATCTTTTCTTCGATCTCGCGGATCGGCTTTTCAAACTCGAGGTAATCRCGCATAGGGCTGGTGAAGCTATATGGATTGGTGAGGAAGGGGCTCGGCCCCATCCCTAGGATGAGGCCCTACGATAGCAGCAAAATGGCTCCTTTGCCTAGTATTTCTTCAACGTCKGCCACGAAACATTGACTAGGGGTGACCGTGAGATTCGGGAGAGGAGCCGTCACGGCTTCCTGCGATGCATCCATGCTCAACATGAGGGAAATGGTCGTGCGGCCCGGGTGCCGCCGAAAGACCTCGCGGAGGCGCGATAACTGTTCCGTAATGTCGAGATGCCCCGGCAACCGAATGTGGACGCGTTTGATCATCCGCGCTTGCACCTCGGCGAGCGGCTCGATCTTGCTTCCTCGAATTTTGGTGCCTTTATCGCCCCGGTCCACCGTGCCAGTCACGCGCACGAGGCACTCCGGCACAACCAGGTCGGCRGCGCTTTTGTAGAGATCCGGAAAGACGACGATCTCCACCACACCCAGGAGGTCTTCTAGGGTGATGTAGGCCATCTTATCGCCCTTCTTCGTCAGCATGCTTTTGACAGTCGTAATGATGCCGCAGAGTTTGACCTCTCGCCCGTCCGACGATTCAGGCAGGCTGATGGTCGTGGCAGTGGAGAGGGCTTTTATCGTGGCTTCATAGGGGGCGAGCGGATGGGAGGAGATATAAAATCCGGTCAGTTCCCGTTCATGTTTCAGCCGCTCATTTTGATCCCATTCCGGAATGTTGGGCAAGGCCGGCGCGGCAAACTGTTCAGTGGTCGCTGGTCCTCCCAGCTCGTCGCCGAACATATTGGTCTGGCCCATATCCCGTTCACGTTGGGCGGCGGCCCCCTCTTCGACGGCCTGCTCCAAGACCGCAGTCAGTTGCGATCGTTTCGCGCCGGTCGAGTCGAAGGCGCCGGTCTTGATCAGCCCTTCGAGCATGCGCTTGTTGACCTTGTGGAGGTCGACGCGACGGCAAAATTCAAAGAAGGATTTGAAGGGGCCGGTGTTGTTCCGGATCTCGATGATCGATTCGACCGCGCCTTCGCCGACATTCTTGATGGCAGCCAGACCAAACCGGATAGCATTGTCCACCACGGTAAAGTTCTTGTGGCTTTCGTTGACGTCCGGAGGCAAGACCTTGATGTTGAGGTCGCGGCAGTCCGAGAAGTAGCCGACGATCTTATCGGCATTGCCCATGTCGGTAGTCATCAGGGCGGCCATGAACTCGGTCGGATAATGGGCTTTCAAATAGCCGGTCTGGTAGCAGACGGCGGCATAGGCCGCCGCATGCGACTTGTTGAACCCGTAGCCGGCGAACTTCTGGATCAGTTCGTACAGCTTTTCTGCCTTCTTGTCGGGA
>NSIK01000007.1 GCA_002737345.1 Nitrospirota bacterium
CGAGCGAAAAGCCCGCCACCTTGTTGGCGATTGCCATCACCTGCTCCTGATAAACGATGACCCCGTAGGTGTCTTTCAGGATCAGTTCGAGTTCAGGCGTTTCATAGGTGATGGCGATCTTGCCTTGTTTTCGTTTAATGAAGTCGGGGATCAGATCCATCGGGCCAGGGCGGTAGAGGGCGATGATGGCGATGATGTCCTCGAACCGGTCAGGCTTYAGGCCTGTCAGGAGGTCACGCATCCCGGAGCTTTCCAGCTGGAAGAGGCCGATCGTCTTGCCTGACGCGAGCAGGGCAAAGGTCTTGGGGTCGTCGAAGGATACCTGCTCCATGACGAGCGGGGGATCGTTGGGGCGCCTTGTATTGATCAGGTCCTCGGCCCGTTTGATCATCGTGAGGGTTTTGAGACCCAGGAAGTCGAATTTGACGAGCCCGATTTTCTCAACGTCGCCCATCGAATATTGAGTGATGACTTCGTCGTTGGAGCCTTTGTAGAGGGGGACATGATCCGTGAGCGGCCCTTCAGAAATCACGACACCGGCCGCGTGGGTCGAGGCATGGCGGGCCAGGCCTTCGAGGGAGCGGGCAATGCCCATSAGCTCTTTGACTCGCGCATCGGTATCGACGAGCTCTTGCAGTTTGGGTTCCTGGTCGAGCGCCTGCTGGAGCGTGATGTTGAGCTGGTTCGGAACAAGCTTGGCGACGCGGTCGACTTCGGCATAGGGAATTTCCAGCACGCGGCCCACGTCGCGAATCGCCGCCTTTGCCCCGAGCGTCCCGAACGTAATGATCTGGGCYACATGGTCCTTGCCGTAYTTCTCGACCACATAGTTGATGACCTCGCCGCGGCGATCCATGCAGAAGTCCATGTCGATATCGGGGAGGGAYACACGTTCCGGATTCAAGAATCGTTCGAACAGGAGCGTGTAGACGAGGGGATCCAGRTCCGTGATCCGTAGCGCGTAGGCGACAAGACTGCCGGCGGCGGAGCCTCGGCCGGGCCCAACCGGAATGTTGCGCGAGCGGGCAAACTTGATGATGTCCCACACGATGAGAAAATAGCCGGCGAAGCCCATCGAGCAGATGATCGTCAGCTCTTCGCGCAGGCGCAGCTCATAGGCGGCTGGCAGGATCTGGCTGGGCCGTTCTTTGAGTCGGGCCGCCAGCCCCGCCAGCGCCAAACTTTCCAGATAGGTTTCTCKCGTGAAGGGCTCGGGGACTTTATATTGCGGGAGATAGGTTTTGTTCAGGGTCAGTTGGAGGTCGCAGTTGTCCGCAATCCGGCAGGTATTGTTGACGGCCTCGGGGAACTCAGTGAAAGCGGCCGTCACTTCGTCGGTCGATTTCACATAGAGCTGATCCGTATCGAACTTCATCCGATTCGGGTCGCTGATGGTCTTGCCTGTCTGCAAGCAGAGCATCAGCTCGTGCGGGCGGAAGTCTTCCTTCTTGAGGTAATGGCAATCGTTGGTGCCGACCAGGGGGATGCCCATCTTCTTGGACATCTCAAGTAGGCCGCTATTGGCGACTCGTTGATGGTCCAACCCGTTTGCCTGCACCTCCAAGTAGAAATGTTCCTTCCCGAAGATTTCCTGAAACTCGCCAGCGACAGCCATRGCGCCATCCATATCTTTCTGGCCGATGAGGTAGGGAATCTCGCCGCTCAAGCAGCCTGAGAGGGCAATGAGACCCTCATGGTGCTCTTTAAGAATTTCCTTATCCATCCGTGGCTTATAGTAGAATCCTTCAAGATATGCCTTACTAACGAGCTTGATCAGGTTCTGATAACCGGTCAAGTTTCGAGCCAGAAGAATGAGGTGGTAGTAGTCGTTGTGGGCGAGGCCGCTGTCTTTGGCCGCCAAGCGGCTGCCGGGCGCCATATAGGCTTCGCAGCCGATGATGGGTTTGATGCCRGCCTCTTTGGCTTTGCGRTAGAACTCGATGGCCCCGAACATGTTGCCATGGTCGGTCATAGCCACGGCCGGCTGGTTGAACGATTTGATCTGCTGAACGAGCGGCTCGATTTGATTCGCGCCGTCCAGGAGACTGAACTGGGTATGGAGATGGAGGTGAACGAATTGCGATGCCAAGGGAGAAAGTCCTTTTGAAGATTCTAGTCAGCGACGAGAAGTGAAGTCAATCGAGCTCAGTTGTCGCTAGTGGTCGCGTGGGGCAAAGTATYGCCGCATTTCTTCTCATGA
>NSIK01000008.1 GCA_002737345.1 Nitrospirota bacterium
ATGGGGCAGGCCGATTTGCAGGCTGAGCTGATTGGCGGCCTGCTGGGGCTGGCGTGGCGCGATGCCGCCCTCTGCTCGAGTCCTGAGCGCGGCTTCGACTTCGATCCGTTGCTTYCGGAGGCGATCGATCGCTGCCTCTTTTTCGCCGAGCCTCGTGGGTTGCTCCGCAAGCTGCTGGTTTTTCTCGCTCAGTTCCTGCTCCTGGATGGTTAGCCTGTCTTGGAGTTCATCGACCTCGGTGCGTAGGTCCTGCGATCTGGCCGCTTCGTCTGTCGCGCGCTGGACGGCCTGGGCGTAGGTATTGCTCCAGGCATCGCGCGCGGTTTCGTGTTCCAGGACCTGCTGCTTTGTCGCAGCCAATTCTTCTCTCAGCGCTCTGACGTGCTCCTGCTGGACGGCGAGCTGCTGCTCGGTCGATTGGCGCAGCGCGTTCGATGCGACCATCTTCTCTTCGAGGGCTTGTGTCTCAGAGACCTTGATGTTCAGTTCCTGCTGGAGCTTCTCTAATGCCTGACTGGTGAGGGGTAGGGAGGARCGGTCGCCGGTCCCTTGTGCCTGGCGCGAGCCGAAGGTGAAATGCCGCAGGAGCCATCCAACTGCTCCACCGATTCCCGCTGCGACGAGCAGGCAGCCCAACATCTGTCCGATAAGCATGGTCATAGAGAGCTTGGTCCTTTCACTCGTAATTCGATGCGGCGGTTATGTTGAAAGCCGGCTTTCGTTTGTGCGGACGATAGRGGCCGTGACGCACCATAGCCGACGGTGGTGAAGTGATGGRTCAGGTTGTGATTGAGGAAGTAGCGCCGCACCGTTTCGGCCCGGTGGCGGCTGAGTTCAAGGTTGTAGCCTGGGGCGCCGTATTTGTCCGTATGGCCGCTGATCTCGATGGCCGTCYGGGGGGCCTTCTCTAGCAGTGCGGTCAACTGGTCGAGTGTGGCGCGGCCTCGCGGCGTGAGCGTGGCGGTGTTCGAGTCAAACTCGATGGAGGCGTGCGAGAGCAGGTCCGTCAATTTCTTTTGGAGCGGGACGGCTGCGGCCTGGGTTTGGAGCGGGACTGCTGTGGCCTGGTGCGGAGATGTCAGAATGTAATCTTCCAGATTGAGTCCCGCGTGCACAAGCGGGTCAATGCCGCGCAGAACAGAGGCTTTGACCTGATCGCTGTCGACTCGGCCGCTCAGCACGATCGAGCGCCCGTCGATGATGATGGAGCCTCGTTCGGTCATCTGGCCTAAGACGGGGAGGATCGCAGGAATCTGCTTGACCCAGGCTGCCGGTTTCAGGTCAGGATCCACCGTCAGGTGGTCGATCAGGTTGCCTGCGGTAGAGCCGTACAGTTGTTGGGCCTGGCGCAGAATGGCGGCTTTCTCGGACTCAGTGGGGAGTGAGCCACGGAGGGTCAGAATGCCCTGCTCAAACCGTGCATGAAATATTGCTTGGGCTAGGGAGGGCGATGTAGCTTGTGATGGAAGATGGCGCGGGAAGCAGAGGACGGCAAGGAGACCGAGTGCCACACCTCCCGCTGCAAGAATCGCTGCACGCATCATCAGAGACGCCTTGCGTGAAAATAATTCATAGCGTTGAGACTCTATCATGCTGAGTAAAATCACGCCAGAAAAGATTTTCGGCTTGCGCACAGTGGGCTAGCTGTCGGACCGGAGCCAATGAAGTATGTTGCGGTTCGGTGCCTGGCCATCCATTCCTCTTGTAAGGAGAGGTCCTATTTGGTATTGTTCGCCGCACCTTCGGACTCACGTGCGATCAATCGATTGTCTTCTAAGGAGTGACTTATGGCCGGCATCAAGCGGGCATTAATCAGCGTGTCAAATAAGACCGGTGTGGTGGAGATGGCTAAAGGGCTTGAGGCGCTCGGCGCCGAGATCCTGTCGACCGGGGGAACCGCCAAAGCATTGCGCGAGGCTGGCGTGAAGGTGACCGACGTGGCGGCTTATACTAGCTCGCCGGAAATCCTCGATGGCCGAGTTAAAACTCTGCATCCCAAGATCCACGGAGGCTTACTGGGACGGCGTTCGGTGCCGGCTCATGTCGCGCAGATGGAGCAACATGGCATCGGCCCGATCGACGTGGTGGTGGTCAACCTCTATCCCTTCGAGGCGACGATCGCGAAGCCTAACTGTCCCTTTGAAGAGGCCATCGAAAATATCGATATTGGCGGCCCCTCGATGCTGCGTTCTGCCGCAAAAAATCACGAAGATGTTCTGGTCGTGGTGGACTCCACCGATTACCAGCGTGTGCTCGATGCGGTGAAGGCCGGTACTGTATCGCATGAGTTGCGGCGCGAGCTGGCAATGAAGGTGTTTCAACATACGGCGCGCTACGACAGTATGATTGCCGGGTATCTCGAAAGAAAAGTRCAAGGCGAAACGAAGTTTCCGAAGATCTTGTCGTTGCAGTTCGAGCGGGCGGAGATTCTCCGTTACGGGGAGAACCCGCATCAGCAAGGGGCGTTCTACCGGGAATTGCATTCGACCGAGCCCTCGGTCTCCCGCGGAAAAATTCTGCATGGCAAGGCGATGTCGTACAACAATTTTCTCGATGCCAATTCGGCGTTGGAACTGGCGAAAGAGTACGACGAAATCGCTGTCGCCATCATCAAACACAACAATCCCTGCGGCGTGGCGCTGGGCGGGACGCCGGTCGAAGCCTATGTGAAGGCCCGGGAGACCGATCCTGTCTCGGCCTTCGGCGGCGTAATTGCCTTCAATCGCTCCGTAGATCTGGCTGCCGCGAAGGAAATCACCTCCACGTTTGTGGAAGTGGTCGTGGCGCCGGGGTTTACCGAGGATGCGCTTGCGGAATTGAAGCGGAAGAAAGATCTGCGGTTGCTAGATGTCGGCCCGCTCATGAAGGTACAGCAGGAGGGGCTCGACCTCAAGAAACTGGTCGGTGGCTTGATCGTGCAGGACCGAGACCTCGGCAGGCTGGCCGATCTGAAAACGTTGCAAGTTCCGACGCAGCGCAAACCGACGGAGGAAGAATATGCGGCCTGCGCATTTGCCTGGAAGGTGTGCAAGCATGTGAAGTCGAACGCGATCATCTATGCGAAGCCGGGGCAGACGGTCGGAATCGGCGCAGGCCAGATGAGCCGAGTCGATTCGGTGAAGCTGGCGGTGATGAAGGCCCAGATGCCGGTCAAGGGCTGCGTGATGGCCTCGGATGCGTTCTTCCCCTTCCGGGACGGACTGGATGCGGCGGCCCAAGCTGGAATTACGGCGGTCATTCAGCCGGGCGGTTCGATTCGCGATCCCGAAATTATCAAAGCCGCAGACGAGCAGGGACTGGCGATGATTATGACGGCGATGCGACATTTCCGCCATTGATGGATGGTGCTGCGTYAACAATGCTGTGTGATCAGTTGAACCTAGCTGTCGAGAAGGTCTTTGCAGCGATTTCGCGTTTTTTTCTTCACCKCCAGCCTATCACKCATCCCTCTCACTGGTCGCTAAAGGCTTAGGCATGAAGATTCTTGTCATCGGGAGCGGAGGGCGAGAACACGCGATGGTGTGGAAGCTCGCGCAAAGTCCTCGCAAGCCCACGCTCTACTGCGCGCCTGGCAATGCGGGAATCGAGTCGCTTGCGATCTGCGTGCCGGTCAAAGCCGACGATATCGCCGGGCTGAAAGCGTTTGTACAGTCTGAGCAGATCGATCTGGCGGTTGTGGGACCGGAAGCGCCACTGGCCTTGGGTATCGTCGATGAGTTCCGTAAAGCCAAACTGAAAATATTCGGCCCGACGAAGGGCGCCGCCCGCATCGAAGCGAGCAAGATCTTCTCCAAGGAGATCATGGCCAGCGCTAAGATTCTTACGGCGAAGTCGCAGAGTTTCGATCAACTCGCTCCGGCTTTGGCTTATCTGGATCAGCATGAACTGCCCGTGGTGGTGAAGGCTGATGGATTGGCGCAGGGGAAGGGCGTGGTGGTGGCAGCGACCCGCGAGGAGGCGAAACAGGCTGTCCGCGATTCGATGGAACATGCCGTATTTGGTCAGGCCGGCCAGCGCGTGTTGATCGAACAGTTTCTTGACGGCGAAGAATTGACGATCATGGCCTTCACGGATGGCCGGACCGTGGTCCCGATGCTGCCGGCGCAGGACCATAAACGGGTCGGCGATGCGGATACGGGTCCCAACACGGGAGGTATGGGCGCCTATTGCCCTGCTCCGCTTGGCACTGCGGCATTGCGCGACCAGGTCACGAAGCAGGTGCTCTATCCAGCCGTCGAGGCCCTGTCTCGCATGGGTTGCCCTTTTCAGGGCGTCTTGTATGCAGGGTTGATGGTGGTGAARGGGATACCCTACGTCTTGGAATTCAATGCCAGGATGGGAGACCCGGAAACGCAAGTCGCCCTCCCATTGCTCAAGACCGATTTGCTGGAGGTGATCGAGGCGGTGGTCGAACATCGGCTTGATCAGCTGAGCGTCGAGTGGCATGATCAAACGGCGGTCTGTGTCGTGATGACGTCGGCAGGCTATCCCGGCGCCTATTCAACAGGCCGCGCGATTCACGGATTGCCGTCTGCGCCCGATGCGACGACGGTGGTCTTCCATGCAGGCACAGCGCGAACCGGCGCCGAGGTGGTGACGGCAGGTGGACGGGTGCTGGGGATTACGGGATTAGGGAAGACCCTGGCTGCCGCGCAAGCGGAAGCCTATCGCGTGACCCGGTCGATTGCCTTTGACGGCGCGCATTACCGGAATGATATTGCGCATCGGGCGTTCGCACGTCACACATAACGCAGAATGGGACTGATGGTTCCTACCAGGGCAAGGATCGAGCGCTACGTCGCTGCCACCGTTTCAGTGCTTGCCGAGCAGGTRCGTCGCSTGCTCGGGACGGGCGGTCTGTGCGTCTTGCCAACAGAAAGTTTCTACGGGCTGGCAGCAGCCCCATTTGACGAATCGGCGCTGGCCAGGCTATGGCAGGTGAAAGGCCGCTCCGAAGGGAAACCGATTCTTCTCCTGATTGGCGATCGATCGCAAGTGGCCCCCTTGGTTCAGACGATTGCTCCGGCCGCCACCATCTTGATGGATGCGTTCTGGCCTGGGCCTCTGACGATTGTCTTTCCCGCAGCCCTGACGCTCTCTGATGCCGTGACGGCAGGGACCGGTTCGGTGGGAATTCGCCTGAGTGGCTGCCAGCCTCTGGTAGCTCTTTTACGGGAGGTCGGGCCTGTGACCGGCACCAGTGCGAATCGGGAAGGCCGCCAGCCGCCTTGCAGGGCCGAAGACGTTCAGGCGAACCTTGGTGAAGAGGTCGATCTGATCGTGGATGCGGGACCGACGCCTGGCGGGCGGCCCTCTACGGTTGTCGATGTTCGTGGCCCGATCAGAATTGTGCGTGAGGGAGCCATTGAGCGAGGCGCGATTGCGGCACAGTTGGCCCGTCATGGCCTGCAGCTTGAGGCAGAGAGTCGGTGAAGTCAGTGTATGTTTATATTGAAAGGAGAGTTTTGATGATTCGAATCATGATGGTGCGAAACCTTCTGGCAGCGGGGGCAATCACCTTGTCCGCGGTCAGTCTGTCCGGATGYGATTATTGGCCCCCGGCACTCCAGGCGCAAGTCGAACAACTTAGCGCCGAGCTGCAGACGGTGACCGCAGAGAAAGCCCAGTTTGAGAATCAAGTGGCGTCGTTTTCAAAAGTGCGGGACGATCTGCAGGCACAGGTGGATGATCTCACAAAGGCGAACCGCGATAAGTCGGCCATGATCGGCAGTTTGCAGAACAATCTGGCGGCGGCGCAAGAGCGGCTGGCGAAGTCGGCGAATGTCACCATGCCGAAGTCTGGCGCGCCCAAGCGAGCGGCTAAGGTTGCGCCGAAGGCTCCAGCCAAGAAGAAATCCGCAATGAAGGCGACGCGCTAGCGCATCTCGCTCCGCTGCCTACTTGGCAGCGGAAGACGAGGGTGCGGTTGTTGTGGTGCTGGAGGCCCCAGGGGCCGGGCTCGATGGGGCAGCGGCCGGCGCGGACGCGGGGGGAGAAACGGGAGCCGCAGGAGCGGCAGACGTCGTCTGTTCAGCCGTGCTGGGCGCGGCCTCTTTTTTCTCTCCGGTCTTGGTCGCCGGTGGCTCACTGGCTGCGGACGGTTTCATTTTGTCGGAGTAGTCGGTCACGTACCATCCGCTGCCCTTGAACATGATGGCGGGCGACGAAATCAGCCGCTGGACATGCTTCCCGCATTTCGGACAGGCGGTGAGGGCATCGTCCTTCATGCTTTGCTTGACTTCAAACCGGTCTGCGCAGCCGTCACATAGGTATTCGTAGATTGGCACGATTCGTTTCCTCCTGCTAAAACAACAAAACTACTCKCGTCACGCTGCGGGGCGCCTCATGGTGAGGGAGCCCATTTAGGTGAGCTGTTTGAACGCGGCGGCGAGGCGATCCATGCCACGGATGATCGTCTCCATGCTGGTCGCATAGGACAGCCGAATATGCTGGTTGCTTCCGAATGGCTCGCCGGGAACTACGGCGACCTGAAATTCCTTCAAGAGATAGTTCGCCAGATCGCTCGGGGTGAAGATGGTGCCGCTGGGGCCTTTCCGCCCGAGCAATCCGCTCACATTGGGAAACGCATAAAATGCGCCACTAGGCATGCTGCAACGAACGCCGGGCATGGCGTTGAGCCGCTCGACGATCACGCGGCGCCGCCGATCGAACTCGGTGACCATCTTTTTCGTAAAGGCATCCCCCTCACGCAGGGCCACCACGGCAGCYTTTTGGGAAATGGAGCAGGGGTTAGACGTGCTCTGGCTTTGAATATTGGCCATGGCGGTCAAGAGGTCTTTCGGTCCCGCCGCGTAACCGATCCGCCAGCCGGTCATGGCATAGGCTTTCGAGACTCCATTGATCACGACGGTCCGGGCTGCCACTTCCGGTCCCAGTGACGCGATGCTCGTGTGGGTCGCGCCGTCGTAGAGGACCTTCTCGTAGATTTCATCGGAAATCAGCAGCAGATCACGGCTGACAGCCAGTTCGGCCAACTGTTCGAGCGTGGCCCGGCTGTAGGTCGCCCCGGTCGGGTTGCAGGGGCTATTGACGATGATCGCTTTGGTGCGCGAAGTCACCAACCGCGCCAACTCCCTGGCATCGATGGCATAGCCATCCTCTTCGCGGGTCTGCAGAAATACCGGAGTGGCGTCGTTGAGCAGAGTCTGGTCCGCATAGGAAACCCAATAGGGCACGGGAATGATGAGTTCGTCGCCTGCTTCGAGGAGCGCTTCGGCCAGATTGTAGAGGGAATGTTTAGCACCACAGGAAACCAGCACTTGAGACTTCTCGTAGCGCAGTCCCTGCTCTGTATACAATTTGTCGATAATCGCCTGGCGGAGCTCATCGATGCCGGACGAGGGCGTATATTTGGTGAATCCGCCCCGAATCGCGGCTTCSGCCGCGGCCTTCACAGGCTCCGGCGTGTCGAAGTCAGGCTCCCCGGACGAAAAATCGGCGACGTCGATTCCGCGGGCTGCCATGGCTTTTGCTGTGGCGGCCATGGCTAAAGTCGGGGAGGGGGCGATCCTCCCTGCGCGTGCAGCAAGCTTCATGTTTTCAAACTCCTGATGCGTTTCTGCAGCTGGCGAGCGACCTCTGGGTGCAGGAATTCCGTGAGCGCCCCTCCATGGGTGGCCACGTCTTTAATAATGGTGGACGATAAATAGGAATATTCCTCACTGGGCATGAGGAAGACCGTTTCGACCTGCTTGGCGATTTTGCGATTGATGAGGGCCATCTGAAATTCATGCTCGAAGTCTGAGATGGCCCGCAAGCCGCGGATGATCGCATGAGCCCCGTAGCGCTGAACATAGTCCACTAGCAGGCCGTCGAAGTGGGTTACTTCCACCCCTTGGATTTCCTGCGTCACGACCCGGATCATCTCCAGCCGTTCAGTCAGCGTGAAGAGGGGATGTTTGCCCGGATTCGGCGCGACGGCGACCACCACTTTATCAAACACCTTCAAGCTTCGGGTGATGATGTCCGTGTGCCCGTGGGTAATGGGATCGAAGGTTCCTGGATAGATACCAATTTTGATCATGCGGGTGACTCTGCCATGTCTGATGTGGATAGGCGATACCGATAGAGCGAAGTGTCGCCATAGACGTATCGTCTCGCCAAGGTCGCGTAGTCGATCGAGTCGGGCAATGTCGTGCGCGAGTCCTGTTCAATGATCACGGTCGCTTCCTCCGACAGCAGCCCCGGCCTCCAGGCATGGATCAGGACTTCCAGCTCATCCAGCGCGGCATAGGGCGGATCCGCAAAGAAGATGTCATAGGGGCCATCCCACCAGTCTTGCTGCGCGAGAAATGTGGCGGTTTCTCCCACGTAGACCTTGGCCTGGTCGAGCAGCTGACAGGCCTGTAGATTTTTCTGTAACAGCTTCACGGYCTTGGRGTCTGACTCAACAAAGGTGACGGTTGCGGCGCCACGGCTTAAGGCTTCAATTCCGACGGCTCCTGTGCCGGCATACAAATCCAGAAAGCGACTTCCAATCACCTGAGGCCCTAGAATCGAAAAGAGGGCTTCACGAACCTTATCTGATGTGGGGCGGAGAGCCGTCCCTTCTGGTCCACTTAGGCGTCGGCCTCGGTGGGATCCGGCAATGATACGCATAATTTCAAGTGAGAGACATTCTAGGAGAACTGACTCTAACATAGCGTTTTTGAAGGGGTCAAGGTGACTGCTATGGCAGAGATTTGCGGGATTTACCCGGCGCGCTAGTGCGGCTGACCACGAGGAGCTGGCGCGTGAAATGGAAGCGTTTTGACGACTTTTGAGGGGCTGCTTATTATGATGTGCCACGTGCGCATGATCCAAGTTCCTCCTGTAAGAATTGTACAGCAAGGAGAGGGGGCTCGTCTTGCGCTTAGGCTGGCTTGGCGTGCCGCACCTGACTGAACCATGAAGCCACCAGCGCAAGGTCTGCCTGCGGCCCGATCATCACCGCCACATCGCCGTGGCGGAGCGCAAGAACCTCTTGCGGAGGCACAAGAAAGGGGCCGCGAATGACGGTCACCAGACAGACAGATGGAGGCAGCCCCATCTGAGTTAGAGTTTTTCCGATGACGGATGAGCCTTGGATGACTGGGAACCGTTCAAGGGCCGCGGCGCGAAGGCTCAAATCCTGCTGCAGCGTCAGGAGCTCATGGTGGATTGTTTCCAGCCGGAGTTCGCGGATCTGACCGTCCACGGTGGCCAGTAGAGCCTTGAGCTGTTGAATACGTTGCCCGGCCTGGCTGATGAGCTGTTCCAACTGATTGGGTGGAACGAGTGACGTGGAACTGAACGGAATTCGTCCGGAGGCGAGCGACGCAATCTGGCTGCCGAGCTCACTGTGGATCTGCTCGATCTGGCGCAACAGCTTGGCTGCCTGACTATGGAGGCGCAGCACCTGCACCTTGCGATTGACCCGCTCAGCGATGGCCAGCAAGGTTTCATAAATGGCGCCACCGGTTATCGCCAGTTCATGGCGGATGCGGGTTAGTAGTTCAAAGGACATAAATGGAAAATCTCTTACGTCTGATAAGAACTATTATGTAAACTCATGGAACAATCGTGGACCACGTCAGTTGTGGAACCTCTCACCCTTTACTCTCCTCCTTCGCGGAAGTAAATCCCCTTGCCATCCTGTCCCTATTGCCCCGTTAGCGCATCGCCCAATGGAGCAGGGTCCAATCCGACTCGAGTACATGGTGGAGACTTGCAAGGATGGTGAGTTGCCCGGTTGCCACCGTGTTCAGCACGATCGAGTAGATGAGCAGGTTAGCGCCCGGCAAGAACAAGAGGCAAAAGATCCTGCCTGCATCGTGGAAGTCAGTTTGCCCTGGATGGATTTCCGCCCACGTTGAGGTGGCATGATATGCGACGGACGCACCGAGGGCACCGAGCATCCAGTCTCTTAGGGCGAGATCGCTCACGTAGAGGCCTGCGAGCAAGCCAATCGTGACCGTGGGGAAAAAGTAGGGGGCAACCGAGATGAGCCAGTTCGGGGTGCCTCGGTAGGTCATATGTCCCCCACCTCGAAGCGTCGCGTTGAAACCGGTCACGCGATTACAGGTGGCCCAGGCAAAGAGACAATGCGTGAATTCATGCTCAAACGTACTGAGCCATGTCAGCGATGCCTTGCGAAAGAGGGCCCACCAGAGGCCTCCATAGGCAACGAGCCCCAGAAAAAAATACGCCAGCCGTTCAGACGCCGCCATCGCCGTGGCGAGCGATTCCCAACACTCAATCGCAAAAGCGGGGGAAAGCGCCGCGACCCAGAGCGCCAATGGCCATTTGATGATTTTGAGCAACAGCCCGAAAAATTGGTGCCCCAAAAAGTCTTTTCCTCCCACTACCCACTTCGTCACGAACCGATAGAGTCCTATGCTCGCGCAACACACGTGGGCTCGTCTGTTTGGTCTATCTGGTGTGTCTGGTGAGCGTCGATCCTGCCGGCAAGACAGACCTGACGAACCAGACAGACCACTCAGACGAAAGCACGCCTCCCCTCCCCTGTGCTGCAGCTCAGCGCGCAAGCTTCTTTTTGATATTGGCCAGGTCCTCAGGGGTCGATCGTACCCGCATTGTGAGACCCTCGGCATCATAGGCTTCGGATAAGATCCGCATCTTGGTGCGGATCTCTGCCACGACCCCTTGAGCCGTAAACGGAATATGTAATTCCTCGTCGACCATCTCGCTCTCAAAGTGCCGCATAATACGCTCACGGAGCGCCTGCAGATCGTCTTTGCTTCGCGTGGACAGAAAAAAGGCGTCGGGACATTCCGCCTTCAGGGCCGCGCGCTCGTCCGGTCCGAGCCGATCTTGCTTATTCAACACCACGAGGCTGGGAATATCCGTGGCGCCAACTTCGGCTAGTACCGTCCGCGTGACGTCGAGCTGGGACCGAAAGGACGGATCTGAGGCATCGACGACAAACAGCAACAGCGAAGCGCTGGCCGCCTCATCCAGCGTCGACTTAAACGACGCCACCAGGTCATGTGGGAGTTTCTTGATAAATCCGACCGTATCGGACAGGAGCACTTTGGGACGCGTGTCAGGATACAGGGGCCGGATCGTGGTATCGAGTGTGGCGAACAGCTTGTCGGCTACGAGCACATCGATGCCCGTCATCGCGCGCATCAGCGAGGATTTGCCGGCATTGGTGTACCCGACGAGAGCGACCGTCAATTCATGTTCCCGTCTCGCGCGGCGCGTCTGATGCTCGTCCCCGATCGCCGCCAATTCCGCCCGGAGTTCCTTCAGGCGATCGCGGACTCTGCGCTTATCGAGCTCAAGACTCGTCTCTCCTGACCCTTTGGCTCCAACCCCCCCGCCTTGCCGCTCGCTGGCGCCGCCGGTTTCCCGCAAACGCGGCGCCAGATAATTGAGCCGCGCGATCTCCACCTGGAGCCGGGCCGCTCTGGTGCGCGCATGTCGACTGAAAATCTCAATGATGACCCCGGTACGATCGAGCACCGGCACGCCGGCGGCACTTTCAAGATTCTTCAACTGGGACGGCGACAGATCACAGTCCACGATGACGATCTGCGCCTGTTCGCGGGGGCCGGACGCGGCCTCGCCGGTGTCATCCGATTCGTCGTCGTCTAATTCCTCCGGCACGTCCGAGGCCGCCGCCTCGCGCTTCGACGCCGCTTTGTGCAGCGGTCGTTCAAACGCCACCGTGACTTTCCCGGTGCCACCGGTCCACTCTGCCAATTCCGCAAGTTTGCCCTCACCCAGAACCACCGCATATTTATCAGAACTACGCTTTTGCGTCACATGGCCCACGACATGGTGCCCGAGGGTGTTCACTAGACGGGTGAGCTCTTGCAGCGAACTCTCCAGCTCGTCCACGGTGACACGAGGGGTGCGGATCGCGACAAGTACGGCATTCGATTGTGCGGGCGTCGACATGGCTAGCGTTTCCTTATTATTCATAAATCAGAGGAACTAGACAGACGAGATGAACTAGACAGACCAGAGCGACCAGTCTTAGGGAACCTGCTGCTCTGCGTGGTAAGAGCTGCGGACGAGCGGGCCTGATTCGACGTGGGTGAAGCCGAGGGTTCTCCCCTCCTCTTTCAAGATCGCAAAGTCGCCGGGATCGTAGTAGTGGGCCACCGGGAGGTGTTCTCTCGTGGGCTGGAGATATTGGCCAATGGTCATGATGTCGCAGCCGATGGAGCGGAGGTCGCGCATGACGTCGCGGGCTTCGTCCAGAGTTTCGCCCATTCCCAGAATCAATCCTGATTTGGTCGTCATCCCCAGTTGCTTGGCCTGGGCCAGGACTTCCATGGATCGTTGATACTTTCCCTGGGGCCTGAGGAAGGGAAACAGCCGTTTGACGGTTTCGATGTTGTGATTGAGAATTTCGGGCTTCTCGGCACAGACCGTCGCGAGGGCTGCGGCATTGCCTTCGAAGTCGGGAATCAAAACTTCAATCGTGCAGTCAGGGCTGAGCTGTCTGGTCTGGCGGATCGTGTCGGCAAAGGTGGCGGCGCCGCCGTCTGCCAATTCGTCACGGTTCACCGAGGTGATGACGGCATGTCTCAAGCCCAAGGCCTGGACCGCTTCTGCGACTCGCTTCGGCTCGCCATGGTCGATGGCGTGAGGCCGCCCCGTCTCGACGGAGCAGTAATGGCAACGTCTGGTGCAGATGTCGCCCAGGATGAGAAACGTGGCGGTGCGGGCGTTCCAGCATTCCCACCGGTTCGGGCAGCGCGCTTCTTCGCAGATGGTATGGAGCTGGAGCCGGTCCATCGTCTGTTTGATCTCGAGATAGTCCGGACCGGTCTTGGCTTCCACCTTGAACCAGGGGGGAAGTCGTCGCGACGCGCTGACGGCTGACGGCGGATGGCTGACCGCTTGGGCTGACGCTCGAAGCTGGTCGAGTGGGATGAAGCTCATGGGCTGTGACTATTCCTCGGTCCTGCTTGGACGAAACCAGCTTAAGAGTTTTGTCATGAGTCCTGGCGGTTCCGGTTCAATTGCCTGGTCCGGATATTCGATCCAGAGTTCTTGGGAGCCCAGATAGACGCCGTTGCGAAAGCTGACCTCGGTACGAAGCTGCCGATAGCCCTTCGCCTGCAAGGTCTCGACGAGCCGGCGCAGGGCTTCATCCTGTGTGGCGTGAGGCGCAGTCTCGATCAGGATGGTTTCATACCGGAGAACGGCGCGATAGCCCTCCTCGATTTGGACGAACGAAACGGGCCTGCTGAAGCCCCTCTCTCTGGCATCGAGCCCGGCCAGTTGATGTTTGTCCAGGCCGGGCTGATCCATCGTGTTTAGTCTAATGCGCGGAAGACCGCGACGAGATCGCTTAAGACAATGGTCTTATTCTTGAGGATAGCCCGTTCCGCTTGAATGGCCTCGAGCGTGGTAGTAGCGGCCGCGCCTTTGAGGCAGGTGGCGCCCAAGGTCAGGATACGGTCACATTCCTGCGAGAGCTTGTTCTTCACAACCGGATTGACGGCGAGGATCTCCATGAGCTGGCGCCTGGTCTCGGTAAGATGGCCTTGCAACTCGGAGTCAGGATAGCTCTTACGTGCGGCTTCGTCGAAACAGCGGTCGAGGTATTGAGCCAGAAACACATAGAGGCGCACCAGGGCTGCGGCGACGTCGAGCTGTTCTTTGGCGGAGGCTGTCATTTAGAGGAGCACCTTTACGTCGGTGCCCTCGACCTTGACTTGGTAGACTTCGACTTTGGCCATAGGGTTGGCCACGCAGGTGCCGGTGGTGACATCGAACTTCCAGCCATGCCAGGGGCAGGTCACGATGGACCCTTCGAGATCCCCTTCGCCGAGCGGGCCACCCCGATGGACGCAGGTGTTGTCGATGGCATGAAAGGTTCCGTCGACATTAAAGACCGCGAGGGTCTTGCCGTTCACTTCTGCGACCATTCCATGGCCCGGCTGAACTTCACCACTGCCTGCCACCCGCACGAAGTCTCCCATCGCCTGCCCGTCCTTTCCGCTGTCGTTATGGTTTCGTAAAGGGATTTTTCAGTTTGCTCAGGAGGCTTTCGATGGGCGGCACGCCTGCTGCCGGGCCTGTGACTGCCGCGACAATTTTCTGTGCGATCTCCCGAAAGGCCGCCGATTGCGGCGAGGTCGGGTCTGCCTCAACGATCGGATTGCCTGAGTCACCGCCGGCGCGAATGGCCGGATCGATCGGAATGCGGCCGAGAAACGGAATGCCGACTGTAGCGGCAGCCCGCTCCCCTCCCCCGTGCGAGAAGATCTCCGTCCGTTCGCCGCAATGGCCGCAGAGGAAATAACTCATGTTCTCGACGATGCCGAGGAGCGGCACGTTCACCTTCTGGAACATCATCATGCCCTTGCGCACATCGGCCAAGGCCACTTCTTGAGGAGTGGTGACGGTGATCGCCCCGGTGAGCGGAACCAATTGCGTGAGGGTGAGCTGTGCGTCGCCTGTGCCAGGAGGTAGATCGATGAGGAGATAATCCAGCTCGCCCCAGAGCACGTCGCGAAAGAGCTGCTGAATGGCGGTGTGGACCATCGGGCCGCGCCAGACAATGGCAGTGTCTTCGGGGACGAAGAAGCCCATGGAAATGAGTTTCACGCCGTGACTTTCGGCTGGCACGATCTTGCCGTCTTTTTGTTCCGGTGCTTTGGTGACTCCCATCATCATGGGAATGTTGGGGCCGTAGATATCCGCGTCGAGGAGCCCGACCTTGGCGCCTGTGCGGGCCAGGGCCACGGCCAGGTTAACGGAGACCGTGGATTTGCCGACGCCGCCTTTGCCGCTGCTGACGGCGATGACATGTTTAACGCCGGGGATGAGATTGTCTTTACCGTGGCCGGTTTGGGGTCCGGCTGGTTGTTCGTCTGCCATGGAGTCGGTCTCCTCTACGTGCGCGGGATGGACTGGCTCTCGAGCCAGCGATTCCATCATAAGCGAAGAAGATGGTGAAAGAAAATAGGCCTATTGCGCTATCGGCGGTCGCGCAATAGGGGTATGGGTTGCGGTGGCCGCGTCCGACGGCTTGGGAACCTAGTTACCCGACGGTCGGATCGTTGCGCCGCAGATTATGGGCCACCCCGAAGAGCCAGAGGGTATAGATGATCCACTTGGAGGGGTCGAAGTTGTACCACTTTGGTCCGTTGCGGAAGTCGCGCGCGTAGGTGTGGTGGAAATTATGATAGCCCTCGCCAAAGCTGACGAAGGAGATGAGCCAGCTGTCGCGGCTGCTGTCCTGCGTGCCATGCGGCTGGGTGCCGATCATGTGGCAGAGCGAATTGATCGTGAAGGTGGAGTTCAACACCATGAACATCCGGAAGAGCCCTCCCAGCAGGAAGGCTGCGATGCCGCCTTGCAACCCGCCATGCCAGAGGCCCAGCACAAAGGGCAGAAGGAGTCCCGTGACGACGATCGCCCAGTAGTACCGATGCTGCCACATCACGACCGGGTCGCGGCGCAGGCGGATCTCGTACTTCTCCGTGCGGTGAGGCGTATTGTAAAAAAGCCAGCCGCAGTGGCTATGCCAGAATCCCTTAGTGACGTTGTAGGGGTCTTCTTCTTTGTCGGTCTTGGCGTGATGGCGGATATGGTCCCCGCCCCACTTAAGGGCGGAGTTTTGCAGGGCCCAGCCTCCGGCGATGAGGATACAGCCCTTGACCCAGTTTGGACATTCGAAGCTCTGGTGGGAGACCAAGCGGTGGTAGCCGACAGTGATACCCATGCCCGTGACGATGTACATGACACAGGAGAGGATCCAGTCGAAGCGGCTGAATCCGTAGTAATAGCCATAGAGCGGGATGCCGACCACGGTGGCAGCGACGATGGCGCAAAACAAGGCAAAATTTAAGGGCACGAACACATCTTCAGTCGGGGGGACTGCAGTAGTTGTATTAACCATGACTTCTCCTTGGGGAGCGGATTTCTTACGCCATCAGACTATCCGATGGGGAAGACAAAACCTTTGGGTCAGCATACCGAAAAAATACGAATTTTTCAACCGAACAGGCTCAATGGATACTGGCCCCGTTCCTTTATTTCATGGACGCAAGGTGCCGATGCCGTCCAGTTTTTCTCTCCGTAAGCCGGGTATTCGCCTCTCGGCGAACAGCTGATCGTCTCTCCGCTGATCAAACTCCCAGGATTTTCACGCGCCATTGGTGATCGCACCAGCCCTTGAATCGGGCTATGTAAGATCCTGTCTTCAAGACACAACTGTTTCGATTTATCGATGTTCTGCCTTCGGTCACCGAGAACGAGCCAGTTGTCGCCATGGCGCGCAAGTATCTGGATGATGGGGTCTCAAGGCTCTCCCCACGACCAGCTTGGGCGCTCGGCTCAGCGGCAAGGCGATCAGAAGCGAGGTTCAGCAGATGGCCCGTACCTTCATCGTGGAAGCGACCGTTGAATCTGGAACTAACGAAGCAGGGGTTCGATCTAGGGAATCTGTATTTGAGCCGTCCAAACACCGGCGCGTTAGTCGGCCGTCAGCCCTTTGGTGGCCATGGGCTGTCAGGAGTCGGAGCGACGGCGGGAGGCGGCGAGTGTCTGATGCAATTCGTGGTGGCCCCGGTCGTCAGCGAGCAGACCCTCCACCGGGGATTCGCCCCGCCCAAGTAAAGCCTTCGGTGGCTTGATCTCGTAGGACTCCAGTTCCTCGGTGATATCCGTGACCAGGCCCCGGTCTTCCAGCGGTGTGAGTTCCTGCCGTTCGATATACTTGACCAGCCCCACGCCCTTCACGAACCAGGCGGTCATGACATCGGTGCCACGGGCAATCTGGTCTGTGCCGGAGAGGTGAATCTGCATAAACATACGGGCCTCGATCTTCATGGCTTCGTGAAAGGTGCCGGCCGGTACGGTCACCGATTCCTGCCCCACTACCGTGGAGTCACCCTGCACATCGACTTTTTCATTCGCGCCATCGCGGTCCATGTCTGTGCCGAAGTCCAGTCCCTTGCGGTTGAATTGCACGAACGAGGTCGAGACCTTCATGGGGAACCGCACGATCTGATAGGGCACGAGCTGCCGTTCCAAGGGCGTGCCTGGCTCAGACCCATGATAGATCATGCCGACGCTGTCGCGGCGGTAGAAACTATCCGAGGGGCCATGGTTCCCGGGATTGGTGTCGTGGAACACGGTGACGGTCATGCCCTTGATGGTCTTCGTGCTGGTGACGGTGGAGACGTTGGAGAAGAACTTATGGTCGATGGTTTGGAGCGGGCCTTCTGTGATCTGGCCCCGGTAATGCCATGCATTGCCGATTTGATCGGGAAAGTAGTCGGAGGACTGCGCAATGATGCCAGCCTCTTCCGCTGCAAGAGGCCCTGCCCAGGCCGCGCATACAAGGAGCAAGATGGTGCTCACGCTGAGGCCCGTTCGATATCCACGTGTATACAGCCGCATATGCGAGGTTCTCCACCGGTTCAGCAATAGTGGACCGTACCATAGGAATCCTCACCGCAGCAAGAAGATCGGCGTTCCTCTCTGTCCTGTCTGCATGCTTGCCTTCACTCTAGAATCGACCCATAATCCACCGACGTGGTCTATCTGGTTCATCTGGCCTATCGCGTCTGTCTGGTTGCCGGATCGGAGTGCTCACCAGGCCAACCCGGTAGCCCAAAGGAACGAGACAGACCAGAGAGACAAGATAGACCAGATGAACCAGATCAACCCAAGACAAGCAGTGCTGGTCACCGGCGCGTCCGGAGGGATCGGCCGCGCGATCAGTCTGGCCTTTGCGGAAGCAGGCTGGTCTGTGGGGGTCCATTACCATCGCCATAAGGCAGCGGCGGAGGAAACCCTCAGGCAAGTGGTGGCAGCCGGTGCAGCCGGATCGCTCTATGCCGCCGACATTCGCCAGTCCCGTACAGTACAAGAGATGGTGGATGTTTCCTGCCGGCACGTGCCTGCGCCGTCGGTGTTCATTTGCAATGCGGGCATCGGAGGGAGCCAGCTCCTTCTTCGACAGGATGAAACTGCCTGGGCCGAGATCGTGGCTACGAACCTGACGGGAACTTTTCATTGTCTTCGCGCTATGGCGCCTCCCCTTCTTGCTAATGGAGGCGGGTCGATCGTGGTGATTGGGTCTCATGCCGGTTTTCATGGCGCGATAGGCCAGGCCGCTTATGCTGCATCCAAATCCGGTCTCATCGGTCTGGTGCAGACGGCGGCTCAGGAATGGGGAGTGGGCAACGTCCGGGTGAATCTTCTTTTGCCTGGCTGGCAAACGACTGGACTATCGGAAGGGGCCATGCCGGAAGGCGATCAATGGCAGCATCATGCGCTGGGACGGTCTCCGTCACGAGACGAAGTGGCCAAAACTGTCTTATATCTAGCGCAACTCAAGGATGTGTCGGGACAGGTATGGAATTGCGATAGCCGAAATCTCTAGAACCACGCTATGCGACAAACTAAAGTCAAATCTCGCCAGTCTAGCCCGCGAGGGGTCTTCATCACTGCGACCGATACTGGCGTCGGGAAAACACTCGTGGCTGCTGCATTGGTGGCGCATCTGAGACAGCGGGGAATCGACATCGGCGTGATGAAGCCGGTTGAGACCGGGATTACACGAGCAACCAAGGCCCAGTCCGATGGAGTGAGGCTACAGCAAGCGGCGGGAAGTAATGACCTGATGGCCGAGGTCTGTCCCTATGTCTTTCGATTGCCACTGGCGCCTCTCTCTGCCGCCCGAGAAGAAGGACAGACGATCCGGATCGCGACCATCCTACAAGCCTTCCGTACACTGCGTCGGAAACATGATCTGCTGGTCGTGGAAGGCGCAGGCGGTTTGCATGTGCCGATCACGGAAACCGTCGACGGGCTGTCCCTCCTCGAACGCATGGGCCTCCCCGTCATTGTGGTGGGATCGTCGGGCCTGGGCGGAATCAATCATGCACTCCTGACGCTTGCCGCGCTCCGTCAGCGGAAGATTCCTGTCGTGGCGCTGGTCTTGAATCGATTGAAGCCTGTCCGTAGGGCGCGCGAGCGCGCGCAGGAAGAATCGACTGTGACTCTGTTGCGACGGCTGGCGAAGGTTCCCGTAGTGGGGCCCCTCCCCTATAGTGCCAGCGTGACGAAGCATTGGCAGGACGGCATGATACAACTGGCCTGGGCTGCGGAGATTATGACGCTGGCGAAGCTGGTGTCGGCATACGGGAAAGAAAAGTCCTAACCGCTTCTCGAATATCCGCGGCTTTCAGGATGGCCGAAATGACCGCGACTCCATCGGCTCCCGCCTCCATCACGTCACTGACCTGGCCAATCTGAATGCCTCCGATTGCAAAGACCGGTAGCGACGTCAATGTGCGTATCGCCCGTAATCCCTCCAGCCCCACCACTGGATCGTGATCCAGCTTCGAGCCTGGCGTAAAGATCGGCCCAAAGCCCAGGTAGTCCGGTTTTCCGGCGCTGGCTTCCCACACCTGCTCGGGATTGTGGGTGGAGATGCCGATCAGCTTGTCCGGCCCCATGACCTTGCGGGCCAGATCGAGCGGTAGATCTCCCTGCCCCAAATGCACACCATCCGCATCGACAGCCAGGGCCAAGTCGCAGCGATCATTCACGATGAAGAGGACGCCGGCCTTCGCCGCTGCCTGCCGAAGCGGCAAGGCTTCGCGATAGGCCTCCTTCATCGAGGCGGTCTTGTTACGATATTGGAAGAGCGTGGCGCCAGCCTCAGCGGAAGCTGTCAGCACGTCGATCAAGGGACGTGCAGGACACACAGAGGGATCGAGAATGATGTAGAGGCGGTTGAGGCTGGAGCTGGTTTTTGGGGCCATGCTGCAACGAACTGTACCAGGGTGAAACGCTCGCTCGAATCATGAGCCCCTAATTGGCGAGGAACCGCTCCAGGAAGGTAGTGGAGACATGACCACTTTGAAAGTCGGGATCGTCCAGGATGCGCTTATGCAGCGGGATGGTCGTCTTGATGCCTTCGATCACGAATTCGTCGAGCGCGCGGCGCATGCGGGCGATGGACTCCTGCCGGTCGCGGCCATGGGTAATGACCTTGGCGATCATCGAATCGTAAAACGGGACGACCATCATGTTCGATTCCAGGGCGGAGTCGACGCGGACACCGAACCCGCCCGGGGCGCTGTATTTGGTGATCATGCCTGGACAGGGTGTGAATTTTTCAGGATCTTCAGCATTAATGCGGCATTCGAGGCTGTGCCCGTTGAGCTTAATGTCTTGCTGCTTAAACAAAAGAGATTGCCCGGCTGCGATCCGGATCTGCTCCTTGATGAGATCGATGCCGGTCACCATTTCCGTAATCGCATGTTCCACCTGGATGCGAGTATTCACTTCCATGAAGAAGAAGTTGTGGTCTTTGTCGAGCAGGAACTCAACGGTTCCGACATTTCGGTAATGCACAGCTTTGACGGCTTCGACGGCCACGCGGCAGATTTCCTTGCGCAGCTTCTCGCCGACGGCCGGTGATGGCGTTTCTTCCAGCAGCTTCTGATGCCGGCGTTGAATCGAACAGTCTCGTTCCCCGAAATGCACGACATGCCCGCGGTGGTCGGCAGCAATCTGCACTTCGATATGACGGGGTTCGAGAAAATATCGTTCAAGATACACAGCATCGTTGCCGAATGTCGTTTTCGCCTCCGCTTGCGCCGCTTGAAAAGCGCGCGCAAGGTCCTCGGGTTTATTGACGACGCGCATGCCGCGCCCGCCCCCGCCGGCCGAGGCTTTGATGATGACGGGGTAACCGATTTTCGTCGCCGCTTCGAGGGCTGCTTGCTCGCTCTTCAACTCGCCTGGACTGCCCGGTGTGACCGGTAACCCACGACTGGCGACAATTTCACGCGCCTTGGCTTTGTCACCCAGGAGCGAGATATGTTCGGACGTCGGCCCGATGAATTTCATGCCGATGGATTCGCAGACTTCGGCGAAATGCGCATTTTCCGAGAGGAACCCGTAGCCAGGGTGGATAGCGTCCGCCCCGGTGATCTCGGCTGCGCTCAGGACGTTGGGAATATTGCGGTAGCTCAGGGCCGCATCGGGAGGCCCGACGCAAATCTTTTCATCGGCTGCGCGCACATGGAGGCTCGCAGCATCGGCTTCGGAAAAAATCGCCACTGTCTTAATGCCGAGCTCTTTGCAGGCGCGAATGACTCGAAGAGCGATCTCACCGCGATTGGCTATCAGTACTTTCTTGAACAACGTAAATACTCCGGTGTGGGGCAGGGAGGAGGACTAGGGCGCGGCTGTCGGATCGACAAGGAAGAGGGCCTGGCCATATTCGACTGGCTTGGTGCTCTCGGCCAGAATTTTCGTGATCCGTCCGTCCACTTCTGATTCAATTTCGTTCATCAGCTTCATCGCTTCGACGATGCAGAGAACCTGGCCTTTTTTCACGTAATCGCCTTCTTCCACATAGGGATCGGCATCCGGCGAGGGCGAGCGATAGAAGGTCCCGACGATCGGCGACGGGATGGTGATCATCCCGATCGTGCATTCCACCGGCGCGCCTGCCTCGCCCGTCGGCTGAGACGAGGACGTGGAGCTGGAGGCCCCCTGCTCGGCGACGGTGGTCGTGATGGTTCGCATCTCGAATTCGTGCCGTACGCGGATTCTGAGGCCTTCGCGCTCCAGTTCCAGTTCGGTCAAATTATTTTTCTTGAGCAGATCGATCAGGTCCTGGATGTGCTGGCTCTGCTGTCCCGAGAGTCGAGGCAGGCCTTGTCCGCCCGCAGAGTCGACAAGGGGCCGAGGAAGAATGATCCGTGTCCCGCGCTTCTTCGATTTGCTCATTTTTTGTTTGCTCACCGAACACGCTCCACGTAAGACCTGGTCCGTGTATCGATCTTAATCATGGTCCCAGTTTCCAAGTAAAGAGGCACCTTGAGGGTGGCGCCGGTTTCCAGGGTAGCGAGTTTGGTGCCGCCCGTGGCGGTGTCGCCACGAAACCCCGGTTCAGTATCCGTCACTTTCAATTCGATAAAGTTCGGCAGCTCGACATCGATTGGACGATGCTCGTACACGAGAATCTTCACGATCATGTTCTCTTTCAACAGATCCGCATTGTCACCGAGCTTGCCTTTTTCGAACGTCAGTTGCTCGAAGCTGTCCGTGTCCATAAAGGTATAGGCGTCGTCGGTGGCATAGAGGAATTGCATGTCCCGCTCTTCGAGATCCGGTTCTTCGAACCGCTCCCCCGACCGGAAGGTCCGGTCGATGACGCTGCCTGTGAGATAGCCCTTGAGCTTGGTGCGCACGAAGGCGCCGCCCTTGCCAGGCTTCACATGCTGGAATTCAATGATATAGAACGGCTGGCTATCCACCATGAGCCGCACGCCCCCGTGAAAATCTGTCGTGGAAATCACTCAATGCTCCATTCGAACTGTAAGAGATCGCTCAATAGACGCTGCAATTATTTTGTGCCTTTTGCCGCGCGTCTCGCTGGTACCGGCCTAGACGTCTTCTTCTGTCGTTTGACTGCAGTCAGATGGTCGCAGAGTCCACGGAGCGCGAGAAGGTACCCGGTCGGTCCCAACCCGGCAATTAGCCCCAGGGCGACTCCCGCAATATAGGACTGATGGCGAAACTCCTCCCGCTGATGAATGTTGGACAGATGGACCTCCACCGTCGGGAGGCCCACTGCCGCAATCGCATCCCGAATCGCGATGCTGGTATGAGTATAGGCGGCTGGGTTGATGATGATTCCGTCGTATTCCTTACGCGCCTCCTGAATCCAGTTGACCAGCTCTCCCTCGCTATTGGACTGGCGCAGGTCCACTTTGAGGGCCAGCTCCTTCGCCAACGTCCGGAGGGCCGAGTTGAGGTCATCCAGGGACTGGGTGCCGTAAATCGACTGCTCCCTGGTCCCCAGGAGATTCAAATTGGGCCCATGCAAGACTCGTATGCGCAACATGCCTGTTTCTTCAGGAACTAGATATGTGAGGCCGATTCCTTGTGACAAGGTCCAGCAGGCCGGCATTGTAGCAGGCCGCCTCAAATCGGTCAAACTCGCAAAATTATTGGGAAGTCTTGAGGTGCCAGCTGTTGGCCTCGGTAGGGTCACGCGCCGTGACTCGATGGTTCGAAGCCAGGCTTCTAGCTGGACCACGACTCCTGTGCGCAGCGATGGAGCAGGAGCATCCGTCCGGTCTAACGACACATTGGTTTGCGTGGCAAACGCTTGGGGCTCGCAAGGCGCCGATGGCTTGGGCGACGCCGGTTCCTCTCTTGCCTCATGCCGGCTTTGCCATCGGCTTCAGCTAAGGGCAGGAGCGCTTTGGACTGCGGATCGTTGCCCAGCTGAGTGGCGCGAGCCGGTCGATTTTCAGCGAGGCCTCTGCGGCGTTATGATTTTGTGCCATGAGGCTAACGCCTCTCTGCAACCGGCTTGGAGGCCTGGTTCGATGCTGTGGCGCACAGCAATGCCTGCGCCTTGTTCAGAATGGCATCGGCCATCGCCCGTTTCGACATCAGCGGAAGTTCCATCAGGGTCCCCTGCCGATCGATTAGCGTGGCGGCGTTGTAGTCGCTGCCGAATCCCGCTCCCTCTGTCGTAACATCGTTGGCCACGATGAGGTCGAGTCCTTTGGCTGCCAGTTTGTCTTTCGCATGGGCGATCAAATCGTGGGTCTCTGCGGCGAAGCCGACAAGGAGCTGGGTCGTCCGTTGGGCCGAGAGCGCAGCCAGAATGTCGGTGGTTCGTTCGAGCGCAAACGGCTGGTCGGTCTGGGACTGCTTTTTGATTTTTTGCGAAGTGGGATGGAGGGGGCGAAAGTCCGACACGGCGGCGGCCATGATCACGACGGTCGACCAGGCCAGACGGTCAAACAGGGCCTTCGTCATGTCTTCGGCTGTTTGAACCCGGACCATTTCGATGTCTCGTGGCGCAGGCAAGGCCGTGGGTCCGCTGACGAGCACGACTTGGGCTCCCCTCGCCCTGGCTGCTTCGGCGAGGGCATGGCCCATCTTGCCGGAGGAGCGATTGGAGATGAACCGGACCGGATCGATCGGTTCTTGCGTGGGGCCAGCGGATATCAGGATGCGGTGTCCGTGCCAATCGCGTTGTGGCGCCAGGGCGGATTGCAGGGCTACGAGAATTTTCTGCTCTTCCGCCAGACGGCCTTGGCCGACTTTCCCGGAGGCGAGCGGTCCTTCTTCAGGCCCGACGACGATCGTTCCCCTCGCGCGCAAAGTCCGCACATGCTCCGTGACGGCTGGGTGTGTCCACATTCCCCCATCCATCGCGGGCGCCATAATCACGGGACATTGCGCCGTGAGGAGCATCGTCGAGAGTAAATCATCGCCCAGGCCCAGCGCCGACTTCGCCAGACAATTGGCCGTGGCCGGCGCAATCACGATGGCATCCGCCTGCTCGGGCAGCGACAAGTGCTTCATCTCCTGATGCGCCTCGAACACATCCGTCGAGACGGGATGGCCGGAGAGCACTTCAAACGTCAGGGGTGTGACGAACTTCGTCGCGGAGGCTGTCATCACGACCTGGACGGTGGCGCCTTCGCGGAGCAGAGTCCGGAGTAGCGAAACCGCCTTGTAGGCCGCGATACTGCCGGTTACACCCAGCACGATTCGCGTCCCGATCAACGTCGGCCCGTTGGAGCCGGAGAGTGCCACAAATTACGCCTCGCTCTCGCGTGCGACCAGCTTCGGCGTGTCGTCGACATGGACGTTCAGATCTTTTTTGATCTCTTTGGCATCGTCGCCGGTCATCATGGCAGTGCGCTCCATCTCGCCTTCTCTGCTGCGCTTCGCTTCCTTCATCGCGGCCCGCGCCTCGTCGCCGACGAGGTACTTAGTCTGCCCTATGAGGACTTCGTCGAGGGCGATGGTCGCTTCTTTGGTGAAGCGCGAGGGGGCATGACGCGAGCCTTGGGCGATGTGCTTCGCCCGCTGGCTTGCGATGATCGCCACCCGGTGCCGTGAGTCAAATTCGCCGAGGGCGTATTGCGGTAAAAGTCTCAACATGTCGATCATGGATGCCGTTCTCCTTTGTGAGATGAAAGATCGTCGCGATCTTAGGATTTCTGCTCGTCGTCAAGTATGAAATTGTTTTCAATCCACGTCATGTTCAACCATTTGGTCTTCAGCCGCTCCGACCAGAAGATACTTTCGAGATCCCGTAGCGACTGGGTGAGGTCGTCGTTCCGGACGATGTAGGCATATTCCCGATAACTCCAGACCTCTTCTTTGACCTTCTGCAGGCGGCGCTGAATCTCTTCGGGCGAGTCTGAGGCCCTGGTCTGCAGACGGGATCGGAGGACGGCGATCGAGGGAGGCAGAATAAAGATGGAGACCGAGTCTTCGAATCGTTTCTTGAGCTGCATCGCCCCCTGCACGTCGATCTCCAGCAGGACGTCGATGCCCTGATCTATCTTTTCGGTCAGCCATTTCCAGGGGGTGCCGTAGAGGTTCCCGTACACGCGGGCCCACTCCACGAACTCATTGCGCTCAATCATCGCCTGAAACGGCTGTTCGTCGATGAAATAATATTCGCGCCCATGCTCTTCGCCGGGCCGCGGTTTTCTAGTAGTGTAGGACACAGACTGCCACAGGTCCGGCAGGTTTGCCGTGAGCTGTTTACAGAGCGTGGTTTTCCCCGTTCCGGAGGGGGCAGAGATAATGAACAGAATCCCCCGCCGATCCATCGAGGATCGCGACGGATCGGATACTGGGGCTGTGGAACTTGTGGTGGGCATAGAGTTCATTCGACGTTTTGCACTTGTTCACGGATACGTTCGAGTTCGGCCTTCATCTGAACCACATGACCGGCGATTTCGGCGTCATTTGCTTTTGACCCGATCGTGTTGACTTCCCGCCCGATTTCTTGAAGAAGGAAATCAAGTGTTTTACCCACAGATTCTGTGCGGTTGAGCATCTGGTCAAACTGTATCATATGCGAGCCCAGTCTGACTATTTCTTCCGTGATGTCCCCACGGTCCGCGTACACGGCCAATTCCTGATGTAGCCTGGGGGGGTCCGGAATTTCCGAGCCCAGCAGCTTCTCGACACGGGCTTTCATACGGTCAAAGGCCTCTTGCGCCAACAGTGGAGTCCGAGCTGCGACCAGGTCCTTGTGCCCCCGAATGGTCTGGACCCGTGTTCGCATATCCTCGGCCAGGGCCTTCCCCTCGCTTGTTCGCATCCCCTCCAAGTCCGTCAGGGCCTTGGCCATGAGTTGCTGCACTAGGGCCGCCAGTTTCGGGTCCTCCGTCGGCTGATCCGATACCGACACCACGTCACGAAGCCCAGCCATGAGCGCCAGGTCGACCGACCCGCTCAGCTTCAGGGATTTCTTGAGAGTGAGGAAGGCTTGATGGTACTGCTTTGCAAGCGCCTGGTCAAGATTGACGCTTCCGGCGCGGCCTTTGCCGGCTTGCACCGTCACCGTGATGTCGATGCGGCCACGGGTGCAGCGCTGCTGGATGACTTTCTTGAAGGCATCCTCCAGCTGGCTTAGGGGCCGGGGAAGGCGGCAGGCGATTTCAAGGAATCGATGGTTGACGGAGCGCATTTCAACCGTGACGGATCCATCTTGCCAGGGAGCCTGTCGACGGCCGAAGCCGGTCATACTCTGAATCATTGCAGGCCTTTCTCTTTCCATGGACAATGCCGGTAGACCGCACAGGTGCGGCACTGGGGTTTTCTCGCCAGACAGGTATAGCGGCCGTGCAGGAGCAATCGTTGCGAGACAGCCGTCCATTGGGACCTCGGCATCAGTTGCTGCAAGTCCTGCTCGACCAGGTCAGGGTTGTCGGACTTGGTCAGGCCCAGTCGCTTGGCCACGCGTTTCACGTGGGTATCCACGGCGATGCTGGGCTGGCCGAAGGCATTCCCGAGGATGACATTCGCCGTTTTTCTCCCGACGCCAGGCAAGGTGATCAATGTTTCCATCGTCTGGGGGACCTGTTCGTGAAAACCCTCAGTCACAGCCTTGCTGCAGCCAATCAGATGCTTGGCCTTGCTTTTAAAGAAGCCGGTTGAGCGAATGAGCTGCTCCACTTCCAGCTGCTCAGCTCCTGCCAGATCCGCTGGCCCAGGATAGCGGTGAAAAAGCGATGGCGTCACCTGATTCACTCGCTGATCGGTACATTGCGCGGAGAGGATCGTAGCGACGAGCAGCTCCCAGGGCGACCGGTGGTCGAGCTCCATTTGGGGAGTCGGCATCGTGCGCTGAAATGCCTTGGCAATGGCCTTGAGGCGTTCTCGGCGATCCACGGCTGGTAAGAGTTTCGTAGTCATGGCTCGTAGACGAGATTCGATTCTGCCGTGAGTTAGGGATGAGATGCAAGCGGGTCAGGGGGCGATAATTTCCTAGACGTTCCCTCCGGGACGAGTACGGCCAGCCGTTCTTCAAGTTGCTGGATGAGCGGGCGCAGGGCTTCCAGATGCACCGCGGAAATCCCGATTGCCCCGTACCGCTGACCGAGCACCGCTGCCTGCTCGGAATGGGCGTCGTTCCTTCGTGGCAGTGGTTACATCGCTTGCGCGAAGGGCGCAGCCATGGAGGCTTGGGCATCTAAGTCGAATGAGGCCCGGACCCCAGCGCGCAGGGCCTGCCTCCCTGCCGCGGCAATCATCGCCGCGTTATCGGTGCAGTAACTCAACGGAGGAAGACTCAGGTGAATATGTGCGGAGTCGGCTCGTTGCTGAAGCAACTGGCGTAACCGAGAATTGGCGGAGACCCCTCCGACCACGGCCAGGGCTGGCGCGTTACAGGCCTGGACTGCGGCAAAGGCCTTCTCGACCAGGATGGTGACAATGGCCTCTTGGTAGCCGGCTGCAAGATCGGCCGATTGTGAAATACGCAATTGCTCAGGCATCGCTTGAACTGTGTAAAGCAAAGATGTCTTTACACCACTGAAACTAAAATCGAGACTCCCTTTCTTGAGCTGGGATTTCGGGAAGGCAATGGCCTGCCGATTGCCCTGTCGAGCCAAGCAATCGATGGCGGGCCCTCCAGGATATTCCAGCCCCAACATCTGCGCACCCTTGTCAAAGGCCTCCCCTGCCGCATCGTCTTTGGTCGCGCCCAGGAGCCGACAGTGACCGAGTGGGTCCTTGAGGTAGAGATGAGTATGGCCTCCCGACACCACGAGGACCACACAAGGGAGCGGGAATGACGGGTCTTGCAACCAGGCGGAGGCGATATGGCCTTCCAGGTGGCTTACGCCGACGATCGGAATATTCAAGGCATAGGCCAGGGCTTTGGCATAGTTGACTCCCACAAGGAGTGCACCGACCAGACCGGGACCCTGAGTGACGGCAATGCCGGAAAGATCCGGCCAGCCGAGGCCTGCCTGCCGCAGCGCCTCGCTGGAAACCTGTTCAATTGATTCGATATGGGCACGGGAAGCAAGCTCGGGCACGACGCCGCCGAATCGCTGATGCACAGCATGCTGCGAGGTAATAACGTTCGAGAGGACGGACCCGTCCGTTGCCAGGACCGAGGCGGCCGTTTCATCGCACGAGGTCTCGATCCCGAGGATGGGGCCAGGTGTCCAGGCTGAAGTGGAGCGTGGTGCGAGCATAGTCATGAAGCCTGATTGCCTGTTCGCCGGCACAGGCACAACAGTTGAGCGTTCTCCGTGCATTAAAATAACACGACCCTTGTGGCCTATGCCGCAAGGGCCGTGTCGTTGATCGCTGCGATGTGATCGCGCAGGGCGAGGCCTTAGACTCCGGCCATGGCCTCTTGCTCGACGAATACTGGAGCGCCGTCGCGCAGGACCACGCGGATCTTGCGGCATTCCTTGAACCGGCCCTTGATCATCTCTTCGGAAAGCGGATCGCCGAGCGCGCGCTGAATCGTCCGGCGCATTGGCCTGGCGCCATAAAGCGGCTCATAGCCTTCCTTAATCAACCATTGCTTGACGTCGTCTTCGACCTCAAGTTCCACACCCTTCTCGAGGAGGCGAAGGTTCAGCTCCCGCAGTAGGATGTCGAGAATATTAGAGAGATGCTCTCTGTCCAATTGATGGAAGACCACGACCTCATCGATCCGGTTCAAGAACTCCGGGCTGAATGAGCGGCGCAATTCGCTCAGGACTTCTTCCTTCTTGTGGCGCGCCTGATCGCCTTCCGTGTTCTGGAAGCCGAGCGAGACACCCTTCTGGATCATCTTGGTCCCAATGTTGGACGTCATGATGATCACGCAATTCTTGAAATCGACCTTGCGCCCGAGACTGTCGGTCAGCACGCCATCGTCCAAGACCTGTAAAAGGATATTGAACACGTCAGGATGAGCCTTTTCGATTTCGTCGAAGAGGACCACGGCATAGGGCCGGCGCCGGACCCGTTCCGTCAATTGGCCACCCTCTTCATAGCCCACGTATCCCGGCGGCGCGCCGAAGAGTCGCGAGCTGGTGAACTTCTCTTGATATTCGGACATGTCGATCCGGATGAGCGAATCTTCACTATTGAAGAGGAACTCGGCCAGCGTGCGCGCCAGCTCGGTTTTCCCGACTCCGGTGGGTCCCAGGAAAATGAAGGAGCCGATGGGCTTCCGCGCTTCCTTCAGGCCGGCGCGTGACCGCCTGATGGCCCGGGCCACAGCGGAGATCGCTTCGTTCTGGCCGACCACGCGCTTATGGAGGAATTCCTCCATGCGCAGGAGCTTGTTCGACTCTTCTTCTTCGAGCTTGAAGAGCGGAATACCCGTCATCTTGGAGACGACATAGGCCACGTCTTCTTTGCCGATCGTCGGCTTGTTCTTTTCTTGATTCTTTTTCCACTCGCGCTTGGATTCGTCGAGGAGCTTACGCAGCCGTTCCTCTTCTTCGCGATGGCGAACCGCCTCCTCGAAGTTCTGCAACGAGATGGCCTGTTCTTTTTCGCGCGACACCTTCTTCAGCTCTTGCTCCATCGCCTTCAGCTCCGAAGGCAAGGCATAGGTCTGCAACTTGGCCCGCGACCCGGTCTCGTCGATCAAGTCGATCGCCTTGTCCGGGAGGAACCTGTCGCTGATGTAGCGATCGGACAGTTTGACCGCTTCGAGAATGGCTTCCTCTGAAATCTCGACGCCGTGATGCTCCTCGTACCGGTCGCGCAGCCCTCGGATGATCTGCACCGTTTCATCGATGCTGGGCGGCTGGACGTGAATCGGTTGGAACCGGCGCTTAAGGGCTCCGTCTTTTTCAATGTGCTTGCGATATTCATCCAGCGTCGTAGCACCGATGCACTGAATTTCGCCGCGCGACAAAGCGGGCTTGAGCATGTTGGAGGCATCGATCGATCCTTCGGCTGCCCCTGCTCCGACTAAGGTATGAAGCTCGTCGATGAAGATAATGATGTTGCCGGCCTGAACGATTTCCTTCATCACAACTTTCAGCCGCTCTTCGAACTGGCCGCGATATTTCGTCCCTGCTACTAATGCACCAAGGTCGAGGGCAATGACGCGGCGTGAGAGCAGATTGTCTGGCACTTCCGATTGGACGATCCGCTGGGCGAGACCTTCCACGATGGCGGTCTTGCCGACGCCGGCTTCCCCGATGAGCACTGGATTATTTTTGGAACGGCGGCTGAGAATCTGTAGGACTCGTTCGATTTCGTCGGCACGGCCGATGACGGGATCCAGATGCCCTTCCTGGGCCAGCTGGGTCAGATCGCGACCGAACTCGTCGAGCGCGGGCGTGTTGCTCTTCCGGTCGCGCTCGCGTGGAGCGGACTTCCGTAAGAAGGTGACGGTCAATTGTCTGGCGGTCAGAAGATTCGAGCCTAAGCTGCGCAGGATCTTTCCGCCGATCCCCTCTTCTTCCCGAAGCAGTCCCAATAAGAGGTGTTCGCTGCCGATATGATTGTGTCCGAGCAGGCGGGCCTCTTCGACCCCGTACTCGATCACTTTTTTTACCCGAGGGCTGAAGGGGATTTCCCCAAAGGTCATCGTGGTTCCCCCGCCAGGCAAATTCCGCTCAATCTCCAAACGGATTTGTTCGGTCGAGAGTCCCATCTTCTTCAAGATCATCAGGGCAATTCCGTCTGACTCACGGAGGATAGCCAAGACGAGATGCTCGGTGCCGAGGTAGTCGTTCTGATGACGCTCTGCCTCTTCCCGTGCCAGGATGATGATTTTCCGACCCTTGTCCGTGAATCGTTCGAACATCCTGCCTCCTTTTAGATAAGCCTAACCAACTCAGGTAACGGTGTGCAAACCTATCGAAAAATCTGGTCTAATTCTACCCAGAAGGATTTTAGGAGTCAAGGCTGCGAGGGAATCGCCCTGCCCGATAAAAAGCCACTCAAATGACACCCGCGCCAAGTAGACGAGCCCTCTTGCGTTCGTTGACTTCAAAGGAATGCTCCCGATACAATCTCGCACTTTTCCACCGCTATCTTAATAGCCTCACGACTGGCTTCGTTCTATGAAGAACAAAAGTATCGGAATTCTTACCAAGCCGAAGTTTCCTGAGATCAAAAGCACCCTGCAGGATGTGGTCGCCTGGCTCAGGGCTCGCAGCATTAATGTCATCTTGGACACGACGTCAGCGGCTCTGCTGGGCGAGCAGGGAGGCGTTCAGAAAACCCAGTTGGCGAGCAAGGCGGATGTGCTGCTAGTTCTGGGCGGTGACGGGACGATGCTGAACGCGGCAAGACTTGCCGGGGAGCGAAGCATTCCCATCCTGGGCGTGAACCTTGGGGGATTAGGATTTTTGACCGAGGTCCGACTCGAAAACTTGTATCCCTCGCTTGAGCGGGTGTTTGCGAATGACTTTGTGCTCGATGAGCGGCTCATGCTGCAGACGCATGTCCATCGGCATGGAGAAACGGTTGCGCGCGGCGTGGTGTTGAACGATGTGGTGATTAGTAAGGGGACGCTGGCCCGGATGATTGAGCTGCGGATTTCTATTCAAGGCCAGTTCGTCACTAATCTGCGGGGCGATGGCGTGATCGTCACGACACCGACCGGATCGACCGCCTATTCGCTTTCAGCCGGCGGACCCATTATTAACCCGGCCGTGCAATCGCTGATGGTTACGCCCATCTGTCCCCATACATTGACCCACCGCCCACTCATCGTTCCCGCTACGGCCGAAATCGAGGTCACGCTCACCAGTAAGGACGATGGCGCGATGGCGACGCTGGATGGTCAGGTCGGGGTGGCGATGATTCAAGGTGATACGGTTGAAATCAAGATATCCGAATACCGGACGAGACTCATCCGTTTTCCTGAAAGCAGCTACTATGACGTCCTGCGAGAGAAACTCAAGTGGGGGGACGGGTAACCAACCGGCCGACCTAGGTCCTAGGCGGTCCCCTTCTCGATCAGTTCGATCATTTCCTGGTTGCTCGCGTATTTAAACTCCCCGATACAATCTGTCTCACCCTGGTACTGCTTCTCGATCGATTCAAGTACGCGGAGTCCCTTCACGCCGACCGGGTGACTCTTGTGGGCCTTGAGGATCGTGGTGAGCTTGTCGAGGACGACTTTTGCGTTAACCGGCTCTTTCCCCGCAAGGTAAGGGCTGACGATTTCCGCGCACCAATCCCCGTCCCGTTTGGCAATGCCGACTAAGCCCTCACTGGCTTTACGAGCCCAGCCTGCGAGAAAGACTCCGTCGATGACCTGGCCGGTCATTTCATCATAGGCCTGGAACAGCGCGTCGTCTGGGTCGTTGCCGGTCTTATTGGGGTTCGTGACGAACACGCCATTTTTATAGGGAAGGCCCAAGGTGGCATCGACTTTATCCCCGACAGCGAAGACCACGCTGTCGCAGGCGAATTCGTAGTACTGCTTGAGTCCGACTGCTGCCGTGTCGTCTCCTTTAGGCTCAAGCTTGTTCTCTTCCAGTTCAAGGCCGCGCACCCGATTGTGTGCGTCGACGAGAATGCGTTTCGGCGAAGCGAGAAACCGGAAGCCCATCTTCGCGTCGCTGACCTTCGGCTCGCATTTGGTAAACTCGTCCGTCAAACCTTTTTGCACATCATCGGCGTTCTGCCCGACAGCCGCGAGGCGATCCTTGATCCGGACAAATTCAGCCGCGATCCCCTCCAGGCTCATATTGGAACAGACCGTGCGGATTTCTTTCGGATTATATTTCCGCTCGACAGGGCCGCGGCGCGCAATCGCGGTGACCCGCTCGACCTTCTTGTAGTTGATCAGCCAGCGGGCGATATCGACCATGACGTCGCCCACGCCGATGATGCCGACATGTTTGCCCATCTCAAAGGGCTGATCCCCGTAGCCCGGTAGCCGGTTGAAATGGAAAACAACATCCTTTGCATGAAAGACGCCTTGGGCCGAGTCCCCTTCAACGCCGATGCTTTTCGTGCCCTGCGCCCCGCTGGAAAAGACGATGGCATTCGCGCCGAGTCCCCGGAGGTCGTCCACTGTGAGGTCTTTGCCGTTTCCGATTGTGACGTTGCCGAAGTAATGGACATTGGGCTGCTGGAGCAGCTCCCAATATTGTTTTTTCAATCCGCCGCGCAGCTTCAGCTTCGCGGGGAAAATGCCATATTCAGCCAGTCCGCCGAATTTGATGTCCCGATTCAGCACGATCACTTCATGGCCTGCCTTCGCCAGGGTGCTGATGACGGCCATACCGGCCGGCCCGGCGCCGACCACAATAATCACCTTCGAGTTCGTTGCGCTCATGCGTTATTTCCTAGATAAGGTGAACAGGAAAGTGAGCAAAAGCTCACAGTTCGGAGGACGTTAGCATAGGGACTTTTAGGCTGTCAAAGCTCGATTTACCCGCCCGCGCTGCCAACCGGCCCGCCCGGTTCAGTCATGCGCCAGGGATCAAGCAGTTGGGTCAGCCGCTTCTCCGAGAGGATTTTTTGTTCCTTGGCCATTTGGCGCACGGTCTTACCGGACTTGTAGGCATCCTTGGCCAGTTTCGCGGCCGCTTCGTAGCCGATCTCTGGCGCCAGAGCCGTGCACATGGCCAGACTTTCCTCGATTAAGCTCTTGCACCGTTCCTCGTTGGCTTTAATCCCGTCGATACACTTGACCGCGAAATTGCTCGACGCGGTTGAAAGGAGCTCGATGGATTGCAAAAGATTGTAGGCCATGACCGGTAACATGACGATCAATTCGAAGTTGGCCGCCTGCCCTCCCACTGTGACCGTAACATCGTTCCCAATCACCTGGGCGCAGACCATCGTGACTGATTCGGCAATGACCGGGTTCACTTTGCCCGGCATGATGGAGGAGCCAGGCTGTGTTTCGGGAAGAGTGATCTCGCCGAGCCCGCAGCGAGGGCCTGAACCAAGCCAGCGAATGTCGTTAGCGATTTTCAGAAGGCTCACGGCAATGGTCTTCAACTCTCCGCTCGCTTCGACCATGGAATCCTGAGCGGACTGCGCCTCAAAGTGGTTCGTCGCTTCCTTGAAGGTACAGCCGGTCTCTTTGGAGATGATGGCCATGACCTTGGAGGCGAACTTCGGATGGCAGTTGAGTCCTGTGCCAACCGCAGTGCCGCCAAGCGCGACTTCGCTGAGGGCTTCTTGCGCGTGCCGGACCCGCTGAATGCCTAATTCGATTTGCCTGGCATAGCCGCCGAATTCCTGACCCAAGCGCACCGGCGTCGCATCCTGCAAATGGGTGCGGCCGATCTTGACGATCTTGTCAAACTCCTTGGCTTTGCGGGCGAGCGCCTTCTGTAAGCAGGTAAGGGCTGGAATGAGTTGCCGCTCCAGCATCTCCCCGGCGGCAATATGAATCGCTGTGGGAATGACATCGTTGCTGGACTGGCCCAGATTGACGTGGTCGTTGGGATGCACCAGCTTACTGCCTCGGGCTCCGCCCAACAGTTCGGTTGCGCGGTTTGAAATCACCTCGTTGGTGTTCATGTTCGTCGAGGTGCCGGAGCCGGTTTGGAAGATATCCACGGGGAACTCGGCGTCGAGGTGGCCATCGATGACTTCCGTCGCGGCCTTGGTGATCGCATTAGCCGGTTTCTTGTCGAGGAGCCCCAGGGATTGGTTGACAGTCGCAGCGGCGCGCTTGATCATTCCCATCGCCCGGATCATGGCGCGGGGAAATCGCAAGGAGCTGATAGGGAAGTTCTCGATGGCGCGGGCGGTCTGCACACCATAATAGGCGGTGGCCGGCACGGCCAGCTCGCCCATGGTATCTCGTTCAATTCTGGTCGCAGGGGGCGACGGAGTCCTGGTCTTCTTCATGGATACTACTCCGGTGTAAGGATGCTAGCTGTCGCGCCCGCCATAATAAACGTTGGTAGCCTGCTTACACAAGCGTGTTGGCTGATCGAGCGGATGCTGGGAAAGCCCCTCAGCTGCGGTCGCGCCTCGACCTAAGTGGCATGATATATGCGCGTGACGAAACTTTATCCTGTTCGGCGAGCAAGATCTTGAAATGGCTCCAGTCGATTGGCATACTGCGAGCGGTCGCGGCTTGGGAATTGGAGAAACGTCTATGCCCCTTTTGCTGTTGCTCTTCAGCTTCATCGCGATGGGATCAGCCTCTCTGGCTCAGGCAGACGGAGAGATTCTCGGTTTTGCCGTGATAAGCGAGGCGCCGAAAGATAAGGCACGGGTGGTGGCAAAGGTTTCGGTGAATGAGGCCGTGTCAGAGATGACGCTCCTGGCATCGGATACGGTGCTGAATAATTTAATTTGGAAAAAACTCGAAATCTGTCATGCCATGAAGCTGAGCGGTTATAAAGTTGCGGAAGGCTTTCAGGTGGTTACGGTGCATGTGATCGACGCCAGCATGTTGCCGATGTCGCTTCAGTCTTTTGCGGGCGATTGCTTGATTACGAAAGCGCTGACGATCCCGCCGATGGTCGACTAGCCGAGTCCCGCTACGCCGGGCGGCATTCCGGGCAGGAGGCAGGCTCTTCCGGCGTGTCACATTCATCGGCAGTGAGAGGGAACAGTTGTTCGCATTGCCGGCAGGGGCGAATTTCGAAGTAGGCGATGCCCTTGTCGTCGATGTCGGTCGGTAAGAGCAGTTCCAGGGGGTCATAGCCGATTGCGCCGCCATCTGAAAACTTGACGAGTGCCAGGCGATCGTTAAAAACCTCGAAGATTGCTTCCTGACCTTTTCGCGCCAAGACATGCCCCAGGACGAAGACCGGTTGTCCTTTACGTTTCGTGCGGAGGTCTCGTAGGGTATGCTCGCGGTCCGTGGCGCAGGAGAATTGGCCGGTGGAGCTTGTTCCGAAGATGGGTGTCAGCATAAATGGGCGGTCCCGTAAATAGACTCAGGATGATGCATCACAGGGATAAAAATAGCGTCAAGGTACGCAGGACGCTGAGACAAGGAGTGTAGCATGGCCGAGGTAACAATTTATCACAAACCGACCTGTAGCACCTGCCGCCAGGCGGTGCAGTTGTTAAAGGAAAGCGGCCAACCTTTCACGGCCATCAACTACTACGAGCAGCCCTTCACCAAGGCTCAGCTCAAGGGCCTCTTGAAGAAGGCGGGACTGACGCCGAAAGACATTCTCCGCACCAAAGAAGAGATCTATAAGGAACTCGGGTTAGCCAAAAAGACCCTGTCAGGTGATGAATGGCTCGATCTGATGATTGCCCACCCAGACCTGATTCAACGTCCGATTGTCGCAAAAGGCGAACAGGTGATCCTCGCCAGACCGGCTGAGTCGGTTAAAGAATTACTGTAACTGCCTGTCAACTCACACCTTCCCGAGATCCTCCTGCGCCATCTTGAGAGCGCCGGAGGTTCGGTCGACCGTAATGGTGACCGCTCCATCCAAGACTTTGAGCAATAGATCGCCGGCCAGTTGTCGCCGCCATCCACGGAGGATAGGCACATCGATGGTGGCCCGATTCTGCTTCGCTTCCACGAGCGTTTGGAGGTCGGAGCTGGTAGCCAGCATGGTGGGGGCAATCCCCTCTTCTGCGGCCCGGGCCTTCAGCACGGCTTGCAAGAGCTCGACGATGCCAGTGGATTCAGGATCCGGCTTCCGCTCGCGCGGGACTTCCGGCCAGGCGGTCGGTGGGAGCGCCAAGGCCGAGGTGATGGTGCCTAATAGGTGCTCCCCATGACGGTCCACCTCCGAGGAATGGACGCCACGAAGTCCACGGAGCTCACTGACCGATTTGGGCGGATGGCGCGCGAGTTGGAGGAGCACCTCGTCCCGCATGACCCGCCCGCGCGGCACGTTGCGCCTTCTGGCTTCCGCTTCGCGCCAGGCAGCCAATTCACGAAGCACCGCGGCCCCTTTTGCCTTGAGCGTGTCCCATCCACGAATACGCTGGTAGCGTTCTTGGGGTTCCCGGCTCTTTTCTCCCACCGCCATTTCCAATCGCGCAAATTCCTCGCCGACCCATTCCAGTCGGCCAAGCGAATTCAGGCGATCCTGCAGATGCGTATGGATCGAGAGGAGGAATTCAACATCTTCCAATGCGTACGCGATTTGGTCATCCGAGAGAGGGCGCGCACTCCAGTTGGTAAAGGTATGGGCTTTGGCTAATTTTGTGCCATGGAGTCGTTGGACCAGGTTCGCATAGGCCACCTGAGCTCCGTACCCAACCATCGCTGCGGCGATCTGTGTGTCAAAAAATGGCTTTGGAATCTGCCCCGCATGGGTGGCAAAGAGATCAAGGTCTTGTCGTCCCGCATGGACGATCTTTTCAATCTTGTTATCGCAGATGAGCTCCCAGAAGGCGTCGAGCGATCCCTTGGCCTGGACGGCGGGAAAGTCGATGACGGCAGCGGTCGTGGCAGTGGCGACTTGGATCAGTTCGAGTCGCGGGACGAAGGTGTCTTCTCCGACGAACTCCGTATCCAGGGCCAGCCGAGAGCTTTGCTTCAGCGTCAGGCACAGGGTTTCAAGGGCAGACTGGTCGGTCACGTACAACATCGGTGGTTTGGGTGTCACAGGTCTCTCATTCGGTTGGATTGTACGTATGGTCGGGGGATCGCGGAGGCTCCACATTGCTGAGGCTCAAGTATTCTTTCAAAAATTGATACGCCTCCAGCATGCGGCGTAATTCCGGCTCGGCGCTGCGGTCTCCGTTATTCGAGTCGGGATGAAGTCGCTTGGCCTTCTGGCGGAACGAGGCGGTGACCTCGGCGAGCGAACTGCCGAATTCCACGCCCATGGCCGCATAGGCGTCCATGGCGTTGTTGATGCCGCTCATTCCTTGCGAAAGGTCGCCGCCGCCCCCGCTTGCAGCTTTCAACATATCGGCTAGGCTGATTTTCTTGCGCCGGCGACGGGGTCGCTCCCGAATCTCGCTATCGAAGTCGTCCCATCGGTCTTCGACGAACTCCAGGCGGGATTCCAGTCGCATGGCCCCGGAGAGATCGCGGATCTCCGCCAGCTCCTCTTCGATCTGGAGCAGCGACTTGATGATTTCCTCTAACCCCTCTTCGACGCGGAAGAAACTGTCGACCCGCTCCTGCATCATCGTATCAACGGCGAGCTCCAGACTGTCCTCAGCCTTCGGGCGCAAGGAATCGATCCGTCGTCTCATGCCGTTTTGAAACTTGATGTATTTGCTTTGCGAAAACGCCATATGCCCCAGCTTTTCTCCCTGTGGCGCATTGTAGCACAGCCGGCTCGCAGGCCTGAAGGGCCGTGGACTCTGCCGACATTCCATCAAAAAAACGAAATAAGCGATTGACAATAGGGCTTGTTTTCGATACCGTGTCCACCGCTTGCCCTGTGTGAAGGGCCAGTAACATTCACACTAACATTTAAAGGGGGTGACATATTATGAAGAGCATCTTGATGGCAATCATGGCAGTGGCAGTGGCAGTGACGTTCAGCGCTCCTTCCTTCGCCGCAGAAGAGAAGAAGGCGGAGAAGAAGGACGAGAAGAAGGGCGGCCACGTCCTCGTGTACGGCGAAGAGAAGAAGGCGGAGAAGAAGGACGAGAAGAAGGGCGGCCACGCTGACACGTTCGGCGAGACGAAGGACGAGAAGAAGAAGGACGAGAAGGGCAAGTAATCACGACGCATGTCGTTTGTCTGATCAGACAAGCCTGACTTGAACGATTCTGAGGGGGCCTGTGATCTCACGATTGCAGGCCTCTTCCCTTATCTGCTCTCTGCGCGTTGACCCCTCTCAGGCGCCGATGCTACCGTGAAGCATGTCTACCCCCCCGAAATCAGCCCCGACGAATCGCCTCCTTCACGAAACTAGTCCCTATCTACTCCAGCATGCCTCGAATCCCGTCGATTGGTATCCCTGGGGACCAGAAGCCTTACAGACTGCGAAAGAACAGAACCGCCCTATCCTTCTCTCGATCGGCTATTCCGCCTGTCACTGGTGCCATGTGATGGAGCGGGAGTCGTTCGAAAACGCAGCCATTGCGGCTGTCATGAACCGGCATTTCATCTGTATCAAAGTCGATCGAGAGGAACGCCCCGACCTCGACGAGATCTATATGCAGGCCACGGTGACTCTTAACCGCGGCCAGGGAGGCTGGCCGATGACGGTCTTCCTCACGCCGGAACAGGAGCCCTTCTTTGCTGGGACGTATTTTCCTCCAGAGGACCGTTGGGGGCGGCCTGGTTTCTCCAATCTGCTTAAGAAAATCGCAGACGCCTGGGAGCAAGATACGACAGGCCTGAGGAGCCAGGCGCGGCAATTGACCGATCGGTTGAAGAACGAACTCAGGGCCGTGTCCCCCGTTTCAGTGAGTGCCTCTGCCCTCGATGACGCCGTGATGCAGTTCCAAAAAGACTTCGATGCCCAGCATGGTGGATTCGGCAGCGCGCCGAAATTCCCTCCGTCAGCAGGCCTGTCCCTGCTCCTCCGGTGCTACCGTCGCACCGGTGACAGCACAACCTTGCAGATGGTCACGCGGACGTTGGATGCGATGGCGGCCGGAGGCATCTACGACCATATCGGCGGAGGCTTTGCGCGCTATTCGACCGACGAACGGTGGCTAGCTCCCCATTTCGAGAAAATGCTCTATGACAATGCCCTCCTGGCCAAAACCTATGTGGAGGCCTATCAGGTCACACAGCAGCCTTCCTATCGCCAGGTCACAACGGAGGTGCTCGACTATATTCTCCGCGAGATGACCGACCCAGCCGGAGGATTTTATTCCGCCACGGATGCGGACTCGGAAGGGGTCGAGGGAAAGTTTTTCGTCTGGACGCCGGCGGAGATCGAGGCCGTGCTGCAGAATGCAGACGACACTCGCCGGTTCTGTGCCTGTTACGACATTACCGATGCGGGCAATTGGGAACAACACAGCATCCCCAATCGGCTGCGGCCCATTGAGGCCGTGACCAAGGAGCTGGACCTCACCATCGACGAACTGCACGAGACGATTCAGCGCGTGCGTCCCCTGCTCTATCGCGCCCGCCAACAGCGCGTCCCGCCCGCGCTCGACGACAAGATCATTACGGCCTGGAATGGCATGATGATCTCGGCGATGGCCGAGGCAAGCCGTGCATTAGGAATCCCGCGCTACCTCGACGGGGCCAGGAAGGCAGCAGACTTTCTCTTGGTGGCTCATCGAACTGCCGAGGGCAGGCTGCTCCGCACCTCGCGGCATGGCCGAGCCCATCTTGACGGGGTCCTGGAGGACTATGCCTATTTGGCCGAGGGCTTGATCGATCTCTATGAAGCCTGCGGACAGGAACAGTATCTCACTGCCGCGCTTCAATTAGGAGAGACGATAATGGGCTCCTTTCAGGATAAGGACCAGGGGGGCTTCTACACCACTGCGGAGGGCCATGAACCGCTCATCATGCGCCCGCGTGAGGGGGCCGATGGTGCGACACCCAGTGGCAACTCCGTAGCAGTCTCAGCCCTCGCCAGGCTGTCTTTCCACTATGACCGGCAGGATCTGCGCGAGGCAGCGGTCGGAGGGATTCGCGCGTACGGCCGCCAGATAGCCCGGTATCCGCGAGCCTTTGCCAAGAGCCTTGCCGTGGTGGATCTCCTAGCAGACGGGCCGATTGAATTAGCCTTTGTCGGCGCGCCCGACGATCCAGGGTTGGCGGCCTTGCAGCTCGCCGTGCGAGAGGTGTTCTTGCCGCATCGTGTGATTGCCTCCAGCGCGGGAACGGGCCAGCCGTCCGGCCATCCTCTACTCGCCGGTAAGGGCTTGCTGGCGGGAAAAGCCGCGCTGTATATCTGCCGGAATTTTTCCTGTCAGCAGCCCCTTACACATCCAGGGGAGGTCACAGCCGCGCTTCTGTCTGCCGCGCGACGAACGGATCCAGCGACCCCACCGCCTCTCTTGCAAGGCACCGCGCTCCCAGGAGCGGCCAGCCCTGAAGGAACGGCCAGATATGTTGGGCGTATTCTGAGTCAGGCAGGCCCTGACAGTCAGATGGAGCATGGCTATGGCCGATTCGGTGGGACGGGACTCACGACCTCCCGATTGGGATTCGGAACCTATCGAGTCGATACGCGGGAGCCGGAGCATCGAGAATCCCTCAAGTACGCGCTGCGGGAAGGCGTGAACCTGATCGATACCTCGACGAATTATATGGACGGCGACAGCGAACGATTGGTCGGCTCGGTCTTGCGCGAGTTGAGCGAGAGCGGCGAGGTGGCTCGTGACGAGATGATCGTCATCTCAAAAATCGGCTATGTGCAAGGACAGAATCTGAAACAGGCGGAGGCGCGGAAACAGGCCGGGCGTCCCTACCCTGACATGGTCATATATGGCGAGGGCCTCTGGCACTGTCTGCATCCGGAATATCTAGCCGATCAACTGACCCTGTCCCTGGACCGCCTGGGGCTGGCCACGCTCGATGTTTGTTTGTTGCACAATCCTGAATATTTTCTCTCCGAGGCCGCGCGTCACGCTGGCGGAGACCTCATGAAGACGCGCGAGGCCTTTTATCGCCGAAGTGAACAGGCCTTCAGATTTTTCGAGTCCCAAGTGGCGGCAGGACGGATACAGTATTACGGCGTGTCGTCGAATACGGTCACGGCAGATCCCTCCAACCCAGAAGCGACGTCGCTGTCTCGTTTGTGCGAGGCCGCGAAAACTGCTGCTGCGTCACAAGGCATGAGCCATCACCATTTCGCAGTGCTGCAATGTCCCATGAATCTCTACGAAGCCGGCGCGCTGCTGACGCCCAATACGGGAGTGGCGCAACGGGAAACGGTGCTGGCGGTGGCGCAACGGGAAGGCATCGCGGTGCTCGTTAATCGTCCGCTCAATGCCATGCCGACCAAACAGAGCGGCGTCATTCGATTGGCTGATTTCCCGCTCGAAGGCGAGCCGGTGGATTTCGACCGGCAATGCCAAGCTATAGCGGAGCTGGAAGCGGAATATCGCAAGTCCATTGCCCCCGGCCTGCCGCAGAATGACCACGGGAAGGCTCCGGCCGACTTCTTCACCTGGGCCGCTGAGCTAACCAGGATACGGCCGCACATCCAGGGGCTGGAACATTGGGAGCAGATCGAACAGCAATTGATCGCCCCCCAGATGAATCAAGTCATGCAAGCCCTCTCGCGGCATCTGACTGGTACGGCAGCCGAGGAGTGGGATAACTGGCGCGATCGCTACGTGCCGCAGTTACTCACCTTGCTGGGTGGGCTCCGTCGAGAAGCCACTGCGCAAAGCCGGGTGCGAGCCTCATTGATTTCGGCGGCAATCGATCCCCTGTTGCCGGAACCACGGCGAAAAGAATCGGTATCACGAAAATCTTTGTGGGTGCTGGCCAGCACTCCTGGAGTAACCTCCGTCTTGAACGGGATGCGATCAAGAATCTATGTCGAGGACTCCCTGGCTGTGCTCAAGTGGGCGCCGATACCGGCCGTCGAACCGCTGTATAACGCAGTGACCCCGCGCTAAATCTCCCCTTCAAAAGTTAACAATTCGCTAACAATCCGGTCATCTATCCGTCACATCAATCCTTGATAGTGCACTTGGCGATTGCACGATTCACTGCAAGGGAACAGCTATGAGGGAATTGATCATGAGGCAACAACACAAGGAGGACAACCGGGTGCGCAACACGATCGATCTAGAATCGAGAAGGGCCCTTCTCTTCGCAGGCGCCATGATGGTGGCGGTATGTTCCTGGAGCAATCCGGTGCAGGCGCAAGTCCAGAACGCCACGCTGCTACCCTCCAAATCCCAGCCTGTCCTAATAGCGGCGGCCGAGGGACGTGCTACGGCATCCCCCGCGGGTGCCCGCTCGGTAGGGTATGCCGAGACCCAACCGAGCCAGCTTGAAGATGTGTTGCTCGAAAAGGGCATCTTATCCATGGACGATTGGGTGCGTATCAAGGCGGAGTCCGAAGCGCGCGCGGCCGAGCAAGCGAGCCTGCAGGGAGTGGTGGCCAACCCGCACTGGTATGAACGTATGCGCATCCAGGGGTTCGCTCAAATCCGCATGTCCTTTTATGACAATGGTAAGGGAGATATCTCCCTCAGCGATTCGAAGGCCGTGGTGAGCAACGGCAAACAGACCACTGGCGGCGGTCAAAAAATGTATTTCCGCCGGATTCGCATGCCGATTTCCGGTCAACCATCGGAACGGCTGTTCTTCTTCCTCCAGCCGGCGTTTGAAGGCGACGGATTCAATACCGGCGGCGGCGACAACTTCAACCTCGTCGATGCCTTTGCCGACTATATGGTCACGAAGGATCAAACCTGGCGCATTCGGATGGGTCTACAGCGCACGCTGGTCGGCTTCGATACCCTTCGAACCAGCAGCCAGCGGCAGGAATTGGACCGCCATGAATCCATTCAGAGCAGCGCGCCAGGCGAGCGGGACATGGGCGTCGCATTGTTTTATACGACTCCGGAATCCAAGGCCCGCTATCAAACGCTGACTCAGTATCACAATGGGCCTGGCGACTATGGCAATATCGCGGTCCAGATGTACAACGGCCAGGGCCGGAACAAAGTTGAGTACAACAAGAATAAACATTTCGCCGGGAAGGTGTCCTACCCCTTTGAACTGCCAAACGGACGGCTCATCGATGTCGGCGCCCATGCCTATACCGGTCTCTGGGATGCCACAAGTGTGACGTCGATGACGTCAGGGGCCACGCGTTGCAGCCAGAGCATCAGCACCGATGGGTATTGCACAATCAGGGATAGACGCCTCAGCGCCTATCTCTGGACGCCTCCGCAGCCCTGGGGCATCATGGCCGAAGGGGTGGTCGGACGGGGCCCTGAACGGGGCTCCGATGGCCTCCTGCGGGAAGCGTCTCTCTATGGCGGGTACATACAGGGGAACTATACCTGGCGTTACTCCGATACGGGCCTGATCACCCCCTACGCTCGGTACGGCGAATATTACGGGGGCAGTAAGCACAGCACCTCGGGCGCGAACTATGACACCAAAAACGTCAATGCTGGATTGGTTTGGGAACCAGACACCCATTGGCGCTTTGTGGCGGAATACCTCTTCAAGCATGGCACCAATGCCGCCTCATCTCTCGCCGATGAGTCGGCACTGACATTCGGACAGAGCCAGCAAGTCTTCAATATGCAGATGCTCCGGATCCAAGCGCAGTGGCTCTGGAACTAACTATCACCCGCGTCTTCCCCTGAACGAGGAAGACGCAGTCCTCAGCGCACTAAGGAGGCTTAGTGCGCTGGGATTCAATATAGGAGAGGATTCAATGAACGTACAGGATGGACCCCAGGCAATACTCACCCCATCGGCCCTCGCGACCGGGCTAATCGTCGCCCTGCTGTCAGGAATGGGCTCGACCGCTGGCGCCGAGCAGGTTGAGCGGATCGTGCGAGTCGCGAACGTGAGCGCCACGGAAGCTTACCAGCCGATGACAGCCGTTGAAGGCCGTCTCTCCATTGC
>NSIK01000009.1 GCA_002737345.1 Nitrospirota bacterium
CCGGCTTATAGTCCCCGATGAGCTGCGGTAAGGCGTCGGCGTCTTGCAACATATAGCGAATCCTGGTTAGCGCCCATGCGCGAGCGCGAGAAGCGCGGATTCTAGCAGATGGCGGGAAACCGCTGCAACGGGCGCTCCCTGAGAGCGGACGGCGGTCCCGCTCCTTGACAGCGCCCATCGACCGGTGTACGAAAACACCCATGCTGGGATTTTTGATCGCGCTCTACCTCGTCTTTTGCGGCCTTACGGGCATCCCCGCCCAGGCGGCGGAGCTGCCGATCACCAAGAATCTGCCCATTCCTGATTTCCAAAACCGCTCGCAAGACACCATGCCCTACGACTTCGATGCCCCGCCGCAAGGCCTCTTCCTCTCCATGACAATGGCGGAAGGATTCGACGAGGAACTTGACTTTCGCCGGACGCACGAAATCGTGCCAGTCAAACCGACCGACCGATTCCGCCCCGACACCCCAACCGTCTTTATCGTGTTCCATCTCCACCAGCATTATCAGGGGTTCCAGGTGTTCGGACGGCTCTTCCCTGAAACGGTACCAGGCCTCGACCCGGCCGTGATGATCGGACAGGATGCCATGCACATCGCGCTGGAAGACGAAAGCGGCTACCTCGCCCTCACCCCGCCGCAGCCCCGATGGCAGCCCGGCCGATACAAAGTCGAAATTCATGTGGGCGAAGAGATCAACGCGATGAGCTTGATGGGCGCGATGCGGTTTACAATCGCCGAGGCGGGGCAGTGACGAGTGATCGGTGAGGGAGCATGAGCAAAGACCGAACCCCTCCGCGCACTGCCCGCCCAGCACTTCCAGCGTTTGACGCTCCCGCCATCCTTCTGTAGAATGCCCGCGAAGTCTGTGGCTCCCCTTCTGCATCAGGAATAGCGACCCCTCATGACCGTGCCATCCCATCCATGGGCTTCCGTCATCGTCCCCATTAAGGATGAGCGAGACAATCTCGCTCCCTTAACGGAGCAATTGCTGAAGGCGCTGGAGGCCTGCAACGAATCACGCTCGGCGCCCTTTGAAATCGTGTTCGTCGACGACGGCAGCACGGACGGCAGTTCCGCCCTGCTCGACCAGCTGGCCGCGGACCATCCGCAAGTGCACGTCTTTCATTTCGACCGTAACTATGGCCAATCCTCGGCCTTCGACGCGGGATTCAAACGTTCGACCGGCGAGCTGGTCATCACAATCGACGGCGACCTCCAGAACGACCCGGCCGACATCGGCACCTTATTGCCCTACACCAAGCGCTTCGACCTCGTGTGCGGGTGGCGCACCAACCGGCATGACAGCCTCGTGCGGACATTGTCATCGAAAATTGCTAACGCGGTACGTAGCGCGGTCACGGGCGACCAGGTGCACGACACCGGCTGCTCGCTGAAGATCTTCCGCCGCTCTGTCGTGGACAGGCTCCAGCTTTTCAACGGCATGCATCGCTTTTTCCCGGCCCTGGCGCTGATGCACGGCTTTACGGTCACCGAAGTGCCGGTGCGCCATTACGCGCGCACGCATGGCCAGTCGAAGTACGGGCTCGGGAACCGCCTCTTCAAAAGCCTCTACGACCTGATCGCCGTGCGCTGGATGCAGCAACGAGCACTGCAATACCGCATCGCAACAGGCAAGGGGGCTGATCGCCCATGAGCATCGAACATATCTGGCTCGCCATCGGATTCCTCGGACAGGGGCTCTTCTTCGGCCGCTGGGTCGTCCAATGGATTGCCTCAGAACGAAAATCGGAGAGCCAGGTCCCGATCGCCTTTTGGTACATGAGCCTGGTCGGCGGACTCATCACCCTGGCCTATGCGATCTATCGGAAAGATCCGGTCTTCATCGCAGGGCAGAGCGTCGGCGCCGTGGTCTATGTTCGCAATCTGGTCCTCATCGCGCGCGCCGGCGAGTCCGCGCCACAATCATAACCGCCCGAGACGAATCATCCTATGCCCACGACCAGTCGCTCACACCATGCCCTGCTCCTTCTCGCACTCCTGGCCCTGTCGGGGCTGCTGTTCTTCTTGGGGCTCGGCGACATGGGATTGACCGACCGTGATGAAGGGAGGAACGCTGAGGCGGGGCGCGAAATGTTCGAATCGGGGGATCGCCTGACGCCGACCTTCAACGGCGAGCTGCGCGTGGCGAAACCGGTCTTTCTCTATTGGATGATGGATTGGTCGTATCACCTATTCGGCGTCAACGAGTTCGCCGCACGGGTCCCGTCCGCCCTCTTCGGTGTCGGCTTGATCCTCCTCCACTATCTGTTTCTGGCGCACCAGCGCGATCGCACCGTTGCGCTCTTCGGTGCCCTAATGCTCTTGCTCAACCTGGAAATCCTCGGACTCGGGCGTATGGCGCTGACCGACAGTGTCTTGATCTTTTTCATCACGGCATCGCTCTATGGGTTCTGGCTAGGTCTGCATGGTGACGGAGCCGTCCGCCGATGGATCTGGGCCTTCTATATCGGCATGGCCCTTGCCACCCTGACGAAGGGACCGGTCGGATTCGCCCTGCCCCTCATCGTCGCGGCAATCTATTTGACCTGGACGCGCCGCTGGCGGGACTATTGGCACCAGGGTGTTCCCCTGGCCGGCATGGCCCTGTTTATGCTGCTGGCCGCGCCCTGGTATGCCGCCATGTTTTATCTCCATGGCGACGCCTACGCCTCCGGCGCCAAGGCTAATACGATCGGGCGATTTCTGAGTCCGATGGAAGGCCATCAGGGCACCGTCTTCTTTTATCTCCCGGTCCTGTTGATCGGCTTCTTTCCCTGGAGCGCGCTCCTGCCTGTCCCGCTCTATCGCACCCTCAGGGATTGGCGGGGGAACGGGATAACGGGACAGCGGGAGCGCGCAGCCTCTCCTTACCCCGAGACCCCCTCTCCTCCTACCCCTACTCGAGAGCTTGAACTTTTTGCAGCCCTCTGGGTCGTCGGCGTCTTTGTCTTTTTCACCGCCTCTTCGACCCGCCTGCCCCACTATATCGGGCCATTATTTCCTGCTGCGGCCCTCTTGACCGCCTCCTACTGGTCGCGCGGCCTGCACGATCCGATGACAAAAGGCCTTCGCGGCTCGATGCATCTCATGATGGGACTGGGGTATCTCCTGGCCATCGGCTTTGCCTGCCTCCCCACACTGTACGCCCACTACGCCACCAAGATGGTGCGTGAATTTCCCTTGGCAGGGCAGGTAGGGCTCGGCAGTGGGCCCTATCTGGCGACAGCCATTCTGCTACTTGGCAGCACGCTCGTGGGCTATCTTGGGTTGAACGAGGAGCGGCGCGGTGGAGCCTTCTGGGCGGCGGGGGCGACCTTCGCAGGCCTAGTCCTAATCGTCATCGTCATTGCGACGCCTCACATCAACCGCTTTGTGATCGCGCCACCACAAGAACTCGCCTATGCCGCAGGACTGAACCTGCAACCCCAGGATCAATTTATCGCCTATGGCGTGACGCGACCCTCGTCCGTTTTTTATGCAAAACGCAAGACGCTCT
>NSIK01000010.1 GCA_002737345.1 Nitrospirota bacterium
CGCCAGCGGGAGAAAACTGAAAGTGGCTGGTATCGATGAACTTAGGCCTGGGTCGGCCAATGGTATGTTTTAAAATCGTAGCAACCACCGCCACGAGACCATGCCCAATGAGACTCTGCCGGCCCGCGTCTTTCCACTGCTGGTGTTTGAATCCGTACCCGACCACCAACAGCACAAGACTCAGGAGCACCAACGACTCCCCTTTGCCGAGGCGGTCGCCGAGATCGCTGAACAGAATCAGCCAGGGCGTAGGCGCAGAAACGACCGGTGGATAGAGGGAATGRACGAACCTCGCGAACGGCACATCCCACGCAAACAGCCCCACGAATACGAGAAGGAGCGAACAGACGGAGAGGACCAGGGCTGCAGTAGCCGTCAATCGTGAGTCGTGAATCGTGAGTCGCGGGAGATCCATAAGTATTGGCCTGCACGTTGAACGAGAACCGGCGCCAACCGGATGCGGAAAAGTCTGTCCAGCAAGACCGCAGCCGAGGAAAGCACCGGAGACGTAGCCTCAGGCTACGTTGCGGATGCTTTCGAGGCGAGAACGATGCTGGCGGACTTTATCAGCATCCGGTCACGGCACCCAGTCGGCGAGGAACACATTGAACTCGCCCGGCACCTTGGCCCCKCGATCCGACACCCAGACCAGRCTGGCGCCAGTCGGCGAGAACATAGGGAAACTGTTGAACTGCCCATCGAACGTGAGTCGCTCAAGGCTCTGGCCGTCCTCACCGATCGCATAGAGATGCATGCTCGCCTTGCTGCCTTCAGCTTTCGTTTCAATATTCGAGGAGAAGATGATCYTCTTCCCATCGTGGGAATAGGAGGGCGAAAGGTTCGAGGCGCCGTTCTTCGTGACCTGCCGCTTCCCGCTTCCATCCGCATTCATCACGAAGAGCTCGAGCTGCAGAGGCTCCACCAGATTTTGCTTGAGCAGGGCCTGGTAGGTCTCAATCTCCGCCGGCTCGGTCGGATGCGAGGCCYGATAGACGATGCGTTTGCTGTCAGGMGAAAAGAACGCGCCGCCGTCGTAGCCGACTTCATTCGTCAGCCGCCTGGCTCTCGACCCGTCAAGACTCATCGCATAAATATCCAGGTCCCCGTCCTTGACGGAGGTCCAGACGATCGTCTTCCCGTCGGGTGAGACCGTTGCTTCCGCATCGTAGCCAGGTGCGAAGGTCAGCCGCTGCATTTCCTGACCATCGAGGCGCACGGCATAGAGGTCATAATCGTCCAAGGCCCAGCGGGAGGTTTCCTTCGGCGTGAGCGGACAATTCGGCCCGACGGCATAGGTCGAGGAATAGAGCACGCGGCGATCGCCAGGGAAAAAGAATCCGCCGGTCGCGACCCCTGTGCCGGTGCTCACCAATCGCACGGTCGCACTCTCCAGATCCATCACGTATATCTGATAGCAGGCCAACTTTTTATCGGTCGGCGAGCTCGTGGCCGCGTAGGTATCTTTCATCCAATTGTTCGTGGATTGGAACACCAGCTTGTTCCCGCTGAAGGAAAAGTAGGCTTCGGTATTTTGCCGGCCCACCGTCAGCTGGCGAATGTTCGTCAAATGCCGCTCGGCCTGGTGCGCAGGCACTGATCGGGCTTTCAACGCAGGGCTCTCCGACCACCCCTGCTGCTCACAGAGCAACAGACCGATCAGTCCGATCAGGCACCACTTACCGAAGGGGATGACTGACATCGAGACGCTCCTCCGTGCGATCGCTTGTAAATGGCGACTCTGCACAAGCCGCCGCCTTCCCGCAATGTTTGGCCAGAATCGGTTGAATCTTCGAACGGGACTCGGGACGGCTCAATACTAGCATCGAACCTTCCCGGGGGACAGCTCATCGTGAGCCGGCGAAACAATCGTGGCTCTCTCCCCAAAAGGTTTCTGCTGCCCCTGCGCCTCGAGGCGAGAGTCCAGGCCCCCTCACGGCGAGAGAGAGCTCGGCTCATCCGTGCAGGCCGTCCAACACGAGCGCCGCGAGCGCTACACTTACAGTCCTATCACTCTCCCTCGTGCATTGCTCACCGTTTTTCAGCTGGCGGAATTTTTCAGTATTCCGCTAGACGAAGGATGAGGCCGAGGTGCCAAGCAACGCATCGACAAAAGCTTCGCTCTGAAAATCCTGGATATCTTCGGCGGACTCCCCGACTCCGATCAGCCGCACGGGCAGCTTGAGTTCCTCGGCAATCGCGACGACGATCCCACCGCGAGCGGTGCCGTCAAGCTTCGTCAGGACCAAGCCGGTGACGCCAACCGTCTGATGGAATTGACGGGCTTGCGCCAGCGCATTCTGCCCGACCGTCGCGTCCAGCACGAGGAGCACTTCATGCGGCGCACCGGGGCATTCCTGCGCGATGACGCGCGTGATCTTGCGGAGTTCTTCCATGAGGTTCGATTTCGTATGGAGCCGGCCAGCCGTATCGATGAGGACCACATCCACCTGCCTGGCCTTCGCTGCGGCGATTCCGTCGAATGCGACTGCGGCCGGGTCCGAGCCATGGCGGTGGCGAATCACGTCGACGCCGACCCGGTCGGCCCAGACTTGCAATTGATCGATGGCAGCTGCGCGAAAGGTATCGGCTGCCACCAACAAGGGCACTTTCCCTGCCTGCACGAGCCGTTGCGCGATCTTGGCGATCGTCGTGGTCTTGCCCACCCCGTTGACCCCCACAGCCAGGATGACGAAGGGCTTAGGGCCTTTGGCCAGTAGGGCCTCCAACGACAGACCCTGCACCGGCGTCAGCACATCCAACAACGTGTCCCGCAATGTCTGCTGCACCAGGCCTGCCTGCGAGGCATCGGTCCCTTGCAACTGTTTCTTGAGACGCTCCATCACGCGCGCGACAACGCGGGCGCCGAGATCGGAGGCGATGAGGGCTTCTTCGAATTCTTCCAGGAGGGCAGGATCGGCCGCGCGGCGCAGCAGACGATCTAAGGACCCGCGCACGACATCGCGTGTTTTGGTCAGCCCCTCGCTCAGTCGCTGCAACCATCCCATAGATCTACGCGCGCCTCTTTCGAGTTACGCGTGTCGGTCGCGGCCCGATCGCGCGGAGAATCATCCGTTCACGGCGCTGCATCCGTCGCGCTTCCTGCTCGCTCCGCTCATGGTCGTAGCCGCAGAGATGCAAAATGCCATGGACCAATAACACCGTAAGCTCTTCATCCAGCGATCGCCCGCCCTCTTTCGCTTGGCGAACTGCCGTCGGCACGGCAATCACCACATCGCCCAGCAGTCCGGGGGAAGCATGGGGCGCCTCCCTCATGGCAAAGGCCAACACGTCGGTCGTGCGATCCTTCGCCCGATACCGATGATTGAGGCTCTTCATTCGCTGATCGCCTACAAGCAAAATCCCCAGCTCAGCCGTCGATTCCCCGACAGAGGAAAGAATCGCCCGCGCCTGCCGATCCAGGCGAGCCTGGTCGAAGGTCACACGCCGAATCTGAATCTGCATATGGACCGGCACTAATGAGCCTGGCCCCAAGAATCCGTTTGCGATGAGGAGGGGGAAGCAGGCTTTGGCGGTTTGCCGTGAGACGGCATGCGCCGTCCCGACGCGTTGGAAGACTGCGCGGAACCCTGATGCTGATCGTAGGCCTTGATAATGTCCTGCACCAATTTATGACGAACGACATCGCGCTCATCGAAGTAGACAAATTCGATCCCTGCGACGTCGCGCAGAATCTCCCGCACCTCGATCAGGCCCGAGACCCGTTCTGGCGGGAGATCCACCTGAGTGATATCGCCGGTAACGACCACCTTGGAATGGAACCCGAGTCTCGTGAGAAACATCTTCATTTGTTCTGCGGTCGCATTTTGCGCTTCATCGAGAATGACGAACGAATCGTTCAAGGTGCGCCCGCGCATAAAGCCGAGCGGCGCGATTTCTATGTCGCCCCGCTCGATTGCGCGCGTCGCCCGCTCCATATCCATCATGTCAAACAGCGCGTCGTACAAGGGGCGGAGATAAGGATTTATCTTGGCGTACATATCGCCCGGCAAAAATCCGAGCTTCTCTCCCGCTTCAACCGCCGGCCGCGCGAGAATGATGCGGCTCACTTCTTTCTTCATCAAGGCGCTCACCGCCATCGCCATCGCCAGGTAGGTCTTGCCTGTGCCAGCCGGACCGATGCCGATCACGATGTCGTGCGTCTCGATCGCTTCGATATAAGCTTTTTGCGTCGGAGTTTTCGGCGCAACGAATCGTTTTTTCGTGACGATGGCGGCGGATCGAGACAGGAGTTCCTTGATCGGAGCTTCAGAACTATGCCGGAGCGCGCTCAAAACGTGGGTAATGTCATCCGATTGGAGCACCATCCCGTCGTTAGCCAAAGAGGCTAATTCTGTAATGATACGTTCGGCATGGCGCGTGGCGTCTGGCGTACCGTCGAGGGTGAGTTCTTCCCCGCGCGCCGAGAGGCGCACGCCAAGACCGTCTTCGATCAGCTTGAGGTGCTGATCGTGGTGACCAAATAGGACGGCGGTGTTGGTGCCTTCTGGTAATTTAAGTTTGCGCACGCGTAATGAGTGGGGGCCTCTCGTTAATACGAATGTCTCTATTCTAACAAGCCGGGGAAAGCGGTGGCAAGGGGCTTAGGCCCCCTCGACTTTCGATGTGGTCTGCACTAAGTAGTTGCGCCGTCCCAATATCCTGCGGTTTACTTCCATGGCAAGCGTCTCTTATAATTCGCGTGTGTTCAGCAAGGGTTTATCCTTGCGAGGCATTCCAGCAAGTTTATTATGCGGCGATAGGTCGCCCGTCAAAGGAGCATGTAGCAATGGCACGAACTGCACCGACTGCGAAGCCGAAGCCGAAAGCAAAAGCCAAAACGAAAGCCAGCCATTCCTGGACGAAGGTCGCTCCGCCACCCCGCAAGAAGCGGCCTGAATCACTGACGAGCCGGGAGCAGGAGATCCTCGAACTGATCTGGGCCGGGTTTAAGAATAAAGAAGTTGGAGAGAGGCTCAAGATCAGCGTCAAAACCGTCGAGGCGCATCGGGCCAATATGATGAAAAAGATGCGGGTGTCGAACACCGCTCAGCTGCTGAAGACGGCAATCCAGGACGGAACGATCAAGATTCGGTAGGCTTCACCGCCGGCGCTGCGATTCTGCGGCGCTGGCGGACCGCTTCAAACAGAGTAACGGCTGCGGCAGCCGAGACATTGAGCGACTGCACCTTCCCCAACATCGGAATTCTGATCCGGTCGTCGCAGGCCCCCAGCACACCGGGACGAATCCCTTCTCCCTCTCCTCCCAAGACCAGCGCAATCGGCCCGGTCATGTCGATGTCGGTGTGGAGCTTCTCCGCCTGCGGATCGACGCCATAGACCCAGAGGCCGTCCTCTTTCAAATCCTGAATCAGACGGATCAGATTAGCCACACAGCCAACATGGATGTGATCAATCGCCCCGGCTGAGACCTTTGCCACCACCGGCGTCAGACCGACGGCACGACGTTCCGGAATAAAGACCCCATGGACGCCAGCCGCTTCAGCCGTCCGCAAGACCGCGCCAAAATTGTGCGGGTCTTCGACTCCGTCGAGAAGCACCAGGAAAGGCTTCTCGCCTCGCGTCTTCGCCAGGCCGAGAATATCCTCCGTCGTGCTGAACGACTTGGCCGCAATGTAGGCGATGACGCCTTGATGATTCCCGGTCGGCACCAATCGCGCAAAAGCCGGAGGGGGCTCGATATGAACGGGGACTCGCTTGACCTTCGCCAGCTGCACGAGATCGGCAAATTGCCGATCGGTTCGCATCAGGATCAGCCGCTGCAATGGCCGCGTGCCGGCGCGCAAAGCCTCGCGCACCGCATGCAGCCCGTAGATCAGATCCGGAGGACTATCGCTTCCAGCGGCTGGTGCCGTCGGGCTTATCTTCAATGACGATACCGCGGGCGGCGAGGAAATGACGAATCTCGTCGGCCTTCTTGAAATCTTTCTGTTTCCTGGCTTCATTTCGTTCAACCAACTTACTTTCTATGTCATGGTCCGCCAGAACAGCCTGCGAGCCGTCCCTGCCCGATAAAACACCTGGTGCAAGTTTAAACTGCCATGTCTCCAATTGAAACAGGCCGAGCACCGCTCCCAGCGAGCGGAAAGCCGTACGGGCCAACTTCCGTTTCTCGGGTGAAAGGCCCTGCTCCAGAAACTTATTCACATCACTGCGGAGCTTTTGAAGCGTAGCCAGCGCCATTGGCGTATTGACATCGTCGTCCATCGCCTGCCGGAAGGCCTCCTGTGCGCGATCGATCCCAGAAGCCAACTCCGACTCACCCGCGGCACGATCTCCCACCTCGTGCAGGCGCTGAAAGAGATCGTAGAATCCGTCCAAGGCCTGCTTCGCTTCCTTGATCGCGCGATCGGAAAAATCGAGCGGGCCTCGATATTGGGTCGCGAGCAGAAAATACCGCAGCATCTCTCCGGTAATATCTTCCGGCCACTCAGACTTTTCAAAGATCTCGCGGATCGTGAAGAAGTTCCCCAAAGACTTGGACATCTTCTCCTGATTGATCTGCACAAATCCGTTATGAATCCAGTAGCGCGCAAATTCTTTCCCGGTGGCCCCGCAGGACTGGGCGATTTCATTCTCATGATGGGGGAAAATGAGATCCATCCCTCCGCCGTGAATATCGAAGGTCTCCCCCAAATGGCGCATTGCCATGGCGGAACATTCGATATGCCAGCCTGGACGCCCTGGCCCCCAGAGACTCTCCCATGACGGCTCACCAGGCTTACTGCTCTTCCAGAGGGCAAAATCCATCGGATGGCGCTTCCGTTCATCCACATCCACTCGCGCGCCTGCCTGCAGATCTTCGAGCTTCCGTTTTGAGAGGCGCCCATAGTCCCGATATTTTTCGACTTGGAAATAGACATCCCCTGCGACTGGATAGGCGAGACCCTTCTGAATCAGCGTACCGACCAACGCAATGATCTCGGCCATATGCTCTGTGGCTTTTGGCTCATGCGTTGCCCGTCTGACCCCGAGCTTCCCCATGTCCTGGTAGTAGGCTTCGATAAACTCTGCCGTGATCGTCTCACAGGAGACGCCCCGTTCATTCGCCCGCTTGATGATCTTGTCATCCACATCGGTGAAGTTCTTGACGAATTCAACCTGGTAGCCGCTGAACTCCAGATACCGCCGAAGCACGTCGAATACGAGCGCGCTCCGCGCATGACCGATATGGCAATAGTCGTAGACCGTCACGCCGCAGACATACATCCTGACGTGCTTTGGCTGGAGCGACTGGAACAGCTCTTTTTTCCCGGTCAGCGTGTTGTAGAGCGAGAGCATGGACGGTTACAGCTCCGGATTCACGGGGCGCTTCGGCCAATGCGACCAGAGAAAATAGCCCAATCCAAAGGCCAAGCTCAAGCCGATCACGACGTCGAACTGATGGAAATAGTCGCGCAGGTGCTCCCACTTTTCTCCCATTTTCAGGCCGATATAGGCCAGGAGATAACACCAGGGCAGAGCACCGAGAAAAGTGAAGAGGATGAACCGATAGATATTCATGCCGGCAATGCCGGCTGGCAATGAAATGAAAGTCCGGACGACCGGAAGCATTCGGCCGAAAAAGACCGCCGCCTCTCCATACTTGGCAAACCAGGAATCCGCCGTCGCCATATCTGTTGGCGACACCAGCATATAGGGCCCGTATCGTTCGACGAAGGGCCGGCCGCCCCAAACACCAGCATAATAGGCCGCAATCGACCCAGCGACGTTTCCAATTGCGCCGGCCAAGGTCACTCCCAGCATCGTGAACTGGCCCGACGATACGAGATAGCCGGCGAAGGGCATGATGATCTCGCTGGGCAAGGGGATACAGGCGCTTTCAATGGCCATGGTCACGAAGATGCCGGTGTAGCCGAATGTCGAAATCATCGACACGATAAATCGGCTCAGCTCCGTAATGAGGGCTTCGATCAGGTTGCCCACAGACCCTAGCTCCTCTTCTTACCCTTGGGCTTCGCCGCCGTAGCAGGCCGACGTCCCATTTCCCATTTGCGGAATCGCTCCAACGCGCGGTGATTCGTCGTATCAAGATGAACAGGCGTAAGCGAGACGGCCCCCTGCTCCAACGCCTCGTGGTCCGCATCCTTGCTCCGGCTCCAGGACACTCTGGTTCCGGCAAGCCAATAGTAGGCCCTCCCACGGGGATCGACCTTCTCAGTGATCGGATTATCGAACCGCCTGCGGCTGAGACAGGTCACGCGCACGCCCGTGATAGCTGAGAAGGGCCGATCAGGGATATTCAAATTGACCAATGTTTCGTCCGGCAAACCATCTTTCAGAATCAATCGAGCCATCCGAACGGCGTAGCGGGCACCCGCGTCGAAATGAAACCGCTCCTGCCCCTCCTGCGAGACAGCCATGGAGGGAATACCGAGAATCGTCCCTTCCATCGCAGCCGACACGGTGCCGGAATATAAAACGTCGTCGCCGAGATTGACGCCTTTATTGATACCGGACACGAGGAGATCTGGCGGCGCAGGCAAAAGCTTCAGCACGGCCAAATTCACACAATCAACCGGTGTGCCGCTCACGGCATAGATCCGCTTCCCCAACTTCTGCACGCGCAGTGGTTTATGGAGCGTCACCGAATGGGCCGCGGCGGTCCGCTCGCGATCTGGCGCCACGACCCAGACCTCGCCGACTTTGGCTAAGGCCTTGGCCAGCGCCGTCAAGCCAGGCGAAAGAACCCCGTCATCGTTGGTCACTAAAATGCGCATCAGTCTTTCAGAAACAAAAAGAGCTGCCGGCGGCAGCTCTCTGTTGTAATGCTGAGTGCTGGAAACCGAGTCCGCGGCTATCCTGTTCGTCTCAGTCCTCAGCGCTCTGTGTTTTGGTCGGGGCGAGCCGATTTGAACGGCCGACCACTCGCACCCCAAGCGAGTACGCTACCGGGCTGCGCCACGCCCCGACACGCTCTATTCACTTTCACTACCCGTACATTGTCTCTCTGGAGGGGCCCGGAATGCAACCGGCCAGGAGACAAGGAATCCGGACCGTCGCAGGGCTTAATAGGATTCCAGGATTTTGAGAATCGCCTGGAGATTCCCCCGCAGTTTCTGCGCCAGTTCTTTGGGGCGGATCCGTTGGCTCGCTACCCGCCCGCGCCTGGCCCAATAACGCTTAACGCCTGCAAGGGTATGGCCCTCTTCGTACAGCATCCGCTTGATTTCCAACACTGTTTCGATTTCACGCCTGACATAAAGCCGCTGATTCCCACGACTTTTCTTGGGCTTGAGAAACGGGAATTCTGATTCCCAGAATCGCAGCACATATGCCGGCAGCTTGACGATCTGGCCCACTTCGCCGATTTTGTAGAAAACCTTGCTGCCCAGCCTGGGCTCGTTCCCCATGACCCATCCTCGTGGTAAGATCAGTTGAGGTGAGTCAACGTCTTATAAGTTCACGTATTTTTTAAATACTTGGCTAGGGCGAAAGGTCACGACTCGACGAGGCGTGATCCCGATTTCTTCGCCGGTCCTGGGATTCCGGCCTTTCCGTGCCCCTTTACTCCGCACCACAAAATTTCCAAATCCGGCAATCTTGATCGACTCGCCCTTATGCAGCACTTCTTTCAACATATTGAGGACAAGTTCAACGATATCTGCGGCTTCGTTCTTCGAAATACCAACCTGCTTGTAGATTTCGTTCGCGATATCCGCCTTCCTCATGCTTCCCCCTCAGATGCCGCTGCACACTTTCGGAATGGTCGTCTCTCAAGTCGACTCGCCCAATAGGCAGTTTCACCATAATTTACGTAAGGTTAGATAGCCTGTCAAGAGTAAAGATACAAGATTCGCTCAGGCTCAGAGGTCTTTAGCGAGCAATTTGTACTCAATACTGTCTGCCAGCGCTTGCCAGCTCGCCTCCATGATGTTCTCGGAGACGCCGACCGTGCCCCATTTATCCTTGTGATCGCCCGATTCAATCAAAACCCGGACCTTCGACTCAGTCCCACGATCGGCCGACAAGACCCGCACTTTATAATCGAGCAGTTTAACTTCTTTAAGCTGGGGATAGAACTTCTCCAAGGCTTTCCGCAAGGCATGGTCGAGCGCATTGACTGGGCCGGCGCCTGACGCTGCCGCATGTTCCACCACATCGCCGACCTTCACCATGACCGTGGCCTCCGACAACATGGCGCCCTGGTCCTGTTTTTTCTCGACGATCACCCGGAACCCCAGCAGTTGGAAAGAAGGCTTATGGGTCCCCATGGCTTTCCGCATGAGCAACTCGAAGGAGCCTTCCGCCGCCTCAAATTGGTAGCCCTGGCTTTCACGCTCCTTCAGCACATCGATCAATTCTTGTAGTTTGGCGTGATCCTTGTCTAATTTGATCCCGTAGGCCTCGACCTTTTCCATCAATCCGCTCCGGCCTGCTGCATCCGACAGCAACATCCTCTGGCGGTTCCCGACTAACGACGGAATCACATGTTCGTAGGTCGCAGCATTCTTCAGCACCGCATGGATATGGACCCCGCCCTTATGGGCGAAGGCCGAATCGCCCACGTAGGGCTGATGCGTATTGGGCATGAGGTTCGCGATCTCGGTCACGAATCCTGACACCCGCTTGAGATGGCTCAAGCGATTGCCCAGCACCGGCCGTTTCATCTTCAGTTCAAGATTAGGGATGATGGAGCAGAGATTGGCATTGCCGCACCGCTCACCAATCCCATTGATCGTCCCTTGCACTTGCAGAATGCCCGTCTCGATCGCCATCAACGAGTTCGCGACGGCCATTTCACAATCGTTGTGGGCATGGATCCCCAAGGGCACGGCACATTCACGCCGCACGACTTCGCAAATCTCTTTGATTTCCCACGGCATCGTCCCGCCATTGGTGTCGCAAAGAATGACCCGCTCGGCGCCGGCCGCGACTGCCTGGCGAATGGTCTCCAATGCATAGTCAGGATTCGTTTTGTACCCATCGAAGAAATGTTCCGCATCATAGAACAGTCTCCGGCCCTTCGAACGGAGATGGGCCACGGAGTCGCTGATGAGTTCAAGATTCTTCGCGAGAGAAATATTGAGCGCGTCAGTGACGTGCAACGACCAGCTCTTCCCGAAGAGCGTGATCACTGAAGTCTCGGCATCCAGCAGCGATTTAATATTCTGATCGTCCTGTACCGCGTTGCTGGCCTTTCGCGTCGAGCCGAAGGCCACGACCGTCGACGTCTGCAGTGGGACCGCCTTGATCCTCCGGAAGAACTCAATATCTTTGGGATTCGCCCCAGGCCACCCGCCCTCGATGAACTGCACGCCAAGCCCGTCTAACTGTTGCGCAACCCGCACCTTGTCTTCCACCGAAAAACTGACGTCCTCGGCCTGGGCTCCATCGCGCAGGGTCGTGTCGTAGATTTCCAATGCCGGCTTCACGGCAAGCGCAGGTGTGCCTGGCGCTGACGCCGCAGCCTGCTTGCCTTGCGAGGATCCTGATTGGGGTATTTTTCGAATCATAGAAAACTCTACTGTGAGTAGACAATGTTGCCGAAACTGACATCGCCAATAGTCGTTACTTTGTGGGTCGGCCTCCCTCCCGCGCTTGATCCAATCCGAACGCGGTATGGAGCGCGCGCATCGCGAGCTCCACATACTTTTCATCGATGACGCAGGAGATCTTGATCTCCGACGTGCTGATCATGAGGATGTTTACGCCTTCCCGCGCCAGAACCTCGAACATCTTGGCCGCAACCCCGGAATGGGAACGCATCCCGACGCCGACCAACGAGACCTTGGCGATCGCCTCGGTCACGGCCACAGACTTCGCCTCGATCCCCTTCGCCACATCCTGGATGATCGGCATGGCCTTCGAGATGTCCACCCGTGGAATCGTAAATGACATATCCGTCAGGCCGGACTGGCTCATGTTCTGAATGATCATATCAACGTTGATATTGGCTTTGGCTACCGGCCCGAAAATTTTCGATGCAATACCCGGCTTGTCCGGCACGCCCACAATCGTGATTTTGGCCTGATTCTGGTCCCCAGTGACTCCCGACACCGCGACCGCCTCCATATCCTCGTCTTCACGCGTCACGAGCGTCCCCTTTCCTTCTTTGAAGCTGGAGTTCACCTCCACCGGCACATTGAACTTCGCGGCAAATTCGACCGAGCGGCTCTGCAGCACTTTGGCGCCCAGACTGGCCATCTCCAGCATTTCTTCATAGGAAATCTTGTCGATGCGGCGCGCTGCCGGGACAATATTGGGATCCGAAGTGTAGACGCCGTCGACGTCGGTAAAAATGATGCAGCGATCGGCCTTCAAGGCCGCCGCCAGCGCCACCGCCGTCAGATCGGAACCTCCGCGCCCCAGCGTCGTGACATCCGACTGTTCGTTGATCCCTTGAAACCCGGCCACTACCGGAATCACCCCTTTGGAGAGGGCTTCACGGATGCGCTCAGCCGCCACCTTGGTAATCCGCGCTTTCGTATGGGCGCTGTCCGTCATGATCCCGACTTGACGGCCCGTGAACGATTTGGCATCGAATCCGCGGGCCCGCAAGGCCATCGCCAACAAGGCAATGGCCACCCTCTCTCCCGTCGACAACAGCATATCCAGTTCACGATCGTCCGGAAGCGATGTCACCTGATGGGCCAGCTTGAGCAGCCGATCCGTTTCACCGCTCATCGCAGAGAGGACGACAACGACGCGATGGCCCTCTTTATAAGCCTTTTCGACCCGTTCGGCGACGCAGCGGATCCGCTCGATGGTGCCGACGGATGTTCCTCCATATTTCTGAACAATCAGCGCCACGACCGTCAGGATCCTTTTGCGAACAATCGCACGACGAACTTCGTCGCGTCACGTGGAGGCACAGTCGACGCCTGGGCATGCGCTTCGGTGAATTTTCGTCCGCTTCCGGCTGCGGGATCGGCGGCACTGTCACGATAGGCGAAGAAGCCCAGCCCCTCCGCCGCCTGACCCTGATGCACGTTGCCCGCATCACAGAAAGCCGCAAGGCGATAGGGGCCGGATTTGGCCAGCCCTTCAAGCAACGGCCCGACCAGTTCGCGATCGACCGCTTCAATCGCCTTCACCTTGGCCGCAACGTCCGATCCATAGGCAACCTCGTCCGGCAACTCCACATGCACGTAGGCAAAATCTTTTTCCTTGAGGTCCTCCAACGCCACCGCCGCCTGGGCGCGCAGATCCCCCTCGGCCAACCGTGCCCTATCCACCGCCTCGAGCCCTGCCATTATACCGAGCCCCCGATGGACATCGCTCTGTGACACCACCGTACCGGTCATCTTAAAACGTTCCGCCAGACTGGGCCAAAACACGGCCCGGCCCTGGCCCCAGAGCCAGAGACAATTGGCTTGCTTCTGCCCCGCCTTGCTGCGCTCCGCATTAAGGGGATGGTCGCGCAAGATTTGAAATGACGCGTCCATCAGCTTCCACAAATGGTCCGCTCCCTCGCCCGTCGGCATGGCTTCGGCGATCGGCCGGCCGACCAGCGATTGCGGATCCTGACAAACTGCGCGCACCTTCCCGTTGACCCACACCATGAGGTGGCGGTGGCCTACGCCTGGATAGAACTGAATTATCTCAGACCCGAGCTGTTCATTGATCGCCTCGATCAATTCACGAGCCTCTTCCGTCGCAATCAACCCGGCGGTCGCATCGTCCATGACCACATGCGGCCCCAGCTTCTTAATTCCATCCAATCCGCCTTTGCCCGCGGACGCGTCTGCCCGCAACGTGACCATCGTGCAACGATAAACCACGTCCTGCTCGCCGACAGTAACCCCCAAGCTCGCTGCTTCGAATGGGCCGGGCCCCTGATAGTATTTCTTAAGGTCGTAGCCGAGGATGGCCGTCTCCATCAACCCGTTCCCCTTCCGCACGCCCTCGGGCGCCGCAGCTAAGATCCCCAACTCTCCCTCTTTCGCGAGACGATCGAGATGAGGAGTCGAGGCCGCCTGCAGAGGAGTCTGCTTGCCCAATTCCTGCCGGGGAAGGTCTGCCATCCCGTCGGCATGGAGCATCACATATTTCATCGAAGCCCTGCGCTCATTGTATCTACACCCTTAAAAGACGAGCGACATCCTCCCGCGTCGCTCTAACGGTTTTCGGTTGAGCCGATACACTAATCGCCGTATCGGCATCTTTCAATCCATGGCCTGTCAAGGTACAGACCACCGTCTCGCCTTCGCGAAGCCCGCCCTGCTTACTCAACTTCGTCAGGCCGGCCACCGAAGCAGCGGAGGACGGTTCGCAGAAAACGCCTTCCGTGGCCGCCAGCATCCGATAGGCCTGCAAAATTTCCTCATCCGTGACCGAATCGATCGCCCCGGAGGATTCCTTCACGGCGTTCAAGGCGGCTTGCCAACTGGCCGGATTGCCGATCCTGATCGCCGTGGCCACCGTCTGCGGATTCTCCACGATGTGCCCCAACACGATCGGCGCCGCGCCGGTGGCCTGAAACCCGATCATGCGTGGGAGTTTCGTGGATTGATTAGCCGCACGGTATTCCTGATAGCCCTTCCAATAGGCCGTAATATTGCCGGCGTTCCCGACCGGCAGCACATGAATCGTCGGTGCATCACCAAGCTGATCGCAGACTTCCATCGCGGCGGTCTTCTGCCCCTCGATCCGATAGGGATTGAGCGAGTTGACCAGCTCAATGTGGTGGCTCACCGACAATTCCTTCACGATAGTGAACGCCTGGTCAAAATTTCCCTGGATCTGAATGACCGTGGCCTGGTGCATCATGGCCTGGGACAGTTTGCCCATCGCAATTTTCCCCGCAGGAATCAGCACATAAACCGCCAGCCCAGCCCGCGCCCCATAGGCTGCGGCAGAGGCAGAGGTATTCCCCGTGGAGGCGCAGATGACCGCTTTGACGCCGGCCTCAACAGCCTTCGAGATCGCCAGCGTCATGCCTCGGTCTTTGAACGATCCAGTGGGGTTCGCGCCTTCAATTTTAAGATAGAGATCAATGCCGGGCGCAATCTGCTGGGCCAACCTCGTCGCCCTGATGAGCGGGGTATTGCCTTCACACAACGTCACCACGGGTGTACGGTCGGTTACAGGGAGGAACTTGCGATATTCTTCAATCAGGCCGCGCCAGCGAGTCATCACATCAGTCGTCCTTGCCCTCAACGCGGATCAACGTCGTCGGCTCGGAAATAAAGGCCATCTGGTTGATTGCGCGCAATGCCGCCTGGACATCGCGCTCCATGGCCGTATGGGTTTTGATCACGACCGGCACCGTTTGCCCGTCACGCCGCCCCTGTTGAAGGACGGACGAAATACTGATGCCGCACCGGCCCAGCTCCCCTGCGATCTGCGACAGGACACCGGGACGGTCCAGCACCATAAAGCGGAGATAGTAGAGCGAGCTAATTTCTTCCATCGGCCGCATGCGAAGCGGGCGGCGCTGCGCCTGCTGGAACGAAGCAGGCGGCACTCGCCCCACCGCACCCTTCAGCAGATTGCGCGAAATGGCAATGAGGTCGCTGACCACCGCGCTGCCGGTCGGCAGGGATCCGGCGCCCCTACCATAGAGCACCACATCGCCCACGGCATCGCCGACGAATTGAATTGCGTTGTAGACTCCTTCGACTTGGGCGAGCGGAGACGAAGCGGGCAGCATCGTGGGATGCACGCGGGCTTCGACTTCGTTGCCCCCCAGCTTGGCAATGCCCAAGAGCTTGATCGTACAGCCAAACTCTTTGGCATAGGCGATATCGAGCGGCGTAATGTGGGTGATTCCCTCGGTATACACCTCTTTGAAATTGACTGGCGTGCCATAGGCCAGGGCCACCAGGATCGCCAGCTTGTGCGCCGAATCGATCCCGGCCACATCGAAGGTCGGATCCGCTTCGGCATAGCCGGCCTGTTTCGCGTCGTCGAGTACCGAATCGAAACTCCGGCCTTCACTCGTCATGCGCGAGAGGATGTAATTGGCCGTCCCGTTGATGATCCCGTAAATAGATTGGATGGTGTTGGCCGCCAGTCCTTCCCTCAGGGCCTGGATCACGGGAATCCCTCCTCCCACACTCGCTTCGAAACCGATGTCGACTCCCTTGCGGGAGGCCGCGGCAAAAATTTCTTCTCCATGTAATGCGAGCAGGGCCTTGTTCGCGGTGACGACCTGTTTACCTGCCGCAATGGCTTCCAGAATGATACGTTTGGCGAAATCGCAGCCCCCGACCAACTCGACCACGATGTCGATCGACGGATCGTTGAGAATCTGTTTCGCATCGGTCGTAAGGACGCCAGGCTGCAAGGTCAGCCCCCGATTCTTCGTCACATCCAAGTCCGCAATCCGAACGATTTCGATCGGCACGCCGACACGGCGGCTGATCACGGCAGCATTCTCCAGAAGAATCTTCGCGACCCCCGTTCCGACCGTACCGAACCCAATGATGCCGACGCCCACGCGTGAAATCATTCTTCAGATCCTTCCAGCTTCAGAGCCTTGCGAATGCCGCGTACGGCTTGCCTCGTGCGATGTTCATTTTCAACCAGGCCGAACCGCACATACTCGTCTCCGCCTTCACCGAATCCAATCCCGGGAGACACAGCGACTTTGGCCTCGCGAAGCAGGAGTTTGGAAAACTCCAATGAGCCCATCGACCGATAGGGCACGGGGATCCTGGCCCAGACGAACATGGTCGCCACAGGCTTCGTCACCTGCCACCCGATGCGGTTCAGGCCGCCCACCAACACATCGCGCCGTTTCTGATAACGCAACACTGTCTCCTTGACGCATTCTTGCGGCCCATTCAGGGCGATGACGCTGGCGATCTGCAAGGGCTGGAAAATTCCGTAGTCGAGATAACTCTTGATCTTGGCCAGGGCTCCGACGACTTCGCGATTACCGCAACAGAAGCCCACGCGCCAGCCCGGCATATTGTAGGCCTTGGACAAAGTATAGAACTCCACTCCGACATCCTTGGCACCGGGAGCTTGCAAGAAGCTCGGCGCCTTGTAGCCATCGAAGACCAGGTCCGCATAGGCCAGGTCGTGAATGACGATCACGTCGTGCTCTTTGGCAAAGGCGACGATTTTCTTGAAGAACTCGAGGTCCACCACGGCGGTAGTGGGATTGTGCGGAAAATTGATCACCAAAATCTTCGGTCGCGGGAAACTCTGGCGATAGACCTTCTGGAGCTCTTCGAAGAAGTCACTGTCCTGACGCAACTCGATTCCGCGGACTTCGCCGCCCGCAATGATAAAACTATACATATGGATGGGATAGGTCGGGGTCGGCGTCAAGACGACGTCCCCTGGGCCAATCAAAGCCAAGGCCAGATGCGCCAATCCTTCCTTGGAGCCGATCGTGACGATCGTCTCGGTCTCAGGATCCAGCGCGACGTCGTAATTCCGTTTATACCAGCCAGTGATCGCATGGCGCAGCTTGGTAATGCCGCGCGAGGCCGAGTAGCGATGGTTCTTCCCCTTCCGCGCCGCCTCGATCATCTTTTCGACGATATGGCTCGGCGTCGGTTGGTCAGGATTGCCCATGCCAAAATCGATAATGTCTTCGCCCTGTTGACGAGCCTCAAGCTTGAGACTCTGCACTTGGGCAAAGACATACGGTGGTAGCCGTTTGATGCGATAAAATCCGTCGCCCAGTCCCATGTATCCCCTGTCGACAATTCCCCTGCGCAGAAGGCGTGGAGAAACCCCCTGCCTCCCTAACTCAGGGGGCCTATTCTAATGGCGAGGGACACGTCGAGTCAAATTATCCCGTGATTCTGTGGGGTTCGACATTCGGCTCTTCCAAGAGACTGAGCCAGCCAGACCGCGCTTCCCCCTCCCTATCCTTGCCCCTCCCGGCCAATTTCTGTTACAACTAAAACCTCTTTCGACTCATCGCGCAACTCAGCTTCTCCTTGCTTCACATAGCCAGAACGGAGGATCCGTGCCACGACTTGGGGTGAATATTGACCATGTGGCCACGTTGCGGCAAGCCCGCGGTGGAACCGACCCGGACCCTCTGACTGCCTCCGTACTGGTGGAACTGGCTGGCGCCGACGGCATTGTCGTCCACCTCAGAGAGGATCGTCGGCATATTCAGGACCGCGATCTTCGTCTCTTGCGGGAACTCATCCGCACCAAGCTCGATCTGGAAATGGCCGCTGATGAGACCATGGCCAAAATTGCCCTGACCATCAAACCGGACATGGTCACGCTCGTTCCGGAACATCGACAGGAACTTACGACCGAAGGCGGCCTGGATGTGGCAGGCCACAGAGACCATATCCAGGAACTCGTGGCCATGCTCCACGATGGCGGCATTCCCGTCAGTCTCTTCATCGAACCGGATTTGGCCCAAGTCAAAGCGGCACACCGAGTTTCAGCCGATTTCGTCGAACTCCATACGGGCCGCTACGCGAATGCCAAACGCTCCAAAGAAGCCGATGCGGAAGTAGACGCCATTACGCAGGCAGCCAAACTCTCCTACAAGCTGGGCATGGGCGTCAACGCCGGACATGGATTAGACTATCGCAACATCGCACGGTTGCTGAACATCCCTGAAATCGTCGAATACAACATCGGGCACAGCATCATTGCCCGAGCAGTCCTGGTGGGTCTCGACCAAGCTGTCAGGGAAATGAAAGCCTTGCTGGGGTAACCGTCTCCTCCAAGCACAACGCGACTCCCCCTTGCCATGACATTGCGACGTAGGCCACAAACCTCTCGATTCCCCCTACAAGGCCACCGATGAACATCGTGACCGGAGCCGAGATGCAACTGCTCGATCGCCGCACGATCACTGAGGCGAAGATCCCGAGCGCCACCTTGATGGAGCGGGCCGGTGAGGGAATCGTCAGTCAGCTGGAAACCCAGTACGGGCCAATGCGCGGCAAGACCGTGACTATCCTCTGCGGCAAAGGGAACAACGGAGGAGATGGATTGGTGGTGGCCCGCCTGCTGCACCGCCAACGAGCCCAGGTCCGAGTGCTGCTCCTGCCACCTGTTGCCGACCTGAGCCGCGATGCCGCCGCCATGTATCGTCGGTTCGCGAAAGCAGCAGGAAATGCCAAGACCATTCGATTCCGATCTGCCAAGCAGGTTCGGCCTCTTCTTGCCTCCAGCGATATCCTCATCGATGCCCTTCTAGGCACAGGCTTAGCCTCCGAAGTCACCGGAGCCTATCGTGAGGCTATCGAACTCATCAACAAGACAGGAAAGCCGGTCATTTCAGTCGATCTGCCATCCGGCATTCATGCCGATACAGGGGCCATTCTAGGGCAAGCGGTCCGCGCCTCGCTCACCGTCACCCTCGGCCTCCCGAAACTCGGCCTCTACGTCGGGGCGGGAATCGATCAGTCCGGCATCATCCGCGTCGTCGATATCGGCATTCCCCAAGCCTGTATGGACAAGCTCGACCGCAGAACGCAGCTCCTGACCAGTGACGACATCGTCACCATGCTGCCGGAACGGTGGCCCTCCTCCCATAAAGGCACGTTCGGCCATGCGGGGATTATTGCAGGATCCGTGGGGAAAACCGGCGCAGCAGCTCTCGCAGCTCAGGCAGCACTCCGCGTCGGAGCAGGCCTCGTCACCGTGGCCACCCCCAGCAGCGTCAACGATGTGCTGGAGTCCAAACTACTGGAAGCGATGACGCTGCCGCTCCCCGAAACGAAGGCGCGAACCTTGGCCCGATCGGGACTCGATCGCATCCTCGCCTTTATCCAGGCTCGCACGGCCATTGCCATCGGCCCAGGCCTCTCAACCCATCACGAAACGGTCGAGCTGGTGCAGTCACTCATGAAACATCTGGATCGGCCCTCCGTCCTCGATGCCGATGCGCTCAATGCCTTGGCCGGGCGGGCCTCCTTGCTGACCGAATGCCCCACTCTGCCCATCCTGACTCCTCATCCCGGTGAAATAGCCAGGCTGGAAGTCGATGCCACAGCGCAGAGCGTCAACGCAGACCGCATCGGCACGGCCAGACGGTTTGCCAGGCAACGAGGTGTGTTCGTTGTTTTAAAAGGCGCGCGAACCGTCATCGCCCGCCCCGATGGACTGGTCGCCATCTGTCCCACCGGGAATCCCGGCATGGCCACGGCCGGAACCGGCGATGTCTTAACCGGTATGATTGTGGGCCTTCTGGCGCAAGGAGTCCCATCATGGGAAGCGGCTTGCGCCGCAACCTATCTTCACGGATCAGCCGGCGACTTGGCAGCCAAACAACTCGGACAGGCAGGAATGATCGCCAGCGATCTGATCGCTCAAATTCCTTATGCGCTCCAACAAATCACTACAACCTAACGGCACGAAGCCAGCCAAGACACAGCCGCCTGTTGTCAAAGGGAGCGCCGCAGTGGTCCTGCCGTGGACACTCCTGTCTTCATCGAGCCAACAGACCGACCGCTTAGGCCAAGCGCTTGGCCGGACGCTGCGCGGAGGAGAAACGATCGCGCTCTACGGGCCGCTCGGCGCGGGCAAGACCGCGCTCGTGCGCGGCATCGCGCAGGGCCTGGGCGCAGCGCCTGAAGCCGTGACCAGTCCGACCTTCGTCGTTATTCATGAATGCCAAGGCCGCCTGCCTCTGGCCCACATGGATTGGTATCGCATCACCTCGCTCCGCGAGCTTGAATCAACCGGCGTAATGGAGTATTTCTCTGGCCAGACGGTCACGGCTATCGAATGGGCCGACAAGGGCCTGGCCTTGTTGCCGCAGGACCGGATCGAAATTACCCTGAGCCATCGGGCCAAGCAGAGCCGGGCGATTCAGCTGAACGCAACAGGGCCGATGTCCGGCAAAGTCCTCGCACGCACGCGCCAAGCCCATCGAAGAATGCCGAATAAAATTTCGAATAAGAAGAGGATCACGAAGTCATGATTCGATTGATTTTAGTCGGAGTCCTGCTGCTCCTCGCTCTGGCATTCTTCCTTCAAAACCAGGAACAGGAAGCCACGATTCGCTATTTCTTCGGTCTACTCGAATCCTCGACGCCGATCTATAAACCCATTCTGGCAGGATTCGCCGTGGGGCTGCTGGTCTCAGGCATTCTGCTATTCCCCCCCTGGGTGCGGGGCCGGATCGAACTTCGCCGAAAGACCAAGGCCCTGCAGGATGCCGAAGTAGACTTGGAGCAATTGCGCCACTCGCTCGAAAAAGTCACAGGCCGGATCTCCCATACCGTCACCGACGAATCCCCTCGAGACCGCCACGATGAGTGACGCAGACGCCTCACCCCTCATGCGGCAATACCGCGAGGTCAAGCGCGGCTATCCCGACGCGATCCTCCTGTTCCGCGTCGGCGACTTCTATGAGATGTTTTACGAGGATGCGCAGGCCGCAGCCAAACTGCTCTCCATCGCCCTGACCTCTCGCGACAAATCGAGCGCCACCCCTATTCCCTTATGTGGCGTGCCTTACCATGCAGCCCAGGGCTATATCGCCAAGTTACTCAGGGCCGGACGGACCGTGGCCCTCTGCGAACAGGTGGAAGACCCCAAGCTTGCGAAGGGTCTGGTGCGCCGGGAAGTCGTCCGTCTCTATACGCCTGGCACATTGGTCGATACAGAATTTCTCTCACCAGGTGAATCGCATTTCTTGGTCGCCGTGGCCTTCTCCGATGCCACCGCCTCCTCTGCCAAGGGACAATCCATCATTGGGCTGGCCTGCCTGGATGTCTCCACCGGGGATTTCTGGATTACGGAATTCCAGGGAGCACAGGCCACCACCCAGCTCATGGATGAATTGGCCAGGCTGGAACCGCGGGAAGTCCTGCACCAGAATGCCAATGCAAATGCCGTGGCCTGTCTCGCTCACCTGCGCGGGCCCCGTCTCTGCGCCCAACCCTCCGCCTCCTTTGATCCCAACACTGCGGCGCAAGTGCTCCAGACACAGTTTGCCGTACATTCGCTCGATGGGTTCGGCTGCCGTGGCCTGACCGCCGGAATCGGCGCAGCCGGAGCGGTCCTACGATATGTCAGAGCAACCCAACCGACCGCCTCCCTGGGGCATCTCCACCGCCTACACACACGCTGGAGCGGCGACTCCATGCATCTAGATAGCGCGACGATTCGCAATCTCGAACTCGTGCGGCCCTTTGGCTCAAGCGATCGATCGGGACAGGACCAGCCGACGGTCCTGTCCGTGCTGGACCGGACAGCAACCGCTATGGGCAGCCGCCTACTGCGAGATTGGCTCATCAGACCGCTGCTTAATAGTGCGGCCATTCATGCCAGACTTGACTCGGTCGGCGAGTTAAAAGATTTAATTCAACAACGGGTCTCGCTCCGGGCCACGCTCCGCAATATTCAAGACATTGCCCGGTTGAGTAGCCGCGTGACGCTCGGGGTTGCAGGACCGCGCGAACTGCTCGCATTGAAACAGTCCGTACGCGCCCTGCCTGAACTCCGGTCTCATCTCCAGCCATTCACCGCCTCGTTGCTAGCCGATCTTCGCGCATCGTGGGACGATTGCCATGACGTGCATGATGCGATCGAACAGGCCATCAAGCAAGATGCGCCGATAGCCCTCCGCGACGGAGGCGTCATTCGGGAGGGATACCATGCGGGAGTCGATGCGCTACGCAAGGCGAGCACGGAAGGCAAGGGCTGGATCGCCTCGCTGGAGGCCAAGGAGCGGGAGCGAACAGGAATCGAATCGCTCAAAGTACGCTACAACCAGATCTTCGGCTACTACATCGAAATTACGAAAACCAATCTCACGCGCGTCCCGCCTGATTATATTCGCAAGCAGACCTTAGCCAATGCCGAGCGATTCATGACGGCGGAATTGAAAGAACTGGAAGAAACGGTCACGGGAGCGGAAGCGAAGCTGTTAGCCTTGGAGCAGAAACTGTTCGATCAATTGCGCAGTCGTTTAGCCAACGAGGTGCCGCGCCTTCAAACGATGGCCAGAGCCGTCGCATTACTCGACATCCTCGCCGGTCTGGCGGAAACCGCGGCATTGCAGCGCTATGTCAAACCCCTCGTCGACGAGAGCAGCACGATCCTCATTCGAGAGGGCCGGCATCCAGTGGTTGAGCGACTCAGCAGCGATCTCACCTTCGTGCCTAACGACACCGCCCTCGACTGTGACGGCCAGCGGCTGGTCATCCTTACAGGCCCCAACATGGCGGGAAAGAGCACCTATCTCCGCCAGGTCGCGCTAATCGTGCTGCTGGCGCAGATCGGGAGCTTCGTGCCGGCGGCTGAAGCGCACATCGGATTAGTTGATCGAATTTTTACCCGCGTGGGAGCCTCGGACAATCTCGCGGCTGGCCAGAGCACCTTTATGGTGGAGATGATCGAATCCGCTCACATCTTGAACAGTGCGACCTCTCGGAGCCTCATTCTCCTGGATGAAATCGGCAGAGGCACCAGCACCTACGATGGACTAAGCATCGCCTGGGCCATTGCGGAGTATATTCAGGACCGTCGGCACGTGGGAGCCCGAACCCTCTTCGCCACGCATTATCATGAGATGACGCAACTGGAAGGATTACGGGAGGGGATTAAAAACTATTGCGTGGCGGTCCAGGAACGGGATGGCGATGTGGTCTTCTTACGCAAGATCATTCCTGGCGGGGCAGATCGCAGTTACGGAATCCATGTGGCCAAACTGGCCGGGCTGCCTCCCACGGTCATCGAGCGCGCGAAACAAGTCTTGGCCCAACTGGAACAGCCGGATCACACCATCCAAGGCATGCCTGCCTCTTTAGAGCAAGAGGCCCCCAAGACGTTACTTCCCAAGCCCCATCTGCTCATCGATGAAGTCAGGCAGATCGACCTCTTCTCCATGACCCCGCTCGATGCGCTCAATCGGCTGGCCGACCTTCAGCGTCGAATTGGCCCAGCCGGTCAACCTGATCGCGACACATAAAAAAGGCGGCATCCCCTTTCGGAGATGCCGCCTTTACACAGAGACCGACTCAGTTCAATGAGCAGCAGTGCCCAAGTTGTACTTCGCGGTCCAGGGGATGAGCCCTGCAACGGGCCGACCACCAGGGATCAATACATCATACTGCATCGGGATGAGGCCTCCATCAGGAGACTTCGGCGAGGTGTTGAGCTGTTGCTTTGCTGCGGCACAACCGGCTTCAACTTCGCTCTTTCCCGCACATTCCTTCAAACGCAAACCGGAGATGCTGAGCGGACGCCCCATGGAACCGGCCACTTCCTGAAGCTTCTTGACTGAAGAAATGACCCGATGGTTCTGCTCAGGCTCCGTCACGGTAAACTCAATCAAATCAGTCGTGCTGGATGGCGGCACTTCCTTCGCAGCTGCCGGTCCTGCATGGGGACGGCCCATCTTCTTCAGCTCAGCCCAGGCGCCGCTGTCCGCGTAGAACTTCAAGTTCTTGCCCGGGTGAATCTTCTGCCAGAAAAAACCGCTCTCGGCGTTCCCGCCGAACACGGCCACGTTGATCCAGACCGCTTCATCGTAGTGATCGAGCACGATCACGCGACCCTGAAGGGTCGTGGGCTTGCTCAAATCTCCCCACTCGAAACGCTCCTGAAATGACTCGATGGCCAATGCGGTGGAGGCAATGGAAACCCCCAGCGCTACAGCGGCCACCACGGCCCAACCTTTCCCATGGAACTTCATAATCGCGTCCTCCTTGCTGGACATAAAAGAATTAAATCTTGTCAAGGTCGATTACTTAATAACCTTAAAGCTGGTGATCGTCCGACCATCCAGGCTCACTTCCATAGCCACGAGTTCCTGGGAGGCCTTGATGATCTGATCCATCAACGCTTTGTCCTTCACTGCCAGGCGAACAGTCGTGGCAGCATGGTACCAGCCGGAATAGGGGCTGTTCTTCTCGGCCCCGCCCACAAAGCCCCAGCCACAGCAGCTGAACAATGGATCCGGCGGCTTCACATCGAGATCGGAAGACGAACGACCGTTCGGGGTGCCTGAGGCTGGCTCACCGCTGTTCCAATATTGAATACCAAACAACAACTCGCCATCTGGATTGTCGGCCCACTGCGACCACACGCGACCCTTCAGGGTCTTGATGATTTCGCCCTTCATCGGCTTGCCACCGACGATGGCGTCAACCGGACCTGCCCCAGGCGCATCGGCCGCAACGGCAAATTCCGCCGTCAACATACCGAACATGGACAACATTGCCACGGAGGCTAAAACTACGACTCTTTTCATACCTAGTCCCTCCTTACATAAAAAATAACAACCGCAATAACCGATGAACGCTTGTCAAGAATCATGACACCGTAAAAACTATTCAGAGACTCTTTACTCAGCCACGCGCAATGCGTTCTACTCTCTCGTTAAATCTCTCGGCTGAGAATCGTTGTCAAAAATCTGTGTCATGGTACTGAAACCACGAAAACCTGTCAAGACAATGTTTGTCCTGTTGATAACTTTGAATTTATCGTTAAACACTCATGTAAATCAATTGGTTGTGATCGTTAGGCAGCTTTAACTTTTCCGTAATTTTCAGTACCGCACGGTCATCTATTAGAAAATTCTCATCTGTAGGACTGAAGCGTGCGGGGTGCGAGAGGCCCTAATCCGGTGATTGCGAGCGAGTCCAGCTTGAAAAATTGGCGCCCGACATTGAACATCTGCTCCTCGCTCACGCGATCGATATGAGCCAACATGTCGTCCAGCGACGTATGTTTTCCATAAATCAGTTCGTCCTTCGCCAATTTGCTCATGCGGCTGTGCGAACTCTCGAGACTCAACATCAGGCTCCCCTTCATCTGGGTCTTCGCCCGCTCAAGTTCTTTCCCGCCGATGCCCGTGCGCCCGATCCGTCTAATTTCACGGCAGACGAGATCTACGACACGGTCTACCTCTTTAGGTCTGGTCGCCGCATAGACGGTCATCATGCCGCCGTCTGAATAGCCCTCCAGATAGGAGTAGATCGAGTAGACGAGCCCCCGCTTTTCCCGGACTTCCTGGAATAATCGCGAACTCACACTGCCGCCCAGCACGTTGTTGAGTGCATAGAGGGCATACCGATCCTTATGTCCGGCAGGCATACCCTTGAGCCCAAGGCAGAGATGAACCTGCTCCAACTTCTTCTTCTTCAGCACGAGACCGCCGTACACCTCAGGTGGACGACGGCCATTGGCGTGGGGCGCCTTTGCGGCGCAGCTCTTGCCGAAATACTTCGCGACCAGGCTATCCAACTCCGTCTGCTTAAAGTTGCCGGCAATCGCCAGCACGGTCTGGCCTGGCTCGTAGTAGGCCTCTCTATAGTCCAGCAGATCCTGGCGGCGCAGCCCACGGATCGTCTTCTCGCGACCGAGAATCGACCGACCGAGCGGATGACGCCCCAGCACTTGGCCTATCTGGAGTTCTTGCACGAGATCTTCGGGATCGTCCTGGACCATGCGGATCTCTTCCAGAACAACCTGTTTTTCTTTTTCGATATCTTGGAGGGCAAAACGGGAATAATGAAACAGATCGGAGAGGAGTTCGAGCGCGCGGTGCAGTTGCTGATCCAGCACCTTCACGTAATAAGTTGTCGTCTCCCGCGACGTGCAGGCATTCATCTCTCCGCCGAGCGCGTCGATTGCACGCGAGATCTCGGCAGAGGAACGTTTGCGCGTTCCCTTAAAGAGCATGTGCTCGATAAAGTGTGAATAGCCTGCTTGGGAGGGCTGCTCGTCCCGCGACCCGGTGTTGACCCATACACCGACGGTGACCGACTTCAACGTCGGCATCCGTTCAGTGACGACCCGCACCCCGTTGTCCAGGACGAGCTTGCGATACAAAACGGGTTACCCGGCAGACGGACCAGGGGTCGCGCCCTCGGCCGGAGCCGGCATGGCTTCCTTACGGCTGAGGCGAATCTTCCCTTGGCGGTCCACTTCCATGACCTTCACAAGGATTTGATCCCCTTCCTTCACCTCGTCGGATACCGCTTGGACCCGATGATGCGCCAGCTGCGAGATATGCACTAATCCATCGGTGCCTGGGAGAACTTCGACAAAGGCGCCAAAGTCCATGATCTTCCGCACCGTGCCCATGTAGATCTTCCCGATCTCAACTTCTTCGGTAATCCGGTTGATCATGCCCTTAGCTTTTTCGGCCGAAGCGCCATCGACCGACGCGATCGTCACGGTGCCGCTGTCATCGACGTTAATTTTGACTCCGCAATCGGCAATGATGCCGCGGATCGTTTTGCCGCCAGGCCCAATGATCTCGCGAATCTTGTCCTGCTTCACCTTCATCGTGAAAATCCGAGGGGCATAGGCCGACAGAGTCGTCCTCGGCGCTTGAAGCGCTTTCTCCATGCAACCCAGAATATGCAAACGGCCAGCCTTCGCCTGCTCCAATGCCTTCTGCATCAAGGCCGACGTAATGCCGCCTATTTTAATATCCATCTGCAAGGCGGTCACGCCCTGCCTAGTGCCGCAAACCTTGAAGTCCATGTCGCCCAGGTGGTCTTCCAGTCCGAGAATATCGGAGAGGATCATAACCCGGTCACCTTCCTTAATTAATCCCATCGCAATCCCGGCCACGGCCTTGCTGACCGGCACGCCGGCGTCCATCAATGCGAGGCTTCCACCACAGACGGTCGCCATCGACGAGGACCCGTTGGATTCAAGAATATCGGACACGATACGAAGCGTATAAGGGAAGGCATCCTTGCTCGGAATCACCGGGGCCAATGCCCGTTCCGCCAAAGCTCCATGCCCCACTTCCCTGCGTCCCGGCGAACGAAGCGGACGCGCCTCGCCGACACTGAACGGCGGAAAGTTGTAATGGAGCATGAACGTCCTCATGTACTCCCCCTCTAACGCATCGATCCGCTGCTCGTCGTCCGCGGTTCCCAATGTAACCACGGCTAAACTCTGGGTCTCCCCTCTGGTGAAGATTGCAGAGCCATGGGTCCGTGGCAACGCGCTGACTTCGCAGGTGATCTGACGAATATCGGCAGGGCCTCGTCCATCCGCTCGCGACCCCTTCTCCAGGATCATGTTCCGGACTTCCGTATATTCCAGTTCATGAAACACCAGCTTGACGTGCCGCTCCCGATTGGGATCTTCCGCATTCTTCAATTTTTGAACGGCGTTGCTCTTGACCTCGTCCAACTTCTCCTGCCGGGCAGATTTGTTCGGGATCATGATGGCATCGCGGATCCCCTGCGCCACCAAAGCCTTCACCTGAGCGGCCAAGGCCTCATCGATCTGCTCCTTCACCACTTTCCGCTTGGGCTTGCCGGCGAGAGTTTGCAGCTTGCGAATCTTGGCCACAATCTTCTTGATCTCGGCATGAGCCAATTCGATCGCTTCCAGCATGATGGCTTCGGACAATTCGTTCGCTCCTGCTTCAACCATCATGACCGCATCGGCCGTTCCCGCCACGACGAGCTGCAACTCGCTCTTCGCCACCGTCTCGAGATCAGGATTGACCACGAACTTGCCGTCCAGCCGACCGATCCTCACGCCGGCGATTGGATTGTCAAAAGGGATGTTCGAAACGGTCAGGGCTGCGGACGCTGCGATGATGGCAAGGATGTCTGATGAGCCGGTCTGATCGGCTGAAAGGACTGACGCGATAACTTGGGTCTCAAAGTAATAGCCTTCAGGGAACAGCGGACGGAGCCCCCGATCGATCTGCCGGCTGGTCAGCACCGCCTTTTCGGACGGACGCGCTTCCCGCTTAAAATATCCGCCGGGGATCTTTCCTGCTGCGAAGGATTTTTCCTGATAATCAACGGTGAGGGGAAGAAAATCGATGCCTGCCTTGGCGACCTGTGAGGCAACGGCTGTCGCCAACACAACGGTATCGCCGTACGTAGCCCAAATCGAACCGTCTGCTTGTCGCGCGACACGACCGGTCTCAAGCCGCAGGATGCGACCGGCAACCTCTATTTCAACTGTGTGTACCATCTGCTCTCCTCTGGTTAGGCCCCACAGATGCCCACAGAGAGAAGCTCGAGCGATACGGGACACTCCAAGCCTCTGTCCGTGTTCACCTGTGCGACTGACAACTGACGACTACTGCCCGCTGTAGCGCCCCCTGGCGCGACAGCGAGACGGGATACTACTTTCTAATGCCCAATCGCTCGATCACCGCACGGTACCGGGCATCGCTCACACCACGAAGATAGTCGAGCAACCGACGACGGCGGCCGACCAATAGCAGGAGGCCACGTCGCGAATGGTGATCTTTCTTGTGGAGCTTGAAATGCTCCGTCAAATACGTGATCCGGGTGGTAAGCACCGCGATCTGGACTTCCGGCGAACCGGAATCCGTCTCATGCTGCCGATACTGCTTGATCAATTCAATCTTTGCTTCTTTAAGTAATGCCATGGGTTCCTTCCTTCCTATTCCTTTCCTTCATCCGCAACGGAGGATCATCCAACTTGATCGCTGAACACCTTCTCAACCTTGAGCGCATCTCCCGAAACTTCCGGATATTTCCCGATCGCGACCAACCGTCCGGCGCTATCGTGGATACGGACCGGCTCGTGTGAGCGACGCTCGCCAGCGGCCGCCCCTTCCCATCGAAGAATTTTCGCAAGAGGCACTGGGGCCCCATGCCCGACACGATCGGCAGTCTGCTCATCCACCACCGCAACCGGCAGCTGGCTTAGCGCCAGATCCATCGACAACAGATCGTCTCCCAACCGGCCGAGGGCATGACGGGTGACCACCTCATCCACCGTCATGGCCTGCTCGATCGTGAAGGGACCGACGCGCCTTCGCTCCAACGCCAACATGTGGCCGCCGACACCCAACACGTCGCCGATGTCCGCGCAGAGCGTCCGAATATAGGTTCCCTTGGAGCAGACGACGCGCAACGTCACATCCCGCCCCTCGATCGCCATCACCTCAAGGGTATGAATGACGATGGTTCGCGCGTCTCGTGCAATCGTTTTGCCCGCGCGAGCGGACCTATATAAAGGAACCCCGGCGATTTTCACCGCGGAATACATCGGAGGCATTTGCTCGATCGGCCCGCGGAACCGGCCGACCGCCTCATGGGTCGCCGCCGCCGTCACCTGATCGGTCGCATGACTCGCCAGAACCGTCCCTGTCGCATCCTGCGTGTCGGTGGTGTCACCGAGGCGCAGCACCGCGCGATATTCCTTGTCCCACTCCACCAGGTATTCAGCAATGCGGGTTCCCTTGCCGATGAGCACAGGCAACACGCCCGTTGCGGCAGGATCGAGGGTCCCAGCATGACCGACCTTCACCCCACCGAGAAGATGCCGCACCTTTGCCACGACATCGTGGGAGGTCCAACCCGCTTCCTTCTTAATGATCAACACGCCATCGGCAACGGCGCAGCTCTGTGCGAGATCCATCATCACGCCCCCGACGCTACGAAGCCGGCCGCTCGTCGGACGAGCCGCCCGCGGCCTCCGTCTTCTCGTGAAGTTCGTCCAACAGTTTCAACACGCGATCGCCCCTCGGCCCGCTGACATCCATCGTAAACACGATCTCCGGCAAATACCGAAGCGAAAGCCGCCGACCGAGCTCGCCGCGAATAAACCCGCTGGCCTGCTCCAACCCGACGAGGACCTGCTTCTCTTCTTCTTTCGTACCCATGGTCGTCACGTACACACGGGCAATCCGCAGATCGCTCGTCAACTTGACGTCGGTCACGGTCACAGCCTGCACGCGCGGATCCTTGATCTTCCGCATGAGAATGTCGGCCACTTCCATGCGAACCTGATCCGCCACACGATCGGCCCGATTATATCCCGTCTTGGCCACCGTGCACTCCACCAGACATGCCACCATCACAACAGTTCCACTCGCAACTGAACGAGTTCCACGTGCGGGACGCGCCGAACCAGGTTCAGCGCCTGGGCACAGACTTGATTGACGTATCGGCCGTCGTTGGCCACACAGGCGAGCCCTAGCACCACCTTCTGCCACAGGTCCTGGCCATCCACTTCGGCCACGGACAGGTTGAACTTCTCCCGCAAGCGACCTTTCAGACTTAACAACACCTGTCGCTTGTCCTTGGGCCACTGACTTTCTGGAAGAAACAGCTCAACCGTACAGAGCCCGACAATGATACCCACAGGACAAACTTACGTCTTATAACTTTGCGGCAATCTTATCGATCGCATAGGCCTCGATATTGTCCCCGGCCTTAATGTCGTTAAAATTCTCAACGCTGATTCCGCATTCGTAGCCCTCCTGGACTTCGCGGACATCGTCCTTGAAGCGGCGCAACGACCCGAGCTTGCCTTCGTAGACCACCACACTGTCGCGAAGCACCCGAACCCCGACCGCCGCGCGGCTGATCGTGCCGTCCACCACATAGGCGCCGGCAATGACGCCGGCCTTAGACACCGTGAAGACCTGCCGCACCTCGGCCCGTCCCAGAATCCGCTCCTTGAGCGTCGGCTCAAGCAGCCCTTCCATCGCAGCCTTAATCTCGGTCATCGCATCGTAAATAATGCTGTACTGCCGGACATCGACGCCTTGCTGTTCGGCCAAGGCGGACGCCTTCGGCTCCGGCCTGACATTGAACCCGATCACAATGGCGTTCGACGCGGAAGCGAGCAACACATCGGATTCCGTGATCCCGCCCACACCGCTGTGAATAACGCGTAGCTTGACTGCGGGGGTCGCAAGCTTTTCGACGCTCGCAGTCAAGGCTTCGGCTGACCCCTGCACATCGGACTTGATCACCAATGCCAGCTCCTTCACGGAGCCTTCGTTAATCTTGGCAAACAAATCATCGAGAGTGACTTTCGCCGACCCGGACAAATCAGTCGTGCGCTGCTTATGGGCGCGATCTTCCGCAATCTCTCGCGCAACTCGCTCATCCTTCACAACTTGGAAAACATCGCCAGCAGAAGGCACACCGGGAAGCCCCGCCACTTCGACAGGAATGGAAGGACCGCCCTCCCTTACCTTGGCGCCCGTATGGGTAATGAGCCCCCGCACTTTTCCGCTAAATACTCCAACGACGAACACATCGCCGACGCGCAAGGTCCCGCTCTGAACCAGCACCGTCGCCACCGGGCCACGGCCGCGCTCCAGCTTGGCTTCCACCACAACGCCCCTGGCCATCCGATGCGGGTCCGCCTTAAGCTCCAGCACTTCGGACTGTAAAAGAATCATTTCCAGCAACGTATCTAAGCCGGTCTTTTCCTTGGCCGACACTTCAACCATGATCGTGTCGCCCCCCCAGGACTCGGAAATGAGTCCATGTTCGGACAGAGCATTTTTCACACGGTCGACGTTTGCGCCGGGCTTATCGATCTTATTGATGGCCACAATCATCGGAACAGATGCGGCCTTGGCGTGGTTGATTGCTTCAATCGTTTGCGGCATCACGCCGTCATCCGCTGCCACGACCAAGATGACGATGTCGGTAATCTTGGCGCCACGACCGCGCATGGCGGTAAAGGCTTCGTGGCCCGGCGTGTCCAGAAACGTGACCTGCTTCCCGCGGACCGTCACCGTGTAGGCGCCGATGTGCTGCGTAATTCCGCCGGCCTCGCCTTCCGCCACCTTCGTTTCCCTGATGGCATCAAGCAGCGAGGTCTTGCCGTGGTCAACGTGGCCCATGATCGTCACGACCGGAGGCCGCGACTCAAGCTGGGCATCTTCCTCCGTCTGCACGACGGACTCCAACAACTCTTCCCCCATCTTCTCCGTCGAGAGATCGAGCTTGATCCCGTTCTCTTCTGCAATCATCACAGCCGCGTCCACATTCATCGTCTGATTGAACGTGAGCATCTGGCCCATATCCATCAACTTGCGCATAATGTCGGCCGGACGTTGGCCGATCAGCTCGGCAAACTCCTTCACCGTGATACCAGGGGCAAACTTGAAGCCTTTCCGGCGCGGCTTCGTCACTTCCCCTGGCGTGGCGTGATGCACATGCTTGCTGCGATCGTCTCGTCGTTGCTGTAAGGGAATCGCGCGCAGGTCCTGCCAACGAGCAGCATCCTCGCGAAGACGAAGCTCTTCCTCTTCCCGCGTGCGGCCTGACTTCTTCGCCTTCTTCGCTTTTTCCTTCAAACCCTCGGCTTGAATCTCTTCAAAGGAGAGCGCTTTCTTTTTTCCGGCGGTCAGATCGATGCTGGGCACAATGGCGGGCTTGACGGCAGTCAGTGAAGGCGGAGCGGTCGCAGCCCCGACAACAGGCGCCAGCTCCGACATCACCGTCAGTTCAGGATGCGGCAGGTGGATGCCGCCGACGCTGCCGTGAAAAACATCGACAGCCGCTTTACTCGTCTCGGTCGTTTCCGCTGCTGCCAGGGATACAGGCTCTTCGGCTGAAGCCTCATCGTCGCGCTTACGCTTGATCAGAATGCGGCGCTTATCAGTCTTGGCACCTTCAACCACCGGAGCGGCATGGGCCGCCCCAGCCTTGCCTCCCGCCGTGGCCTTACCCGGCGCTTTCGGGAGAGCCTTCGCTTTCGCGCTGAGCTTGGCCAGCGCCTTTTGCACCACGTCGTCATCCAACGCACTGCTGTGCGATGTGACGGCGACACCCATCCGCTTCAATTCCGGAATGAGTTCGCGATTTTCCATTCCGAGCTGCTTAGCCAATTCGTAAACGCGCATGAGGATTTGACACCTGTTCTTCTTTACCCGGCAGCCGACTCCGACTCTGCCTGGGCCTGTAATTCCTGTTCCCGGGTTTCTTGTTGCTGGTGCAGCGCCTCGGCTTCCTCTACAAACGCCGCCTTAATATCTTTATCCCGCTCGGCTTTTTCTTTTTCGTATTCTGTCGCGCTGATGATGTCGATCTTCCAGCCGGTCAGGCGGGCCGCCAACCGCACGTTCTGACCGTTCTTCCCGATCGCGAGCGACAGCTGGGAATCCGCCACCACGACCAACGCGGACTTCTTCTCTTCGTCAACACCGACCTTCTCGATGCTCGCAGGATTCAAGGCTTGCGCGATGAAGACGCGCGGGTCGGAGGTCCAGGTAATGATATCGATTTTCTCGCCGCGCAGCTCACGAACAACCGCCTGAACCCGTGAACCCTTAATCCCCACGCAGGCCCCGACCGGATCGACCGCCTTCTCGCGCGACGTCACGGCAATCTTTGTCCGATCGCCAGGCTCCCGGACGATGGACTTGATCTCGATGATCTTCTCGAGCACTTCCGGCACTTCCAACTCGAACAGCTTCGCGACAAACTGCGGGTGGCTCCGCGTCAAAATAACCTGTACATCTTTCGGAGTCCGGCGCACTTCCAGGAGCATGGCCTTGACCCGGTCACCCCGGCGATAGGTTTCCCGCGGGATCTGCTCCTGAACCGGCAGGACCGCCTCGGTCTTGCCTAGATCCACCAGGTAGTTCCGACGCTCCATTCCGAGAATGATGCCGTTGACCAAATCGCCCTGTTTCGTCGAATACTCTTTTTGAACCGCTTCCCACTCGGCCTCGCGGACCTTCTGGAAAATCACTTGCTTGGCAGTTTGAGCGGCAATCCGACCCAAGTCGTTCATCTCGATCAACGATCCGATTTCGTCCCCGACCTCCGCCTCGCTGTCGAACTGGCGCGCTTCCTGAAGGGCGACCTCGGTTTTCGGATTGGTGACCGTGTCGACGATGGTCTTCTTCGATACGACAGAAATTTCACCGGTCTTAGAGTCGATCTCGACCTGGATGTTTTCAGCCTGCCCGAAACGCTTCTTGGCGGCCATAAGCATGGCGGCTTCGATCGCGCCGATCACGCGGCTCTTCTCGATGCCCTTTGACCGGACAAGTTCGTCGATGACGGAAATTAATTCACGATTCATAATTTACTCTCCGGCGACTGCCCCTGCAGCCACCCTCCAATGCGGCGGCAGACTGCTACCGCGGTGATCAACTTCGGTACGGCCTAAAACGTGACGACGCGACGCGCTTCAGCAATCGAGTCGAACCCCAGGATAACCGTCCGCTCAGGGGGCGAATCGCTTACCACGACCGTCACTCCCTGCTCATTCACTTCCGTCAACAGCCCGACCACACGCCACTGCCCGTCAATCGGCTGCCGGAGCTTCACGCTCACTTGCTTTCCCATGGCCCGGCGATAATCCTGAATCCGTCTGAAGGCCCGATCCAGACCGGGCGAGGAGACTTCCAGCGTGTAGGCATGGGGGAAGGGATCAGCCACATCCAAGGCTGGACTGATCGCGAGATGGGCACGCCCGCAATCTTCTACCGTGACGCCGTCTGGCTTATCAATATACACCCGCACGACTGACCGCGGACCTTGCCCCACACAGACGACATCGACCAATTCCAAGCCCAAAGCCCACAGGATAGGCGATACTACCTCGCTGATGCGGTCGACGACCGGTCGGGACTCCTTCACCGGCACCCCTAGCCCTGCTTCTTTAGATAACACATTCAAGTGATCAAATAAAAAAGTGGGCCTGAGCCCACTTCCACTAGCCGGACCATAGCATGCCCCCTAGGCCAAAGCAAGGGGAGAGCTACCCAACCAGGCCCGTAAAGCCTGCGGCAAGTCGTTGGGTAATCGGTCCGGGACGCCCGTCCTTAATGACCTTGCCGTCCACCCGAACGACGGCTAACACCTCGACAGTGGTCCCAGTGAGAAAGACCTCGTCCGCGCCATAGAGGTCCGCCTGAGCGATGCACCGCTCCTGAACCGGCAGCCCTTCTTTTCTGGCCAGCCCTAACACGACGGCCCTCGTGACTCCGGACAAAATCCGCGGTCCTTCCGGAGCAGTCATGACCGTGCCTCCACGCACTACCATCACGTTGCTGACGGCCCCCTCGGTAATCGAGCCCTCTTTGAGTAAAATGGCTTCGAAAACCTGAGCCCGTTTAGCCTGCTGACGCGCGAGCACATTACCCAATAGACTCAAGCTCTTAATATCGCAACGGCCCCACCTGATGTCCTCGATCGTCATCGCCTCCACGCCGGCCGCCTGCACCGATCGGCTGAGCGAATGAAGCTCACGCACCGTCAGAACGACCGTGGGCGTCAGATCAGCCTCGTAGGCATGGTCACGGGGCGCAACGCCCCTGGTCAGCTGAATGTAAATTTTCGCCTCGGGATAGGCCGCCCGCCTGATCCCTTCGAGGATATGATTGGTCCATTCGGCGGGGGAATAGGGCTGAATCAGATCGAGCGCCGCAGCGCTACGGTCGAGGCGAGCCAGGTGAGCTTCGAGCTCGAAGGGCCGCCCCCCGTAGGTGCGGATCACTTCATAGATGCCATCGCCGAACTGAAATCCTCGATCGTCGATCGAAACCTTGGCGTCGGCTAGCGACACGAATGCTCCATTGACGAAAGCCACATCCGGCACGGCTACACACTCCCGCAGGACGAGGAATCGGAAACGGTTACCTCAAAGACGCGCCGGTCTTCGGCGGTGAATTTCCACCCCATGCGTTTCTCAAACAGCACCCGATGGGTTCCCGACTTGATCACCTGAAACTCAAAGGTCCGCCGTCCGTTGTCGACGGCATTATTTCCGGCAATCTGCAGGTAATCGTCTGCCAGCATCGACAGCCCCGTCGGATCGTAAATCGGAACCCAGAGCTCCCCTCTCGTCCGATCTTCCCAGAGATGAATCTGGATGGGCTGTTCAAGGGTCGCCTGAATTACCTTGACCCCGCCTGACAACTTGAGGCCGTCATGGTCCTGGCTGGACGTCATACTCATCGTGAATTACGCGGCGATCCGCTTCCTCTCCGCCTGATCTTCTATGTTTTCTTCCTGGGCCCGACGAAAATCTCCGCGCCTTCCACCCGCACGTCATAACTGCCCACGCAATACCCGCCCCCGTCCGTTCCTTGCCCGTTTCGAATATCGAACGCCAGATCGTGCCAGGGACAGGCCACGACAAACCCCTTCACGCGCCCTTCGCTCAAGGGGCCACCCTCATGGGGGCAGAGGTTATGAATTGCGAAATATGTCCCCTGGATATTAAATAGCGCGAGCTCGCGATTCTGTACCGCCACGACTTTTGATTGCCCTGGTTGGAGCTCTTCAACGCGGGCGACGGATTGAAATCCCTCTAGCATGCTGCATCGACTCCTTTTCTCAGATCTTCTCCACGCCGCAGACCTTACATCCGCAGCGTATATTTTAATTCCAGTCCGACCGTGACCCCTTCCCGCTGGATGAAACCGGCTTCCGCTTGAATCGCGTAACGGACCGCATCCGGAGCGGAACTATATTGAGGGCAGACATCTTCCACGCAGGGCACGACATGCTCTTTCAGCCCCACGATATGATGGCTTTCGTCGATCCAGAGCATGTCCACCGGAAACCGATAGCCTCTCGTCCAGATATGGTTCTGGCCGGTCGACTCAAAGATATAAAGCATTCCACTGTTCGCCGGCAACGTCTCTCGAAAGGCGAGACCGAAGAGCAGCTTCTCCGGCGTATCCGCCACCTCCGTCTCGAGCGTACGGCCGTTCGGAAAGGATACGACAATGATGGTCTCGTCTTTGCGATCGATCAGAAAAAACGAGGCGCTCATCAGAAAAATCGCCATCAGCACGAGCGTGATAATGCGCTTCTTTTTCTGCTCCCGATCGCTTACCGGTGGAATGGCCATAGCTATTCTCTCTCACGACTTGTAATGGTTCACTGGGCCAAAAGGCCCACAAAACGGCCCATAAAACAGGTCGTCTAGGCCTTCTGAGCAAGGACCGTTCTGTTGACTTAGAAAAGAACGACGGACTAGAATGGGCCTCACGTCGCGTCACGCACTATGTCGTGGCGAGACGGGCTTGTCAACCATCTGTGTTTCAATTGTGGTGAGAAGGAGGCGAGGGTCATGGCGCTGCTGATTACCGATGAATGTATCTCTTGTGGAGCTTGCCTCCCTGAATGTCCGAACGAGGCGATTTTCGAAACTCGCAGCGACGCGGAAGCGAAGGGCAATCATGTCGGCGACGGCCAGGGAGTCGGCGATAGTATTTATATCATTACGCACGACCGCTGCACCGAGTGCGTCGGACACTTCGACGAACCGCAATGCGCGGCTGTTTGCCCCGTCGACAATTGCTGCATTGCCGATCCGCTCTATCCGGAAACGACGGAAGCCCTGTTGGAAAAAGTGACCGCACTGAATCCGGACAAGACGATCGATCCGACGAAGATCTGGAGTGGTGTGCGCAACTAATCATCGCGCATCGTTCAATCGCAAGGGCCCTGCTTTTCTCCTGAGAAGCAGGGCCCTTCTGTTGTAAGGGATCACGGCCGAACCCGCCCTCGCATCTCGACTTCCTTCCCGTTTCGGAGTACCGTCACACTGATCGTTGGCGGACCGTCCGGCTCTCTCTTTTCTCGATGGAGCCGCCCCTACTTCTCGCTCCCTCGCGCGGAGGTGCAAGATGCGGCCTCACTGGATCATCGTCGCCCTGCTCTGCGGCATCCTCACCCTCCCCTCGCTCACGCGGGCCAGTCCTGGGGATCTGGGCACTATTATTGAAGCGTTTGCCGTGCGCCAATTCCCCGATGCCCAAGGCCGCTATTGGGTGATTAACGACACCCAGTGGGAGGGGGATGAGATGCTCGTAGACATGCATACCATCGTGAGCCGGCCTCGCGAAGCAGAACCCACCGTAACCCATTTCTTACTATTGATCGTGGCGGGAGAGATCAGGGGAATTCAGAATCTTCCACTCGAACCGAACACGGGCTGTCGCGCGGAAGAAGACGTGTAAGGACCACAGAAAGTCATCGCCCGCTCCGCGTTATCGCGGAGCGGGCGATGCTCATGAATCAGCGCTCGAAAACTCTTACTTGATCATCAAAATCTTGCCACCAAGATGCCCTGCATGCAGCTGGCAACGATAGCTCAGCGTGTTGCCCCGCGTCGCATAGAACATGTCGCTGGTCGGAATACCAATGTACTTCGTTTCGCCAGGCTTCAAGACCACTTCTGCCTTCATGACAGTCGGCGCACCCGCGTTCTCCGCATCGGTCATCTGAAATCCATGGTCAGTTTCGCCATTGTTCGTCACCTTAAGCAAAACTGGATTCCCGGGACGAACTTTGAAATCGATGATCGTGATGGGCGGATACCACGTCTTCAAGTTGCCGATCTCGACTGCGAACAGCTGGGCATCGACGTTCAGCTCCTTGAACGCCAGCCCGACCACGGAGCCAGTCGCCAGGTCCCCGACTTCAACTCCACCAGCCTGGAGCGCAAAGGCGGTGGGTACCCCAGTCGCGACCATCACGAGGCCCAAGAAGAGCCCTAACATCGTCTTACCCATGACCTACCTCCTTAAAAAAGAAGAAGAAAGTGATTAGGCTTGGTAAATACCTACCACCAAGCCCGCGTAGCCTTGACCGTGCTGACAACGAATTATCTGCATCTATAAATCATTCGCGTACCCGCTTCTGCGCTTATGGACAGGCACCTCTATAGCACAACGACGAAAACGGAAGCAAGAAGGTTACCCGAGCTAGGTCGTCGCTTCTCAATCGAGACAGTCGAACGCATAAACACTCTGAGCAATTTCAATAGCTTAGTGCGCGGCCCCTACTTCAGGAGGCGCTTCTTGAACTGCGGACCCCATCAAGAGATCATACGGCGCATAGTCGTCAGTGAGCACGATGCCAGCCCCCCAGGGCTGCGCGCGATGGCCGGACAGCAAGGCAAGGGCCTCGAACGGAAGCCGCTGTTGCTCAACCAATCGGGTCACCTGATCCGCAATGGTGGTGAGGGTGTGCTGCTCGATCGGCGCCCCGGCGAAAAAAATCAGATTCTCCGATTTCGTCTGAGCGGATTTCCAAGGCCCCTTGACGGCAAAAGACTCAATAGAAGGAAACGACCGTTTCATCGTCTGCACAACTGCATTGGCCCGCGACAGATCGCCTCCCTCGCCGGATGACGCGAGATTCACCGCGAGGATTCCGTTCGGCGTCAGATGGGCGCGCAACGCGGCGAAGAACTCTACAGTCGTTAGATGAAAAGGAATCATGTGCCGCGCAAAGGCATCGACCCAAATAAAATCGTACCTCCGCTCTGTAGAATTGAGGAAGACCCTGGCGTCCCGGACATGCACATGATGCTGTGGAGGGGGCTGATAGGAAAAATACTCTTCAGCCATGCGGACGACCACTGGATCGAACTCGACCATATCCATTTCAAGTTCGGGCCACCGCTGCGCAAGCCACTTGGCCAGCGATCCCCCTCCATGGCCTAAGATCAAGCCCTGCTTCGGCTCCGGCACCAAGGCCAGCGACGCAACCATCAACTGACTGTACGGGAGGAACAATGTGGCCGGGTCCGCCTTCCACATGACCGCATGAAACGTCCGATCCAGGACGAGATAACGAAACAGATCGTCATCACGGATTCTGACTTGCTGGTAGGGGCTGTCTTCCTGATAGACCGGCAGCGTCAATTTCTGAATCGGCGACAAGGCTCCGGCCCCCAAGCCTCCGACAGAGAGAATGAGTAGACCGATCACGACGGGCCGGGCGGTCGTTCCCCAGATCAACCACCAAAGACCCAGCCCCACTTGAATGGCGCCAAGCCAGGCAACAAGCACCTGACTGCCGAGCCAGGATAAAAATAAAAATGCCGTTCCCCAGGTTCCCAGCAAACTCCCCATCGTCGAGAGCGCGATCATTCGGCCTGTGTGCCGGCCGAAATATTCAAGATCCGACACGGCCAATCGCAACATGGCCGGCAGCACGCCGCTCAGACCGAAGGCCGGCGGGCCCAGGAGCAGCGCCGCCGCCACGCAGGGACCCCACCGGGGATCCTCAATGGCCGCCGCCACAGAAAAAAGCACAGGCTGGCCGAGCCAGGCGATTAAAAATGTCCAGGATCCGGAGCATAACAGCAAGCCTGCCAGCACCTGCGGCCCGCGATAGCGATCGGAGACCCAGCCGCCAAAGGCATAGCCGCCGCTCATAGCGGCAAGGATCACTCCGATCAACGCCCCCCAGACGAACAATGAGTTTCCGAAAACCGGTGCCAGGAGACGGCTACCAAGAATTTCAAGCGCCATGACGACAGCGCCGGTCACCAGCGCCGTCGTCAACAGAAACCAGCGAGGAATGTGCGTGGGTCTATTCATAGGCCTCAAATAAAACCAACAGGTGAGAAAAACATCCTCCAGCGCGGTCACAGACCGCCCCAGTTTTTAAAATATCGCGGCGACCACGAATCGAGATGAGCCCGACGATCTGCCCCTCATCAGAAACTGCCAGGTGCCGACCTTCGCCTCACGCATCGCCCGGGCCGCTTCCAGTAGAGTCGCATCAGGATCGATCGTGCGCAATGTCCGGCACATCATCACGGCAAGCGGTCGCTGCAACGGTCCGTTCTGATTCGCCATACGAATTGGTGCTGCCGATTGGGGCAGCAAATACTACTCAGCCCCCAAACAGCTGTCAACGAACGGTTCCTCCCGAGAGGCGGGAGCGGCAATAACGTCGTTGCTCGCCCCCGATTCCATTGCTATACTCGCCCCGACCGTTTTTATTGCAGGAGGCCCGCAACCCATGCATATCAGTGTCATTGGAACCGGCTACGTCGGACTAGTCACAGGAGCCTGTTTTTCGGAATTCGGCATGACCGTGACCTGTATGGACACAGATGCCAAGCGGATCGCCAGACTGGAGAAGGGCGATGTGCCCTTCTATGAACCGGGAATCTCGGAGCTCGTCGCCAAAGGCGTCAGAGAGAACCGCATCAGCTTTACCACCGACCTTGCCAAGGCCGTCGACAAGGCCGTCGTCATCTTCATTGCAGTCGGCACCCCGCCGCGAGCCGACGGGTCGGCCGACCTCTCCTATGTCGAAGAAGTGGGCCGCGGCATCGCCAGAACCATGACCGGCTACAAAGTCATCGTTACCAAGTCAACCGTCCCGGTGGGAACAGGGGAAAAGCTGCGCGAAGTGATCAATGCCAACCAATCGGGTAAGTTCGGCTTCGACATCGTCTCCAATCCTGAGTTCCTCCGTGAAGGATCCGCCATCGAAGACTTCATGAGGCCGAACCGGGTCGTCATCGGCGCAGACAGCGAGCAGGCCATTGCGATCATGAAAGATCTCTATCGCCCCCTCTACCTCATCGAAACGCCCTTCGTCGTGACTGATATCCCGACGGCCGAAATGATCAAATACGCCTCTAACGCCTTCCTCGCCACCAAAATTTCCTTCATCAACGAAATTGCGACCGTCTGTGAACGGGTCGGCGCCGACGTGCAGATGGTGGCGAAAGGGATGGGACTCGACAACCGGATCGGATCGAAATTTCTCCATGCGGGACCGGGATTCGGTGGATCCTGTTTTCCCAAAGATCTGGCCGCGCTGGTCCAGACAGGCGAACGAGTCGGCTCCCCCATGCAGATCGCAGGAGCCGCAGCCCTCGTCAACGAGCAACAGCGGGCCAGAATGATTGAAAAGATTACGAAGGAAACAGGGGGACTCAAGGGCAAGACGTTCGCGATGCTGGGCCTCTCCTTCAAGCCCAACACGAACGATTTACGGGATGCACCAGCCTTGGGCATTGCGCAGGAACTCATCAAGCAGGGCGCCACGGTTCGCGCCTACGATCCGGCCGCGCTGGAGGAAGCCTGTCAAATCGTGCAAGGCCTCGTCCCCTGCAAAGACGCGTACGAAACAGCAGAGGGAGCGGATGCCTTGATTCTCATGACCGAATGGAATGAGTTCCGAACCCTCGATTTCGACAGACTGAAGAACCTCTTGCGGCAGGCCCTCTTCTTCGACCTGCGCAATGTCTATGATCCCGACCGAATCGCGGGCTTCGGCTTCCGGCATATTTCGGTCGGGAGACCCAGCAAGGCGCCTTCGCAGGCCAAGTAGCAATGCGTTAGGTCAGTCGCGGCGCTTCGGCGTCCTTGGCTTCCTCTTTTGTTTTCGGCTTATAGCCCATCCGGTCCAAGACCTTCATCACCCGCGTCTTCAAGCGATCGTCTGCATCGGCCAGCGCGGTGGCCAAGGGCTCGACGGCAGGCTTGCCAATCTTCCGGATAATTTCCGTCACGGATTGCCGAATCTCATCTTCCTCCGACACCAGTAGGGGCACGAGCGAGGACACGGCTGGCCCGCCGATTTTGATCAACGAATCGTAGGCACGCTGCCGGACATCGCCGACTTCATCCGCCAAGGCATCGACCAGGGGGCGCACGGCGCGCACTTCTTTCAGTTCACCTAACACTTCCGCCGCATATTTCCGATTGAGCCAATGGGTGTCTTTCAGATCCAGCAGCATCGCGTCAGCGCGCGCCGCATTGGGATCCTTCGCGCGAATTCGGAAGCTCTTGGCAACCCGCTTGCCACCTTCTTCAACGACACGGATCGTGGCGCCATCCCCGACCTTGAGCTTCTTCAGCTCTTCAAGCGCCTCGTCGTCCACATCCAGCACGACTGTTTTGCCGTCGTAGGCCAACAGTTCGACTTCGATCTGCTTCGTCTCAGGGTTCACCGCAACGACCCGTTCCGTCACGAGATTAAACCCGTCCTTCTTCACGCCGCCCTTCGGACCGATCTGAATCAACTTTGCAGGAGCTTCATCCGCCATGATGTATATCCTTTACCTCGAAATAAAAATTACGGCTTTGCTTTCCATCCGAAACTTGCCAGGACACCCTCGACCGTTTCCTGCACCATTGTGTTCTCATCTTCGAGCAGCGGGAGCAAGGGATCGATCGCTTCCTTCGCCCCGAGCCGCGCAAGCGACTCCGCCGCATTCCGCCGCACGAGCCAATCTTCATCCTTAAGCGATTCAATCAACGAGGCGACTCCGCGCGCATCGCCGATCTTGCCCAAGGCTTCGGCCGCATGGCGCCGCACCATCCAATTATTACCCAAAAGTCCCTCGATCAAGGCATCCACGGCCCGCGCGTCGCCGATCTTTTTCAGCACCCGCGCCACGTCCTCGCGTACCGTATTATCGGTCAGTGCCTCGATCAACCCCGGCACCGCCCGAGCATCGCCAATACGCTCCAACGCCCACACGGCAGCGGTCCGCACCGCGCCGTCTTTGTCCTTGAGAGCCTTCACCAAGGGATCAATGCCCCGCGGATCTTTCAGCTTCCCCAACCCAGCTGCCGCCTGTTCGCGAATCGCCCATTCATCGTCCGTCAGCGCCTCGATCAAGGGATCGACGACGGTGGGACCGATCCGCACGATCGCGCTGGTCGCCGCTTCCCTAATCAACACATCTTCGTCCGCCATGAGCGCGATCAGCGGCCCCACTGCGTCCTCACCCACCTGACTCAAACTGGCAATCGCATGGTCGCGAAGCGTTTCGTTGTCGTCTCGAAGAGCTCCGATCAGTTGTTCAATCCGTTCCACCTGCACATTGTCACTCATCGTCGTCCTGCCCTCCCTGGCTCCCGACAGGCGTCCCGTCGAGCGCTTCCAGTTTATCGGCAATCAAGCCTGAATTGTACGCAACAAGGCCATCCCGGTCTGTCCTCAACCGGTCGAACAATTCTTTGTACGGACGCAGCACTTCCACATCCTTCACTTTAGCTAAAGCTTCCATGGCAAAGACCCTAAGCGGGCGAATGGGAATGGCCTCGATATAAAGTTGCGATGGCCTGGCATCGCCGATCAACCCCAGCGACTTCATCGCCAGTTCCTTCACGCCCGTATCCTTATCGCTCCGCAGCCGTTCCATCAAAGGCTCTACCGCGCGGACATCACCGATCTTACCCAGCAAGTCGGCCGCGGCTTCACGGATGACCCAATCATCGTCCTCAAGATACTCGATTAAGATCTCCACGCTCGGACGCCCGATGGCCAGGAGATTGATCACGGTGCTCATGCGAGCCTCTTCCCGTTCGCTCAACTCTTCAATCGCGCGAAGATTGTCGAAGACCTCGTTGATGCGCTCACGAATGGCGGTCAACTTCTTCAGCGTCCGCACGGCAATGTCGCGAATGGCCGGCTGCCCCATGGCCGCGATAAAGGCATCCGACGACCGGGGGTCGAGCAGACGCTCCAACATCGTCGCGGCCATGATCTGCGCTTCCGGATCTTGATGGGTCAGCAGCGTGCTCAAAGGCCCGATGGCATTGGGAATCACCCCTAACAACTGCGAGACCACCAGGCGAGTCTCCTCATCCTTCGATTCATAGAACAGGGAGGTCAGAGCCGCGGCGGTCGTCTCGTCCAGCACACCGGCCATATGTTCCAGCGCCGATGCGCCGGCCTTGCGGACCGCTGCATCTTCATCGCGCAGCAAACCGACCAGAGGCACACCGGCTTGCGGATCGTTCACGCGAGCCAACATAGCGGCCCCCTCGGCTTTCAGCGCCGGCGCACCGGTCGCCAGCACCTCGACCAACGCCTGCACCGCGCGGGGGCCGCCGGACAGGCAGGCCGCCGTCGCTCTCATCCGTCGCCAATCCTCTTCATGGACGAGCTCGGATACTAGCGTTTCAATCGTTTCTTTGGCCATAATATTTCCGCGGCCCGTTACACCCGCCCAGCCCGCCAGCCTACTCTAGCCAGGGTATCTTTGACATGATAGAGAATATTCTCATCCGACTCACGGGTCAGCACGGCCAGCAACGGCGCAATCACGGCATCTCCGAATCGGGTCAGCGCCTCCGCTGCTTCCGCCCGCGTCACCGTATAACGGAGCGCCTTCATGAGCGACGGGATGGCCGCTTCGTCTCGGATCGTACCCAAAGCCCTGACCGCCGCGCCCATCGTCAGGATTTCTTCATCCCACTGATCGCTGCAGCCATCAATCGGGCGCGCCGCCTCCGGTTGATCCACTCGCTCAATGACCGCAATCAACATTGGCACCGCAGAACGGTGGCCGATCCGGCCCAACGCCTCAACCGCCAGAGGCCGCAGCCCAGTGGTGTTCATCGCCGTCACTAGAAACTCAACGGCTCGCGCATCCCCAATCTGACCCAGCGCGCGGACTGCATCCTCGCGAACCGCCCGATCCCGATCGTTGAAGAGCACCGATAGCAGAGGGTCGACCGCCTCTGGCGACCTGGTTTTCCCCAAGGCCTCAACCGCATGCAGCCGCACGAGCCATTCCGTATGGGTCAGCGCGTCGAGCAGCGACGAGAGGGCCGCCTCCCCAATCGCCGCAAGGGCCGTTGAGGCCTCCTCTCGCACGGCCTTCACCTTGTCCTGTAACAACGGCACCAGCGGCGCCACCGATTCAGGATCTTGAATCCGCCCTAACGCTTTAGCCGCATGCATCCGCACGATCCAGTCGGGGCTCTTGAGCGCCTTGATGAGTGGCGCGACCACCCGCACATCGGCAATAGCGGCTAGCACCGACGAGGCCAACTCCTGAACTGTGAGCACCGGATCGGAGAGACACGCCCCCAACGTCGTCACGGCCGGCTCGCCGATAGACAAGAGAGCGCCAGTCGCCGCATCGCGCACTGCGCGGTCACCGTCACGCAACACAGAAACCAACGGCGCCACCGCCCTCGGATCCCGCAGCCGTCCCAGCATCGTGGCGGCCTCTTCACGAATCGCCCAATCTTCGTCCTTGAGCGCCGCGATCTGTTCGGCTACTGCGTCTGCCATATCGTTCATAGCCTGCTAACCCCGTTGCGCAAAATCTCCCGACGGACCGAATCGGCCCGTGTCACCCAGGGGCATGTCCACCCGGGCATTGTCGACCACGCTCGAATTGACGGTGATGTCTTCCGGCGCCGGCATCCAGCCCAATTTTTCAAGAGTCTCCAGCGTCAATTGCCGCAAGGCATCTTTCGCCGTGAGTCGAACCGACGCGTAGGACAGCACTCGCTCCCCTTCTTTAACCACTTCAGACGCTTTCGGATCATACAAAAAGGCAATCAGCGGCTCAATCGCCGTATCGCCGATGGTTGCCAGGGCGGCGCTGGCCTTTTCACGCAAGACTCCATCCTTCAAGAGCATGATCAAATCGGGAATGACGCGCGGATCGCGGAACTGACCCAGCGCCGTGGCCGCCGCTTCCTTAATGAAGGCATCTTCGCTGACGATACAACCGGGAGTCGGGGTTCCGTCCTGGCGAATGCCCTTCCCCTTCAACGCATCCAGCACCGGCGGCAGGGCACGAGGATCGCCGATCATGCCAAGCGACGCAATGGCGTGCCGCTTCACGACCCCGTCCTTCATCGCTTCAATCAAGGCATCGATGGCCCGGGGATCGCCGATCTGGCCCAGCGCGATCGTGGCATCTTCGCGGACGGCCCGGTCCGGATCTTTCAACGTGGCAATCAGAATGTCGACGACCTTCGAGTCTCGCACCCAGGTCCGGCCGATTTGATAGTCAGTGGTCATCCCGCCGAGCGCGCGGGCGGCATGGCATCGGACGATAAAATCTTTATCCGTGAGACATTCCATCAGCGGATCGACGGACGGCTGGCCGATCGAGATGAGGGCAGTCCCGGCCGTTTCTCGCACCGTTTTCGAGGGATCGCGGAATAGTTTGGTCAGGACCGGGATCGCTTTGGGATCGCGGATCTTGCCCAACGCCTCTGCTGCCGCGCTCTTCACGGCGCCGTCGCGATCACGACAGACGAGCATGAGAGCCTCGGCGGCTTTCGGGTCTTTGATTTCCCCGCAGGTTTTCGCGGCATGTTCACGGACGCGCCACCGCTCGTCCTTCAATGCGGCGAGTAGGCGATCGACCGTTACGGCTCCCATCGCGGCCATGGCCTCGACGGCATCGTTCCGCACATCCATGGTGGAGTCGTTGAACAGAACAATGAGCGCTTCCACGGCTTTGGGCCCGCCGATCTTGGCCGCGCCACGGCCCGCATGGGCCCGCACGGTCCAATACTCATCCCCGCACGCGCCAATCAGCGCGTCCAACGTGGCGGGGTTTGCAAGTTCGGCGAGGGCCTTGGCCGCCTCTTCACGTGTGGCATCGTCGGCATCCTCGAGTGCTTCTAAGAGATCATCAAGCGCCTGGCCCATAGGTGCCGCTCCTCTACGGATAGTAGTTATCGCGCTGGCCGCCGTGCGGATAGGTGCGGCTGCAACGGATGGTTAAGGTCTGGGTCCCTCGTCCCTCCACACATTGGTCGAGGGACTGGGCAATATCCAACTTTCCCTCCAGATTCACCGCGAAGGGAAAATCAAAGGTGAAACTGATGAATTTATATTTGCCTGGTTTCAATTTGAGCGCGCGGGACTCGGTCGTTCTATGGGCATCCATGGACTCGGGGTCCGAGGCCTGGATGAGAGGAGTGACGCCTGGCACATACCACCAAGTCTGAGGATTAATCTTCGTCGCGTCGATGGTGATGACATGTTCCTGCGTATAGGCGGCAGGAGGACCGGCCGCGATGGCCGAAAGGAGCGTCGCGGAGCTCAGCAACCCTCCCGCCAGACAACCCATCATGTACCGTTGCACAGTCTGCATTCTGTGACCTATTCCAGGGATACTTTTGGAGCGGCGACAAAGTCCGCCTGAAAGATTTCTTCCACGGCATGGCTTTCCCATTCTGTATGGGTCTGCAATCCCAGCGTCCGCATCACGGTCGCGCCCGTATCTAAAATAGAGACAGGCTGGTGGATCGCATAACCATGCTTGATCCCCACCCCCGAGGCAATCCAGGGCACCATCGGGACGGCTGCGTCCGCCTGCTCCTGACCAGGATCCCGGCCCTCAGCACTGAGCGAGGTGACGAACAGGGTCGTTCCCTTGATCAGCCTTTTTTCTTTATAGAGATCCAACACGGAATTGATCGCCTTATCCACCGAGCGCAGGGCCTCGCGATATTCCTTCGAAGTCCAACCCCGAGCTGTGCCAGCGCGGCCAGCCTCAGGAAGATGCACAACCAGGAAATGCGGCAAAGCCGAGATGGCATGGCCGTACCCATGACCGCTGGTCGCTTTTTTGAAATATTGACGAATGTAGGACACGATCCGGTCCGTGCTGCATTCAGGCTTCAGGGGCCCGCACATCTGATAGTCGGTGTAGGGCTCCGGTCTCGCCAGCTGATAGAGCGATTCGTCCATGAGGAAAATCGCGCTGTCGCGGCCCCCGCTGAGATCGAGATAGTCAAACACGCTCGGAGCGCGTGGATAGCCGCGGCTGAATTCAAAGACGTTCCAGGTAATGCCGTGCTTTTCGACCGGCATCCCCGTAATCAACGACGCCATCGTCGGGAGCCGCAAAGCTGGCTTCACCGCCGTAGCCGACCAGGTGACAGACCCGTCCTTCACCAACTGGCTAAGGATCGGCATCGTGCCGCCCTTCAGGGAGTCCTGGCTAAACCCTTCCAGGACGAAAAGAATCACATGTTCGGTCTGAACCGTTGAAACAGGAGCGGCCACCGCCGCGCCATTCTGGAGCAACAAACCGAGAGACAGGCACGATGTGGCAAATATTCGAAATGACCATCCGCGATGGAGGCGACGTAACATATCCACAGACCAGTCCTTCCTGTTCCAAGACGACATTTAAGCTATCATGGCGTTTTCCACCAAGGCAAGGGAGGCAGGGGGCTCCGCAGGCATGATTCATCAGGGTTCATGCGGCCAGGGAGCCTTCCGGCAGAATGGTCAAGAGTCGATGCCCGTGCTATGGCTATAGGGGCCTCGTGGCTGGCAAAGAGCCGGCCCTGAGGCCTCAGTTCTAATCTAGCGAGGAAGAGGGAGATGCCGGATATCTGTGCTCAACAGGCGCCAGCTCGCTGGACGCTTCCTCACATCGGACAACCCTCCCTGAGCCTCTTCGCTCTCCTGCTCATCCTGCCTGCAACCGAACCCAGCACCGTCACTCGTCGCCGCTCCGCCAGACAGACCAGCCCGTCGAGCATTTTCGTCTTGAAAAAAGCGCCAAATCCAGCGACAGTCGCCCTACTGTAATCAGTTCAGGAGGTCTTTCCAATGACACGATTTATCCTACTCACTCTGTGTGTATTATTAATGACCAGCGACGCATGGGCAAAATGGACACAGAGCGGAGAAAATGAAGGCGGCATCCTCACCCACTATGTGGACCGTGGCACAATACGACGCACAGGACATCTAACAAAGATGTGGGCACTGCAGAACTTTGCGGCTGCACAGGCTTCGGCCAATAATGGAAAGCCCTTTCGATCAAAGAAGGTGCGATTTGAGTTTGACTGTCGTGATGAGAAGCACCGACTCCTCGCATCCTTTTGGTATGCAGGACTAATGGGGAGAGGCGACATCGTTGTTTCAAGCACAACGCCGGGCACGTGGGCGCCTATTATCCCGGACAGCGTGCAGGAAACCTGGTGGAGGATTGCGTGCAAGAAGAAATGATTGAAATACTTCACGCTTATACATCGCGAATAACATCGGGTATGTAACTCACCATGCCGATTGAAAATAATTTCCAGCACGACGAGATGTCCCGGAAAAATCCCGGCGAGCGGCTCACCATTCGCGAGGCCACCCTGGCCACGCTCCAAGAATCGCCGTCCGGACACGAAACCATGGCCGCAACCGGCAAGCGCCTGTCGCAAGCGGGAGTCCGCCTGATCGTTTTTCTGCATGGCTCCATCATGGGAACCGACCTCTTCGGGGCGCAGCGACTGGATGACCTGGGAGGGCTCAAACGAGGCTACTCGCGCGGCGTGGCGGGACTCGATGCCCTCTTAGCATTGCTACGAGACGGCAGCAATGGCATCTCCTCTCTTCCGGGAGGCCTAAAGCCACCGCTCCCGAACGATGACGCCACCAAGCGGCTACTCGACGAGCAGATCGGGGATGCAGGCAATTTCACCAATGTTTACGTGGAGCAGATGAAACAGTCCCTCAACAAGGGCCTGGACCGTCCAATCCATTGCCTCCGCGAACTCTGGTCTTGCGAGCACCATCACCTGGGCCGTGCCCTGGCAGCCATCTCACTGCTCGGACGGCTGCGAGACTGGGCCGAAACCCACAAGCTGGCCCAGGGCGATCGCATCCTTATGCAGGCCCATGGACAGGCAGGCCTCGTCCTCGCCCTCGTCTCGAACCTCTTATGTCCATCCGCATCTAGCAGCAGGACGAGACTGTTCGACCTCCTATCGGCGTTCGCTGCTCAAACCAATCGACCGGATATCGCCACGACCATCCAACGGATCGCGCCCTTCCTGTCGGAGGGCACCCTCCTGAATAGCGCGGCACTGGACGTCGTCACCTTCGGCATGCCGGTCCGGTACGGATGGGACCTATCGGGATTGGGCAAGCTACTGCATATCGTCAACCATCGAAATCTTCGAACCGATGGCAAGACCTGGCTCGCGAAAATGGAATTACCCCAGATCACGATGGAAATGCCGATTGCCTGGGGTGGAGATTATGTTCAGGAAATGGCTGTCGCAGGCAGCGATGCCGTGCCAGAAGCCGAAGCAGCAAAAACCGCGAACAAGGCTGTGTGGGAAATCGTCGAACCCTTTGACGGATTCGAGCGCTGGCTCGAATGCGCCCGCCGGGCCGTCCGTATCCCGAGCGAAGGGCTGGGCATGCTCGTCGACTACAAAGACTCCACGGGATCAACCAATGTGCGAGACCACTACTTCGGCCACGCAGCCTATACCCGCCGCAACACGATGCTCTTCAACATGACAGAAATTGCGCAGGCTCTCTACCCGACTCCGTAACAGATCAACCAGCCTCGCAACCTTGGCTGCTACGGATGAGCCACTCGCCAGTTATGGCCTGTCCCCATATCCACTTTCAGCGGCACAGACAGCCCCAGCTTCTTTCCCGTCCCTTCCATCTCCTGCTTCACCAGCCGCTTCGTCTCTTCCAAATCTTTCTCCGGCACCTCGAAGATCAATTCGTCATGGACTTGAAGAATCATCTTGGTATGGGGCAGCTCATGGTGCAGCAACCGGCTCACATTGATCATCGCCACTTTGATGAGATCCGCGGCTGAACCCTGGATCGGACTGTTCACCGCCATCCGTTCGCCAAAGCCCCTTTGCACCGGATCCCCGCTCTGCAACTCGGGAATCGGACGCCGCCTCCCGAGGATCGTGGTCGTGTAGCCCTTCGTTTTGCCTTCTTCGATATTCCAGTCCATTAGGGCCCGCACGGCCGAAAACTTCTCAAAGAAGGTCTCGATATACTTCTTCGCCTCTGCCTGCGTCACGCCAATGTTTGAAGCCAGGCCGAAGGGGCTGATCCCATACACAATCCCGAAGACAACAGTCTTGGCCACGCGCCGCATATCTCGCGTGATCTGACCGGAGGGCAGGCCAAAAATCTCCATGGCCGTCGCCATATGGATATCTTCACCCTTTGCAAAGACGGCGAGCAAGCGAGGATCTTGCGACAGGTGCGCAAGGATGCGAGGCTCGATCTGGCTATAGTCAGCGCAGAGGAGGGTATGACCGGGAGGCGCGATAAAGGCTTCTCTGATTCGTAGCCCGTACTCGCCCTTTACCGGAATATTTTGCAAGTTCGGCTCAGTGGAGGAAAGCCGTCCAGTGGCCGCGACGGTTTGATTAAGCGAGGTATGGAGCCGTTTGGTCTCAGGCTTAACCATTTCAGGCAAGGCATCCACATAGGTGGACTTGAGCTTGCTGAGACTTCGATAATTCACGATCTGCGCGGGCAATTCATGTTGTGCGGCAAGCTGCGCCAACGTGTCTTCGTCGGTCGAGTAGCCGGTCTTGGTCTTCCTAATCGGTTTAAGCCCAAGCTTCTCGAAGAGCACTGTGGCGAGCTGCTTGGGCGAATTGATATTGAACTCGCCGCCTGCCATGCCCTGGATTGTTTCGATCATCTTGTCGAGATCATGCTCTAACTCTTTACTGAGCTTGTGCAGCCCTTCGACATCCAATAAAAAGCCGTTTCGCTCGATCTCGGCCAGCACCGACACCAACGGCATCTCCACATCGTTGAACAGTGTAAGGCTTCCCTGCTCCGCCAGCCGTTCCGTCAAGGGCTGAGCCAGCCTGGCCAGCACCAAGGCTGCTTCCGTCGCTTCCTCTTGTGACCCTGTCTCCTCCTCATCGAAGAGGGATTTTGGCGCGGCCTTCTCCGGCTTCCCTGTCCCTAGCCGATGGTCCAGCAGTTCCAGCGCAATCGTCTCAAGCTGGTGATCGCGGCGGTTGGGATTCAGGAGATAGTCCGCCACCATCGTGTCCAGATAGGGACCGGCGAGGGTCACGCCGATCCGGTGAAAGCCCAATAGGGTCGCTTTCAGATCATGCACCACCTTGGTTCTCGTGGAGTCATGCAGCAGCCCGATGATCGGCCTCATGTAGGCATGGACGTCGAACGGAATGAACGCCGTCTTATCTCTCGTAGAGAGCGCAAGGCCCTCCACGTCAACCTGCGTAGGAGTTCCAGGAGGCAGCAGACATTGCAGACCGAGGACGCCTCCCTGCGGCAAGCTCTCCACAAATCGCTGCGCGGAGGATTCATCCTGCACGAGCTTCGTCTCCGCCACAGCCTTCGCCGGTTGCGTGAAGGAGGACTGAAACGTTTTGAGGAGTGAGGTGAACCCCAACTCACGCAGCAAATCGGTCAGCTGGTCCTGATGCGGAGGCTTGATGTGATAGGTCTCGGGCTTGAAGGGGATGGGGCTATCCAGTTGGATGGTCACCAGCCTCCAGCTGAGACGGGCATTCTCGGCCTGGTCGATCAGGAGGGCCTTGATCCGGGGCGGCGTGACTTCTTCGACGCGGCGCAAGAGTTCTTCGATCGTGCCAAACTGAGCAATCAGTTTCATCGCCGTTTTCTCACCGATGCCCTTGACGCCGGGAATATTGTCCGACGCATCGCCCATAAGCCCCATGATCTCGACAACGCGCGCCGGCTCCACGCCGAAACGCTCAACACAGTCCGCTTCACCAAGCCATTTGTCTTTTACCGGATCGTAGATGCGCACGTGGGGAGTCAGGAGCTGGAACATATCCTTGTCGCCCGTGACGATAACGACATCATACCCATACTGCTCCGCCTGGTGCGCGAGGGTACCGATCAAATCGTCTGCCTCATGCCCGGACTGTCGGACGGCGGGGATGTTGAGGGCATCCACGATGCGATGGATATAGGGAATCTGAGCGCTCATCCCGTCCGGCATCGGTGGCCGCTGCGCTTTGTAGTCTTTGAACTCCGCGTGGCGCAGGGTCGGCCCTTTTTCGTCAAACGCCACAACAATTCCATCCGGCTTCTTCTCGCGAATAATCTTCAGCAACATCGTCGTGAAGCCGAGGATGGCGTTGGTCTGAAGACCTTTGGAATTATTCATCGCCGGCAGGGCGAAGAAGGCACGATAGATGTACGCGCTTCCATCGATCAGATAGAGCGTCTTGCGGCTGGAATCGTTGCTGGCCATGGGGTTTAGGGATCTGGAGCGAGGCTCAGTGGGGGTTTATGAAACTTCTGGCGCATCGTATTGATGACGCCAAACAGGGTCGGCTGGCCGACCATTTTGGCCTCTAGCTCGCGCTTTCTGGGAAAGTCCATGAGCGAGATCCCGATCAGCATCGTCAGCAGACCCTGCCCCGGCAGAAAAAGCATGGCAAGCCCGCCCAAAAATAACACCGCTCCCACGATGTTCTTCACGATCAGCCCTATCAGGCGCAGCAAGGGATGATGGTCTTTCATCCAATGGCGGGGTGTCCTCGTGTCGAAATAGTCGGCCGGCAGACGGACCAGAATCAGCGGGATCGCAATCAGAGAGCCGATAAAGCCGAACACCGAAACCACAGTGAGGCCGATGAGCAGGTCGACCGGAATCCATTGCTGAATTGTTGCGAGTAGGCCATCCATGGACCGCGCATCTTAGCATGCGACCTGGGAGCACTCAAGCCAACAACCAAGGGGCGGCGAGGGTTTGCGGCAGATTTCTGAGCGAGCTATAATCCCCCTACGATGTCGCACCGGTCTCTCTGCATAGGACGAATCAGCGCCTGGCTCAGGATTGCGGTCCTGAGCTTGGGTCTTGTGACAATCGCCTCCTTCGTCAGTGCCGCCGAATATTTTCATATCGAGATTACGAAAAAAGGCCTGGGCAAGGAAGTCGTCATCACGCAGGGCGCGAGAGAATGGTTCATGCTGATCGAGGTGACGCCGGAGAATTCGGTAGTCCTGCGGCAGGAAAAAGATCAAAATAAGTACCTTGTCGACGAGAGTGAAACGCATGATCGCCCTATGACCACAGGCGAAGTCGATGCGACCATCACTGATTACATCAATAGCGTCAAAACACGCGCCACCAAGAAATAGCCGCCGCCTATGCCCCCTCAACCCAAGTTCGTCATCTTCGCCCATCACGCCACCTACGATGCGCTGCACCAGGTCGCAACCCTGGGCCTCACAGCTTCGGCGATGGGGAAAGACGTGATCGTGATCCTCTTATTCTGGACGATCAAGAAACTGGCAGAGGGAAAGATCGACGTGATCGATTTCCCTCCGGAATATGCCTCATCGGCGGAGGCAGTGACTCGGCTGCTGAAAGAAAAGAAAGTTCCGAATATTTCCGAAATGTTTCAGGATGCGAGGCTGGTCGGCCGATTCCGGCTCATCGCCTGTAGCGCGGGGCTGGAATATATGGACGTCGATCCCGATGCCGTGACAAGAAACGTCGACGAAGTCATGGGACTCCCCGCCATTATTGCGCTGACCTCCGATGCCGAAACGAAACTCTTCATCTAGCAGGCTGCTGAAAAGTCCCCCCAGCTTCATTCTCGCATCGTTCACACCCTCAACGTACCCCAAGGGGACACGTCTCAGGCCTTCACTCGCTGCGGCCTGGCTGGGTGGTTTTTTTGAGCAGCCTGCGGGAACAAACCACGCGCTGCCTCAACGCGAGCGCGTTACCCCAGTCCGATCGCAATATGCGGTGAGTTTGCACTGGCTGCAAAATGGCGAGACCGGCTGGCAGAGATGCTGGCCGTAGGGGACAAGCAGATCGTTCAACGTGATCCAATGGGGTTTCGGTAACTTCTGTCGTAGGGCTTCTTCCGTTTCCTCCGGCGTCTTCGTCTTTACATAACCCCAGCGATTGCTGATGCGATGGACGTGAATATCCACGCAGATACCGGGCTTGCCGAATGCGACCGTCACCACCAAATTCGCCGTTTTCCTGCCAACCCCCGACAGCGTAACCAATTCCTCGATGGAATCGGGCACTGCGCCTCCATAGTCCCTCAGCAGGCGGCGGCAGATCGCATGGATCGATTTGGCTTTCGTCCGGTAGAAACAGGCGGGATAGATGGCTTGTTCGATCTTCTGAAGTGGAAGGGCCAGCATCGAAGCAGGCTGATATGCCAGCGCGAAGAGCCTGCCACTGGCTTCACCGGTCGTTTTATCTTTGGTCCTGAGGCTGAGGAGACAGGCAATGAGGATGCGGAAGGGATCGCGGTGCGACTCGCGTGAGACCACGCCGAGGACCGGTTCCTCCCACTGCCGAATCTCGCGCTTCACAACTCGAAGCGCAGCAGTGATCTGATCCTGGCGCATGGACTAGAAGTGAGTACGGAGGCCTTGGGAGGAATGCGGTCAACCGAACGAGCACGCCTGTGGACAGACGCTTACTCTGGCTTACGCTTCGACAACCACTTTTGACGACGACGCTGTGCTTCGCGTTCCTTGGCTTTCTTTCTGACGCTCGGCTTCTCGTAAAACCGTCGGCGCTTCAGTTCCCGGAAGAGGCCTTCCCCCGCGAGTTTCTTTTTGGCAACTTTGAGGGCTTTTTCAACGTTATTATTGAAGACTTTGATTTCCATTCTTCCCGTCTATTTACTTTCCCAGGCGATGCCTGTACAGGGTTTTTCCTCGTGCGAACCCGTCCTGACCAAGGGGCGCAGTGTAGCATAGCCCCTCTCAGTTCCTCAAGACGCTTTGTCATTACTTGCATTCGGCCAAGAAGAGACAGCTTAAGCCGTTGATTATGCTGTATTTTTATGTTTTCAACGACTGTGTGACGCCCTGCATCCGCTGCGGCGATCGCAAACAGTAATCCAACCGTCAGGTCAGACTGGACGCGGGGCTTCACCCCTGCGGAGCAAGCATGAAGCAGCATTCCCGCCTCGGTCGCCTGTTCGGCGATTTCGAGCGGGATCTCGGTCGCAAGATGAAGCGCCGCAGATAAGATGGACGGACGAGTCGTGTCTGTCTTCAAGAGCTTCGTGGCCAGGATAAAGCGCTGGTAGGCTTCGCCATCCGCTTGCATCAGCTCGCGCAGCCTCAGGCTAATTTCGCTCAGCCGACCTTCGACTGTCCGCTGCTTGCTAAGCTTCGCCCCCATGATTCCTAGCGAAGCCGCAAGGGCTCCCACCAAAGCCGCGACCGAACCACCAGCTGGAATCGCAGTCGCCGCGGCCACAGACTCCAGAAAATCCTCGAGCGCGAGGACCTGCTTTGCCGGCTTACCAGACAAGTGCGCCCCGACTCTCGTCTCCAACACCTGGGTGACATCGAACTGTTCGAGCGCCACGCTCTGCACGGCGATCTGCACCAGCGCGGCTTGCGGCACCAACCCGATCACTTCGCTTCCCGCAACCTCCACTCCCTGCTCGGCTGCGCGGGACCGGACCGCTTCGAACGCGACATGGATCGGCGTGATGATGTGATCGGTGAGATTCATCGCCACCTGCACCATGCGACGGCTGGCCAGCGCTACCCCGATCGCCTTGAGATGGGGGAATCCGCCGTTCGATTGACGAATGTCTTTCGCGATAGCACGAGCCAGAACTAGATCCGTTGAGCGGAGATTGACATTGAACGCGATCAAGGGAGGGCGCGCGCCGATGACCATGGCCCCGGCCGTCTTGTGAAGTTGGGATGGGCCGAAATCCGGCATCCAGTCGGGATCGGACGCCATACGAAAGGCCAAGCCTTGCAACTCTCCGCGGCGGACCAATTCCAGCGAAGCATGACCGCGGTGCGTGGCCGCTTGCTCGTAGAGAAAGACCGGGATCTCCAGCTCAGTCCCCACCCGCTTCCCCAGACGCTTCGCCAGACGGATACAGTCCTGCATCGTCGCACCGCGCACCGGCACGAAGGGCACGACATCCGTCGCCCCGACCCGTGGATGAACGCCCGCATGCTTGCGAAGATCAATGAGATCGGTCGCCACGCGAATCGCGCGAAAGGCCGCTTCCGCGACGGCATCAGGCTCGCCGGCAAAGCTCAAGACAGAGCGATGGTGATCCCGATCCATCGTCTGGTCCAACAGCCAGACCCCCGGCACGGATTCCACCGCGTCGACCAGCGCGTGGACCGTCGTCCGGCTTCGCCCCTCACTGAAGTTCGGCACACATTCGACGATGCGGTCCATGCCCTACCCTACCCGTTATTGAAACAACGAAGCCGGAGGTCTGATCATCATCCCTCCGGCTTCTCTCTCCACTGCGTCCGAGCTGATGCAGTTACTTCGTCTTTTTTACAAAGGCTTTATAGATCATGCCTGCCTTCGCCTGCTCTTCTTCGAGACCGACCATCTGATGACCGGTCGTATCGCACCAGGCCGGCATGTCTTTTTTGATGCCTTCGTCGTCGGACACGACTTCCAGGACCTGACCCACCGTCAGTTCCTTGATCTTCTTCAGGGTCATAATAATCGGCATCGGGCAAAAATACCCCAGCGTATCGAGCTTCACATCGGCTTGAATCATACGTTCCTCTCCATGTCAGCATCCGCACTCGCGTCTAGATAAACAAATTCACGCTGCCCTGTTTGGCTTCCGCGAGATAGGTCGTCACCCCCGCAAACTGATCGATGCCTTCGATGAGAGTATCTTTCGTGATGCCCATCAACCCCATAGTCGTCGTACAGGCAATGAAGCGAACCCCCAGCTCCAACGCCGTCTCCATGAGCTCCGGCACGCCGGGCATCCGGTTCTGCTTCATGACTATTTTCATCATCTTCGTGCCCAGCCCACAGAAATGGAACCGCGAAAGGGGCAGGTTATCCGCGCCGCCCGTGTTCAACAAACCGAACATCCGGCGGAGCCAATCCTTCGCGGAGCTGGCCGCGCCTTTCCGACGAATGGTATTGAGGCCCCAGAAAGTAAAAAAGACCGTGACCTGCATCCCCATGGCTGCAGCCCCTGTCGCGATGATGAACGCCGCCATCGCTCGATCCATGTCGCCACTCAGCAACACGATCGTCACCTTCTCAGGCTTGGAAGCTTGGAGGTTAGCCAAGGCCACCGCTGGATCCGTCTGCGTGATTGTCATACACCCTCTTTTTTAGTCAGACCCGCGTGAATACCGCAATTTCAATGAGGTTTTGACTATAGTCTCCGCTTCTTTTTCTTGTCAAGGAAGACCGGAGGAAAGGCGGGGCGGTCTGCCGATCTTCGGTGCTCGCACAACGCGCGGCCGCAGAAGGTCCTCGTTGGATGCGCGCATGAAGGACAGCCTGACAACGCCTTGAGCAGATGTGACGGAAGAGAGAGGCCCTCGTTGGACTAGCTGGCTTGACCTTCTATGACCTGCTCGCTATATTCACGGTCAGACTGGTCCTCTGACGTGCGTCCTTCCTTTTTCCATGCATAGCGATCTCATTACCGAAATCAAGCACTCCAAGAACGCGCCACTGTTCGGCTTCTGGTATCCCGCATGCCTGAGCAGCGACCTCGCTCCCGACAGTCTGAAAGGGACCGTTCTGCTGGGTCTCCCAATCCTCGTCTGCAAAACCGCGCAGAGGGTTGTCGCAGCCATGCGCGACATTTGCCCCCACCGGGGGATGCCACTGTCGTTCGGCAAAATGAACGGCAACTGCGTCGAATGCGCCTACCATGGCTGGCGGTTCGATCAGGCCGGTCGTTGCCAGGGAATTCCCTCGCTGGTCACAGATTCTCCCATTCAAGCCGATAAAATCGGCATTACGACCTATGCCTGCCGCGAGCGAGACGGCTACGTGTGGGTATTCATTCCCGACCTACAACAACCGAACCAAGCCATCCCGGAGGTGCCGCCGCTTCCGCTCCCCTCGTCTCCCTATCGAATGATTCATATTTCGACGCTCTTGGATTGCACCATCGACGATGGCATCGTCGGCTTGATGGACCCCGCCCATGGCCCCTTCGTCCATCAAAGCCCCTGGTGGCGGACCCAGGCGAGCATGCACGAAAAGGCCAAGGCCTTCGAACCGATTCCCAACGGCTTCCGCATGTCGCCGCACGCCCCGTCCAAAAACAGCGGACCCTATAAGCTCTTTAATATGCTGTACGGCGCGCCGCTCACGACAACCATCGATTTCGTGTTGCCCAACCAGCGGTTCGAATTCATCCAATGCGGATCTCTTTTCGTCTCCACCCGTGCCACGGTCACGCCGATCACGGACCAGCAGTGCCGCATTGACTTCACCGCGGCCTGGAACTGCCTCGGCTGGCTGCCGTTTTCCAAAACCATCTTTCGCTATTTCGCCAACGTATTCATGGGGCAGGATCGGGAGGCGATGGAACGCCAAACGGTGGGCTTACGCTACAAGCCGTCCTTGATGCTTATCGACGATGCCGATAAGCCGGCCAAGTGGTACTATAGGTTGAAAGCGGCGCATCTCGCGTCGGTGCAGACAGGACAGCCCCTCGACCATCCGCTCAAGGAGCGGGTTACGCTGCGCTGGAAGAGTTAACCGGCAGCGACTTACTCCGCGCCCATCGACACAAGCAGTTCCATTGCCTGCCTGATCTGCCTGCGCGTCCCGAGCAGCACCACGATATCTCCCCCCAGCAACCGGGTCTGCTCTGACGGATTCGACTGCGTCACGCCTCCTCTCGTCCAGGCGATCACCGATGCGCCGGTACGAGGCCGGAGAGAAATTTCGGTCAGCGTCTTGCCCCGCGCGGGCGAATCCTCGTCGATGCGGCAGGTTTCAACTTCCGTATCGGTCAAGGTCCCACTACGGAGATGATGCGCCAGTTCCGGCAGTCCACTACGTCGAAGCAAGGCATAACCCTCGTGACGAATCTGCTCGGACTTTTGCGTCACAAATTCCTGCGGCAGTTTATACGTGCGGAGTACCAGGGCGAAAATCTCGATAGATGTTTCGAATTCCTCCGGCACCACATTATCCGCGCCGAGCTGGTGCAGCCCCTCCAATTCTCGCAGATAACGGGTCCGCACGACGACCTGCAGCTTTGGATTGAGCTCCTTAGCCACCTGCACGGCCCGCCGGGTCATGAACGGATCGGAGATCGCGATCACCATTACTTTCGCATCCTCGATCTTCATCTGCCGCAACACGTTCGGATTCGTGGCATCGCCATAGTAAACCGGCACGCCATGGCTTGCTTTGCGGCTGACAATATCGCCATCGAGATCCAGGACCACGTACGAGATCTCCGTATCGCCGAGGACCCGGGCAAGATTCTTCCCGTTCAATCCATATCCTACGATAATGACATGGTCCTTCATCCGGATCTGCTTGCCCTCGACATGCAGGACATGGGCGGTGGTGCGGCTGGGCAGCCAATGACGAAGCCGCTGCCACGCCTCCACACGGCGGGCCAGGTTCGGCGACCACTGCATGAGAAAAGGTGCGGCGATCATCGAGAGCACCGAAACCGCAAGAAAGATCTGGTAGGAATCGCGCTGCAGGAGGCCGCTCTCTTTCCCCTGCTGCGCCAGCAAGAAACTGAATTCGCCGACCTGAGCTAGGGCGATGCCCACCATGACCGCCGAGCGTAGAGGAACCTCCGCCAACAGGACCGCGCCGGCCCCTGAGGCAAACTTCACCAACAGCACCGTCACCAGCAAACCCCCCACTGGCAATGGATGCTCAAACAACACCCGCCAATCCATGAGGAGGCCGACCGACACGAAGAAAAGACTCTGTAAACTGTCTCGGAACGGCAACACTTCTGCCATGGCCTGATGGCTGTACTCGGATTCGGAAATGACCAGCCCGGCGATGAATGCGCCCAGGGCCAACGACAGGCCACCGAGCGAGGTGAGCCAGGCGATGCCGAGACAGAGGACGATGATCGTCAATAAAAATAACTCTCGGCTGCGGCTGCGCACGATATGTTCCAGCAGCTTAGGAACCAGATACCCGGCAGCAGCAATGACCAGCGCGATGACAAGGATCGACTTCCCCAAGGTGAGCAGAATCGCCAGGCTTCCTCCGCCCGATTGGCTGGCGAGAATCGGCATCAACAGCATCATGGGAACAACGGCTAAATCCTGAAAGACGAGAATGCCGATGGTGGCCCGGCCATGGATCGAATCGTTATCTCCCCGTTCGGCCAAGGCCTTCAGGACAACCGCCGTACTGCTCAAAGAAAACAGAAAGCCCCAAAATAGGCCCTGCCGCCAGGACAGTCCAACGAGCGTCGCCCCCAGCCAGGCGATCAACAGCACGCCGCCGACTTGGAGCGGTGCGGCCAGGAACATGAGGCGACGCATGGAGGCCAATTGTGCCAGCGAAAACTCGAGGCCGATGGTGAAGAGGAGCAGAACGACCCCGATCTCCGCCAGCACTTGGACCGTGTCCATATCGGAGATGAGGTTCAACCCGTGGGGACCGATGAGCGCGCCCGAGAACAGAAACCCCGCGATCGCGGGAAGCCGGGATTTGTGAAACGCGAAAACGACGGCAATCGAGACCGTAAAAATTACGAGCAGGTTCACCAATACGCTGTGGTCAGTCATACGGAAAATATTCCGGATATCAGAAGTGAGAGAACCGGGGGAGGCTCTTCGAACATTTCACGTTTCCACCTCATGCTTCGCGAGCTTAAAATAGAGAATACCTTAGTAGTGGACAGGGAACAAGGCAAAGCTGCTTGTCCCACGCGCGCCATGCGCTCGAGTGGTGCCGCGAGGCGACCCAGCGAGGCCTAGCGATAATCCTCGCCATTATTTTCGATTTCAACGGCGTCATCGCCGACGACGAAACGCCACATCTCCATTACTTCCAGCAAGCATTAGCAGAGCATGGCAAGCAGAGGGCAGGCTGTTCCCCATTGAGCAGGAGCGGCACCCTATCATCCGGATCGTTCACGCTGAGGTCGCGCTGGCAGGAGGGACAAGAGGCTTGGCGCCTCTTATACCTTGTAGAACTCCCGATACCACTGCACGAAACGGGGAATCCCCACCTCGATAGGTGTGGCTGGCTTAAATCCGACACCCCGCGACAAGTCTTCGATATCGGCATACGTCGCCGGCACATCACCGGGCTGAATCGGCAACAGTTTCTTCTTCGCCTTTTTCCCGATCGTCTGTTCCAATACCTCGATAAAACGCAGCAGCTCAACCGGCTGATGATTGCCGATATTGTAGATCCTGGCCGGGGCCGAGCTGGTTCCCGGATCGGGCTTATCGCCGGACCAGGCAGGGTTCGGACTGGCCGGATGGTCGAGGGTCCTAATCACTCCCTCGACAATGTCATCGACATAAGTAAAGTCACGGCGCATCTTCCCGTGGTTGTAAACCTCAATAGTCTTCCCTTCCAGGATCGCCTTCGTGAAAATGAAGAGGGCCATATCGGGCCGACCCCAAGGCCCATAGACCGTAAAAAACCGCAGACCCGTGCACGGAATCCGGTAGAGATGCGCGTAGCAATGGGCCATGAGTTCGTTGGCCTTCTTGCTGGCCGCATAGAGTGAAATAGGATGGTCGACGTTGTCATGAATCGAAAAGGGCATCTGGGTATTGCCGCCGTAGACGGAACTCGACGAGGCATAGACCAGGTGCTTCACCTTCGCGTGACGGCAGCCTTCGAGAATATTTAGAAACCCTTCGATGTTGCTATCCGTATAGGCATGCGGGTTCACCAGCGAATACCGTACGCCGGCTTGCGCCGCCAGATGGACCACCTTCACAATCGGCTGTTCGGCAAAAAGCTTCCGCATCTTCACCCGGTTCGCCAGATCCGTTTTGGTAAAGGTGAACTGCCTGAAGGGCTTCAGCTTCGCCAACCGCGCTTTCTTTAGTCTCACGTCGTAATAATCGTTCACGTTGTCGAGCCCGATTACCTTCTCGCCTCGCTCCAGCAATCTGATTGCCGTATGAAAACCGATAAATCCTGCGACGCCGGTCACGAGGATTGGAGGCTGCTCTGTCTTGCGTATGGCCATAATTAATCCTTATCGATCTAACAGGATGCTGAAACAGCCTGCTAACGAGACAGGCTGCCGGCCTTCATGAAGGGGGGATCGCCATGGTCGAGCCGGTAGAGGGACAGAGGCGTCAAGGCCTCTCCTGTCTTCATCGGTACCACCAGCCCGTTGGCTGCTCCACGAAACAGATCCAGCGCCTGCCCGCAATGATACGCGCATCCATTGGGAGCGAGAAGATCCTTGAGGGATTCCGGCCTCTCCCAATGGGCCGTCACCAAGGCCGAGCGGGCGGGATTCCGTTTGCTAAACATGAACGAGAGATGATCCGGATACCAGTCTGCGCCGCCCGTGGCATAAGACACGAAGAGTGTGGCCTTCGCCGCCGCGCAGATCTCTGCCAAATACGAATTCGTGAGATAGCCGTTTTCTCCCACGTCCAGCCATTTGCCTGGATGAGACAAGGGCGCATGCGCCGCATGGCCACGGACTTCGAGCAATTGCTGCTGCGAGGCTAGCACCAGCGAAATCGGCCCATGTTTCTGTACGAGCGCCTGAATCACTCCATCCTTGAGCGCGGACTTGCCGCTGTTCGTCGGCCCGCTATCTGCATGCACAAGCACGTTGTAGCCCCGGTCGGCAATGAGGTAACAGTTGCGCGGCATTTCCAGGTCGCAGGGATCTTCGCCGTAGAAAGGTACGGAGTAGACCGCCCCTCCCTCAAAAGCCCAACTCTCTCCATGCGCCAATTCAATCACATTGCCAAATCCCAGCTCGCGCAAAAGCGACAGATAATCATAGGACAGGATGCGACGATTTCTTCGGCTTGGCACGATAATCGGCGTGTCCTTGGGCAAGTGCAACAGCGTCCGAGGGTCCACGTGATCGTCGTGATCATGGGTCAGAAATACGGCAGCCGGCTTGGGCAAGAGCGATCCCCAGAGCGAGGGGATAGACGATTCGGCAAACCAGGGAAGCAGCCAGGGATCGAATAATAGGGCCTGGTTCTGTTGCCGATACAGCAATGCGGCATGGCCGAGATGAAGCGTGTCTTTATCTTGCAGCGTCTCGAACCAGTGGGACCGGACAGAGGAGGTATTAGCGCTGACCAAACATTCATGCTGGTGCAGCGCTTCCATCAGTCGCGTGAGGACTCGTTCCCCGTCCCGGCCCGAAGTCGCCACCACTGTTCTGATTTCATCGGGCTGATGGGTGCCGTCCAGCAACCCTAAAAGCTTTCCCACCAGAGGCCCCAACTGTCGCTGATCAAATCCGATCGGAATGGCCTGCCGCTTCACAGAATGAAAAATCCTGAGTCCACCGTTGGTGACCGTGGCGGATTTAGTGAGATCGGTCGGAAACTCCCATTGGAAGGTCCCGTCAGGCTTTCGCCCGCAGCGAATGTGCTGCTGCAGATGGGGGCGAGTGCTGATTACTTCCGCATAGGCATCCTCCAATCGCCTCTGGCGATCCGGGTCGTCCACCGGAGCCCGCTTGGAAAATACATCGCTGATCGATGTATCGATCGCGCTAGAAAAGAGGCTATGGGCTTCCTGGAGACTCGCGACGACTTCCGGCGCCACGCCTGCAACAAAGGGAAAAGGCCCGGGAGCCTCGGCGCTCTCCAGTTGCACCCATGACCAGGGCGCCAGGCTGAGATACTGATGTTTCGGCAGGCTGTCCCAGATCTTCATAATTGTGATGGATGATGAGTGATGCGTGATGGGTCTGAAACGGGTGTCCACCTGGCGTGTAACCGGTCACTCATCACCGATCACTCGTCACTTCCCATTTGAGCTTGCTGATGTTCGGTTCATACAGAGCCTGCACCACGTTTCCATCCGGGTCGGAGAAATAAAACGAATAGCTGCCGTCGCGATGTTGCTTCGGCTGCTTCACGACCTGCCCACCCAGTTGCGGCAAGCGCGGCTCAATCTCCCGGTACATCCGGTCCACTACCTCAGGGCTCTCCACAATCACGCCGACATGATCCAGCAATTGCCCCTTCAGCGGCCGATAGGCCTCCAGCTCAGATGGTGGAATCTGGTGCAAAGCGAAACTATCCGAGCCGGAGCTGAGATAGATATTGTCCTGGTCCGGCTCCCACACCACCTGCATCCCCAACAACTGTTCGTAAAACGCACGGGAACGAGCAAGATTCGTGACGCGTAGCGCCACATGTCGCAATCCTCGATGAAGCGGACCAGCCATAATCAACCTCTATTATAGTCGTGCTCGTATAGTAGGGAGCCACTTCGGCTCCGTCAATTAAAAACCCAGGGAGCGAAAAGGACTATGAACCTCACTGCACCACCTAGCAGACTACGGAAAAACTCGGTGCATCCGAGTTTAGACCTCGCTGATGGCCCGGATGAGCCCCCCGCTGTGTGCGTCCAACGAGGGCCTTCTGAGACCGCGCGTTGCGCGAGCACAAGGGACTCACCAGGCCATCCCACTTTTTAGCATCCTGATAGTGCGGCTGCACTTCGACTGCCCGCTATGGTACGATGTATGTGGTTTCGATCTTCAACAAGGAGTTCATTGCCATGTCTCTTCGATTGATTCTTGTTGCGACCCTGCTCTGCCTCTCAATGCACCCATCCCCGCTCCTCGCCGCCGACCAACCGCTTAAGGACTCGACGGGCAAAGACGGCGCGCCGATGGTCGCCGTCCAGGCCGGCGTCTTTCCCATGGGAGTCCCGCACGGAGACCGGGATGGAGGGCGCGATGAATATCCGCGCCATGACGTGTTCGTGGACACATTTTTTATCGATAAATTTGAAGTGACCAACGGCCGTTATCTGGGGTTCGTCAAGGCCACAGGCCATCGGGTCCCGCAGAATCCAAAAAATCCAACCAGAAATCTCTGGCAGGGAGAGGCCATCACCGACACGATGACCGACCGGCCCGTCATCAATGTGGACTGGCTTGACGCGGAAGCCTACTGCAAGTGGGCAGGTAAGCGCCTTCCGACCGAAGCGGAATGGGAAAAGGCGGCCAAGGGCATAGCCGACCGGCGATTCCCCTGGGGCAATGTCGAGCCCACGAACAAACATCTGAACTTCAATCAGCAATGGACCGGCGAAAAAACCTTGATGCCGGTCGGGAGCTACGAATTGGGCAAGAGCCCCTTCGGCGCCTACGACATGGCCGGCAATGTCTGGGAATGGGTTAACGACTGGTACGATGCACGATACTACGAGAAGAGCCCGGCGAAGAATCCTCAGGGTCCGGATAGCGGAACCAAGAAAGTCATTCGGGGCGCGGGCTGGCAGAACGAGACCCCAACGGTCCGCATCTTCACCCGCGTGGACAGCGATCCAACGATCCGCAACGAGTCCACGGGCTTCCGCTGCGCGGTCACATCCGCGGTCCAATAGAGATCGTCATGAACGGAACGGGATTCTCCGGCCTTGCGGTCGCTGCATTCGAAAGCCGTATGGCCAAGGAGATGGCCCGGCTGATCGAACATTGTGGCGGCAAGCCTCTTGTGGCTCCTGCTCTCCAGGAGGTTCCGATTCAGGATAATGCCGCTGCCTTACGTTTGGGCGACGAATTGATCGGCGGACAGATCGATCTCCTGATCCTCATGACGGGAGTCGGCGCTACCGCCCTCCTCGACATTCTCCAATCGCGCCATCCCCTGCCGTCGATCCTGGAGGGGCTCAAACGGACGGCAACCGTGGCCCGCGGCCCCAAGCCTGCTGCGGCGCTCAAGGCCCATGGCATCACTCCGACACTCACCGTGCCGGAGCCGAATACTTGGATGGAAGTGCTGGCTACGCTGGATTCCTACCGGCCCCTCAAAGGCCTCCGCGTCGCAGTCCAAGAATATGGGGCATCCAACCCTGAGCTCGTGGAATCCCTAAAGCAGCGTGGAGCAGACGTCTTCCCCGTGCCCATTTATCGTTGGACGCTCCCAGAGGACAAGGCCCCGTTGCAGCAGGTGCTCGGCGAGATTCTTGCGGGGAAGGTTCAGGTGATGTTGATCACCAACGCCGCGCAGATCGATCATGTGATGCAATTACTCGAACAGGGCGGCAACATCGCGCGATTCACAGAAGCTTGCAGAAAAATGGTCATAGCGTCCATTGGCCCCACCGCCAGCGAACGCCTCCGCCATTACCATCTCCCCATCGACTTCGAACCCGCCCACTCGAAAATGGGCATCCTGGTCAAAGAGACCAGCGAGCAGGCCCAGACTCTTCTTCAACAGAAGCAATCAGCCTAAGCCTACTGAGCCGCTACTCTTTTGCGTCGCGTGCGCAGCGAAAACCCATCCAGTTCATTTTGGTGCTGGGGTCGGTCCCGTTCCGTTGCGCGCCTCGCACACTCGGCGTGCTGTCGATCCAGCCTCCACCACGGAAACTCTTCTGAGTCCCATTCTCAGGCCCCTTGGGATTTCGGTCTGGCGCAGTCTTGTAATATTCCTTGTCGTACCAGTCCGCCACCCACTCGGCCACGTTCCCCGCCATCTGGAACGTGCCATAGGGACCGACGGCATTGTCGTATTTGTCCACGGAAATGATCGGGGGATACAGCACCAGCCGCTCGGGGCGATCGCGCACTGGACCGGACAAACCGGTGCGGCCAAAGTTTGCACGTGATAAGCCGGCAGGCTGATTACCCCAAGGATAAATCCGCCCGTCTTCGCCGCGCGCTGCTTTCTCCCATTCCGCTTCCGTCGGGAGCCTTTTGCCCGCCCACTTGCAGTAGGCGTCGGCATCGGCCCAGGACACATGCATCACAGGATGGCTGGCCATCGTCTCCTGGAAGTTCCCACCGTCGTACTGCCAATCGATAAGCGGCGGCAAATCCTTAGCCAGGACATACTTCAAATATTGCACGGTCGTCACTTCGAACTGATCAATCTCGTAGGCGTCAAGATAGATTGTCCGCTGAGGGAGCTCCGCCGGGTAGGCATTGCGGTCGACCTTCTTGTCGCTCCCCATCAGAAAAGGCCCGACGGGAATCCGGACCATCTCGTCATGAGCCGGTAACTTTGCCCGCTCGATCGCGAGCTTCTTGCCTTCGGGAGTCCACTCCCGCACGACATCGGACACATCCAAGGCATGGGCGGATCCGCTGATTCCGATTACCCCTGCGATCACAGCACTGACCACCATTCCACAAGCTCCCACGATTCAGCCTCCTTGCTACCTTACAGGCCGGGGCGGGAGGCTCCAGCGCTTCTTGTTTCTTGAAATCTTCCAACGGATGAAAATTAACCGGGCGAGTCCCCCATTGCGCGCGTCCAACGAGGGTCTTCTGAGATCGCGCGTTGTGCGAACACAAGGGACTCGCCGGGTCATCCCACTTTTTCAGCATCCTGTTAATTCTTCGCTTTGATGCACTCGATCTCAAGCCGAACCTGGACCTCATCGCCGACGACGAGCCCGCCGCTATCCAACGTCTTGTTCCAAACCATCCCGAAGTCTTTGCGATTGAGCTTCCCCTCGGCGCTAAACCCGGCCCTGGTATTACCCCAAGGATCTTTCGTCGCGCCATTATAATGGCCAGCCAGCACGATCTCTCTGGTCACCCCGTGCAGCGTGAGGTCTCCCAACGCCAGGTACCCCTCTTCAGTTTTTTTGTAGCTCTTCATCTTGAAGGTCATCGTCGAATACCGTTCCACGTCAAAAAAATCTGCATTCCGCAAATGCGCATCCCGCTTTTCGTGATTCGTGTTCACCGAGGCGGTCTTGATTGTCGCTTCGATCGCCTTCACCGTTCCGGCTTCGGCATCCATCTCGATAAACCCGGCATAGTCCATGAATCGGCCGGTCGTCTTGGAGACGACCATATGGGCCACGCGGAACTCCACCGTCGAATGGTCCGGATCGACGTTCCAACGAACCGGCTCTGCCTGGACTGTGAATGGGAGACAGACCATCGTTCCGAACCAAAGGAACAGGAGCCAACTCTTTTTTCTCTTCTGTACCATGGATCTCCTCCTTGCAAAATGTAGGGCTGGCGAGCCTGAACTGGTGATGGATTATTTCTTCGACGGCTGGCCCGGCGCCTCGGGCTTGCCCTGTAACGGACTCCCGTCTGGCTCCATCCCAAGGGGCCTAACCTGACTACCAGTGCGCATCCGGACATGCACATCGACTGGCCCGTCCTCCAGCTCGGCAGAAAATGGCGGAAATGGTTGAGCCTGGATCACCGCATGAATTCCGGCTTCGTCGATTTCGCGCGCGCCCGAACCCTTCTCAACCTCGATCAACTGCGCCCGACCATTGGGATACAATTTGAAACGGATCTTCACCGTTTCGCTGCTAGGGGCATGCCGGACTGCTCGGACATGGCGGGCCCAAGTGCGGTTAATGAGTTGGCTCACCTGCCGCCAATAGGCTTTCTTCTCTCCCGATAAGGTGCGCGCGCCGAGATCTTCCTCGAACACGGGATGGGCCACAATCGGCGCCACAGCCTTTTGCACTTCCTCCACAATGACATCTTCCCCCGGCAATGCCTCGCCCTGAACAGGAGGCAATGCCCTCTCCTCACTCACCGGCTCCGTCTGATCCAACGTGATGTAGACCACCCGCCGAAGGAATCGTTCCGCTTTGTCTGAACGGGATCGCGCGAAAGTCACTTGGACTCGCGCCGCCTTGGGTGGCACGGAGGTCCGGCTCATCGGAATCGGCTCAAGCGTGACCGTCCCCTGCCACACCAAGAACGCTGCATCAGGCTCAAGGGTGACCGTTCGCGGGTAAAACACTTTTGATTCACAGATCGCGACCACCGGAGCCCTCCCAATGGCCTGGCCACGAAGCAATATCCTCAAAGTAACCGGCTTGCCGGCCTGTTGATCCCCTATCGACTCCGGTTGGTTCAACTCGAACTGCACCCACCGTTTCATGGGGTTGGACGAAGCAACGGGCTGCGGCAAGGAAGCTGAAAAGGCTGGTGAGAGGAGAAGGAAGCTGGCCACACAGCACAGCTCTGCGAGCAACATAAGAATTCGGTGGTGCAGCGTCTTCATGGGTCGTATCCTACCCATCTCGCGAACCCTAGCGCAACCGGACGGGGTAAGCGGAATAGTATCAGGCCGGCATCCCCTCTTCGCCCAGTGCCTGTACCTGCTGTAATACCAACTCCACAGCTAGCAGAAGGGATCTATGTCGTGGGGTGCAGTGACCCAGTCGTGCCGGAAGGCCAAACCAGGATTCGGGCACAGATGTCAACGGCCCATACAAGAGAACAACTTTCGCCACCTGTTACCGCCTTCGTGAAGGTCGGTCGGGAACTGGGCGTGCCAATAGAAGCGTCTATCTGATCGGTCCGATCCATTCAGACTATCTCGTTGCTCCAGACAGACCGGATAGATCAAACAGACGGCCCTGACTCTATTCCCTAGTCGCCTTCGCCCGTTTCTGCCGATAAGCGTTGCGGACGGCAGTATAGAGATCGAGCGTGGCTTCCTCGATTCCCTCAAACTTTTCAAGGTTTATCGAACGCTCGTTCACCATTTCCTCGATTCGGACACCAAGTTGGAACCACATGGAGGTCGTCCGATTCTTGTGAGCAATGATGGAGGGAATGTGCTTGACCTCGACGATCGGCGCGACCAGCCAGTTGATCGGGTTCAAGGCCATGTCGCCAAGAAATCCGGCGAAGTCCCTGACGGTAAAGGGAGGGAGCAGCGGCAACACCAAATAGGGACCAGGCTTGACGCCATACCGACTAAGGGTCTGGCCCATATCTTCTTCCGGCGTCTCCAGTCCCATATCCTTGGCCACGTCCACGATCCCCAATCCGCCTAACGTGCTATTCACAAGGAACCGCCCCACTTCGATGCTAGCCCCCTTGAACTTCCCTTGAAATGCATTGTTGAGCAAGCGGGGGGGGAATCGCAGGTTGTAATAGATATTCTTGATACTCACCTGCACCCAGTCCGGCAACAGAAAATTGTACCCCTTCGCAGCCGGCTTGAGCACAAACTCATCGAGCTGACGGTTGAATGCAAAGACACGGGTATTCATCGGTTCCCAAGGGTCATAGACCTCACCAGCTTCTGCATCGCCCGTGGAAAAGGGATCAAGTGATTCGTCTGGAGGATAGTATTCATTGGCCCTGGCGAATGGATCAACGGCCCTGACGAAAGGATCAAGTCTGGGATCCTTATCATCGGCCCGAATGAAACTATCGGGCTGGTTGTCCTGCGCAGTATCTGGCGATGGGGAAGAGGCCGATGCAAGGGTCTGCTCCATGCCAAGACTCGCGTTGCTTCTTTCCTGTGGCTGTATTGTGGTGGTTTTGCCCGCACAGCCGGGAGCAAACAGTGTCGCGAAACCCAGCAGACTGAATGTCAGCAGACGAGAAGAACGCCTCATGATTTCCTTAGCCATTATGCCTATTCAACCACCACCACGTCGCTCCGAGCAAACCCATGGGGTTATCGAAGGATATTTTATCAAATAGCCAACCAATAGCCAATCAATTTAAATCATTCCGATCTGTAGGGACCCGGTACGAGGAGCGCGTTACCACCGGATAACGGGTGGGACGAACTCAGCCCATTGCTGAAAATAGGCGGCGCCTCCGACCTGGTCCGTGCTGTTATGCTCGGCGCCCTCGATGAGAGAGAAAGACTTGGGCGGTTTCGCCGCCGCGAAAACCTGCCGGCTCTCCACATACCAGCCGAACAGCTGCGCCCCGTCAGCTGCTGTCAGCGAGACCTCTCCCAGCGGCAAGCCGCTGAGAGATTTCCAGTCCCAATCCTTCCAGGAATCTGGGTGAAACACAACCGTTTCATCGAGGATACTCACGCGATCCCCCGCTGCACTCAGAAGAATCCCTGAACTGACAGCACCACATCGTTGTCGTGAGCGCGGTGATTGTACTCCAGCCTCATGGCCCAATTCTGGGTCAGGGTATAGCGCGACCCAACAAACCACCGGATGTCGTCGGACTTCTCGCCCAACGCATATTTCAGATAGGTGCCGGTGGCCATCATTTTCCAACGGTCGGTGAGATCAGACAACAGCCCGGCCGTGCCACCACCGCCGATACGATGCCGTTCCTCATAGGCGCGACTGTAATTCGCTTCCCCTTCCACAAAGGCAAAATAAACTTCCCGCTTCAACCAATGGCTTTCAACCGCAGCACCGATCCCCCCGTTGATCACGCCGTTGCTACACAAGCGGCAGGCATTATGCCGAATCGTCTGCATGCCGACATTGATCTTCCAGGAGGGGGCATGGAAGAGAGAGTCCATCGGCGACAACGACAAGGCATTCGCAAGCGTCGCCCGCTCCAACCGGAACTGATCCGCCCGGCTGTAATGCCGCAGCGACACAGAGGCCAGCTCCAGTTGTGCGTTCGGGGTATAGCCGATCTCCGGGTCGAGAAGATCCTGATAGCCGGCGCGAACCACGAATTCCTCATAACTATCATTATTGCGCCAGCCTACTCCCATCTGCGCGCGGGAAGTCTTGTGGCCCAGTTCCGGCCGTTGGGCATAGGGCGCAACGGGAAGATTCTCGGAGGGGATCCGCAATTCGCTGCGCGCAGTGAGGAGCGTTCGATTGCGCGCTTTATACTCAGTGGCAGCCTCGTTCGTCTCACTCTTGTATCGGAGATAATCCGAGGCCACATCCAGCACAAATGCCTGGCGAAGCACTGGGAGCTGACGCCATACATCCGATTTCGTCGCGGCCCCCTCCTGAATGATTTGCGACGTCAGCTCCTTTTCTTGCGGAGACAATCGTTCCCGTTTCCGACGGATGAGCGTGCTGCGAGAGGGCCGATAGGCAATGTCGCTGACTAGCCCCGGTTGCGCGACAAGGAGCCGCACCGTCTCGGCTGGAACGGTCCAAAGAAAAAACTGATCCATAAGATGCAGTGTCGGATCGGCATACTCGATCAAGGCCAGCAAATGGTAGGAGCAGTTCTCTTTGAAAAAGAAATAATCGAAGTACGAGTTCCCTAGTTCCCAGGCATGCATGAGCAACCGCGTGACCTGATAGTCTGTAAAGTTCAGCCGATATTCCCAGATATCGCGGTTCTCAATGTCGCGGTATTCCTGGACCTTGAGGTAGTAGGGAATCGTCGAGAAGTAGCCGCGGTAGCCACCAAAGATGCCGCGGATCGGATAGGCCAGGCCGGAATCAGGCGGCACGTCCGCCGCATAGTTGATCGTGTAGGCCAGAATCCTCGTCTGTTCTGTTTGGCCCTTCTGGTCTACCCGAAGCAACGTATGCCCAAACATCGACGCGGGATTGTTCATGAAGGCGGAAGGGAAGATGAGCGTGATCGATTGGGCCTCAAAGTCGGCGAGCCAGCGCTCGAACCGTTCGCAGGCCATCGGTGGAAGGCGCTGCTCGTCGAAACGCAATCGATCGCGCAACCAGGCATACCGCGCGACAAACGCACATTGGGCCGGCTGCTTCGACCGTCCAACGCGCTCATCGGAAAAAAACTGCGTCAACGTCGCATTGAGCTCCGCCTGCGGATCGGTCTTCCCATTCAGCGACATGAAGAATCCAGGGTCGTCCTGCTCGCTGACATAGCCCCCCCACATGCCCTGGCGATAGTGGAGCAGCAGATGCCACTCTCGCTCGCTAGCAAGCTGCGCCTGGACCGCTTGACCGATGAGTTCCGTTAAATAGAGATTGCCCGCAGCCGCCTCGGCTTGCGCCGACGACGGATGAGCGAACAGCAGGCTGATCAGGAGAAAAAGAATATGCACGCAGCAGGTCAAAAAGACGCAGGGACTCGACCGTGCGGTCGAAGCCCTGGACTGATAATTAACGAGTGGAAACTTGAGCAAGGACTGGATGCGTGGCGATTGCACTGTTGATCGCTTTCACCATCGCAACCGGCGAAACTTCACCGGTCTTGGCCAACGAGGTATACCGTTCCTGCGTCATAGCGAAGAACTCCGCCTGATGCTCGGCCGGCACACCCATCAAGGTGGCGAGTGAGGCGAGGTGTTCGCCCTGGCCCTGCGCCATTTCCTGCGACAGGTTCTCGAAATTGAGCTCGGCGAACAGAGTCGTCTTCTGCTCGACCATGATCTTCCCGTCGTTCGTGCAGCCGGAGGTGCCGCTGCTGATTCCGAACGTGTTGCTAAACGTGACATTCGTCGTGGCCATCATCACCTGGGGCGCGATGTTCTTCTGGTGCGCATAATCGCTCCAGACGAGTTTGCCGAGACCGCAACCAGGCCCAGTGTCGGGATTGGCCGCCATGGCAATGCCTGCGTGCAGGCCAAAAAGCACCGCACCCGATAGCACGAGTACTTGCTTCGTCATACGCGCTCCTCCTTGTGTGAGTAGCTAATGCCCCGTTGCCCGTAAGATGCAACGATCGGATTATAGCCGAAAATAAATTTCGTACAAAAGAAATCGCACACGGCTCGCCGTGGCTTACGGCGCAACGACCGGCTGGGCGCCGAGCGACGCCTGCACCTGTTTCCAGTCGAAGGTAAATGGCTCCGGGGATTTTTTCGGCAGGGCGGCCAGCTCCGCTTTCAATCGTTCAGCCCTGGCTGTGCTCATCGGATGCGTCGAGAGCCATTCCATCCGGCCTTCGTCTTTCTCCGAGAGCCGCTCGAAAAACTTGATCATGCCGGAGGGATCGATCTTCGCCCGCTGAAGCAATTGCAATCCGGTCACATCGGCCTCGGTCTCCTGCTCCCGTCCGAACTTCAGCGTGAGCAGTTCGACGCTGAGCTGTTTCATCATCCCGACGAGGCCCTGTTGATCGCCCAGCACAATGGTCACCACCGTCAGCAACCCGAGACTTTTCACGATCCGTTCAAGCCCATGCCGCCGCAACACATGGTTGAGTTCGTGGCTCATCACACCCGCCACTTCTTCGCCGCTGTCGGCTTTTTTCATGAGCCCGGTGAACACCACCACATGCCCGCCTGGCAGCGCGAACGCATTGATGACGTCACTCTTCACCACTGTTACTTCAAATTTGTAGGGATTGTTCGGAATCTGCTCGGTCAGCCGTTGCGTCATTTCTCCTAGCGCGGCCACCGCCGGCCCCTCTTTGATCACTTCCTGCTGAGCCAGAAAGTCCCGATAGGCCGACTCCCCCAGTTTTTGTTCCCACTCCACCGGAATCCGGCTCACGGCAATCTGAACCAGCAGATCTGAGCCGAACCAGAGACCCAACACCGTCGAGAGGAACATCCCCAGGGCCAGGCCCCACACGAGTCGGCGACGTTGACGCACCTGACGCACCAACTCGGCAGCCTGAGCAAAATGAAGGCTCAGATCGTCGGGAGCCGTTTGGCGAAAGGCTCGAATCGCGTCCTGGTCTTTGAGATACAGAGTCTGCTCCCCCTGCACGCCAGTCCATTTCACCACCAGATGGTCATGATCAAGTCCACCTGCCGACACGCTGAGCGCAGCAAACGGCACAACCTCTCGATCGCCACCGCCCCCCGTGAATTCAAAAATGATCGTCAGCCCTGCCGCATCCACCTGCACAAAACACGGCGCCCCGCTGGCTGGATGGTTATGACCGAAACAAAGGGCGTTGGAACTCATAGCGGGATATCCGAGGTGGAGGAATAACGGGGTAACGCTGTCTGTACTTTATCACTCATGCGTCTAATCCTCTATCCCCTTAGCCCCACTACCCCGCTCTCCATGTTCGTTTCCAAGTAACGGCTGCCCAAAATGACCGCGAACGAGGCTGCCGACGAGCAGAAATCGGAAGCGTACTCTTGCGGTACGTTGAGGATTTCCTGCGAGGTGAGAACGAAGTTGGGGGCCATTTTCAGCAGCGGTTACTCGCTGACGGGAATGAATTGTCTGATCCACGCTCCGAAACTGCCAGGATTCCTACTTTGAATGTACACAAGTCCCGGCCCACGGAACCGGCAGACAAATCCTTCGCCTGAGGTCACACTGGCAATCCAGCCGGAGGTAGCTTTTTCGATGTTATAGGACGTCGTGGAGGACCAGGCCACCAGGTGGCTGTTGTCCACGATATATTCCTGATCCGGCTTCAACTCGATCTTGTGAATGGCCCCGAAGCTGTTCAGCACGAGTGTTCCTTTTCCGCTCATCTTCAAGATAAAGAAACCCTCTCCACTCAACAGTCCACGGCTCAGGCTCTGCATTTTGCTTTCGATGACGATCCCGTCGGCGCCAGCCAGGAAACCGTCTTTTTGGACCATGTACTCGTTCACACCATCGAGTTCCAGGATAACGATTTCGCCTGGCACCGTCGGGGCCAGTAACGCTTCGCCCGGCCCCCGACTGGCTCGCAGGGTCTGAAAGAAAAATTTTTCTCCCGTCAAGAACTTTCGCGACAAGGCGCCGAGAAAGCCTCCTTCCATCTTGCTTTCGATATCGATGGTCGGGGAGCAGGCCACCATCGCGCCTGACTCAGCCTTGATATGTTCGCCCGCCGTCAATTCCACTCGCACCATCGGAAAGGCCCCTGGATATAAGATCTCGCTTTTCATCTTTTTGTCTCTCCCTCACGTATGAAATTTCAAGAACGGGTGTCCGTTCACTGCGCCAAGGATTCTGTGGAATACCACCGGTAGAGTCAAGCAGCAGAGGGCGGCGACATACTGGAAGTCGACCAGCTAAGCCGCGTCCCTTCGGATGAAGCGGTCACTCCGGCAGGGGCTACTGTCTAAGTGATTGTTCTGGAAAACGAGGTATGGGGTGCGTGCACGGCCGAACTCAGAACGTTTTTAGAAGGGAACCCCGACTTCACATTCAATGAAATGTTCGCGGCCTTCATTCCACCATAACTACCGCTGGGAGCGTAGCTGCCCCATGTCTTCGCTGGACGCTCTTGGCCTACTGCGGGTTCAATTAACACAATAAACAAGAGCACGCGCGCTCCGGTCTGCACCCTGGCCATCGCCGTGGCAATGGCTAGCGTCGTTTTGCCGGTGCCGCTCTTTTGATGGACGAAGGCAATCGTCCGCATGCGGCCACCTAGGCTTCGGCTGGCCGCTGATAGACGACCTGCCCGCCGACCACCGTCATCGCCACCTGTCCGCGTAGACGCCATCCGGCGAACGGCGTGTTCCGCCCCTTCGAGTGAAACTGATCGGGATCGACGACCCACTCTCGATCCCGATCCACCAGCACCAGGTCTGCGGCGGCCCCGACGTTCAGAGAACCGCCCGGCAACCCGAAAATCTGCGCCGGCCCGCTCGTCATACACCGCACGGCTCTCTCCAAAGACAACACTCCCTCCTCGACCAGCCGCAACGTCAACGCCAGCGCCGTCTCCAGTCCGACAATCCCGAACGGGGCGCGATCCATGCCCCAGGCCTTTTCGTATTCGGCATGGGGCGCGTGGTCGGTCGCCATGGCATCGATGGTGCCGTCACGCAGTCCCTCACGCACAGCCTCCACGTCAGCGCGTTGGCGAAGCGGCGGATTCATTTTGGCCAATGTGCCCCATTCCCGAACCGCCTCGTCTGTCAGGAAGACATGATGCGGACAGGCTTCGGCGGTGACATGCACACCCTCCATCTTACCTTGGCGAACGGCCTGGACGGCCTTCGCCGTACTGATATGCGCCACATGGAGATGGCATCCAGTTTCCCTGGCTAGCGCGAGGTCTCGTTCGACCATGCGCGATTCCGCCTTCGCCGGCATCCCCGGCACACCCAACGAACGGGCGACTGGCCCCTCGTTCATACAGCCACAGCCGGACAACGAGAGGTCTTCGCAATGGTTGATGATCGGGAGCGCTGCCTCAAATGCCCGCTCCATCGCATCCCGCATGACCTCGTCCTTCATGACCGGTCGTCCGTCATCGGAGGCAGCGACACAGCCGGCCTGCTTCAGGGCCGCCAGGTCGGCCACCTCCTTTCCTAGAGATCCCTTCGTGATAGCGCCAATGGGATAGACGCGTGCCGCGCCGGCCGCCCGAGCCTTTTCCAGCACCAACCTCGTGACGGATGGCGCATCGTTCACTGGCTTGGTGTTCGGCATGCAACAGATACCAGTGAACCCGCCCGCGACCGCGGCCGCCGCGCCCGTGGCAATCGTTTCTTTATATTCGAATCCCGGTTCACGAAGATGCACATGCAGGTCGATCAACCCCGGAAGAATGAGTAGCCCCGCGGCATCGATGCAGACCGCACCGTCCGGCGATTGAGCGTCAGGCGAAACTACGGCCTGGATCACACCCTGCCGAATCCAGATATTGGCCTCACCGTTCCAGCGTCCCGCATCGAGGACCCAACCGCCTGCGATGACCAGAGTGGGCAGTTCATCTCGATAGACCTGTCGGTTGATTTTTTTGTCGAAGCGGTTCACAGTGATAATCCGGTCAGTCTCTCGTTCGCCTTACCCAAAGGAGGAATTCGATGAGCGCCCATACTACTCATGACCATCACCCGCACCATCACACGCCAGGCTGCGGCCACCAGGCGGTGACGCATGAGGGTCATACCGACTACTTGCACGACGGTCATCTCCACCATATCCATGGCGACCACATCGACGAGCATGCGCTCGCCATTTCCAGCGACAATCCAGCGGCTTGTACGCCCACGCATGCCTGCAACGGACACGAGGCCGGGCACCGCCATAGCGCGAACTGCGGGCACCAAGCTATTCCGCATGGCGATCATGTGGACTATGTGGTCGGCGGGCACCTGCACTTTGCCCATGGTTCGCACTGCGACGATCATGGGGCCGTGCGGCTCGCGTAATTGTCACACCTGCTTGATGGGCTTGGGCAAGGGTGTCCACCCTTGCCCAAGACTCCGGCAGAGCTGCTCCATAAAGCCGGCCACCTCAGCCGTCCGCATCTGATCCTCCGGAATCGCCACCGCCACAAACACCCCCTCGTGCAACGCAAAGAGCCCATGCGCAATCCGATGATGGGCCACCACGCCCACGCCGAACGCCTGCGAAAAAGCCTGACGACTGCCCGGATCGGCGCAACAAAGGGAATAGCCCGGCGTCTCCACATCGGGATGAAACCGGTCGACCTCCAGCCAATGGTCCGCGTGATCGGAAGAAATGTGTACTAGCCGTGCCGACGGCACCCGCTCCTTCGCCTGGGCTTCTAGATCCACGATTTGCGTGATGCAGGCATGCTTCTGAATGTTGGGGAGCGTTGAGACGATGACCAAGCCCCGCAACAGCTCGGTCGCCGACAGTGGACTCTCGGCATGACGCGCAGCGGGAATGCTGAACGAGGCGTCCAGTCGCTCGCCGACCTGCGGCATCACCCCCTCAAGCTGGATTGTTTCTGAGCCAAGTTTGGCTAGGCGAATTTCTTCTGTCTGTCGAGTCATAATCCGTGGCCCCCGGTGATCGAGATCGTTCTTGTTCTGCTCACTCACCATCGCACCAAGTCTGGCGTTCGCATGCGGGTAGTGGGTCAGTTTGAAAATTGTAACTCTCGGGATGTGGCGCGAATGACGGCGATGGCGGACCGACCGAACAGGGCGGCGAGCAAGATGCCGATGACACTGTCAGGCCAGGGAGAGCCCGTGAAATACAAGGCGATGGCGCCGACCAACACGCCTACATTGCCGACGATATCGTTTCGTGAGCAAACCCATGCTGACCTCATATTGATATCGTCCTCCCACCGTTTCCAGAGAAGCATGAGACAGAGAACATTCGCGGCCAACCCCTGCCACCCCTCGTCCCCTCTGCAATCCCCTGACGAGGCCGTAGACTCAGGAGTGCATCCTACTCGGTCACGCAGCATTCGTCGGATGTGCCTCCTCACAGAGGATCTCTACCTCGGCATCATTTCAAGCAAGGCGATGGTCACCATGCCGCCGACCATTGTGACGAATTGCCATACCCCACTCGCGGCTCCCACCCGCCCATGTAAGCTCGGCACCAGATCAGCCAACCCGATATACAGAAAACTGGCTGCCGCGACACCCAAGGCATAGGGGACGATCGACTCCGCATAGCCCAGCCCGGCAAACGCTACGAGCGCGCCGACGACCGTGGCGAGACCTGAGAGGGTATTCCAGAGAAAGGCTCGCCATCGGGAGAACCCGCTTGACAAGAGAATCGAAAAATCACTGATCTCTTGGGGCACTTCATGGCCCAAAACTGCGAGAGCCGCAACAAAGCCGAGACTCGGGGAGGCCACGCAGGCTGCGCCAATAGCAATCCCGTCGCCAAAGTTGTGCACCGCGTCACCGATGAGAATGAGCGTGCCGGTTTTTGGGGGAAGGATATGCACGTGGCTTGGTGCATGCTCATGGCTGTCATTCCCGTGAGCGTGCCGCCAGATCACCATCCACTCCAGCAAGAAGAACAAGACTAGCCCAGCCAGAATGGCGATTCCGACATCATGAGCGCTCGCCCGCTCCATAGCCGCCGGGATCAGGCCGATTATGGCAGCTGCCAGCATGGCCCCGGTGGCATAGCTCAGAAGGTAGGGCATCCACTGTTGCCGGATGGAATCAGGAATAAATAACACGACTGCCGCTGGTAACAGGGCGCCGACACTGCCCAACAGGCCCATCATGATCACGAGCCACCAGGTCGATTCGGTTGGCAGACTCATAGAGCGCGCTTTTTCTCCCCATAGCCGGCGTATCGTTGCTCGCAGGGAGCGAGCTGAGTGCCGCCCAAAAAACGCGACCAGTCGCCGTGATCGGATACATCGACCAGCGTCGCCCTGCTCCCAGCCAATGGCTGTATCGTTCCGTTGCCTTGCATCAGGGTTTGTTGCTCCTGGCTTGACTCCATCGTTTCGTCTGCCGCTTGGGTCGCACCAGACAACGTTCAAGCCCCTCCAAAAATCGCTGCCACTGTACGTGCCGACCGATGACGACCACCTTGGCCTGCGATTGCTTCGAGCCGACATACGGGACCATCGACAGGGATCCCATCACCCATTGGACCTCTTGGAGACCCGTTCGCCCAGCCACCCTCACAAACCCCTTGAACCTCACGACCGATCGCTGATATCGCTTCAGCCACGCTTCGAGCAACTCAGGGTCGAACGCCTTGGTGATCCGAAAGCTGCCGCTCTGATATCCTGCAGTCGAATCTGTGATCGTACCGTTGGCGATCACAGGGATCCTGGCGGCTGGGGCACTCGTCAGAACCTGTCTCATCTCCACATCGGCTTGCACGGCCCTGAGTAGACGAACCTTGGGATTCACCGATTTAATCCGCTGCTCGACCAAATCCGCGTGAGTCGCGTTGACCTGATCCAGCTTGTTGAGGATGACGGTATCGGCACACTGAAGATGCACTTCGGCTGCCGACCAATACGAGCCAAGCTTCATGAACCGCGGTGCATCCACCATCACGATAACCGAGGCTAGACGGGCCTGCTTGCCGGTCTGCGGGTCCGCCGCCAGAGCCCGTTCGACTCCCGACACCACTTGCCCAGTATCGGCCAGCCCAGTTGTCTCAATGAACAGGGGCGCGCCCTTCGACCGTTTGACTAACTGTCCGACTTTGTCGCTGAACTCTCCGGAGAGGTCGCAGCAAATGCAGCCGCTCAACAGCGATTGCAGCTCGATGTCGCTCGACCGGGGGTGCTCGTGCAAGATCGCACCATCCACATCGACTTCGCCAAATTCGTTCATCAGCACGGCCGGCTTCACCCCTCTGTCGAGTTCGTGCGCCAGAGCCCGCTTCAGCAAGGTCGTCTTCCCGCTTCCCAGGAATCCCGCGATGACATAGATCGGAGAGATGCGTGGCGTCGTCATACTGGCTGCTCCTCACTCGTCATGGTGGTGATCGATGTCGAGGGCGAGCCCCTCGACATCCGCCCGGCTGATCTCAGCTGCCGATTTGTGAATCTTGTACTGCGTGGTCTTGCCGGGCCCTTCGAGCAACGCAATAACCGTCTCGATGGGTGGGCAACCGGGCTCGCGGCATTCCAGTTCAGTAACCATTACCGTAGCTTCGCCGGACAAGGCCCAAATCTCGCGCGCCCAGCTCTTGATTCGGTCTGACTGTTCCGGATCGATACTGCACCGGCCCCCAAAGAGATTCATCGTCAGTCACCGAGGCCTTCGACAGCAAATAGCGATACCGTCCCGTCGTTGGTCCCGGTCGCAAGCCATGCCCCCTTGGCGCTCCAGGCCACACAAGACAAGCCGCCACTTTTGTTGATCTCTTGGCTTAGCATCGGCTTGGTTGTCTGCGGCTCCCAGAGACAGAGCAACCCGTCTTCGCCCGCCGTGGCGAGGACGGACTGGTGTGGATGACAGGCGATTTCTCGAATCCATCCCAGGTGTCCCTTGAACATTCGACCGCCCGTTCCTTCAAACTTCTTCATGCTCCAACCCACGAGAGCCGGACCTGAAGCGGTAAAGAGATTGAGTCCGTCATGGTCGAATAGAACCACGCTCACCTTCATCGGATATCCCGACATATCCCAATTCTTTTCGGAGTCGGTCCGGAACAAATGGACCGACCCATCGAGATTGCCTGAGGCGAGATACTCCCCGCTCGGACTCACTGCGATAGAGAGGAGCGCCCCATCGTACGGAAAGGATCGCACAGGTTTGTCGCTCCCCAACTTCCACAGCCAGGCTCCTCCATAGCAGGCTGACAGCACGCCGCCGCCTCGGGGCATCCACGTCAGCGCTGAAATCGTGGTCTTATGTGCTGGGACCTCACCTGCCAGCCGGGAACCCGCGTCAGACTCATTGGCCCACAGGCGCAGCATCTTTCCCGCCGAAGCGGCAAGGGTTGCACCATCGGGCGACCAGGCGAGGTGTTCGACCCATGTTCCCTCCCCACCCATTTCCAAATGCGCTCGCTCTTCGCCCGTCCCCGCTTGCCAGAGTCTAACGGCTCCCTCTTGACCGCCGGTGGCCAACTCGTTCCGCTTCGGATGCCAGGCCAGCGTCAGTGCTGATTGGCGATGCCCCACACACTGGCCAGCCTGCTTGAACGACGGCACATCCCACATCGCCACCTGCCCCGACGCAGCACACGCGGCCAACGTACTGCCATCGGCTGAAAACCCCACACGATGCACATAGTCGTCAAGACGGGCATAGCCGACCGGTCTCAGCGCGACTGTCGGTTTGCGTTTCGCTAAACGAGGCATGACCGAAACCCCTTCGTCAGCGCGGCCCGGTCGAGATCCTTGCCGATAAAAACCAGCTGATTGTTGCGTGTTTCACCGGCTTTCCATGCCCGATCGGCCTTGCCGTCGAACAGCATATGGACACCTTGAAATACGAAGCGGTGCTCGCGGCCCTGTACGTTCAGAATGCCTTTCATCCGATAGATCTTCGTACCCATGGTAGACAGGACTTCCTGAAACCAGTCGTTCACCTTGACTTCATCGACCACACCGTCTTCGACCAGCGCCACGGAGAACACGCTAGGATCGTGCTGATGCGTGTCTTCGCCGAGGAAATTGGGATCAATGTCCAACTTGCGACTCAGATCGAACGCGCCGATGTTCAACAGCCGGTTGATTTCTATCTGTGCATCCTTCGTCCGATGAATCTTGGCCATCACATTGATAGCTCGAACACGGGCTTCGAGTTTGTCCACGTTACTCGGATGAACCAGGTCGATCTTGTTCAATAAGATCACGTCGGCAAAGGCGATCTGCTCCTTGGCCTCTGGACTCGTGTCGAGGTGCTCCCAGATGTGTTTTGAGTCGACGACGGTCACAATTCCGTCCAACAACAGCCTCCGCTTCATCTCGTCGTCGACAAAGAAGGTCTGTGCGACCGGCGCCGGATCAGCCAACCCGGTCGTTTCAATCACCATGTAGTCGAAGCGGTCTTTGCGCTTGAGCAAATTGCCGATGATGCGGATCAAGTCCCCGCGGACGGTGCAGCAGATGCACCCGTTGTTCATCTCGAAGATTTCCTCATCAGCGCCAATGACAAGTTGGTTATCGATCCCCACCTCGCCGAATTCATTGACGATGACGGCCACCCGTTTGCCGTGCTCCGTCGTCAAGATGCGATTGAGCAGGGTCGTCTTTCCCGCTCCTAAAAACCCGGTGAGAACCGTCACCGGCACCAGAGCCATCACGTCTGTAGCCATATCGCCCTCCATTGGTAAATCGACACAATGCCATGCCGCCGCGCCACACCTTCTGCAGGAGAAGATTGGGAGCTGTTCTCCATGACGGCGAATAGCCCAACCCCTTAAGTGCCTGCCCTACAGGAGGCGCGAGCAGACAGCGAACCGATCTTCCCCTGCACAGGGTGCAGAAGAGCGATCAGCGGCAAGGAGGTGAACAGGTTAGATGAGTGTAGGAGGACCGCGGACGTGGTCGTGCGTGAAATAAACAGCAACAAGCAGTGTGGTGAAAACTCTGAGGGAGGAAAGTCCCGCGTGAAGCGGCAACACGAGAGGCGCGACAGAATGGACCCCTGCGCTCGTGGCATGGTCCAACCAAGAACAGACATCCTGGTCTGAGTGTTCGTGGGACGAACCGGCAGCGAAGGCATGGCCGAGCAGCAGCGGCTGGAGCGTCAGTACCAGCAACACATAGGTGACAATGAGCCCCCAGCGAGCTCCCCATATGACATGCTGCTTCATCGACATTGCGGGCACCAACCCACAAACTCTAGGGCGTGGCCTTCAATCGCAAATTTCGTTTGCCGCTCGACGAGGTCGGTCAACTTCTTGATGGGGCACAACAGTAAATCGACGATGAGACCGCATCCGCGGCATTGAATGTGGTGATGGTGCTCTCGGCCATGGCACACTTCATAGCGCATCTGTCCTTCATGGAGCCCAACCGGATTGACCAATCCCAGCTCTTGGAGCATGGCAAGGTTCCGATAGACCGTCACCAGATCGATGGCATGACGCCCTTTCCGGAGACGCGCATAAACCTCAGCCGCCGTAATGGGCAACGGGCTACTCTCAAGAATCTCCAAGAGCGCCTTCCTGGGCTTGGTGAGCTTCTTCCCAGCAGTTTTCAGACTTTCTAGAATGGACTCGACCATTAGCTACTTCCTAATTGCAACTGAGCTGCATTTAGCACGCTAACGAAACTTCTGTCAAGCTGGTGCGGGACAGCTGGTACAGGACATGGTGTGGATAGCGCATCATCTGTCCGGTTTAGGGTGCGCCCTCAGGGGAGGGCCACTCTGACACGGGCGACCATGCCACAGGAGGTGAGACAGATGCGGCTTGAGGCGCTGTACGAGCGGCGACAACGGCGGACACTCACGATGGCGAAGGCCGCGGAGATCTTAGCCCGCATTACTCATGAGCCCTTCTGCTGCAATCGCAGATTCACTGCTACGACAAGCCTTCGGCGGGCTCCTGCATCCGAACAACCTCCGCGATCGGATCTTTTACGGGCTCCTCAAAAAGGCGGGGCTCCATCAGGTGCGATTCCACGATCTGCGGCACAGCTACGCCAGCTTGCTCCTTCAGCAGGGAAAAGCCCCGTGTATGTGAAGGAACAGCTGGGGCATTCCTCGATCCAGATTACGGTGGATTGTTACGGGCATCTGATTCCAGGGGGGAATAAACAGGCCGTGGATCGGCTCGACACCCCTCTCGCGCAGTCGGCTTTTCATGCCGAATCCGCAACCCCCGCGCAACCAAGCAGCGACATGGAATGGCTGCGTAAGCGAGAGGCCTTAGTAGATCAAGCAGTTATCGAGAGAAGGTATGGGGTGAGTGACGGGTTTCGAACCCGCGACCTCCGGATCCACAATCCGGCGCTCTAACCAACTGAGCTACACCCACCATACGCGGGAGACTAAGAAACGGATCTCGATGGCAGAGGGGCGATTCTAACAAAGGGGGAAGGAGACCCGCAACTCGCTGTCCGGCTCTTCAGCCCCGTGCGTCGAAGGCCGCCTGCATTTCTGCAAGAATGGCGGCGGCGGCAGCGGCAGGATCCGAGGCGTCTCTGATGGGCCGGCCAATCACCAAATAGTCGGCACCAGCGGAAATTGCCTGGGTCGGCGTGGTCGCCCTGGCATGGTCATCGACCCCCTTGCCGGCCGGACGCACGCCTGGCGTTACGATCAGAAAGCGGGGACCGACCTTGGGACGGAGGATCCCAGGCTCTTCACCTGAGGCCACGACCCCGTCGCAGCCCACTTCTGATGCCAAGAGGGCTCGCGCCGCAACCAGGTCCTGCACACTCCGCTGGATGCCCATCTCACGGAGGTCGTGGCTGTCAAAATTGGTCAAGACCGTCACCGCCAACAATTTCAACGAGGAGGCACCACGGCCTTGAACGGCTGCGGCCAGCGCCTTCCGGTTCGCATGAATCGTCAAAAACTCCACGCCCATCGACGCAACCAGCGCCGTAGCCCGGCGCACCGTTTCTTCGATATCGAGGAACTTCAAATCCAGGAACACCCGCTTCCCTCGGGCGATCAGCCGTTGAACCATCTCCGGCCCTGCGGCGGTGTAGAGCTCGAGTCCGACCTTCACGAACACGATCTGATCCCCTGCGCGATCGAGCAACCGGTCTGCTTCGTCGCGGGTGGGAACATCCAAGGCCAGGATTAGACGGTCACGGGCAATGATGGTTGACACAGGCTTGTCCTTTTCAAGAATGACGGCAGAATGGCTTACCTTGACGCTTCATAAAGCCGCATGGTACAAATGCGCTTCTTTTCTACAAGAGGAGTTTACTATGCCGGTTGTACATAAATCGACAATTCGCCGAGCCCGCCAGTCCGTGAAGCGGCATGACCGTAACCGTGCCACGCTGGGCGCCCTCAAGACCCTCGTCAAGAAAGTCCAGGCGGCCGTGGCCGAGAAGAAGGTCGAGGATGCGACGGTGTCCTTGCGTCTCGCCACGTCGGCCCTCAGCAAAGCCGTGACGAAGGGTGTGATAAAGCCCAACACGGCCTCGCGCCGGGTAGCTCGCCTCACGCTCCACGTCAACTCCTTGTCTGCCTCACGCTAATCGTTCGCACGTTCGAAATCGTTCTCGCTTTCACCGGTTGCGGCGCCTCGGCGCCTCGACTTGGTGAGGGTGGACGTGCCTGACCCTGCGCGCGATCGCACAACCGCAACAACAGCCACTCAAGAATTCTCGCGGGACGTCCCCCGCTTCCACCCTTCAATTTGGCATCAGCGTCTACGAGCAGCCCCAGTGCCTCCTGCAGATGGGCGTCGGGAAACTGATCGAGGAACGCACGCACTTTGGATGGGTCCATCCGCAAGGTCCTGGCTGCTTCCCCCTCGCGGCCTCCCTGCCGTGCGATTTCCTTGACCTTCCAGAGTCTCCGATATTGCCAGGCCAGCGACCCGAGGATTCGCAGCGGTGCCTCCCCCGCCTCTAGATTCCTGGCCAGGATCGCCAATACCCGTCCTCGATTTCTCACCCCAATCGCCAAAGTCAAATCGAATACTGAGGCGCCCGGCTCTGTTCCCCGCAAGATCGCCACATCGGCGGCAGTGACTGCCACGCCTGGCGAGACGTAGGCGGCTAACTTTTCCAATTCACGACGGACCGAATAGAGCGAGCCGCCGCAGCCCTCTTGCAACAACTCAATGGCTTCGTTGTTGAGCCGGATCCCGACCCGCTCCGCATCCTGTTTCAGCCAGGGAAGCCATTGCACCTCTCTAAGGGGAGCACAATCGACCGTCACCGCGGACTTCGTGAGCGCCTGAGTGAATTTCAGCCGTCCATCGAGTTTCGGCGCGAGAAAAACTACGGTTGTGGAATCGTTCGGATTTTTCAAATAGGAAAGGATCGCCTCACATTCCTTCGCCGGCAATTTATCGGCCGCTTTCACCACCACCACTCGTCTGGGAGCAAACACCGCCACTTCCAAGGCGCAAGTGACGATCTCCGACCCGCTCACGTCATCACCATAAAGCAGATTGCAATTGAAATCGCTTTCGCCTTCCCCCAATAACGCAGTCTTCAGCGCCGCCAGAGCCATGTCGCGCAACAAATCTTCCTCGCCTGCAAACAGGTACAGCGGCGCGACCGTGCCTTGAGCAAGTTGCGCGGTAAGTTGTGCGGGAGAGATAGCTGAAGCCATGATCGCGATCCGATTTATTTGACGGTTGTCTCCGTAGTGCTCTCCGCCGGCTTCACGGTCGGCTTTTCCAGCTGCCCCGACTCTAACTGGAGCAAAAAGCGGGAAGCTAGATCTGCCGCGATGAAACGGCCTGCCTGCTCCACGGCCCGGTTCTGCAGGACGCGGTTGAACTGCAAATCCGGCGTGATATAGAACTCCGAAGAGCCCTTCGCCGTTTGCGTCCACACGACACGTTTCGTCCTGGCCTCCGTCACCGTGACCGACATCGTCACCTCGGCGCGGCTTTCCAAAGTGGTGGTCATGCTGAAACTGAGGGATGGAATGCCGACCCCGAGAATTTGCCCGGACAATACAAGATCGGCCGCCTCAGTATCCGGCACGACCTGCGCCCCGCTGCCGGAGGAAAACTCGTGACGCAGATAGTTGGTGAAGCGCGCCTCCAGGTTGGGCTCGAAACTCTTATTCTCCAAGGTCCTCACCACCAGCCTCGGCGGCGGGACCGTAGACGCAGGCGCTGCTGCGCTCCCGATGGTGGGCCCGGCTCCCTCTACACGGAATTGATAGCCGCAGCCGGCGAGCGTTGCGAGCAGGACAAGACTGGCAGGGAAAACGAAACAGGCACGCGCGCCTCTAGTTTTCAATGGGTCTCGCATATCTCGCCTTTCTCGCCACCCACGGCGACATTCATACGACGAAGTTCATCAGCTTTTTCTCGACATACACGATCTTCTTCGGCTCCTGCCCCTGCAACCACTCCGCGACCTGCACACGAGCCAGTCCCTCGACCTGCTCGCGAGTGGCATCGGTTCCCACCTCAAGTTTAGCGCGCAACTTTCCGTTCACCTGGATCGGAATAGTCAACCGGTCGCTCACGGTCATGGCCGGATCGAAGATCGGCCAGGGCTGCTGAGACACGCTCGGCTTGTGCCCCAGCACCACCCACAATTCTTCCGCCAAATGAGGCGCGAAGGGGGCCAGCAGCAGCACAAAGGGGGCGAGCAGGGCCCGTGAACGAAGCTCGGTCTTCGTCATCTCGTTGGTAAAGATCATCATCTGGGCGATCGCAGTATTGAACCGCAACCCTTCGATATCCTCGGTCACTTTCTTGATCGTCTGGTGGAGCAACCGCTGCTGTTCGAGCGTGGGAACATTCCCTACCACGGCATTCGACAGATGGCCTTCGTCGGTCACCATCAGCCGCCAGGACCGTTCGAGAAACCGCGTGACCCCTTCCACGCCTCGCGTGCTCCAGGGCTTCACGGCCTCCAGCGGGCCCATGAACATTTCATAGAGCCGCACCGCATCGGCCCCGAACTGGTCCATAATCTCGTCGGGATTAACGACGTTGCCGCGGGACTTCGACATCTTCTGATTGTCTTCCCCCAGCACAATCCCCTGGTGCACCAACTTTTTGAACGGCTCCGGGGTACTGATCGCCCCGATATCGTACAAAACTTTGTGCCAAAAGCGCGCGTAGAGCAGATGCAGCACAGCATGTTCGCTGCCGCCGATGTAGAGGTCCACCGGCATCCAATACCGCTCCAATTCCGGATCGACGAGCTGCTGCTGGTTCTTCGGATCGATAAACCGCAGATAGTACCAACAGGAACCAGCCCACTGGGGCATCGTATTGGTCTCGCGGCGCGCCGCTACGCCGCTGGTCGGGTCGGTAGTCGTCAGCCAATCGGTGAGATTCGCCAGCGGGCTTTCGCCGTTCCCAGACGGTTTGAAGTTATTGGTCTCCGGCAAGAGCAGCGGCAGCTGCTCTTCTGGAATCGGAAGGGCCTGGCCATCCACCCACACAATGGGAAAGGGCTCGCCCCAATAACGCTGGCGGGCAAAAAGCCAGTCCCGCAACTTATAGTTCACGGCCTTACGGCCCTTACCCTGCGATTCTAAATGGGCCGTGATTTTCGGAATCGCATCCCCAGGCGTTAGTCCATCGATCGAAAATTTTTTATCCGGCGTGGTGGAATTGACGACCATGCCCTTGTCGGAGGAAACAAAAGCTTCCTGCGCGACCTGGCCGCCCGCGATCACTTCACGGATCGGCAAGTCGTAGGTCTTTGCAAAGGCCCAATCTCGCTCATCATGCGCCGGCACAGCCATAATGGCCCCGGTCCCATAGCCCATCAAGACATAGTCGGCAATCCAAATAGGCAGCCGCTCACCGTTCACCGGATTCACCGCATAGCCCCCGGTGAAGACCCCGGTCTTCTCCTTGTCGAGTTCCTGCCGTTGGAGATCGCTCTTTCTGGCAGCAGCCTCGCGATAGGCTGTGACATCCACACGGCGGTCAGCCGCCGTGACGACCTCCACGAGTGGATGCTCCGGAGACAACACCATATACGTCGCGCCGAACAGGGTATCGGGCCTCGTGGTAAAGATCCGGACTGTGCCAGGGCAGCCGGCCAAATCGAATTCGACTTCCGCTCCGACCGATCGGCCGATCCAGTTCTTCTGCATCTCCAAGGTGCTGGGCGGCCATTCGACCAGCTTCAAATCTTCGAGGAGCCGGTCTGCATAGGCCGTAATCTTGAGGACCCATTGGCGCATCGGCTTCCGCACCACACCGAACCCGCCGACCTCGCTTTTTCCGTCGATAATTTCTTCGTTGGCCAGCACCGTCCCCAGGGCAGGACACCAGTTCACCGGCACCTCCGCCACGTAGGCCAACCCCCGCTCGAACAGTTTCAAAAAGATCCACTGAGTCCAGCGATAATAGTCCGGGTCGATCGTGCTGACCTCCCGTTCCCAGTCATAGGACAGACCGACGCGTTTCATCTGGCGTTTGAACGTGGCAATGTTCTGGGCTGTCGTGACGACCGGATGAATGCCGGTCTTCACCGCATACTGTTCGGCCGGGAGCCCAAACGCGTCCCACCCCATCGGATGGAGCACATTAAACCCCCTCATGCGCTTGTAACGGGAGACGATGTCCGTAGCCGTATAGCCTTCGAGGTGGCCGACGTGGAGGCCAGATCCGGAGGGATAGGGAAACATGTCCAAACAGTAGAATTTTGGCTTGGCTCTGTCGTCAGCCACCCGGAAGGTCCGGTGCTCCTCCCAATAGGCCTGCCACTTCACTTCCAGGGCGTGATGATCGTAGGTTTTGCTCATACCATGCTATATCGCGGAGAGATAGAAAAAGAGGAAGGACTCTAGCACAGACCCCTGGGGGTCACAAGATTCGCTACGCCCATCGGAACGCTCGGTTTGCTATACTGCGGCTTCTGATGGGACTCTACGGCCGCCACATATTTCCTCGGCTCATGGACCTCGTCATGAGCGGGGCAGAGTTCCGGCAACTCCGGGTTGCACTGTTGCATGCAGCAGGGGGCCAGGTGCTGGAGATTGGCCTGGGAACCGGACTGAATCTGCCACATTATCCCAACATTGTTTCACGGTTATGCGCAGTCGATCCCTTCCCCATGCTGCCCGATCGTCTCGCGGCGCGAAGAGAGACCGCACCGTTCCCTATCGAAATTTCTCGCCTCAGCGCGGAAACGCTCCCCTTCGATGATCAAACCTTCGACTGCGTCGTGAGCACCTGGACCCTCTGCACCATTCCCGATCCGGTACAGGCGCTCCGCGAAGTCCGCCGAGTCCTGAAGCCTGATGGAACATTTCTCTTTCTGGAACATGGCAGGAGCGAGGAGGCAAGGATTGCGGCCTGGCAGGATCGATTGAACCCGCTCCAGCGAGTGATCGGCTGTGGCTGCAACCTGAACCGGAAGATCGATCAGCTTATCGAACAAGCGGGGCTCACGATCCGGCAGCTGGATCGGTTCCAGATGCGGAACGTCCCACGATTGGGCGGAGCAATGTACCGGGGAGCGGCTGTGCCGGCTGCCTCATCGTCCTTGCGGCAGCGGCCTCTTTATGAGGGTTGATAGGTTCTCGACCGATCGAAAAGAGACGGAGGGAACCGGCGGCAGCTGAGAGCTGGACTTCGCGCTATGGACCAAATGCGCGATGCCGAAATCCTTGGCGGCAGCCAGACAACCTTCATCGTCGTCGATAAACAACGCTCGCTCAGGGTTGAACCCCACCAACTGCTGACAGGCAGGCCAATAGGCTGAGCGCATTTTCAAATAGCCCACCTCAGAGGCCGTCACGATGCGGTCCACATGCCGGTCGAGGCCCGTCTTGGCTATCTTCACGTCCACGCCAGCTTGATGAGCGTTCGTCAAGATCGTGACCCGCCGCCCCAGAATCTTGAGATCACGGAGGAACGTTTCTGTGCTCGGCAAGAACCCCACCAGATGGTCCAGCTCCTTATGCAGGGCCACCACATCGATCCCCACCCGCTCGGTCCAATAGTCCAAATCGGTCCAAGCCAGCTCCCCCTCGACCGACTGGTACATGGCCATCAATCGATCGCGGGACCCCTCGTGGGTCAGCCCATGCAGGACAGCATAACGACGCGGCAACTCCTCTTCGAAGAAGAAGTTGTCGAAATGACGATCCAGCAAGGTGCCGTCCATGTCGAGCAAGACATCGTCGATTTCGTCCCAATTCAAGTAAAACGGCGTCATTTGAGGTGAGTGTACCTGACGGTGGTTGTGTTTGCCAAAAATCTTGTGCTACGGTCGGAATATACTTTTCTATGCCACGCACTAAAAAATCCAAAAATATCCCAGTCGAAGAGGCCGTACCGGAAGAAACGGTACCGGCCCTGCTGCACACGACGGCGGCTCACCCGCCTATTGTGGCCATCATCGGTCGCCCCAACGTCGGCAAGTCGACGCTCTTCAATCGCATGCTCGGCAAACGCACGGCCATCGTGGACGACGTCCCCGGCGTCACGCGGGATCGCAACTACGCCGACGCCACCTATCGAAATCGTCCCTACCGCCTGGTCGATACGGGGGGCCTAGACCCGACCGCTTCGGAAAGCATGTTGATTCTCATCAAGCGGCAGTCGGAGCTCGCCATTGCAGAAGCGGACATTTTGATCCTGTTGATGGACGGCCGGACCGGACTCACGACCCCAGACCATGCCGTCGTCCGTCTCTTGCGCGGCACGACGAAACCCCTGTTCGTGGTGATCAATAAGATCGACACGCCCAAGGTCGAACCGCTCGTGGCCGATTTCTATCAGTTGGGTACAGAGACGCTCTATCCGATCTCTGCGGAACATGGGATCGGCGTCTCCGACCTCCTGGACGCAATCTACCCGCTCCTCCCGGTCCCGGATGAGAGCCCTGAGAAATCGACGATCCCCCGCATCGCCGTCGTGGGACGGCCGAATGTCGGCAAATCCACGCTGGTCAATGCCGTGCTCGGAGAAGACCGCGTGGTGGTCAGCGACGTGCCTGGCACCACCAGAGATTCCATCGATTCGCTCGCCCTCCATAAGGGACGAACCTATCTCTTCACAGATACGGCCGGCATCAGGCGGCGCGGAAAGATCGACCGGGGCATTGAAGGCTATAGCGTGGTCCGATCGCACCTGGCCATCGGCCGATCCGATCTTGGAATCTTGCTACTCGACGCCGCGGAAGGCGTGACCGAACAGGACACCAAAATCGCCGGCGTCATCATCAAGCAAGGCCGGGCCTGCTTCCTTATCGTCAATAAATGGGATCTCCGTGAGGGCGATCACGAGGCGCGCCAGGAAGTCGAACTGGAACTCAAGCGGCGCTTTCCCTTCCTGGCCTGGGCACCGGTGCTCTTTGCCTCAGCATCACACCCCGATTCGCTGGGCCAGCTCTTCCCGACCATCGACCGAGTCTATGCGGCATTCTCCAAACGAATCCCGACCGGCGCGTTAAACAAGTTCCTGCAGGAAATTCTGACCACCCATCCCCTGCCGGTACGGAAGGGCAAACCGACGAAAATTACCAAGTCGGCCTTTATGACCCAAGTCGCGACCCAACCACCGGTCTTTGCGTTGTTTGTCGGTCACCCAGACAATATCACTCCCAGCTACCTCCGCTTTCTCGAAAACCAAATCCGCGAGGAATATGGGTTCGAGGGCACCCCGATTCGCTTGCTCGTCCGCAAGAAATAACTGCAATTTCCGCCACTACGACACCACCTTCGCAAAAATTGATCGCGCTATTCGCTGCGTACGATGGGCTCGCATCCGAACCGATCCCGCCTGTCCTGACAGAGTTTTGCCATAACCTGCTGGCGCAGCGTCAACCTCGCGTCGAACCCTAGAGTTGGGGAGCGTTCGAAATGCGCCGCACCGATCCAGGATCGGGAATCAGGGCGTTCACCTTGACTCCCCCCGAGGTATCATGTTATTGGCAAAAAGTGATTATGCACGCTGCAGCCCTCGCGTTCCTCCTCGTGAGCCCCGTTTCGGCCGCGGAGTTGCCGGCTACCGCCACGATACCAGCCCCCCCGGTCATCGAAAGCCCTGCAATCCTCGCCCAGAATCAAGCTGACCCCTCCATCCGATTACGGGGATCGGTCTGGCAAACCAAAGCCGGGATCGTTTTTCTTAGAACTCCAATCGGTCTATTGTCCCTCAGCTCCAAAACGACATTGAAGGATATCAAAGCCTCGCACGAGGTACGCCTGTGGGTCCATGGACATGATACGATCGTCGAGATCCGCAAGAGGACCGACGGCTCACTGGTCCACCGCTATCTCAGCGGGCCCCTGACGCGCGGGACCGAGGATCCCAACACGCTGCTCTGGTGGGGGCCGGACGGAAACCAGATCGTCCATGTCGGCACAGCGGAAAAGCGCCTCGCGGACTACAAGGAGGGAGATCGGCTGACCGTCGAAGTCGACGACACGAACACCATCCGCGGGGTGCACGATCTGCAATTCGACCTGCAAGTCAGCCAGATCCCACACGCCGGCGCCGACGTGCAGCTCTTCCTGTCGGGAACCGTCGCCAAACTCAAATCGAACTTCGTGCTGCTCCGCACCCCCATCGGCCTGGTGATGCTCAATTCAAAGATTGGGGTTCCTTCGGTGAAGGTAGGCCAGTCGTTGACTGTACGCATCGACCATGAGCAAGTCACTATCGCCCTCCCATCAACGAAGGCGCCGATTGCACGACCCGGTGCCCCAGGGGTCTACTGAGCCATGGCCACAGCCCTCAAAAACCGCTCTCAACCACTCCCTGCACAAGGGCTAGACGAATTTGGCACGCTCTATCGAGACCACGTCGATCTGGTTTACCGTTACGCCCATCGCCTCTGCGGAGAAACGGAGGCGGCGAAAGATCTCGTCCAGGAGACCTTTCTCAATGCCTACCGGGGGCTCAAGAATTTTCGCGGGGACGCGCGGATCTCGACCTGGCTCTACACCATTGCGTCACGCACCTGCATGAAGATGCGGCGCAAGCGAAAGGGCGAGCCGGAGCACGAACTCTCGCTCGATGAATTTGTGCCCACCTCGGAAGGAGAGTTTCGCCTCCAGATCCCGACGGAGGGACTCAGTCCCGAAGAGGCGCTGGAAAACAAGGAACTCCGGCGGGCCCTCGACCAGGCGATCAACAAACTGCCGAAAAAATACCGCATGGTCCTAATCCTTTGCGACATGGAAGAGGTCAGCGCCAAGGAAGTCGGCACGATCATGAGCCTCAATGAACGGGCCGTGAAATCGCGGCTGCATCGGGCGCGTTTATTCGTCCGGCGGGAGCTCAGCGCCCGCGGCATCCTCGATGAAAATGACCACAAGTCGAGGAGCTTGCGCTCATGACCAAGAAAAAGACCGCGACGCCACACACGAAACAGACCAAACCGTCCTCGCGCCATAAAGCAGGGCGAGGCCATTGCTTGAAACTTCTTCGACAACTCTCTGCCTATATCGACGGAGAACTCGCCTCCGACATTTGCAAAGAAATACGCAGCCACCTCGGCGCCTGTCCGAATTGCGAGGTCTTCATCCTCTCCCTCCAACAAACCGTCATCCTCTGCCGACACCGGCCGGTCCCACCCTTGAAATCGGCCGACCGAGTTGCCCTGCGCCGCGCCATCCTCAAGAAGGCCAACGCCAAGTGAAAGGAACGGTCTGGCTCATAGGCCTGGCCTGGCTGCTAACTGTTCCTGCCTCTGCGCTTTCCGGCGACCTCGACATGGAATCGATCACCGTCGAGATCCATGGACGGATGTTCATCCCAGACCGCATTACCCTCCATGCCGGACGTAAGACCGCGCTGCGATTCCGTAATCACGATACGGAGCTCCATACCGTGGTGGCCAAGGAACTCTTCCTCGGCGTCAATCTCAACGTGGGCGGCAATGGAGCTCCGGAATTCTCTCCCGATGGGCTCACCAGAGTCATCATCCCACCTGACGGGCTGGCGGAGATTCAGTTCACGCCGACCGGCGCCGGAACGTTCCCCTACCGATGCGACATGCCAGGTCATGACATGCGCGCCGTGATTGTCGTCGAATAGCTGGGAATCTGCTCCTGCCCGATCCGTCCTTCGTGTCCCGCTCCTGCCTGCCTCTTTCAGATGCTCAAAGCAGCGTGGTACAGTGCAGGCTTCGTCCCGTCTTTCATTTTAGGAGCCTGTACGACATGCGACGCCTGCAAATCCTCCACCGAGGCTGGTTCACAATCCTGTTTCTTTCCGGAACCCTGTCGATGGTTGCCACGACGACCCTGATCGGCGTGTCGCAGGCATCACCCGCTCAGAAAAAATCCAATCCTGTGGCCACCTCAGCGGAAACGACGGCGCAACGCTATGCCGAAGCGATGGGGGCAGGAGACAAAACAGCCGTCGGCCGACTCGACTTCGCCTGCCAATATCCCCTGGCCGCCAGCAGCAAGAACAGCGCTGCAGACCTCGACAGCCACTACGACTCCTGCTGGCAGCGGGTGCGCGCAGCCCATGCCCCCACCCTCGTGAGGAGCGACGTGGGAATGGAGGTCTTGTGGCCCAGTAACGGCGCCCTGGTCTTTTTCAGTGAAGAGCTGAACCGCTATCCCGCCTCGGCCTTCGTAGCCGACTCGCTGGGTCAGGCTCCTCCGGGAACCGGATTCCATATCCACATTGCCGGAAGCACGCAACTTCCCTCCGCCTCATTCCGTCTCAAACCGAACGGCCCGCTCGTGGCGGTGCCGACCACCCTGGTCAAACTAACGATCAGCTACCAGGGCCCCCTGACTGCGCCTTTGACCTACGCCGCCGGCTCCGTCAAATGGACCAGTACGATTAAGCGGACCAGGCGGGCGCTCAAAGAAATCACGCTCCAATGGGTCGTTCTCTCCGGGCTGAAGAAACAAGGCTTCGCCAACGATACGGCAGTCGTGAACCTTCCCGTCACCAGCGGCGCCGTCGCTGGCAGCGGCATCATGGAAAAGATTCCCTTTGTCACGGAAACGAGCCGCGCCCTCCCCGACTCACTGGTCTGGTGGGGACCGACGGATGTCCCTGGCCTCTTGACCGCCGCCGCCGCCCGCGCCGCCACCTTTCCTGAACTGCGCGACCGCGTCGCCATGCTGAATCGCGTCCTCATCATCGATCCCAATCAGACCGAAGCCCTCATGGTGTTGAGCCGGCACCTCTATGCCATGGTCCTACGAGAAGCCATCCCCCTCCACAAACTAATCGTGAAAGATCCGGCTCTGGCTCTGGTGGTGAACGAACATTTCTGGAACATCTACGCCCAATCGACGCGCATCGACCTGTCGCTGGGGATGGAGATGGGCGGGTTCGACAAACCGACGACTGCCGATTACCTCTACCGCATGATCTCGGCGATGCAGGCCTTGGCGGCGGTCCATTCTGAACAGCTGGATAACCAATTCCGGTTAGGCGCGGCCTTGCGCTGGAACAACGATCAAGAAGCTTCGATCGAAACGGGCCAGGCCCTCGTCAAAGCCATCTCGCCCGATCGCAGAGCCGGCAGAACCGAAGCCCTGCTCCAGCTAGCCTGGGCCCGCGTGAACAAAGTCGCCTGGAACCGAGTCTTCGACGACTCAGATGTTCGGACCGCCTATCAGGATGCCGACGAGGCCCTCGCGCTGGCCGATTTGCCACTCGATAAATTCATGGCCGAATACACCAAGGCCTACAGCCTGCTCTTCACTCCGGACCGAAACAATCGCGAGATCTTGGCGCGGCTGACAGAAGCGAAAAAATGGTTTGCCGAAATTCCCGGACAAACACCAGACATCTGGCAATACTTCATCGGGGCCGAGCAGCTCAAGATGGTCCTGGACGCCGATCCGATATTTCAGCCGTTGCTCGCCGCCACAGAGCCGACGAAAGGCTAGTGCGCCGGCTTCCAAGCCTGTGGTCTTTTCTCCCAGCTTGGCCTACGCTTTAGATATATGTTTAGGCTGAGCCGCAACCCGCGCGAGTTGGACTTTCCCCCAGTTGAGCAGGCCTCACCGGAAGGCCTGCTCGCCGTCGGAGGCGACCTGCGACCTGAACGGTTGCTCGAAGCCTACCGCCACGGCATCTTCCCTTGGTACGAAGAAGACCAGCCTATCCTCTGGTGGTCACCAGACCCGCGAGCCGTGCTCTTTCCTCATAAACTCCACGTCCCGCGCAGTTTAGACAAGACGATTCGCCGTGGCCATTTCACCGTCACCCTCGATACTTGCTTCCGCGATGTGATGATCAAATGTGCCGGACCGAGACCTCAGTATCCGGAAGGAGGGACCTGGATCACCCCCGCAATGATCGAGGCCTATACCAAGCTCCATGAACTCGGCCGTGCTCATTCAATTGAAACCTGGCAGGAAGGAACGTTAGTTGGGGGGCTCTACGGAGTCGCAATCGGCGGCGCCTTCTTCGGCGAGTCCATGTTCTCCAGAGCGACCGACGCCTCGAAAGTCGCACTCGTCTCTCTTGTGCGCCAGCTCCACACCTGGGGATCCAAACTCTTCGACTGCCAGCAAGTCTCACCACATGTGCTGCGCTTAGGCGCAGAAGAAATTTCCCGGCGCGTGTTCATCGAACATCTCACTGCGGCTCTGACCTGCCCAGATCGACGGGGGCGCTGGACACTCGGCAGCCCCTAACTTCTCCCGGGAAAACTTTTTCGCTTCAGGAAGTAGCCGAACTGGCCTTCGCTACTCGCAGCGAGCAACCACGTTCATGTGATGCTCCCTTCACGCTCGCTCGTACCTCTCAGGGATAGAGGCTGATTGATCTTCCACTGCGCGCATCGAACGCGCACATTCTGATCGTGCGCGGTCTGCCAGCAATGGTTCGGCGTCTCTCTATCCCTTTCCCATCTTCGCCAATTCCTCAAAATAATGCGCGAAGGCCTTCATGCCGCTAGAGGCCTGGCCCCAATCGAAATATTCGTTGGGCGCATGGTACCCATGCTCCGGCAGGCTCAACCCCATGAACAGGATCGGCACCTTCCAGGCCTTCTGCATCGTGACCACTGCGCCGATCGAGCCTCCCTCGCGGATGAACGCCGGTTCTTTTCCGAAGCCTGCCTTCGCCGCCCGCTTCACGCAATCGACATAGGGGCCATCAAAACTCCCCTTGAAGGGGTGCAACATGCCTTCCTTCTCCACCCTCACATCCGGATTGATCTTGGCCACATATTTCTTGAGCAAGGCAAAAGCCTTCTCCGGAGTTTGATTCGGCACCAATCGCATACTCACTTTCAGTTCGCCATGGCCCGGCACAACTGTCTTGACCCCCGGCCCGTGATAGCCTCCGGTCAGGCCATGTACCTCGAACGTCGGAGCGGTCCAGATCCGGCGCATGATCTCGGCTGGATCATTGTTGCGCAACGTCTGAAATCCGTAGGCCTGCTTGAAACTCTTCACCTGAAAGCCTGACGACAGGAAACTCTTGATCTCCGCTTTGGTCGGCTCGACCACATCCTGGTAGAAACCGGGAATTTTTACCATGCCGCTTTTGGCATCGACACAAGCCTGCGCCACTTCCATCAATTCCGCGAGCGGATTCCTCGCGGCCCCTCCGGTCACCCCAGAATGGGCGTCTTTCGTCCCAGTGCGCAACGTGAGCCTCGCGCCTAGCAGACCTCGCAGACCATAGGGCATGGCAGGCTTGCCCTTAGCGAGCCAGATGGTGTCCGACACCACGACTGAGTCAGGCCGGGGGATTGCCGCCCGGTTCTTCAATCCTGCCGCAAAATTCGGGCTACCGATTTCCTCTTCCAGCTCCCAAAGAAACCGGATATTGATGGGCACTCCCTGCTCAATCGCATACCGCGCGCCGAACAGAGCCGACAGCGCCGGCCCCTTGTCGTCCGTCGCGCCACGGCCGTGGTAGAGCCCGTTCTCGTTCTTAAAGGCAAAGGGCGCCTGCTTCCATTCAGGCTCCTGTGCTGGCTGCACATCCATGTGGTTATAGATGGTGACCGTCGGATACTGGGCTCCGGTCATCCAGCCGCCCGACACGATCGGAGCCCCACCGGTCTCCACGATCTGCGCCTCCGCCCCCAGATCCGTGAGGACCTGCCGCGCGACATCCGCCATGCTACTCATATCCGGAGCCTTCGCGGGGTCCATGCTGATCGAAGGAATCTCCACCATCTGCCCCAGCAAATCTTCATACCGGCGGCGGATCTCTGTTATGTAAGTACCGAGCTGTCGTTCGTTCACGCTCATGATTTGTCTCCCTGAAAGTAGCCGCGGATTATACCGACTGTACCGCCAAGGCGAAAGAGAGCGTCTTCCGCTTCGCACGTTGCTCATAAAAGCAGGAATGGTAGAATGGCGGCCTATGACCGTCGAAGAGTTCGCCCGATACAGAAAACTTGTCGTCTTCTTCATCGCGCTCTGGCTTTGCGGGGCCATCTCGCCTTCTCTTGCTTTGGCAGCCGATCCTATTCCTATTTGCAAGATCCTGGACGAACCAACCCGCTTCCATCTCCGACAAGTGACGCTGCAAGGCACCGTGCGGGACGTACAGCCCCTCGATCCTTATACCCTAACGGTAGGCTCCACCTATTACGGGGTCTATTTGTTTTATCTAAAAGACGAAACTGCCTCGGTCAATGTCGCTTCGTTTGGCCGCTGCGGCATCCCGACGGTCAGAGATCCGGACGTGGAAGACGGTACACCCATGGAACTCCAGGCAACCGTCCAAGCGCCCAGCCATGGCGGCTACTAGTTGAATCTCTAGGGGCCCAAAGTAGCAGGGGAGCAAGAGGGTGCAATGCAAGCTGTGGCAGGCAAAATCACTCCACTCCTCGATGAAGTAAAACCGTAGTAGGCCAGGCGCTGGGGCTCGGTTCGACGGGCTCTGCAAAATCCACGGAAGGATGTTACCGACATGACGCTCCACCCCTACATTTTGCTCGCGCTGTTCCTCTTCTCAACCGGTTGCGCGAGCAATCCGACGAAGCCTATCGATTCGCTCCAGCAGATACTGAAAGACGAAGAGGCTCAGCTGACGGGAGCTCTGCTATCAGAACAGACAGCGGCCCCCTTCCCTAAGCAGGGCCCTCCAAAGTTGGGACTCTATATCATGCCGACCGGATTCCTTCACCATAAGTTCGAATGGACCGATGCCGATCGGGAAACTCTCCAGGCCTGGGCCAACGGATTGCAACGAGAGGGCCTCATCAGCGGCTCATCCTTCCTCCATCTTGCTTCAGTCAAAGGGAACCAATGGGCGCAGCTGCGGGAGTCAGCCATGCGGTACGGAACTGACCTCCTGCTCATCGTGAATGGCGCCGCGGCCGTCGATCGCTACAACAACTACAAAGGGACATTGCTCTACTGGACCATCGTCGGGGCCTACTACGCCGACGGCACCCACAGCGACGCGCTCTGTCTCGTGCGAAGCTCTTTGTGGGATGCCCGACGAGGAACCAAACTGGCGGAGGAAGAGGCACAGGGCGCCTCGAAAGTCGTCGGTCCCAGCGGGCGGACCGAAGATCAAAACCAAGTCACAGAAGCGCGCCGACAGGCGCTGACCCAACTGATGAAGAAGCTGCGCGACGATGTCGCAAGAATCAGCAGAGCGCGCTGATCGTCTCGTCACTGACCAGACGGACCCAGGAGGCACCAGAGGCACCTGGTTCCTGATTTCTAGTCGGTCAGCGGAGGCGGTACGGCAAGCAATTTAGTTGAATAAGTGGGCGATCCTGCTCAAGAGAAAAAACAAGGGTGGTTGATCAAGCAATTAATTCATCATGTGGCAGTCTATCGCTATCCGTCGCGGTTAATGGCAATGCAGCTGCAATAGTCTCACCGTCTGATCACTCAACCTGACACTTAGGACACAAGAGAGTTGAGGTCGCAGCGAGTAAGGACCCTCAGCGCACCCGTAGCGGTACGTTGAGGGTCTGAACGATGCGAGAACGAAGCTGGCGCGTCTGTTTCAGCAGCCTATTGATGGAAGGAGAAGGGGACGGGAGCAAACGTCACCACAAACACCGCCAGCGCAATCCATCCGACCACAACTCGGCCCCGGCCTAGTGGGACGTGAGGGTCGCACACGGGCGGATGCCCGAAGCCCCAGAGCCCCGCCATAAAGGCCCAGAGAAGCCAGCCGTGCCAGCCAGCGAGTCCCAGCACAATCAACAAAGGCACCATGGCAAAGGCCAACGTCCGTTGACGTGAGCCCCACAGGGCATAGGCCACATGGCCTCCGTCGAGTTGGCCGATGGGAATGAGATTCAACGACGTGACAAACAGACCAAACCAGGCGGCGAACCCGATAGGATGCAAGACAATGTCTGCTTGAGGAGGAAGGGACCCGACAACCAGCCAGGAGATAAGCTGCAAGAGTAACGGCTCGCCCAACTGTAATCCGACGGTCGCGGTCCGATCAACGACCGTTGAGAGATTCAGCCCTATGACCAAGGCCACCACTGCCACGACAAACCCTGCCAGCGGACCGGCCACGCCGATATCGAAGAGGGCGCGCCGGTTCAAGATCGGTCCTCGCAGGCGAATGATCGCACCAAACGTACCGATGAAATAGGGAGGACCAGGAATGAACAGAGGTAAGGACGCGGGCACGCGATGGATGCGGGAAAGCACATAATGCCCGCACTCATGGGTCATCAGAATCAGTAATAGCGTCGCGGCGAAGGGAACCCCGCGACCGAGCAGATCTGGATGCTCCAGCAAAAAGTCCCCCGGCCCGCCGATCGGTCCGTTGTAGGCCTGATAGGCCCCGGCCCACAAAGTCGTGAAGACCGTCGCCACAAAAAGGCAAATAGGCAGGGTCCATTTCGAAAAGGGCGTCTCCTCGAACTCCTCCTCGAACGGTTCCTCCACGATAATCGGCAGCTCGTCGGGGCGTTGATCAAGGTTCATAGCGCTTGTCTCAGTGATCTAGAGCGAAGGGATTATGGTCGAGCTCTTCGCGTACCGTCGTGGCAGGACCATGACCGGGCAAGAGGAGACAATCGTGCGGCAGTTTCAGTAGGCGCTGTCTCACGGAATTCAGATGAATCGGAAAGAGGCTGGGTGGGACGGATTTTCCGATCGATCCGGCAAAGAGAGTGTCGCCGACAAAACAGACAAGCTGTCGCCCGAAATCCACCCGATAACAGATGCCGCCCTGCGTATGCCCCGGCGTAACAAGACAATGGGCTGTGAGACGTCCAACCGGAATGGCGCCACCATCCTGCGGCGCCACAAGACGATCCTCAGAAGGCTTCCACCGTAACAGACTGACATCCTCAGCTCCCAAATAGACCGGCACAGGCCATCGCGCCAGAAGTTGTTGAATCCCTTCTGCATGGTCCGCATGACCATGAGTGAGACAGATGCCGATCAACCGGACTCGATGGGATTCGAACCAAGCGATCATAGCAGGAGCGTTGTAGGCTGTATCGACGAGGAGCGCCTCACCCGAGTCCTGCACGATGTAGCCATTGACTCCGTAGCCGTTGATCTCGCCACGGATAGTGGCAATCTCCGGGAGCAAGGGAATCGGTTGGGGCATCCACTGCTCAAACACAATCTGCTCCAAGGGCACAGGGCGAAGCTTGAGCGTGGCAGCCAGGGCGTGCACGTCACCCTTGTCACGCGGTTGATCGCCCCGTTCAAGCGCCGTGATAGAAGCTCCTGAAAGACCAGTGAAACGAGCCACCTCCTCCACGGACCAAGCCTGCCCGATGCGGGCCTTCTTGATGATGTCGCAGAAATCGTCTTCAAGGGGCACGGGTTAGCTTTCAGCTATCAGCTCCGACTGGACTATCCGTTCTTTCCTCACCCACAGCTCCTGAGCTTGGGTTTTCTCTGTGAGGGGATGGCCTGGCTACCTCTCTCCCCTTTTCAATGCTCCGGAGCCAACTTAATTTCTTGAACGGCTCCGAATCCCCCCAGCAACTTCGGCAAAGCCTCCCCTGCCCCAACTGCAACGATGGTCAATCGCTCCGGATTGAAATGTTTCTTCGCCGCAACCAAGATTTCTTCCTTGGTCAAGGCGACGACTCGCGTCCGCAATTGCTGGAGGAAATCAGGGGGAAGACCGTCATGTTCCAGCTCGACCAACCGCCCTACGATCGCCGACGAACTGGCGAAAGAGAAGACAAACGAATTCACATAAGCCTCTTTCGCTTCCGCTAACTCACTGTCCGTGACCAGCTCGGTCCTCATCCGCTCCATGTTCGCAATGAACCGGGCAATGACCTCTTGCGTCGAAGGGAGTTTCGTCTCCGCTCTCATCAGCCAGACCCCTTGATCATGCACTCCTGTGTTCAATCTGCTACCGACCGAGTAGGCCAAGCCCCGCTTGGTCCGCACATCGTTGAAGAGGCGGCTGCGGAAGGAGCTGCCTCCTAAAATATCGTTCGCAATCGCGAGGGGCACATAATCAGGATCGCTTTCCTTGATCGACAGATGGCCGACGCGAAGATGCGTTTGCGAGGTATCCTTGTCCACGAACCGGACGATGGGCTTTCCCGTCTGATTCTGTGGCGCATCCGCGATCGTCAGGGCCGGAACTTCGCCTGGCTTCCAATCGCCAAACGTTTCGCGCAACAAGGCCACCATCGCGGGTTTGTCAAAGTCTCCTGTGACCCCCAGCATCATGCCGTTCGGCTGGATGGTCTTCCTGTGAAATGCGACCAGATCCTCTCTGGTGATACGGGCAATAGACTCGACGCTGCTTTCACGAGCCGTCGGGTGCGCCGCTCCATAGAGGAGCTTCACAAACTCGCGGCTCACGATCGAGCCAGGATTATCCTGCCTGCGACGAATTCCTTCGATAGACTGAAGCTTGGCCAATTCAACCCGCGCCAATTCAAACGCCGGAGTTCGGATCAGCCCCGCAAAAATCTGGAGCCCCCGCTTCAAATCCTTGCTAAGGACGTCAAGCGAGGCAGAGCCAGATTTACGGCCAATCGAAATGCCGACATCCCCGGCGAACTGTTCGAGCTCTGCATCCACTCGTTCCGCCGACAGACCACCTCCGCCGCCGGTCCTCATAAGGGAACCGGTCAGGGACGCCAGACCGACCTTATCGGCCGGATCGAGCCAGCCTCCCGTTTTCATGGTGGCAGTGACGCTGACTAGGGGCAGCTCATGGTCCTCTAGCAGATAGACGATGACCCCGTTCTCCAGCACCACGCGATCTGGTTCTGGCGGAGTAAACTCAACCGGCTTGAAGGTCATCTGCCTGGGATCGCCCAACGCCAGATTCTCGGCACAGGCACTCAGCACCTGAGCCGTCAGGGCCAGGACCATCGCGCAAAGCACGAAGCTCCATCGTTTCACATTTTTCGTTTCCCGTTTCACGTTCCTCATCGCGCCACCTCTTGCTTCGGCGCCGTCGCAACCTTTTTCTCTCCAGCCTTCTTCACCAATGTCGCCACAGTCCGGTTCGTTTTTGTAAAATATTCAACCGCCACCCGCTGGATATCTGCCGGCGTGACAGCCGCAATTTTATCCCGAGCCTTCAGCGCATAACGCCAATCTTCGGCCACCGTCTGATAGAGGGCCAACTGAGAGGCGAGGCCTCCGTTGGACCGGAGCGCCCGCACTAAATCTGCGTCGAGATTGTTCAACACCTTTTCCAGCTCCTTGGCGGAGACTGGTTCCGTCTTGAGCCGTTCGAGCTCGGCATAGATGGCTGCTTCGACTTCCGCTGTCGTATGGGGCGCGAGCGGTGTAGCGCTGAACACGAACAGGTTCGGGGAACGGACCCCTGGATAATTCGAATCGGAATTGACTGAGGCGGCGATCCGTTGGTCGCGAACCAGATTGGCATAGAGCCGGGAGGTGAGGCCCTCGGTCAGCACCGCGTCGATCACGTCGAAAACATAGTCGTCCGGATAGCCCAAGGCCGGCTTGTGGAACCCGATGGCCACAGAGGGTTCGGCATCAAACTCCACTTCCACGCGGCGCTCCCCCCGTTGCGGTGGCTCGACCGTCACGATCTGAGGCTGCCGAGGCGCAGCCGGGATCTTGCCGAAAGTTTGTTCGATCAGGGCCATGACTTCCTTCGGATTGATATCGCCGACGATGGCAATCGTCGCATTGTCTGGACCGTAATGGGATTTGAAGAAAGCTTCCGTGTCGGCCGGCGTGAGCGACAAAATATCCGACTCCCAGCCAATCGTCGGAATGCCGTACTGATGAGCGCGAAAGGCGGCCGAGGTGAAGGTTTCGAACAACAGGCCGTTGGGGCTGTCGTCGTTCCGCAACCGCCGTTCCTCCATAACCACGCCTCGCTCCTTATAGAATTCGCGAAGGACCGGGTGGGCCATGCGGTCGGCTTCGAGCGCAGCCCACAGGGGCAGGCGATTGGCCGGGAGACTGATCATGTAGCGGGTCAGGTCCTTGCCGGTCGAGGCATTGAGGCCGACCCCGCCATGTCGCTGGTAGAGCAAGGCCATCTCATTGCCTGCCACAAACTGTCCTGCTTGTTCCTGTAGCTCCGTGAATCGTTTCTGGAGGCGCTCAATGACTCCATGTTCTTCTGGGCTAGCCGGTTTCTCCTGATTCCTCTTTGTGAGGTCCCGTTGCCGCTGTTCCAACTCAGTTCCCACGCGAAACAGTTCTTCGAGCAGGGGCCGCTCCTTCTCGTAACTCTTCGTCCCCACCGTCCTCGTACCCTTGAAGGCCATATGTTCATAGAGGTGCGCCAAACCTGTCTGGCCGATCTGCTCGTTCACCCCTCCGACCCGGAAGGTCATGTTGAGGGAGACCACCGGAGTCTGATGCCGCTCGACCATGAGCACGGTTAGGCCATTCGCTAGCTTCTGTTCCACCACACGATCGGCTAAACTTGGCGACCCGGCATGGAGCAGATCGAGTTTGAAACTCAAACTGAGCACGACGAGCAACAACATGAAGCGTGGGACGTAAATCCTCATATAAAGAGCTCCATTAATTCTTCCGGCCGTTCGATAAACCAGTCCGGTTGACAGGCTTCCATTTTGGCGCGATTCCCCATGCCATAGCCGACCGCGCAGACACGAATCCCGGCGTTATGCCCGCCGTTGATATCGTTGGTACTGTCCCCGATGAGGACGGTACGTTCGGGCGAGACATTCAATTCTTTCATCACATGCAATAGCATACCAGGTTCCGGTTTCAATCCGAATCCATGGTCGCCGCCGACGACATACTGAAAATGATCCGCCCCCAACCCCTGGAGAATCACATTCGTGTACTCGATCGCCTTATTAGTGGCCACCGCCTTCTGCTTGGCGGCAAAATGTGTCAGCATGGCTCCAATGCCGGGATAAAAGGTGGTGCGATCAAGGCAATGGGCCAAGTACTGGCTCCGGAACACCCGCAAAAGCTCCTCGTAGGTGACCCGACTATTCTCGCCGACCGACAGGCGCAACAGTTGTTTCACTCCGTCGCCCACAAACCCGAAGATTTCCTCCAGTGGCCGCTCCGGCAGTCCCATCTCGGCTAACGTGAGGTTCACCGACGCGGCAATATCCCACTTGGACTCGATAAGCGTCCCGTCCAGATCGAAAATCAACAGCTCGACTGATGTCTTTCCCATCATTTGGCCTTTCGCAACTCGTCCCGCAACGAATCGAGCAGACCTCGCTTCGCCTGGTCGGTTTCCTTCATCCACCCTTCACGCACGATATTCACCATCCGCTTCTGCCCCACGTGTGGCGGCAGCATCGGCTCGATAATTCTCCATCGATTATTGACGGCTTTCACATGAACCCGCACCTCTTCTGTCTTCACCTCCTGGGTGAAGCTGGCGGTCTCCAGGTTCACCGAACCGAGGACCTGAAAGATGACTGGGATGATCAGTTCGAATCGATCGATCACCTCCCATTGGCGGTAATGCTCCGCCACCGTGAAACCCCGAATCACGACGACCTGCCGCCACGTCGGCTCTTCATGCCAATTCGTGTAAGAAGAGACCGCATCGATCGACATCACATCGAGCCTGGCCCCCTTATAATCAAGCCCCAAATATCGTTTCACTACATCGGCTGGAGAATGGTCGAGAGAGTTGGTCTGCGCCGACACGATGTTCGCAGCAAAGAGCCCGCCGATCAGAACCAACAGTACGGCCAGCGGAGCGAACATACGGCGGCTCATAATGGAATCCTATGGAGCTTCATGGCATTCGTACCTCCCAATTGTCCTGTCACAGTCCCGGACAACAGCGCGACGCCCTTTCACGTCCTGTTCACCGTATCGGAGCGGGAGAAATCAAAACGGACCCGCTGGGGAATGAGGGAAAGCAGTATGGAGCCAGCCAACCCAAAACATCAAGCCAAGCGAACCTAATAGGCTGCTACGGTTTCTTGACCGACAACCCTCTGCATGGTACTGTGCGCGCCCATTATGAAAACTATAAAAACGACTCGTTCCGCTAAATTATTCGCCGACGCGCAGCAGCTAATTCCCGGTGGCGTGAATAGCCCGGTGCGCGCCTTCCTCTCCGTCGGAGGGGCGCCGCGATTTATCAAACGAGCCAAGGGCGCCCGCCTCTACGACGTCGACGGGAACAGCTACATCGACTATATCCTCTCATGGGGCCCGATGATTTTGGGCCACGCCGCCCCGGCCATCATCCGCACCATCAAGAAGGCCGCCGCGAACGGCACGAGTTATGGCGCGCCGACCGAGCTGGAAGTCACGCTCGCCCGCATGATCAACCAGGCCTTCCCCTCGATGGAAAAGGTTCGACTGGTCAGTTCCGGCACCGAAGCGGTCATGAGCGCGATTCGCGTGGCCCGCGGTTTTACGAAGCGCGACAACATTCTCAAATTCGACGGCTGCTATCACGGTCACGGCGACTACTTGCTGGCGAAAGCCGGCTCCGGTTTGGCCACCTTGGGAATTCCCGACTCGCTCGGAGTCCCGGCCGACTTTGCGAAGCACACCTTGACCGTCCCCTACAACGACATCCGGGCGGTCCAGCAGATCATCAAAGAGCAGCGGAACACGTTGGCCTGCATCATTGTCGAGCCAATCGCAGGGAATATGGGTGTCGTACCACCGGCGCAGGACTTCCTCAGGACGCTCCGCCGGCTCACAGCGGAAAACGACATTCTCCTGATTTTCGACGAAGTGATGTCCGGATTCCGCGTCACCTACGGGGGCGCCCAAACGCTCTACGGCATTACGCCGGACCTGACAGTGCTGGGGAAAATCATCGGCGGAGGGTTGCCGGTCGGCGCCTACGGGGGACGGAAAGAAATCATGAACCTGATCGCGCCCTCTGGGCCGGTCTACCAGGCGGGAACCTTGTCGGGCAATCCGCTGGCCGTCTCTGCCGGCATTGAAACCCTCAAGCAGCTCAAGGTCCGCGGGGTCTATAAGAAGCTGGAAGAAAAATCCGCAGCCCTAGCCGAAGGGATCGGTCAGGCGGCCAAGAAAGCCGGCATCCCGCTCACGCAAACCCGAGTCGGTTCGATGCTGGGCGCCTTCTTTACCTCAGGCGCAGTGGTGGACTGGAATACCGCGAAACTCTCAGACACGAAGCGCTACGGGCAGTTCTTCCACAAGATGCTGGAACAGGGCATCTACCTTGCCCCCTCACAATTTGAAGCAGCCTTCCTCTCGACCGCTCACTCAACCAGCGATATCGAAAAAACCATCAAGGCCGCGCACGCCGCATTCAAGAGTCTCTAGCCGCCTCGGTCGTGAATCATTTCTCGCATCTTGCGAGATGCAAATTTTAATTGCTCAGATTCAGCAAGTTCTCAGATAGCTCAAAGGCTCAACGTACGTTACATACGTTGAGCCTTTGAGCAAAACAGAAACGCCGCTGCGGTCGTTTTCGACAGCTTCCCTATTCCTCGTCCTCATCCTCCATGTCCAACACTTCTTGCCGCTTCTGCTCTTCCATCGCGTTATGCAAAAGCATGCGGACGAACATCGAATAGAGCGACCCCTTTTCGAGCGTCCCGCCCGGAGGAATGGCAATCTTGCCTTCCTTAATCATCCGATCCATCCAAACCTTTTGATCTGGCGCGATCAAGATCGGCAACTCGATCAAACCCACACGTCCCATCATATCCATAATGCGGCCCCCCTATATAAAAGCAATGACTTCAACTTAATGAAATCAACATAACCCATGTTTCTTTTTGTCTGTCAGTAAGTTAGGGCTTCTTCTTGTTCTTGTCAGACGGGTTATCTGAAAACAGCAGCCATCCGAGTACCATGAATCCGATTGCCACGCCGGTGATGGCGAGCCAAGTTCCCAGCTTATCCATTTAGTGGCTCCTTGTGGGTTCAGACTGTAGCGCGGCGACCATGGCCTTGTCGAGGCGCTTTATCTTGCCATTGCCATCCTAGGCTACTTTTTCTAGGGCTTTATAGACGGTTCCGACCCCAATCTTGAGCGATTTGGCGATTTATCAAACGCCCGCCACGTTTGACAGGTGACGACCGGTTCCCTAGAATCGCCGCATGAAAGAACTTGCTCTCAGCGCCTTTGCCGAAAGTGCGACCGTCAAACAACAGTTCGCGCGCGACCATGTTGACCGCATCGTGCAGGTCGCAACACTAATGGCAATGGCCTTTCGCGAGGGACACAAAGTCTTATTGTTCGGCAACGGAGGCAGCGCCACGGATGCGGCCCATCTCGCCGCCGAATTCGTCGGACGCTATAAGCGCGAGCGGGCGCCACTCCCGGCCATCGCCCTGGCCACCGACATTGCCGCCATCACCTGCATCGCCAACGATTACGGATACGACGAACTCTTTGCCCGACAGATCCGCGCCCATGGCCAGAAGGGCGACGTCGCCATCGCCATCAGCACCAGCGGCAACTCCCCCAACGTCTTAAAGGGCGTGGAAGCGGCGAAGGCTTGCGGCCTCATCACCGTCGGCTGGACCGGAGGGACCGGCGGAAAGCTGGCAGGTCTGGTAGACCATTCCTTTGTCGTGCCCTCGGCGGTCACAGCCCGCATTCAGGAAAGTCACATCACGCTTGGCCACGTTCTCTGCGAACTCATCGAGGAGCAACTCCTTGGCAAAGTCTCCTGATCGGCAGAAGCCCCCTGTCACAGTCCCGCGCCTGATCGCCCCGATCAACGTGACAGATCTCACGACCTATCCGCTCAGAAAGCGGTATAGTAAGGTCCGCGTCTCCGACTTTGCCAAACCCTGGAAGCGAGGGGGCAGCTTCACCCAATTCTATCGCTCGCTGCCGGATATCCTCGGCGTCAAAACCTTGCGCGCGGTGGCCAAAGCCATCGCGAAGGCCCATCGCAGGGGCAAGCCGGTCATCGTCGGCATCGGCGCCCACGTCATCAAAGTCGGATTGAGTCCGATCCTCGTGGACCTCATGCAACAAGGGATCGTCTCAGCTGTGGCAATGAACGGCGCCGGGATCATTCACGACTTCGAACTGGCGCTCATGGGCCATACGTCCGAAGAGGTCGATGCGGAAATCGACGAGGGCCGTTTCGGGATGGCGGAAGAAACCGGTCGCATGCTGAACGAGGCGATCGTCCGCGGGGCGCACGATGGCGAGGGACTCGGCGAATCGGTCGGCCACTACATGAATCGGCGCCAGGGGCAATTCCCCAATCGCGAGACGAGCATCCTGGCGACCGGCGCGCGGCTGGGCATTCCCGTGACTGTGCATGTCGCCATCGGCACCGACATCATCCATATGCATCCGGCCGCGGACGGAGCCTCCATCGGCGCAACTTCGTTACTGGACTTTCGGCGGCTGGCGGCTGTCGTGTCCGGGATGGAGGGAGGCGTCTATCTCAACCTCGGCTCCGCTGTCATTTTGCCGGAAGTCTTTCTCAAGACCGTGTCGCTGGGACGGAACCTCGGTCATGAGCTGACCAACATTACGACCGTGAACATGGACTTCATGGCCCACTACCGCCCTCTCACCAACGTGGTGCGGCGGCCGACCCAGAAGGGCGGAAAGGGCTATTCCCTGATCGGCCACCACGAAATCATGGTGCCGTTGCTAGCCGCGGCCATCCACGAAGAATTGGGGTAACCCCCTCCTATGGCTCCACGCCAAGCCCCTCCTGTCACCATTCAGCATCTCACTCAAATGTGGAACGAGCTGAATGGCCGCTACTTCGCCGATCTCCTGCCTCCGATCGATCTCGTGTGGAGCCGCCGCCTCACCTCCTCCGTCGGCATGTTCATCAGCCGCCGAGGGCCAAGACCCCGGCTGGATCAGGAGGGTCTTCGCCCACCAACCAAGCGCGAGATTCGCCTCTCCCTGCCCTTGCTCCAACAAGCCACCCCTGCAAGCGCATATGGCGAGCAGGAAATTGTGAATACCCTGGCACACGAGATGATTCATCAATGGCAATACGACAGTCTGAAGCGGCGGCCGAATCACGGGCCTGATTTTCTCCGCAAGATGACCGAGATGAATCGGGATGGCACCCTGGCCATCACCATCTATCATTCGTTGCAGAAGGAAGTGCTCGCGCTCACGCGATTCGCCTGGCGCTGTCGGCAATGCGGCCAACTGTACCGACGTCAGCGGCGGACGATTCAGCCGCGCCGACACCATTGCGGTATCTGTCGGGGCTCCCTACGGGAATTGGAGTCAGGAGGGCAGCTCCAGCACGAACCGTCTCCAACACCCTTGCCACCCGGCCAATTATCCTTTCCGGCATAAACGCCGACTGGAGGAACCATCGATGCGCTGGTCTCGCCAGATCCTGTTCGGAGACATCGATGCCATGTTCGCCTCAGCGGCGGTCCTGGCAGATCCCAGCCTTACAGGCAAACCGGTGGCGGTCGGAGGATCCTCCCCACGAGGCATTATCGCGTCGGCGAGTTACGAAGCCCGTGCGTTCGGCGTCCGCTCCGCCATGCCGACCGGCGAAGCTAAACGGCTCTGCTCTCAACTCATCCTCGTTCCTCCGGACAGACCTCTCTATCAACGGCTCCATGAACAGATGCAGGCTGTCATCAGCCGACTGCTCCCCGTCGTCGAATGGTCCAGCATCGACGAGTTTTATGCGGAGACCACGGACATGCAGTCGCTCTATCCCGATCCGTCACGCCTGGGCCGATGTGTGAAAGAGGCGATCTTCGAGGCGACGGGACTCCACTGTACCGTCGCGCTCGCCAGCGGAAAAACTGTGGCGAAGGTCGCAGCGGATGCTCACAAACCGGACGGGCTGGCGGTGATCGAGCCAGGAACCGAAGCAGCCTTTCTGGCAGTTCGTCCGGTGCGCGACTTGCCAGGCATCGGACCGAAATCCGCGGCGATGCTGCAGGGGCTCGGCATTCACTGCGTCGGCGACTTGCTCGACCCGCAGCATGAGCCATTTCTTCGGCGGCAATGGGGCAACCGTCTGATCGCCTGGCAGGAGATAGCGTGGGGCATCGACCGCGATCCGGTCGTGGTCGATAGAGAGGCCAAAAGCCTCGGCCGTGAAACGACATTCGAGCAGGACTGCAACGACCTCGACTTTCTGGAGCTGACGATAAAAAGTTTTCTCGGCACCTTGACGCATGATCTGCGCCTGCAGGGCCTGGCGGCTGGATCCTTCACCGTCAAACTCAAAGACACAACGTTCCGGGTCACCACTCGGCAGCAACAGTTTCGGCAGCCACTTAATTACGATCCGGCCATGTGGCCGGTTATCCGATCGGCGCTTCACAGCCTGGCTATCCCCCGCACAGACTACCGGTTGGTCGGCCTATCGCTGTCCGGCCTCCTGCCTGCGGCTGAATCTCTCTTTGCGCAGCGCCAAACTCAAGCGGTCGCAGCCTTGGACGAATTGATCGAACGATATGGCAGTCGAATGGTGCGGCTCGGCGGAATTCCGGAAGAATAGACAGGATCAGCTAAAGACGGGAACTGTCAGACGGGCGGACGGAATTCAGGAAGGCTTCCACTTCCTGGATTACGACTCCCTGCTCCTCGGCAGATAACTTATCCCAATGTTGACGGAGCGGTTCAAAATAGCGCCGGATGGAGGTATAGAGACTGTAGGCTTTTCCGTTTCGCTCGTCTGGACTGTCGGCCATACTTACGTCCTTTCACACTCTCTTCGTCAGCCATAGTCTAGTCAATTCTCCATCGGCAGACAAGGGCCCAGCTGGCCATTTTTCTGGCCAGTGGCGGATGGGCCTCCTGTTGTCGCGGGGGCTCAATAGTTTTCAGCAGTCTCGTGAGTATGTTGGCGAGCTCCTGGGATTTGACCGGTTTCGAAATATACTCGCCCCTTCTAGCCTCCAGGCGCCATTTGCGATCGCCCTTCATCGAGTTGGCCGTCATGGGCTCTGGGCTGGCCCCTGATTCTGAAAAACCAGATCGTCAACAGGTGTGGGGAAGGAGCCAACAGGGAAACGGCCAGGCATTGATTCAGCCGCTGCATCCCCCTATGATGCTTCTCTCAACTGAGGAGAGGATTCTGATGCTGTCCAAGGTTAAACAACGCCAGGAGCTCGCCTCGCTGTTGCAGGCTCACCGACAAGCCGGCAAGCGCATTGTGTTCACAAACGGCTGCTTCGATCTCATGCATGTAGGCCATACCCGCTATCTCCAGGCCGCGAAAGACCTGGGCGACCTACTGGTCGTGGCAATCAACAGCGATGAGTCTGTCAAAAGTTTGAACAAGGGGCCGGATCGGCCGATCGTCCCGGACGCTCAGCGGGCTGAAGTGGTCGCGGCGCTCAGCTCTGTCGATTATATTATCCTGTTCAACGAACCGGATCCTCAGAGCCTAATTGCAACGCTACAGCCTGACATCCTCGTGAAAGGGGGAGATTGGGCGGTCGAACAGATCATCGGCCGCGAGATTGTCGAAGCGCGCGGCGGAGTCGTTCACACCATTCCCTTGGTCCCAGGCGTTTCTACTACAACACTTATCCAACGTATTCGCTCAACCTAGCAGGATGCTGAAACTGTCCGCCAGCTTCGTTCTCGGCTCATCGAAATCCTCAACGGACCCTCACGGGCACGCCTCCGGTTTCGACTCACCTCCGGCCTTGCAGACGAACTGTTTGAGCATCCTTCTCCGCTATGCTCTTCTTGTATGATTCGATGTCCCTCCGCCCATCAAAAACTGCCATGAAGCACTAGCTCCGCTCTAGCCCGTACACCATGTCCGAAACGATCTCTTCAACATCAGCATCCCAATGGTTTGCGCCTGTCGCCGCGGCATTGACTGCCAAGGCAAGCCGTCCCTCTATCACCGGCTTGCACGGCTCCACTTCCGGCCTTGCCCTCACCACGCTCATGCAGCCTCAGTCGGGCAAACTGGGCAACCGGTCCTGGCTGATCGTCACGGGATCAGATGAAACAGCCGAGCGGCTCTTCGATGATCTCCATTTCTTCCATGACCTCGTCGGTCTTTCGACGGCGCCCCTCGCTCTCTTCCCGAGATGGGAAACCCTACCCTACGAGGGCAGCGCCCCTCATGTCAGTCTGATCGCGCGCCGGATGAATACCCTGCATCACATCCGCACCGCACCCCAGACCTGTCTGGTCACCTCCATCGCAGCCCTGATGCAACGGCTATTGCCCGTCGAGGCTTTCACCGGAACCACCCTGCAATTTAAACGGGGCGGAACGATCGAGCGGGAGGTTCTCACTGGCAGGATCTTGCGTCTCGGCTACCGCCGGGTATCAGTGGTGGAAATCCCCGGCGAGTTCAGCATTCGGGGTGGCATTATGGATATCTTTTCAACGGCCTATGCCGAGCCGCTGCGTGTCGAATTTCTTGGAGAAACGATCGACTCGCTCCGCCTCTTCGATCCTGCCACACAAAAATCCACCGCGAAACTGGATCGAGCGGTAGTCCTGCCTGCGCGGGAATATCTACGGGCGGAAGATTCTTCGGATGCCCTCGTTCCCATTCCGGCTGATGCAGAATGGCGCGCGCCGGATCTCTATCCCACTATGGACAGCCTGTTCGATTATTTTACTGAACAGCCCCTACTCGTCCTGGATCAGCCTTCTGCCTTGACCGGATCCTGTGCAGCCCTCTGGAGCAAAATCGACGACGGCTACCTCCGCCACGCCGATCGGGAGACCACCGTCCCCTACCCGTCACCGGAACGTCTGTTTCTCTCTTGGCCGGAACTGACGGAACTTACACAGGGCTGGCCTACTCTCGCGCTGGAACCGCTCACCGAAAGCAATGCCTCCTGGAATCCGGTTCAAGCCTTTCCCGCCCAGGCCCCGGCCAGCGCCGGCCTCGGAGCCCGCGGAATGCCCTTCAGCCAGACCCTGACTATCATGGATCGCCTACGAGAGGACTGCCGCGTCGTCCTCGTCGCAAGGAGTCAGGGCCAAGTGGCTCGCTTGCTGGCGCTCTTGCGCGAACACGATATGCCGGCGGTGGAATGGACCATGGAAACCTGGACCGCTTCAAGCAAAACGAAGGCCCCGTTTTACGTCTTACATGGCGATCTATCCGCTGGATTTCTCGCACCGGATTTACGTGTAGCCGTACTGACAGAAGAAGAACTGTTCGCCAAAGGCGCGCGCCACAAGCCGCAGGCCAAGAGCAAAGCGGCAACCTTCCTCTCCTCCCTGGAAGATCTCAACGTGGGCGACTATGTCGTCCATATCCAACATGGCATTGCCCGCTATCAAGGGCTGAAACGCCTCTCCGTGCAGGACTTCGAAAGCGATTACTTGATTCTGGAATTCGCTGGCGGCGATAAGCTCTACGTGCCGCTGGAGAAGCTCAGCCATGTGCAGCGCTATAGCGGAGCGGAGGGCCATGGGCCCCGCTTAGAACGGCTGGGCAGCACCAGCTGGGCCAAAACGACCGCGCGCGTCAAAAAAGACATCGAGGAAATGGCTCACGAGCTCGTTGACCTCTATGCCAACCGCGAGCTCGTGACGCGCAATGCCTACGGCTTCGACAGCACCATGTACCACGAGTTCGAGGCCGCCTTTGAATACGAAGAAACGGAAGATCAACTCAAAGCGATCGAAGACATTACCCGCGACATGGAGTCCAATAAGCCGATGGACCGCCTCGTCTGCGGCGACGTGGGGTACGGAAAAACGGAAGTGGCCATGCGAGCCGCCTTCAAGGCAGTGGAAGCCAATCGCCAGGTGGCGGTACTCGTCCCCACGACTCTCTTGGCCCACCAACATTACGATAACTTCTCAGAACGGTTCGCGCCCTTCCCGGCGCGCGTGGCCCTCCTCTCCCGCTTCCAATCACCGAAAGAGGCCAAGGCCATTCTCAAAGATGTGGCATCCGGGGAGGTCGATGTGGTCATCGGGACCCACCGCCTCATCCAGAAGGATGTGGTCTTCCGAGACCTGGGGCTCGTGATCATCGACGAGGAACAGTGGTTCGGGGTCAAACATAAGGAACGATTAAAACAACTCCGCACGCAAATCGATGTTTTGACCCTCACCGCCACTCCGATTCCCCGGACCTTGCAAATGGCCATGGCCAGCGTACGAGATCTCTCGATCATCGAAACGCCTCCGGCCGGCCGCCTCGCCATTCGCACCCAGGTCGTCCGATCCAGCGACAAACTGGTCCGGGAAGCGATCTTGCGTGAGCTCGGGCGGGGCGGGCAGGTCTACTTCGTCCATAACCGGGTTGAAACGATGGAGAAGACGGGCGCCTGGCTCCACCAATTGGTGGCGGATGCGCGCATCGTGATGGCCCATGGGCAGATGAACGCCAAACCACTCGAAGCAGTCATGCTCAAATTCTTTCGCCGGGAGGCGGATGTTCTGATCGCCTCGGCCATTATTCAATCGGGCATCGATGTCCCCACGGCCAACACCATCATTATCAATCGCGCCGACATGTTCGGCCTCGCACAGTTGTACCAGCTGCGCGGGCGCGTGGGCCGAAGCGGCGATCAAGCCTACGCCTACTTCCTGGTGCCGGACGAGGGGCAACTGAGCGAAGATGCCCGGAAGCGCCTCACGGCCATTCAGCAATTCACCGAACTGGGAGCCGGATTCCGCATCGCTGCGGCCGACATGGAAATCCGCGGCGCCGGCAACCTCCTGGGAAAACAGCAATCGGGACATATCGCTGCGATCGGACTCGATCTCTACATGCAGATGGTGGAACAGGCCGTCCAGCGCCTCAAGGGCCAGGTGGTGGAAGAAGAACCGGAGCCGGTGCTCCGGCTCAATATCTCCGCCTTCATCCCGGATGAATATATTGCCGATCCCCACCAACGTCTCTCGTTTTATAAACGCCTCTCCTCCTGCGCCCAAGTGGGCGACCTCGCCTTGCTGCATGGCGAAATGCAGGACCGGTACGGGATGGCTCCGGACTCCGTCGAACGGCTGTTCGAGGTCATGCAAGTGCGGCTTCAGGCTAAGGCCTTGCGCCTGGCGGCCATCGAGCTCAAAACTCACTCCGTCGTCGTCACGCTCGACGCCAAGAGCCGGGTTGCCAGCCACGCGATTCACAAACTGATGGACCGGTACAAGAAGCGGATTTGCTTCCTGTCCCCCCTCGCATTTGAACTCCAAATGCCGCATCAGGACTGGCCTTCCATCTTTCAAGAACTCACGGCAACCTTGCAAAGCCTGGGAGTCTGTGATACCAACACAGCGATGTCCCCGCACTCATCTCACTAACAACGTTTCACGCACCTATGACTATGACTCGACCATCCAACGCTTCCAGAAACTTCGGCACCCTCTGTTCTCTCGCCATGCTGTCCTGCGTCATCGGAGGTAGCCTCCTGTCGTTCACCGGCTGCACGCCACCGCCGGAAGAAGGCGTGTTTGCCCTCGTCAACGGCCGGCAGATCACGCAGAGCGAATTCGAAGCCCGCTGGGAAAAAATATCCGACGCCACCAGGTCCCGGTACGAGAAGGAAGGGGGGAAACGCCGTTTCCTCGACGAGCTCATCACCCGCGAACTACTAATGCAGGAAGCCCGCAAACAAGGTATCGATCAGAACGACACCGTCCGGGATCAGACCCAGCGCTATCGGGAACAGTTGATTCTCGACGAGCTTCTCAAGAGCCTGGTCAAAACCAAGATCGACCTCTCAGACGAAGAACTAGACGCCTTTTACGCGAAGCATGCCCACGAGCTCCTGACCGCCTTCAAGGTGCGAGTGTCCCAAATGCTCCTCCCCGGCCTTCCCGCTGCGAAGGATGTCGAGGCGCACATCAACCGGGGCGGAGACTTTGCGAAATTTGCCCGGCGCTATTCCCTCGACATCAAAACGAAACTCAAGGGGGGAGATCTCGGCCCCTACCACAAAAATTTAGTCATCCCGGAGGTCGACGCGGTCCTGCAAACCCTCAAGCCTGGAACGGTCAGTGCCCCGATCAAAACGGCGGCCGGCTATTACCTCGTCATGGTCACGGCCCTCGACACAGAAATAATCCAGGCGGATTCAGCCATCCGGGAGCGCCTCCGGCAGGAACTGCTCAACGAAAAACGCCGAAAACAGTTTGACGACGCGCTCATAGACATCCGCGCGAAAGCCACCATCCGCCTGGCCGACGCCTCCCGCTATGTCGCCGCCGACATCGGCACCCGCTGATCCTGCGGCTGACAACCTCTAACTGACACTCCTCAAGCCATCCGCAATTCGTGTACAATCTCTCGAACCTTCATCGGCAGCCAGGCGCGAGACTCAAAGCCATGATCATGCACCGTCCCGTTATCACGATGCCTCCATCCCGATTGCAACGTGCGGTCCTTTTCGCGCTGGCGCTGCTCGCGCCAGCCTCTCTCCTTTCAGCCGGGCAGGTGCAAGACCGGATCGTCGCAATCGTCAACTCGGACCTCATCATGCACTCTGATATGAAACGGGAACTGGCCCCTGGACGGGAACAAATTCAAAAAGAATATCGCGGCGAGGCCCTCGCGCATCGGCTCAGAACGGTGGAATACATGGCGCTGACCTCGATGATCGAGCGCAAACTCCAGCTCCAGGAAGCCAAGGCCAAAGGGATCGAGGTCTCAGGCCAGGAGGTCCGGCAGACGCTTCAGCAGATGAAGCAGCAGGGGGAAACGATCGATGAGACGAATCCGGCCAACCTCAAAAATATCCAGGAACAGCTGATCCTGCTCAAAGTCGTCGACAAGGAAGTGCGAAGCGGGGTCATGGTCGCGGACTCCGACATCAAACGCTACTTCCAGGGACACCATGATCGGTTTGCGCTCCCGGAGGAATATACCCTCAGCCAGATTCTCCTCAGGCCCCGGTCCCCTGACGATACGTTCGACGCCAAAGCCAAAGCGGCAGACATCACGGCCCTGCTCAAACGAGGGGAGCCCTTCGAAGATCTTGCATTACAATTTTCCGACGGGCCGAATGCCTCACGAGGCGGGCGCCTGGGATTAGTACGGCAGGGAGAACTCTTGCCCGGCATCGAACGGGCCATCGCGAAGCTCGTGCCAGGCGGCATCTCGGATACGATCGAAACCTCAGAGGGATTCCATATCGTGCGTCTAGAGGACAAACAGCCCAAACAATTTCGGTCGTACGAGGCAGTTCGCGCGGAGATCCAGGGGCTCGTCTTTCAGCAGAAAAGCGAAGACGTCTTTCAGGCTTGGCTGGAAGAGCTCAAAAATAAGGCCTATATCGAGATCAAGTTCGAATCCGCTCTTTCAGGGCCGCCCACAACCGGTCCCGCCCCTCGCCCGTCGTCGACGAGTAAGGAATAGCCTCCTCGGTCAATCCCAACCCTTCATGCAGCCGGCGCAGCGTCTTGATGCGCTCGCTCATTTTGAGCTTATCGACTTTTGTCGCCACTACGATGGGCGGACGTCCGACGGACAACAACCAGGCGATCGTCTCCCGGTCCTGTTCGCTCACCACCCGGCTTTCCACCAGAACCACCACCGCGCGCAATTGCTCGCTGCCGTCGAGATACTGTTCGATCAACGGCGCCCATTCAGCCCGCAGCGATTTCGAGACCCTCGCATAGCCATAACCGGGCAAATCGACCAACACGAATCGAGCCAATCCTGGGTCGTCGCTAGTGATACGAAAAAGATTGACCAGACGGGTCTTGCCAGGCGTGCGACTGACTTTGGCTAGCCCCCTGCGCTGCAAAAGCGAATTGATGAGCGAGGACTTGCCAACGTTCGACCGCCCGATGAAGGCGACTTCCGAAAGATCCCCTTGCAGAAACTGTTCTGGTCCGGCACAACTTCTGATAAACTCTGCCGTGAGAATTTTCATGCCCTACCAATTTACCGATCAGACGCCATGTTAGTAACGCGACCACACATCATCTCTGTGATACGCAGCCTCTAATGCGGAAGTCAACCACCCACTCCCGCTCCAGAGTGAAGGCCTTCTTGATCATCGGCCTCGGCCTCCCGATCGGTGCACTCCTCTTCGTGTGGCTGCTCACCATGCCAGACGTCTCGTCCTTGCGCAGGACCAATCCGCCTGTGACAGCCCTGATGAGCGCGCGCCAGGCCCAGGCCGAGGCGCAGGGTCTCACGGTCGGGCGCCATTGGATCTGGGTGCCCCTCGCACGGATCTCCCCGCACCTCCGGCAGGCGGTCGTGGCGGCGGAAGACGCCTCATTCTTCACGCATGAAGGATTCGACTGGGAAGGCATTAAAGAAGCAGCCAAGTACAACCTTGAGGCGGGCGAACTGAAGCGGGGCGGAAGCACCATTACCCAGCAGCTGGCCAAAAATATTTATCTCTCGTCAGAACGGTCCCTGTTTCGAAAAGCACGGGAAGCCCTGATCGCGCGCGCGCTCGAACATCAACTCACCAAGGCGCGGATCCTTGAGCTCTATCTCAACGTCGCGGAATGGGGGGAGGGCGTCTACGGTGCTGAAGCGGCGGCCCGCCATCACTTCCAAAAGTCCTCACAAGACCTGACCGCCGATGAGGGAGCCTGGCTGGCCGCTATCTTGCCTTCGCCGCGTCGATACGATCCGGTCAAAAAAACCATGGCCCTGACTCGTAGGCATGATCACATCCTGAGCCTGATCACTCGGAAGCACAGCCATCCAGCTCCGTAAAGCCTCAGCGATCTCCCTGCCCCAGTCGTACGGAAGGCCTCGGTCAAGCGAATCTTTTATGAAAATTGCCCTCGAACTTTCGGAGAGCCGATCCCGTTCCACCAGCCTGCTGCCATGTAAGGCGTCACATGCCTGATGGCAAATCGCCCGTCCGGCGAGAGGACGAGCGCTCCGGCAGACCCCTTGATCCGAGACACCAACAGACGCAATACCTGTCGGGCGGCAACCGTTGGGCTGGCGCCTGTCGCCAGACGATCACACATGGTCTTGGCGAGCACAAGGCGGATGATGCCTTCGCCAATGCCGGTCATCGATACAGCGCCGCTCTGATTATCGGCATAGACACCGCAGCCGATGAGAGGGCTGTCGCCCACCCGCCCAGGCAACATCGAATCGACGCCCCCGGTCGAAGCTCCTGCCGCCACTGTCCCGGCCCGATCCAACGCAACCGCGCCGACGGTCCCATGCTGGTCCTTCTCCATCCGCTGAGATTTCACCATTGCACGATAGAGCTCCATCGTCTGCGCGACAGCCATCGAGGCGGGCGACCGACCGGCACTCCGGCGAAGCGCGCGCCCCTTCGAGAGAGGTTCGAGTTTGTAGTACTGCGCAAACGCCGTGGCCGGTGGGCCGGCAAGCAAGACATGGTTCGTGGCTTCCATGACCAGGCGGGCTGCCGTAATCGGATGCAGGATCCCTTCGATCGACGCGATGGCGCCGGCTTTGAGGTGGGCCCCTTCCATGATCGAAGCGTCCATCCGTTGCACCCCGTCCAGCTGGCGATTCGCTCCCTCCCCCGCATTGAACAGCCCGGATTGTTCCAGGAGGCCGATCGTACATTCGACGGCAATGGCGGCAGGACCTCCCTGTTCAAGGATGGCATAGCCGATGACGAGGGCATCGGACAGACAGGTAGCCTGCGCCGGCGTCATTCGTTTGCGGCCCGCGCCTCCGTGGGCAAGAATGAGAGGAAAGGACTTGGTCAATTGAGGAGAAGGTCCCGAACCTGCGGATGCGCCGGATCTCTCATCCGGTCCAAATCAGACCGCACGAACCCCAACCCGGTGACACAAAGTTCGAAGTTGTCGGAGAGTATCCGAAACAGAGGCGTTTCTTCCCCTGACGGGTTGTCCTCCATTTGCGCGACAATCCCGTAGGAGCGCTTACCTGTCTTCATATAGTCCACGAGAAAATCCTTATGGTAGATCAACCCGCTCGTCTTGAGTCGGCGCAAATATTCCGGGAAGAGTCCCGCCATGAAAAGCGTGAAATCGCCGATGTGCTGATGCACGTCTCGCTCACGCTCCATGGACTGGGCCCCCAGCAAGACTTCCGATTCAAACAAAAGATCCACCACTGTATCGACTGGCCGGTCTTCCTGGTTTCTGATTTTATAGAGCTGATCGGTATGGGTAAAGTCGACAAGCAGGTTGGCGACGTAGCTGGTGACGTTGGGGTCGGGCCACCCGAGATGCTCCGTAAAGCTCTTCTCGGTCAGGGCGCCGAACAACTGACGAAGCGGATGCCGTGGCGAAACTTGCGTTCCCATTTCCACCTCTCGCATCTTCGAAAACGTTTCACCACAATATAGCAGATCTTGGTCTATCTGACGATAGCGGCCCCCCTGATCCTTCTATCGATCTTCGCGCGGCAGACTTGAGCATCGCCCGATTTTTGCCCGTTTCAGCTGCGCCAGAGTGCCTTCGATGGTGAGCAGTTTTCGTTTCGTGGGCAAGCCGCCGGAGAATCCTCCGAGCGACTGATCCTGCGCCACAATTCGATGACAAGGAACCAGGATCGGCATCGGATTCGCCCCCACGGCATTGCCGACAGCGCGGGCATACTGTCTGCCCCCTACGCGGAGGGCCACCCATTGATAGGACCGCAGCTGGCCATGGGAGATGTCACAAAGCGTCCGCCAGACCTTCCGCTGAAAACTCGTCCCTCGTGAAAGGTCCAGCGGCAAATCAAACGATATGCGTGTTCCCGCCAGATAATCAGTCAGCTGCGTCAGCGCCTTTCGTAATCGCGGAGAAGCCTGGCCTTCTGGCAGTTCGATCGAGCCAGGCTGTAACTCGGCCAGCACGGCCCGACGCGAAGCCTTCGGCAATACCAGGGCATCGATCCCCTTCGCCGTTTCTGACAGGGCCATCCAGCCCCACCGTGATTTGAAGATAATCGCCCGGCTCATTAGACCTCAGTGGCCAATGACTCGACCTAATTTTTTTCGCACCATGCCCCAAACCAAACCAAGTTCTTCGGACTGCAACAAGGCATGGACGCCCAGATAGCCGCTCACGCTCAATCCGATGGCAACAAAGAGCAGGACCGATTTCTCCGTCCATTCACCTGGCTGCGCCCAGATCTGCGCCGCCGCCACCCAGGCACAAACCAGAACCAACGGCACGGAGGCTAACAGCACGCGCAGCGACGACCGTCCAACGGAGCCCCACGCGATGCCTCCCAACCGGCGGTGCAATACCGCGACCAGGATGCCCCCATTTACCATCGCCGCCAAGGCTGTGGCCAAGGCCAGGCCTGCCGCGCCAAGCGAAGACATCAGCAGCAGCGCGAAGACGAGATTGGAGACCACGGCAATCGCTGCGGAGATAGCCGGCGTGCGCGTGTCTTGCAGCGAGTAGAACGCCGAGACGATGATGCGAACGCCGCCGAAGGCCCAGAGGCCAACGGCGTAACAGAGCACCGCCAATGACGTCTCGGCTGTATCGTGCGAGGTAAAGGTCCCATGCTCGAAGAAGAGGTGGACGATCGGCTGGCGCAGGAGGATTAGGCCCAACATCGCTGGAAAAATGATAAAGAGGATCATGCGCAGGCCGAAGCCCACCGTCGTCCGCAATTCGTCTCGGGCTCCGCGCGCCGCCTGCGCCGAGAAAGTCGGCAAAATGGCCGTGGCCAATGCCACGCCGAAAATCCCGAGCGGGAACTGAATCAACCTCATGCCGTAAAAAAGATAGGTCGGCCCGCCCGCAAAAAATGAGGCGAGGATCGTGCTCACGGTAATGTTAATCTGCGTCACCGAAAGGCCGAGGAGCGACGGCACCATCAGCCGGCCGATCCTTCTCACGCCAGGATGGCCCGGCGCGAATCGAAATCCGAACAACATACCCCGCCGCCTCAAACCAGGGAGCTGCATGGCAAACTGCGCCATTCCTCCCGCCACGACCCCGATGGCCACGCCAAGAATCGGCTCCGACATCACGGGCGACAAGAAAAATGCACAACCGATGATCACGACATTAAAGAACACCGGCGAAAAAGCCGGCGCCGCAAAGGCGCGCATAGAATTCAGAATGCCCATTGCCAGCGCGGCCAGGCTGATAAAGATGAGATAGGGGAACATGATCTGCGTGAGCAACGTCGTCATGCCCAGCTTCACCGGGTCGTCGTGAAATCCCGGCGCCAGAAGCCACACGATTCCCGCTGCCGCAATAATGCCCAAAATCGTGATGCCGGTCACGATCGTGAGTAATGTGGTGAAAAGGGCGCTCGCCAGCTCCCAAGCGTCGCGTTTCGATTTGAGCGCTTGATATTCTGTGAAAACAGGAATGAAGGCGGAGGACATCGACCCTTCCGCAAATAATTCTCGCAGCAAATTCGGGACGCGATAGGCGACGAAGAAGGCATCGGCCGCGGGCGTTGCGCCGAAGAGTCCTGCCAGCAACATATCGCGGATGAATCCGAGGATACGGCTGCAAAACGTGGCCAAGCCGATCAAGCCGGCCGCTTTGACCACCGAGCGAGTCTCGTCCTGCACGTTCGCGGGAGCTGGAGCCACAACAGTAGGATCAGCCATGGGTAGTGATTCTAGCGGAACCACGTCGGGCAGTCTATCGAACCGAATATTGACGGCTCGTAGGGGTCCTCCTCGATGTGCCTGCCCGGTCTTTAGCGCAGAATGATGCTCGTGCTATCATAGCAATTGCCATTATGATCCGAAGGTAGAACGTCCAATGTCGCTTGAACTTTCTTCACATTTGCCCGGCGGATTTCAAATCCGACACCGCCTCCTCGGCATCTACCAGGGGAACGCGATCGAGCTGGCTTTTTGGCACCCCTCATCCGGGATGCCGGAACATGGCCTCTGTCGGTTCACCACAAAGGAGAAGGCCGAATCCTATCGCGCCTATCTCTGCTCTCTCTCCTGCCCAGAACCGCTCGATGAGCAAGACCTCGCCATTGAACCCTACGACCTCGCCACCCACGAAGAGTTGATCAACGAACACCCGCTACACTCAGCCTGGGAAACTCCCCTATAGCAGAAATGCACATTCGGGCGGCTTAAGCGGCAACAGTGGTGTTGAACGAGGATGTATTTGAAGGATCGACGTGGGTCTGGACAAACGCTAGCAGGCATTTATTCTCTTGAGCGCCTCGCAAAAACTTGAACCCGATGCCTCGAGCGCTGACAGAGAGAACGATTGCGGAGGAGACCACAAAACACCTTCTTTCTCGCACCGTGGGCAACTTAGGGTATGACCCGTCTTCCCCTGCCCTCTCGTTCCCCTGCTCGAACCGACCGACGGACCGAACTCGTTCCTCTCCACGGATAGACAATCGCCTTCTTGCTGCCAAGAAAACGAAAATTCCCTGCACACCCTTTGTGAAAATAAACCGATTACTCATCGGCGAGCCTCGCCATCAGCGCGCATACTTACAGAAACAGCCTTGCCCGCAAGCCATCCGGTGGCCCAGGCCCATTGAAAGTTAAATCCCCCGATGCGGCCGTCGCAGTCGAGAATTTCTCCCACCAGATAGAGGCCGGGCACGAGTTTCGACTCCATCGTGCGAAAGTTAATTTCCTCCAGTGGCACCCCACCCGCCGTGACTTCCGCGTAGTTCCATCCCCGATCCTGTTGCACGGGAAGCCGGAACTTTGTGAGCGCCACCAACAGCCGGTCCCGATCCTTTCTCGGCAGTTGGGCCATGGCCGTCTGTCCGCTAATCCCCAGATATCGACAGAGGGATTCGGCAAATCGCTCCGTAACCAAATGCGCTAGGGTCTTGGTCAACGAGCGGCGAGGCGACCCTGCTGCTTGCTCCATGAACCACTGACGGGCTGCCTCCTGGGTCAGGGCCGGCAGAAAGTTCACGCACAGATCAACCGGCTCGCCTTCTTCATGAGCCCTCGTCCAAAAGCGGCTGGCATCCATGACAACGGGACCGCTGATCCCAAAATGAGTCCAGAGCAAACTGCCCGTCCGCCGATCCACAGTCTGGCCCTGTACCGTCGTCGTCAGCTCCACTTCCTGTGAAATGCCTGAGAGATCTTTGTGAAACATAGTCTCGTCCAGCACTAAGGGGGTGAGGGCCGGAGCGGTGGCCTGCACGTGATGGCCCAGGCGGCGAGCCAACTCATAGCCGAACCCGTCACTGCCCGTTTTCGGAAGCGAGCGACCGCCGGTGGCCAGAATGATTTTCTTCGTCTGCGTGATTCCATGGGTATGATAAATGAGGCGATCACCCTCTGGGCCGGCGAGACAAGCAACCTCTGCCACTCGATGGTGAGGGCGGATGACCACACCCAGCTCCTGACAGCGATTGACGAGCGCCGTTAAAACTGTCCGCGCCTTGTCGGTCACGGGGAAAAGCTTGCCGGTTTCTTCGCACTTGAGATCCACACCTAACGAAGCGAACCAGTCAATCGTGGCCTGAACCGGAAAGGCGGCTAAGACATTCTTGATGATATGGCGATTACCGAAGAAGTCGGTAGCGGTCACAACATCATGCGTGACATTGCAGCGTCCGCCACCGGAGACGAGGATCTTGGCGCCGAGGGTCTTGGCCCCGTCGAGCAGCACGATCCTCAACGAAAGCCCTTCTTTCGCGGCGGCCTCTGCTGTGAAAATCGAGGCAGCGAGCCCTGCGGCCCCTGCACCAATCACTGCAACATCATGTCTGTCATTACCTATGGACATTAGAGAGTTTTAACTGCCAGTTAACGCCCTATTAATCTTGCAATGCTATGGTTCGCCCATTAAAGGTGACCAATGACGCGGCAATATATGACAGCAAGGGGGGCGCAGCGTGATCTGTCAAAAATGCAGCGGACTGATGGTGAAGGAATCGCGACCGGATTTCTCGCAAGACGTGGCCGTGCTCCGCTGTATCAATTGCGGCCTGGTCATTGATCCGTTGATTGCGCAGAATCTCGCGGCCCTATCACGCGCGAAACAGCTGACCCTCAATGCGGCTTGATGGTTCGCTTGAAGTCATGAACCAGTTCGGTCGGGGCGGGCAGCTTGCCGAACCGATCGAACGGGGGCAGTTGTGGACGTCGCGCTCGTGGTTAGATCGAAAACTCCGCCCATAAGAATGTATGGTCCGAGGGGTCTTTCGCTCGCCGCGGCTCGGCGTCCATCTCTACCCTGACACAACCCTCGACTAGCGGGGCCGTCGCCAGAATATGGTCGATGCGCCAGCCGCGATTTGCTTCCAACGCCGCCGGCGACCGGTAATCCCAAAACGTATATTGCTGCCGATCCGGATAGAGCTTCACGAACACATCCTGAAATCCCCAGGCCAACGTCTTCTCATAGGCCCGCCGCGCATCTTCGTGATAGCAGACATGCTTGAGATGCTTCTCGGGGCTGTGCACATCCATCGGCCGTGGCGCCACGTTCATATCCCCGCACCAGATGGCTGGCTTGTCCGGCGATAAATGTTTCTCAAAATACTTACGAAGCCGATCGTACCAGCCAAGTTTGTACTGATACTTAGGGGAATCGATCTCGAAACCCTGCGGCACGTAGGTATTGACGATGGGAATCCCCTTGATCACCACGCGCAAGAGGCGCGCGTCCTCCGAATCGCCTCCGTCATCGAACCCGTACGCCACCGCCTCCGGTTTCTCCCGGCTCAAGATCGCCACACCGTTGTATGACTTCATGCCCCGGTAGGTGACTTCGTACCCTGACTCAGCCAAGGCCAGAAGCGGAAACTCGCTGTCCTGGACTTTAGTTTCCTGAAGGCAGAGCACATCGGGCTTCTGCTGAGCCAGCCAGTCGAGCACAATAGGTAAACGTTTGCGGAGCGAATTGACGTTAAACGTCGCGATTTTCATAGAGCATCCTACAGTCAATCAGGCTGCGCATCCTAGCAAAAAGCCTGCGGGGCAACAAAGCAGAGAAGGAGCAGCTCCACATAAAACGGCCCTCGGAAAGGAAAACCTCCCGAGGGCCATGGGCACAACTGCTCGACCTTAGTGCCCTGCTGCAGGAGCCGGGGCTGCAGCCGGGGTAACGGCAGGTGCCGGAGCCAATGGAGCCTGCGCAGCCTGATTGACTATGGCATTTCGGTATACGGACAAGCGTGGCGGCGCGGTAACGGCAGGTGCCGGAGCCAATGGAGCCTGCGCAAGGGCTTCTGCTTTCTGCGTCTGCGTCTTGCCCTTCGTCGCATGGCGCTTGGCCTTCATCTGCTTTTTATTGCTCTTCTTCTTGCCCTTCGAATCGGATTTCCCCGACTCTTTTTGGGCTGCGACATCGGACTTCGTCGTCTCATCTTTGACTGCCTCATCGGCCATGACCAGCGAGGCGGTTCCGAATATGCACAATGTAGTCAAAGCGACAATGATCAACTTCTGCATGGAATGCCTCCTGGAAAATAATAGTGAGTATAGTTTTTTTCTGCAAAGGGAGGTAATACCCTGCGCTCCTTTCCCCACTCTGTCAAGAACCGATGAGGGGAAACCGCCGCCCAGCAACGACCTGAATGGATCTGACAAAAAATCTGTCGCCCTGGCTCAAGGTTCCTCACGACCTGGCAAACCTCCTCTGCCATCCTCGCCCTTATCAGCATCGGCATCCGGCCGATCAGACTCCTCTACGGTGATTATGGCCCCTCCCCGGTCACGTCACTCCTCAGGGTCTGCAATCGCTGCAGCGCTTTTCTGGCCAAGCGATTCTCAGCCCCAACCAGCTCGCCCGCGTGCTCTAATCAATCTGCTGCGTGAAACGTAAATCGTAAAAAGTGGAAGGTTCCCGAGGAAGAGACCTCGACGGTCCTTTGTTTCACTTTTCACATCTTACCTTTCACAATCCGTGAGAACGAATCTGGTGGGTCGTTTGAGCAGCCTGCTAATTGAATGCGGTGAGATAGCGGCGCAAGATAGCCTGTTCGATCCGCGAGCGGCCACGGTCCGGCGCCGGGAATCGCAGCACCAACTGGATCTGGCCTGTTTCTGATAGTTGGATGGTCACACGCGGCTCCGGCGAGGGAGCTTCGAGGAGATTCGTCTGTTCCAGCAGCTTCATGTCCCGGCCGGCCTTGTCTAGAAACGAAGAACATTCCGTCTTCGCCGCGTCCAGCAAATGTCCCTCTGCTTCCCGCCAGTCGTCTTTGTCCCCGAGCGGAACGACAAGAAGATAGAGCCCATATTCCTGACCTGAATTTTCCTTGATCAAAGTATTCGTGAACAACAGGCTGTTCGGAAAGACCGCAATGCGGCCGGTATAGAGATGCGACGCCTGGCCTGGCCCGACCTCAAGGAGCTTGGTCGCAAAGATGTCGTGATCCAAAACGACGCCGCGATACCCGGCGATTTGAATGAGGTCCCCCACCTCGTAAACTTTTCCTCCCACGCGCAATGCCGCCCCGCTCCAGCAGAGGAGGAGCTCCTTCGTTGCCAACACGAGCGCCGCGGCAAGCGCCACAAGAGACACGGCAAAGGCCTGGAGCTCGTGCGCCCAGATAACGACCAGCCCCACCAGCAATGCGAACAAAATGGTATTGCGGACCGAGACGACCCCTCGACGCTTCGCTTCCATCGAGAGGGCGGGATTCTTCGCGATCGCACGGACGATCAAGGTCCGCAAAATCAAAAGAGAGAGTAGCAGGAGGAGAGACTTGAGACTGTCGAGCACGACGGAGCTATCGATATCTGGCAACCAAGCAGGCATATGGGGCAAGACCTCGCTGGCTATTTTGCATTCAGCGTGTCACGGGTTCCCGGTACACACTCTTCCCGTTTCCACTGTGTCAAAATCTTCTGCTCATTGAAAGTCAGGATATAACGGTAGCAATACAACATGGCCTTAGGGCCTTCGGCGCTACTCTTTCCCATTAAGGAGGCCGCTTGCTGCACCACGTCACCCAACTGAAACAATTTCACCGAGGTCAAATCTTTATCGCCGATCGGCGCGCGATAGGTCCAGACGGAATCTCCTCCGAGCACCGGTGCCTTCGCCGTATGGGGCGGCCCAAGCCGCGCCAACACCTCGTCCTGCGTGAGTCGATCCACGCCTTTTTTAAAATAGCCATCGCGCCAGGGGCCGCCGCAAGCCAGCAGGGCCCCTGCGAGGATGACCAGCCAGCCGGTAGACAGGCACTGTCGTAATCGTCTCATGACTTGGGCTGATCCTTAATCTCTTGCATACGTTTCACGGAACAGTAGAGGGCGTAGCCTTGCGCCAACATGCCGGTGGTTAGCAAGCCCAACGCTGTCTGCAGCCACCGGGCTCCTGTCTCTTCTAAACCATAGGTCCCGACAACGAATCCCAGGGCAATTGCCACAATTCCCGCGAATCGCGCGATCATTCCGTTCATGCGCCAATTGATTGGGACCGGATTCTCCTGCATCGCCATACGGGTACGCTACACTGGATCACGCAACCGGTTCAACTCCGTGTCGCGCGAATATGTTTAGCGCGCCGCTCCAACGAAGCCGCCTCGTCCGCTCGCCCGATTTTTCGCAGGACATTGGCCAGATCCTCCAGCGTCTTCGCCACTTCCGGATGGGACAATCCCAGCGCCCGCTCCCGGATCGCCAAGGCTCGACGGTAGAGCGACTCCGCTTTCTCCGGATTCTGCTGCACCACATGCAACTGGGCCAGATTCACGAGGCTCAACGCCACGTCCGGATGGTCGAGGCCCAGAAGTTTTTCTTTGATGGCGAGAGCCCGCATCAGCAAAGGCTCCGCCTGGGCATATTGGCCGTACATGCGATGGAGGACGCCGAGGTTATTGAGCGTGGCTGCAACATCGGCGTGCAACTCTCCATGCGCGGACTGGTAAATCTTCAGCGCCTGCAGATAGACCGGTTCCGCCTCCACATATTTCCCTTGGCCTGCATAGACCTGCGCCAGCTGTGACAGGCTGACCGCCACGCGCCGGTCTTCTAGGCCAAACTCCTCCGCTTTGCGCACCGCCACGAGGAACACCCGTTCCGCGTCGGCGTAATTGCCTTGCTCCACGGCCTGCTGCCCCGCCGTCATCGCCGACTCCCAGGTCTGTTGCTGGCACGCGGACCCTGCGAGAAGAAAAAGGCTGAGCGCGAGCATAAAGAAGCTGTTCATCATGCCCCCAACTGTTCGACGATGGACTCTGCCGGATAGGTCACGATTTCCGCCAATGTAGGATGGTAGTGTGGCATACGCACAAGGTCCGCCGCGGTCCCATGGTAATACATGACCGCGATCAGTTCATGGATCAGTTCACCTGCCTCCGGGCCGACGATCTGCGCGCCTAGAAGCTCGCCCGTCCCTGGCGCACAGAGCAGTTTCACAAACCCGTGGGTCGCGCCGAGACAGAGAGACTTTCCGTGGTCGGCAAAGGGATAGGAGGCCGTTAGGTACGGAATCCCTCTGTCGCGACAGAGGGATTCGTTCAGTCCCACGACGGCGACTTGAGGATCCGTAAAAACCACTTCGGCATCGAGACGGTGGTCGAGCTCTTTGACCGGCTCGTTCGAATGCATCGCATTACACGCCGCGGTCTCGCCCTGCTGAATGGCGAGATGCACAATGGGCGAGATGTCATTCACGTCACCCACGGCATAGATATGGGCTTGCGACGTGCGCAGGGCCTCATCCACCACAATCCGACCTCCTTCGACTGCCACCTCCGCCAGATCGAGCTGCAGCCCTTCGATATTGGGCCGGCGGCCCAGGGCCTGGAGAATCGCTTCGCCGACATACGACTGCTCATGTCCGTCTTTCATCACCCACAAAGTCTTCCCTGTTGGATCATGCGTCACCCGCAGCAACTGCGCATCTGTAACGACAGCGATACCCTCGTCTAGTAAAGCGGTCTCCAGCGCGCGGCCGACAGCTTCATCCATTCCGGAAAGGAGCGTCCTGCTCCGTTGAAGGATCGTCACTCTCGTCCCGAGCCGCGAGAAAAACTGACCGAGCTCCAGCGCAACCGCCCCGCCACCCAGGACGATCAGGGAGTCCGGTTGGGTGCGGAGATCCAGAATCGTATCGCTGGTGAAATAGCCTGCTTGGGCCAATCCGGGAATCGACACGTCGCTGGGCCGCGACCCCGTCGCAATGATGAATGAGCCGGCTGACAAGACCTTATCTCCGGCGATGATTTCGGTGGGAGACTGAAAGGCCGCCCGCGAGGGATAGAGCGTAAACTTCGGATCATGAAGCTGCTGAATACGGTAATCCGCGAATTCGCGAACCAGCCGATTTTTTCGATCCACGATCGCTGACAGATCTGCCTGGACCGACACGGGAGAAAGCCCGAACTCCTTCGCCCGCCTCAAGAGGGCCGCCACTTCTGCGGAGCGGAGTATGGCCTTCGTCGGCATACAGCCGCGCAGAATACAAAGGCCTCCCAGTGGACCCTGATCCACAATAGCCACGTCCGCCCCGGCATCGCGAGCAGTCCTGGCCGCGGCATAGCCAGCCGAGCCTCCTCCGATGACGATTATGTCATGTCTCTTCTTCATCGAATCCTAACCCTGGCATGGCACCCTTCATTCCCGTGACCACACAAGCGCTGGCAGGATACACGATGGGGCCGCCTGGCTGCTATCGGCACAAGGCCCTGTCTCTCTCCCAATCCAGGCCTCTTGTCCAGAATAATCGCGTAATAAGCCCTTCGAGCTTAAGTACGTACCATGAACCTCCGATAAAGGCGTTACGAAGTTAACTATGTCCCTGATACCTACCGTCAATGCCATCGTCGAAACGCAGCCTGCGCGACCTGTGTCGCAGCGGGCGCCTGCGTCACAAACCGATGCAGACGCGCAACGGAACCCTTCGCACGAACAAAAACACCAGGAGGCCAACCCCGCGGCCCTGTCATTCCCTCGGCTGTTCTCATATAGTACAGAATAGAAATGGAGACGAGATGGTCCAGCCTGGCCGCTATCGACATTACAAGAAGGGCCACGAGTACGAAGTACTCGGGGTGGCAAAGCATTCGGAAATGGAGACGGAGTTCGTCGTCTATCGCGCGCTTTACGGCGAACGAGGCCTATGGATAAGGCCTCTGGCGATGTTTTTGGAAACTGTGACCGTCGAAGGTCTTCCGCGCCCACGATTCGAACGGCTCCCGGACGAATCAGCGAACTAAGCGCCATCTCCCTCAGCGCTCAACGCAAGATGGGCCGGAAAACCCACCATTGCGCGCTTCCAACGAGAGCCTGCTGAGGCCGCGCGGTGCGCGAGCACAGGGGACTCACTGGACCATCCTCCCGCTAGCGGACTTTTTGATCATCTTGCAGGCTGATCAATTTAGCCAGGTCCACTGCGCAAAACTCGCCGCCTGCCCTACCCTCTGCCCCTGCGCATCCACGACATTCCAGATCCTGGCGTTATCGACGAGAAAGCGATCTCCGGTCGAAGTAATTCTCACGCCTCTATAGTTATCGAGGTAGCCGCGGACTTTGGCCTGCTCCAACATCCATTCCCGTTCGGCTCGATTGATCGGTTCGGCGGTGAGCCGGGAGGGCGTTTGCACGAATTGATCCCAGGGCAGCTCCCACAGATCCAAGGCCATCTGGTTCCCATAGTTGAGCAAGGGATCCTCGTCCGCCCCGTGCGACACAACGACGAATGGGGAGAGAAAGAGGGCATGGGCCTGGCACAAAGGGTCGCCCGCTCGTTCAAGCAGTTCACGCCCGGTCCAGCGGCGAAAACTGTTGAGGACCAGTTTCGACCACTCAATGGCGGCAGGATCGGTCCAGGGCTGAGATGTCACAGGAAACCCTCTGTGTAACCGAGGGGATAGGACCTCATACAGCTGCAGGCGGTGGTACCACGTCCATCTGTTCAACGCAAGAATTATGGTGCCCGCTCTTGTACAGACCGGGGGAGGACTCTGTATAATATGGATCATCCCAGAGGTGCCATCTGGGAGAGATCGATCATTGAGGATTTACCATGCCCGCGCAGACCCTATTTGATAAAATCTGGGAATCTCACATCGTCCGCGCAGAGCCGGACGGGACTACCCTGCTCTACATCGATCGCCAGCTCGTCCACGAAGTCACGTCGCCACAGGCGTTCGAGGGACTCAGACTCTCAGGCCGCAAGCCTCGCCGTCCCGGCGCCACCTTGGCGGTGCCGGACCACAACGTTCCGACCACCGACCGGTCCGTGGGCATCGCCGATCCCCTCAGTGCGATACAGATCAGGACGCTGGAGGAAAACTGCCGCGACTTCGACATCACCCTCTTCGGCATGAACGACATCCGCCAAGGCGTGGTGCATGTGATCGGGCCGGAACAGGGCTTTACCCTGCCGGGCACGACCATTGTGTGCGGCGACTCCCATACCTCCACGCATGGGGCGTTCGGAGCCTTGGCCTTCGGCATCGGCACCAGCGAAGTGGAACATGTACTAGCCACCCAATGCCTGGTTCAGAAACGGCCCAAGACCATGGAAGTGCGCGTCGATGGCGTCCTGTCGAGCCTCTGTTCGGCGAAGGACGTCACGCTCGCGATCATCGGAAAAATCGGCACGGCCGGGGGAACCGGCTACGTCATTGAATATACGGGCTCGGCGATCCGCGCCCTCAGCATGGAAGGGCGCATGACGCTCTGCAATATGTCGATCGAGGCAGGCGCGCGAGCCGGCATGGTCGCGCCAGACGACAAAACCATCGCCTATGTGAAGGACCGTCCCTTGGCTCCAAAGGGCAAATTGTTTGAACAGGCCATACAGGCCTGGCAACATTTGAAAACCGATACAAACGCCTCCTACGATATGACCACCACAATGAAGGCCGAGGATATCGCGCCGCAAGTCAGCTGGGGCACCAGCCCCGGCATGGTCACCGGCATCGATCAACGGGTGCCTGATCCCCGAACGATCACCGACGTGAACCAGCGCCAGGCCACGGAGCGAGCCTTGGAATATATGGGCCTCATTCCAAACATGCCCATCACCGATATCAAGATCGATACGGTGTTTATCGGATCCTGCACCAACTCGCGTATCGAAGACCTCCGTCTGGCAGCCAGCTTGGCCCGAGGCAAGAGCGTCGCCACTGGTGTGCGGGCAATGGTGGTGCCAGGCTCCGGTCTGGTAAAGCAACAGGCTGAACAGGAAGGGCTCGACCGCCTCTTCAAGGAAGCGGGATTCGAGTGGCGGGAAGCCGGCTGCAGCATGTGCCTAGCCATGAACGCCGACGTGCTTCAACCGGGCGAGCGTTGCGCCTCGACCAGTAATCGAAATTTCGAAGGACGCCAGGGGGCTGGCGGCCGCACCCATCTCGTCTCTCCGGCCATGGCTGTCGCAGCCGCCGTCGAGGGGCACTTCGTCGATATCCGAACCTGGAAATAAAGGACCCATGCAAGCCTTTACCATTCTGACAGGTCTGGTCGCGCCGCTGGACCGCGTCAATATCGATACCGATCAGATCATCCCGAAGCAGTTTTTAAAGACGATCAAACGGACTGGCCTCCGCGAAGGGCTGTTCTACGATTGGCGCAAGCAGAAGGACGGGTCGCAGGACCCGATGTTCTTTTTAAACCAACCTCGCTTTCAGGGCGCGACGATTCTGCTCACCCGCGATAACTTCGGGTGCGGCTCGTCTCGTGAACATGCCCCCTGGGCGCTCCTCGATCAGGGCTTTCGCTGCGTCATCGCCTCGAGCTTTGCCGATATCTTCTACAGCAACTGCTTCCAGAACGGCATTCTGCCCATCGTGCTGAAGGCCGACGAGGTGCTGGCGACGATGAAAGACGTGCTCGCCTCGCCAGGATACCAGCTTACGGTGAACCTGGAAAAGCAGACGGTAACGACCCCGAGCGGCGCCAGCTATCGCTTTGAGATTGATCCCTTCCGAAAAGACTGTCTCTATCGTGGCCTCGATTCCATCGGCTTGACCTTGCAGCATGAGGCCAGCATCGGGTCCTACGAAACCAGACGGAAGACCGAGGCGCCCTGGCTCTTCACGGACCTTCGTCCGTGACCGGGATGCGTATGATCGCGTGGCTCTGGCACCCAAAGCTGTTTCTGCTGTTCTTCTTCTTCGGCGCGGCCTCTCTCCTCGGCGCCTTCAACTACAGCTACTCCGACGGAAACCGCGCCGGCTACATTCAAAAGTTTTCCCACAAGGGCTGGATCTGCAAGACGCACGAAGGGGAGCTGGCCATGACCACGGTGCCGGGCGTCGCGCCGGTGCTCTGGGAGTTCAGCGTGCGAGATGAACAGGTCGCCGCGCAGCTCTCGCAGGTGATGGGGAAGCGCCTGGTGCTGCACTACAAAGAATACCGGTACCTGCCGACGAGCTGCTTCGGCGAGACCGCCTACTTCGTCGATCGCGTCGAGGTCCAGGAGTAGCGTGTCGTGGTTCGCAACAGGGAACAAGAACTCGCCACATTGATCGACTCGGTCCAACAGGCCGGCGCGCATGTGCGCAAGCTGGTCCGGGACGGATTCGAGGTCCAGACGAAGGCGGACCATTCGCCGGTCACCACCGTGGACCACGAGGTCAACCGCATCCTCTACGACATGCAGCGCCGGGAGTTTCCATCGGATGGATGGCTCTCGGAGGAATCGCCCGACGACCTGGCGCGACTCGACCACGACCGGGTCTGGATTATCGACCCCATCGACGGCACCAGAGCCTTGGTGAATCGGGTGCCGGAGTTCTGCATCTCCGCCGCCTTGATCGAACGGGGCTTCCCGGTCGTCGCCGCGATCCTCAACCCCTCCACCAATGAACTCTTCACGGCAGTGCGTGGCGGAGGGCTCTTCCTGAACGGCTCGCGCGTCACCCTCTCGCCTCTTCACGACTTCGATCCCGTCATCATGGTCGGCGCCAGAGAATTCCGGGTCGACCGCTGGGCGACGCTCGCGGAAATCAGCCCCTGCCGCCCTATGTACTCCATCGCCCATGCATTGGCTCTAGTCGCAGCTGGCCGTGTCCAGGCCGCCTTCACCCTCGATCCAGAACATGAATGGGATGTGGCGGCCGGAGTCCTGCTTATCGAAGAAGGCGGCGGAACGATCAGCGACGGAACAGGGAAACCCTTCGTCTTCAACCAGCCCCTGCCGACATTCTCTGGCGTCATCTCCGTGGCGGCCACGGCCGACAAAGACCTGCGTGCCAGACTTGAGATCCATGCCGAGCGGGCCCGCTTGCAACCGGAATAAAAGTGAGAGACTCCATGACCATGGGCCTGTTGAGAACCGGCCTGCTGGGTCGAGCGATCACCGAACGGCTCCAGTCGGTCGGCCACTGCGTCACGGCCGGACCCGATGGAAGCACCGGAAGCGTAGCCCCTGGCTACGCTGAGGATGCTTTCGAGGTGAGAACGACACTGGCGGGCTTGCTCAGCATCCTACCTAGAGTAGATCGCTGATCAATTTCACCGCTTCCTCCGGCGAGGCAGCGGCATGAACGAGCTTCGGTGCGAGTTTTGTGAATAGCCCTACTCCTGCCTTATCGGCACCCAATAGAATCACGATCTTCTTGGCCTTCAACGCCAAGGCCACTTCTGAAACAGTCCCAGTGCCGCCGAGCCCACAAGCGACGATGATGTCGCTGGACATGACGTTCACATTATTACGCGCCTGCCCCAGATCCGTGAGAATCGCCACATCCACATACCGGGAAACCGGCGCCTTACTATCCGGCAGAACCCCGACCGTCAAACTGCCCGGCACAGACTTCGCTCCCTCGCTAGCCGCATCCATCACGCCGCTCGCTCGCCCGCCGGTCAACAGCACCCAGCCTCGTCTAGCAATGAGCTCTCCCAATGTTTTGGCGTCAGCTAGCTCTTTGGCTCCAGCCTTGGCAGGCCCCATAACGCCGATCACCGGTTTTCTGGTCGATCGTCTGGCCAGATGTTTCATGGACAGGCCTCACTAAAAACAAACTAGTGCAATTGTTACTCTCTAAATATACACCGAAGCCGAAGGCTTGTCCCGTAATTCGTACGAAGGAACGCGATTACGGTTTCCCCCATAACTCTTCCAGCCGCTGAGCCCTACCGCAACTGTATTTATAGAATTTGTACCGGGCGGAATTCTTCTTGTAGAAGTCCTGGTGGTACTCTTCGGCCAGATAAAACTGAGCAACCGGTACGATCTGCGTCACGATCGAACCGTTCCATCGTTTCGACTGCTCAATCACCTGCCTGGAACTGTCTGCGGCGCGTTTTTCCTCGTCGGTCTGAAAGAAAATGGCGGAACGATATTGGCTACCATGGTCGCAAAACTGGGCATTTGGCGTGATGGGGTCGACATTACGCCAGAAGGCCGCCAATAATTTCTGGTAGCTCACCGTGGCTGGGTCATACAACACTTCGACCGACTCCGCATGGCCTGTCCGTCCCGCCGAGACCTCTTCGTAGCTCGGATTGGCGACCGTGCCTCCCATATAGCCGGAGGTCACGGACAGGACCCCCTCGACCTTCTCGAACACTTCTTCCATGCACCAGAAACAACCTCCGGCAAAGTAGGCTTTGCCGGGAGTCGCGGCAGTCGTCGAGCCGATCGGGCCAAGAATCCAGGCTCCGAAGACCATTACGATCCAGGCAGTAAAAAAAATCGGCCCCGGTATTTTCCTCACAGCAGCCTCCTCGCCGGTGCGCTAGAATTTAGTGACGCTGGAAAAATTGAAATTACGCAGCCTCATTGCCGACACTAGGAGCTTGCCGGTCTCTGACGTAATCGCTTCAGCCGGGCCGGTGATGAGAACGAGCGGTGCCATAAAAAATACGAGGACTAGCGCGTCAACTTACGATAGCGAATGCGGTGCGGTTGATCGGCTGCCTTCCCTAACCGCTTCTTCCGATCCGCATCGTATTCGCTATAGTTGCCTTCAAACCAGACCACTTTGCTGTCGCCCTCGAACGCCATGATATGGGTCGCGACCCGGTCCAGAAACCAACGGTCGTGACTGCTGATGACGGCGCAGCCAGCGAAATTTTCCAGCCCTTCTTCCAGGGCCCGTAACGTATTGATGTCGAGGTCGTTGGTCGGCTCGTCGAGGATGATCAGGTTCGCGCCCTCCTTCAACATGCGAGCCAGATGAACCCGGTTCCGTTCGCCGCCGGAGATGTCTTTCACCTTCTTCTGCTGATCGGTTCCGGCGAAATTGAACCGGGCGCAATAGGCTCTGGCGTTCACTTCGGCCTTGCCGAGCATGATGGTATCCTGCCCTTCGGAGATCACGTCGTAGACGGATTTCTCAGGATCCAAACTGCGATCCTGGTCGACATAGCCCAGCTTGACCGTCTCGCCGATCTTGATCGTGCCACTATCAGGCTTCTCGCTCTTGGTAATCATGCGGAACATCGTCGTCTTGCCGGCTCCGTTCGGACCGATCACCCCGACGATGCCGCCCTTGGGGAGACTGAAGTTCACATTCTCGTAGAGGACCTTGTCTCCGTAGGCCTTGCTAAGGCCATTGGCTTCGACCACTACATCGCCCAGCCGGGGTCCTGGCGGAATGTAGATTTCCAGATCCGCTGCCTGCTCTTCCTGTTTCTGATTGACCAATTCTTCATAGCGGTTGAGCCTCGCTTTGCCCTTCGACTGACGGCCTTTCGGCGACATGCGGATCCATTCCAACTCATGTTCCAGCGACTTGCGGCGTTTGGATTCAGCTTTTTCTTCTTTTTCCAATCGCACCTGCTTCTGCTCCAACCAAGCGGTGTAATTCCCCTGGAAAGGAATGCCATGGCCGCGATCAAGTTCAAGAATCCATCCTGCCACGTTGTCAAGGAAGTAGCGGTCGTGCGTGACGGCGATGACCGTGCCCTTATATTGCTGCAGATGCTGTTCGAGCCATTGCACGGACTCGGCATCCAGATGGTTCGTCGGTTCGTCGAGCAAGAGGATGTCTGGCTCCTGGATCATCAGGCGGCAGAGGGCCACCCGGCGCTTCTCGCCTCCGGAGAGGACTCCAATCTTCGCGTCAGCCGGGGGACAACGGAGGGCGTCCATGGCCAGCTCCAGGACGTTGTCTAATTCCCAGCCGTTCTCCGCTTCAATCTTTTCTTGTAGCTGGGACTGCTTCTCGAGGAGCTTTTCCATTTCATCAGGCGTGGCCTCGCCCATCTTATTGCTGACGGCATCGTATTCCCGCAGCATGGCCACGAGTTCTTTCTTTCCCTCTTCAACAACTTCTTTCACAGTCTTGTTCGGATCGAGCTGTGGTTCCTGCTCCAGCAAGCCAACGCTGTAGCCTTTCGAGCGGGTGATTTCGCCTGTGTAGTTCGAATCGGTCCCGGCAATGATCCGGAGCAACGAACTCTTGCCAGATCCGTTGAGGCCCAAGACGCCGATCTTCGCGCCGTAATAAAACCCCAGAAAAATCTCGCGCAGCACCTGCTTTTTCGGGGGATAGATCTTGCCGACATTAACTAGGGAGAAAATGACTTGTTTATCGTTCGTAGTTGCCATGAGTCCTGCCAACCTCCTCATCATTACGGTTCAACTGTATGAAGCAATCACCTTACCAGACAACACTTTTCGACCACAACCGAGCCACAACAGCGGCCATTCGCTCGTACTTTTTGCGCTGGGGCTGGCTGGCCAGCCCCTTCGTAGTTGCATCCCGCAAGACCCGAGAGCACACTTACGAAGACTGCACGAAATCCATTCAACTTGTGAGGATCGACCATGGATCTCTTCTCAAGGCTGATCAGTCCCCTGGCCCTCTCGCTTACGCTCTTCACCCTCCTGCTCCTGGGACAGCCATCCATTTCCTCCGCCGAAGACACCGAGCAAAATGACCTGGTCGAAAAATCGCGAATGACATTGAATGCCTTCCTGGCAGACTCGAATATGAGTTGGCTTCGCGACCATATGCCGAACGCGAAGGGAATCTTTATTGTGCCGCAACTGCTCAAGGCCGCATTTTTTGTCGGGGGCGAAGGGGGCAGCGGCGTATTTCTGGTGAAGGACAGCAATACTGGCGAATGGAGCGATCCGGCCTTCTACTCCATGGGAGCCGGCAGTTTCGGATTTCAATTCGGTGCGCAGGCTTCAGAGGTGGTTCTGCTGGTGATGTCGCAACGGGGTGTCGAGTCCCTCCTGACCAGCACATTCAAGCTGGGCGGCGACGTCGCAGTCGCCATCGGTCCAATCGGCGCCGGGATCGAGGGGTCCACCGCCATGAATTTGAGTGCGGACTTGCTCACCTTCGCTAGGGCGAAAGGGTTATTTGGCGGGATCTCGCTGGAAGGCGCCGTCATCGCCACGAGGGACGAGTGGAATCAGGACTACTATGGCAAAGGGGTTAGGCCGACCGACATTCTCGTAAAACGGACTGTGAAGAATCCTCGGGCAGCAGGCTTAAAATCCTCATTGGCTCGGGCAGCGGAAGGAAAATCCGCAACCGGTCAAGCCACACCCCCTGTTCCCGAATAGGGATCGGCGGGGCATACCGATCAGATTCCCATCTCCTGGGACAGCCGGACTTCCGACTCGTCGTCGATTTCCTCGAGGCAACTAAAACAATGAAAGGGAAATCGGTCGATGGGGATGGCACAGACTTCGCCGATGGACGAATCGTCGATCGCCGGTCCGCCGCACTCTTTGTGAATTAACACCAGCATGTCACGCTCCTACCTATCCGTTGAACCTACTGTGAGATGCCGAAATAGTTCCAGATGTTCAGGACGGCTCAGCCGATGGTCGCCCGGAACCACATGGAGCTGAATCGGAAAAGAGAGGGCGAGGGATCGCACTTGCTCGACGAACTGGCTGCTGCCCCGCGGTAGGATCACTGTGTCTTGCTGCCCGTGGAGGATGGCCGTATTGACCGGCCGCAGCCGAGCAAAACTCGTGTTCCAATAGGCCTCGCTCTCCTCGACCCACTTCCAGGCAATGGGAAAATCTCGATGGGCCAGCTCATCGTCCCACGGCATCCAGCCGGTCTTGTGCCAGGCCTGCTGCCGTTCCGGCTCAATCGATTGCGCCCGTACCCCCATCATATTGAACGCGGGCGCGACAAGGATAAGCTTCTCGACCAGAGAATATTCCTGCGCCATGAGCCAGGCGATCCAGCCGCCGAGCGAATTGCCGACGATGGTCACTGGGGGGCCATCGTTGATGAACTCAAACACGGTTCGCGCATCCGCAATCCAGTCGGACAGGGTGTAGTCGGTGAAGCGGCCGCCTGAATCTCCACAGCCCCGCACATCGTAACAGCAGAAGCCCCAACCCTTCTCCTCACACCATTGCGCGAGCGCTGTGCTCTTATTGCCCCAGCGCTTCGAGAGAAAACCAGTGATGAAGAGGATCTGTCGATCCTGGCCGATCGAGCGATCGCCGCGAATCAATGTACCATCGGCTGCCGCAAGTTCAAACGGCTGCAATTCGCTCATACCTGCGTAACCAATTTAGTAATGAAGAGCCCCAGACGTTGCAGCACCGCTCGTGGAATTTCATGGCCCCCACGAAAACTGTGCCACTCAACCGACAGTCCCGCGTGGACCAACTGGTCTCGCAACCCTTCGGCCCCCACATAAGGCAGGACCTCATCTTGCGTCCCATGGCTTTGAAAGACCGGCAACCCTTTGCGTTTCGGGAAGAGCGGAGCCCATTCCTGTTTGGCCAGGAGCGTGCCAGACAGTTGGACCAATCCCGCATAGGGCTGCATCGTTCTGAGCATCACATCGCAAGACAGCATCGCGCCCTGTGAAAATCCTCCGAGGATCGTCTTGCGCGGGTCCGCGTTGAATACCCGCTCGATTTCTTTCAGGAAGGCCAGCAAGGTCTCCCGCGCAGGCGCGAGGCCTTTGGGAATGTCCTGCGAGAGATCTCGCGGCCTGCCCGCTGCTTGATCCGCCGCAATGCGGGCCATGTCGAGGATCCACCAGGCCCGCGCATTGCCCGGTCCGAAACTCAACGAGAGCGGGCCTTCGGGAAACACAAACCTGGTGCCGGCCGGCACGTTCAAAGCGTCAGCTAGCGACACCAGATCGTCCCCCGGCGCGCCGAACCCATGCAGAAGGACAACGAGAGGACCGCGACCGCCACCCTTGCCGTCTGTGCCGCCCGTGGCCCGTATTCGAAGACCGCCTACTTGTTCTTCTCGCATAAGCATTACGACGAGCAACTGACCGAGAGATGTTTGCCCCAGTTGGGAGGAGCGGCCGCATAGGTGTCCATGCCCGGTTGCTCGCTGTAGGGATCGCGCAGCAGGGTGAGCAGCCGGTCGATTTCCGAAAAGTCTTTCTGCTGTGCCTTCTCGATGGCGGTCTGCGCCAGATAATTGCGAAGCACATACTTGGGATTGACGCGGTTCATGCGGACCCTACGCTCCTCATCCCGGCTTCCCTCTTCGCGCAGCCTGGCCTCGTATCGAACGGCCCATTGGTCGAAGGCGCCACGGTCCACAAAGAAATCGCGAAGCGGCTGACTTTGAGATGCGGCTCCGGTGTGAAAGGCACTCAAGGTCCGAAAGAAAATAGTATAATCCACATGGTGCTGGTGCATGAGGGCCAGGAGGTCCTGGATCAGCGACGCGTCCTCTTCCTTCGTCTCGGTCAGCCCGCACTTGGCCCTCATCAGTTCCATATATCGGCCTTCGCACATAGGCGTGTAGCGATCGAGCGCCGCTTTCAACTCGTCCTTCTCGGTTAACGGGAGCAGGGCCTGAGCCAGACAACTGAGGTTCCAGAGACCGATATAGGGCTGTTGATTGAAAGCATAGCGGCCGCTGTGGTCCGAGTGGTTGCAGATGAAGCCCGGGTCGTAGTCGTCCATGAAGCCGAAGGGACCATAGTCGAGCGTAAGGCCGAGAATCGACATATTGTCGGTGTTCATCACTCCATGGGACCAGCCGACCGCCTGCCATTGCCCGATAAGCTTCGCTGTCCGCTCCATCACCTCGGAAAAGAACCGCGCATACTTATCCGTCACATCGACCAGATGAGGATAGTGCTGCGCGATCACGTAATCGGCCAATACTTTGAGCTGGTCATGTTGTTTTCGATAATAGAAAATTTCGAACGAACCGAACCGCACATGCGAGGGCGCCATCCGAACTACGATCGCGCCGGTCTCGACCTGTTCACGATACACCTGATGGTCGCTTCCGACGATGCAGAGCGCCCGCGTCGTCGGAATCCCCAGGCCCTGCATCGCTTCGCTGCAAAGATATTCCCTAATGGTCGACCGCAACACCGCGCGGCCATCGCCCTCCCGCGAAAAAGGCGTGAGACCGGCGCCTTTGAGTTGCAGGTCCCATTTCTCGCCCCGTTCGTTCCGCACTTCTCCCAAAAGGATCGCACGGCCATCGCCAAGCTGCGGCACATAAACTCCGAACTGATGACCTGAGTACAGCATGGCCAGCGGCTCCATCCCCGGCGCAAGCATGCTGCCGCCGAACACGCCGGCAAATTCCGGACGCGCCGCCTGCGCCGGGTCAAGGTCAATCAATGTGGCCGCTGCCGGATTGAAACTGATGAGATAGGGAGGCGATGAGAACGGCGTGGGTTGCAGTTTGGAGTAAAAAGTCTCGGGCAAGCGGGCATAGGTGTTGTCGAAGGACAACTCTTCAAGCTGACATAAAGATCGCATACCTTCTTATTTAGCATGGCATGAACAAAAATCGCTATCGTCAGCTCAACGAATGGATTCCGCAAACCGGCACAGTGGTTATTTCACAGGTGTGGCCAGGAAGACGAGCGCGTCCCTGAGACAAACAAGGCAATGATAGGCGCTAATTCCCGGCAGAGTCTCCGCCGTCACTTTCAGCTGTTTTCCCAAGTAAATTGGGCAAAAGGCCCATAAGAATGGCCCCGATGTTCCTGTGCCGCTAGACCGAAAGATTCTTTGCGTTTGCCTCCGGAATCCTGCTACATCTTCCATGGAAGACAGTGCCGCTGGCTTGATTTCCTAGAGAGATTCAGCGGAACCGTAACGGGGAAATCACAGAGGTGTAAGCCCAACTCCACGGTGAGGCACGTACGGTCGTCGGCTTCCCATTCGGTTGGCTGATAGCAATACAAGCCAGTGCGGTGCGCTCTGACGAGACGGGCCCGCTGGCTTTTTTTATTCCGTAGACCTGGCGATATCGATGAGCGATCAGGAAGACATCGCGAACTCCGTCATCACCGAGGCTCTGCGCATGGGGCCGTTCCTGTTTCGCAGCGCGAGGGGTACGACATGTCGTTCGTAATGCTCGTGCCGCTGCTTCCGCTGTTTGCGGCGCTTCTCGTCCTGGGGGGTGACGAACCCTCGCGGCAGGAACGGGCCAAGATGGCGGCCTATCCCATCGGTGGAGCCTTTCTCGGCGCCATCGCCACACTCTGGTGGGTGTCCACACAAGGGCCCATCACGCTCCGGTTCTACGATCCCGCGTCCCCAGCCACGCTGGCCATCCCCATCGGGTTCTATATCGACCGCTTGAGCGCCGTCATGATGGTGCTGATCTCCGGCGTCGGAACGATCATCTACACCTACTCGATCAGCTACATGTACCAGGACCCTCACGATCGGCGCTATCTGGCCCTCATCGGCTTCACGACCTCGGTGTTGCTCTGCATGGTGTCCAGCGCCAACTTGATGATGTTGTTTCTCTTCTGGCAGGTCCTGAGCTACATGCTCTATCTCCTGGCCCACAACCATGCCCATGCGGCAACGCTGGACGGCGCCTTCAAAATCTTTACCGTGTTACGGATCGGCGATGTCGCGTTTCTCTCAGGCACCGTGCTGGCCTATCAGTTATATGGGACGCTTGAATTTGAAACCCTCTTCGCCAGGGCCGTTGACCAGCCAGGCATGCTGTCGCCCTGGCCTGGCGTCGAAATCAGCGGACCGACCGCCGTCACGCTCTTATTGTTCATCGGCGGCATGAGCAAGTCCGCGCAGTTTCCGCTGCATTTCTGGGTGCCCCGGTCGCTCTATGCTCCGACGCCGGTGAGTGCGTTGCTCCACGCCGGCATCATCAATGCGGGCGGCTTCCTGATCAACCGCCTGGCACCGCTCTACGGTCTCAGCTCGACCACGCTGCATGTGGCGCTCGTGGTCGGCACGCTCACCGCGATCCTAGGGGCCACCATGATGCTGGCGCAGAACGACATCAAGAAGACGCTGGGATTTTCGACGATCGGCCAGATGGGCTACATGATTATGGAATGTGGCCTGGGCGCTTTTTCGCTGGCCGTCTTTCACCTGATCGCGCACAGCCTCTTCAAAGCGACCGTATTCTTGAATTGCGGAAACGTCATCCACAAGGCCCGCCAGGAACCGGAAGTCCCTCATGCGGATCCTCGCGAGGAAGCCAAGGATTTTTCGTCCCTGACCTGGTCGACGGGGTTCATCACCACGCTGTTGATCCCGCTTCTAATTCTCCTCGTGACGCACGGGATCCTCCACATTCCCCTGCTGGAGTCTCAGGGGACCATGATCTTTCTCTTCTTTATCTGGATCACCTCGTCCCAGGCCATCTTAACGCTCACACGGCTACGCGCCATCGCCTCCTGGAAAGTTTCCTCCGCGATGTTGCTAACCCTGCTCTTCGTCGTCTTCGTCTATCTATTCGCCGTCGAGTCCTTCACCGCCTTCCTCTATCCGAATCCGGACGAGGTCGCATCGTACTTCCAGGCCGCGGACCTGCCGAACGGGCTCTTCGACAGCATGGTCATCATGGCCACGATTCTGACGGTGCTCAGTTGGGGCTATCTATATATGCGAGCCCATGGCCGGACAATGAGGATACCGAGATGGGTCGAGAGACTACACATTCGCCTGTATGTCATCGTCATGAACCGGCTGTATGTGGATGAGCTCTACCAGACGCTGGGGAAAGCGGTTATGCGCCTCGTCCACCGCATCGACAAGCGCAATGCGAGGTGGTCGGAATGATCAACCCGATGCTCACTCCCTGGTTCGTCGCCGCAGTTCCCTTGCTGGGCGCGCTGTTGGGCCTCTCGATCTGGTCTCAGCCGGAAAAATTAAAGACCTGGTCCGTCACCGTGACTCTGGGGAGTCTGCTCGCCGTCCTCCTCAGCTTCTTCACGCTGACGGGGTCCACCGAGGGACTCCTCTTCGTCCTGCTTCTTCCGCTGGCCGCCTCTGTCTCGCTCCTGGGACAGCCAGTGCACCGGGACCATCGTCTGACATGGGTCGTGACCCTTGTGTTTTTGGGAATGGGCTTGGGCATTCTCACGCTTCCGTCCCCTATCGGCTCGATCGCGCTCGCGCTGCTCCTGGGCTTTATCACGTTCCTCCTCTATTGGCATCACGATCCCTTCTGGGGCCCCTCCTGGTTGGGCATCGGGACTTACGGGCTGGGAACGCTCTGCGCGGGAATCGCAGCGATGACCGGCTCGGCCATTGCCTCGCTGCTGGCCTGCATGATCCTGCTGCCCCTGGTCCCCTTCCATCATGGCTACGTGGCGGCACTCACACGATTGCCCGGCAGCCTCCCCTCGTTCACCGTGTTATTGCTCCCTGCGATCGGGCTGCACAAGCTTGCCGCGCTGATCCCTCCCGTATCGGAGCTTGAAACCTTGCCGGTGATCGTCCTGGCTTTGTCGGGCGCCCTCTATGCAGCGATCAAGGCGCTGGCGCAATCGCGCGTGCGGCTCCTCCTCACCTATGGCAGCCTATCGTTCTTCTCCCTCCTCTGGTGGTGCGTGGCCGCCTCGCGGACTGTCACCCCGCAGGCCGCGGTCTTCCTGGGCAGCCTAGCCCTTGTGACTGCAGGACTCCTCCTTGCCTGGCAGGTGATCCGGACACGCTACGGCGACGATGTGGATCCGCGAGCCATCAGCGGATTGGCAGCGCAGATGCCGCAATTCGCCGTGCTGATTTCCGTCCTGGCCTTGGCCGCGATGGGGCTGCCTCCTTTTGGGGTCTTCGTCGGTTTCATGGGGTTACTCTTCGCCTCCCCACTGACCCTCTCGATAGCCCCCTTTGTTGTCGCCATCACATGGCTCGCGGCATCCTGGTACATCCTCGATCTGGTGCAAGGGCTGCTCTTCGGCCGCAAACGCCCGGATCTCCGCTATGAGGATGTGCGTCAGTCCGAGTTCGCCTCCCTCTTGATCGTCGTGATGATCATGTTCGCCTTGGGTCTCGCGCCAACCAATCTGTTCGAAGGAACGCCGCGATCAACCGACACCGGGGCCATCATGGAGTCAGTCTCATGGAACCGCTAAACCAATCCGTCAACATGGAAACCAGACGCATGGAGCTCCGGGGCGTGATCCGCCTCGCGAGCGAGGTCATCGCCCAATATTGGCCGATGCGGACCTTCGTGCATCACAATCCGCTCCATAGCCTCGAATATCTTCCGTTCGAAGAAACCGTTACACGAGGAAAACAATTCCTCGGAGGAAACGGCTATCTCCCCAGCGAGCGCTACCGCCACTACCTCCGCGTCGGCCGAATTCAAGCCCATCATATGAAAGCGGCTGTGGCTCCGCTGGCGCGCAACGAATACGCGACGATCGGATTGCATCGCGTGTCCCATGGCAAAGTGCTCCGCGCCTGTCTTGCCGAAGGCCTCTGCGCACCGACCGAGGATCCGTTGGATGCGCGATGGGAGCACGACCCCTACCACCAACTGGATGCCTCGATCGCCGACCGATTGGAAACGGTGCTGCCCAATCCGAATCTGGATGCGCGCGTACGGGGCCTGGTCCATTGCGACCAGGCATCGCTCGGCCAATGGATGACGCTCTCGCATTGGTGCGATCAGGCGCTGGGCACCACCGTCGTCGACCAGATCAACCGCGAACTGATCAAGTGGTGCGGAGCCTTCCTAGACGAAGGCCATGCCACTTGGACCATGCCGGGGCGGGAGCAGGGCTTGTATCTGGCCTGGAAAGCCCTCGCGGTTCATGAATGGTCGCCCTGCGGCATTTCCGACAGCAGACGGAAGATTTCCGGCCTTCCCGACTATCCCGAAGATGCGTTGCTCGAAAGCCTTGACGCGCTCGGCATTCCCGCAAACCTGCGACAAAATTATCTCTCCCTGCAACTTACGGCGCTGCCGGGATGGGCTGGTTTCATTAAATGGCGTTCGGAAGAGCGCGACTACGAATGGCAGCGGGCCTATCCGGTCGAGGTGGTCAAGTATCTCGCGATCCGTCTCTGGTATGTGCGTGAGCTGGTTCGGCAAACCTGCCGGGAGGAACTCGGCATCGAGGGAACATATCAGTCTGTGACCGACTATATGCGGCAGCGTTCCAAGGAGTATTTCCTGCGTCGGGAACGGGTCGCCGGACGGCTTCCCGCAATCTACGCGGAAGACGTCGACCGGCTGCGGCATCAGCGCACGCAGGGCTGGGACGACTTGTACGAACGCTACCGATCGGACGTCGCGCCCCGCCAACTCCGCGTCGCCCGCCATGGCGCCGCCAAGCAGTTGCGGTCCCTCGCGCTGGCGTTACAGCTCGATCCGGCCACGCTAATGACTACGGCGCCGGACGAACTCGTCCGCCTCGTCGAGTGGATGAAAACCTTCCCCGAATCGGACCATGGCCCAGTCTGGCTCAAGGCCTTCGAGGCCGGCTATCAAGAACGACTCCTCGGCGCGCTCGCCCGATCACCGGTCGCGCCGCCCCCATCCGACGTCAAACCGGAACTCAAACGACCCCATTCCCAATCGGTGTTCTGCATCGATGTCCGCTCCGAACCGTTCCGGCGACATCTCGAATCCAGCGGCGCGAACGACACCTACGGATTCGCCGGCTTCTTCGCCGCCTTGATCCGCTATCGCGCCTGGGGCAAGGAGCATGACACGGAACAGTTCCCCGTCATCATGCGCGCCAAGAACGAGGTGCGCGAAATTCCCCGCAGTTATCTCGATTCTATCGTCTCGAAGCATGGGGCCCGGACCAGAATGGTCCATGCCGGCCATACGCTCCTGCACGACCTGAAAGAAAACGTCGTCACGCCCTACGTGATGATGGAATCGGTGGGCTGGTTCTATGGCCTCCCGATCATCGGGAAAACGTTTCTGCCGTCTCTCTACAGGCGCTGGACCAATTGGCTGCAGCGCCTCTTCGTGCCATCCATCTCCACGACCCTCACCATCGATAAACTGGCGCCGGCCGACACCGCCGAAATGTTGATGGCCGAACAGCAGGCCACCATCAGGCAGGCGCTCCAAGAACGTACCAGCCTGCGCAGTTCTCAAATCACGCCAGCACTGATCGAGGCCTTGAGGCAATGGGCCTTGAGCGGTGACGTCGAGCCAGACGCAGCGCTCGTCTCAGCCGCACCCCAGGCCGGACTCTCGGCAAAAGCGCTCACAATCTTCGTCACGGTGTTGCGCCAGGACTACGGCATCAATCCGCGCTCGGCCTCCCGACAAAAGGAACGGATCACGCGCACCGGCTTTACGCTCGACGAGCAGGTCCTGACGATGGACACGGTCTTGCGCATAATGGGCCTCACGCGTCAGTTTGCGCGCCTCGTCCTGTTCTGCGCGCACGGCAGCACCTCTGAGAATAATCCGTTTGAATCCGCCCTGGACTGCGGTGCCTGCGGAGGCAATGAAGGCAAACCCAACGCACGCGTGCTCGCCATGATGGCCAACAATCAAAAAGTACGGGAGCGCCTGGCGAAAAATGGCCTCGTGATTCCGTCCGATACGCACTTCCTGGCCGGGCAAGTCGATACCACGACCGACGCCGTCCAACTCTTCGATTTGGAGGATGCGCCGACGACGCACCGCGCGGATATCGCGCGGCTGACCCAAAACCTTCACGAAGCCTCCCGACTCACGAGTCTGGAACGTTGCACCCGCTTTCCCGATATCGCCGAACCGCTGCCGGCCCCTGAATCAATCGCGCATGTGCGCCGCCGCAGCGTGGATTGGAGCCAGGTGCGACCGGAATGGGGCCTGTCGAGCAACGCGTCCATCGTGATCGGCCGGCGGGACTTGACTAAAGGAATCGATCTGGGCGGACGCGTCTTTCTGCAATCTTACGACTACCGCGAAGATCCGAGCAGCCGCTTGCTCGAAGTGCTGATGACCGGGCCGCAAGTCGTAGCTCAGTGGATTAACATGGAACATTATTTTTCCACGGTGGATAATGAGGTCTATGGCAGCGGGAGCAAGATCTATCATAATGTCGTCGGACGTTTCGGCATCATGTCCGGCCCCTGGAGCGACCTCCGGCTCGGGCTCGCCCTGCAGACCGTCATGAACGGCGAGGTGCCGTATCATGAGCCGATGCGGCTCCTGTCCATAATCGAAGCGCCGCGCGAACAGATCGTCAAGCTGATCGGGCGCCATGAAGTGCTCAGGCACTTCTACCATAACGAGTGGGTCCACCTGGTCGCGCTGGAGCCGGAAGAGGGAATTTTCTATCGGTATCGCCCGACCGGCGAATGGGTCAAGACCGACTCAGGAGCCGGCGTATAAATGCGCGTGTGCTGGCCAGAATTATTTACCAAGGAAAGGACTGGACCATGGGCGGATTGATATTGCATCCGATGAAAGAGATCCGGGTGATCGTAGCGGGAGAACACCGGCCGTTTGTGACAGACCTGCTAGACCAGGTCAACGCAACTGGCTATACGATCATCGGCAATGTCTCAGGCAAAGGGCATCATGGCGTGCGTGAAGCCCACTTCATGTTCAGCGAGCAAGAAAGCCTCGAAATGATCATGACGGTCGTCCCGGAAGAAACAGTAGAGCCCATCCTGGCAGGACTACGGCCGCTGTTCGACCGGCATTCCGGGGTCATGTTCGTCACAGACGTGGCGGTCAGCCGGCAGGAATATTTCGGGAAGGCTCCCAAGCACTAGCGCACCCGGTCCGGCGCAGAAGCTAAACAGGCCTGATCCGTTTCCAGAAACCTCAGGAGAGACAGCGCCAGATCGGTTCGCGCGCCCTTGTCTTCCAGAATCTGTTTGTCTAAAATGGGGCCGTTCGCACTCGTGTGGAGGAGGGTTCTGTGAAAGGCTTACGTTTCGAGCGAATCGGAAAAGACCGTTACTACAATGTGGTGTTCCACATGGGAAGCAGTTACGTGCCGGTCAGCGACGAAACCGTGGAAGAACTCAAGGCCAAGAGCCTCCTCCCGGTCGAGCGGTTCCTCGACCTCTTAGTCGACCGAGTGGGCTACTCCTCCTACCTCAAAAACCAAATCCGCACCGAACTCAAATCCTCCGGCGATCCCATCACGCAGATCACGGTCTTACAGGGCGCCATTCGCGAACTCTAGGTCGGTTGCTGAAACGGGCGCCCAATTTCCTTCTTACCTCGAAAAATCCTCAACGTACCCCACGGGGTACTCCTCCGGTATTTTCTCGCCTACGGCCTCGTTGACCACCTGTTTGAATAACCACACCATCCACAATGGACATTACTCTGGCCACACGGCAGTTCCAATCAAGCGTGATGGCTCGATAAGAACCGCCACCTTCTGCGCAGGAGGGGCGGCGATGTAATTACGGCAATCTCAACACCGAGCGACAATGGTGGAGCCCACTGCTCCGCCTGGCCGTTGTCAAAAAGTCCAGGCTCACAGCCTCAGAAATGGTGGACCCTAGTCCGCCATTTGTCCTTCTTGAAACAACTGATTGAGGATGGCATTTTTCTTTTCGGGGTCTTTGTAGAGTTTGAGCGCCTTGGCGAAATTGTCCAATGCACTCTGGCGCTTGCCTTTTTGGGAATAGTATTCGGCGATGCCATGGTAGGCCCGAGGGTCTTCATCGTTAGCTTTGAGGGCTCGATTGAAGGCTTCGTAGGCTGCCTGCATATGCTGTCGGCCCAGCTCCATCCAGCCGATCGCCGCGTGAGCCGGACCGAAGTTCGGATCGGCGACAAGGGCCGCTTCATATTCTTTTTGGGCCAGGTCAAGACGGCCGCGCGTGTCGTAGAAATCTCCCAACGCGAAATGCACCGCTGCGTCCTTGGGGTTTAACCGCAAGGCTTCCTTGTAGGACTGTAGGGCTGGCTCAAACTTGCCCTGTTCGGCAAGGGCACAGGCGAGGTTGGCATGGGCGATCGCATCGGCGGGATGCAGCTTGATCACTTTGCGATATTGGGGGATYGCCATCTCCAGCCGGCCCTGCTCTTGATAGGCCACGCCCAGGTTGGTGTGCGCCGGCACATAGGTGGGATCCAGCTGGACGGCTTCGCGATATTCCTTGATGGCCATTTCCAGATGGTTGGCCCGCTCATGGATCTGAGCGAGAAAATAATGGGGATAGGCGGACTGAGGTCCGAGCTTGATCGCTTCCTTGTAGGACGTGATCGACTGTTCAGACTGGCCAGATTGGGCCAGGAACAGACCCATCACGAGATGGGCATTGGCCTGCTCCAAATGGCCCGCGACAAATGCCTCGACCCATTCTTTGACTTTGGCGATGTCGTCCAATTCTTGTAAACACTTGGGATGCGTATTCCAGGCGTCGGCGAACTCTCCACGCAGCAGATAGATGACGTTCAACGCGAAATAGGGTCGCGGATCGCTGTCCGTGCTCGTGGCGGAATGACGAGCCCATGCCAACGTGGCAGGCAAGGCCTGATCCCATTGGCCAGCCAACAGGGTCGTTTCACATTGTGCTTGATAATCGGTCATCGGAATCAGTCCGGTCTATCTGGCGAGGGTGTCTTCAATATCCGGCGACGTGGCCTGCATACGGTCCCCGAGCATGGGATAGCGGGCGGCGATTTTTTGCTTCATCAGCCAGGCGATAGTCCGGTAGGACCAATGGCCTTTCACACCGGAACGGATTCGCGCGATGTACTCGGCTTCGGCATAGTCCATCTTAAAGAGGCAGCGAACCTTGAAGCCGAAGGGCGTGGCATAGAGCGATCCCTCTGCGCTGGTTTTCTTGAGCTGCTCGATATCTGAACGGACCGCGTCCATCGCCTGCCGATATTCCTGGTCTAATCCAGCCCGCACTAGCAACGGCGGGACTTCATAGCCATGCAATGTCGTAAAGTTCTGCTGGACCTGCTGGCAGCGCCGGTGCCGGTGCATGTCGCGCCAGCCTCCGATATCCATCAACACATCGAAGGTGAAGGCGTAGCCGCTGCGGAATTCTTTGATGAGTTCGTCGTAGGGCCCGCGCGCGCTCATCGCGACGTCGATGGTGTCCTGTTTCTGTCTCTCCGTCCAGGTACGGACGACCGCCAGGATGTTCCGATAGGGCGCGTGAGAGACACGGTACAACAGGGTTGTGACGATTTCGTCGATGGGATCGTGCGACTCGATGAGGTCCACCGGTTCGGGCTCGCCCCAGGAGGCAGGCTGATCTAAACCGGTTCCCTTGAGTAAGTCCTTCGCATATTTGGCCAGGTCCAGGTAGACCGAGGCCTGGTAGTCGTTCGCCTTGGCATGGCGAGCCAATGTCGGAGCGAGGGGCTCTTGCGCGCCGGGCTGACCGCTGAGTTCCCCCCAGAGGTTCTGGGGGGACCGTTGGCAGGCATCCTTGAGATCGACTCCGATCGCATGAAGTTCCGGCAATTGCGACGATAAGAGTCTGGTGATTTGCTTCTCCAGGGTCCTGATACTCACGACTTGCCCGACGTTCGTCTTGGCCGAGAGGGGCAGGAGATAGCGCGTCACGTCGAAGGCCCGCGCGGCGATCGTCCGTTGATAGTCGGCCGGCTTCATCGATGCGGGGCAGGGTTCACGCTCCGAAATAAATTGGATCAGCGGCTGATGCAAAAGCTTATAGATCTCGCCGAGGCTGCGAAGAATGCCCTGGTAGGTGCCTTCCGTCTCGGTCCCTCGAACAGAATCAGGCACGAACCAGGCGCCGGAGGCGAAGTTCTGGTACCGGCTGGACTTCGCCTGTCCGTCCCACAGGGGCTCGTCTTCAAGCCGGATCGCGGCGAGTTCGGAGATCTCTTCGAAACAGATGATGACGTGGCCCAGATCGGCGATGGAGGCATGACCGTAGTCGAAATAGAATTGGTCCCAGAACTTTTCAGACGAATGGCCGTGGACCCAGCGGAGGCTGCTCTCGATCGAATCGGGCGAGCGGCTGTAACGGGCCAGGGCATAGGCCGATTTTTCTGGCGGCATCGGTGCCAGCGCAATGACACGGCGGGTCGGTTGATCGATACTCATACGGTTTTCCTAGAATGCCTGATCGGTCGGGCACTATACCGCCGCGCGGCGGTCGGTGCAAGGATACTGGGCGTCATTCGCCACCCGACATATGCAGGGCCTCGCTGACGCTGTCAAGGGACGCCGGTTCGGAACTAATTGACGCATTGACGCATGGCAAGTGACGTTTGACTACCTCCCCTTCGTTGACTTGCCCACAGTCAGCCGCTTATAGTCCAAAATATTTCTCGCCGGCCGCTGACTATGGACATCATCAAAGGCATTAAAGGGATTAAAGATATTCTTCCGGAAGAGACGCCCCGGTGGCGTTTCATCGAGGATACGGCCAGGCGCTGGGCTCTCTGCTACGGGTATCAGGAGATCCGGATCCCCATCTTCGAGCTGACCGCGCTCTTTGCCAGGAGTATCGGGGCGGCGACGGATATCGTTGAGAAGGAGATGTATACCTTTCCTGACCGGGACGGAACCTCGCTGACCCTGCGCCCAGAAGGCACGGCCGGCACGGTCCGCGCCTTCATCGAGCATAATCGGGCGGCCGAGCCTCTYCCGCAGAAATATTTCTACATTGGACCAATGTTCCGCCACGAGCGGCCTCAGGCGGGACGGCTCAGACAGTTCCATCAATTTGGCGTCGAGTCGTTCGGCACATCGGATCCCCGAGTCGACGTCGAGGCCATCGCCCTCCTGTGGCGCCTGCTCTCAGATCTGGGCCTGCCAGACCTCACGCTCGAGATCAATAGTTTGGGCAGTGTCGGCGATCGAGCCGCCTACAAGCCTATCCTCCTGACGTTCCTCGCACAACAAGAAGCCAGTCTCTGCGCCAACTGCCGGCGCCGCATGGAAACAAATCCTCTGCGAGTGTTGGATTGCAAGATGCCGGAATGCCGGACTGCGACCGAGTCTGCGCCCAAGCTAACCGACCATCTCGCGCCAGAAGCCCGCGCTCATTTCGACCAGGTTTTGGCCGGCCTCCAAGCCATTGGCGTGCCCTATAAGCTGAATCCTCGTTTAGTGCGGGGACTCGACTACTATTGTTTGACGAGTTTTGAAATTACCTCGACCCATTTGGGCGCGCAGAACGCGGTAGGCGCCGGCGGACGTTATGACGGTTTAGTGGAGACGCTCGGCGGCCCCTCTGTTCCAGCCATCGGATTCGCGGTCGGACTTGAACGGGTATCCCTGATGCTCCCAGAAACAATGTCGTCCTCGCTTCACGAATGTATCTATTATGTCGCGGCCTTCGGAGAGAATGGCACAAAGCTTGGGCTCGTGCTGCTCGACGAACTTCGCCGATTAGGTCTCTCGGCCCAATGTGATTATCGCGCTGTCACGCTCAAAGCCCACCTGCGCCAAGCCGATCGGTCGAAGTGCCGATACGCCATTATTTTGGGTGACGATGAAGCGGGCCGCGGCGCTGTCATCCTCCGCAATCTGGAGTCTAAAGCCCAAGAAGAAATCCCTCTGGGTGGTCTTGCTTTCTTCTTAAAATCTCGCACTATCCCTTCRTAAAGCCTCAGATTTTTAATATTGACTTTATAGTGGATAACCCCGTAAGGTTATTCGCGTTGCACTTCACAAGCAATTGATTGTATTGGAGTCTTTAGTTAAATACTATGGCTCATCGCAAACTCGGACTCTTGTTATCCACAGCCCCTTCTCATCCCAGCGTGGAGACTGTTATTCAACTGGCTCATGCTGCTCTGCGTCGTGGCGTTGTRGTCTATCTCTATCTCATTGATGAGGGAGTGAAGATGGCTACGGACTCGCGCTATCTTAGTTTAATCGATGCAGGMGCGAAGCTGTCCGTTTGTGCTTATGGTTGTCAGCAACATGGTATCTCAACTGCCATGGTCGATTCGAGAATTTCATTGTCCGGGTTGGTCGTGTTGTCTGGAATTATTGATGGGTGTGATCGCTTTCTGGCGTTTACATAAGACATTATTGTGATTATTTTTAGTGTTCTATGTCAAAACGTATTGCGGTGGTGATTTCAGAAGATCCTTTTGCCACTGCTCGTCCAGTTGAAGCCCTTCGTATTGCGTTAGGGCTTTGCGCTGGAGATCATGAAACGACTGTCGTTCTTTTAGGTCCTGCTTCCCGTTTGTTAATGACAGAGACTGAGGAGATTATGGATATTGATATCCTTGAAAAATATCTTCCCTCATTCAAGCATCTCTCTGTTCCCTTTATCGTTGAACCGGGAACGGTTATGAATAATTGGTCTGATAGTTTTGCTGTGACGGTCCGCACGGCTGATGAAATTAGGCAGTTAGTTCGCATTGTTGATAGAAATCTCGTCTTCTAAAGATGTTATAAATATGATGCTTTATCTTCTTCGACAACAGACGAATCAGATCTCTCGCTCGCTTCTTGATGAGACTGATTTAAATATAGAAGTTGTTTCTATTGAGCCGRTTACGTCCATGACTCCTTCTTTATATGATGATTTGATTGAGAAAATATTCTCATCAGAACGGGTCATTGTTATATAGTTACATTAATAGCTCTTCTTCTAATTTATTATGTATAAGAAAGAATTAGTCGTCGTAGTAGGAGTAAGAGTAGGTGTTGTGGATATTGGGGATGGGAATTAACGTATTGAACTTATGGGTAATCTCACACCTTGTCTATGTGGAGATAGTTGGGGATTGGCTCTGGTTAACCCCTGTATATAAGGCCAGTAACTTGTGTCAATTGAAGCAGTAGGCCTTGGATGAATTCTCCCTTGAAATGAAAAAGTTGAGAGTTGAGACTTAAAAATAATCACAGTAAACAGGTTATACACAGGTGTGTATAGGCCTGCGTGTGAAAATGGTACAAAACTAATGACTAGTGCAACTATCTGGCGGGAAGCCTTGGCTTGTATCCAAGGGAAAGTGCCAAAACAGGTCTATGACACCTGGTTTATGCCAATTTGCCTTGAAAAAATTGAGGATTCCACGGCTCAACTAGGAGTCCCGAATAAGTTTTTTGGGGAATGGTTAAGCCAGCACTATAAACCTCTTTTGATGGAAGCGATCTCCGTGGCTAGGGGTGGTGAGGAAACGTTGATTACTTTTACCCTCTCGCGTAAGCAACCGACCGGCCAGCCTGAGACGGATGGGAGTTCTGTTCTAACGAGCCGCCAGGCCACCGGGGCTCGACTAAAACGGGGCATCCAGCTCAATTCCAAATATACCTTTGAGAATTTCGTGGTGGGCGCGGGGAACCAATTTGCTCATGCGGCCTGTATGGCGGTCGCGGAACAGCCGGCAAAAACCTATAACCCGCTCTTTATCTATGGAGAAACAGGATTAGGGAAGACCCATCTCCTGAACGCCATTGGCAACTATGTGGCGGAACGGACCAGCCTCCGGATTGCCTATTTGACGACCGAGCAATTTACAAACGAGGTCATCAACTCTATTCGTTATGACAAGATGATGGATCTGCGGAAGCGGTACCGCCATATCGATATGTTCATGATCGACGAYATTCAATTTTTGGCGGGCAAGGARCGGACGCAGGAAGAATTCTTTCACACGTTCAACGCYCTTTATGAAGCGCATAAGCAGCTGGTCCTTTCGAGCGATCGCTTTCCTAAGGACATGCCCGACATTGAGGAGCGTCTGCGGTCGCGGTTTGAATGGGGTCTGATTGCGGACATTCAAACGCCTGACGTGGAAACGCGCATTGCCATTTTGCGGAAAAAGTCCGAGGATGAGGGCATTACGTTGCCGGAAGATGTGACCCAGTTTATCGCTGCCACGTTGAAGAACAATATCCGCGAGCTTGAAGGTTCGCTGGTGCGTCTCGGCGCCTATGCCTCCCTCACCGGCCAARYAATCACGCTGGAGATGGCGAAGAATGTGCTCCGGGATCTGATCGGCGCCAAAAAGAAGATCGTGTCCATGGACGATATCCAAGAAACGGTGGGCGCGCGCTTCCATGTGAAAGTTTCCGACTTGAAATCTCGTCGCCGGAGTAAAACGTTGGTGCACCCAAGACAAATCGCCATGTATCTCTGTCGGGAACTCACGGACTCCTCCTACCCCGAGATCGGACGGCAGTTCGGGGGCAAAGACCACACGACCATCATCCATGCCTGTAAGCAGGTCATCAAAGCCAAAGATAGCGACAGTGCATTAAGTGCCACGTTGGACAGCTTAAAGGAGCAGATCCTGGGAGCGTGAGTCACGCACTAAGGGGGAAGATATTATGAAACTCCGCATGGGACGAGTCGAGCTCTTGACGGGCCTCCAGCGGGTTCAAGGTGTCGTGGAGAAGCGCAACACGATGCCGATCCTCTCGAACATCTTGCTCGAGGCGAAACAGGAGGGGGTCGAAATTGTTGCCACCGACCTCGAAATCGGCATGCGCGGCCTCTATAAGGCGACTGTGGAGAAGCCCGGAGGGGTAACGGTCTCAGCCAGAAAGCTCTACGAGATTATCAAGGAGCTGACGGTCAAGGAGATCGAGATCACGTCCGGCGAGAATAACTGGACGACGATTCAAGCCGGCAAAAGCCAATTCAAGATTGTGGGCCTCCCCAGCACCGACTATCCTGCCTTGCCGACGATCGAACGGGAGGGGCTCATTCCCCTCGCCGGGGCCGGATTTTTAGAGTTGATTCGCAAGACCCTCTTTGCGGCCGGGGACAATGACGCGCGCTATATCCTCAATGGGCTGCTGATCACGTTGATCACGTCGGAGAAGAAAACGATCTTGCGGCTGGTCGGGACCGATGGCCATCGGTTGGCGGTGGCCGAGCAGGAAGTCGGCAAGGCCGGCGTCAAAGGGGCGCCGCAAGAGATCAAGGCCATCATTCCGAAGAAGGCGGCGCATGAGATGCAGCGCCTGTTGGAAGAGGGCGGCGAGGGCGAGCCCTTGATCGGGTTCACCAAAAATCTCATGATCTTCCGGAAGAGCGGGCTGTTGCTGACCTCGCGCTTAATGGAAGGAAATTACCCGAACTATCAGCAAGTGGTGCCGAAAGAAACCGGCAGAAAGATCGGGGTCAACCGCAACGAGCTCGAAAGCGCGCTCCGGCGTGTTTCCGTGCTGTCCCGCGATAAGGCGAACGCGGTGAAGGTGTCGTTCGTTACAGGACAGATGACGCTGTTCTCTAGCAATCCGGATTTCGGGGAAGCGACCGAAGAGCTGGCAGCGAAGTACGAAGGTGAGGCCCTGAACACGGGGTTCAACGCCCGCTATCTGCTGGACGTTCTGGGCGTGATGGATGGAGAGACGATCTCTCTGCAGATGGACAATCCGCTGAGCCCCTGCTTGATCCAGGAGTCGGACAGCCCTAGTTTCAAATGTGTCGTGATGCCAATTAAAATCTAGCCGAGTCCAGCGACGAGTGGTCAGCCGCTGAAGGCTGAAACTTTAAGGCTGTATTGAAATAGGAGACTGATGGCCAGTAACGACAGCGAGACCACACCAAAGTCCGAGAGTTACGGCGCGGATCAAATCAAAGTGTTGGAGGGCTTGGACGCCGTGCGGAAGCGTCCGGCAATGTACATCGGCAGCACCGGTGTGGACGGCCTCCATCACCTCGTCTATGAAGTCGTCGACAACAGTGTCGATGAACATATGGCGGGATTTGGCGAAACAATCGAGGTCACGATCCATATCGACGGCAGCGTTACGGTTGTGGACAATGGCCGCGGTATTCCCACCGGAATGCATTCCACGCAAAAGAAATCTGCCGCTGAAGTGGCGCTCACGGTCTTGCACGCGGGCGGCAAGTTCGAGCAGGGAGCCTATACGGTTTCCGGCGGGCTCCACGGCGTCGGAATTTCTGTGGTCAACGCCCTGTCCGAATGGCTTGAGCTGGAGATTTGGCAGGACGGCCAGGTGTTCGAACAGCGCTACGAGCGAGGCAAACCGGCCGCCCCGCTCAAGATGACGGGCAAGACTAAGCGCCGCGGCACGAAAGTCACTTACAAGTCCGACGGGCAAATTTTCGAAGTGCTTGATCTCAGTTTCGATGTGCTGGCGCAGCGGCTGCGCGAGCTCGCCTTCCTGAACAAGGGACTCGAGATCACGCTCAAGGATGAGCGGACAGAACCGGTCAAGGACCAAATCTTCAAGTATAAGGGCGGGATCGTGTCGTTCGTCGAGCATCTGAACGAAGCGAAGGTGCCGCTGCACAAGCCGATTTATGTGCAGGTTGAAAAGCCAGAGATGATCCTGGAGGTTGCGCTTCAATACAACGACAGCTATGCCGAGAGTCTATTTTCCTTTGCGAACAACATTAATACCAAGGAAGGCGGCACCCACTTGGTGGGCTTCAAGGCCGCGCTCACCCGCACGATCAACAGCTACGCGAACGCCAACGAGCTGCTCAAAAAAGATACTGAATCACTCACCGGCGACGACGTCCGTGAAGGACTCACCGCCGTGGTCAGCGTCAAGGTCAGAAATCCTCAGTTCGAAGGACAGACGAAGTCCAAGCTGGGCAATAGCGAAGTGAAGGGCATCGTCGAGGCGGCGGTCAACGAGGCTCTCGGGAACTATTTCGAAGAGAACCCGATCGTGGCGCGCAAGGTCATCGGCAAAGCCATCGACGCGGCTCGTGCCCGTGAAGCGGCGCGCAAGGCGAAGGATCTGATTCGGCGTAAGAGCGCGTTAGATGGGGGCTCGCTGCCCGGCAAGTTGGCCGACTGTTCGGAAAAAGATCCGGCCAAGAGCGAGCTTTATATCGTCGAGGGAGATTCAGCCGGCGGTTCCGCCAAGCAGGGGCGCGACCGCAAGTTTCAGGCGATTCTGCCGCTCAAGGGTAAAATTCTTAACGTGGAGAAGGCGCGCTTCGACAAAATGTTGTCGAGCGATGAAATCCGGACCTTGATCATGGCGCTTGGCACCGGCATCGGCCGCAAGCGCGACGATAGTGAAAAGCCCGACAAAGATTCGTTCGACATCAGCAAAGCCCGGTACCATAAGATCATTCTCATGACCGACGCTGACGTTGACGGGAGCCACATCCGGACCCTGCTCCTCACGTTTTTCTTTCGGCAGATGCCAGAGCTGCTCGAACAGGGCTACATCTATATCGCGCAGCCTCCGCTCTTCAAAGTGAAGAAGAACAAGACGGAGCGATATCTCAAAGATGAATTGGCGTTGAACGAGCATTTGGCCGACATCGCGGTCGAGGATGTGGAAGTGTATATGGAGGGGACTCAGGGCTATGTCACGGGACGACGGCTCCTGCCCATCCTCAAGAAGTTGATCGGCTTCGAGACCCTACTGGGTCGGCTGAACAAGAAACCGCATGAGGCCAGTATGTTGCGGGCCTTTGTGGATGAGCTGAAACTGGATCGCGAGCTGCTCAAAGATCGGGAGGCTGTTAAGAAGGTCGTGGAGAACGTCAAGAAAACGCTCGCGGTGGTCTATCCGAAGCTCACGCCGACGCTGGAGATCATCGAGGATGAAGAACATCAATCCAACAAAGTCACCTGCCGGTTGCACGTCAACGGTGTGAGTCATGGTTTCGACCTGACGCACGAGCTGGTCGGCTCCGCCGAATTCCGCGAATTGCAGAAGCTTGCCCCGTCGGCGATCGGGTTTGGCCGGGCTCCGTACAAGGTGAAGTCCGATGACCAGGAGCAGCTCCTGCCCGCGCCGGCTGAATTGGTCAAGGCGATCCTCGACAAGGGCAAACATGGGCTCGCGATTCAGCGGTACAAGGGTCTGGGCGAGATGAACCCGAATCAGCTTTGGGAAACAACGATGAATCCGGAAGTTCGGACTCTGTTGAAAGTCAAACTGGAAGACGTGCCGGGCGTCGATGAGATCTTCACGATTCTAATGGGTGATGAAGTCGAGCCCCGGCGAAACTTTATCCAAGCCCACGCACTCGAGGTCAGAAATCTAGACGTGTAACGTTGAAGAGTGGAAGAACAACGGTCTTCCATTATGTGTGACCATTGTCCTATTCGAATGCTTAAAATAGTCATCCAGCAAGGCCGAGAACGACGCTGGTGATCATTTCAGCATCCGTGGAGAATTAGATGCCACCTGATGAACGGTTAGGACAGATCGCCATCGAAGACGAGATGCGCTCGTCGTACCTGAGTTACGCGATGAGTGTCATCGTGGGCCGGGCGCTTCCCGACGTGCGTGACGGCCTCAAGCCGGTCCATCGCCGGATCCTCCATGGCATGAACGAGATGGGCCTGGCTTCGAACCGGGCCTATCGCAAGTCCGCCAAGATCGTCGGCGAAATCATGGGTAACTACCATCCCCATGGAGACAGCGCGATCTACGATACCCTCGTCCGCATGGCGCAGCCCTTCAATATGCGCTACATGCTCGTGGACGGGCAGGGTAATTTCGGATCGGTCGACGGCGACCCTCCGGCGGCCATGCGTTATACCGAAGCGCGCCTGACGAAGGTCGCCGAGGACATGCTCGCCGATATTGATAAGGATACGGTCGATTTCGGGCCGAACTACGATGAGTCGCTGGTCGAACCGCTGGTACTCCCCTCGAAAATCCCAAACCTGCTCGTCAACGGCGCCGGCGGCATCGCGGTGGGTTATGCCACGAACATCCCGACCCACAATGTCGGCGAAGTGATCGAGGGGCTCCTCCAGTTCCTGGAAAATCCTGATATCACGATCCCCCAGTTGATGAAGAAGATCCCGGGGCCCGACTTCCCGACGGCCGGCTTCATCTATGGCACGGCCGGTATCAAGTCCGCCTACGAGAGTGGACGGGGCCTTCTGACCTTGCGCGCGAAAGTGAAGGTCGAGACCGATGAACGGACGGATCGCGAACGGTTGATCATCTCGGAGCTGCCCTATCAGGTCAATAAGTCCAGGCTGATCGAAAAAATTGCCGAGTTGATCCGGGAAGAACGGATCAAAGGGATTTCCGATCTGCGCGATGAGTCCGACCGGGACGGCATCCGCGTCGTCATCGAGCTCAAGCGCGGAGAAATCCCGCTGATCACTCTGAATAACCTGTATAAGCTCACGCAGCTCCAGACGACCTTCGGGGTCATCATGCTTGCGCTAGTCAACAAGCGGCCAGAGGTCTTGAACCTCAAGCAGATCCTGCACCATTTCATCGAGCATCGTCGCGAAGTCGTGGTCCGACGGACCGCTTTCGAACTGCGCAAAGCGGAAGAGCGGGCCCATATCCTCGAAGGCCTTAAGATCGCGCTCGACAATCTGGATGCGGTCATTGCCTTGATCCGGCTGGCGCAATCGCCCGATAAGGCCCGCGAGGGCCTGATGCGGAAATTTTCGCTGAGCGAAATCCAGGCGAATGCAATTTTGGAGATGCGGCTCCAGCGGCTCACGCAATTGGAACGCAACAAGCTGATCGAAGAATACAAAGAAGTCTTGAAGCAGATCGAGCGGCTGAAGTCGATCCTGAGCAGCGAAGCGCTGGTGCGCACGATCATCAAGAACGAGTTGATCGAGGTGCGCGAAGCCTACCAGGATGAGCGCCGCACGCAGATCGTGAAAGAAGAAGCGGAAATCACGCTAGAAGACATGATCGCGAATGAAGAAGTGGTCGTGACGATCTCACATGCCGGCTACATCAAGCGGAACCCGGTCACGCTCTATCGGGCGCAAAAGCGCGGCGGTAAAGGCAAGATCGGGATGGGGGTTAAGGAAGAGGATTTCGTCGTAACCCTTTTCACGGCTTCCACGCACGAGTCGCTCTTGTTCTTTACGGACGCCGGGAAGGTCTATTGGCTGAAGGTCCATGAGATTCCTGACGCGGGCCGGGCCGCCAAGGGCAAGGCGCTGGTGAACTTGCTAGCGCTCTCCGGCGACGAGAAGGTCACGGCGACTGTGCCGGTCAAAGAATTCCGTGGCGATCAGTTCGTCGTGATGGCGACCAAGCAGGGCATCATCAAGAAGACGGCACTGTCGGCCTATGGCAATCCCCGCCAGGGCGGCATCATTGCTCTATCGTTAGATAAGGGAGATCGGCTCATTAGCGTGCATGTCACCGACGGCCAGCGGGAAATTTTGTTGGGCACGAAGAAGGGCATCACGATCCGTTTCAAGGAAGACGACGCCAGGCCGATGGGCCGCACGGCGCACGGGGTGCGCGGCATTGCGTTGGAAGAAGGCAACGAAGTCATCGGAATGGAAACCATCACGCCGGACTCCACCACCCAAATCCTCACGGTCACGGAGGGCGGCTACGGAAAGCGCACGCCAGTGAACGAGTATCGTGTCCAGGGGCGCGGGGGCAAGGGCATCATCAGCGTGAAGACCAATGAGCGCAACGGACTCGCCGTCGGGTTCCTGCAAGTCCGAGATGGCGACGAGATCATGCTGATGGCCGCGCATGGCAAGGTGCTGCGGTGTAAAGTGGATGAATTCCGCGAGATCGGCCGGAATACCCAGGGGGTTCGGATTCTGGATCTCGACGGCGCGGGGGACCGGGTTGTGGCCGTCGCGCGGTTGGCGGAAGCGGTCGAAGTTGTTCCAGAGGAAGGCGGCGCTTAACGGATATGTGCGGCACGCTATGCCTTGTTCGTTGAGCCTTCCATGGATGAGCAGGATTTTTCTTCAACGGCTCCCTCCGGATCCCAGGCGAAAAAGCCACTGGATACGGTCGTCAAGTTGGCTATCAGCGTTTTGGTGGGGTCCTTCGCTCTGATCTGGGGAGGGATGTATCTCAGCCGTCCCGACCGGTCTATCCCTCCCTATAGCATCGGATCGCAGGAAGAGACCTCCGTCGCGATCCATGTTCCGCCCTGGACGAGCGACGGTGAAATCGAAACGCTCATCGAGCGCTTTCGCAAAGTTGGCCATGAGACGAGAAACTTCGGACCGATGAAGGTCCGGCCGACGACGCCAGACGACCCGACTGAGCGCTATCGCCTTCTCACCATTTATATCTTTTCTCTCGATGCCTGGGCGGAGCCAGCCATGTTGCACCAGTATCTGGCCGCGGAAGACCGGGATGTGCGGGACGGCGTTCGGAAAGCTTTGCGGGGGCTGTACCGGCTGACTGAGTCGGAGGAAGAGGGACGGATCGGTCCGTTGCTGGATGGGCCGGAGACGGCGGCGACGCAGATCTATGCCCGGCAACTTTTCAAAGGACCGCTCAGCCTGCCTTCGGTCCGCGCGGTTGAGCCAACGATTGCGCCATGAGCTGCGTCAGGTGATGGCGGAGATCAGGATCCTGGATCGTGGTCACATGATCCGAGATTTCCGCGAGCAACTCGGCGCTCGCAGTCGGGGCGGCCTCGGGCAGGGCCTCCGGTGACGCGGGTGCCCGGTCAGCTTCCGGCAGTTCCCCTATCTTCAATACGATATCCGTGACGACTTCCGAGCCGGCGACCTGGTTGAGTTTTTGAATGAGCGTCGGCTTAAGAAACGTGAGCTGGTGCAGCCAGACACTGTTATGAACTAGGAGATAGAGCTTCTTGTAGCGAATCTGGTCCGGCCAGGTATTGGACGCGATCGGTTCTCCGACGATGGAGACCCAGTCCCGACGCAAGCGGCTTTCCAGCAGCTTGGATTCGAGACCCAGGCGGCGAGCCAGCCCCTCAAGGACGCTGGAAATCGAATCGATGGGGCCAAGTCCTCCCATGGCGGCATCATATCAAAAATCGCTGTGGCAAGCAGCAGCTCTGTTCCATCATGTCAGGACGATCGTTTCCTGGTATTCTGAGGAGAGAGTGACTCGGGACCGACCTTTTGAGGATGAAAGTCTGACGCCTGATGGGGAAAGAGAGAGCTAGTTTCGAGAAAGCGGTGGTTACGAACCGTAAGGCGTACCATGATTATTTCATTGAAGAGAAGTTCGAGGCGGGTATCATGCTCCAGGGGACGGAGGTCAAATCTCTGCGTGAGGGGCGTGTGAACTTGTCAGATAGTTATGCCAGCGTGAAAGATAACCAGGTCTTTCTTCACCATTGCCACATCAGTCCCTACAGCCACGGGAACATTTCGAATCACGAGCCGCTACGTACCAGAAAACTGCTTCTTCATCGCAAGGAAATCAACAAACTGCTCGTGAAGACGAAGCAGCAAGGGCTCACGATCATTCCGCTTCGTATCTACTTTTCCAATCGGGGCCTGGCCAAGGTCGAAATCGGGTTGGCTAAAGGTAAGAAGCAGCATGACCGCCGGGAATCCGACAAGGTGCGTGAAGCAGGCCGGGAAGTAGAGCGGGCGATGAAGGATAGAAGGTAGGCCATGCAACCGATGCAACCTGAACCGAATCTGAGCCTAATAACTGGGCGCATGGTAGCGAGGATTGCCGCTCATGGGTTCGCGGCGCTTTGCCTCATGTGGTCCATTGGCTGCAAGAAAGAAGCAGTCCCGGCCCCCGCCCGAAACGTGGCGCAGGTCGAGGTGGTCACGGTGGCCAGCCAAACGATCCCGGATGAACCAGAATTCATCGGGCAGGCCGAAGCCTCGCGCCCGGTGGAGATTCGGTCGCAGGTGACGGGTCTCTTGAAGGCCCTGTTGTATCAAGAGGGGCGTGACGTCAAGAAGGGCGCTCCTCTTTATCAGATCGACCCCGTCCCGTTCCAAGCCGCCGTGGCGATGGCCAAAGCCAAGATTGCCGAGGCGGAAGCGCGGTTTGTGCAAGCGAGACAGGACTTGGCCCGCGTCAAGCCGCTTCTGGCGCAGCAGGCGGTCAGCCAGAAAGATGTCGATGATGCCATGGCCGGAGGCCTTGCCGCCCGAGCGTTGCTGCAAGGCGCGCATGCCGAGCTGACCAAAGCGCAGTTCGACCTCGACAATACGCTCATCACGTCCCCCATCGATGGCTTAATCGAACGGAGCCATTATTACGAAGGGCGCCTGGTGTCGGCGCAAACGGATTTGCTAACAATCGTCCACCGCGTGGATCCGATGTATGTAGTGGTGAGTATGCCGGAGACCTTCATTCTCAAACGGCGGCGAGACATCGAGTCGAAGAAAATTCATCACCCCGGGGTCTATCAGTTGCGGGGCCAGCTCACATTGATGGATGGCACAGTCTATCCCCATGAAGGGGTGCTCGATCTCCTGGATCCGGGCCTGCGGACGGAAACCGGGTCCCGCCAAACCAGAATCACGTTTCCCAATCCGCAGCGACTGCTTTTGCCAGGCCAGTTCGTGCAGGTGCGTTTCACCGGCGATACGAAGACGGATGCGATACTCATTCCGCAACGCGCCGTTCTGCAAGGCCCCCAGGGCCCCTTCGTCTATGTGGTCAACCGGGACGAGAAGATCGAAATCCGGGCCGTGGCCGCATCTGACTGGAAGGGGAATCAATGGTTCATCGAGCGAGGTCTGAGCCAGGGCGATCGCGTGGTGGTGAACGGATTAGTGAAGATCGGTCCCGGTGCGCTGGTGAAGGCCGTGCCCTGGGGCCCAGCCCCTGTGCCGGCCGTGGACTCCGTTCCTTCCAGGCCTCAATAAAGGATCATTTGTGACGTCGCACGTCTTCATCGACCGGCCGATTCTCGCGTCGGTGGTGTCCATTATCATTGTCGTGATGGGACTCCTCGCGCTGCAGTTTCTTCCGGTAGCCCAGTTCCCTGAGATCACTCCGCCAGTCGTGCAGATTGATGCGGACTATCCAGGCGCCAGCGCGGAAGTCGCAGCCGAGTCGGTCGCCAGACCGATCGAGGTGACGCTGCCCGGCATCGACAATCTGCTCTACTTCGATTCCACCAGCAGCAACGACGGGCATGTGACGATCAAGCTGACGTTCGAGATCGGCACCGATCCGGACATTGCCCAGGTCCAAACCCAGAATCGTCAGAAACTCGCCGAACCGCAGTTGCCGACGGAAGTCATCCGACAAGGCGTGACCGTGAAGAAGGTGTCCCCGGACCTGGTCGCGGTCATTGTCCTGAAGTCGACGGATCCCTTGCACGACGGGGTCTTTCTTTCGAACTACGCGACGCTCCGAGTGGTCGATGACTTAAAGCGGGTCAAGGGCATCGGGGATGCGGTGGTCTTCGGGCAGCAGAATTACAGTATGAGGATCATCCTCAATCCCCTGCTCATGGCGAAGCTGAGCCTCGTGCCGAGCGATATCGCCTCCGTCATTCGAGAACAGAATCGCGATTATCCATCCGGGACCATCGGGCGGGAGCCGGCGCCTCAGGGCACCGAGTTGACGATTCCAATCATTACAAAGGGCCGGCTGACCGAGGTGAAGGACTTCGAAGAGCTGATCGTTCGCGCATTGCCGGACGGTTCCATGGTTCGGATCAAGGATGTGGCGCGTATCGAATTGGGCGCCCAGTCCTATGCCCTAGAGGGGCGCTGGAACAGCAAGCCCACCACCTTCATCCTGACCTTCCTCGCTCCGGGGGCCAATGCCCTTGAGACGGTGCGCCGCACTCGCGCGCAAATGGACGAACTGACCAAGAATTTTCCGTCCGGCGTGACCTACGACATTCCCTACGACACCACGCGCTTCATTGACGTTTCGATCAAGGAAGTGGTCAAGACCCTGGCGGAGGCGATGGTCCTGGTCGTGCTGGTGGTCTATCTATTTCTCCAAAGCTGGCGGGCCACGATCATTCCGGCGATCGCCGTGCCGGTTTCGCTGATTGGCACTTTTATCGGGCTCTATGCGCTGGGGTTTTCGATCAATACGATTACGCTTTTCGGGATGGTCTTGGCCATTGGGATCGTGGTGGACGACGCCATCGTGGTCGTGGAAAACGTCGAGCGCCATATGCGCGAAGATCGCCTGTCTCCTAGAGACGCGGCTAAACGGGCGATGAGCGAAGTGACGGCCCCGATCATTGCCATCGTGCTAGTGCTGGTGTCCGTGTTCGTGCCGGTCGGGTTTGTCGGCGGGATCACCGGCGCCCTCTATAAACAATTCGCCGCGACGATCGCGATTTCTGTAACCGTGTCCGGGTTCGTGGCGCTGACGCTGAGTCCCGCGCTCTGCGCGATGGTGCTCGTGCCCCAGCAGGAAGGACGGAACTGGTTCTGGGCCTTCTTTGACCGGACCTTCAGCCGGACGCAGTGGGGCTATATGGCAGCGGTGCGAGGATTCACGGCGCGGCCCGTACTGGTGTTGCTGCTGTTCGGGGTGCTTCTCGTGGTTTCGGTCGGCCTCTTCAAAGCTCTGCCGAAGAGTTTTCTTCCGGAAGAGGATCAGGGCTATTTCATCGTGGTGGCGCAGTTACCGGACGGAGCGTCGAAGCAGCGCACCGATGCAGTGCTTGAACGGGTTGAGCGATTTTTTCAGGCGAATCCGGCAGTCCATTCGACCGATGCCATGTCCGGTCAGAACTTCGTGTTCGGCACCAGAGGGCCGAACTCGGCGACGATGTACGTCCCGCTGACGCTCTGGGACGAACGGACGGATCCCAAGAGCCATGCGAAGGCGCTGGTCGGCGCCGCTTATGCCGAGTTCGCGAAGATCCCGGAAGCCTTGTTGCTGGCCTTCAATGCGCCGGCGATCCGTGGTGTGGGAGCCGTCGGGGGATTCTCCGCGCAGTTGCAGGATCCTAGCGGCGGGGACTTCAAACGGTTTGCTTTAGTCGCGCAGCAATTTGTCGAACGGGCGCAGAAGGAACCGGCGATCGGCCGGGTGGGGACGAATTTTCGCGTTTCCTCGCCGCGACTCTATGTTCATGTGAATCGGGAGAGGGCGAAAGCCCTGGGCATTCCGATCTCGGATATCTTCGATACCCTGCAGGCCTACTTCGGCAATTTCTACATCAACGACTTTGTGAAATTTGGCCGCGTCTATCATGTGCAGACGGAGGCGGAGGCGGAGTACCGGGCCACTCCTCAGGATATTTCGAAAATTTATGTGCGGGCTCAAACCGCCCAAGGCATCAACATGATCCCCCTCAATACTGTCGTGACGACGGAATATCAGAGCGGGCCTGATCCGGTGAATCACTTCAATGGATACAACACCGCGCTGGTGCTGGGCGCGGCTGCGCCAGGTTATAGCTCCGGCCAGGCGCTCGAAGCCCTCGACCGTGTGGGCAAAGAAGTGCTGGTGTCGCAGGGCTACGGGATCGACTACAGCAATATTTCCTTTCAAGAGCGGCGGGTGGGCGGCCAATCAGGCCAGGTCTTTGCGGTGGGCCTCCTCATGGTGTTCCTGGTGTTGGCGGCCCAGTTCGAGAGTTGGGCCGTGCCCTTTGCGGTGATCCTGGCTGTGCCCTTCGCGATTTTCGGGGCGCTTACCGCCGTCTGGATGCGCGGGTTCGAAAACGATATGTACTTTCAGATCGGGCTGGTGACCTTGATCGGCCTCTCCGCCAAGAATGCAATCCTGATCGTGGAGTTTGCCAATACCCGCTATGAGGCCGGCCGTCCGCTGATCGAGGCGGCGTTGGAAGCGACCAGATTGCGGTTTCGGCCGATCATCATGACCTCCATGGCCTTTATCTTCGGCATGATTCCGCTAGTCGTGGCCACTGGCGCCGGGGCCTCAAGCCGCCAGTCGATCGGGACCGGCGTGATGGGCGGGATGTTGGCCGCCACATTCCTCGCGATCTTCTTTGTGCCGCCGTTCTATGTGGTGATTCGTCGATTGACCCAATCTCGTGGATCAGTGGAACCAGTCTCCGAGGAGCTTCTGATCCAGCCAGCTCCGGAGGATCAGGCCTGATATGCGCATGCCTGTTGTCATCGGACTTTCTTGTTTGCTGATCTCCTGTACGATGGGGCCGGACTATGAACGGCCCAAGATGGAGGGGGCCGAAGCCTTTCGGATGGGGGAGCCGCATGCCGACGCCTCTTCGATTGCGAATCTGGCCTGGTGGGAAATTTTACAGGACGAGCCGTTGCAACAGCTCGTGCGTATCGCGCTGGAGGAGAATAAGGATCTGCAGCGTGCTGTCGCCGTTGTCGACGAGTTTCAGGCCCGCGCGGGTCTTGCCAGGTCTGATTTTCTTCCGGGGGTCTCGGCTTCGGGCAGTGCTCCGGCCTTAGGCCGCAAGACGAGCTTTCTCGTGCCGGGGTTTGTGAACCCCTTCAATTATTATCTACAAGGCAATCTGGCCTGGGAGCTGGACCTCTGGGGCCGCGTGAGACGTGCGAACGAAGCGGCTCGCGCCGAGCTCCTCTCGAAGGAAGAAAATCGGCGCGCCGTTGTGTTGCAGCTGGTGAGCGGCGTGGCCGAGAGTTACTTTAACCTGCTCCAGTTCGATGCACAGCTGGACATTGCCAGGGGGACGCTCCAGTCCTGGGAAGAGTCGGTCCGCATCGCCAGGGCCAGACTGAAGCAAGGCGTGACCTCACGGCTCGACCTGGATCAGTTTGTCGCAGCGCGAGCCAATGCCGTGGTCCGCACCGCGGAGCTTGAACGGCAAATGGTCCAGGCGGAAAATCAATTGAGCGTTTTGTTAGGGCGCAAACCTTTTACGATTCCCAGAGGCCGTTCGCTCACGGATCAGGTCATGCCGCCTTCTGTGCCAGCCGGACTTCCCTCAGACCTGTTGCAGCGGAGGCCCGATCTGTTGCAGGCGGAGCAGGAGCTGGCGGCGGCGACGGCCCACGTTGGTGTCGCCAAGGCCGATCGGTTCCCCAGGATTTCACTCACGGGGTTACTGGGAGTATCCAGTCCGAAATTGTCGAGGCTGTTCACCGATCCCGCTTCCTTTGGGGTGGCGGGGGTTGGAGTCACTGCGCCTCTCTTGAATGGGCCGGCGTTGGGTTTTCAGCAGGAGGCGGCAGAGGCGCAAGCGAGGCAGGCGGTGGCGCAGTATCAAGAGAGAGTGTTGACGGCGTTCCGTGAAGTCGAAGATTCGCTCGTAGCCGTGCGCACATTGTTGGTGCAACATGACGCGCAGCGCCAGCAAGTGACGGCGTTGCAGTCGGCGCTCAGGCTGGCAGAGCTTCGCTATAAGGGCGGGCTGGCGAACTATTTGGATGTGCTGGTGGCGCGGCGCAATCTCTTCGAGGCGGAATTGTCTTTGACCGGCACGCGCCGTTTACATCTGGTCTCGGTGGTGCAACTATATAAGGCCCTCGGCGGCGGCTGGTCTCCCGATATGGAGCGACCCACAGACCGGCGCATAGGCTCATAAGGCGATGGACAATCAGACAGATAATCCCTATCCGATTCATGATCTCTTGCGTCAGCGTTGGAGTCCGCGCGCCTTTGACGATCGACCAATTGAACCGGAGAAACTGCGGAGCCTCTTTGAGGCGGCGCGCTGGGCTCCGTCATTGGATAATGGGCAGCCCTGGCGATTCCTGGTCGCCACGAAAGATGAGACAGCCGAGTACGAACGTCTGTTCAACTGTCTGGTCACAGGCAATCAGAAGTCGGCCTACCGGGCCCCGGTACTGATGTTATCCGTGGCGCATCTGCAGTTCGAGGATGGCTCGCCGAACGCTCATGCGCTCCATGACACGGGCATGGCGGTCGAAAATCTCGTCGTCCAGGCTACGGCCCTCGGGCTGGTCGCACGCCAGATGGCGGGCTTTCGAATCGATCAGGCCAGGGAAGACTGTCGGATCCCGGACGGCTATGAGCCGGTGGTCATGATTGCGGTCGGGTATCCAGGCGACCCGGCTTTACAATCGGACCGTTTGCGGGCGCAGGAACCTCCATTGCCAGTCCGCAAGCCCCTCACAGAGTTGGTGTACTCTGCAACCTGGGAGTTGCCGTCCTCCATTTTTCGGCAGGGATAAATCGCATCGAAATTCAAGGATCGAGTCGATCACGAAGTGGAAAGGGCCAGGATATATTATGGCGTCACTCAGTGGAAAAGTTGCGATCGTCACAGGATCCTCCAGCGGGATCGGGCGAGCGATCGCAGAACGGTTGGCTGAGGACGGAGCGATTGTGGTGGTGAATTACGGCATGAGTGAGGAGAAGGCCCGGCAAGTCGTCACGGGCATTCAAGGCAAGGGAGGGAAGGCCATCGCCGTGCAATCCGATATGAGCAAGGCGGACCAGGCGCGTCGGCTTGTCAGTGAGACGGTGAAGCAATTCGGGCGGCTGGATATTCTCGTGAACAATGCGGGGAAGTTTATGCCCAAGCCCCTCCTGGAAACGACTGAGGCAGATTTCGACCAGGCTATTGCGTTAAATGCCAAGGGCCCGTACTTCGCCATGCAGGAAGCGGCTACTGTACTTAAAGAAGGCGGCCGCATCGTGAATATTTCCACGGAAGGGACGCACTTAAGTTTTCCCGGTGCAACGGCCTACCTTGGCAGCAAGGCGGCGCTGGAACAGTATACGAAGGGCCTAGCTCAGGAGCTGGCGCCTCGAGGCATTACGGTGAATACGGTTTCGCCCGGCTTCACCGAGACGGGCATGATGACGGACCAGCTCCGCCAGATCGGCTCAGAGATGTCTCCGTTGAAGCGGCTTGGCGCGCCGAAAGATATTGCCGATGTGGTGGCGTTCATTGTGAGTGAAGAGGCGCGGTGGTTGACGGGCCAGAATATTCACGCCGGCGGCGGCATTGTCATGTAGGAGGGGCAGATGGGGCGGCAGAATATTTCGACTGGTGGTCCTTGGGAAGGTAAGATCGGTTATTCACGGGCCGTAAGGGTCGGAGCCCATATTTCCGTGTCTGGCTCCACGGCGATGACGGAATCCGGTCTGGTTGGCAAGGGCGATCCCTATGCGCAGACGATTCAGGCCCTCAGGACGATCGAAGCAGCTTTGCAGCAAGCAGGCGCGTCGCTCGCCGATGTAGTGCGGACCAGAATTTATATGGCGAATATCGATCAATGGCAGGAAGTCGGCCGGGCCCATGGCGAAGTCTTCAGTGCGATCCGGCCGGCGACGACGATGGTGGAAGTGAAGCGCTTAATCGATCCAGACATGTTGGTCGAGATCGAGGCAGACGCCATCATGAGTCAGGGATAGAGCCATCGACAGGCACAGAGGTTGTGTATGGCCGATCAGAATAAACGACTCGACTCTAATGTCTCAGGTAACTTTTACGTCGATGCAACTTGCATTAATTGTGACACCTGCCGGCAGTTGGCGCCGGCGAGCTTTGAAGAAGTTGGCGATTTCTCCGCAGTTACCAGCCAGCCGACTAGCGAGGGCTCTCTTCATCAGGCCTATCAAGCGCTCCTCTCCTGCCCGGTTGGTTCGATCGGGACAGAGCGTGGTGAGCCGGTACGGATGCAAGAGGCCATGGCTAGCTTTCCGCTTCACCTGGAAGAAGGGGTCTATTACTGCGGATTTAATTCCGAGAAGTCTTTTGGCGCGAACAGTTTTTTTCTCGAACATCCGGATGGCAACTGGCTCATCGATTCGCCTCGTTATCTCAAACATCTGGTCGAGGCCTTCGAGCGGAAGGGCGGCCTGTCCCACATCTTTTTAACCCATAAAGATGACGTGGCCGAAGCGGAGAAGTATGCAGCGCATTTCGGGGCGAAGCGGATCATTCATCGAGCGGATCTGGAGGCGGCCCCTGGCGCGGAATGGATTATCGAAGACGTGGATAGCAGCCAGATTCTGCCAGAATTTCAGATCATTCCCGTGCCGGGCCACACGGCCGGCAGCATGGCCCTGCTATATAAGAATAGATTTTTGTTCACGGGCGATCATCTCTGGTGGGATTCGAAGCAGCAGATGTTGCGTGCTCCGAGCCAGCAGGTCTGGAGAAAGCGCGTGTTGCTGGACTCACTCCAGAAACTGCTCGACTACCGGTTCGAATGGGTCTTGGCGGGGCATGGGGATGGCATACGATTGTCAGCTGCAGCGATGCAATCGCAATTGCAAGCGTTGATCGAACGTCGCCAGCCAGCCAGAATGCCCTCCTAGTATGTTCATGCGTGTCGCCAGCTGGATCGGTTGCAATATGCTAGAGCTGGGCCGGGAGATGCGTGACCTGCGCATTTTGGAGCTTTTGCTAAGCTTTGCTCGCCCCCGTCGCTGGGATTTTGTTGGCCTGTGTCAGTCGCGCCAAAAGCGCGTAGCTGGATGGCCCCGCAATCGGGCAATAACAATGGGCTCTGGCATCCCCTTGAACTGTGCTGTATGATGGTTATCTGAAAATAGCGAAAGCTCAGAGATGGGCCTTTTCACCATTCGACTAAATGAAAGGGGGCGACCGGAATCGACGGGGATACTAAGGTCAGCGATGCATGTCGAGCTCTCGGGGTCTCGTAAATCCTCCGGGAAAATGTAACTGCAAACCAAGAATTTGCACTCGCAGCTTAAATAACTGCGACGTTCCTCCACCTGAGGCCCGCGGGGGTGGTCGGAGCGCGATACAGCGGGCTGGTCCAAAGCTGGTGCTCAGCGGCTAAGGACGAGACAATACTGGGCTAGTGGCCAGTCTAAGCTAGCCGGTGGGCGTGGGTGGCTGCGAAATTAAAACGATCGGCTAAACATGTAGATTCGTTGTGCTGAAGGTCTTCGGACCCGGGTTCAACTCCCGGCGCCTCCACCAAAAATTGATGCCCAACGGTTCTCCGTTGGGCATTTTCTTTGGGAAATCAGGCAAACACGCGAGGGTTTGTGCAGAAACCCGTGGCCTTCGCCAGCTGACCATCGGCACCGTTTTATATCACTTTCTGCTCTCTCCACCCCAATAGTCTCTGTCCCTCTTCTTTCTTCTTGCATGCTCATTGCTCCATGGTGAAGGCAGGTTAAGATCTCCCCTCTGGATTGTCCTTGCTATTTTCTGTACTCTCATCACATGAGGCGATGGATGCTGGTTCGGATCATGATGTGCAGGATGGTGATTATCCTATTGGCATCGATAGGGCTCACCGATAGTCTCTCGCTGGCGAATGCGCCTCTCCCGGTGAAGCCGGAATTGGTGCCGGCTCTCGCCGTACCCAAACCACATGCGCCAGAGACTGAGTCCAGGCCCATCGGGAAGGTACATCCTCCATCCGGTGTTGGCGCTGTGCCGAAGCCTGCCGGTGTTCCACCCCCTGCTGAGGTCATCGGGAAAGACGGCGCTCCCATGATGTTGGTTCCCGCCGGTGAGTTCACGATGGGGAGCGACAAGGGCGATGACGATGAACAGCCAGTTCATCGAGTCTTTCTCGACAGTTTTTATATGGATAAGTTTGAAGTGACGAATGGCCGGTTTGCGAAGTTTGTCGAAGCGATTCAGAGTGAACCGCCTTGGGGCTTTGCGGATAAGGAAACGCCGGTTGTCCGCTCGGATCGTCCGGTTCGCTGGGTGAATTGGATGGAGGCGTTTGGCTATTGTCTCTGGGCCGGAAAGCGGTTGCCGACCGAAGCGGAGTGGGAGAAAGCCGCTCGTGGAACGGACGGAAGGGTTTATCCCTGGGGAAGCGATCAGCCGACTCCGATCCATGCAGTGTTTGGCTTGAAGGAAGGGGCCGATATGGTTGCGCCCATTGGCAATCGTGATAAAGGGAAAAGCCCTTACGGCATTCACGATCTGGCGGGCAACCTGTATGAATGGGTGGCTGACTGGTACGACGAACAATTTTACACGAAAAATCCTGCCATCAATCCGCGCGGAGCGGTTGAGGGTACGGCCAAGGTGCAACGAGGCGGTTCCTATATCAATAATCCCTATCGGCTTCGATCCTCCTTTCGGTCAAAAGGCGATCCCACGGAGCATGATCCCAACGTTGGATTTCGCTGCACGGAAGATGCCTCCAAACTACCGTAGCGTTCTTCTCCAATTTTTCTGTGGTGGCGTGATAAAGGGAAGGTCTCGCCGCTCTAAGATTAGATGTTGCTCACGAGCACACAGGAGGCCGTGAACGAGCCGATCTTTTGTATGGAGGATTTTTGTTCCGGTTCGTGAGTCATGGATCGCTTACGGCATCCTGTTTCGTCTTTCCTGCCATACTGGACGGTGCCTGGGAAGCGAGGCGATGGCTTCGTGGTGCCTTGTTCCCCCATCTTGCCCTTCCTCTCGAAGCCCCTTTAGAATAGGGCGTTAGGTCGGTCGGCCGGCAACGGTGATTTCCTTATCCGGAGGTGGTGCGATGAGCCTTGCTGAGAACAGCTGTATTCCCTGTCGTGGCGGTGTGCCTCCCGTCACGGCTGATCGTGCGCAGGCCCTGTTGAAGGAATTGGGACAAGGGTGGTCGCTGAACCAGGCGGGCCATCTTGAGCGTTTGTATTCGTTCAAGGATTTTTCTCAGGCCTTGGCTTATGTGAATAAGATAGGAGCGGTGGCAGAAGCGGAAGGCCACCATCCGGATCTTTATCTGGCCTGGGGGAAGTGCAGGGTCGAAATCTGGACCCACAAGATCAATGGCCTGGCAGAGAGCGATTTTTATCTGGCCGCCAAGGCCGACCGAGAGTTCGAGCCATTCCGACCCGCAGCCAGTTAGTCACGAGTCTTCTATGACGTCACGAGGCAACAGATGAGCGACCAGGCCCAGGTGGCGCTCGTCAATATGCCGTTTAGCTATTCGAAGTATCCGTCGATCCAGCTGGGCACATTGTCCGCCTTGCTTAAGTCGAAGGGGATTCCCGTCGATTGCCACCATCTGAACGTGCGCTTCGCCCACAAGATCGGCGTGCCTCTCTACGAAATGATCTGCGAGAAGCGAGCGCTCTTCGGCGAATGGATTTTTTCCTATCTGCTGTTCCGCGACAATCCTAAGCGCGCTGAGTATCCCCGTCTGTTCAAGCCGGTCTTTGAGCAAGTGGCTAAGGCCAGCGGTCAGTCGGTTCCCTTCTTTGAAGATATGGCGACGAGGACCGCGCCGCAGTTTTTGACCGAATCTCTAACCTCCATTGATTGGGGGCAGTATAAAATCGTTGGGTTCACGTCGACCTTCGATCAAAACGTAGCGAGCCTGACGATGGCAAAACTCATCAAGGATCTGTATCCCGAAGTGATGATTGTGTTCGGCGGGGCGAATTATGATGGCGAGATGGGGCTGGAATATTTCCGGGCCTTCCCGTTTATTGATTATGTGGTGGTGGGAGAAGGGGAAGGTGTCTTTCCGGAACTGGTTCGCTATCTCCTTGGGGGAACGTCAGGGGCTGTGCCCAATGGTGTGGCCTATCGAGAGGGAACGGCACCAGTCTTTACGCCGAATCATGCACTCTTCTCAGATTTTGCAAAGACCGGTCCGCCGGACTACGACGACTATTATCGACTACTGGGTGAATTGGGCGAAACGGCGCAGGGGCTCGATCGGATTCTCCTTTACGAAGGTTCGCGGGGCTGTTGGTGGGGAGAAAAACATCACTGCACCTTTTGCGGCTTGAATGCGCAGAGTATGAAGTTTCGGGCCAAGTCGTCCGAGCAAGTGGCCCGGGAGATGGCCTATCTCTCCAGCCGGTACGATACAGCGCGCTTTCGCCTGGTGGACAATATCATCGATATGAAATATGTGGAGAATCTCTTCGGCCGGTTTGCGGCGGACCATTGCGATCTTGATCTCTTCATCGAAACCAAGAGCAATTTGAAGAAGAGCCAGATTCGCATGCTTGCGGTCGGGGGCGTGAAGTGCATGCAGCCGGGGTTGGAGAGCCTGAGTGCCAATCAGTTGCAGGCGATGGACAAAGGCGTCACCCCGATGCAGAATATTATCTGCCTGAAGTGGAGCTTCTACTACCATGTCACGGTGTCCTGGAATATCCTGCTCGGATTTCCTGGTGAAACGAATGAGGACTACCGTCGGCAGATCGCCCTGCTTCCCTCGTTATTCCATCTCCAGCCGCCCGAGTCGACCGGGAAGTTCTGGCTAGAGCGGTTCAGCCCCTATTACACCAAGCCCCATGAATATGGCGTCCGTATCACCGGTCCCGGGACCGCGTACGAATATGTCTATGATGCACGGCTGCTGGATCTGAAGAAGATCGCCTACGATTTTGAATATGAGCTGGATAATTGGAATGTGGATCAAGAGGTCTATCAGGAACTGGTTGACCTGGTGCAGGAATGGCAGAGACTCGCCGGTTCGAGCGATCGGCCGTTTCTCTACTATTCGAAGGCGATCGACTATGTCACGGTCTACGATGGTCGGGATCCCAAGGCCCCGATCAGGATGCGTTATGAGTGGCCCGCGGCAGCGATTATTGAGGTCTGTAGCGAGGCACCCAAGAGTGTGGATCAGATTCGTTCTCTGCTGGCACAGCGACCGGAGAAGGGTGAGGGCAGCGATCAAGAAATCGATCAGGCGCTCATCGCGTTGACAGATGCGCGAATTCTCTACGAAGAGCGTGGCAAGTATTTTACGTTGGCCATCCCCGAAAACACTTACCTCTAGCAGCGCACATTCACATCGAGAGTTTGTCCGCGACGTTCCTCATCTGGACTCCGTGCGCGAGCGAGGCGCCGCCTCGGATGGCGCAGGCGACATGAATGGCTTCCGTCATTTCTTCGATGTTTGACCCCTTCTCAAGAGAAGCCTGCGTGTAGGCATCGATACAGTAGGGGCATTGGACTGCATGGGCGACGGCGAGGGCGATGAGGGATTTCTCTCGCTCCGTCAGAGCTCCTTCAGCGAAGACGGCCTTGTAGTAGGCCATAAATTTATCCCAGAGGCCCTGGTTGCCCTTGCCCATCTCGGCGAACTTGCCCAGATCGTGCGGATGATAGTAGCTCTCCATGGACAGCTCCTTATTCTCGCCTTCGGTCCTATGCGTTGCTGGGTGGTTCCGGGTCGGCTTGCGCGAGGACCTGAGAAAACTTGGTGCCGACGATCGCAGTGACTTTGGCCATGAGGTCTGTGACTTCTTCCCATTCTTGCGGGAGTAGATCCTGTTTCAGTTGAGGATGAATCGCCCATTGGGCATCGACCTGTGTTCCCTTGCGGCTCACAAGGACCCGCAGCAGTTCCACATCTCTATTGTGCGACTCGGTCCCTGGGGCTTGGGGGGGATTTCCGTTTGGTTGTCCTGATGGAGGCGTTGAACGTGCCATAGAGCGAATCTCCTTCCTCTTGAGCGGGAATCATACCGCATCGTTATTCTGTCTGTATATCTGCCACTAGGCTTCTGTGGCTGGTCGAGGTGACGTTACCCGTGAATTATATCTTCTTGGAGGACGTCGATCATGGCTTGATGGAGGGGGCCGTTGCTTGCGACTAATTCTTGGCCGTAGATGGAGTGAGTCGTGCCTGCAAAGTCCGTTACCCTGCCGCCAGCTTCACGCAGAATGAGGACTCCCGCCGCCATGTCCCAGGGATTCAGTTTCACTTCCCAGAATCCATCGAACCGGCCGGCTGCGACATAGCAGAGATCCAGGGCGGCCGTTCCAGTTCGCCGTAATCCCTGTACCTTCAGAGCGAATCGCGCGAAGTGGTTCAAGTTATTGTTCCTGGCCTCGCGAATGTCGTAGGCAAATCCTGTGACCAGGAGCGCGTAATCGAGATGATTTGTTGAGGAGACGGAAATGGGAGCCCCATTCAAGCAGGCGCCATGGCCGAGTTGCGCGCTGAAGAGTTCATCCCTGGTCGGGTCGTAGACCACCCCGACAATCTCGCGTCCGTCGTATTCCACCCCGATAGAGACGCAGTAGGCGGGGGATCCATGGGCGAAGTTCGTTGTGCCGTCTAGCGGGTCGATAATCCATTTGTAGCGGGAGGGGGACTGCTTGGTCAGGCCCCGCTCCTCGGCTAGGATCGGATGGCTTGGGAAGGCCTTGTGGACGACGTCAATGATGCGCTGTTCGGCTTGGTGGTCTGCATCGGTGACCAGGTTGATAAGCTCTTTATGTTCAATGCGAAAACCGGCTCGCGTACATTGGGTGAGAACGGCTCCGGCCTGACGGGCTGCATCCATGGCGACCGCAAGGACTGCATCAAGTGGGATGTCCTGGTCATAGGGTTGGGGCATGAGAAGGGATCATAGCACGGGGTCGTGTTTTCGTATTGTCGCGCAAAAATATCTTGACGATCCGCAAGGAGATGGGTTGCCGGACACACTGTCGACAAGATCTTAGAGGGTTTCTTGTCACTCTTGAGGCCCAGATTAAAATGCTCTGCACAAGCATGGACTGACATTAAAGCTATAATTCTATGCAAGCAACAATTATAACTTTCTCTATTGACTTGCTTTGCAATTAATGCTACAAACTAAACATGCTTCACCTGGGGGCAATTTCGTGGAAGAACTTACTGACATATTGGTCGGGCTTGAACAGCGCATCAGCGCCTACAAGAACCGGCTGCAAGAGCTTGAAAAGAAACGTCGCCGTTTGGATGACGAAATCGCTACGATCAAAAAATATTTGGAGTTGGCAGAAACGCTCTATCGCGTCGAAGCCGACAAGGCCAAGCTCGCCAGTCTCTCCAGTCAATTGTATTCAGATGAAAAAGGCGGTCGTCAGCGGCCGAATACAGATGTCACGGACCAGTCGAGAGAAATCCTTATGGGGCGGAGCAAGTATTCGGGGAAAAGCGTGGCGGAAGCCGCATACGAAATGCTCCGCGAGGCGAACCGCTCGATGCACGCAAAAGAGCTCGTGCGGCGATTGGTCGAGGGGGGCCTCCAGATCAAGGGGAAGACGCCGCTGACATCAGTGGCCACTTCTTTGAAGCGGGATAAGCGGTTCAAGAAAGTCGGTCCGAATACGTTCGAAGCATTGGAAGAAGTATTGATTCACGCAGTGTAGAGTGTCCGAGTCGGTCATATCTTAAAATACTTGGAGGGGGGTGAGAGTCTTGGCGAAGAAGAAAGCAGCAAAGAAGAAAGCAGCAAAGAAGAAGAAGTAGTCCCCGCCTCGATCCTAGCGTCGGGAGCAAGGCCACTTGCTCCCGACGTTAAATCATATCTCACGGTTACTACCACGCCACAAAGCATCACGCCTTTTAGGCAGACTACTAGCAGATTGCTCTATCAGTGATTGAATATTACGAGGCTTGAAGTGCCACCATCGATGCGGATCGAGGTGCGGTCATGGCTGAATGGGGCTCAGGCGCAGCAACGGTTTCGTTGGCGTTGAGCAACACCCAGCTATCAGGGTGGCTGAGAATCTGTTGAACGAGGCGCGTATGCATCGCATGACCGGAACGCTCTGCGATGATGTGTCCGATAAAGGGCACGCCGAGCAGCGAAAAATCTCCGATCAGATCCAGGATCTTGTGACGAACGAATTCATTGGGGAAGCGCAGGCCTGATTCGTTGAGAATTCCGTCATGAGAAAGGACGATAGTATTATCCAGGCTGCCGCCATGGCCAAGTCCGCGCGCCCACAGCGCTTCCACTTCCTGTAAGAAGCCGAAGGTTCTGGCCTCAGAAATCTCACGTTCAAACGCCTGGGCCGAGTGTTCGTAGGTGTAGGTCTGAGTCTGGATCAACGGATGATTGTAGTGGATGGAGTATGTCATTTTCGTTGTCGCAGAGGGCTCGATGCGGACGTGACGGTTTCCATCGATCACTTCGAGGGGCCGGGTAATTTTCAAATAGGGCTGCCGGCGATTCTGCGCGAGAATTCCTGCTGATTGAATCAAGCGAACGAAAGGGGCGGAGCTGCCGTCCATGACGGGTGCTTCACTCGCATTCACGTCCACATAGACATTGTCGATGCCGAGTCCTGCTAATGCCGCCAGGATATGCTCGATGGTCTTGACCTGAAATCCATTGCCACTGATGGCGGTGCAGAGGTCGGTCGCCACGAGATGCTCGACGGAGGCCGCGAGAGAGGCTCCGTCTGTGCTGAGCCGGTTTATGAAGACTACGCCGGTATTGACCGGGGCAGCTCTGAGCGTGAGAGTAACTGGCTCTCCAGAATGGAGTCCAATCCCCGTACAACTCACCGGATTTGCTAACGTTTGCTGAAGCCGCACTGATCACCTCAATAATTTAAACATCATACTAGCAATTCATGTGCCAAGATGAATCAACACGAATAATATGCATAACTTATTGATTATATATCAGAATTAAAACACCGTGCATATTTACTTTGTGTTGTAAAAAAAATACATATGTGTTTTTCAGGCTGGGAGCGACTTATTATTGTAGTTCTTTATTACGAGAATGATAAACAGTCGTAGGGGGTCATTAATTTGTGGCGTGGGTGATCGCAAAGATGGCTGCCTGGCAGAGACGGCGCTCAGCCGGTCCGGCAGGAACGTTCCATCCATACGAACTAGGGTCTGGGATCCAGTTCGATCAGTCCCTTCCTGATAGCCAGGATAGCGGCCTGTGTGCGGTCATATACTTGAAGCTTATGAAAGATATTTCGCACATGGTTTTTAACGGTCTTCTCGCTCAGATCCAGATTATTGGCAATTTCCTTGTTCGTCTTGCCGTCCGCGACCAAGCGGAGGACAGTGATCTCCCGCTCCGTTAGATCGTGCTCGACCCATCCTGGCTTCTTTCCTTTTTTCTGGGACATTAACGAGAACTCCGCCAGGATCTTGCTCGCCACAGAGGGGTGGATCAGCGACTCGCCCTTGTAGATTGCTCGAATAGCAGCGACGATCTGAGAGGACTCGGAATCCTTCAAGAGATAGCCAGTGGCGCCAGCGCGGACCAAATCGAAAATGTATTGCTGCTCGTCATACATGGTCAGGGCCACGATCCCGATGTGAGGGAACTCGCGTTTAATCTGTCTGGTCGCTTCGACCCCTCCCATCCTGGGCATGCTCACATCCATCAGCACGACATCAGGGACGAGGGTCTTCACTTTTTCGACGGCTTCCATGCCGTCCTGGGCTTCGCCCACGATCAGGATGTCGTCTTTCGTCTTGAGGATCGCGGCCAGTCCTTCGCGGACCACCCGATGATCGTCCGCGATGAGCACCTTAATCTTTTCCATCGAGTATCGTCTCCTTTTTTACGAGCGGGACGTCAACGACGATGGTCGTGCCGCACCCTTTCTTCGATTCGATTTTGCCTTCGCCGCCGACGAGCCGCGCTCGTTCTAGGATGCCGCGAATCCCGAAGTGGTCCCATTTGTCAGGGTCGCGCAGAACGGTGTCCATGTCGAATCCCACGCCATTATCCCCGATGGTGACCCGGAGGCGTTCAGGGTCGATGTCCAGGCCCACGGTGACCCGGGTCGCCTTCGCGTGCCGCTCTACGTTGCTGAGGGCTTCTTGCACAATGCGAAACAGGAAAATCTTGGTGCGAGGGACCAGGATCTGCTCATCGCCGGACACGCGGAACTGCGTCTTGATGTGATACTGCGTCTCGTACGAGGTGAGATAGTTTGTGAGGGCCGGGAGCAGCTCCATCTTGTCATAGTGGAGAGGGCGGAGATTGAAAATGACTTGCCGCGCTTCCTGAATGGCCAGTTTGAGCTGGGCTTTGCTTTCGCGCAAAGTGGCCAGGCTGGCTTTCGGATTTTTTCGAATCAATTGCTGGCTCAGGTCCAGCTTGAAGTTCACGCCAGCCAAACTTTGCACGAGGCCATCGTGCATTTCGCAGGCGATGCGGGTCCGTTCCTCCGTGACTGCTACACTGGTTTCCTTGACGTAGAGTCGATAGAGCGATTGGTATTTATTTAAAGTCTTCTCGATCTCTGCCGTCGCGCGGATGCGGGCTCCGATGAGCTCCCACATGAATTTTGCGCTGGCCCCGCCGATGATTGTGACGTCCATGCGGTGAAATTCTTGGAGTAGTTTCCAGACCGTGGCATCGCCCGACACGTCGATAATGAGATCCACGCGCTCGAGATTCAGGAGTTTGCGGTAATCACGGGTCACGGGAATGCCAAGCTGCTTTGCCAGGGCGATGCCAGGGGCATTTTTCTGGACTTCGGCCACGCCCACGATTTGTACGAGCGGGTCCGACGCAAAGATTTCGATTAGCGCTGTGCCGCCTCGGCCTGCGCCGATGATTCCCACATGCGTGCTGCTGAGCGCTTGAGCTTTACGTGGTCGTCTTGGAAGTTTGGTCTTGGTTATCGGCATCGTGGCGCCTACGAACTGAAAAATTGTACCATGTCGTTGACAGGCTGAGCATGAAAGGGTCGAGAGAGGACGAGAGGGGAGAGGGCTGGTTCCGCGGAACTCACCGGTCTCGGCGTTGCTGGGCCAACGTTCTCAGCTCGTCCATAAACTGGTCAATGTCTTTGAATTCGCGGTAGACCGACGCAAAGCGCACATAGGCGACCTGATCCAGCTGATGCAGCTCTTTCATCAGCTCTTCGCCCACGATCCGGCTTTCAATTTCCGTTTCGCCCATCTCCTGAATGCGCTTTTCGATGCGATCCGTGACGGTTTCGATCGTGGCGGTGCTGATGGGGCGTTTTTCGCAGGCTTTCTTGAGACCGGCAAGAATTTTGGATCGGTCGAAGGATTCTCGGCGGCCGTCTTTTTTTACCACTACTGGGAGGATTTCCTCGACGCGTTCGTAGGTGGTATAGCGGCGTTTGCAGGCGAGACATTCTCGGCGACGGCGAATAACCTCGCCTTCCTTCGCCATACGCGAGTCGACGACTTTATCTTCGAGTTCATTGCAGAACGGACATTTCACAGGTGGTGACCCTGTCCCATCTGACGTGGGTTAGTAGGTATGAAAAATCGGGAAGCGGTTGCAAAGAGCTTTAGCCTGCGCGCGGACCTTCTCGAGCATCGCGGCATCTTGCCGATGCTGCAGGACTTGGTCGAGCAAATCCACAATCTCTTTCATCTCGGCTTCGCGCATGCCACGGGTCGAGACGATGGGCGTTCCCAGTCTGATACCGCTAGCCACGGCGGGCGGCCTCTCGTCGTAGGGCACGGCATTTTTATTCACGATAATGCCCGCGGCATCCAGGGCTGCATCCGCTTCTTTTCCTGTAATGCCCTTGTTCGTCAGGTTCACTAACATGAGATGCGTATCCGTGCCGCCCGAGACAATCTTGTAGCCACGGTCGAGGAGCCCCTGGGCCAGCACCTTGGCATTAGCGATGACCTGCTGTTGGTACCGTGTGAAAGACGGTGAGAGAGCCTCCTTGAAGGCTACGGCCTTGGCCGCGATTACATGCATCAAGGGGCCGCCTTGCATGCCGGGGAAGATGAACTTGTCGACGGCCTTGGCATGCTCCGCTTTGCACATGACGACGCCACCGCGCGGCCCGCGCAAGGTTTTGTGCGTGGTCGTGGTGACAAAGTCGGCATAGGGCACAGGATTAGGATGGAGGCCCGCCGCGATCAGGCCGGAGATGTGGGCCATATCGACCATGAGATAGGCGCCGACTGATTTGGCGATCTGCTGGAACCTCGGGAAGTCGAGGGTGCGGGCATAGGCGCTGGTGCCCACGACGAGCATGCGGGGCCGGCATTCCTCCGCCAACTTTTGCACCGCGTCATAGTTGATGGTCTCGGTCTCGCGGTCCACTCCGTAGGAGAAGGCGCGAAAGAGGATCCCTGAAAAGTTGACCTTGCTGCCGTGCGTGAGATGGCCGCCTTGGGCGAGGTCCATGCCCAAGATGGTATCGCCGGTCTTAAGCACGGAGAAGTAGGCCGCCATATTGGCTTGCGAGCCTGAGTGCGGCTGCACGTTCACATGTTCCGCGCCGAAAATTTGCTTGCACCGCTGGATGGCCAGATCCTCGACGGTATCCACATGCTGACAGCCGCCGTAATACCGCTTACCCGGGTACCCCTCGGCGTACTTATTGGTCATGAGGGAGCCTTGCGCGGCCAGGACGGCGGGACTGGCAAAGTTCTCCGAGGCGATCAGCAGCAGCTTGTCGCGCTGCCGCTCTTCCTCTGCGGCAATCGCGGCATAGACATCCGGGTCTGTGGCCTTGAGTGCGTCCAAAGAATCGACCGCGTATTTCATCACAGCTCGTTCCCTCTTAGGCCTCGGAGGGGGCCGCTTCGGCTTCGTGCTTCTTCACCACGTGGATTGCGACGGTTGCGGTTACGTCACGGGGCAGCTTGATCGGAACCGTGATGGTGCCGAGATCTTTGATCGGCTGGTCCAGCTGGATCTTACGCCGATCGACCGTAAAGCCTTTTTGCGCCAATGCTTCCGCAATGTCCTTGGCCGTGACGGCCCCGAACATCTTGTCGTCCTTGCCGACTTGGGCCTGGATGGTTATGGCCACGGCTGAGATGCTCTTGGCGTGGGCTTCGATCTCCGACTTTTCCTTCTTTGCTCGTTCGCCGGCGACGCGCTTGATATGCTCAAACGCCTTGATGCTGCGACTGTCGGCTAGAACGGCTTTTTTGCGCGGAAGTAAGAAATTGCGTGCGTATCCGTTTTTTACATCGATGAGATCGCCGAGATGGCCGACCCCTTCCATCGTCTCTTGTAGAATAACTTTCATGCCCCTAACTCCTTCTGTTGGAAAGGGAGTGAGCATACTGGGGAGGAGGGAAAAAGTCAATTCGCGAAAGGAGATTCTTCACTTTTGCAGCAACAATAATGGTTTTCTGAGCCGCGTTCTCTGTGAGGGTCAGTGCTGACGGCCGGCGCCCCCCTGCACTCACCGGGCTGGCTCCGTCTCGCCGGTGATTGCGTTGACATGCTGAGGGCCCGATGGTACCGTCCTCGCCCATGCTGAACGTCAGATTTACTTGTGTATGTTGGGCGATCGCTCTTAGCTACGGGTTGTTGTCCGTGCCTCTGGTTCTTGCCGCTCCGTCGGCCGAGTCCCTTAACATCGTGGTGACGATTCCCGTTTTAAAGGACTTGACCGAACAGGTCGGTGGCCCCCATGTCCATGTCACGTCCCTGCTGAGCGGTTATGAAAATGAACATACCTATTCGCCGAAACCGAGCGATTTGGTCGCGGTTCGGAAGGCCCGGCTGCTGTTTCAAGTCGGTATCGGCCTCGAGGTTTGGGTCTCTTCGCTGGTCAAGAATGCCGGCAGTCCATCACTACTGGTCGTGACGACTTCCAAAGGCATTGCGCTGCTTCAGGATATAGAACATGACGGTGCGGCTCATGGTGGTGCAGGGGGCGAACGAGGTAACCCCCACATCTGGATGGACCCTGAGAATGCCATGGTGATGCTGCAGCACATCGCCGACACGCTCATCGCGGTTGATCCGGCTCATGCGGCAGAGTATGAGGCTAACCAGGCTGCCTACCTCCGGAAGCTGGACCAACTACGAGGAGAGTTGAATGAACGGGTTGCGCATGTGGCCGACCGGCGATTTATCGCCCAGCATCCAGCCTGGCCGTACTTCGCGAAACGGTTTGGCTTCCAGATCGTTGGCATGATCCAGTCCCAATCAGGCAGTGAGCCATCGGCGCGCCAGTTGCACAGCTTGATTGCCACCATCAAAAAAGACCGGATCAAGGTTGTGGTGGGTGAAGTGCAGTTGAGTCGAAGGATCCCCGAGCTCTTGGCGAAAGAGACCGGTGCCCGAGTCGTGGTACTCACTACGCTTCCCGGAGGACTTCCGCACACGGAGACCTACCTCGACATGCTCCGTTATAATGTGCTCCAATTGGCCAACGCATTAAACGGGCCTTAGCTGAACGTCAAAATGTCCAAAGGTCATAGCGTCGTCGGTGGGAAGATTAGGAGACGTGAAGATTTTCGAACGCGATGACTTTCAGACCTCTCATTATGTCGACCCCCATCATACATTTCGATCATGCGACCTTTGGATTCCCCAGCGTCATTGCGCTTGAGGATATTTCGCTCGAGATTCAATCGGGCGAGTTCGTGGGGGTGATTGGGCCCAACGGGTCCGGAAAGACAACCCTCTGCCGCGCGGTTCTCGGCTTGCTAGCGCCACTCAAGGGCCACCTGAGAATTTTCGATTGCGCCTGCGATGAGCTGCGCTGTCACCATCGGGCTAAGATCGGCTACCTTCCGCAGAAGGGCGTGGTCGATCGTAACTTTCCCGTCACAGTTCTGGAAACGGTCATGATGGGACGGTACGGTGCTCTCGGTTTGTTTACACGGCCATCGGAGAAGGATCGCAAGATCGCGCTGGAAGCGTTGGCGCACGTGGGGATGGAGGACCATCGCGATAGCGCGCTCGGCCACCTTTCCGGAGGCCAGCAGCAGCGGGTCTTTATCGCGCGCGCTTTGGCTCAGCAGCCTAAGGTGTTATTGCTCGACGAGCCGACGACGGGGCTGGATATCACCACGCAGCACAATGTCGTCGAGCTGGTGCGGCATCTCCATGACAAGTTGGGGTTGACCGTTCTGCTCATCACCCATGACATCAATATGATCCGCTCGCATGTGGATCGGCTCGTGCTTCTCAAGACCAGGCTTTATGCAGCGGGGCCTCCTGCTGAGGTTCTGAAGCCGGAGATCCTTAGCCAGGTTTACGGAAAAGATCTGGTGATTACGGAGCGGGACACCATTATCGTGCAAGATTACCATAACCACCATCACTGACCATGCTTGATCTGCTCGCCTACGATTTTATTCAACGTTCTCTACTGGCGGCTGTGCTCGTCGGGGCCCTGTGCTCAACGATCGGGGTGTTCGTCGTGTTGCGGGGGCTGGCCTTTATGGGGGCCGGCACGGCCCATGCGGCCTTTGCAGGAGTCGCGTTGGGTTATCTTATGGGTTGGCCCCCACTGCTCATGGCCATTCTTTTCGGCCTTGCTACGGTCTGGATCACGGGCTGGGTGGAAGAAAAAGGCCGGATGAAGTTGGATGTCTCCATTGGCATTCTCTATACCGCAACCATGGCCCTGGCGATTCTCTTTATCGGTCTGATGAAGGCCTATAACGCCGAGGTCTACGGCTATTTGTTTGGGAATGTGTTGGCCGTGACGAGCGAGGAGCTCCGCACCATTGCCGGATTGAGCATTGTCGTCATCAGTGCAATCGTGCTTTTCTCGAAAGAGCTGTACTTCATCGCCTTCGACCAGGAAATGGCTGCAGCCTCTGGTGTGCCAGCCCGGCGGATATTTTTTCTCTTGCTGACCTTAGTGGCCCTCACGGTGGTGATTTCACTCAAGACCGTCGGTGCGATCCTCGTGTTTGCGATGATCCTGATCCCGGCATCCACCGCTTACCAGCTGACACATAGTCTCTCGACGTTGACCTGGTACTCGGTCCTCATCGGCATTGCCTGCTCAGTGGGGGGCGTGCTGATCTCTTCGTATTGGGATATCCCCTCCGGTCCTGCCATTGTGTTGCTGGCTACGCTGTTCTTTTTTATCGCGGTGCTTTTGTCCCCCAAGAGACAGCGTCGGACCCTTGCCAGGACCTAAAGAGCCATTCGGCGGAGTTCATGCGACAGATTGGCAGAGAGAAACGAGAGAGTGGCGAGGGGCCTATTCCTAACGATCCTGTTTGGATCTGGCCCAGACCATTCCGGTCTGTTCCTTCGAACTGAAGCCGAGTTTTTCATAAAAACCTGGCATGCGGGTGCAGAGCCAGAAGAGTTCGACTTTTTTTAGGCGGGGATGGCTTAAGATGCGCTGAACGATATCGGCGCCGATGCCCTGCCTTTGGTAGCCCTTGTCGACGATCACATCCCAGATGGTTGCGCGGTAGACATAGTCCGTTAGGACCCGTCCGAATCCGATCAGTCGGTCGCCGTCCCAGGCCGTCACCACCACATCGGTATGCCGCGACATCTCACGCGCGTCTTCAATGGTCCGTCCTTTAGACCAAGGGGCTTGCTGGTAGAGGCGGACGAGCTTGGCTGGATCGAGGTTTTTCTTCTCGGCGAAAGTGATGGCAGGCTTGAGGGTTGGGGGCATCTTGTACTAGATTATCTCCTGGCTACAGTAATTTAAAACAGGCGGAGTGTACGAGGAACATTATGACAACGCAAGTCCGTAGCTGCACTAAGTGTTTTCAGCTCATGTGGCTCACTGGGGAGCAGTATGAACTCCTCGATGAAACGACCATTCGAGCTAAGTGCCCGCACTGTGGATCAGCCGTTCGCTTCTCGCTCGTCTCGCAGGGTGAGAACGCAGCCGGCCCAAAGATGGGTCACTGATTTAATAGCTGTTAGCATACAGCGATCAGCTCTCAGCCTTAAGATGTTCTCTTCGGATGTCCTTCCGGTTCAGAACCTCAGGGCTAATGGCTAAAAGCTTCCCGCTCAGTCACATTCCCCGCCCTGCCCCGTCAAGCTCAGGCTTATTGCCCGGCAGAATTTTATTTAGCGTCGCTCGATATTCGCCGGTGCGTTTTTCATCGATCCGCCCTATTTCGATTTCCTTATCTCGCTGCATTCGCTCCAGATGGTCGAGGACTGCGAGAAGAGGCTGGACGGATCCGAGGAGGCGGCCGACCTCGAAGGCCTCCAGCGATTCGACAAATAGTTCGTTGAGACCCTTATAGGCGGTTCCGGTGCTTTGGCTCCGGAACCGGGAGACGATGTCTTCATACTCCTCGACCGCTTCGAACTTGGGCTTTACCCCGGTCGGCACAGCCGACAGGTGCACGATCGGGGGCAGTTTGGCCGCATACACTTTCAGATGGGCCACCAGTCCCCCTATGGCGTCGAGTACATCGGCAGTCTGCATAGAGTCCTCCTTCGAGGGGGCATCGCTTACGCCAAGCTGTGAGACCTGTCAAGACTTCTTCGCGCTGGGAGGAGGCGTGAGCCTGTCGAGCGCCTGAAACACCTCTTCCATATCCGAGGGGAGCGCCTTTGTATATTCATGAAATTCACCGGTCGAGGGATGTTTGAACCCCAGGGTCCTCGCATGCAACATCACGCGGGGTATCTCCGCTCCCTCGACCTCACAGACTTTCTTCCCTCCATAGGTCTGATCTCCCAAAATCGGATGGCCCAGAGAGGTTAGGTGGACTCGGAGCTGGTGCGTCCGGCCTGTGCGTGGATACAAGAGCACATGAGCGGCCAGTTTGCCAAAGCGGTGGTCGACCTTGTATTCCGTCACGGATTCTTTGGGCCGCGCCGTGTGGGCGGAGAACTTCTTTCGTTCTTTCTTGTCGCGACCGATGGCCAGATCGATTAACCCATGGCCTTTTTTCGGTACGCCTAAGATCAGCGCTTCGTATACTCTGGTGATCGTATGGTGCTTGAATTGAGCGGATAGGAGGCGATGGGCCTCATCGGTTTTGGCGATCACCATCACGCCGGAGGTATCCTTGTCCAGCCGATGGACCAGTCCTGGCCGTTCCTTTCCCCCGATCGTCGACACTGTGCCGCCGGAAGTTTGGAAATGGTGGAGGAGAGCATTGACCAGGGTACCGGCCCAATGGCCTGGCGCAGGATGGACGACCAAGCCGGATGGTTTGTTCAGGAGCAGCAATACATCGTCCTCGTAGAGGATCTCCAGAGGGATGGCCTCGCCCTTGAGGTCGAGCGGTTCTGCCTTGGGAATGTCGAAGGCAATGCTGTCGCCTGGTTTGATCTTTTGGCTGGGCTTGACGGCCTGACCGTTGATCCGGACACGCCCTTGCCCGATCAGCCGCTGTAGGGCCGACCGCGATAATTTCGGCTCGCGATTGACCAGAAAGACATCCAACCGTTTGGGCTGCTCACCGGCCGTCACGACAAACTCTGTCACCATAGATACATGGCCTCCACCAGTTCGTTGAGGCCACGCTACTGTAGAGAGCGGCTCAATTGCAATCAGAGGCTTCTCGATCTGGGCCCCTCGTCTTTGGTTGGGGCGAAGCTATTGTCCCAAGGTTGGCTCGATGTAGGAGGGAGAAAACTATGCGATGGAGGGACCGCTTCATCAAGAGTCCGGACGCTCGGTGTTGCTTTAGGATTTTTTTATCAGGACTCAAGGATGGGGTCTAGGCTTCGTTGGCTTTGACTTGGGCGGTTGTCCCGCAGATTGCTTGAGCTTGGCGAGGTTTTCCTCCTGTTCGTCAATCTTTCGCTTGAGCCGATCGATTTCCTCCTGCAAGGAGCGTAGCCCCGTGACGCTACATCCTGAACGGAGACAAAAGCTCTACGGTGTTTACTGTTGTGCTGCTGGATGAGCTGAGAGGGACGTCAGTGGCTGGTCTTGCGGGCTCGGTCAGCGATCTTTTTGCGGAGACGGGCTTTTTCGAGACTGATCTCTGCTTCTTTGACTTCGGAGGGGAGGCCGCCGGCCTTGAGTCGTTCTTCGGCCTTCTCGAATGAAGCCTGAGCCTGTTCCACATCCATGTCCTCGGCCTTCTCCGCGATCTCGGCCATGATGGTCACTTTGGTCGGGGTGACTTCTGCGTAACCCCAGAGGACCGCCATGTAGTTGGTCTGATCCCCGACGCGATAGCGAAGCTCACCGATGCGTAGCGTAGAAAGGAAATGGCAATGTCCCGGTAAGACGCCGAACTCACCCTCTGAGCCCGGAGCGATGACCTCATCCACCTGCTGGCTCAAGAGCAACTTATCCGGCGTCACCACTTCTAGCAAAATCTTCCCAGCCATTCTTTCCTCGTGAAACGTGAAAGGTTAGAGGTAAAAAATGAAACAGATTGAGAGGGCGTTCCTCTCGTTTCACTTTTCACGCTGTACGTTTCAGGCTGCTAAACTTTCACTCCCATTTTTTCCGCCTTGGCAATCACTTCTTCAATCGGGCCGACCATGTAGAAAGCCTGTTCCGGGAGGTGATCGTATTTGCCTGCAAGAATTTCCTTGAAGCTTCGGACCGTATCCTTGAGCTTCACGTACTTGCCTGGGGAGCCGGTAAAGGCTTCGGCGACGTGGAACGGCTGTGACAGGAAGCGCTGAATCTTTCGCGCCCGGGCTACCGCCATCTTGTCATCCTCCGACAATTCGTCCATGCCGAGAATGGCGATGATGTCCTGGAGGTCTTTGTACCGTTGCAAGACGGATTGTACGCCTCTCGCGACTTTATAATGATCCTCGCCGATGACTTGGGGATCGAGAATTCGTGAGGTGGAGTCGAGCGGATCGACGGCTGGGTAGATACCTAGCTCAGCCAATTGCCTCGACAACACGGTGGTCGCGTCCAAGTGGGCGAAGGCCGTGGCCGGCGCCGGGTCGGTTAGGTCGTCGGCCGGCACGTAGATGGCTTGGACCGAGGTGATCGATCCCCGCTTGGTCGAGGTGATGCGTTCTTGGAGTTGTCCCATCTCGGTCGAGAGGGTCGGCTGATAACCGACGGCGGAGGGCATACGACCGAGCAAGGCGGACACTTCCGAACCGGCTTGGGTAAACCGGAAGATATTGTCCACGAAGAGCAGCACGTCCTGATTCTCTTCGTCGCGGAAATATTCCGCCACAGAGAGGCCGGTCAAGGCGACGCGCAGACGGGCGCCCGGCGGCTCGTTCATCTGTCCATAGACCAGCGAGACTTTCGACTTGCTGAAGTCCTTGGGATCGATGACCTTCGACTCCTGCATTTCGTGCCAGAGGTCGTTACCTTCACGGGTCCGCTCACCGACGCCGGCGAATACGGAGTAGCCGCCGTGGTGCAAGGCGATGTTGTTGATGAGCTCCATGATGATGACGGTCTTCCCGACTCCGGCGCCGCCGAAGAGGCCGACCTTGCCGCCCTTGCTGTAGGGCTCGAGAAGGTCGATGACCTTGATGCCGGTTTCGAGAACTTCGGTCTTGGTGTCCTGATCTTCGAGTCTCGGTGCCGGCCGGTGGATGGGATAGGTCTTGGCTGTTTTGATCGGGCCCATCTCATCGACCGGTTCGCCCAACACGTTCATCAGTCGGCCCAATGTTTCACGGCCCACCGGCACGGAAATTGGCGCCCCAGTATCATGCACATCCATCCCGCGGGTGAGACCGTCGGTCGTGGACATCGCGATGCCGCGGACGCGGTTTTCACCAAGATGCAGCGCGACTTCAAGCGTGATGCGGACGGCGGGGGTGCCGGTCGCTTTATTCTCTTCTTGAAGTACTTTGATCGCGTTGTAAATGTTCGGCAGTTGTCCGGGAGGAAACTCCACGTCGACGACTGGTCCGATGACCTGAATAACTTTTCCTATGCTCACGGCTCACTCCTTCTTCAACGTGGCGGACTATTTCAGCGCTTCGGCGCCGCCGACGATATCCATCAGTTCTTTAGTAATCGCGGTCTGGCGGGTCTTGTTGTAATGCAAGGTCACTTTCTTGATCAGCTGTCCTGCGTTGCGCGTCGCGCCGTCCATGGCCGCCATGCGGGCGCCATGTTCCGCCGCGGCCGATTCCAACAGAATACGAAACGTCTGCACCTGAAAATGTTTCGGGATAAAGACGTTCAAAAGTTCGGCTTCGTCCGGCTCATAGAAGTAGCTGCCGCCGGTCGTGCCCTCCGCCTGCGCGGCCCCGAACTCGGCTGCGGTATCGACAGGAAACAGTTTCTCGACGATTACGCGTTGTTGAATGGCGGATTTGAATTCGTTATAGACGATGTAGAGCTCGTCGAAGGTGCCCTTGACGAAGTGGTCGGTCAGGTCGCCGCCGATATCCATGGCATGTTCGAACGTCAGTTTATCGAAGATGCCGGTCCATTCTTGTCTGATCGGCCAGGTGCGGCGTCGGAAATAGTCGCGGCCCTTACGCCCCACGATGCTCAAATTGACCTGCATGCCGCGGGCTTCGCATTCCCGCACGAATTCCGAAGTCTTTCGCGCGATATTGCCGTTGAACCCGCCGCATAGCCCGCGATCGCTTGTGATGACGAGGACTTCGACCTTCTTGCCCTCGCGTTTTTGCAGCAGGGGGTGAGAGGCTCGGTTCACACGTTGGCTCAAGTTGCTGAGCACGCCGCGCATTTTCAAGGCATAGGGCCGCGCCGCCAGAATGCGGTCCTGTGACCGTTTCAGCTTGGCCGCGGCCACCATCTTCATGGCCTTGGTAATCTTCTGCGTATTTTTAAATGCCGCAATTTTACGACGTAGCGATTGAAGACTCGGCATGGTGTCTGTGCTTTCGGCAATCAGGCGTTCGCGTTCAGCTCACGGCTGACGGCGAGGCGCCGCGGCTACTTGGCGCCGTATCCCATCTTCTGTTTAAAGGTCGTGATGATCTCTTTCAGTCTGGCGCCAACCTTGTCGTCAATTTTTCCGATGCTGGCGATTTCTTTTTTCAGCTCTGGATGGTGGTGCTGGACATAATGCAGCAGGTCAGCTTCGAACTGTTGCACTTTGTCGACGGCGACATCATCCAGGTATCCGTTGACGCCGGAGTAAATCGATAGCACTTGGTCGGCCACCGGCATCGGCTTGTATTGACCCTGCTTGAGCAATTCCACCATGCGTACGCCGCGCGCGAGCTGCATCTGAGTGGCCTTGTCGAGTTCGCTGCCGAACTGTGAGAAGGCGGCCATTTCGCGATATTGCGCAAGGTCGAGCCGAAGGGTACCAGCCACCTGTTTCATGGTCTTGATCTGGGCCGAACCTCCGACGCGGGAGACGGAGAGGCCGACGTTAATTGCAGGGCGTATACCGGAGTAGAACAGATCGCTGCCAAGATAGATCTGCCCGTCGGTAATCGAGATGACGTTGGTCGGAATATAGGCGGACACGTCGCCAGCTTGCGTTTCAATGATTGGCAAGGCGGTGAGGCTTCCCCCTCCGAGTGCATCACTGAGTTTGGCCGCGCGTTCCAGCAGCCGCGAGTGCAGATAGAACACGTCGCCAGGATAGGCTTCGCGGCCCGGTGGACGACGGAGCAAGAGCGACAACTGGCGATAGGCCACGGCATGTTTGGAGAGATCATCGTAGACAATCAGGGCATGCTTGCCGTTATCCCGGAAATATTCGCCGATGGCTGCGCCGGAAAAGGGTGCCAGGTACTGCATGGGCGCGGCATCGCTGGCGGTGGCTGCGACCACGATGGTGTATTCCATCGCGTGGTTCTCTTCGAGCGTCTTGACGACGCGAGCCACGGTAGAGCGTTTTTGTCCGATGGCGACATAGATGCAAAATACGTTGAGGCCTTTTTGGTTGATGATCGTATCGACGGCGATGGCGGTCTTGCCGGTTTGTCGGTCGCCGATGATCAGCTCACGCTGGCCGCGGCCGATGGGGATCATGGCATCGATGGCCTTGATCCCGGTCTGCAGGGGCTCGCGCACGGATTGGCGTGTGTTCACGCCGGGGGCCACGACTTCGATGCGGGAGGAGAGGGTTGAATTGATCGGGCCCTTGCCGTCAATGGGCTGTCCGATGGCGTTGACCACACGGCCGATCAAGGCTTCGCCGACCGGCACCTCGGCAATGCGTCCCGTACGTTTGACCGGATCGCCCTCCTTGACCCCGACGTCATCGCCCATGAGTACGGCGCCGACATTGTCTTCTTCCAGGTTGAGAGCGATCCCGTAGAGGCCGCCCGGGAATTCGAGCATTTCGCCGGCCATCGCGCCGTCTAGACCATAGACCTTGGCGATTCCGTCTCCGACCTGGATGACGGAGCCGGTCTCCTTGACGTCGACCTGTTTGTCGAAGCCCTTGATCTTTTCTTTGATAATCGAACTGATTTCTTCTGCCTTGATCTGCATGGCTACTCCTTAGTCAACAAACTCTGCATCGCCTGTAACCGCGCACGGATAGTGCTATCGACCACCGTGCTCCCGAGCTGAATCTGAACGCCAGCCAGATGGCGGGCATCCGTGCGAAAGGTCACGTCAACCTGACGTTTGAGCATCTCGCGTAAGCGAGTGCTGATTCGATCTTGTTCCGCTGAGGGCAGGGCCGCCGCGGAGGACAAGGTAATTTGCTGGGTGCCTTTCGACGCATCGGCTAGTTTGGCGAAGGCCTCGGCGATTTCAGGGAGAAAGCCGACGCGATTCTTTTTCACCAACTGCGCGAGAAAGGTTTTTCCAACCGGCGGACATCCCAGGCGTGAGGCAAGTTCTGCGAGGACGGCGATCTTTTCTTCGGCGCCGAAGCTCGGTGAGGCCACGACATGGCGTAGAGAAACGGAGTCCTTGGTTGCGTTCCCCAGCGCTATGAGGGCGGTGCGGGTTGACTCAATCGTGGAGACGTCGAGTAGCTCAAAGAGCGCCCGTGCGTAACGTCGCGCAACTGCTGTCTTTATCACTATGCTGGTCCGTTCGTTCTTCTTTTTGGCAAAAGGGAAACCTTCGTGCATGTGCGCGAAAAGTGGCGGGCCAAGTTAGCATTGGCAGCGGAGAACTGTCAATACGATGCTGCGGGCGCGAAAGAAGTTAGAACGATTGGATGATGCCGCCGCCGAGTACGCGATCTTCTCGATAGAAGACGGCGGACTGTCCCGGGCTTAAGGCGCGCTGTGGCTCGTGGAAGAGAATGCGAAGGGCGCCCTCTGAAAGGGGCTGGAGGGTTGCAGGGGCTGCGGGCGTGGCATAACGGACCTTCACCATTACGCCCGTTGCGCCAGTGAGGAGAGTGGGGTCGAAGAGGTTCAGGTCCGCAATATCGCATTGATCGCGGCGGAGCGACTCCTCCGTCCCGAGGACAACCGTATTGGTGGCGGGCTGGACCTGTTGCACATATAGCCTGCGGCCTGTTGCAACTCCGAGGCCCCGTCGTTGGCCCGGTGTGTAGAAGGCGATTCCTTCGTGATCACCTAAATGTCGTCCCTCTTCGTCCACAAAGGGCCCGGACTTCTTGGCGGCGGGGGCTTCTTTTTCGATGAAGGTCCGGTAATCGCCGTGGCTTACGAAGCAGATTTCCTGGCTCTCCTTCAATTCGTCCACAGGAAGGCCCAGGGCGTCTGCTTCTTTCCAGACATCGGCCTTTTGCATCTCCCCTACGGGAAAGAGTAGGCGAGAGAGCCAGGGCTGACGGAGCCGATAGAGAAAGTAGCTCTGGTCTTTCTTGGGATCAGTCGCCCGGTGGAGAGTCGGGAGACCTTCAGATGAGCCGATGCGGACATAGTGGCCGGTGGCGACAAAATCGATGCCGCGCGCGTCCGCTAGTTCGATGAGACCGCGTAGCTTGACGCGCTCATTGCACCGAACGCAGGGGTTGGGTGTGGTGCCGTCGAGATAGCCGGCCAAAAAGTCGTCGATGACACCGGCACGAAATGCTTGTCTGGTATCGACGACCTCATGCGGAATTTTCAACGTCTGCGCCACATAGCGGGCGATGCCGACCTTGCAACAGCCGCGCTCCTCCCATTTCTTGGAGGCCGTGACCGTTTCGTCTTCGTGTTCCCAGACCTGAAGCGTGACGCCCTGGACGTCGTAGCCCTGGCGAACCAGGAGCGCTGCCGCGACGGAGCTGTCTACTCCACCGCTCATGCCGAGAAGAACTGTTGGACGAGTCATAGGGGCTATTGTACTGAGTGGGGAACGAAAGAACTAGGGGGCCGGTCGTTAATGTGAGGATGCGGCAAGACCGGGGGCGCGCCGATCGGCAGGGCAGGTTTCAGAATCTGAATTTTTCCGTGGCGGTGATCATGCCGTTGGTCTTGTCGCTATTGATGAGTGTGCCGGTCGATAAGAGGCCGTTCATCCCCGCATGCTCCCCGACGATCAGCGTCCCAATGCTGGGATTTCGCCCTCGACATGACCGTCGATCTGCACGGTCCCGTGAACGTTGTCACCCTCTTGAAGTTCATGCTCTTGACCATGAGCGTGAAGTTCTCGTGGGCGGATTCGGCGTGCGGACCCCCATCGTTATTGCCCACATCATGGCCTCCCGCGGCGAGGTCTGTTCGCGCACAGCCCATTGCTACAGCGAAGAAAAAATATATACTTAAGTATATATATTAGCTATTCGCACGTTTCAATTCTGGCTGGGCGATGACGCCAACTTCACGCGCCAGGATTTCTCGGGGAAGCGCGAGCTAGTGTAGCGTTTCACCATGACCGCAATCCCGTATGTCTAGAGTAGACGGTACGGACGAGCTCAATGATGAGCGAGAGAGCAATAAATATGTCCTGGCTAGTAGGAGTTTTAAGAGGCACAAATGGGTGTGAATTAGCGCAGAAGAGTTTCAAGAATTCCGTCAAGTTCCGGGGCTGAGAAGTAGTGAATAACAATTTTCCCGCCGCGTCGTCCTTTTTGGATCGAGACTTTGGTGCCTAGTCGTTTTTGCAGCCGCTCTTGAACGTCTGCCCAGGGTGTCCGGCGTAGATCTTTGGTCTTGCGATTCTTTGCAATTGGCGAGGCCTCTACGAGTTTTTCCGTCTCTCTCACCGATAATGCTTTGGCGATCACGAGCTTGGCGACTCGAAGCTGCTCACTCGAACTTGGGAGACCAAGAATAACCTTCGCATGGCCCATGGAAAGCTGGTTCAGTTCAATGAGCTGTTGAATTTCTGATGGCAGATTGATGAGGCGTACGATATTGGCGATAGAGGATCGTTCACACCCGACTCGCTGCGCAATTGTGTCCTGCGTGAGCCCAAATTCGTTCATCATCCGATGGTAGGCTCTAGCCATTTCCATGGGGTTGAGGTCTGCCCGCTGAAGATTTTCTACCAGCGCCAGGACGACGGATTCTTCATCTCCGCAATTGCGAATGACCGCTTGAATCGTGTCGAGTCCCGCATCTTTCGTCGCGCGCCAGCGTCGTTCACCGGAAATAAGTTCGTAGATTCCGTTGCCCTTGCGGCGCACCAAAATTGGCTGCAACAATCCGCTTTGCTTCAGTGAGGCCGTGAGCTCCGCCAGTTCCTGCGGCGCAAACGTCTGTCTCGGCTGATACCGGTTGGGCACAATCGCATCGACCCGCAAATACTGAACCTCCGGCATGTCCCGCGTGGACGCAGGTTTGGCGGCAGGCAACAACGCGTCGAGCCCTCTACCGAGCGCTTTTTTCTCCATGGCTTACAAACTCCTTGGCTAAAGACAAATAGGCCTGCGCCCCTGCCGACGCGACGTTATACAGCATGGCTGGACGACCGTAACTTGGAGCCTCGGCGAGCGTCACATTGCGGGGGATTACGGTGTTATAGACGACGTCTTTAAAATGTGCCCGAACTTGCTCAACTACTTGACGTGCCAACGTATTCCTTGCATCAAACATTGTCAAGACGATCCCTTCCAGTTGGAGATCCTGGTTGAATGATTGGCGGATTCGCTCGATGCTGCCGACCAACCGGCTGAGTCCTTCCATCGCATAATACTCGCATTGAACCGGGACTAAAATGGTGCGGGCTGCGACGAGGGCGTTTACCGTCAAGATTCCCAATGTTGGTGGGCAATCGAGGAAGATGACGTCGAACAATGGCTCGACGTCTCGCAGGAAACGTTGAAGCAGTTTTTCACGGTCCTCAACGTTCACCAGCTCTATTTCTGCCCCGGACAGGTCGGCATTTGCTGGCAAGAGCGATAGCCCATTTACTTCCGTGGTAAGCACGACGTCCTGAAACTTCACCCCATTGACCAGACAGTTATAGATCGTGGCCTGTAGGGCCCTTGGGTCGACCCCAAGCCCGCTGGTGGCATTCCCTTGCGGGTCCATATCAATGAGAAGGACCCGTTTGTCCAGCAGCGCGATGCCAGCGGCAAGGTTGACGGCCGTGGTCGTTTTTCCCACGCCACCCTTTTGATTTGCGATCGCAATAATTTTTGTCATTATGAAGTTAAATCGATCCTGTTCCACGTGGAACATAGACGTAAATAATTTATTATATTATGAATTACTACGTTCGAGCACTGCAATGACTCTTCTGCCAGACTCCTGCGGTAAAAGGAAAATTGTTTCATTGGCAAGATGGAATTCATCGCCAAGTTCATGATTTTGGAGTGTTGCTGTTCGATACAGGACGACTTTCCCTTTCGGGGCCAATAAGGTAGGAGCATGTTTTCTTACCTCTTCAAACTTCAATGCTCGTAGGACAATCATGTCAACAGTCGGAGGAAGAGGTTTTTTAGCATATTGCTCGATAGTACCATTAAACGTTGATATTCCCAGGAGCTTTAAGAGGCCAATTACTGAATTAAGAAATGCACATTTTTTTTGAACTGGCTCAATAAGAACCAGCTGGAGGTCTGGTCTCATAATTTTCAATGGAATGCCGGGGAACCCCCCGCCAGACCCTATATCAAGCACCCGGGCCTGTTCAGGGAAATTTGTTGCAGCAAGCGCGGCAAGTGAGTCAATGAAATGCTTGATGATAATTTCATGAGGCTCGACGATTGCAGTGAGATTAATCGCCTTATTCCACTCAATAAGTTGAGCAAGATAACGTAGGAATTGCCCAGCCTGATCATCCTCTATAGTCAGTCCGATTTCTTTTGCGGCGCTAACTATGAATGTCTGTAATGCTTGTTTGTGTTCCACGTGGAACAATTACGTGAATCAGGAGATGAGGTCAAGGTATTCCGGTGCTGACCGAGAAATATCAGCATTTATGAGCTTAAGACGAGAGCTGCAAAAGATTGCCTTGGTTGGACTCTCCCCTGTGCCTTTCGAGTGCCACAAGGAGAAGCGAAATTCCCGCTGGTGTGACTCCTGAAATTCTCGAGGCTTGTCCGATGGATGCCGGGCGTACTTTCTTCAATTTTTCACGAACTTCCCGTGAGAATCCAGTCGTTTTATCGTAGTCAAAGCTGAGTGGAATGGGCTTGGACTCAAGCTTTTTGAACCGCCCTATCTGTTGGAGCTGCCGCTTAATATAGCCCGAATACTTAATCTGTAGCTCTATTTCATCATATGTTTCAATATCTTGCACGGATTCAATCTCAAGCGCCTCCAGAAGAGTCTTATAGCTAACACCCTGTCTCCGTAATAGCTGGGCAGCGGTGCAGGGCCCGGAGATTTCTTGGATCTGAATTTTCATTAAACGTTCACGAACGACTTCTGTGAGCCTGGGCCGAAACTCTTCGAGCCGTACCAGTTCTGATTCGATGGCTTCTTGTTTTATTTGAAACTTGGCATAGACCTCATCGGAGATCAGCCCGGCCTTTCGCCCAATGTCAGTTAATCGAAGATCCGCATTCCCGTGGCGCAGCAAGAGGCGATATTCTGCCCGCGAGGTGAACATACGATAGGGCTCACGCGCGTCCTTCGTAATAAGATCATCAATTAAAACACCAATATAGGCCTGCGAACGATCCAGAATCAGTGGAGGCTCTTCGCGCAGTTTCAAGACTGCATTGATCCCCGCCATGAGACCCTGAGCTGCCGCTTCTTCATAGCCGGATGTCCCATTAATCTGTCCCGCATGGTAAAGACCGGCCAGAAGTTTTGTTTCCAGAGTCTGGTGCAATTGCCTGGGAGGAAAATAGTCATACTCAATCGCATAGCCAGGCTTCAGCATGGTGGCATGCTCCAATCCTGGAATCGTCTTGAGCATGGCGGCCTGTACATCGACCGGGAGGCTGGTGGAAATGCCGTTGGGGTAAAACTCGAGGCTTTCCAGCCCTTCCGGCTCGATAAAGATCTGATGCCGCTCTTTGTCGGCGAAGCGCACAACTTTATCTTCGATCGAGGGACAATAGCGGGGTCCTATTGATTCAATGATGCCGCTGTAGAGCGGCGACCGGTCCAGGTTGCGTTGGATCAACTCGTGAGTTGCGCGACTGGTATGAGTCAAATGACAGGGAAGCTGTCGGTTTACGATTCGCTCGGTGCGATACGAGAAGGGCGGAGGCGGATCATCGCCCGGTTGCGGTGCCATGACGGAAAAGTCGATGGTGGCTCCGTCCAGGCGAGGCGGTGTGCCGGTTTTGAGCCGTCCCACTTCAAACCCCAGGTCGCGCATACAATCGGACAGGTGTTCGGCGGACGCTTCACCCGCTCGTCCCGCAGGGAAATGATTCAGGCCGATATGAATAAGTCCCTTAAGGAATGTACCTGATGTTAGAATGACAGCCTTTGCCGAGATGTGTTCTCCGTGACCGGTCACGACCCCCGTAATCGCGCCGGCATGCGTCAGCAAGCGATCGACCGTGCCCTCGCCGATCGTGAGCCCTGGCTGGAGGCGCAACGTCTGTTGCATGGCCTCCCGGTACAGTTTCTTGTCGCATTGGACGCGGAGGGCTCGCACCGCCGGGCCTTTGCTCGTATTGATGAACCGGAACTGGATGCCAGCTTGATCCGTGTTCCGCGCCATCTCCCCGCCCAGCGCATCGATTTCCTTGACGAGGTGCCCCTTGGCGATGCCCCCGATTGCCGGATTACAGGACATCTGTGCGATGCGGTCGTGATCCATCGTCAACAACAGGGTTCGCGCACCCATGCGCGCCGCAGCCAAGGCGGCCTCGCAGCCTGCATGACCTCCCCCCACGACAATGACGTCAACCGTCTGTTCCATGCGCTCCCTCGTCCTACTTGCCGATACAGAATTCTGAAAAGATCTGCGCTAAAATTTCGTCCGTCGTAATGGCCCCGGTAATTTCTCCGAGCGCGTCGGCCGCGGCTCGCACATCGATCGAGACGAGCTCGCCGGCCATTCCACCTTGCACAGACTCAAGGGCCTGGTCCAGCGATTCACCGGCCCGGCGTAATGCATCACGGTGTCGCACGTTCGTAACCGTGACGCTCTCTGCCCCCTCAAAGCCTCCAGAGACCAGCTGAGCACGAAGAGCCGACTTCATCCTCTCCACTCCCAGACCAGTTGTTGCCGAAATAGCGTAGGTCAGATGGCCTGTTAGCGCCGCCTCCGTCGCGAGGGTCTGGGGAAGATCCGATTTATTGAGCAGCACCAGATGCTTGCGATCGTTGACCGCCTCTAAGAGGTCACGGTCGTCGCTCGTGAGGGGAACAGTTCCATCCAGCACGACTAATAAAAGATCCGCTTCGCCTTGCGCGGCGCGCGTCCGTTTGATCCCTTCCCGTTCGACGAGGTCGTCCGTGTCCCGCAGTCCTGCCGTATCAATCAACCGAATCATCACTCCGTGGAGATCGATGGATTCCTCGATCACATCCCTCGTCGTGCCGGGAATGGCCGTCACGATGGCGCGGTCTTCTCGTAATAGACGGTTGAGCAAGCTGGATTTCCCAACATTCGGACGGCCGAGAATGACGACGCGTGCCCCCTCCCGCAAGATCCGTCCCTCCTGTGCCGTGGCTTCGAGTTTCTGAACTACGGCATAGGCTTCCTTGACGATACGCACCAGCTCATCTCGTTGCAGGAAGGCGATATCTTCATCCACAAAATCGATCCCTGCCTCCACATGGGCTAACACCGTGAGGAGCGAGGATCTAGCCTGGTCTACTTCGCGGGTGAGCTCACCCCGTAGATGTCGCTGGGCGATATGGAGGCCAGCGGTCGATGTGGCCCTGATGGTATCGAGGACCGCTTCCGCCTGGGACAGGTCGAGTCGCCCGTTGAGGAATGCCCGCTTTGTAAATTCTCCAGGCTCCGCCATCCGTGCGCCTGACTCGACGCAGACCTTGCAGATTAGCTCCAGCACCAAAGCCCCGCCATGCGACTGAATCTCAACCACATCTTCTGCGGTAAATGAACGGGGCGCCTTCATGTAGACCACGAGGGCTTCGTCGAGCAGGCCAGCAGCCTGCGTGCGATCATGATCGAGCGAACGCTCATTCCGCTTGTCCGCTGCGGGAATCACCAGATCGGCGAGATAGAGTCTGTGCGAGGAAACCGATGTCAGGGGGCGACCGGAACGTAATCGAACGACCTGGGAGGCGGCAATGAGCGATTGGGGGCCGCTCAGACGGACGATCCCGATGCCGCCTTCCCCCATGGGGGTGGCAATGGCGCAGATCGTATCCTCAAGTCCTCCCCGCATGACATTCTTTCGCTCGGCGCTGCTTCCCCCAGCGAGGTACTGGTTCCTGGGGGCGGTTATGACTTCGCGTTGCTCTGCTCAGGCCCTGTCGAGATGAGGGTCTTGCCGCGGAACAGAAACTGATCCGTAAATACTTGTTGAGAGATGGTCAGGACGTTGTTCGTCAGCCAATACAGGACAAGCCCTGCAGGGAAATTGACGAACAGGAAGGTCATGAACACTGGGAGTACCAGCATGATCTTCGCTTGCGTCGGGTCCATTGTGGTGGGCGTGATCTTCTGCTGGATCACCATCGTCGCCCCCATGATTACCGGTAACACATAGTAGGGATCCTGCACCGACAAATCGGTAACCCAGAGCATGAAGGGCGCTTGGCGCAGATCGATCGTCATGTAGAGGATGTTGAACAGGGCAACGAACACCGGCATCTGTAAGATCATCGGGAGGCAGCCGCCCACCGGGTTCACCTTCTGGTCGCGATAGAGTTTGATCAATTCCTTGTTCAGCCGGTCCCGGTCGTCCTTGTACTTTTCCTGGACAGCCGCAACCTTGGGCTGGATCAGCTGCATCATCTTCATCGACTTGTAGCTCTTGTACTGCAACGGCACAAACAACAGCTTGATCGCCAGCGTCAGGAGGATGATGGTGAGCCCGTAGTTATAGGTATAGTCGTGGATGAATCGCAGCACGTAGAAAATCGGCTTGGCCACCGACTTCACCACTGTCCAACTGCCAAAGATGAACCAGCCGAAATCGATTGTGTCTTCCAGGCCCACGTTCAATGAGCGGAGCGTGTCGTATTCCTTCGGGCCGGCATAGAGCTGGAGTGCAACAGAGGTCCCTGCGAGAGGCGCGGGCATCCGCACACCGGCCGAGACCACCTTATCGCCTTCTTTTTTGGCTAGCGCGGAGGTTGCCTGTTTCGGCATCAAGACAGAAAGGAAGTACTTGTCCTGCAACGCGACCCACTGAACCGAGCCCTTCCGCTCAAGCTCCGTGTCGGGCGTTTCCTTTTCTGCCTTGTCGTCAACCAGCGAAGCTGATCCGATCAGGCCGATGAATCCTTCGCCCCATTCCACGATACCGAAGTTCGTCCCCAGGCTGACATCGTAGGGTTCGGTCACGCCTTCCAGGGCGACGGCGATATCCACCATGTAACTATTGTGATGAAAGGTTAGCCGTTTCTCCACGCCGAGATGGGTGACGGGATCGTGAAACTGCATCGTGACATGCCCGACGGGATGGGCTGCATCCAGGGCCGTGAAGTCTTGTTCAATATGATAGAGGCCTTCCTGAATCGTTTTTTCAATCTCGGCGTTCGTCACAGTAATCGAGAGCGGGCCTCTGAATTTCCCCCCCGAGTAGACGAGTTGTACCGGTTTTTCTTCGGGGGGCGCCGTATGGTAGCGCTTCAACTCCCAACTCTTGATGACGCCGCCACGATTCGAGAACCCGACCCGCACCAGATTCGTTTCAACCGTTACCGTCTGTTCCAATGTCGTTGGCGAGAGGTTCAGGCCCTGCGCGGTAGGCTGTTGACCCGATTGGGTGGCGAGGCGTGTGCCAGGGGAACCGCTGTTCTCGCCCGCTACACCCGTAGGACTAGATTCTGGCTCAGTGGAGAAAGAGCCACGAGCGGACGAGTCCTGGACAGGCACTGGCTCGGGGAGCCAGCCCATCTGTTTCAGGAGCAGGTCGTAGCCCAGGATGATGGCTAACGAGAGAACGAGAAAAATGACGACGCGTTTTTCCATGGCCAAATATTATCCAAAATAAACAACGAAGGCCCCCGTTACTTCACAGGGTCCATTCCTCCGGGATGAAACGGATGGCACTTCAGCAGGCGGCAGGCCGCAAGTCGTAGCCCGCGGGGTACCCCATACCGATCGATTGCAGCACTCGCATATTCAGAGCAGGTCGGCTCGAAACGGCAGGCCGGTCCGAGAAACGGCGAGATCCAATAGCGGTAACCGGCAAGCAGAGCTAGGCACCAGTGGCGCATGCTAGGCCTCAGGGATACGTAAGAGTCGCTGGCGCTGGAGCGATGACAGCCAGGCCTCTTTCAGGACGGCAAAGGGCTGCAGAATCGATTCCCGTTTGGGAAAGACGACAAGAGCTTGCCCTGGGATCAATTGATCTTGCACCTGCCGCGTGAGCTCCCGAAACAGACGCTTCGCACGATTCCGGCTGACGGCGCCTCCGAATCGCTTGCCGACGACAATGCCGACACGGGAGCCGCTTACCTCAGTCTCGCAAATCATCATATTAAAGAAGGCAGTCGAAATGCGGCGGCCGTGCTTCTTGGCGTGCTCGATATCACGGCTGCGTTTCAGGAACAGATCCCTGTCAGTTCCACCCTGCGACATGACGATCATCCTGGGTGAGAGCCAGCTCGCACAGGAGCTCCCTTCGAGTCCAGATCTCCGGATCTCGATTATGACCACATGTCGTCATTCTGTGAAGGGAACGTCCTTGTTTGGGATACGTACCGAGGGCAAGATTCCTCTCGAAGCCTGCAGGGGTACCGCTCACTACTTATACGGTTAAGCGGGCCCGACCCTTCGCGCGACGGCGAGCCAAGACCTTGCGGCCATTCTTCGTGCTCATCCGTTTACGAAATCCATGCTCACGCTTTTTCTTGAGGTTCGAGGGCTGTGCAGATGTAAATGACATTACAATCACTCCTTGCTAAGAATACTCAGGGATTAACGGGGCATTATAGGGGCGGGGCTGCACTCTGTCAAACTGTTGCTCCTTCGAGCGCGGTTGTTTGCGCCTCGGTCCGCGCGCGCGATATTAGCCGGAGGCTCGTGTCACATTGCGAGTTCCTCCTTCTATACGTACTATAATCATTGAGGCGCTTTTGTCGTGACGGGCTAGACCGCCCCATCACTTTCACAATATTCTCATGGCATTTCCATAATAAAGCTTTATAATACAAATACTTCGTGCTGATTATTATCGTGGGTTCGCTGGCATAACCCTTGCGAATTAATTCTTGTTCGACGCATCTTGCGTGCGAAGAACGGGCGAGTAAACGAAAATAAACAGGAGCGCTGACCCTTAGTCGGCTTTTTAACAAGGAGAGAAATGATGAATACACGAGCAGCAGTCTTGCCAGTTATGTGCGCTCTTTTGATGCTGACAGCCTGCGCGAAGGCGCCGACGGAACAGATCGCAGCGGCAGAGAAAGCCGTGACCGAGGCGCAGCAGAGCGGCGCCGCAACCTATGTCGCGGACGAATATGCCAAAATCGAAGGCACGATGGCAGCGCTCAAGAAAGAAGTGAGCGAGCAGGACGGTAAATTCGCATTGCTGCGCGATTACGGGAAGGTCGAGCAGCTCGCCGCCGCCGCCAAGAGTGATGCTGAACGGGTGAAAGTCGAGGCTGCGACGAAGAAGGAAGAGGCGAAAGCCGCCGCACTCCAAGCTCAACAGGTTGCGCAAGAGGCCGTAGCCTCCACGCTCGCACTCGTCGCCAAAGCGCCTACCGGAAAAGATCGCGCCGCATTAGAGTCGATCAAGGCCGATGCCAACGCGCTCAAGGAATCGCTCAATCAGGTGCAGACGGCCATCGATGCCGCAGATTACCCGACCGCGCAAACCAAGGCGAAGGCCATTCACGAGAAGAGCCAGGCTGTGTCCCAGGAAATCAAGGCAGCGCTTGCCAAGATCGGAAAGAGAAAACCTTCTGCAGCAAAGAAGAAGTAAGATAGACTGATCCTAATGTCTGATCACTGTCCACGAGTTAGATCGATCGTCTTGGGGTGGGGAGCCTTGGCGTTAGCCGGTCTGTTCGCTGGCTGCGTGGAGGCCGTGCCTCAAGATGCGATCGAAGCGGTTGAAAACATTGATCGGGATCTCATGGAGTTGCGGGCGGCCGAGTTTTCCCCGGTCGACTATGCTCGGTTCGCCCACCAGTGGATGGAGCTGAAAAGTCGCGTTCAGGCTGACGAAGATCTGGTTCGCTGGCCCTGGGAGCTCAACGATTTGGAGCTCGCCCTGCGGCGGCTCCAGGAAGAAGGCTCCCAGACAGTTGCCCGCCTCACTAAAGAGCGCGAAGCGTTGCGCCAGTCAGCGGAAAGCAAGATCGCCCAGGTCGAGGATCGATTTCGGGTCATGGCGGTGCAAGTCGGCGCCATCGATAGCCGGATCGTGCTGGGGCAGAAACCCGTTGAAACCGATCTGCTCATGAAGCAAGCCCATGCCTTCTACGAGCAGGGCCGGTACGACCGCTCGCTTGATGCATCGGACCGGGCCGCGCAGAATCTGGCCACGCAAACGATTTTGCTGGGTAATGAGTTTGGCCGATATGCGGATCGCGGGCAAATCAGCGGCTGGCAACAGATGGCCAAGGACACCATCGCCTGGTCTCGTACCCACCAAACTTCCGCGATTGTGGTCAATAAGGCTGATCGCATATTGACTCTCTACCGCAACGGGCAGAAGGTTCTGTCCTATCCTGTTCGTCTCGGTTTCAATGGCATTCGCGAGAAGCGTTATCAGGGCGATGGCGCTACTCCGGAGGGCCGCTATCGGATCAGCCGTAAACGCGGACAGGGAGAGACGCAGTTTTATCGCGCGTTGGTTCTGGACTATCCCAACGAAGAGGATCGCCGACGCTATCGGCTGGAACAAAAGACCGGGCAGATTCCGGCCTCGCGCGCCATCGGGGGGCAAATCGAAATTCACGGGGTCGAGAATCAGTTGATGGCCCAAACATTAGGGTGCGTCATGCTTGAAAATCCACAGATGACTCAGCTGTTTAATCGAGTCGAGAAGGGCACGCCAGTCACCATCGTTGGCGCGCTGCATGAGCAGAACTCCGTCGCACAGACGCTAGTGCTGCTGGGTGTTCCACGGGAAGAAACCTAAGGGAGGCCTCATGAAGCGCGTCCTCTTATGTGTGTCAGTCGGCCTGATGGGCCTCTTCCTGGTCACCCTGGTGCAGAGCAGCGGTCTGCCTCTGCCGAAGGCATTAACGGTTCGCCCAGCCACAGTCGATCCCGTCTCGTTGCGCACGCTTCAGGCTCGCTATAAAACGCTCGCCAAGCAACTGACCCAGTTGATGCCGACGCAGCCCTATATTCTCGTCGACACGGCCCGCAACCATCTCTATATTAAGCGACAGGATCAGGTTATGTTGGACGCGCTGGCCTCCACTGGCAGCGGCACGATCCTAGACAAGCCGGGCGATTCGAAGAGGCAGTGGATCTTTGATACCCCCCGGGGGGAATTTGCCGTACAATCGCGGTTGGCCAATCCCGTCTGGGTCAAGCCGGACTGGGCATTTATCGAAGAGGGGCTCGCGGTCCCCAAGAGCCAGGCCGACCGTCTTGAGTCGGGAGTGCTCGGGGAATATGCCCTCGGCTTCGGGAAGGGTTACTTTATTCACGGGACGCTCTATACCCGCCTCCTCGGGAAAAATGTGACGCACGGCTGTATCAGACTAAACGACGACGATCTGAAGAGTGTGTATCGGCTTGCCAAGGTCGGGACGCCGATCATGATTTTCTAATCTGCCGCTTGGCGCAGCCCCTATGACTTTTCTCTGCGCAACGTTCTCCGTTCTCTTATCACTGATTTCGGTAAGCTGGGCTGCCGAGTCGGAGGTCATTCCGCCAGGGGACTTGGCCGATTCCGCCTCTCTGCAAGAAGCCACCAGAGTGCTGGAAGAAGAGATCAAGCTCGCCGCCAAACCCCAGACCTATGTGTTTATCGATCTCGTGACCAATGCCATCTTGATTAAGGGGCGGGGCGTCGAGCTCCACCGGATTCCGATTGAACGCTGGTCGGGGTCCGACCTATCGAGGCTTGCAGCCCCGCGCCGCCTCCGTGAACGTCCGCAAGTGAATCGCCGTAAAATTGATCACACGGCCGTGACGGAGCAAGATCCCATTTCCCTGGTCGACATGCCGACCACCTTTACGCTCAAATTCGCTCCGCTTTTGACGATCCTCGTCCTTTCCAATACGGACGGCAATCCTTGGCAATGGACCCTACAGCAAGGGCGAGTCTGGTGGAGCCGGCTCACGGCCTGGGGGCAGATCCTCCGGACTGGAGTCATGTCTCCGCCCCCGCCCTCCCTCAATCTCACCGTTTCGCTCGATCATGCGCAATCGCTCGCCTGGACGGTCACGGAAGGCATGCCCTTTCTCATCCGTCGCCCCACACCATAGAGAGGCCTTATGTTTGTCTTTCGTGCGTCCGATATCTCTACGTTGAGAAACGATCGATGACCCGGAGCCGTACGAGAAGTGCGGACGGCATAAACGATTCCAGTGGATCGAGCCCCATGAAGCTCAAAACTGCCCAATCATTTTCTCCAGAACTGCAAAGGCTGGTCACAGCGGCTCACGCGCAACTCACGGCTTCCCGTGCGGTCGAGCGGCTGTGGGCTCGCGATCATCGGCTATGGAAAGAAGATCCGACCGACATCACGAACCGTCTCGGCTGGCTGACGATCGTTGGCGAGATGGAAGCGCATGCCGAGGAGTTGCACGTTTTTGCAAATTCCGTGAAGAATCGCGGCATCCGCGATGTGATCCTCCTCGGCATGGGCGGGAGTAGCTTGGGTCCTGAAGTGTTGCGCGCCTCGTTTGCATCGAGCCGCGGGTTTCCGCGTTTGTGGGTCCTCGATTCCACGATCCCCGGCCGGGTTCGGCAGACCACAGAGGCGATTGATCCGGCTCGCAGTTTGTTCATCCTCGCCAGCAAGTCCGGCGGAACTATCGAGGTTCTGTCCCTCTTCGGCCATTTTTGGGAACTCGTGCATCAGACTCCGGGCCATCAAGGAGGCGAACAGTTTATTGCCATTACTGATCCCGGCACTGGATTGGAGAAGCTGGCAGCGGAACATCGGTTCGGTCGAGTCTTTACCAGCCCCGCTGACATCGGTGGACGGTATTCGGTGCTCTCCTATTTTGGGTTGGTTCCGGCGGCGTTGACGGGGATCGATGTGGCGCAGTTGCTGGCACGGGCTGCCATGATGGTTCGCATCTGCCAGGTCCAGGCTCCTCTCGCCCATAACCCGGGCGCAGACCTTGGCGCGGCGATGGCCTCATTGGCGCAAGCGGGACGCAATAAGGTCACTATTATTACGTCACCTCAGATCGCGGCTTTTGGTCTCTGGGCGGAGCAACTGCTCGCAGAAAGCACGGGGAAAGAAGGCACCGGCTTGATTCCTGTCGCGAACGAACCGAGCGTGTCAGCGAAGGCCTATGGCCAAGATCGGTTGTTCGTGTATCTCCGGCTGAAGAACGATGAGAATAGACGCCTCGATCAGCAAGTCGCCAAGCTGGCTAGAGAGGGCCATCCCGTTCTGACCGTCACGCTCCAAGACCGGTACGATCTCGGGGCGGAGTTTTTTCGCTGGGAAGTGGCCACGGCTGTGGCCGGTCATCTCCTGGGGATTCAGCCCTTCGATCAACCGAACGTTCAGGAAAGCAAAGACAACACGGCCCGCGTGCTGAAGACCGTTCAATCCACCGGCAAGTTGCCGAAGCAGACCACCGTCACTCCTGCTAAGGCGGCGGCTCAGCTTAAGCGGCACTGCCGCCCCGGCATCTATGTCGCCATCCTGGCCTACACGACGCCCTCTCCAAAGATGGAGCAGGCCCTTCGTGCGCTGCGGCGGGCGCTCGTCTCCCATCATCATGTGACGACGACGGCCGGCTATGGGCCTCGTTATCTCCACTCGACAGGCCAGCTCCATAAAGGGGGCCCCAAGAGCGGAATTTTCTTACAGCTCATCGATCAAATGAGTCCGGATCTCGCGATCCCGGGAGCAGTCTTTACTTTTGGGACGCTTGCGCGGGCCCAGGCAGCCGGCGACATTCAGGCGCTGCACGCGCATGGCCAGGAGGCCATCGTGATGCCCTTGGGGAAGAACCCGTTTGTGGCGATTCAGGCTTTGACGAAATCTCTCACGCCCCGTACAAAGGTCCGGCCGTCAACTAGCACGCGCAGCAAGACCAGGGGCAGTAGTCAAAAGTAAGATGGCCAGCACCCCCGAGATCCGCGTCTCTTCCGATCGTCATTCCTGGGCCGCGACCGCCGCTGAGCTTGTGCATTCGGTGGGCCGTGAGGCCCTTCGCGAGAAGGGCCAATTCTTTATCGCCCTCTCCGGCGGTGCGACGCCGGCACTCCTCTATGAAGCCCTGACCTCTCCCGTGTTTGCCGGCCGTTTCGACTGGTCCCGCAGCACATTTTTTTTCGGAGACGAACGTTGCGTCCCTCCGGATGATTCCCGGAGCAATTACGCCTTAGCCAACCAGGCCCTCTTCATCCCGCTGAATATTGGTCCGTCGCAGGTCTGCCGTATGGTGGGGGAATCTCGCGATCAACAGGCGGCCACGGCTGACTATGAACAGCAACTCCGTCGCGCAACGAACACCGCAGCGCCGGCTCAGCCACAGCTCGACCTCATTCTTCTGGGTCTGGGAGAGGATGGCCATACCGCGTCTCTCTTTCCCGGATCGCCGATTTTACGGGACCGTGAGAACGTGATCGCGGTGACGCAGTCTCCAAAAGGTCCTCCAGCCAGATTGACCATGACCCTAGGTGTGATCAACCGGGCGAGTGTGGTACTGTTTCTCGTCGCAGGAGCCAGTAAAGCAGGAGTCGTGAGCACCATTCTCAATCCGAAGATCGAGGCAGACCGGCAGCTCCCGGCATCGTTGGTCGCGCCAGACGAGGGCCGCCTTATCTGGCTGCTCGACCCGGCGTCTGCCGCAGGGCTGTCGAGAGATCGAGTGAGCATGATCGTGCGTGAGGACTAGATGATTGTTGCCGGTGATATCGGGGGCACGAAAACTCACTTAGCCCTGTTCGATTGGAAGAAAGACCGCGTCGACCCCGTCCGGCTGGAGTCTTTCCATAGCGCTGATTACACCTGCCTTCAGGACATGCTCGCGGAGTTTCTTGTCCCGCCGAAACCTCCGACGCCCATCGACGAATACGAAGCTGAAAAAAATACTATTGAGGAACCGGAAGAGGAACGTCCGGTGCAAGAACCGTTGAAGATCGACGCAGCCTGTTTCGGCATCGCCGGCCCCGTCATTCAGAACCATTGTCAGACGACCAACCTTCCTTGGATGGTGGATGGCGCGGCATTAGCCAAACATTTCGACATCCCGAACGTGCGGCTTCTCAACGATCTCGAGGCTATGGCCCATGGCATTCTGCTCCTGCGATCCGACGAAGTCGAAGTCCTCAACGCCGGCATGCCCCCGCCCCATAATCAGGCGCTCGCCCTCATCGCAGCGGGAACGGGACTGGGTGAGGCTATCCTCTGTTGGAACGGGTCGCGTTATCAGCCCATGCCGTCGGAAGGCGGCCATGCCGACTTCGCGCCGAATAACGACAACGAGATCGAACTTTTGCGCCATCTACGTGGCCATTACCTGCATGTCAGTTACGAGCGGGTCCTATCAGGGCCGGGCCTACATGCGATCTACGACTATGTCCGCGACAGCAAGAAGAACGAGCCGACCTGGCTCTCAGAACAAATCAAGGCCGGCGACCCCGCAGCGGTGATCGCAGAAGCAGGCCTCAAGGGGCAGGCGGAGATCGCTAAACTGACGCTCGACCTGTTCGCATCGATCTATGGAGCAGAAGCCGGCAATCTTGCGTTGAAGGCCATGGCGCTCAACGGTGTTTACCTGGGCGGAGGGATGGCACCCAAGCTGCTCGCCAAACTGAAGGACGGGATATTTATGAAGTCGTTCACGAACAAGGGCCGCTACAAACGGTTGATGAGTTCGATTCCGGTCAAAGTCGTGATGAACCAACAGACCGCCTTGCTCGGCGCCGCATCGTTCGCCGCTCACCTCGCCCGGCAGGCTTCATCATAATGGCGATGGATCTAGATGCATTGAAACGGGCGGCGGCGTTGAAAGCGGTCGAGTACGTGCGTGATGGCATGGTCGTCGGACTGGGGACCGGCTCCACGGCCAAACATATGGTCATGGCGCTGGGGGAGAAGGTCCGTTCCGGCATGAAGATCCGCGGAGTGCCTACGTCCAAGGAAACAGCCACGCTTGCCAGGGAACAGGGCATCACCCTCATCGATGCAGACAATGCCTGGGTGATCGATATCGCGATCGACGGAGCGGATCAGGTCGATCCAGCCTTTAACCTCATTAAAGGCGGCGGCGGCGCACTGCTGAAAGAAAAGATTGTCGCAGCCTCGGCCAAACAGTTCATCGTTCTGGTCGATCACACGAAGCGAGTGCCGGTACTGGGGGGCTCCTTCCCTCTCCCGATCGAAGTGATTCCCTTTGGCTGGGGCAGCACGGCGAGAGAAATCGAAGGCCTCACGAAGAGTTCCGTGGTGCTCCGGGAGCGGAACGGATCGCCGTTCTACACGGAAGCAGGCCATGTGATTCTGGATGTCTATCTGGCACGAATCGACAACCCGTGCGAATTGGAGACCGCCTTGAATCTGATTCCTGGAGTCGTCGAGACCGGGCTCTTTGTGGGACGAACGGACCTACTCATCGTCGGCACGCCTAACGGAGTGGAGACCTATCCTGCGACGAGGGCCTGAGCGAGCTCGCCGATGGGTGCGAGCTCTTCCAAGTCTCTTGGGACGCACGTCAGTTTTCTTTTGTCTTCCCCTGCCACAGTGCTCGCATAAGAAGCCGTGAACGGCCAAAAGGTAAAGTTATGAACCCGGACTCTTCTCCAGGCCCACTCAATCCCTACAGGCTTCCGAGGCAGGTGGTCCCGACTCGTTATGACCTGCGATTGGAGCCGGACCTGACCAACGCGACCTTTGCCGGGCAGGAAACCATCACGCTCACGGTTTCTCAGCCGACAGCTGACATCGTCCTCAACGCGATAGAGCTGGAGATCCTCTCGGCGCAGATCGAGGGAGACGCAGGTCAGGCGAGACAGGCTAGGGTTCTGTTGGACGAATCGCTTCAACGGTGCCACCTGACATTCGCCAAGCCTCTTTCGTCTGGCATCTGGAAGCTGACAGTCACATTCCGTGGCACGCTCAACGACAAGCTTCGCGGCTTTTATCGCAGCACCTACAAAGACGAGCAAGGCGCGACGCATAACATGGCCGCGACGCAATTCGAAGCGACCGATGCCAGGCGGGCCTTCCCCTGCTGGGACGAACCGGACTTCAAAGCGGTTTTTGCCACTACGCTAGTCATCGATCCGGCCTTAACCGCTGTCTCGAACAGCATGATCACATCGGAAACGGTGGAAGGGGGAAAGAAGGTGTTGCGCTTCGCCGATACCATGAAGATGTCCACCTACCTGGTGGCCTTCATCGTCGGCAAGATCGAACCGACCGAACCGACGATGGTTGGCCGGACCCCCCTGCGCCTTTGGGCCGTCCCTGGGAAAAAGCACCTCGCCACATTCGGCCAAGACATTGCGGCAGCGTCGCTCTCATTTTTTGAAACCTACTACGGCATCCCCTATCCCGGCGACAAGCTGGACCTGCTCGCCATTCCTGACTTTGCCTCCGGTGCCATGGAAAATCTTGGTGCCATTACCTATCGGGAAACGGCCCTGTTGGTCGACCGACAGAGCGCCACACATGGAGAGCTGGAGCGAGTGGCCGATGTGGTGGCTCATGAAAACGCCCATATGTGGTTCGGCGATTTGGTCACCATGTCCTGGTGGAACGGGCTCTGGCTGAACGAAGCCTTCGCGACCTTCATGGAAATGATGGCTGTAGATGTCTGGAAGCCGGAATGGAAACGCTGGGACAGTTTCGGTGTCTCGCGGGCCGCGGCTTTTTCCGTCGACGGACTTCAGAGCACCAGACCGATCGAATATCCGGTGCAGGCCCCCAAGGATGCTGATGCGATGTTCGACGTTCTGACCTATGAAAAGGGTGCGTCGGTGCTACGTATGCTGGAGCAGCACATCGGTCCGACGGTCTTCCGCGACGGGGTCCGCGATTATTTGCAGGCCCATGCCTATGGGAATGCTGATACGAATGACCTCTGGGTGTCGCTGGGGAAGATTGCCAAGCAGCCGGTGCCGGAGCTGATGAATGGGTGGATTTTCCAGTCGGGGTTTCCGCTCCTGACCGCTAAGGTGAATGGGCCATCCGAACTGACGATTACGCAACAGCGGTTCAGCTACTTGAGCGGGAATCAGACGGGCTTATCGCACGACCAGCAATGGCAGATTCCTCTCCAGATGCGGGTTATGGCCAACGGCAAGTCCAGCACCTCCCACCTCTTGTTGACGGAGAAGGAGACGACCATTCCGCTCCCTCAAGGTTGGGAGTCCCTGCTCCTCAATGAAAGCGGCCACGGTTTCTATCGAGTGAGGTATGAGTCGGATTTACTTCATCGATTGCTGGATGGAGGCCTCGACCGTCTCGCCGTCACGGAACGGTTCAACCTTGTCAGCGATGCCTGGGCCACGACCCTCGCAGGCCTCATGGCCCTGACGGACTATATCGACCTGACCAACCGTTTCATGGCTGAGCGGGACAAGAATGTCTGGGCCGTCCTGCTGGACTCCTTTTCATTCCTTAACAAGATCGTCGCAGCGGAGGATCGCCCGGCATTAGAAGCCTTCGTGCGGGCGCGAGTTGGTCCGGCTGTGGCAGCGCTAGGTTGGGCGCCTAAGAGCGGCGACAGCGAAGGTACGAAACAGCTGCGGGGAGACCTGGTCGGGGCCATGGGAAAACTTGGCAATGATTCGGCTATCCAAGATCGTGCGGCAGAGCTGTATCAGGCCTATCGAAAGGACGTGACGGCGGTCGATCCTAATATCGTGCCGGCACTGGTTTCGATCCTCGCCCATCGAGGAGATGAGGCCCGGTACGATGAGTTCGACGCAGGGTTTCGCGCCGCCCTCACCCCACAAGAAGAACGGCGCTATCTGTTTTCACTTGCGACCTTTCAGCAGAAATCCTTGCTCGAACGGACCCTGGCCCGCACCATCAGTGGAGAGACCCGTACCCAGGATGCGCCGTTCCTCGTTAGTGCGGTCATGGGCAATGTCTTTGGCAGAGAGCTGGCCTGGGATTTCGTCAAGGCGAACTGGGAGAAGATGGATCAACTCTTTCCCAAGCAAGGGCTGCGGCGCATGTGCGGTGGGATCGTCAACCTCGCCACTCCGGAACTCGAACGGGACGTGCGGGATTTTTTCACGAGTCGCCAAATTGACTTGGGCGGGAAAACGCTAGATCAAAACCTCGAGCAATTGCGGGTCGCCGTCACGGTCCGAGAGCGAGAGACCAGCGCCTTACGCAGGCATCTAAATCGATTTCGCTAACCAGCTGAGGCACTGGGCGAGCCTGAAACCGGACTGCCCCCGTGAGAATCTTTTCTCATTGTCACTCCCCTTACCATCCAGGCGCGCTGTCTTCGACTGCGCGCATCCAACGAGGACCTTCTGAGGCCGCGCGTTGTGGGAGCAAGGAGACAACCTGCCTGGATGCATCCTTTATTCGTGGCGCAGGATGGCCAGAGGCCGTTGGCCGAGAATCCGGTAGGTGCTCGCAAACCCGACGAAGAGCGTGAACCACATCGTCAGGAGCAGGCCCTTCCCAAGGACCAGTGGGTGCAGGCTCCAGGGCAGATCGAAGACATGGCGCAGCACCGCCCAGGATAAGACGGTTCCGAGCATCAAGCCGATCGATCCCGCCACCAGTCCCAATAAGAGATATTCGAGCGCAAAGGCCTTGACAAGCAGGCCCCTGGTCGCGCCGAGCGCTTTCAGAATGACCGATTCGTAGAGCCGCCTATAGCGTGTCGCAGCGAGGGTCGCTGCCATGACCAGGCCGCCGGTCAGGAGGCAGAAGAGCGCCATGGCGCTGATCGCCAGTGCGAGACGGTCCAGCACCCGCGAGAATCCGTCGAGCACATCGCCGATATGGATGGCACTGACGTTCGGGAAAGAGGCGACGACCGCTTGCTGCAACGGCACCTCTTCCTCCTGCGAGACTTGCACCGTTGCGACATAGGTGAAGGGCGCTCCTTCAAGAGAACCCGGTGACAGGATCAGGTAGAAGTTCGTCGAGAAATTTCCCCATTCCACCTTGCGAATACTGCTCACCTCCGCCGAGATGATGGCCCCCTGAATGTCGAGCTCTACAAGCGAGCCGATCGTGAGTCCTAAATGGGCGGCCGCTTCTTCCTCGACCGACAGTTGTGGTCTTGAAAAGACCTCCCCCGGCTTCCACCAGGTGCCCTTCACCAGTTGATTATCCTTCGGTAGGTGGCCGAGAAATGTCAGCACATATTCCCTGGTGAGATACCATTGTTTCCCCTGCTCTTCTTTTCCTTCCGCGAGCGCGTGGTTCGTCTTGCTTCTTTCTTCTGCCGCAACGACCAGTCCATTGATTGCATGGAGCCGTGATCGGACCAATGGAGTGAGTTCAGGGTTCGGTCGGCCGGTCTGTCGATGCACGAGTGCCATAAACTCCTGCGCTTGATCTGGTTGAATATCGATGAAGAAGAAGGTCGGAGCATCAGTCGGGCGATTCTCCTGGACATGGCGGAGCAGGGCCTGTTCCACCAGTGAGATCGTGACGATCAACATGACGCCGATGCCGATGGCGACCATGATTCCGGTTGCCTGGCTTCCGGGCCGCACGACATTGCCCAGAGCGAAGCGTAGGCTCAGGATGTTGGGCTTGGGCATCCAGGCCAGCAACCGTATGAACAGGCGCACGGAGACAAAGAGGATCACGAGGGCGAGAGACAGAGCCCCGAGAAACAGGAGCCCGATTGACCAGGAGCCTGCTTGCCAGATCGAGAGGGCGGAGAGTCCGAGGATGATCCCTCCAGCCGTACCGACATTCAATCGATCGGCCAGGCCCCATCTCACCCACCAGCGTGACGGAGCCATCTTCTGCGTGACCGTCGTTTCTTCCATTTCGCGTCGGAAGATCTCTCCCGGCTGCATCTCGCGAATCTTCAAGAGGGGCCAGAGGGTAAAGAGTAAAGTGGATAGGAGTCCCAGCATCGCCCCTTTCAGCAAAGGCCAGAGGGAGGAGCGGGATAATTCCGAGGAGACGCCCAATTGTTCAAGGAGGTTCGATGTAAAGAGGTCGGCCATGAGTGGCGGCAGTCCCTGCTGGAGCGCGATCCCCAAGAGGATTCCCGCCAAGCTCCCGATGGAGCCCAGGAAGATCGCTTGCACTACATAGGTGGAAATCACTGTGGCTGAATCGGCTCCGACCGCTTTAAGGATCGCGATCGTATTCAATTTGTCACGCAGGAAGGCATGGATCGAGGTGCCGACTCCCAACCCTCCAATGAAGAGAGCCGTGAGGCCGATCAGGCCGAGGTAGCGGGCGAGCTGGTCGAGAAATTGTTTCAACTGGGGCTGGGCCGTACGATAGCTGGAGAGGCGCGCAGAATCGGATGCCAGCCGGCCTCGAAGCTCTGAGAGGAGCGGCTCAATCGGCATGCCAGTTGGCAGCTTCACGAGATACCGTTCTCGCACCCTGCTGCCCGGTTTGATGAGCTCCGCTTCCCGCAGCCCCTCCTGCGCAATCATCACCCGTGGGCCCAAGCTGAAGGCATTGGCCATGCGATCCGGTTCGGTCTTAACGATCCCTGTAATGAGAAACGTTGCCTGACCGATCTTGATCCGATCCCCGACCGAGAGGCCCATCCGAATCAGCAGCGACTCCTGCACCACGGCGCCCAAACAGACTTGACCGCCACAGCTACGTTCATCAGGGTGGAGCAGGGTCTCAAGTGGCTGCGCCGGGTCGAGCGCGATGGCTCCATATAGGGGATAGGTCGATTCGACGGCTTTGAGTTCGACGATCTGGGTCGCCTGGGGCGTAGCAGATCCCTGAGTCTGACGCGAAGCCATGGCGATGAGCTCGCTCGCATGGGTGAGGGCCATGTTTCGCGCATCCAGCAACTGTAGTACGGCCTGGCCTTCTGAACTGAGGGAATGGGTCAGGCGAATTTCGAGATCGCCGCCTAGTAGACTGCGCGCTTCTTTCGTGACCGCGCGATCCACGTTGGCGCTAAAGAGCGAGACCCCGACCAAGGCGCCGACACCGATGGCGACGCAGGCGAAGAAATAGAGGAAATGCCGCCAGGAACCCCTGGTTTCCCGCCAGGCCATTTTAAAGATGAAGAGGTTCACCGGGGCGACTCCGCGGGTCGATGGTCCGAACTGATGAGGCTGTCGGATTCGATACGGCCATCACGCAATGTAATCACTCGCTCCATCGATGCGGCGATGGCGCGATCGTGCGTAACGAGGATTAGGGTGGTTCCATATTCGCGATGGAGCGAGAGGAGGAGATTCATGATTTGTTGTCCTGTGGCTGAGTCCAGATTGCCGGTCGGTTCGTCGGCCAGAAGAATCGGCGGGCGACAGGCGAAGGATCTGGCCACTGCGACCCGCTGCTGCTCCCCTCCCGACAGTTGAACCGGATAATGATGCAGCCGCTTTTCCAGACCGACGGATTTCAAGAGGTCTGCTGCGCGATCCTGTGCCCCGTTCATTCCCGCCAGCTCCAGCGGAACCAGGACGTTTTCCAGAGCGGTGAGGGTGGGGATGAGATGAAAGGATTGAAAGATGTAGCCGATATGATCGCGGCGGTACTTGGCTAAATCACTCTCGCGCATCCTGGAGATGTCCGCTCCGTCTAGCGTGATGGAGCCGGCGGTCGGACGGTCCAGCCCCGCGATGAGACCCAGCAAAGTGGATTTGCCGCTGCCGGAGGGGCCGGCGATGGCCACGCGTTGCTTGTCGGGGATCTCGAGGGTGACATCGTCGAGGATCGTGATCTGATGGCCTCCGCCGGCCAAGCGCATCGTCAGGTGAGAGAGGGTGATCATCTTTGTCCGGCTCCATAGTATCGTTGGCGCGAAAGCCTATATTATACTGCATCCCTATGCGTCGCTCATGGATTCTTGCACCACTCGTCTTCTGTCTTTACCTGGTCGCCATCTACGGCTGCGACCGAGGCAGCGCGCCGTCGTCGTCTCCTCCGCCTCGCGATGGATTCGGGCAACGGCTGGGAACCGACGTTACGGCGCGACCGGGTCGAGCGACGGCATCAGTCGCAGCCGAACGTCCTCGCATCGTCGCGTTTGGCAACAGTCTGACGGCAGGCCTCGGCGTGGCGCAGAAGGAATCCTACCCAGCGCAATTACAGCGGAAGCTGGAGGAGGCAGGCTATTCGTATCGGGTCGTGAATGCGGGGGTCAGCGGCGAGACGACAGCCGGTGGATTGCGGCGGGTGGCCTGGGTCCTGAACAGCAAACCCTCGATCGTCATTCTGGAGCTTGGTGGCAACGATGGGTTGCGTGGCCTGAGCCTGCCAGAGACGAAAGCCAATCTCGAACGGATCATTCAGCAACTCCAACAGGCCTCCGTCATGGTCCTCTTAGCCGGGATGAAGCTCCCGCCTAATTATGGCAAGGACTATACGGCCGGGTTTGAGGAACTCTATCGCTCGCTGGCGGAGCAATATCACCTGACGCTGATTCCGTTTTTTCTCGCTGGAGTGGCAGGCTCGTCTGTGCTGAACCAGGCGGACGGAATTCATCCGACCGGAGAGGGCTATCGCCTGATCGTCGAGAATCTGTTTGCGATGCTGGAGCCGATGCTGGCGCGAAAATACGGCGAGCTGGTCCCTGCCCAATAGAGAGTGGCGCTGGACAGGGACCGGTTCGGCGATGAACGGAACAAGATCTAGGATTTCTTGAGAAAGGAATCGTAGAAGCCGTAGGCCAGAATCAATCCGATCAAAGTGTAACAGCTGCCGGTGACGCCGCTATAGTCTGGGGCTTCTTGCCCTTCGGCTCGTTCTCCAGCATGTAGGACGCACCGATCAGCAGCACCGAAAACGCCACTGGCGAGCGTTTTGAGTGGCCTGCTAAATCCGCGAGTGGGTCCCGTCGCAATAGGGAGGCTTCGCTGTCCGCTTGCAGCCGCAGAGCGCGACCCGTTTCTTTTCTTCGAAATGAACTGCCAGTGGAGAAAATTCCGTTCCTGTATGGGCTCCATCGCAAAAGGGTTGCGTCTTCGAGCGGCCGCATTGACACCAATAGATGGTGCCGGGGCCGACTTCCACCATGCAGGGAGTACGTTGGGCAATCACTGGTTTTTCAGGCATCGAGTTCTCTTTCATCTATTCGTGAGGCGATTAGTTTCCTCACGATGTTATTTGCATCGGCGCGGGAGCCCCTGTGCACCGACCGGAGTCAGCCAGAGGTAATCCGCGACCTGTTCCCGTATCAAATCTTGCAGCTCGTCAATCCGCCCTACGTCGAACGAGGTCAGATAGATGCTGATCTGATGCACGCCAGCAGGCAGGCGTCGGACCACTCGTTTAGGAACCGGAAGGTTATACTGAATATGGCCGCCTCCTGTATAGCTGACTAGGGGGCCAGCCATGGGATCGGCGCCCTGGCGGATGAGGTTGAGGCGAGCAACCAGGGTTTTGGCCATTCCTTCATCGCGGACCATGGAGGCCTCATACATCGTCTGGTAGAGGCTTTCGTTGCCGCCACCATGGCAGGCTTGGAGTTGCTGAAGAATGCGCGAGCCATAGGCCGGGTCGTCGACGATGGGTTCGTCCTGCATGCCCCACTGTGCCATGACCGGATCGGACTGAGCCTGAGCCAATCCCTGTTTCGCGACGGTTCGAATCAGGGCCTTCGGAGGATTCAGCGCCGCAACCGGGAGGCGCTGCTCTTTTGCGAAGAGGACCAGCGGCTCATAGTCTTCATAGGCACCGCCCCAATTCTGTTGCCACCGGACGGCCTCCAGGAACTCCTGGCGGTTCGGATCGGAACCGGATAGATACCGGTCCAGCGCAGCCTGTCCGTCCCAGCTAAACATTTCCAGAGCCAGGACCGGTGTGCGCCCCTGTTCTTTTAGTTTCCTTAGGACCGTCAGCGCCGCTTCGACGTGCAATCGATGGTGATGCTCCTCTCCCAGATAGACGATATCCTGTTGTAATAGTAGGGCCGCCCATTGGTCGGGAGAGACCGGCTGTCCCGTCGCAGTCTCGATAATTTGCCCTGCGTGGAATGGAGCGGACGAGCTTGTGGGTCCTCCATTGGCACAGGCTACTGTGAGCCAGGCCAGGCCGAGGATTAGCAGTCTGGAGCAGGAGCGGGCCGCTTGCGTGGCGAAGACTGCCGTAGCCATGGTCTCTCACTAACATAGGTGTCCCGTGACGGCAAGTTAACAATCTTGACGCTCCAGGGATTTGGTCGCTATGCTGGAAGACATCACTGATAGAGCTAGATCGATCATCACAGGCCACGTACCACCCGAGCCATGAATCCTAACGCACAGGTTCTTGCAGCTTTCCGCTCACAGGTCACGCAGCTGTTACAGGAACGAGACAAGGAGTGGGAGGCGTCCCGTAAACTGGTTGAGAGGACCAGGTTCCCGACGACCTTGAAACGGTTGATCGAAGAAGCGGGCCGCGCCGACCTTCCTGTCAGCATCCGTGATGCCATTGTCCTGGCGCTGGGCCATGCGGAAGCCGTCAAAATTCAGGATCTCCCCGGCCCCCGGCTCAAGGAGCTTACTGGGCTCCCTCCGACAAAGGCCGTAAGGGCGCTCTGCGTCTGGCTCGGCGTTGTGGAAGGGCCCGCACTCCAATGGCCGCTGACGGCCTTGCAGAGCGACGCGATTGCAACCTTCGCCCAGTCCCACATCAATCCCTTCGACTTGCTGCTCGATGCGGACGTGGCGTCGCTGCTCGATTTAGGCGCGGGCGATCTGTCCTTTGCCACGGAGTTGGTCGAGCAATATGCTGCGCCCCTTCACCAGCGTCAGCGCGAGCTGATTCTTCATGCGGTGGACCGGCTGCAGCCGGGTTCGAAGCTGGGCGGCCCGCTCCATCCGGAACGGGAGAGGCTCAACGGTCTAAGGTCCCGGCCCGGGCTCTCGTTTCAATTCTATGGCAACCACGACATGTTCGACCTGGGCGAGCTCGACCAGACAGGGAAGCTCGCCCCTCGCTATACGATTGCGGCCTGCTGGGCTCCCGCGACCCCCACGTTCGCCTACGAACCGACCAGACTGTCCCAGGACATCATCACGCAAGAGCTCCAGCGCACCAAAGGCCAGTTCCGGCAGACTCTCTTTTCAGGAGAGCCGGCCCTGGAGGTGCAGCATGGGGACCGGGCCCTGCTGTTTCCCCCCTGGAAGTTCGAGATTCGAGGTCCCCTCGCCCTGCTCGACTTGATGGCGCGGCGAGGCCGCCTCTGCATCCTCGGAGCCGTCGATGCCCAAGTCTTCTGGGAAATTCTCTCCCAACTGCTCGACGACGAACGCTATCGCCCAGCCAATCAGATCTTCACGGTGGATAATCTTCCGACGGTGTTCGGCGACATCTTCGAGCGGCTTTCCCGCCTGGCGCTCGGCGAGACGGTAAACCTGGCAGACTGTGCCCCGTCACGAGGGCAGATTCCGCGAGTCTTTCCCCTGCTTCTGGGACAAGAAGCCACCTATCGTTTCCGTTCCGTACAGATTCGCCGGGGAGGCGTCTTTCCAGGCATGCCAGCCAGTAGTACCGCCAGACGGTTCTCGGACATGGTCGAAGAGACACCGCCCTGGATGCTCACGCTGATTCCGGAATAGGGCCGACTGCAAACAGTTTCGCCCCGCGAATCCTTGCCAATAGGCCTCTTCCGACCGGCCGATGCGAAAACTCAGGTGAGAATTGACTGTCCTCAGACCCTTTCCTAGACTTCGAGCGTGTCGGATCACGACCCATTCCTGAGCCACCAGGACGACTAATCCCCCATGAGTTCAACGCAGACTATCCGGGCGATCCAGGACAATATTGGCGGGTCATCAAGGGGAAATCCCATGTGATCGAAATGGCCGTGGTCTGTCGCCTGGCGCAGCGAGCGCCTCATCGTGACATGACGTCATGCGCACTGCGTTTTTTCGGGAGAAAATCGCGAGGGCGGCATGCGGAGTCTCCGGCCAATGTGGCTATGATCATTGCCGTATCACGCTATTTACCGCTATTTCGATACGTACGTTTGGTCGATGCGTTTTGAAATCGCCTGTATTTTGCGCGAGCGAGATTGTGGGTTTGTGTTGCCCGGGGGCGCTTTGAATAGTCGCGAGAGAAGAGGTCGGTGAGGTGCGCGTACGATAGACTGTAAGTTGGAGCGGGAAACGAGATTTGAACTCGCGACCCTCGCCTTGGCAAGGCGATGCTCTACCACTGAGCTATTCCCGCTCACTCACAGCCAGCACGAGGAGCGGGATTCTACTGAGCATGAGGGGGACTGTCAAGCTGTGCAATATTTTCATAGCTATTAGGCAGCCCCAAAGACCTCTCCTGCTCTTATTATCCTCAGTACAGCCGTATGAGTACAGCCGCATAATTATGCTACCAAAACGTAGCACTACAATATGTCTATTAAAGCATTGATTCACATGAACTATACCGCACAGTGTCAATTTTAATTGTTGTCGGCGATACGTTAAGTACCCATAGTGAGTTAATCGCGCAATGGTTACACTGTAATGTAATTTTAGATATTTGTTTGAGCTATCAATATGTTCGTGCATGTTAACGAGAATCAAATGGCTCGATATGTTCTGGCGCATATATTGCTTGAGTATGGGCCAGGATGCCAGAAACAAAATATAGACTAATGCGGGTGATCACGATTAGGATCGGTTACTGGCCTGCTCGGTGCTCCTGTGTTTGGGCAGCTTTTTGAAGGAAGGGGGGTGGTCTGAAATTTCCGCTGTGCGTTAGTAGACGTCGCGTGGGCTTATTGAAGCCCTCAACTCTTAGGAGGTGTCGCTAATGTTTTTGTCACGTAGGCAGTTTTTAAAAGTCTCCGTGGGGACAGTCGCCGCAGTCGCGGTGGCGGACAAAGTCCTGGCGTTGACCGCGCTTCAGCCAGTCATCGAAGTGGGTAATCCCTTGGGCGATTATCCGGATCGGTCGTGGGAACGTGTCTATCACGACCAGTATCGTTACGATTCGTCGTTTACCTGGTGTTGTTCGCCGAACGACACGCACGCCTGCCGCATCCGGGCCTTCGTCCGAAACGGTGTGGTCATGCGGGTCGAGCAGAACTACGACCATCAGACGTACGAAGATCTCTACGGCAACCGCGGAACGTTCGCGCACAATCCGCGCATGTGCTTAAAGGGATTTACCTTCCATCGCCGTGTTTATGGCCCCTATCGCTTGAAGGGCCCCTTGATGCGGAAGGGCTGGAAGGAATGGATGGATGCCGGCTCGCCGGAGCTGACGCCAGAAACGAAGCGGAAGTACAAGTTCGATAGCCGCTTTCTGGACGACATGCTGCGCGTGTCCTGGGACACGGCCTTCACCTATGCCGCTAAGGCGATGATCGTCATTGCCACGCGGTACAGCGGTGAAGCTGGAGCCCGTCGCCTCCGTGAGCAGGGTTATGCGCCGGAAATGATCGAAATGATGAAGGGCGCGGGAACGCGCACCTTCAAGCATCGCGCTGGTATGCCGGTCCTCGGTATCATCGGCAAGATGGGCAACACCAGAATGAACGGTGGCGTGAATGCGTTGCTGGACACCTGGATTCGCAAAGTCAGCCCGGATCAGGCACAGGGCGGCCGGTATTGGTCGAACTACACCTGGCACGGCGACCAGAACCCCGCCCACCCGTTTTGGTGCGGCGCCCAGGGTTCCGACATCGACTTGTCCGACATGCGCTTCTCCAAGCTGAACACCAGCTGGGGTAAGAACTTCGTCGAAAACAAGATGCCGGAAGCGCACTGGAAGTTGGAATGTATCGAACGCGGCGCCCGGGTCGTGGTCATCACGCCTGAGTACAACCCGACCGCCTACCGCGCCGATTACTGGATGCCGTTGCGACCTGCGTCGGACGGTGCCATTTTCTTGGGCGCCATGAAGATCATCGTCGATGAGAACATGCACGACGTGGACTTCTTGAAGGGGTACACCGATTCGCCGGTGCTCGTTCGTACGGACACCCTGCAGTTCCTGGACCCGCGCGAGGTGGTGGCGGACTACCAGTTCCCTGACTTCTCGAAGAGCTACTCGGGCCGCGTGCAGTCCTTGAAGCCGGAAGGCATTGCGCGGCTTGGTGGCATGATGGTCTGGGATTTGAACAAGAAGGCCGCTGTGCCGCTCCATCGTGAGCAGGTCGGCTGGCATTATCAGAATAGCGGCATCGATGCAGCCCTTACCGGGACCTACCGGGTGAAGTTGCTCAATGGCCGTGAAATTGACGCGATGCCGGTTTGGCAGATGTACTTGGTGCATTTCCAGGATTACGACCTGGACACCTGTCATCAGATTTGCCGGACGCCAAAGGACCTCCTGGTCCGTTGGGCGCGTGACTCAGGTTCGATCAAGCCTGCCGCCATCCATAACGGCGAAGGTACGAACCACTATTTCCATCAGACCATCAACTCCCGCGGCGCCGCGATGGTGCTCATCGTCACCGGCAACGTCGGGAAGTTCGGCACCGGGCAGCATACCTGGGCCGGTAACTACAAGGCTGGTACCTGGACGGCAACGCCCTGGTCCGGTGCGGGTATTGCCGTGCACACGGGTGAGGATCCATTCAATATCACGTTGGATCCGAACGCGCACGGTAAGGAAATCAAGACCAAGTCGTATTACTACGGCGAGGAAGTCGGTTACTGGAACCACGGCGACACCGCCCTGATCGTCAATACCCCGAAGTACGGGCGTAAGGTGTTCACGGGCAAGACGCACATGCCGACGCCGAGCAAGTTCCGCTGGGTGGTCAACGTGAACGTGCTCAACAACGCCAAGCACCATTACGACATGGTGCGCAACGTCGACCCGAACATCGAGACCCTGATCACTCAGGACATCGAGATGACCTCGGATGTGAATCACAACGATATCGCCTTCGCGGCGAATTCGTGGATGGAGTTCACCTATCCGGAAATGACCGTCACGGTATCCAATCCGTGGGTGCAGATCTGGAAGGGCGGTATCCGGCCCTTGTACGACACTCGTAACGACCTCGATTCGTTCGCAGGCGTTGCGGCCAAGTTGTCGGACATGACCGGCGACAAGCGTATGCGCGATTACTTCAAGTTCGTCTACGAAAACCGCGTGGACGTCTATGCGCAGCGCATGCTCGATGCCTCCAGCACCTTCTACGGCTACAGCGCAGACGTCATGCTGAAGTCGGAAAAAGGCTGGATGGTCATGGTTCGGACCTATCCGCGCACCCCATTCTGGGAAGAGACCAACGAGTCGAAGCCTATGTGGACGCGGACTGGCCGGTACGAAAATTACCGGACCGAGCCCGAGGCGATCGAATACGGCGAAAACTTCATCTCTCACCGTGAGGGAACGGAAGCGACACCGTATCTGCCGAACGCCATCATGACAAGCAACCCGTACGTCCGTCCGGACGACTACGGTATTCCGATCACGGCGCAGCACCATGACGACAAGACGGTGCGTAACATCAAGTTGCCGTGGGCGGAAATCAAGCGGCACAGCAACCCGTTGTGGGAGAAGGGGTACCAGTTCTACTGTGTCACTCCGAAGACCCGGCATCGGGTGCACAGCCAATGGTCGGTGAACGACTGGGTGCAGATTTATGAGTCGAACTTCGGCGATCCGTACCGCATGGACAAGCGGACGCCTGGTGTCGGCGAACACCAGTTGCATATCAATCCGCAGGCGGCGAAAGACCGCGGCATCAACGACGGCGACTACGTCTACGTAGACGGTAACCCGGTGGACCGGCCCTATCGTGGCTGGAAGCCGTCGGATCCGTACTATAAGGTGGCGCGCCTCATGATCCGCGCGAAGTACAACCCGGCCTATCCGTATCACGTGACGATGGCGAAGCACGCACCGTACGTGTCCACGCCGAAGTCAGTCAAAGGCCACGAGACGCGCCCAGACGGACGCGCCATCGCGGTGGACACCGGGTATCAGTCCAACTTCCGGTATGGGGCCCAACAGTCCTTTACCAGAAACTGGTTGATGCCGATGCACCAGCTTGACTCGTTACCGGGCAAACACGCTATCGCTTGGAAGTTCAAGTGGGGCTATCAGGTCGACCACCATGCGATCAACACGGTACCGAAGGAATGTCTCATCCGTATCACCAAGGCGGAAGACGGCGGCATCGGCGCTCGTGGTCCATGGGAGCCGGTCCGGACCGGATTTACACCGGGGCAAGAGAACGAGTTCATGATCAAGTGGCTCAAAGGCGAACACATCAAGATCAAGGTGTAAGGGTCGCACAACTTGGACCGTGACGATGATGTATCGCTAATGAGATGCACGAATAAACTGATCATGACCACAAGGAGGATTGACAATGCCTGAAGTATATAACTGGCAACTGGGGCGGAAGATGCTGTATCCCTACGAGGAACGGCATCCGAAGTGGCAGTTTGCCTTCGTGTTTAACATCAACCGGTGCTTGGCCTGTCAGACCTGTTCGATGGCAGACAAGTCCACCTGGCTCTTCTCGAAGGGTCAGGAATACATGTGGTGGAACAACGTGGAAACCAAGCCGTACGGGGGGTACCCACAGTTCTACGACGTGAAGATCACCCAGCTCATCGAGCAGGTGAATCCGGGTGGCCAGGTGTGGAATGTTCGTGTCGGACGGAAGCACCATGCGCCGTACGGCGTGTTCGAAGGCATGACCATTTTCGACGCGGGTGCCAAAGTGGGCCAGGCGGCGATCGGGTACATTCCGACGGACCAAGAGTGGCGGTTCGTGAACATCTATGAGGATACGGCGACCTCGATGCGGGCCCTTGTGGAAGGCGTCGACAAGACCGGATTCTCACGGGACGAACCGTGGAAGATGACGGGCAGCAGTCTGCCGGAGCATGAAACGTTCTTTTTCTATCTCCAGCGGATTTGCAACCACTGCACGTATCCAGGCTGCTTGGCGGCCTGCCCGCGGAAGGCGATTTACAAGAGACCCGAAGACGGGATCGTGTTGATCGACCAGAACCGGTGCCGCGGGTACAAGAAGTGCGTGGAGCAGTGCCCATACAAGAAGCCGATGTATCGTGGAACCACACGCGTGTCTGAAAAGTGCATTGCGTGCTATCCGCGCATTGAAGGTAAAGACCCGTTGACGGGCGGCGAGCCGATGGAAACGCGTTGTATGGCAGCCTGCGTCGGAAAGATCCGGATGCAGAGCCTGATGCGCGTCGGCGAAGACGGCCTGTGGGCGGAAGACCGGTGGCACCCGCTCTACTACGCGATTCGCGTGGAGCAGGTGGCGCTCCCATTGTATCCACAGTGGGGCACCGAGCCCAACGGCTTCTACATCCCACCGCGGCACAGCCCTCGTGGGTATGCGCGGCAGATGTTCGGCCCGGGCGTCGACAATGCCATCGAGAAGTATCTCGTGCCTAGCCGTGAGCTGTTGGCGGTCCTCCAGCTGTGGAGAGCCAGCCAGCAGATCATCTTCCGGTACGATGTCATTCCTGGTCCGAAAGTGTTCGAGACCCAGATCCACGGTAAGCGTTTCGAGATGTACAACGATACCGTGCTGGGCTTCAACAAGTCGGGTAAGGAAGTGGCGCGTATTCAGGTCGAAGAGCCGATCTACATTCGGCCGGCCGAGCGCGTAACCTGGCTGTAAGTTTCAGCTAAGGGTCGCTTCATGGGGGGCGGGGTTCCTTCGGGGACTCCGCCCCTTCTGTTTGGCCCACGTCTTCCTGGGCCGCATCGGTCTTTCGGCTCAATTCTCTCTGCTCCTTCTGCGCACTTGACGTTCCTGAGAGGGTTCAGTAGAGTTGAAAGCGCATAAGAATCCTTCTCCATACCAAGTCTGGGGTATCATCAGCGTGACCTCTCCTCAGCAGCAGCCAGTCACATTTGCTGCCCAAGCCATACCTTTCGACGAGTTTCTGGCCTCGGGGAAACTTCCGGGCGGGTACCTCGCCAGCGAATATATCGCACAGCAATTTGTCGAGCGTCTCGTGCATTATGTGTTGAGTGTTCCGGCTGGCAGTTACACGATGGCTCAATTGAGCCATCTCCTTGAGCAGCTCGATCCCCGCGCCCAGGTGTTCTTCTTCAAGCGTCTCAAAGAGACCAGCCCCGAGAGCCTCAAAGATTTTGCCCCGCTCTATTACGGCTTTATGAACGAGTTTCACTCGCTCTTGTTTACCTAGCTGGACAACTTTCCCCTTGTTGTCAGGGTATTCTCATGTATAATTGAGTGGTAAATAACCAGCGAAAAGGAGCGACATGAATCCTACCCTACAGCGAGCCGTAAGAAGCTTTTACAACCTCATTTATGAAGCCCAGACCTTTGCCACCACGATGTCACGCATTGACGCGGGCGAGCAGGAGCATTATTCTGGACGCATTGAAGGGCTCAACTGGGTCCTTGATCGCTGCCAGGAACTCGAGGATATGGATGCCAATCTGACCGCTTCATCCCTTCAGCGAGTCCTCACAGAAGTGAAATCCGATCTTGATCACGAACTGTCCGTGCAGCGCCGTGAAAAAGGGCGTCGGGCAGATGGTCGAGAGGAAGCCCTGAACTTTGTTGCTGATTATCTGTCCAGTCTGATTACAGCAACCGAGATTGAGTCAGCCAAGGCGCCGGCCGCATAGCGTCCCGTTTCTGCGCCAGCTCAACCTATCGCCTTCCATGACGCCTGGGTTGTTACTATGATGATGCGAGAATGGATTGTGTTCTCGCTGTGCATGGGAGTCGGGGGCCACATCGCCCTTGGCTTCGTGTTGCATGCTCCGGGCCTCTGGCCCTGGAGTAGAGCCTGGCTCTACGGCTTGATTAGCGGTCTAGTTGTCTATGGCCTGGTGCAAGGAGCCAGGGGGGCTTGGAAGCTGTTCAGATCCTCTCCGAAACTCCCGCCGAAGAATAGCTCGCGCGATTCATGGTGAGCAGGAAAATGTGACGAGGCCAGGCTCTCACCATTGACCGTCACGCAGCCCACCGCGTACAATTCCTCTGTGCAAAGACCTCCGCGTAAACCGCCCACCGCTGGATGGCCGACAGGCATAACCCCTCAGATGCCACGGCCCAGGCCTAGTGCGCCCGAACAGGTAGACCAGTTTGGGTCTCTCAATGCATCCCTGCTCTACTGCCCGCAATGCCGGGTCGCGACTCCGACGCGAGAGCGGCTGCTCCTCGTGCTCCCGACCGGCAATCTCTACGAATATCGCTGCCAACATTGTGGAACTTCGACCGGCTCCAAGACCGCGAACCAATAAGCGATCATGACCGTTGTCGATATGAGATGTCGTGCGATTGCTCATGCCTACGCACGGGTAAAGTCAGGAGGGGGCCGTGGTGAATGGGGTCTGTGCGGTAGGATCTGCGGGGAAGTCGGCCTGTCAGGTCAAGCCTGCAAGGGAATGCCTTCCTCGATGAGAATGACGGGGATATTTTCACGAATAGGGTAGAGCATCGTGCGGTCGCTTCGGATCAATCCCCCGTCGAGGGGTTCCGTGACCAGCTTGTTGGCTTTATTCTTCAATTGTCCTCGGCGCACCGCTTCGTTCAGCGTGGCAATCAAGGCTTCGTCAGCCAAACTCACGTCCTGCTTGGTGTCTGGGCAACAGAGAATAGCCAGGAGGTCCTTGTCGATAATGACTGGACGACGTGCTTCCGCATGTTCTGCCATAACGCCCCCTTGTGAGCTAGACCGGCAATACGTGTACAGAATAGATCGCCGGTATCAGTGAGGTCAAGCCTCGCCGTTTTCTCTATTTTGCTGCTGGTTTCTGCTACAATTCGTTTCGCCTGATCGTGGCGAGGGAGGTAAGCGGCGATGTCGAAGAGTCTGTGGACATATTCCATCGCAGGCCTGCTGCTGCTCGTGCCCGCCTGGGCCACATTTTTGATCCTGTTTACGCTGTTTCACGCGCTGAACGAGTTGCGCATCAATCTTCCCTGGGCCATTGAGGCCCGGCAGATTCCCGGGCTCAGCCTCACTTTATTTTTTACCCTCGTTCTTGCCATTGGTGCCCTCGCCACCCATGTAATCGGGCGGCGCGTCATCGCCAAGATGGAGCGATGGATCGAACAGGTTCCCCTCGTTCGCAGCGTCTACATGATCTTCAAAGGGATGACCGATCTATTAAATTTCCGTTCGCGCTTCGGGCGCAGCACGGTGGTGGCCTTTCCCTTTCCTCGCAACGGTCTCTGGGCGCTTGGATTTGTTATGGGGATCGCTCCGCCCTCCTTGCAAGTTGCGTCGGCCGCAACCCTGCTCATGGTCTTCGTGCCGACCGCCATCCATCCCTTTACCGGCTTCCTCGCCTTTATCCCGCAGTCGCAGGTCCGCCCGATCAATCTGTCAGCGGAGGAGGCCATGAAGATGGAGTTTACCGCCGGCCTATACAAACCGGCAGCTGGATGGTTGCAAGCCCTGAAGGCTACAGTCTGACTCTTATGCCGATATTCGAACCCCTCACGGTCCGACTCGCCAGGCCGGATGATGCGGCTACGATCGCCTTATTTAGCGCAGCCATGGCGCTTGAAACGGAAAATCGCCGCCTCGATCTCGACCGTCTGCAGGCCGGAACCGTCGCTCTCCTGGACTCTTCCGAGCGGGGCTTCTTTATGGTTGCAGAGCTGGAGCAGGCTGGCCAGCGAGTATTGCTGGGGCAGTTGATGATTACCTATGAATGGAGCGATTGGCGTAATGGCGTCTTCTGGTGGATTCAGAGTGTGTACGTGGATCAAGCCTGGCGCCGCCAAAACGTTTTTCGCCGGATGCATGAAGCGGTGATGGCCCTCGCCAAGACCAGTTCGAACGTCTGCGGGGTCCGCCTGTACGTCGAAGAGCATAACAGCACGGCGCAGGCGGTGTACCGTCGAGTGGGACTCACTCGGTCATCCTATGCCATCTTTGAAACAGATTTTGTTCTTGTTCGTTCGAAGGGTCTGGAGGATTGTCCGAACGAAGCCTAGATGAACGTACGGGTTATATTGCGAATTGCCGGAAGTCTACGCACCAGCTATAATCGCCCTATGACTTCTCTCCCTGATTCAGATTCGCCGAAAGCAGACGCACAATCTTCTGCCTATCTTCCTGCCTTGCTCGACATGGAATTTCTCCTGCGGGATGAGCTGCTCGCAATCCGGATCGGGCTTGAAATGCTCAAGCCTGAGCTGATCCAGCGCGAGCATGGTATCCGCTCGACCGTTGCTGTATTCGGGAGTGCCAGGCTGCAAGAACCGGCCGCCGCTAGAGAAAATCTGAGGCTAAGGGAAGCGGAAGCGGCTAAATCCCCTGCAGATTCTCTTTGCCGGCAGAACGTGGCCATTGCCAGGCGGCAGCTCGACCTATCCAAATATTACGACATAGCCCGCGAGTTCAGTAGCCTCGTCTCCTGCGCCTGTCAAATAGACGGGCAATGCGACTATGTCGTGGTGACCGGTGGAGGAGGCGGCATCATGGAGGCGGGGAATCGCGGCGCAGCCGATGTGAAGGCCAAATCCATCGGCCTCAATATCACCTTGCCTCATGAGCAACATCCCAATCCCTACATTACGCCGGAGCTCTGTTTCCAGTTTCATTACTTCGCGATCCGCAAGATGCATTTCCTGATCAGGGCCAAGGCGCTGGTGGCGTTCCCCGGAGGATTTGGCACCCTGGACGAACTCTTTGAAACTTTGACGTTGATCCAGACAGGCAAGGTCCAGCATGTGGTCATCGTCCTCGTTGGACGCGCTTTCTGGGAACGGTTGATCAACTGGAAGATGCTGGTCGAGGAGGGACTGATCGCAGAAAAGGATTTGCGGATTTTTCACTATGCGGAAACGGCGCAGGAAGCCTGGGACTTGATTGGGCGCCATTATGGCGTGTCTCCCCCATAAAGCTCTCTTTCCACGGCCCAACCCAATCCGTCACCGGGAGCCGCCATATGGTTGGATTGCCCGATGGTGAAGAGAAGCAGGCGCTGTCAATGGCCGCAGCCATTCAGGCGGAACATGCCTAGATCGAAGTCACGGTCCCTCACGTTGGATCAAGCCATGAGCTCTAACCACATCGTTCGCCTGACAACGTCCCTGCTGATCCTGGCCGTCTGGGTCTGTGCCGTTCCGTTCGTTTCTGTTCAAGCCGGTGAGCCGGAAGAGCCGCGGTTGCGAGCTCGCGCCCTTGGCATCGTTGTCGGTTCCTATGAGCCGGGACCCTTCAATGCAATTACCGATGTGGCCGGTGTGACCGTGGGCCAGACTACCCTCATGTCCGGCGATGGGCCCCTCAAGCCAGGCCATGGCCCTGTGCGAACCGGCGTGACGGTCGTGATCCCTCGTGCAGATGTTTGGCATAAGAAAGTCCCGGCCGGGTCGTTCGTCCTCAATGGGACTGGTGAGATGACCGGCCTCGCCTGGGTTGCTGAGTCTGGCTTCCTGGAATATCCGATTGCCCTCACGAATACGTTGAACGTGCCGCGAGTCGCTAACGGGGTCATGGACTGGATGATTGCACGGTACCCGGAAGTCGGGATTACCGACGATACCCTGACGCCGGTGGTCGCTGAATGCGACGATGGGCGGCTGAACGATATTCAGGGTCGGCATGTGTCCGAAGCGGACGTGGTGCAGGCGCTTAACGGCGCATCGTCCGGAGTTGTACGGGAAGGATCTGTTGGCGCAGGAACTGGAATGGTGTCCTATGGGTTCAAGGGCGGCATCGGAACCTCCTCGCGGCGATTGCCGGAAGATGAAGGGGGCTATACGGTCGGCGTGCTCGTCAATGCGAACCATGGACGCAGGCCTGAGCTGGTCGTGGGCGGAGCGCCGGTTGGTCGGCTCTACGAGGCCGTACCCCCCGTCGCGCAGGCCCTGTCGCCAGGGCAAAGCGAAGGGTCGATCATCGTCATCATTGCGACCGATGCTCCGCTCGACAGTCGGCAACTCACGAGGCTGGCGAAACGAGCGGCGCTGGGACTGGCGCGAACCGGATCGACCGCCAGGCATGGCAGCGGCGATTTCATGCTGGCCTTCTCCACTGCGAATGTCATCCCTCATTATCCGAAAGACCGAACTTATCCCTTGATCCAGTTGGCCGATACCCATATCAACCCGCTGATTACCGCGACAGTTGAAGCAACGGAGGAGGCGATTCTTAATGCGCTCACGATGGCCACCACTGTCGTGGGACGAGACGGCCGTCGCGTCGAGGCCATTTCCCTCGCTAGGCTCCGTGCCATCCTCGATCGTCAGGTTAAATAGCCCCGGCTATTCAGTTTTCGCGCACGATCAGCTGGTTCTCTCGCTTGCATTTCCCTCTCACGCCTCGTTATCCTTTCTGAGATCTTTTGCGCCTAAAGGATTGCGATGAGCGAATATGAGATCGGGGGCGGCTTGCGTCTCTTACCCGCGACAGAGAAAACTAAAGTTTTTGGCGAGTTTCTGAAAACCCGCATGGCTCAAGCATTGGAGTCCGAAGACCCAGCAGGATTGCATTCTCTCCTGGCTGAACTCGACGACTACCGTTCCTGTCCGTGGCGTTACTAGAACAAGCTGGCTAAGGACCGGCCGGAACGAATGGATTCAGCGGTCTAGCGGGAGACTGAAAAGTTGGCGGGGCGGCTGGAACGATCTCTGTGCTCGCGCAACGCGCGGCCTCCGAAGGCCCTCGTCGGCCGCGCGCAGTACGGATCTTCTACTCACCCCTTAGAAGGATAGTTCGCTGAGGCCTTGCTGGAGGGCCTTTTGAGCCTCCTGTTCATTGACTGGCAACTGCGGGAAGAAACATTCGTATCATGATGATTCCGTCTACCGTTCCGACTACGTCGTCCACGTTTCAATTTGCGACCGCCCTCTCGCGCAAGACTGATACGGAAGCTGCCGTCCGCGATCTTGCTGATGCGATTCGGATGCAATTCGGCTCAGCTCCTATCGATCTAGCCTTTGTCTTTTTCTCCGCCCACCATGCGGAGAAAGCCTCCATGATCTCGTCCATGCTGCAGAGCGAACTGCGGGCGAGGGTCTGTCTGGGCTGTTCCGGCGAGGGGGTGATTACGGGGCCCGAAGAGATTGAAACCGCGGCAGCTCTGACCGTGTGGGCTGCCGGCCTTCCCCATGTCAAAATGACTCCGCTCCGGCTTTCCGTCTCGCAGCTGCAGGATCAAATCCTCATGCCGGGGTGGCCTGAGCCAGGGCTTGAGGATTCGACGTTTGTCCTTCTTGCTGATCCCTTCTCAACCCCGACGCAAGAAGTTCTAGCCCTCATGAACGACCGCTACCCCCAGGGGAAAGTCATCGGGGGCCTCGCCGGGGGCGGCCAGGATTCAGGCGAGAATCGACTTCTTCTCAACGAGCAGATTTTCGACGGAGGCCTGGTGGGGGTGCAACTCACAGGACCGATTGCGGTGAGAACCGTCACCTCGCAGGGCTGCCGTCCAATCGGTGAACGGTTTGTCGTGACCAGGGCGGAGGGAAATCTTATCTATGAATTGGGCGGGGTTTCCGCGTTGAAGCGGCTCCAGGATGTGTTCGAATCTCTGGGCGGGCCTCAGCGCCGCGATGCCCACCGCGCATTGCACTTGGGAATCGTGATCGACGAACACCGGAGTGATTTCAAGCGAGGCGACTTCCTCCTTCGGAACCTCATTGGGGCGGACCAACAGGCCGGGGCCGTCGCGGTCGGAGAGGTCGTTCAGGAGGGCCAGACCGTGCAATTCCACCTGCGCGATGCAAAGTCTGCGAGCGACGACTTGCACTTTCTCCTGGCCATGGATCGCACGAAGCATCAGCGTCCTCCGCTCGGCGCTCTCCTGTTCAGCTGCTGTGGGCGCGGAGCGGGGCTTTTCGGCCGCCCTCATCATGATAGCGGGGTCGTGCAAGAACGGCTTGGCTCCATCCCGACGGCGGGATTTTTTGCCCAAGGCGAGATCGGCCCAGTCGGGGGGCGTAACTTCCTGCATGGCTACACGGCGAGTGTGGTGATTTTCGCCGAGCCTGAACCTCGCAAGGGCCATCCCTGAGGGCCGTTTAGCCAGTGTTCGAAGAGAATTGCCTGTCTGGAATCCGGTAGAAAATTTGCGCGATGGAATTGTTATTTTCCAGTCATGCGCATTGGGGCAGAGTGACCGATGATCAAAAAAAGGAGCAGTCATGCCGTTTGAAGAAGCAGGGACCGAAGGAAAAGAAATCACGACATCATCGGGGTTGCAGTATATCGAGCTCACGGTCGGCACAGGCGCGACGGCAGAGGCGGGGAAGACCGTCATGGTGCATTACACCGGCTGGCTGGAAAATGGAAAGAAGTTCGACAGCTCTGTGGACCGGGGCCAGCCGTTTTCTTTTGCTTTGGGTGCCGGGCAAGTCATCAAGGGATGGGATGAGGGCGTCAAGGGCATGAAGGTGGGTGGCAAGCGAAAGCTCACCATTCCATCCAAGCTCGGCTATGGCTCCCAGGGAGCGGGTGGCGGCCTGATTCCTCCCCACGCGACCTTGATTTTCGACGTCGAGCTGCTGGGCCTGTGAGCCGCCCCATGCAACGTACCCCACTGATCACGCAGCACCAGGCCTGTGGTGGCAAACTCGTCGATTTCGCCGGATGGGAAATGCCCATTCAATACAGCGGTGTCTTGGACGAGTACCATACAGTCCGTTCTCAGGTCGGCCTCTTCGACGTGAGCCATATGGGACGGCTGTGGGTCTCCGGATCTGGCGCGGTCCCGTTTCTCCAACGAGTCACGACCAACGATGTCGGAAAGCTCGCCGTTTCCCAGGCCCAGTATTCCATGGTCTGTAATGAGAATGGCGGCATCAAGGACGACATCTTCGTCTATCGGACTGAGTCGGACGAGTTTCTCCTCTGTATAAATGCATCGAACCGCGAGAAGGTTTTGTCGTGGCTGCAAGTCCAGCTTGCGCAGGACAAGACGGTCCTCCTCGAAGACCGGTCGGTGGGAATGGCTCAGGTCGCCGTGCAAGGCCCCAAATCTCGCGAGCTCCTTATAAGCCTCGGCGGAACACCTCTCGAAGGACTCAAGCTTCACCATACCTGCGAGGGCACGATTGGCAACTTTCCCTGTCTCCTGGCTAGGACTGGCTACACCGGTGAGTTGGGCTATGAGATTTATATCGACGCAGACAAGGTCGGTCGTCTCTGGGATCTGCTCATCGACAAGGGTCAGGCCTGGGGGCTCAAACCGGCCGGGCTCGGGGCGAGGGATTTGCTCCGGTTAGAGATGGGCTATCTGCTTTACGGCAACGATATGGGCGAAGAAACGACGCCACTTGAAGCGAACGCGGACTGGACCGTCAATTTCCAGAAGGGATTGTTCATCGGTAGCCAAGCGCTTCTGGCGCAGAAACAGGCAGGAGTGGCTCGTCGATTCGTGGCGTTTGAACTCGTCGAGAAGGCCGTGCCGCGCCAGGGTTTCAGGATTCTCGACCCCACGACCTCTCAACCGATCGGCGACGTCACCAGCGGCAATCTCTCTCCGCTCCTCCAGAAGGGGATTGGGTTGGGCTATGTGCCGGCACCGTATGCGGAGCCCGGTTCTTCCATCCTGATTGAAATCCGCAGTAAGAGCGTTCTTGCCACCGTCGTCAAACCGCCGTTTTACAAGAAACGCAAGGACTAGCCCGTGCAAAGCAAACGTCTCTATACCGGTATGATCGTCAACGTGAACGTCGATACCGTCACCCTGCCTAACGGTCTCACGGTGGACTTGGAAGTGGTGCGCCATCCGGGAGCGGCTGCGGTGGTGCCGATGAAAGACGATGGCACGGTTATCTTGATCAAGCAATTTCGCCATGCGGCAGCAGGGTTTATTTACGAAATTCCTGCGGGGAAGCTGCATCCAGGTGAAGACCCCATCGCTTGCGCAGCGCGCGAACTCGAGGAAGAAATTGGATACAAGGCAGGCAAGCTTGAGCTCCTCTCTAGTATCTTTAGCGCGCCAGGCTTCACCGATGAAGTGATTCATATCTATCTGGCGACCGGCCTGACGGTGGGGCGGCAACAGCTGGATCACGACGAGGTCCTTGAAGTGGTCGAGCTGCCATTGCTGGAAGCGGTCAAGATGATTGAGGCCGGAGCGATCAGGGATGCGAAGTCCATCGTGGGATTACAGACGATCTATCTTCGAAACGGCAGGTAGGGAGAACGCACAAGGGGCCTCCCACTCAAAGCGGGAGACCCCTTAGCTGGCTCAATTCGCCGAAGAAAAGAGATTACTTGCCCTTCTCGTCTTTCTTCTTCTCGTCCTTCTTGTCGCCGAACGTGTCAGCGTGGCCGCCCTTCTTCTCGTCCTTCTTCTCCGCCTTCTTCTCTTCGCCGTACACGAGGACGTGGCCGCCCTTCTTCTCGTCCTTCTTCTCCGCCTTCTTCTCTTCTGCGGCGAAAGAAGGAGCGCTGAACGTCACTGCCACTGCCACTGCCATGATCGCCATCAAGATGCTCTTCATAGTATGTAACCCCTTTTTAGTGGTTGAGTTTTGTGCCATTCCTCGGCACTTACTGATGTACTCAGCAAGCTTGGTGCCGAACCACGTACATCTTGCAATAATCAATGGTATCAATAAGTTACGAGCGTTATCGGACATGTTTACATATGGCTTCGCGGCCGATTTTCTGGGGCAGAATGGCTAAGCGTTAGCTAAAGCGCCTCAAAGACTGAAAACTTGCCGATGATGAAACCTTCAGCAATTCCTGCAAGGAGGGCGATGGCGAGAGATCTTGTGAAGAAGACGCCAAAATCTCTTTTGGCGAAGAGGCTCCCGGACCATATTCGCCCGGGCCTGTTGGTGCTCTTCGTCGGGATCAACCCAGGTCTTCGCTCAGCGGCCATTGGCCATCATTTTGCTGGCCACTCCAACCGTTTCTGGAAACTCCTATTCGAGTCGCAACTCGTCTCCGAGCCACTCACCTACCAAGATGATTGGCGTCTGCCCGATTGGGGTCTTGGCCTGACGAACATCGTTCAGCGGCCTAGCGCGCAGATCGATGTGTTGAAGCCGAGCGACTATGCGGCGGGACGGAAGAGGCTTGCCGCCATAGTTCAGCGGTATCAGCCCTATGTGGTGGCCCTGCTGGGTGTCACGATCTATCGCAGATTATTTCCAGAGTACAAGACCGGAGGGATCAGCCTGGGATTGCAGGGCAAGGTTTTGGCCGATCGGCCAGTTTTTGTCCTGCCGAATCCCAGCGGCCGGAATGCGCATTATTCTTATCGCACGATGCTTGCGTCATTTCAGGCGCTTAAATGCCTTGAGCCGGATTAACTTTAAGAACGTAAGCCCGGTCGATTCACAGACGCGCCTCAATCGTGCTATGTTCAGACTTGTGAATTGCCAGGACCATTATTAGGGAGATCGAGACAATGAGCCTATTGACAGGCAAAACAGGACTGATCATCGGGGTTGCCAATAAGCACAGCATCGCCTGGGCCATTGCCCAATCTGCTGCGGGCCAGGGCGCCAAGCTGTTTTTTAACTATCAGGGCGAGCGGCTCAGGGAAAACGTCGAAGAGCTGATCGCGACCATGCCTGGCGCGAAAGCCTTTCCTTGCGACGTGGGAGACGATACACAAATCGCAGCCTTGATGCAGAGCGTGGGGCAGGAAACCCCGAAGATCGACTTCCTTGTTCATTCAGTCGCCTTTGCCCCTCGCGAAGAACTCATTGGCCAGTTTGTGAATACGACGAGGCAGGGGTTTGCCACGGCCCTCGATGTCAGCGCCTATTCGCTCGTTGCCGTGACCAAAGCCGCCTTGCCCTTGATGACTGACGGCGGGTCCATCGTTACCCTCACCTACCTGGGAGCGGAACGGGTGGTGCCCCATTACAATGTGATGGGAGTTGCCAAGGCGGCCCTTGAAGCTACCGTTCGCTACCTGGCCAATGACCTCGGCCCGAAGAACATTCGGGTGAATGCCATCTCCGCCGGGCCGATCAGGACCCTGGCTGCCCGCGGCGTTTCTGGCATCAGCAAGATGGTGGATCACCATCGTGAGTTTGCACCTCTCCGCCGCGCTACGGAACAGGGAGAAGTCGGCGACACGGCTCTGTTCCTGGTGAGCTCGCTAGGACGCGGGATTACCGGAGAAGTGATCTATGTCGACGGGGGGTATAATATTCTGGGATCGCTCGCGTCGGCCGAGTAATTCGGTAGACGCCAATCGTCAGCCGTCAATCGCAGAAAGAGAACAGTTCGAAAATCCTGGCTTCCTTCTCGTTTGACGAATGACGTGTGACGGCTCTTCTTAGTCCAACGTCCGCCTAAGGGTTTTTAGCTTTCCTCGTTTCGTTTTACTCTCCAGCCTCCGCTGCTTCGACCCCTTCGTTGGTTTCGTGGCCCTGCGCTTCTTGCGCGGAATCGCCACGCTCTGAATGAGCTCGCAGAGTCGCGCAAAGGCATCTTCACGATTCTGCTCCTGACTCCGGTGCTGCTGCGCCTTGATCGTAATCACCCCATTCTCTGAAATTCGATTGTCTCTGAGCTTCATCAGCTCTTCTTTGTAGAAGCGGGGCAGTGAGGAGGCCGCAATATCGAACTGCAAATGGATCGCAGACGAGACCTTGTTCACGTTCTGTCCGCCAGCGCCCTGCGACCGCATCGCATGGATGGCGATTTCAGAATCGGGGATGATGACGTGTGCGGAGATGTGCAGCATGGGTCACCCTAGTGGCACTTCGGCGGTCCCATTTTGTCGTTAAAAGACGGGTCACTCTGCTCACTCTACTGCGATGAGCTGATGGTGGCAAGCGAAGCTATGTCGGTAGCAGCCTAGGAATAGCTCTCAATGGGTGGGCAAGTACAGATAAGATGGCGATCGCCGTAGGCTGCGTCGATGCGGCTCACGCTGGGCCAGAACTTATGGTCGCGCACCCAGGGGGCGGGGAAAGCCCCCTCTTCACGGCTGTAGGGCCTGGTCCATTCGGACGCTGTAACCACCTGCGCCGTGTGGGGCGCATTCTTCAAGAGATTATTCGTGCGGGGCTGGCGGCCCTCGATGATGGCCTGTATCTCGGCACGGATCGAGATCATGGCCTCGCAGAACCGGTCCAGCTCGGCTCTCGATTCGCTTTCGGTCGGTTCGATCATGAGGGTCCCTGCAACAGGGAACGACACAGTCGGAGCATGGAACCCGTAATCCATCAATCGCTTTGCCACATCCATGGCCTCGACTCCCGCAGTCTCCTTGAGCTGGCGAAGATCGAGAATGAATTCGTGCGCCACGAACCCGGCCTTGCCTCGATAGAGGATGGGATAATATTTCTCCAGCCGCTTGGCCATGTAGTTGGCGTTCAAGATCGCCACCTGCGTCGCCTTCGTCAATCCGTCCCGTCCCATTAGGGCGATGTAGACCCAGGAAATCGTCACGATACTGGGACTGCCATAGGGAGCTGCTGAGACAGGGCCGATGGAGTGTTGTCCGCCCAGGCGCGTGACCGGATGGCCGGGAAGGAATGGCGCCAGATGGCGCGCCACGCCGATCGGTCCCATCCCAGGACCGCCGCCCCCATGGGGGATGCAAAAGGTCTTGTGCAGATTCAGGTGGCAGACATCCGCGCCGATATCGCCAGGGCGGCAGAGTCCCACCTGGGCATTCATATTGGCTCCATCCATATAGACTTGTCCGCCATGTGTATGGACGATCTGGCAGATGCCTCGCACATCCGCTTCGAAGACCCCGTGAGTCGAAGGGTAGGTCAACATGAGGGCTGAGAGTCGAGCGCGATGTTGCGTGGCCTTGGCTTCGAGGTCGGCCAAATTTACATTGCCCTGTTGATCGCAGGCGACCACCACCACCGTCATGCCCGCCATGGCAGCGCTGGCCGGATTCGTGCCATGCGCGGAAACGGGAATTAAGCAGATATCCCGATGCAGGTCGCCACGGCTCCGGTGGTAAGCCCTGATCACCATCAGGCCCGCATATTCTCCCTGCGAGCCGGCATTCGGTTGCAAGGACACGGCAAAGAACCCAGTGATCGCGGCCAGCCAGGCCTCCAGCTGACGGAATAGTTCCTGATAGCCCTTAGTTTGCTCCTGCGGGGCAAAGGGGTGGAGCCGTGAAAACTCCGGCCAGGTGACCGGCAGCATCTCGGAGGTCGCGTTCAGCTTCATGGTGCAGGACCCCAGGGGGATCATCGAATGGACGAGCGACAGATCCTTTGCCCCAAGGCGGTGGATGTACCGCAGCATCTCATGTTCCGAATGGTAGCGATTGAAAACTTCGTGGGTCAGGTAGGTGCTGGTGCGGGACAGGTTCGCAGGGAAGCTGGTGGTGACGCTCCGGCTTAAGCCCTTTATCTCAAAGGGTAGCTGATCGTGGCCGGTAAAAATTTGAAACAGGCATTTGATTTCTTCTTCCGAGCTCACTTCGTCCAGCGCAATTCCGATGGAATGGTCCTCGCGTGAACGAAGGTTAATGCAGGCCGTACTGGCTCTGGCCAAAATAAGACTGGCCTGCGCCTTCGTCAGCCGGACTAGAACCGTATCGAAGTAGGCTTCTGTTCCGACATCGAACCCGAGTGTCCGTAAGCCTTCCGCCAGCACCACCGCTAGGCCATGCACCCGCTCGGCAATCTTCCGCAAACCTTCCGGCCCATGGTAGATCGCATACATGCTGGCCATGATGGCTAAGAGCACCTGCGCCGTGCAGATGTTGCTTGTGGCATTCTCACGCCGGATATGCTGCTCGCGCGTCTGGAGGGACAGGCGGCTGGCTGGCTTTCCCGTGGCATCCCTCGAGACGCCGACGATACGCCCCGGCATCTGCCGTTTGAACGATTCCGCGGTCGAAAGAAAGGCAGCGTGGGGGCCACCGAATCCGAGCGGGACTCCGAATCGCTGGGTGGACCCGATGGCGATGTCGGCCCCGAACTCTCCTGGTGAACGTAAGAGGGTCAAGGCTAAGAGGTCCGTGGCCACCACCACAAGCACTCCGGCCGCATGAGCCCTTGTCACCAGTTCACTGTAATCCATGACAGAGCCGTCTGTGGCAGGGTATTGGAGAAGGAGACCGGCCAACTGCGGATTAGAGAACTCGAGGGTTTGCGTTTGCCCCACATGCAGCGTGATGCCCAGCGGCTCCGCTCGCGTTTGCATCACCGCAATGGTCTGCGGATGGCAATTGTGCGACACGAAAAACTCTTTTCGTTCGCTGCCGGCTGAACGGGAAATGGCGAGACACATGGCCATCGCTTCCGCTGCTGCCGTGGCTTCATCCAGGAGCGAGGCGTTGGCGAGGGGCAAGCCGGTGAGGTCGGTTACCAGTGTTTGAAAATTCACTAGGGCTTCCAGGCGGCCCTGGGCAATCTCCGACTGGTAGGGCGTGTATTGGGTGTACCAGGCCGGGTTTTCGAAAATGTTGCGTTGGATCACGCCGGGCGTGATGCAGTCGTAATAGCCCATGCCGAGCAATGAACGGCAGAGGGTGTTTTGCGCGGCGATGGAGCGGATTTCTTTCAGCACGGCCTGCTCGCCGCGGTGGAGTGGCAGATCCAGGTCTTTTTGCAGCCGAATGTCGGAGGGCACGGTCGCGGCCGTCAACGCTTCCAGTGACTGTAAGCCGAGCGTCCCCAGCATCTCGCCGACATCCGCGTCGGTGGGACCAAGATGGCGATGGAGAAAGGTGTCGGTCGGGCTGAGAAAGTCCGGGGTAGCCATAGCGTTCGTTTTGTCCTTCGGATAGGTGTCGTTGGTCGAGAACTCGCTCTATCGACTGAGCCGTTTGCGGCCCGCAGAGTACCATGTTCGCCACCTCTTCTCCAGAGGCTGCGAGAGAGCTCCCAGACTTGCCTTTGGACGGAGAGTCACGTATGAGTGCAGACTATAAGCGGGAGGCTAAAACAGTCTGTCGGCTTCGGCCTCGCATTGTTCAGGCCCCTGACCCATGCGCCTGTACCGGTCACGCGCTTTCCGCCAACCTGATGGCAGGCGATTAGTCTGCAGAGGTCTGGTATAATCCCCCAACGAAAACCATGCGCATTCTAGCCATTGAAGACGAAACGAAAGTCGGCTCTTTTATCAAGCGCGCGCTTGAAGAGGAGAGCTACGCCGTCGATCTTTGCGAGGACGGAGCGAAGGGGCTGGAGCTGGCCTTCGCCACCAACTACGACCTGGTGATCGTCGATTTGATGGTGCCGACGTTGCCTGGCCTGGAGATCGTCAAGGGGATTCGCCAGGCGAAGATTCAAACTCCCATCCTGATTCTGACAGCTCAATCGCAAGTCGATCAACGGGTTAAGGGCCTTGATGCGGGAGCGGACGATTATCTCACGAAGCCCTTCGCGATTGATGAATTGCTCGCCCGCATCCGCGCCTTGCTACGCCGCGGCGCCACCGAGAGTCCCGGCGTGCTTCAGATCGATGATTTGCTACTGAACCCGGCCACGCGCGAAGTGACCAGGGGCGACCAGCGGATCGATCTCACTTTGAAGGAGTATGCCCTGCTTGAATATCTGATGCGCCATACGGGCCGTGTGCTGACCAGGCCCATGATCTCCGAGCATGTGTGGAATCAGGACTTCGACACCTTTACCAATGTCATCGACGTGTACGTAAACTACCTTCGCAACAAGATCGATCGGGGCCGCGTCAAGAAACTGATCCACACGGTCCGGGGTAGCGGTTATATGTTGAAGGCCGACTGATGCCGCTTCGCGTCCGGCTCACCCTCTGGTACGGCACAGCTCTCGCGTTGATCCTCATCATTTTTTCAACGGTCCTCTATGTGATGACTGCGCGCAGTCTGCGCGATGCGGTCGATCAATCGCTGGAGGGAACCGCCGCCGCCGCTGTGCGGGCCCTGGAAGAGCGCGGGTTCCTTCCTCTCGTCGACGAAGGCGAACTGATGTCGCAGTTCCCCGAGCTGGCGCGCATCGATAAATTCTTTCAGATCTTCAGTCCCTCCGGCACGATTACGATTCGCTCGCCGAACGTCAAACAACATGAGCTGCCGCTAAGCCGGCGGGCCCTGGAAGTCGCCTATTCTGGCCATAGCCTATTCGAGTCGGCGCAATACCCCAAGGAGCCGCCGCTCCGCCTCATTTCCGTCCCCATCGTCTATCGAGGCAGTCTGCTCTATATCATCCAAGTCGGCACCACGATGGACTCTGTCGAACATACCTTGAACCGCCTGCTCCTGGTGTTGTTGGTGAGTATGCCGGTTGCGCTGGCTGTGTCGCTGGCCGGAGGCTGGTTCATGGCAGGCCGGGCGCTTCGTCCGGTCGATGCAATCACGCTGGCCGCGCAACGGATTGCCGAAGGAGATCTGACGCAACGACTGACGGCTCCTGCTTCAGCCGACGAAATTGGACGACTGACCAATACGTTCAACGACATGATCGACCGGCTTGAAACGTCGTTCCGGCAGATCCGCCAGTTCAGTAGCGATGTCTCGCATGAGATGCGTACGCCGCTCACGGTGATGCGAGGGGAAACCGAATTGGCGCTACGGCGTCCGCGCGAAAACGAAGATTACAAAGCGGTTATGGAGAGCAATCTCGAAGAGATCGATCGCATGACGCGCATTGTGGATGAGCTGCTCTTCCTCTCCCGGGCCGACATGGGCGAGGTGAAGATGGAGCATCTGACGGTCCCACTGGACTGGCTCATCGAAGATGTCCAGCGACAGGCCTCATTACTGGGGCAGGAGCAGAACATTCAGGTTGCACTCATAAGCAATGTGCCGGCGGTGGTATCGGGCGATGAACTAAGATTGCGAGAACTCTTTCTGAATCTCGTCGATAACGCGATTAAATATTCCCGTTTCGGCGGCACAGTTGAGATGGCCTTGACGATCGAGCAGGGCCAGGCCCGTCTCTCGGTGACCGATCATGGCATTGGGATCGCGGAAGAGGATTGGCCTCAGATCTTCGACCGGTTCTACCGCACCGATAATGCGCGAGCCCATACGAAGAAGGGTACGGGTTTGGGCCTGGCGATTTGTTCCTGGATTGCTGAATCGCACCATGGCCGTATTGAGGTCCAGAGCCAGGTTGGCGAAGGTTCGACCTTTACGGTGTGGCTCCCCTTGGTCCCCACTGCTTAGCGACTTTTAATCCCTTCCTAATCCTCCTCTCATTGCGGACTGCTAGGCTACCACCATGTGAGCCTCGTCATCGGTATGCGCCCCGGTTGGTCTATCGCAAGGAGGAAATCATGAGACAGCCTGTTCGTCAGACTATTCAACGTGCCATTGCGGTCGCGGCGCTGAGCGCCCTTCTGATCTGGGGGGGTCAATCACTTGCTCCGTCTCATGCCTCGAACTCTGCTGCATCGATCGCGGCGCCGGTGACCTTGCCGATGAACGCCGCTCCCTCGAATGGATTTACGGAGGTCGCAAAAGCGGTCACGCCGGCCGTGGTGAATATTACGACTGTGGCGGTCGAGGAGGCGGCTGATAGCCGGGGCGGACAAGCTGAGTTGCGGGAGCGGATGGAGGAGTTTTTCGGCGGACCGGGGGGACCATTCGGCCCTCGCGGGTTTCGTGGGCCGCAGGGTCCTGGTCCCAGTGAGCCACGGGAACATCGTGGTGGCGGGCAGGGCTCCGGCGTCATTGTTTCGCCAGACGGGTATATTTTGACTAACAACCATGTGATCGAGGGAGCGCGCACGGTCACGATTACGTTACCGGACAAGCGGGAGTTCGTAGGCAAGATTGTGGGGGCCGATCCCAAGACGGATCTGGCCGTCGTCAAGATTGATGGGCAGAACCTTCCGACTGTTTCCTGGGGCGATGCCACGAAATTACAAGTCGGCGAATATGTGTTGGCGGTGGGTAATCCCTTTGGCCTGAACTCTACTGTCACCCTCGGCATTGTGAGCGCATTGGGCCGAGGCCGCATGGGCATCACTCAGTACGAAGACTTCATTCAAACAGACGCGGCGATCAATCCTGGAAATTCAGGCGGTGCCCTGGTCAATACCAAAGGCGAACTGGTGGGGATCAATACGGCGATCTTTTCCCAAACCGGCGGCTATCAGGGAGTGGGCTTCGCCGTTCCGACCAGCATGAGCAAGCCCATTTATGAAAGTTTGGTGAAGAACGGCAAGGTCGTACGAGGGTTCCTTGGAGTTTCGATTCAGGATCTCAATCAGGATTTGGCCAAATCGTTCGGCCTCAAAGACGCGAAGGGCGCTCTAATTAGCGACGTAAAGGATGACGGCCCCGCGAGTCAGGGAGGCCTGAAGCAAGGCGATATCATCACGGCCTATCAGGGTGTGCTAGTCGAAGACGCGGTCACGCTTCAGCGGCAGGTAACGAAAACAGCAGTGGGCGCGAAGGTGACAATCCGAGTAATCCGCGAGGGCCACGAGAAGAACCTTGCGGTGATCGTCGGTGAACAGCCGGGCAGCACAAAGATTGCCAAGGCTGAAACTGGCGAGGCGGACTATGCCTTTGCTGGGGTGGCGGTTCAGGAGCTGGATCAAAATACGGCGAAGGAACTCGGAGTCAAGGGCCAGGGCGTCGTAGTGACAGCGGTCGAGCCGGATAGCGGCCTGGAGAAGGCCGGGGTAATGAAGGGGGATGTGATCCGGGAAATCAACCGCCAACCGGTCAAGTCGGTGAAGGAGTTCGAGAAGGTTTCGTCCAGATTGAAAAAAGGCGAGAATGCCTTAATTTTGATCGATCGGCGCGGGAGCGCTCTTTTCCTCAGCGCGAAAATCTAGTAATCACTGTGGCGATGGGGCAGCCGAGCGGCTGCTCCATCGTGTATGTTCTCGTTTTTTTCATTCAGGCAAGGCCATCAGCAGGATTCGCAAAAAGTTCCACCAGTAAGGCCACAGCGAGTGAAGATCTGAGGCGTGCGCGGAGGGTACGGCGAGGGTCTGAACGATGCGAGAGCGAAGCTAGAGCACTTTCAGGATGCGGCTAATCGAAGACGACTGTTTTTCTGCCATAGACCAAGACGCGTCGTTCGACGTGGCGGCGCACAGCGCGGGCCAGCACGACCTCTTCCAGGTCACGCCCTTTCCGCACTAAATCATCGACGGTATCCCGGTGGCCCACCCGCATGACGTCCTGCTCGATGATCGGTCCCTCGTCCAGATCTTCCGTCGCATAGTGCGCCGTGGCGCCGATGATTTTTACGCCACGGTCATAGGCCTGCCGATAGGGATTGGCTCCCATGAAGGCCGGCAAAAATGAGTGATGGATATTGATGGCCGGGCAGCCGACTTGTGAAAGAAAGTTGGCGCTGAGGATTTGCATGTACCGGGCCATAACAACCAGCTCAATGCGATGCTCTCTCAACAGGGAGAGCACTTGCTGCTCCTGCTGAGGCTTGGTCTCTTTAGTCACGGGACACACGGAGAAGGGAATCTTGAACAGCTCGGCCCAGCCAACGCAGGTGTCGTGATTGGAAATAATCACAGGAACATCGATGTGGAGCTCGTCCCGTTTGTGCCGCTGGAGCAGGTCTGCCAGGCAGTGATCCTGTTTCGAGACCAACATCGCGACTCTCGTTCGTCGGATTGAGTGGCGGACTTCATAGCGCATCTCGAAGGCCTTCGCAACAGGAGCGAAGGCCGCAGCGATGTCATCGGGCGGAATCTGCAAGCCCTCGGTGGCAAACTCCATACGCATCAGAAACTCGTTTGTCTCTTCATCCGTATGGTGTTCCGAGTCGAGAATGTTCCCGCCGAAGTCGTGGATGAAGCCGGAGACCCGAGCGACTATGCCCCGACGATCTTTGCAGTGAATCAGGAGGACGATTGATTCTTTTCGTTGTGCCATCCTGTCCCTTGCCGGCGGTCTTTTCCAACTACCCGTTACGGAACGATGTGGCCGACCAGATCGTACAGCGCCGCGTCGGTGATCTCGACCTTGACGATGTCGCCTGCCGAGGCCGAGCCGTCATTGATGTAGACGACCCCGTCGATCTCCGGAGCCAGCCCTGCATGGCGTCCCTCTAGCAGCCACTCCGTTTCTTCTGAGACCCCTTCGACCAAGACTTCCATCACGGAGCCGATCAGGGCCTGGCCTTTGGCCGCTGCAATTTCTTCCTGGATGGCCAGGATTTCATTTCGTCGTTCGTCCATGACCGATCGCTCCACCTTTTCATCGAGCCCAACTGCCGGCGTGTCTTCTTCGTCTGAATATAAAAACACCGCCACCCGGTCGAATTCGGCCTCTGCTACATAGTTTCTCAGCTCCTCGAACTCCTGCGTTGTCTCTCCCGGGAACCCCACGATGAAAGCCGTGCGGAAGGTGACGTCGGGAATGCGAGTCCTGATTCGGTCGACGAGAGATGTAATGGCAGCCCGATCGCCTAACCGGTGCATCCGTTTGAGCATCCGGTCATTGATGTGCTGCAGGGGCATATCAATATACTTGGCGATCTTTTCTTCTCCGGCATAGAGATCCAGCAACTCGTCCGAGACCTGTTGCGGATAGAGATAGAAGGGCCGGATCCAGTGCAAATCCTTTACCTTGACCAGTTCGCGAAGCAGCGTGGTGAGGCCTTGGCGCAGGCCAAGATCGACGCCGTAGTTCACCGTGTCCTGGGAGATGAGGTTGATTTCTTTCACGCCTTCCGAAGCGAGGCGCTTGGCTTCCGCCACGATCGATTCCACTGGGCGGCTTTTCTGTTTGCCTCGCATCAGGGGGATGGCGCAGAAGGCGCAATTGCGATTGCAGCCCTCGGCGATTTTCACATAGGCGCTATGGGACTTCCCGAGACGGAGTCGCGGCGCATCCGCATCGTAGAGGTAAGGAGGCTCGCTGATCCAGAGTCTCTGTTGCCGTTTCTTTGGCGCCAGCAGATTTCGGCAAATCTCCGCAATCTTCCCGAACTCGCCGGTACCCACCACGCCGTCCAATTCCGGTAATTGCTTGAGGAGGTCACCTTGATACCGTTGGGCCAGACAGCCTGCGGCAATCAAGACGCGGCAGGACCCCGATTTTTTCAGCTTGCCATGGGCGATGATCGTATCGATTGATTCCTGCTTGGCTTCTTCGATGAAGCCGCAGGTATTGATAATGACGACCTCAGCCTTTTTCGGATCGTCGGTCAGGGCAAATCCATCAGTGACTAAGGTCCCCAGCATGATTTCTGAGTCGACCTGGTTCTTTGAGCAACCCAGGTTCACAAAGCCGATCGTGGTCTTCTTTTTGCTCGGGCGAGCGGGCGTGATCAATCGTGTAGCCATACCAAGCAGTTTACGGGAGGGCTGAAAAGCCTGTCAATCAACAGGCTCTTGCAGGTTGTCGGACGATTCCCCTACAGTGGGCAGATGATTCGCACCTTTCAGGGCATCAAACCCACGGTTTCCACTTCCTGTTTTATCGAGGAGACCGGCATCGTCATCGGCGATGTTGTGCTGGGCGAGCAATGTAGCGTCTGGTTTCATGCCGTCATTCGCGGGGACGTGCATTATATCCGGATCGGCGACCGGACCAATGTGCAGGACCTCTGTATGTTGCATGTCACCCACGATACCCATCCCCTGATTATCGGCAACGAGGTGACCATCGGCCATGGGGTCATCCTCCATGGCTGCACGATCAAGGACCGCGTGTTGATCGGCATGGGCGCCATCATCATGGACGGAGCGGTGATCGGAGAAGATTCCGTCGTGGGCGCAGGGGCCCTGATTACGGAGGGGACCGTCTTCCCACCCAAGAGCCTGGTCCTTGGGTCGCCGGCGAAGGTCAAGCGGTCTGTGACGGCTGAAGAGCTCGCCTGGATTAAGGAGTCGGCGGAGAACTACGTGAGGTACGCGAGTCAGTATATGGGCAATACGTCAAAGGCAAAGCCAGGCTTTAAAATCTAGGACCAGTCAGTCTCCCTCCCCAATGTGAATGAAGCAGATCGGATCTCCCACCAGGGCTGTTTGGTAATAGCGTTTCCCCACTCGATAGGCCACTCCATGCTGGTGGCACCATTCTGCAATCCAGATGACTTCTTCTGTCGTGGTCGTGACGAGGCCGGGCCTCTCGAGCTTCCCCATGCAGCGGGCCACGAGCGCCCGCACAATGCGGCGCTCTTTGTCGAACTGCATGGGATTGAGCGTGAGGGGATTGCCCTGTCCATAGGAGAGAGGCGAGAGATTCGGGAATCGCTCAGGATCGTTTAATACGCTGACCACCCAGAGATGATCGAAACGGCCCTTCGCTTTAGCCGCATCGACCGCATGGAACGTGATGGGAATTGCCCGGCAGGCATGGTTGAGCGCTGTGACCTCGGCTTTCCGGAGATTGTGGGGCTCGACCGCCCGGCCCAGCTCCACCGTTTCCATAACCAACGGGGGCAGCTCCGCCACTCCAGCCCCGATGTAGAGACTGCGACCATTTCGCTTTAGCTTCTTCTTCAGCAGGACGGCGACCTGGATCCCGAGCCGGATGCAGGGGCCCCGCTTCGCTCGCCAGAACTCATCGCCTCCCTCATAGCAGTAGACCGGCCCAAGCGCGCCATAGTCGAGCTGGCCGTAAGTCTCAGTTATGAGACGACTGGTTGCAGGGGCAAGTTTCACGCGGCTCGTGCTCATGCCCGTACCCCCGCGATGTGAAGGGCGGCCTCGGTCACTGTCGTCGCCACGTTGGAGAGAAGAGATTCAAGGTGTCCAGACCGTTCGGATAAACCGATTATGAGGTGATTTCAGTTCCGATACCCTTGCGCGTGAACACTTCGAGGAGAATCGCATGGGGTATGCGGCCGTCGATGATATGGGCCTTGCCGACTCCGCCGCCGAGGGCATCCAGGCAAGCATGGACCTTGGGCAACATCCCTTCGCTGATCGTGCCCTTTTTCACCATCCGTTGCGTATCTTTGCGCGAGACCGTCGAGAGGTGGCGTCCATTCGCATCGCGAATGCCCTTGACATCGGTCATCATCACCAGTTTTTCCGCTTGCAGCGCCCCCGCTATCGCTCCGGCCACGAGGTCAGCATTGATGTTGTAGGTGTTGCCTTCACGGTCTGTGCCGATCGGCGCGATCACGGGAATGTAATTGTCCTGTTGGAGCTTCAGCACCAGCGTCGGGTCGATGGACTGAACTTCTCCCGCCAGGCCGAAATCTACTTCTCCTTCCCCGTCATCCAGATCCTTATCCAGAATGGCGGACCAGGCTTTGGCCGTGAGGGGGCGCGACAGGATGAGTCCGCCGTCTTTGCCGCTCAACCCGACCGCGAGACCTCCATGGCGATTCAAGAGATCGACGATTTCCATGTTGATCTTGCCGGCCAAGACCATCTCCACGATTTCCATCGTGGCATCATCCGTGACCCGCACCCCATGGCGAAACTTGGCTTCCATGCCCAAGCGCTCGAGCATCTTGTCGATCTGGGGGCCTCCGCCATGCACGATTACCGGATTGAGTCCCACGTATTTCAAGAGCACGACATCCTGGGCGAATCGTTCTTTTAACAGCGTGTCGGTCATGGCATGGCCGCCATATTTAATCACGATGGTCTTGCCCTTGAACTTGCGTATGTAGGGCAAGGCTTCGATCAGCACGTTCGCTTTTTTGATCAGTTTGTTCATGCCTGACTCCCCTTGCGAGAAAAGCGCGACCTGCGCGTCGCTTCAATATATATCATGGTTTGCCGTCCTTGGTGGAACGTATGTTGGCGGCGCGGCCGGCTCTCGGGTGGGTCTTATCGTAGACGGCCAGGAGCTGGTCTGTCGCCAGGTGCGTGTATTTTTGTGTTGTGGCCAAAGACACATGCCCCAGCATCTCTTGAATCGATCGTAGATCAGCTCCCTCATCGAGGAGATGGGTGGCAAAAGAATGGCGCAGGGTATGGGGACTCACGGAGCCTCCGGCCAGCTGCTTCGAATAGCTGGCCACGATGCGAGCCACACTCCTGGCCGTCAACCGACCCCCTCGGAGATTCAAAAAGACGGGGGCTGCTGGCTGCTGATTGCTGGCTGATGGCTTCAACGATGCACGATAGTTGTGGATGGCCTTGAGGGCTACCGCCCCGACTGGGACGATCCGTTCCTTCCGGCTTTTTCCTCGCAGATGGACCAGTCCCTCGGACGCACGGAGGTCTTCGAGGTTGAGCCCCACGAGTTCGCTCACACGAGCCCCGGTCGAATAGAGCGTTTCCAATAAGGCGCAGTCCCGGAGGGAGGAGCCTGCTTGTCCGGCAGGAAAGTCCATCAGTGCTGCCGCGTCGTCCTTAGTCAAGACACGAGGTAGATGCTTGGGCTGTTTCGGCGTTCTGATGGTGTCGGCGGGATTGAGCCCCACCCGGCCTTTTCCCTGCAGATAGCGATAGAAGCTGCGAAGAGAGGCGAGCTTCCTGGCGATCGAGGAGCTTTTTTCCTGTTTGCGGTCCAGCCAATGGAGGTAGGCTCTGATGGACTCCGTCTTGACGGTCGCGGGATCGAGCTTGGGCAGTCCCGGCTGTTCTGCCTTCATGAAGGTGTGAAATTGGCGGAGGTCTGAACCGTAGTTGCGCACGGTTTCATGCGACGCATGCCGTTCCACTTCCAGGAAGGTCATGAAAGCTTGAATTGCGTCATCCATGCCGTCAGGTCCTCAAGCGCCCGTTGTCCGGTGAGCCGTCGTTTGCTCTCCTTGTCTCTCGTCGGGGTGGCAAGGGGAGGAAAGAGCCCGAAGTTCGTATTCATCGGCTGAAAGTGCCGGGGGTCTGTGGTCGTGATATATGTCGTGAGGCAGCCGTGGGCCGTAGTAGGTGGCGGCGTGACCAAGGGCAATCCTGCCAGGCTGCGAGCGGCGTTGATGCCGGCCAGTCCTCCCATCGCGGCGGAATCCGTATAGCCCTCGACGCCGACCAATTGCCCCGCGAAGAAGAGGGTGCCACGCGCCTTGAACTGAAGCGTGTTGTAGAGCAGTTGCGGCGAATTGATGAAGGTGTTGCGATGCAGGCTGCCGTAGCGGAGGAACTCCGCCTCCTCCAGGCCAGGGATCATGCGAAACACCCGTTTCTGCTCGCCATAGGTTAGTTTAGTCTGAAACCCCACGAGGTTGTAACAGGAGCGATGAGCGTTTTCCGTCCGGAGCTGCACCACTGCGTAGGCGCGCTTCCCCGTCTTAGGATTGTCCAAACCCACCGGTTTCAATGGGCCGAATTGCATGGTCTGGCGGCCTCGTTCAGCCATTACCTCGATGGGGATGCAGCCTTCAAAGTAGGCGGCTTTTTCAAAGTCTTTTGGTTGCACCTTTTCCGCTGCCAGCAGCGCGGCGTAGAAGGTATTATAAGTTGCTTCATCCATGGGGCAATTAAGGTAGTCGTCTCCGCCTTTTCCGTATCGAGAGGCTAGGAATGCGACGTCCATATTGACGGAGTCGGCATCCACGATCGGCGAGATCGCATCGTAAAAATATAAATGCTTGGTCTGGGTCAATTGCGCGATGGCCTGAGACAGTTTGTCGGATGTCAGAGGCCCCGTCGCCAGAATACAGAGACAGTCCGTCGGGATTTCGGCGATCTCCGTGCGCAGAATGCGAATGTTCGGATGGCTTTCAAGCGCCTGGGTGATCTTGAGTGAGAACAGATCGCGATCGACAGCCAGGGCCGATCCAGCCGGCACCCGCACTTCGTCTGCGACCTTGATAATGAGCGAGTTGAGCCGGCGCATCTCTTCTTTCAAGATGCCGGGCGCATTCATCGGGTCCGTCGACCCGAGCGAATTGGAACAGACCAGCTCGGCTAAGCCGCCGGTCTTGTGGGCTTGCGTGGTTGCGTTGGGGCGCATTTCATAGAGCGTGACTTTCGCACCACGATTGGCTGCCTGCCATGCTGCTTCAGATCCGGCCAGACCCCCGCCAATAATCACAATGTCGTCGGGCATGCGAGTGGGACTCCGTGGGCAAAAGGTGAGCGGAAGGGCATTGTAGGAACCGTATTTTAGCGATGTCAAGGCGACGGCGCGCTGGGAATGGCTAGCGACGCATGGAAGCGGGAGCCTACTGATCGGATCGCCCGTGACGTCATCGTTCTCGGTTGATCCGATTTATAACCCCATGCTAGACTTCAAACTCTGTGGGCGATTAGCTCAGGGGTAGAGCGCTTCCTTCACACGGAAGAGGCCACTGGTTCGATACCAGTATCGCCCACCACTTCTTCATCCCCCGCCTCCCAACATACTGTTTTCATAGGGGTTGTTGGCAACGCTCTCACCCTGGATAGAGCCAGGGTGGCTGGCTACACTTTATTGTGTTGCGCTAGCGTGCGGTGTGAACCCTGCTGGACAAGTGAGGTTAGCTATGCGGCTAACAGCATGTGCCGCAGGAATATTCTTCCTGGTCACTACATCCGAAGATGCCGTGCTGGATGCGCAGCGTCAATATAATTTAGAGTAAGACGGTTTTCCGATTTGACGCCCGCTTCTCTCCGGAGAGGCAGGCGTGGTCGTTTGTCGTTGGTAAAGGCTTTCACATTTCGTGTATCCTCCCCCCGTGAGTCGAACCCCCTGTGATATGAGAGCCTCTGGCACTGCGCCCCTTCGGCTATGGCTGGTCTGTGGGTTGGGGCTAAGCCTCTTGCTGAGCGCCTGCGAAACGGCAGCCCCTAAGCCGCCCCTCCCACCATCGGAAAGCGATCTTATTCTTCTGAAGTCCCCCACGATCTGTGTGGCAAAGCCCGACTTTCTTAAGGCCCATCTTGCTTCTGCGCTCAAGACGCAAGCCTGGGGCTCAGGCCAGGAGTTGATCCTCCCTGCCGACCGAAGCCCCTCTCACGGCGATGAATCTTATTTCTTCGATGAAGATGGACTGCTGGTCGGAGCGCTGTTCACTTTTTCGTCCGGCCTCAGTCTGGAGCCCTACCCGGTCCTGCGTGAGACCCTGACATTGTTGAAGCCCACATTGGAGTTTTATCTCAACGTGGCGAATCTATCTTCCAAGGCGAGCATGGCGTCGAGTGCCCTCTATGCAACAGGCGATGAAAAATCTACGACGCAATATTTGGTCCTTAGCACGAACGAGCAGCCGGCATTGCTCCAGGCCTCGATCACGATCGACCCCTACGCGCAATTGTTCTCCCCCTATCGACGGGAATTTTTAGAACGGTTGCGCCGCCCAAGCAGCCAGAATCCAGGGCAACAGCTCGACAGTCAAGGCGCGGAGGACAAGGAGCCGTTCCTGTCGCTCCAGCAATTTGCACGAGGACAAACGGCTCAGTTGTCTTACTGTGGGCCCCAGAACTACGAGATCGCAGCCAATGCCTATCAGAAAGCGATCGCGAGCGGCTTTACGAGTAAGGTGTGGCAGGCCGAGGTGCACCACAAGCTGGGTTTGGCATGGGAAGGGAAGGGGCAGCACGAGAAGGCCAAGGGGGAGTTGCTACAGTCGCTGGCCATCAGGCCCAATACTCCGGAAATTCTGAACAACCTCGGCACGGTCTACGGCAAGTTGGGAGACAAAGCAAACGCGCTGGCCTCCTTCGAGAAGGCCGTTATCCTTCGGCCTAACTACGCCATCGCCCGTTACAACTTGGCGGAAGCCATCGAATCCACGAGTCCCAGACGCGCCATTCTGGAATACGAGACCTATGTTGCCTTGGCCGAAGGTATCCCGGAGGAAACCAGCCGCATCGCTCGCGCCAAACAGCGAGTGAAGGTGCTCAAACAGTAGCGGGATGGCCCGGTGAGTTCCCTATGTTCGCGCAACGCGCGGCTTGGAGAGCCCTCGCTGGACGCGCGCAGTGGGGGACTCATCCGGGCCATCTAAGGGGGAGAGTGAACGGCAAGTTCTTTGAGTGTCCTGCGAGGGGACGTGGGAGAGTCTGACGTCTAGCGTCGGCTCTTTTCTTCTTGTTCTTCGAGTGTTTTGCAGTCGATACAGAGGGTGGTGACGGGACGGGCTTTGAGTCGTGGATAGGGAATCTCTTCTTCGCAGCGTTCGCAGATGCCGTAGATGCTCTGGTCCATTCGAGCCAGCGCTTCATCGATCTTCTTGACCAACCGTTGCTCGCGCTCGAGAATTCTCATCGAGAAGCGTTGCTCGGCTTCCGCCGACGCCTGGTCGCTGACATCAGGGAAGGTCTCCTGACTATTTGAACTGGTCAGGCCCTCGACCACTTCATTCAAAATGGTCCGGCGCTGCTCCTCTAGGTCGCAACGAATCGCGTGGTACTTTTCTTCAACGGCTGCGATTGTGGTACGGCGTGTGTGAGCGACAGGTGGTGTCGCTGTGGGGGCGGATGCAATGGGTTTGGCTGAAGAGCCTGCTTTCACCTAGCCACCTGGTTGAAGAGTAAAGTCATTCTAACGAGCGGACTATAACAGGGGCCTGGAGGGGGGTCAATGGGAGGTAATCGGCTCGAGGGTGCTGAAAAATATTGGTTGTACGGTGGGACGGCTAGAGGTCTCGGCGGCCTTCAATCGACTTCAGTAACGTCACGTCGTCGGCATACTCAATGTCCATCCCGACCGGGATACCATAGGCGATACGGGAGACTCTGGCGCCAAGGGGTTTCAGCTGGTTGGTTAAATAGATGGCGGTTGCCTCTCCCTCGATCGTCGGACTCGTCGCAAGGATCACTTCCTGAATGCCTCCGAGTTTCACCCGGTCGACCAATTCCTCGGCCCTGATATCGGACGGCCCGACGCCGTCCAGCGGAGATAAGGCGCCGAGCAACACATGGTACAGGCCCCGGTAGGCGCCGGCCCGTTCGATGGCATAGGTCGTGCTGGGTTCTTCCACCACTAGGATTCTCGTTTGGTCCCGCTTGGGGTCGAGGCAAAACTCGCAGAGCTCCCCTTCTGCAATGTTTCGGCATTGGCGGCAAAACGAGAGCCCGTCCTTCACGGCGCGAATGGCGTCGGCCAAGCGGAGCGCCTCTTCGCGCTCGGATTTCAACACGTGGAACGCCAATCGCTGCGCCGTCTTTTGTCCGATGCCGGGGAGACGGACTAATTCGCGCACCAACCGCGCGAGGAGTCCTTGCTGATCAACTGCCATAAGGTAATCGCCCGCTAAAATAATCCGGGGACATTCATGCCGCCGGTCACGGCTTTCATCTCATTCGCCATCATCTCGCGCGCCTTGTGGAGGGCGTCGTTCGATGCCGCCATGACCAGGTCCTGCACCATCTCTACGTCGCCGCTTTTCACGACTTCGGGATCGATGACGATGCTGAGCAATTGCATCGCGCCATTGGCCGTGGCGGTCACGCTGCCTCCGCCGGCTGTCCCGGTGACGGTCTTCACTGAAGCCTGTTCCTGCACCTTCGACATTTGCGCCTGCATCGCCTGCGCCTGCTTCAGAATATTTCCCATGTTCGCTAACGGGTTTTTCATTCTTCAATTTCCTTCTGGCTCGCTACCGGCCGGACCTCTGCGAGCTCTGCGCCGAATATCTCCAGCGCCTGCTTGACGACCGGATGCGCCTGCGCCCGCTCGAAGAGCACTTGTTTTTGTTCTTTTTCTTTTGACACCCTAAGCTCTGCCATCGTGTGCCCCTGGGGGTCCGCCTCGGTCAACTCGACAACCCGCAGCCGAAGGGTTTGCCCGCTCAGTCGTTCACACATTGAGGTGAGCACCGCGATATTGTCGGGCTTTTCGATCATGCCACGGGCCACCGTCGCTTGTTTGGGAAAGCCAATCGTCACGACATGGCCGTCCACGCGGACGAGTCGCCCTATTTCCAGGAAGGGGGCGATATTGGGAAAGGCCCCAGCCACTTCTTCTTGAAGTTGCTCCCAATTAAGCGTGACCGCGGGACGGGCCGTGTCACTGGGGGCCGCAGGGACAGGTTTCGTTACGGTCCCCTCACTGCTGGCGAGGGGAGGCCGTGCAGGCGGAGGAGTCGAAAGGGGGTTCCGTGCTGGGGCGGCCGTTGCGAGCCCCGGAGGTCGGGTCGGCAGTGGCGCGGCTGGCATGGACGCCGTCGATTGTGGAGGCTTTGGCGCCGAGGGAGGGGGCGGACTATTTGCGCGAACGGGCTGCGCCGGTTTTTCTCCGCGAACAGGCGCCGGCAAGGGGCGTGGTGTTTGGCCCGGCGGCATCGCTTGGGCCGGCTTCTCGTTCGCGCGACGCAGCAACCGCGTGGCCCGCACCGCCGCCGTTTCAAGCACGAATCGGGGATGGGCGCTGAGCCGGAGCGCATCCTCTGCTTGCGTGAAAATCGCAAAGAGTTCTTGAAGCTGCTCCGGGGAGAAGGCCTTGGCGTCAGCCGCCATCTGCGCCAGGTCTTCCATGGTGGCTTCGATCAGGCCCTGCTGCTCTTGCGGCGAAGGCACGACCGACACCACCAGCATGTTGCGCAGATATTCGACGACCTCCGCACAGTAGGCGCGCAGATCGTGTCCCTGGTCCAGCAGGTGGGCCAGCACGCGCAGCGCCGCAGCGCTTTCCTGTGCAGTAAGGGCCTGAATCATGGCGCGCACCAATTCTTGCGGAACCGCCCCCAGCAATGCTTCCAGGTCCGTATGCACGATCGTCTTCCCGCCAAAGGCCACCGCCTGGTCGAGCAGGCTGAGTCCGTCGCGCATGCTGCCCTCGCTGGCCCGGGCGAGCGCCATCAGGCTTCGCTCCTCGATGACGATCTGGTCCTGATTGACCACATAACGCAGCCGTTCGACGATCTCGGCTCGCGCAATGCGCCGGAAGTTGTAATGCTGACAGCGGGATAGAATCGTCGCCGGAATTTTGTGGATCTCGGTGGTGGCGAAAATAAACACGACGTGTGGGGGTGGCTCTTCCAGGGTTTTCAGTAGCGCGTTGAAGGCTGAGTTCGACAGCATGTGGACTTCGTCGATGATGTAGACCCGGTACTTCCCGTGAAACGCGGCGAACTTGATGTTCTCGCGGATCTCGCGCACATCGTCCACGCTTGTGTTAGAGGCGCCGTCGATCTCCATGACGTCGACGGAGGTGCCTTGCGCAATTTCGAGGCAGTTGGAACAGGTGCCGCAGGGTGTGCCGGTCTGCCCCTGCTCGCAGTTGAGCGCTTTGGCGAGGATTCGCGCCACTGTGGTTTTCCCCACGCCGCGGCTCCCGGAAAAGAGATAGGCTTGGGCGATTCGCTGCGTAGTGATGGAATTGACCAGCGTCTGCACGACATGCGGCTGTCCGATCACGTCGTCGAATGTGCCGGGCCGGTATTTTCTGGCGGAGACTTGGTAATCCATAAGGCGTTAGACGTGAAACGGTAGATGTGAAACGTTGAGAGACGTGATCCTGCGCGTTCGTATCGTCTTAGGTTTCATGCCTCACGGAATAAAGCTAAGTGGGGCCAGGTGATCCTGCGGCACCCAGAACTGACCGCTTACCGTTGCTTCCTTCCGGACCTGGCGGGGTTCACAGGGTTCTGTTGCACAGGGCCCAGCCCCGTATCCAAAGTCAAAAGTAGAAGGTGTGCAGGACGGAAACTTCCGTCTTTTAACTTTTTACTTTTGCCGTATCTTGTTTTGGCGGAGAGGGTGGGATTTGAACCCACGGTCCCATTGCTGGGACGCATGCTTTCCAAGCATGTCGATTCGACCACTCTCGCACCTCTCCACATCGATTTTTGGAAGGGGCATCTTAGCACGTGGTCTGGTGAGCGGCAAGGTGACAACCAGCGTGAATCGCTATGCCATTGCCCCTCCCCGGTTTCCGTACTGTACTGCGAGGAGTTCACAGGGAGCCATGAGAGTCTCCTGACATTTTGCGGCAAAGAGCAACTATCGAGAACCATAGATGAGATCGAGAACGTCAGGGCATTGGCGCTGTTGAGTGTGCTGTCTCCACGCCGGCTCTCGACCGGCCCGGAGCGCGCGCGCCTGATCAGGGACAAAAGATCATTGATTAACTGAACTGATCCCACGTATCGCATTGTTTGATCGACCAGAACACCGCTTCTTTGAGTTTTTTCAATGGTATGTTTTCCGGGTCGTGCAGGGCTTGGAGTTTCTTGTCGAGGTCGTAGAGGGGCTGAATCGATCGTTTGTCCGGAATTTTCCCCAAGGCCCAGGCCACTTCCGTGAGCACGAACCAGTCGGTTTTCGGATCTTTCAGCTTGGCCAGGAGCGGCAATACGACCGAGGCATCTCCGTGGAGTCCGCCGAGTTGGCCTAGCCCTTTGGCTGCGGCTGTTTGTACCTCGAGATCCTGGGACGTCGTCATAATCTCAATCAGTAGCGGAATGCCTTCTCGCCCGAGATTGCCCATCGCAGACAAGGCCTGTTTCGCTAAGTCTCTATCTTGGAGCGCTTGTTTCAGCCTCGGTAGGGCTTCATCTGCCTGCATTTCGCCAAGCAACGAAAAGATTTTGACTTTGCGAGCCTGGGTGGTGTCGGCAGAATCGAGCAGCGTCAATAGCCGCTCCGGCTGGCCCCACTCCGCCGTCAACAGCAGCGGAAACTCGTATTTCTCCAGTTCCTCTTGTAGTTTTCCGATCGCATAGGCTCCTGGCTCGCCGGCCTTCGTGGCTTGGGCTGCCACGACCGCATCGTCGAAGCCGGTGCGCACCTCCCGCTGCCATCTCACTTTTAGTTCCCCGAGGAGATAGGTCATCTGACAGGCAGGCCCTTTCCAGAGGCGCGACGGAGCATCGGGCAGATCTGCATCCCCGCCGGCCGCAGTGGTCCCTTCCCAGGTCTTCCGCTGTTCGCATTTCACCTTGAAGACTGCGTCGTGAGGCTTCGCGCGATCCTGAACCATTGTATAGCCCAACTCGCCTAGCCTCCGTGAGGCGAGGTCGGCAATTGGTCCTGCCTCAATGGCTCCTTTATCGGTTAGGGCCATGGCATCGACTAGAACCGTCTGGACTTTGGCGAGTTGCGCCTTCTGCTCGATCGTAAAATAATCGCGATAGGCCCAGGAAGGAGTCGGTAGCAAGACCAGCAGGTAGGCTATAGGAAGGAGAACCGCTCGCATCGTGCACCTCCTTACTGAACAGGGATTCAGGGGAAGACATTGAATGTGCGGAGGAGAGGGAGTCTTGTGCTATCCCCCGCTCGTTCCACGATCCCCGCCCTCACCTCGTGTCACTGTGTCACGCATACCGGGCTTGAGGCGATGGAGCAACCTCGTCGGCATTATACTCCCTATAAGATGAGGGTACTACCAAGCACTGACTTGCGAGAGGAGTCGTGCGTAGTTGGCCTATGGGGTTCAGTAGAAAGCCTGCAAAGTTCAGCTGTTCTCCGCGCCGGGGCTGACTACGTACCATGCGGCCTCTCCCCCAGGAGTATGGGTTGACAGTAGGAGGCATCCAACGGTACAAAAGACCAACGCTATTGAGTTATTTCGCTTATTTGCTCATCATGCTGGAGGCGACTTCAGCATATCCCACCCATGCGAGCGTGGCGAAACTGGCAGACGCGCGAGACTTAGGATCTCGTGGGTAACCGTGGGGGTTCAAGTCCCTCCGCTCGCACCAAACCACGGACGGCTGCGACGGCGCAGTGTCACCTGGTAGGCTTCTTACAAGATAAAGGGTAGTACCAGCTATGAAAATGGAAGTGATTGAATTAGGACCGATGAAACGCGCCCTCAAGATCGAGGTGCCAGCCGACGAGGTCACGCAACGGTTTGCCCGTGCGTACGTGGAGTTGAACCGCCAGGTCAACATCCCGGGGTTTCGCCCGGGCAAGGCGCCCCAGGCCTTGCTGGAAAAACGCTATTCCAAATCCGTGGAAGAAGACGTGATCCGGAACCTCGTGCCGGACTATTACGATAAGGCCGTTCGCCAAGCGGGGATTGTGCCGGTTCTCGTCGAAATTCCTCCGCTGGAACGAGTCAAGATCAAGAAGGACGAGCCCTTCACCTTTACCGCGACTGTCGAGATCAAGCCGACCATCGAGTTGCGGGACTATAAGGCGCCGAGCCCTATCTCGCTCAAGCCTGACAAGCGCACCGTGACCGAGGAGCAGCTGGCTCGTGGGCTTGAAGTATTGCGCGAGCAGCAAGCTCGTTTGGAAGCGGCTCCGGCCGGTCACGTCATCGCGGAGGGGGACTATATCGTGCTGGACGTGCAGGGCACCCTCGACGGGGCGCCGCTGGATGGCACGAAGAAGGAAGGGCAGCTCCATAAGGTCGGATCGAACGTGTCCGTACTGGGCGTGGAGATCGATTCGCAGGTCATGGGCAAGAAAGAAGGCGACGTCGTCCAGATTGCCCAGCCCTATCCTGCCAGCCATCCCGATCCTCGTGTCGCAGGGAAAACGGTGGTGTTCAACGTGACGTTGAAGGCCGTCAAAGAGAAGAAGCTGCCGGTGCTAGACGACGAGTTCGCCAAAGACTGCGGCCCCTACACATCGCTCCAGGAAATCAAAGATAAGTTGCAGGGCGGGATGGAGCAGGCCCTGAAGCGAGAGATCGAAGATACCTACAAGGATACGATCATCAAGCGGCTGGCGGAGACCCACCACTTCGATCTTCCGGAAACCCTGGTAGAGCGCGAGCTGGAAGCCATCATTCGCCAGCACGTGCAGCAACAGCAACAGAAGAGCGGCAGCGAGGATGCGTTGAGCATGGAAGCGCTCACGGCGCTTCGTCAGGAGCATCGCGACGAGGCCGCGCGCCGGGTGAAGCTCGGCCTTGTCTTGGAAGCGATTGCCGAGAAAGAAGGGCTGACGGTCACGCAGGATGACCTGAACGCCGAAGTCATGCGGTTGGCGTCGGAGCTCAAGATGCCGGCGGCCGATCTCGTGAAGATGATTAAGTCGGGCGGGCAGGATTCCATCGATGAATTGCGCGCCAGGATTCTGGCGGACAAGGCTTTGGATTTTGTGTATCGCAATGCGGTGATTCAGGGATAAGAAGCGACCGGTGCCGGTCCTCCGGCACCTTAGCGTCAACAGGCTGTAAGCGGAAAGGAACGACGTGCATGCTGGTTCCCATTGTTATTGAAACGACGAACCGAGGCGAACGAGCCTACGATATCTATTCCCGGCTCCTCAAAGACCGGATCATTTTCTTGGGTGCGCCAATCGACGACGTGTTCGCCAACCTGATTATTGCCCAGCTGTTGTTCCTCGAAGCGGAAGATCCCGAGAAAGACATCAATCTCTACGTCAACTCGCCAGGAGGAAGCGTCACGGCAGGTTTGGGCATTTACGACACGATGCAATATGTGAAGCCCCCGATCAACACCATCTGTCTGGGCCAAGCCGCCAGCATGGGAGCGTTCTTGCTCACCGCCGGCACCAAGGGCAAGCGATTCGCCTTGCCGAATGCCAGGGTCATGATCCACCAGCCCATGGGTGGGTTTTCCGGGCAGGCCACGGAAATCGACATTCATGCCAGAGAGATTTTGAAAATCCGCGAGCGGCTCAATGAGATCATGGCTAAGCACACGGGCCAGCCGTTGGAGAAGATCGCTCAGGATACGGAACGGGACTATTTCCTGTCGGCGGAAGAGGCCAAGCAGTATGGGCTCATCGACGAAGTCATCACGAGGCCTCCGAAGCTCCTCAAGGCTGTCAGTGGCGATGCAGGGAAAGACGCGGCGAAGGACAAGTAGCAGGGGGACGGATGGCTAAGCCGGATAAAATGGATCGACACCTTCGTTGTTCATTCTGCGGAAAGAACCGCGACGAAGTCCGCAAATTGATTGCCGGGCCTACGGTCTACATCTGTGACGAATGCGTCAACCTCTGCAACGACATCATTGTCGAGGATTGGGAAGAAGCCAAAGAGGAGATTTCATCGAAGCTCAAAAAGCCGGTGGAGATCAAGCACCACCTGGATCAATACGTCGTGGGGCAGGAGCGGGCCAAGCGAATCCTTGCGGTGGCCGTGCATAACCACTACAAGCGGATCTCGTCCAAGGACAAGGATACGGATGAGGTGCAGCTCCAGAAGGGCAACATCCTCATGTTGGGGCCGACGGGCACAGGCAAGACGTTGCTGGCGCAGACCCTGGCGAAGTATCTGGATGTTCCATTCACGCTGGCCGATGCCACTACGCTGACCGAAGCGGGGTATGTCGGCGAAGATGTGGAAAACATCATCCTGAAGCTTCTGCAAGCCGCGGACTACGATGTCGAGCGGGCGGAGCGGGGCATCGTCTATATTGATGAAATCGACAAGATCAGCCGCAAGAGCGACAGCCCCTCCATCACGCGCGACGTGTCTGGTGAAGGGGTGCAACAGGCACTGCTCAAGCTCATCGAGGGCACCGTTGCCAACGTGCCGCCTCAGGGCGGGCGCAAACATCCGCATCAGGAATTTATCCAGGTTAACACGAGCAACATTCTGTTCATCTGCGGCGGCGCGTTCGTCGGGCTCGAGCAGACTATCGAACAGCGGCTGAACTGCAAGTCGATGGGATTCGGCGCCGAAGTTCGCGGGAAGAGCGAAATCAAGTTGGGCGAACTATTCGCGAAGGTTCAACCGGAAGACTTACTTAAGTACGGGTTGATTCCGGAATTCGTCGGGCGGCTGCCGGTTGTGGCCACGTTGGATGAGCTGGATGAGCGAGCGCTTATTCGTATTTTGACCGAACCGAAAAACGCCCTGACCAAGCAGTATGAGAAGCTCTTCTCGTTCGAAAAAGTGAAGCTGAAGTTTACGGAAGGGGCGTTGGGGGCGATCGCGCGGAAGGCCTTTATCCAGAAAACAGGCGCCCGGGGCCTGCGTGCGATCCTGGAAGATGTGATGCTGGACGTGATGTACGACGCCCCGTCGCAAAAGCTGCTTCAGGAAGTCCTCATTACGGAGGATGCCATCCTTGGGAAGCATCCTCCTGTTCGGATCTTCGAGCAGGACAAGGATGCAAAAACGGCATAAGCCGTTATAAGCAAATCATTTTTAGTTAGCGATTCCGTCTTCTTTCATTTCCTAAGGCCCTTCTGTTGCCCAGCGCCGCACCTCACGGTTTGCATCCTTCGCGCCCGCTGCTTCAAGCGCGGCCTTCGTCTCGAAATCGCTGAATGTTCTCAGGCGATAGGCTGCTTCTGCCCGCACCCTAGGCGAGGGGTCTTGCGCTAAATATTCTCTGAGCCAAGGGGCGACAGAGCTTCCTCCCCATTCCCCTACCGCTGCCACAATTCCCTGCCGGACCGCTGCATCGGGATCATGGCCTGCGGCGATGAGCTGAGGAATCAATTGACTTGAGTCGACTTGGATCAGGGCTTGCGCCGCGGCTTTCTTGATGTTGGGGTCCGAAGATTGCAGTAAGGCGACGATCGGTTGCAACAATTGGGAGCGCGGTTCGATTTCACCGATTGCCACAACCGCGGCCTGGCGGACCGATTCGACGGGATCCTTCAGCGCGTCCGCCAATAGGCGCACGACCGCTTCTGTGGCTGTTGGCTTCAAGCGTCCCAGCGCGGTGATCGCTGCCTCGCGAACGAGAGCGGACGGGTCGCGGGAGAGGGGAAGGATGGACTCGGTGGCTTGCGGGTCGCCGATTTTTCCGAGGGATTCCACTGCCGTTCGCCGCATCTCTGGCCGCACATCCTGGAGCAGGTTCACTAACAGCGAGAGCGCCTGCGCTTTGGATGAAGGGGGAGAGTCCTGGAGACAGCCGGGGAGGGAGAGGCTTAGTGCAAGGGCAACCCATCCGATGGTGTGAGAGGCGGTAGCGCGGCGGAACAGGGACCAGGCATTGGCCAGGCCGATGGAGCCATTTTCCCAGCTCACGTTTGCTTCGAAGGCTCCTCATGCAGGGCGGGTAGTTCTTTGGCTGCTTCGAGGGATTGCTGGAACTCTTTCTGTGCTGAATCCATTTCAGCTTGGATCGTGCGCATCTCAGGATCGACCGAATTGCGAACATCGGCGACGGCTTGTTTGAATGTCCGTAAGGCATCGCCCAGTCCCTCGCCCAAGCTCTGCATATCTTGAGGGGAGACGCCGGTTGGCTGCGCGGCCTTCGCCTTCATCGCCGCCTGCTGTGCCTGTACGCGGACCACGGCATCCTTATTCACGATGGCGGAGGGACGATTGGCTACCGGTTTGGCCTGGGCGCCTGGAGGCAGGGGCGGGTACTGCGCCTTCATCATCGGTGAGGGAGCCGCCGCCCGCTCTTCCATCGTGGGAGGCCTCTGGCCCTGTGCCGCTGCCGGGGCTGCAGTGGGTGTTGCCGTGCGAACTGGCTGCGGCGGAGCCGCCATGTTGTACATCAAGGCGGCGGTGGTTCCAGGGGTCAGTTCTGGGCCTGGCGTATAAGGAGCGGTGGGTTTCAGCGAGGCGGGCGCCTGGCCCTGCTGCGGTACCGTTATGGCTGGCGCAGCCTGGACTGCCGCTTGGACTTGCATGGGAGCCGGTTCAGTTGCTTCTGGTTGCACGACCTCCGGCGCGGGGATTTCATTGACTTCTTTTTTAAATCCTCTGAGCGCCTTACCGACCCCTTCACCGATTTGTGGGAGCTTGCCTGCCCCGAAAATGATGAGGACGATGACCAGAATAATGATGAGCTCTGAGATCCCCATGGTACCAAACATGGCGTCGTTCCTTTGTTTAGTTCGATAAGTCGAATGTGGGACTGCTGTTTTAAGAGCCGAATCAACTGTATAGGCCAGCAGGAGGCACTGTCAAGGAATGGCCAGGGGTTAGAAAATGGAGACGATTTCGCTTTGCAATGGCAACCCAAAGACCAGAGCTTCCCGGTCCGCGAGGTACACATCCAGTTCGCTTCTAATCCCGAACTCGCCAGGCAAGTAGATCCCAGGCTCAATCGAAAAACAGGTTCTCGGCATTAGACGGCGGGTATCCTGGGTCTCCAGACTGTCAATGTTGGCGCCGTTGCCATGGACCTCTTCGCCGATCGAATGGCCCGTGCGATGGACGAATTGGTCGCCATAACCTCCCTGTTGGATGATCTGCCTGCAGGCCTGGTCGACTTCCCAGCCGAAGGGGCGGCGGCCTGCCGCTGTTTCTGCTTTGGCAAAGTTCAGGGCTGCGTCCCGGCCTTGCCGGACCAAGTCAAAGATCGCGCGATGTTTCACCGGCACAGTTTGCCCGACATAGCCGGTCCAGGTGATATCTGCGTAGACAGCACTGGCCTCCGCTTGTTTGGCCCAGAGATCGATCAAGAGCAATGAGTCGCGGGTCACGTCGGCCGATCCGGCCTTCGTCGGGCCATAATGCGGGTCGGCGCTATGGGCATTGATGGCGGCGATCGGCGCACTCGACGTGGTCATGCCGGCATCGCCGATACGAGCCAGAATAAACTGTTGTACATCATATTCGGTGAGACTTCGGGCGTGCGAGATGGCTTTATGCACATGGCTGAACGTTTCGTCGACGATGCGCCGGAGCGCTGCCGCGGCAAACTGGTGCGACTCGAGCTGCCGGTCTGTCCAGCGCGCCTCAAATATCTGAATCAGATCCGCAGAACTGACCACCTCGGCGCCGTAGCTTCTGATCAACTCGATTGTGCCGGCATCCACGCGCGATACATAGGGGACCGCGTTCAATGGAGAATATTGCATGGCGACGCGGGGGCTGCCGGTCAACAGGCGGGCCAGGATTTGCCGCTGCTGTTCCCACGACACGTAGCAGTCGGCCTGTCCTGGCAATGGATCCAGTATATGGGGCTCGATGCGGTGCAGTAATTTAACTGGAGTTCCCTGCGCCGGAATCCAGTAGTACCAGCGTCTGGTTACATGGAGCGTCGGGTCGAGCTGAAGGATGCGATAGGCAAGGGGGTCGCTCCCGCGAAAATCGTAGAAGAGCCAGCCGTCGATGCCGGTCTCGCAAAGGGCCTGCTGAATTTCGTTCACGCGCTGGTGGAGGGCTGTAATCATCGTGGGTATCTTATCGTCGCGCTACCAAGCCGTCAATGAGACGAAAGGTGAGACCGGCGGTCGTGCTACAATGCGCGCATGGCAGCCGAGCATGCACCAGAGCCTTCTCAGTTCCGGGTGACCCTGTTCGTCGGACCGCAGCCGGTGGAGGGAACGCCGGAGCTTTTTTCCTGCGTGTTCAACGTCAAGAAGCGGAGCTGGAAGGGCGGGATCCAGGTTGCCGTCCACATGAGGCAGAGCCAGATCGATCGGCTTAGCGCCGACATGGATTTCCCCGGCTGGTTGGCCCGGGCCTTCAATGATCTCTCAGTGGAAGATCGTGCATCGTGCCAGGAACGAGCCGGCGAGTTCTTTGTCCAGGCGGCCTGCTGGTGCAAGCTAGATCTCTTGTTGCAATCTGGCATTACGCAAGAGAACCAATGTCTCGCGGAGGACCGCTGGGCCGCCGAAGTTGGAGAGGCGGTTATCCAGCGGAAGAGTTTCATGATATCGTACATTGCCGCTGAGCTGGACTTTGTCCCGGGAGAGACGGATGTCTCGTAGCCAACGTGTGCACTCTGCCATGCAGGGGGTTTGCAATCGGAGTCGAATTTGCTATAACCCCACTACCTTGCAATGTGGGTGAGCGTCCTGGGGTCAACCACCCCCGCTCAGCTTATTTTGTCGAAAAAGGAGGATTACCCGTGAATACATATGCATCATCTGCTCGTTTCTGCGCGGCTTCCGGTTGCAAGCTGGTCGCAGCATTCATGATTCTGGCGTTGTGCACCGTCACGATGGCCCCATCGGCTTGGAGCCAGGACAGCACCGCGGTCTCTTCGAGCGGGGCCAACGATGGGGGAAACCCATCGAGCGCGGGCCTACAAGCTGTAGCCTTTCTCACTAACGTTGTGTATTTTCCGGTGAAAGCGGTATTCGCCATTAGCGGAGGCATTGTCGGGGGACTGACTTATGTGTTTTCAGGCGGGAGCGACCAAGCGGCTAAGAGCGTTTGGATTACGAGCCTCTACGGCACCTACCTCCTTACGCCGGACCATCTCCAGGGCAATCGGCCTGTGCGGTTCCTGGGGGTTGCGGATGCGAATAGTGGGTTGGAACCAGTCCGCTAGCCGATGAAACCGATCATCGGGGTCACGCCAGACTTCAATGCCGGTGATCGGAAGGAATGGGGGGGGCGCGAGCCCACCTACTTTCTGCGCGCGCGTTACATTCGCGCCATTGAAGAATTGGGCGGCATCCCGCTGGTGCTGCCGCTCCTCGCAGACCGGGCCGCAAGGCGGCGTCTATTGCAGCAACTCGACGGACTTCTTCTCACAGGCAGCGGACCGGACCTCCCCCCGTCATTGTATGGTGAGCGTCAGCGCTATCCGTTTGGAACGGTGAGCGACCGTCGCGCAAGCTGTGAATTGGATTTTGTGCACATGGCCAGGCGAGCCGATCTTCCGCTGCTCGGTATTTGTGGAGGAATGCAGACCATGAACGTCGCCTGCGGCGGCAGTCTGTTCCAGGATATCGCGTCCCAAGTGACAAAGTCGCTCCAGCATCGGCAACGGACTCACGCGACGAATCTCAGTCATAGCGTGACTGTCACGCCTGGCAGTTTACTCCGCCGCATTGTGCGGTCTGCTGCGATGCGAGTGAATAGCTCCCATCATCAATCGGTCAAAGCCGTCGCGCCGTCATTGATCGCCAGCGCCTTAGCCACCGATGGCATCGTCGAGGCGATCGAATCTCCGGCCCACCGTTTCTTTCTCGGTATCCAATGGCATCCGGAATTTTTGTTCGAGCAGCATCCGCTCCACCGGCGATTGTTCGAGGCATTTTTGCGCGCCGCCCGTCCCGGGCCCATCGCAGGATGTTGAAAAAAAATTCCAGCTTCGGGTCCGTCAGCCGCGCAGAATATTTCGCGATGCGCCGTTCGGCGTCCCAGCGGATCGAGGTGGTCCGATGATCAGACGGCTCTTCCGAACGAAATCCATTGACCAGATTCTCAAAGACGCGGATCACCCGGATCATCGGTTGAAGAAGACCCTCACGGTCTGGGATCTGACGGCGCTCGGCATCGGCGCGATCATCGGCACCGGCATCTTCGTCCTGATCGGCACCGCCATCCTCGGTGATGCCCATCGGCCAGGGGCAGGACCAGGAATCATTCTGTCCTTCTTGCTGTCTGGCCTGACCTGCGCCTTTGCGGCGCTTTGCTACGCAGAGTTTTCTACCATGATCCCCGTGGCCGGCTCCGCCTATACTTATTCGTATGCCACGCTGGGAGAATTTCTGGCCTGGATCACCGGGTGGAATTTGATTCTCGAATATGGGGTGGCCTGCGTCGCGGTGGCCATCGGCTGGTCCGGTTATTTCAATAATCTACTCCGGTTAGCCGGGATCGAATTGCCGTATTGGGCGACGCACCCGCCGGGAGGGCCGGACGGGGGCGTGGCGAACTTCCCTGCTGCCATCATTGTGCTACTCGTCACCATCATCCTCGTCATTGGGATCAAAGAAAGTGCCCGCGCCACCGGCATCATTGTTTGCTTGAAAATCGCGGTCATCCTCTTTTTCATCGCCGTGGGGACGCCGGCCGTGAATGTGGACAATTGGACCCCCTTTATGCCGCAGGGGTTCGCCGGCGTCGGCGCCGCCGCGGCGATTGTGTTTTTCGCCTATATCGGATTCGACGCGATTTCCACGACCGCCGAGGAAGCCAAGAACCCTCAGAAGGATCTGCCGATCGCGATCATTGCCTCGCTCAGCATCTGTACGGTCCTCTACATTGCCGTGGCCGCTGTCCTGACCGGTTTGGTTCCCGCATCACAGATCGATATCCATGCGCCGGTGGCGGAAGCGCTCAACTGGGTAGGATTCAAGTGGGGAGCGGCGATTGTGGGGATCGGGGCTGTGGCAGGAATTACTAGCGTGCTGGTCGTGATGATGCTGGGGCAGATCCGGGTCTTCTTTGCCATGTCGCGGGATCACCTTTTAAGTCCGTGGCTTTCAACCGTGCATCCGCGCTATGGCACGCCTCACTATGCCACGATTATCACCGGTATCGGCGTAGCCACCCTTGCCGCCTTGATTCCTATTGGCGATGCAGCGGACATGACGAACATCGGCACTCTTTTTGCTTTTGTCCTGGTTTGTATCGGTGTCGTGATCCTGCGCTATACGAAGCCGAATCAGCCTCGCCCGTTCCGTCTTCCCTTCATGCCGGTCGTGCCCATTCTGGGCATGCTGGCCTGTCTCGGCTTGATGAGCTTTCTCCCCTGGGTGACCTGGGTCCGATTTGTCGTCTGGACCCTGATCGGCATCGGGGTCTACCTGGGATATGGCCTGAAGCATAGCAAGCTGGCCGGTCCTTCCCCTGAAGACCACCTTCAAAACGTTCACGCAAAATAGAGCGGGTTAGTTCGATTCGTCTACTGGCTGAGCCGCTGGCGCTGCTGTGGATGCCACCGGCTTAGGAGCGGCAGGTGGCTTGGGAGGAGCAGGTCTTTCAGGTTTGATGCCCCCTTCCCAGGAGGGGCCGGAGTACATGTCTGCCGCGAGACCCGTGGCTTTCCATTTTTCTTCGAAATCAGCCGCTGCCTTATTCGGTGTCTCACCGCTGCCGACCACGTCATTCCAGGGATAGGCCCTGGGGCCGATCTGGCAGTTCATTTCCGTCCGATTTAAATAGAGGGCGATCGGGTTTCCACGGTAGGGACCGAGGAAGATATGTACCGAGCCGACGTATTCAAGTAACTGTGGCATGCCGCCTCCAAGAGGTTGGCATGATGCCACAAGAGGTGCGCCGAGGGCAAGAAGGTGCGGAGATGGAATGGATCGCTATGCGTTGGTGTCTCTCGGAGCGACTCTTTCGGAATTTGCCGAAGGGAATCCTTTGGAAATTCCTTCGCGGGCTCAGTCAGTTTCCGCTTTCCTCTTCGGGAAATTCTCGAAGGCTCCCCGCTCATTCGGCAACACGCTTCGCGATCTGACCCATCCCCTGAAGGGAAACAATAGAATTCAAGCTTCGTTGGACGCGCGCAGTCAGGGGGCAAGCCTCCTTACCCTTTAATCAGGGATGCGAAAAAGCAGAAGGCTACGGCGACGTGGCCGGGGATTGCGCCGGGCGTTTGCGGATCATGAAGACGCCCAGGGTCAAGACCATGATGACCGTGACGTTCAATCCCACGTCCATGAGGTATTGATAGAATTGCGTCTCGGTCATGGCGATCAGATGGGACAGTTCCGCACTGGCGGTGAGAATCCTTCTGGTGCAGGCGATCACGCCGACGGCAAGATAAGGTTCCAGGTCCAGGATTTCCGTCTGCAGAAACCGGATGACGGTTCGAAACAACTCTAGCAGAATGATGACGAGCAGAATATCGTTCAGCAGCTTCAGCCCTGCCGGCAAAAGCTGCTGGTGGCTACCGGGATCGACTTGTCCGACTACAAACACATACCAGGCATGCACAAAGATCAACATGCCCAGGATTAGGAGGCTGAATCCTGCTGTGGCATAGCCCAATCGGTCCAGCCATTCCATGCCCCCGCACCAGCGCGCCATGAGCTCTTTTCTGTGCTGCATGATCCCTCCCGTGTGAAGCTGTTAGGCTGTTCCCTCCGAGCCTATCGATTCTGGCTCCGGCCCCCGCATCTTGCCATATTGAAGATCCCGAATCGAGCTGGCCGTCAGCACATGCCCGCAGCAGCGAATCTCTGTGAAGCCGGCCCCTCCGTCGATGATCATGACGCGCAGGCCGCAGGAGTCCTGGTATAGCTTTTTTTCATCGAGCACGACCGCAGGCGGTAGGCTCCCCTTTTCCCGGCCGCGGATGATTTCGGCGTCTGGCACCAGGTCCTCTTCCGTCAGATCATGGCCGCAGCAGACGATCTTCTCGAATCCCTCGCCGCCGCCCATGACTTTGACGACCAATCCGCAAGATTGCGAGTGCCGCTTGAACTCATCGAGGATATCACCTTTTTTTAGTGCCACAATCCCTCCCTGCCGTGCTGGCTGCTGAAACGGTCCGCCAGCGCTGCTCTCGCCTCGAAAGCATTCTCAACGTAGCCCAGAGGCTACGCCTCCGATGCTTTTATCGGCTGCGGCCTTGCGGGACGGCCTGTCTGTACAGCCGGCAGAAGTGCAAGCTTATTTCACACAGCCTGCTCTAGTTGAATCGTTCTCGCTTTACAGTGTCGCGACTTTCGGTAACCGATCCCGGACCTGCTCGATGGTGCGAAGCAGGGTCTGATGGGTTCGGCAGCCTGCAATGAGTTTCGCGTCGGAGATCGTTACGGGTTTATAGGGTGCCACAAATTTATCTTTGAGTCTGGTGATACGAGCCACCGAGAGGTTTAACCGTTCGGGGGAAATCGTTCCAGCCGCGACCGCCTGTTCGATGGCTTTGAAGGCAGCGATCTCGCGATCACGGTCTTTGCAAATCAACAGCATGTCGCACCCTGCCAGCACTGCACGGACTGCGGCATCTTCCACTTCGTAATGGTCGATGATCGCATGCATCTCCAAGTCGTCCGTCAAGACCACCCCATCGTAGTGCAGCTCCTGGCGCAAGAAATTGGTGATGATGGCCGGCGAGAGCGTGGCTGGCAATTCCTTGTCGAGAGCTTGGTACAGGACATGGGCGGTCATCAGTGACGCGACCCCCTGTGCCACGGCTAGGCGGAACGGAGGGAACTCGATGGCCTCCAAGCGCTCCCGCGATGCCTCGACCACCGGAAGTTTCTTGTGGGAATCGACGCTCGTGTCGCCATGGCCGGGGAAATGTTTGCCGCAGGCCACGACCTTATTGTCTTGCAGTCCCGCCGCCGTAGCCAATCCCAGCTCACAGACCACATCCGGCGTCGTCCCGAACGCCCGGTCGCCAATGACCGGATTGGCCGGATTGCAATTTACGTCGAGCACCGGCGCCATATTCATGTTCACGCCCACGGACCTCACCTCTTTGGCGATGGTGGCAGCGGCCGCATAGGCCAATTCGGTTGAATTGCAGCGGCCCAACACGCCGCAGGGCGGGAAAATCGTAAAGCCTTTCGGGAGCCGAGAGACGCGGCCGCCTTCTTGATCGATTGCGATCAAGAGCGGTGAATGGGGGCTACAGGCTTGCAAGTCGTTGGTCAGTTCGACCATCTGCTCGACGGATTCCAGATTCCGTGAGAACAGAATGACGCCGCCCGGCTTGTATTCTTTGATAAATGCCGCCAGATCCGGCGTCACCGACGTACCTAGAAATCCGACCATGAAGAGCTGGCCGATCTGATCTCGTATCGACAGGCGATAGGGTCCCACGACTAGAGACTCCGATCAATCAGGTATTGCAGCAACAGCCTGGTTCCAATCGCGGAGGGTCCCTTCGGCACATAGGCCCGCTCCCGCTCGCTCCAATCCGTACTGGCGATATCAAGGTGGACCCAGGGGCAGTTCCCCACGAATTTGCTCAGGAAGAGCGCCGCGGTGATCATGCCGCCGCCTCGGCCTCCGATGTTGCGCATGTCGGCGACATCGCTCTTGAGCTGTTCAAAATACTCTTCCCAGAGAGGCATTTCCCAGACTCGTTCGCCGGCCTTCTGCCCGGATCGACGTACCTGTTCTTTCAGGGTCACGTCGTTCCCGAACATCCCAATCGCAAATTGGCCGAGCGCCACCACGCAGGCTCCCGTGAGCGTTGCAATGTCGATCAAGGCTGCCGGCTTGTAGCGCATCGCATAGGCGAGGCCGTCGGCCAGGATGAGCCGGCCTTCCGCGTCCGTGTTCTGGACCTCGACCGTCTTTCCGGCCAGCGTCATGACGATATCGCCTGGCTTCATCGCTCGCCCGCCCGGCATATTTTCAGCCACAGGCAGGATACTGATAAGCCGCAAGGGGAGTTTGAGCCGGGCCGCCGCTCGGATCGCGGCGAGGACTTCGGCTCCGCCCGTCATATCGGCTTTCATATGTTCCATATTTTCGGCAGGCTTCAGCGAGATTCCTCCCGTGTCGAAGGTGATCGTCTTCCCGACCAGTACGACCGGACGTTCGTCTTTTTTCTTGGCTCCGTTATATTCCAGGATGATGAACTTGGGCGGCTCCTGGCTTCCCCGCGCCACACCGAGCAGCGCCCCCATGCCCAAGCGCTCCATGTCTTTCTGTTCGAGAATCTTGATCCTGATCTTTTCGGCCTTGGCGATGGCCTTCGCTTCATCGGCCACCATGGTCGGGGTTAGGACGTTGGAGGGATGGTTGCAGAGGTCTCGGACAAAGACGGTGGCTTCTGCCGTGGCGACGCCGCGGCGGATCCCTTCGGCAACCTCCCGCAACTGACTATTTTGCGGGATGAGCACCTTCATCTCCGCGACGGTATGATCCGAGGTGGCCTCGCTCCGATAGACGGTGAATTGATAACTGCCCAGGATCGCGCCTTCGACCATCGCTTGCGCAACCTCGAGCGATGACATCCCGCTAGGCGTCACTGTTGGGAGCGCCACAGTAAAGGACTGGACTTTTGCCTGCCGGACTCGTTTCGCGGCCGAGCCCATTGCCTGCCGGATCGTCTCCAGTGTGACCGTGCTCTTCTTGCCCAAGCCGACCAGGATCAGCCGCTGGGCGGGCACCTTGCCCTGGGTGTGATAGAGCAAGACTTCGTTGGCCTTGCCCTCGAACTCCTTGGATTGCAGGAGCTTGCGCAGCGAGCCTCCGAGGGCCCGATCGAGCAGGGCCGCATCTTGCTTGGCCAAGCTTTCTCCCTCGCAATGCGTGAGCACCAACACCTCTGTAGATGTTGCCTCCGCTTTTCCAACCTGCGATTTGACCTGTAGGATCTTCATTCACGTCTCCTTGTTCGAGTTGTCACACTCCGCGCATATCCGGTGCCCATATGTATTTGTGCATCTGTAACTGAAAACGGACCGGCAGCCGGTCGGCCAGGATCCATTCCGCCAGCTGCCGCAGATCGAGCGAGCCGAAGACCGGACTGAAAAGTACTGAGCAGCGGTCCGCCAAATGGTGGCGGGCAAGAATCTCTTTGGCCCAATCATAGTCGGCTCGATCGGCCAGGACGAATTTTGCTTCATCCTTGGCGGTGAGCCCGGCAAGATTGGGCCAATGCATCCGTTCTGTCATGCCGCTTCCCGGGCATTTCACATCCAGGATGATATGGACCCGGGGGTCGACCGGCGCGATCTCGATGCTGCCGCTGGTTTCCAGGAGGACGGTGTAGTCGGCATCGCAGAGTCTGGCCATGAGGGGCAGGCTCTCAGTCTGCGCGAGTGGCTCCCCCCCCGTGACCTCCACGAGACGGCACCCATAAGTCTGCACCTTGGCTAGGACCTCATCGATCGAGCAGTCGTGCCCTCCGTAAAAAGCGTAGTCGGTGTCGCACCAGGTGCAGCGGAGCGGGCAGCCGGTCAGCCGCACAAATACGCAGGGCTGTCCCGCGTAGCTGGACTCGCCTTGAATGCTATGGAAGATCTCGGTCACTCGCATGTCATGCTCGTATTGGAAAGTCGGAACGTCGTTACGTTATCAAGGCTCAGAGGTTCGACGTTCAGACTTGATGGTTGCGTGCTCATGTCCATTCCGTCACAGGCCAACCGCGGCGGCGCGCGATGCGTCTCATGCCTCGAATCGGGTTGACGACTAGGGGGTAGCCGACCAGCTCCAGGAGGTCGCTGTCGCCAGGGCTGTCTCCGTAAGCGTAGGATTCGGCTAGGTCGAGGTCCATTTCCTGAGCATGGGCGAGGATCACCTCCCGTTTACCACGGCCATAGGGCAGGGGGGGGATCAAGGCGCCGGTATAGAGGGAATTGTGCTGTTCCAGTTTTGCCGCGAAAATTGTAGGCACGTTCAAGAATGCTGCAAGGGGCGCAATTAAAAAGTCCGGCGCGCCGGTCACAAGAATCAGTTGATGTCCGGCCCGTCGATGGGCGTCCAGCTTGGCGCAGCCCTGCAGGGCCAGCCGGTCGATCATCTCCGTCTGACAGAACTCCTTCGCATAGGATTCAATATCGGCGGGTCGCTTGCCCGTCAAATAGACTTTTCGTTCCCGGAGCGAGTGCAGCGAGAAGGGGGGCACATGCCTGGCCAGCCAGGCCATCGTCCCGCTCAGCTCGCCCCAGCCCACTAGGCCGCGCCGCCAGAGAAACCGGAAAAACCGTACTTCGCTGGCCTCTCCTGGCAGGAGCGTGTTGTCGACGTCGAACAATGCCGCGACGGACCCTTTGGCCCGTCGTTTAACGACATTGTCACATGTAGAAGTCAGGATCTGGTGGCTCTGCACAACGTTGGAGGATCCGGTGAGTATCTGCCGACCGATTCTACCGGACACTCTATTGATTGACAAGGATTTTGCCCCACTTCTATAATGCCTCTCGCTTGTCATCTGAGTGACCTCCTAATGCCGAAGTGGTGAAATGGCAGACACGCACGTTTGAGGGGCGTGTGGCGCAAGCCGTGCGGGTTCAAGTCCCGCCTTCGGCACCAACTCAAGTTCGCTCTTCCCGGCGACTCTTTCCTCGGATCGAGTTGCCGGGGCCGAACGCCGTTCCTCTCCCTCAAGTTACTTCGCATCGTGCGCCGCCCCGACCAGGGCCCTGATCTGGGCAGTAGGTCTTCATCCGTAGGAGAGGATTACGCAGCTGGCATTTCTGTTGAGGATAATCGGGGGCCTGCGCTGATGCGGTTTCTACGGGTTGCTCTGCGCCCACGAACCTGGTTCTCCGTTGTCACCTTCATTGACAACTATGCCACCAGAACTCACACTGGCCCCCCATTCACGGAAAAGAACGTTTAGTATGGCTATTGGCTGGTGGAGCCCTCAACTCAATGCTTTATTGGGTAGTCTCGTCGTGGCAGCGGGCGCCTGGTTGGCCTGGGACTCGTTTTCGCTCTGGGGAATCGTGTTCGTTGTAGGGGCCGCAGCAGGACTGTTGCTTTGGCAGGGGCGGACGATCGGATTGGTTTGGGCCTGGGCCACTTTGTTGCTGGGCCTGGAGAGTCTGGCCTGGCCGATCGTGACGATGGTGCAGGTTCGCTCGATCACGATGGAGCCGACCGACGAACAGATGGGGGCGATCCTCTCAGCCGTTCTGACTGGAATTTTTTCAGCGGTTTTTTGGATCACGTTTGCCTACGGGCTCTTTAAGCGAGCCAGCCAGCCCTCCTCTTCCGTCTCAACCGAAACGCTCCCGTAAGAATCGATAGTCCCTACCACATCTCGATCGGATCGACGTCGACATCGAACTTAATGGACCGGCGGTGGTGGGTCCGTTCCATGTCTTTGACCGTGGTCCGCACCACCTCGATTCCCGTTTGTCGTTCGAGCGATTTCACGAGAATTTGCCACCGATAGCGGCCCCGGAGTTTTGTCACAGGAGAGGGGGCTGGCCCGAGGATTATGAGAGGGCCTGGGCGACCCATTAATGGAGCTATCGGCCGGGTCTTTCTCTCAGAGGTTTGGCCTGCCACGGCAGGCGATGCGCAGGCGGTGAGTCGAGCCGCCCAGGCTGTGGCCGCGTCGCGCACCATGTTTCCATCGGTCCCCGAGACGAGGAGGGCGATTAGATGGACCGAGGGAGGATAGCCCAAGGCTCCTCGATGGGACAGTTCCTCCGAGAGGAAGAGGGATTCGTCATCTTGCGCTACGGCCTGAATCGCATGGTGCGAGGCTAGAGAGGTTTGCAGGATGACCTGGCCTCCGGCTCCTGCCGGATCGGCGAGTGCTACGGCATCGAGCAAGGTGTGATAGGTGCGTTCGGCTGATCGGAAATCCGGCACGCTGAGTCCTGCGTCCGCTTGCACAATTCCGACGAGGCCCATGGTCGGAAGCGGTCCGCGCCGCAAGAGCAGTTGTGTGCCGACGATGATATCCCATTCCCCTCGGTCGATTTTTTGCCAGAGGGCCTTGGCCTCTGCCGGCTTTTTCATGGTATCTCCATCGAGCCGGATCACGGCTGCGTGGGGAAACAATCGCTTGGCATCCTCTTCGACCCGTTCTGTGCCCTCTCCAATCAATTGGATGCGGGGGCCGGAGCAGGAATGACAAGTGTCCGGGATGGACGATCTCTCCCCGCAATAGGAACAGAGCAGGCGATCCGTCTGTCGAGAATACATCAGTGCTACGCGGCAGGCGGGACAGCGGGGCACCTGGCCGCAGTCGCGACAGACGAGGGCGCCGGCATAGCCCTTCCGATTGAGAAACAGGAGGACGCCGGCCTTGCGGCTGATCGTCTGTTGGATGGCCCGAATGAGCGGCTGGCTCAGTACCGTGCCGTACCCTTGCTTGCGGAGATCCACGACCTGCACGGCAGGCCGCGTATCGGAGGGTATGGACGTGTAGATGAGGACTCCTCCCTGTTCCACGTTCGCCCTGGTTTCAAGGAAAGGATGGGAAGAGCTTAGAATCAGCACCGTTCGTTCAGTTTGGGCCCTCAGCCAGGCCACGTCCCTTGCATGGTAGCGGGGCTCCTGCGCTTCTTTGAACGCCGCATCTTCTTCTCCCTCGACCCACATCGCTCCGATAGCAGTCAGCGGGAGGAAAATAGCCGACCTGGTGCCTACGATCACTCGAACGACCTGCCGATGGATCTGATCCCAGAGCTCGGCTTTCGCCTGGTCCGACAGTCCGCTATGGAAGCAGGCCGGAGCAATGTTCCGTTTATCATCACGGATCAAGTCCGCCACCCATTGAGCCCGCTCTGCTTCACCTACGAGGATCAGGATCGTTTGCCCGCGATCGAGTATCAGCCGAATGGTCTGCTGTAAAAGCTTCAATCGATCGGCCCAAGGAGCCTGCACCAGAACTCGGGAGGGGCCAGGATTGTTCAATGTCTCAAAAAGCGGTTCCGCCCACAGGGGGGCCTGGTCGGAGCAGAGCGGCGCGGCATGGTCGGGATGAGTCAAGCTCAGCTGTGAGGACGGTTGGGCACTCGGCGTTGTCGAAGCAGAGGGTGAGCCATGAACTTCTCGCACCCATCCCCGTGCCGTGAGGTCTTGCAATAGGTCGGCAAGACCTGAGCGGCGGTAGGATTTGCGAAGTCCCGACGGCGCTTTATGCAGTTTGACGAGCAGCGCCCGTTCCTTCACCGAGCAGGGTTCGCGCGCCGCAACTGCGGCCTTCCCCTGCTCCGTTAGTTGGTAGTGGCTGATCGGTTTTTGTGGCTTGGCAGTTGGAGGCAGCACCAGCCTGAGACATTGTCCCCATGGCGCGACATATTGCTCGGCCACTTGTCGTGAGAGTTGGAATAGGTCGGGCGACACATCCGTTGCGGTCCCTTCGGGGAGCAATGAGTCAATCTCTTTGAGGCGTGTCAGGCTCAGGCCATAGGGCAGCGTAGGGGAAAGAGTGACGACCGCTCCTTGGAGCATGGCTCGACCGAAGGGCACAAGCACGCGATGGCCGATGCGTAGCGTCGGCCTGAGCGACAGGGGCACGATATAGGTAAAGGGGCCTGCCAGATGTCGCGGGACGATGACGTCTGCGAACAGAGCCTCAGGCTCAGTGCGGGGAGGGGCTTGGGTCGAAATCATGCGGCATTGTAGCAGCAGTAGAAAAGTGGGCACAACGCAAGAGAAGGGAGGGTTGACGCGATCGCGTCAACCCTCCGCACGATGGGCTGTGAGTTGACTGGAGAGGGAGGGCCGGAACCTCGGAGCTTTGAGCCGAGTCTTCTTGGTCAGGTGATGGAAGAATCGCGTTCTGGACCGTTGTTGCAGGTACAGAAAATGGGTCGACTGTGGACTAATCCGTTGGAGCTGCCGGGCTCGTTACGTCCATTGCAGCGAAAGGAGTGCACTCAAACTACAAGCCAGTAGTCCTGCATGCAAGAATATTGAGGATTTGTCTCGTTGACCCGCCAATTCCCCCGATGCTAAGGTGCTTGTGGATCGATTGCTCACAGATCGGGAATGTCCATGGCTCCTGACAGACCTTCCGCCGACAAGGCCCCGCGCCAGACTCCTCCTCGTATCGAGACCCAGATTCACCGCCGGAAGAAGGCCAAGGCCTTTTCGTCCCTGGAGCCTGAGTGGGACCAAATCGACCAGGCGCCTCCCTCCCATCTGCGTATGCTTTCAGGCCGCATGGCCCCAACCCCGCCGAACCAGGCAAAAAAATCTTCGTAGAGCTTCTTTTAACGGATGGTCGACCTCTGCTTTCCTGTGACGCCCCGCGCAAGGCAGCCGCGTCTAGGACTTTCGGGTTTCGGCCATAGGTCCTTTGGGCGCTTGCTATCGCCGCGATTCAGAGTCTAAGATTTCCCTCTCATTTGTACGCAAGGTGTTGAAAGGTCAGCCCTATGAGCGGTTTCGAGTTACTCCTTGAGTACCTAGCCCGATACTTTCCGATTTTGCTGTTTATTTTCGTGGCGCTGGCGTTTGGCGTGGTCACGTTGCTACTCAGTTATTTGGTCCAGCCCAAGTATCCGGAACCGGAGAAACTCACTACCTATGAGTGCGGATCGGAGCCGTTTTCCGATGCGCGCATGCCGTTCCCGGTCCGGTATTACATCTTTGCGATGCTCTTCGTGATTTTCGATATCGAAGTGATCTTTCTCTATCCGTGGGCGGTGGTGTTCACCAAGATCGGGCTTATCGGACTGATCGAAATGCTGATTTTTATCGGGTTGTTTCTGGTAGCCTACATTTACGCCTGGCGCAAGGGAGCTCTGGAATGGGACTGATCCAAATCGGTCGGCACGACAAGGATGGCACGCCGGACGTCGTGACCACCACGATCGAAAAAGCTGTCAATTGGGCCCGCAAGGGTTCGCTCTGGCCGATGACGTTCGGGCTGGCCTGTTGCGCGATCGAGATGATGGCCGCCGTGTCGTCACGCTACGACATGGACCGGTATGGAGCCGGCGTCTTTCGGGCCTCGCCACGGCAGTCCGACTTGATGATCGTGGCCGGGACCGTCTGCCGCCGAATGGCGCCAGTCATCCGGAAAATTTACGACCAGATGCCGGAGCCGAAATACGTCATTGCGATGGGCTCCTGCGCCACGTCGGGGAATATCTACGACAGTTACAGTGTCGTTCAGGGTGTCGATCGTTTTGTGCCGGTGGATATCTATGTGCCGGGCTGTCCTCCGACGCCGGAGGCGCTCTTCGACGGCATCCTGAAATTGCAAGAGCGGATCATGCAGAAGCGCGTATTCCTGAGACAGCCAGAGCAGGTCAGGCCTGGGTATAAGGTATAGGGTTCGATCCATGTCATTGCCGTACGTGCTCAGCCAGCTCCAGAATGCGTTCCCCGTCGGCTTGACCAAAATCGTCGAGTGGCGCGGCGAGCTTGCTGTGACCGTGCCGCGGGAGCGGCTCCACGAGGTGGCGCAGTTTCTTCATGACGACCCGGCCATGGACTTTGACTACATCGTGCATGTGAGTTCGGTCGATTGGCCTGACGATGACGAGCGGTTCGAAGTCGTGTACGAGTTTTATTCGATCAAGAAGCGCCAGCGCATTCGCCTCAAGACCAGGACGCCGGAATCGGATTGCATTGTAGATTCCCTGACGGATCTCTGGAAGGGCGCGGATTTCATGGAGCGCGAGGTGTACGACATGATGGGGATCCGTTTTCGGAACCATCCGGATCTTCGCCGGATTCTGATGCCGGACGATTACACCGAGGGCTATCCGCTGCGAAAAGATTTCCCGTTGCGCGGCAAGGGCTGGCGCGACACTTTCGAATTCCTGGACGAAACTGCTCGGTAGACCCTGTAGGATAGACGATGGCTTTTGAAGATCAACGTACAACCGTCTATAAGGTCGATCCGGCCCATCCGGAAAGCGAGACTCTGCCGACTTTGCGGACGGAAGAGCTCCTGCTCAACATGGGGCCTCAGCATCCGAGCACCCATGGAGTCTTAAAAGTCATTCTCGAGCTGGAAGGCGAGCGCCTCGTTAAATCGACCCCCGTGCTGGGATTTCTCCATCGCGGGGTGGAGAAGCTCGCGGAAGACGGCACCTACCACCAGTTCATTCCCCATACGGACCGGCTCGACTACGTCTGCGCGATGTACAACAACTTTGCCTACTGCCGCGCGGTCGAAAAACTCATGAACATCACCGTGCCGGACCGTGCGGAATATCTGCGCACGATCGTGGCGGAGGTGCAGCGGATTATCGGCCATCAGTTCTGGCTTGGCACCCAGGCCCTCGACATCGGAGCCATGACCGTCTTCTTCTATTGTTTCCGCGACCGGGAAATTCTGCTGGATTGGTTCGACGAGCTTTGCGGCGCGCGGCTCACAACGAGCTGGTACCGCATCGGCGGCGTTGAGCGGGACTTTACCGCGTCGTTGCTCGACAAGCTGAGGCAGTTCCTGGATTATTTCCCGCCGAAAATCGACGAGTACATTGTCTTCCTGGAGAAGAACCGGATCTGGGTGGCGCGGACGAAGGGCGTGGCGGTGATTTCGGCGGAAGATGCCGTGAGTTTCGGCCTGAGCGGCCCGACGCTTCGGGGCTCGGGCGTCGACTACGATCTCCGGAAGGCCGAGCCCTATTCGGCTTATCCGAAGTGCGAATTCAGCGTGCCCCTTGGCAAGAACGGCGACACCTACGATCGGTACTGGATTCGCGTTCAGGAACTCTACGAAAGCGTGAAGATCATCCGGCAATGTCTGGACCAGATACAGGACGGCCCCATTATGGCCGATGTGCCCAGCGTCACCATGCCGCCGAAAGAGCGAGTCTTTACGAATCTGGAATCGATGATCCAACATTTCAAGCTTTTTTCTCAGGGGTTCGATGCGCCTCCGGGAGAGATCTATTGCGGCACCGAAGCGCATAAGGGCGAACTGGGTTTTTATATCGTTAGCGTCGGCGGTGGGAAGCCCTACCGCTTGAAGATTCGCGCCCCCTCTTTCATCCACATGGGCGCGTTCGACTATATGTCCAGGGGGTACATGATCGCCGACGCGATCACGCTCTTCGGGACCTACGACATTGTGATGGGTGAGTGCGACCGGTAGATGCCAAACGTAAGGAGTGAACGGTAAAAGGTAGAGCGACGATGTCGTTTTGTGTTTTACGTGTCACGAGGAAAAGAACATGGGTTTAAAGCCAGCAACCAATCCTGACGTGGAAGCCGCCACGATCGAACTGTCGATCGATGGGAAGATCGTGGCCGCCAAGAACGGCGTGTCCCTGTACGACGTGATCTCGAGCACGGGCAAGATCATTCCGGCCATGTGCTACCACTATACGTTCGATCCCTTCGGTTCCTGCGGCATGTGCCTGGTCATGCAGGAAGGCAAGAAAGCGCCGGTGCGTTCCTGTACCGCCAAGGCGGCAGCCGGCATGATCGTCCGAACCGAGGGCGAGGACCTTTTCCTGGCCAGGAAGAAAGCGGTGGAGAAGCATCTCTCGGTCCATCCGCTTGATTGCCCGGTCTGCGACGCCGACGGCCATTGCGAACTGCAAGACATGGCGTTCCAGCACGGGGTCACAAACCTGCCCAACGCGAAACAGAAATTCATTCCGGAAGATACCCGCAGCCCGGTGCTCGACTTCAACATGAACCGCTGCATCGCCTGCGCGGAATGCATCAACGTCTGCAAGGACGTGCTGATGATCGACGTGCTCCAGTTCACGAAGAAGGACGGATTCACTCAAGTCGTGCCGAAGGGCGACGTGGCACTGTCCTGCGAATTCTGCGGCGACTGCCTCGCGGTCTGCCCGGTCGGCGCCATCACGAACAAGTTCTCCAAGTATCTGTACAAGCCCTGGCAGATCAAAAAGACCACCACGACCTGCAACTACTGCGGAGACGGCTGTCAGATGCATCTTGAGACTAAGGACGCCGAAGTCGTCCGCGTGACCTCGCTTCTATCCTGGAAGAATAAATGGGGCGACCGGGCCGACACGGCCAAGGGCCATGGAGGGCTGTGCGTGCGGGGGCGTTTCGGGTTCGAGTACATTGATAGCCAAGCCCGGTTGAAGCAGCCGCTGCTCCGCAAGGACAATCAGCTTGTGCCGACCCCCTGGCTCGAAGCTATGCATGTTGTGTCTGAGCGATTCGCCGAAATCCAGCGGAAGCATGGCCCGGACGCGATTGCCGGTTTGATCACCGCCCGCTGCACTAACGAAGAACTCTATCTGTTCCAGAAGCTCATGCGCACCGGGTTCAAGACCAACCATCTCGACAGCAGCGCGCGCTACGGCCATCTCAATTTCGTCCATGCCTCCCGGCAGGCCTTGGGGATCGGGCGGAGCCCGAACGATTGGGAAGACCTGACGAAGGCCAAGGCGATTATCGTGATTGGCTCCAATATTACGGAGACGAACCCGCTCACGGCCGTGCGTATTAAGGAAGCGTTGCGCGTGTATCAGGCGCAGGTGGTCGTGATCGATTCCACCGTGACGAACATGGCCCGGCTCGCGTCCCATCCCGTCCTGATCAACCCAGGAACGGAAGGGCTCGTGATCGATGGACTCATCAAGGCCGCGCTGGAACTGGACTTGATCGATGAAGCGAGCGTCAAGCAGTATCCGCGGGCTTTCGAAGCCCTGAAGGCCGCTGTGGCTCATATTTCCTTGGAGCGGATCGCGGCGCAGACCGGTATGTCGGTCGATTGCTTGAGAAGCACCGTCGCGATCTTCGCTGAAGCGCCCCGCTCCATCATCGTCTGCGCCGAGGGTATCGTCCGCCAAGCCAATGGCTATCAGAACGTGTTGAAGCTGATCGACCTCGCCTGGATCACTGGCAAGCTGGGCCAGCCAGGCTGCGGAGTGAATACCGTGACGGAAGAGCCGAACGAGCAGGGCGCCGTGGACATGGGCGTCGCGCCGGAATTCCTTCCCGGCCAAGCGTCATTCAACGATCAAGCCGCGCGCGACCGTTTCGGTAAGGCTTGGGACATGCCGCTCCCGGCCGCTGGATCCGGCGCGAACCTTGTCGAGATTCTCAAACGCTGCAAGAGCGGCGAGATCCGCGCCCTCTATGTGGTCGGAGAAAATCCTCTGGCCACGTTGCCTGCTTCGATGGAAGTCCGCGCCGCGCTGGATCGTTTGGAGTTGCTCGTTGTTCAGGATCCGTTCCTGACCGACACGGGCCGGATGGCCCATGCGGTGTTGCCTGCCTGCACCTCGGCAGAAAAGGACGGCACCTTTACGAACCTGGAAGGCCGCGTCCTACGTGTCCGCGAGGCCATGGATCCGATCGGAGAAAGCTTGCCGGATTGGCACATCATGACGGCGTTGGCCAATGCGCTGGGCTGCGAATGGGCCTATGAATCTTCGAACGATATTCAAGCGGAAATCATGAAAGTGCTCCCTGGCTACTACAACCTTGGGCAGCCCCGTAAAGTCGTGCCGACGGTGGACCGATATCTGTCTAGCGGCTATGACTCAGAAGTCTCGGCGCGTTATCAGGCTTCTGCCCCAGCCCCTAAGGACCAGCGGCCCTTCACGCTGCTGATGGGACAGGTTCTCTATCACTCAGGCAAGCTGTCCACGGCAGCGCCAGGCCTTATCAAGATTTCGCCCAACACCGGCCGGCTCAAGATGAACCCGCAAGATATGGAACGGCTTGGAGTGAGTGAGGGAGCGAACGTGCGACTCACGTCGGATAGCGGGTCGCTCCAATTGGCGGTCCAAGCCGATCAGTTCGTTACGACGCAGACCTGTTTCTTTCCAGAGCATTTCAACGAGCCCCCGGTGAAAGATCTGATGGCGGTCCAGGTCGATCCGACGACCGGCGTGCCCTCGTTCAAGCAGACCCGTGTGACGATCGACAAGGCGTAAGGGGAAACAGGAAGCGCACATGCGTATCACCGTACTGATTAAAAAAGTTCTCCAGGCCGCCCTGTTCTATGAGATCTGGGGCGCGATGAAGGTCACGTTCAAGCATATGTTCCACAAGCCCATCACCTTCCAGTATCCGCGGGAGCAGCGGATCCTCCCCGATACGCACCGGGGGGCACTGGCTTTGTTACGTTACGACGACCATCAGGAGCGCTGTGTTGGCTGCGACCTCTGCGAAGCCGCCTGCCCCTCCCGCTGCATCAAGGTGATCAGCGCGGAAGATGTAAAGCGCCCGCTGCAGCGGATCGCCAGCGAGTTCTATATCGACATTACGAAATGTGTGTTCTGCGGCTATTGCGTCGAGGCCTGTCCCGTCAACGCATTGGCCATGACAAAGATGTATGAGTTTTCGACGCACGACAAACGTACGCTGCTGTTTGACAAGGAGCGGCTGTACGACATCGGCGAGCGCCATCTCGAGGATGCAAAAAAATACTTGTATGCGCATAATCAGGAAAAGAACGTTGAGGAAAGCCGGGAGTATCGGTATTACTTTCCGCAATCGGTGCTGAAGCCGACTCAACCACCACCGAAGCATCTGGGCTGAGTCGATTCATGGTTGTGGTCTTTTTTACTTATTTCGCATTGGCCAGCATCGTGGCAGGCGTGATGACGGTTGCGCTCAAGCACCCGGTCCATTGCGGTCTCGCGCTCCTGGCCCTGCTGCTCCATGTCTCCGGACTCTTCATCCTCCTCAACGCCGAATTCCTCTGGGCCGTGCAGGTCATTGTCTATGCCGGCGCGATCCTCGTCCTCTATCTCTTTGTGCTGATGCTCTTGAATTTGAAAACCGACGACCGGTATTTCCATTCCTCCTACCGGTATTTTCTGGCGCCTGCTGCCATCGGATCCGCCTATGTTCTGTTTCTGCTGATGCGCTCGCCCTTCAAGGGCGCGAAGGGCGATGCCCCCACGGTGGCGGTCCTCCAGGACGGCGATACCTATGCAGTCGGCATCAAGATGTTTAGCGATTATCTGTTGCAGTTTGAAATTGTCGGGGTGTTCCTGTTGGGCGCCATCATCGGAGCGATCGTGCTGGCGAAAACGCCGAAGCCGGTCGTCGACAAACGTGACAGGTAAGGGGTTCACCCAGTTCAGCCCGCGAGGCCTATGGTTCCCTTAAGCGCATATGTCGCCGTCAGCGCCGTCCTCTTTCTCACCGGCCTGCTCGGCGTGTTGATCCGGCGGAACTTCATCATCGTGTTGATGTCCGTCGAGATCATGTTGAACGCGGCCAATATTAATCTCGTCGCCTTTTCCTACTATCTGGAATCGATGGCAGGCCAGCTGGTCGCCCTCTTTATTATTGCTATTGCAGCAGGGGAAGCGGCGATCGGACTGGCCATTATTATCGTCGTGTTCCGTGGAAAGATCTCCACGAACGTGGACGAGATGAATCTTTTGAAGTGGTAACGTGACAGATTTATTAATCAAGCTGATTCCGGTGTTCCCTTTGCTGGCCGTGCTCCTGAACGGGCTCGCGGGTAAGCGCTATTCCCATGAGATCGCCCATCGCCTAGCCTGGGGATCGGTGGGTCTGTCGTTTCTCTGCACGCTTGGCGTCTTCGTCGACGTCGTCCAGTCCGGCACCGCGCATGAAGTCGTCGCCTACCAATGGATTTTTGGCGGCGATCTAACGATCAATCTGGCCTATCTCGTCGATCCGCTCACCTGCATCATGTTGCTGGTGGTGACGGGCGTCGGCTTCCTGATCCATATCTACTCCGTTGGCTATATGCATGGGGAAGCGGGGTTCACCCGCTTCTTCACGTACATGAACCTCTTCATGGTCTCCATGCTGCTCCTCGTCATGGGGAACAACTATCTCGTCCTCTTCATCGGCTGGGAAGGAGTCGGGCTCTGCTCCTATCTCCTGATCGGCTACTACTACGACAAGGTCTCCGCTGCGAAGGCCGCGTCGAAAGCCTTCGTCGTGAACCGCATCGGCGATGCGGGTTTCCTCTTGGCCATCTTCCTGATTTTTATTAACTTCAAGACGCTCGACTATACGAAGGTCTTCGCCCAGGTCGGGCAGCTTTCTCCGGGTATGGCGACGGCGATCGCACTCTGTCTCCTTGTCGGCGCAGTCGGTAAGTCTGCGCAGCTGCCCCTGTATACTTGGCTCCCTGATGCGATGGAGGGCCCGACCCCTGTTAGCGCCCTCATCCATGCCGCGACGATGGTGACGGCCGGGGTCTACATGATCGTGCGCAACCATGCGATCTTCGATCTGTCGCCCACGGCCATGACGATCGTTGGCGGCATCGGCGGGCTCACGGCCCTCTTTGCCGCGACCATCGGCCTGGTACAAACGGATATCAAACGCGTCCTGGCCTATTCGACGGTGAGCCAGCTCGGTTATATGTTTCTGGGTTGCGGGATTGGAGCCTATACGGCCGCCGTGTTCCACCTCATGACTCATGCCTTCTTTAAGGCCCTCTTGTTTCTCTCGGCCGGATCAGTGATCCACGCGCTCTCGGGCGAGCAGGACATCCGCAAGATGGGCGGCCTCAGCTCGAAGATCCCTTGGACTTATCGTGTGTTCTTGATCGGTACCATCGCCATCGCGGGCATTCCGCCCTTGGCGGGGTTCTGGAGCAAAGATGAAATTCTGGCTCATGCCTTCACGCATGGGCATTACCTCTTGTATGGCATGGCCGCCATCGGCGCCTTGCTGACGTCCTTCTATATGTTCCGCCTGACCTATCTGACGTTTTACGGCACGTCCCGCCTGGATCACCATACGGCGGAACATGTCCATGAATCGCCGATGGTGATGGTCGGCCCTTTGATGGCGTTGGGCGTGTTGTCCATTTTCGGCGGGCTTCTGGGCTTTCCTCCCGAGCATGGCTGGCTCCATGGATTCCTGGCGCCAGTTGCGGGAGCGGGAGCCGAACATACCGCGAGCGCCGACCTGGTGCTGACGCTCATGATGGTGGCCACAGGGATCGCATTGCTCGGCTGGGGCGTCGCGCATTATTTCTACAGTGTGGACCTCTCGGCGCCGGACCGGCTGGCAGCCAAGTTTCAGGCGGCGTATCAGACATTGCTCGACAAGTACTACGTCGATGAGCTCTACGACCGGCTCTTTGTGGAGCCGACCAAAAAGTTGGGAGAGCTCCTCGATTGGTTTGATCGCACCGTGATCGATGGCCTCGTCCGCGGAGTGGCGCAGATGGCGGAAATGGGCGCGGCCGGCTCGACCTGGATGGAAAAGTATGTGATCTACAGCGGCCTGAACGTGATTGGATACGGCAACCATCGCATCGCCAGGCAGTGGCGGCAGCTGCAAAGCGGTATGGTGCAACATTATGCCGCTATCCTGGTGGCGGGCCTGTTCCTGTTAGCGGTGATTATTCAGCTCATCATGCAACTATAAGCACACTGTATGTTAGAAGAACTGGCCTCAACATTTCCTATTCTGACCTGTATCCTCTTCCTCCCCCTCGTCGGGGCCGTGGTCCTGTGGCTGGTCGAGGACGAGGACATGGTCCGGATTTCCGCTTTGACGATCGCGCTCGTGGAGTTGGCCCTTTCCGTGTTCGTGCTGCTCCGGTTTCTTCCCGACTCTGCGGCGATGCAGTTTACGGAACATGTGGCCTGGATTCCCGCCCTCGGGGTGAGCTATCACCTGGCGGCCGACGGGATCAGCGTGTTGTTCGTCGGGCTGACGGCTTTCCTCACGGTCCTGATCGTCATCTATTCCTGGGACACGGTCCGTCATCAAGTGAAGCTGTACATGATGGCCCTGCTCGCGCTCGAAACGACGACGATGGGGGTTTTCCTTTCCATCGACTTGATTCTCTTCTTCGTCTTCTGGGAGTTGATGCTCATCCCTAGTTATTTTCTGATCAAGCTCTGGGGTGGAGGAGCGGAGCGGCATTACGCGGCATTGAAATATGTGCTCTACACCCTGCTCGGCAGCGTGTTCATGTTGGTCGGCATCGCCCTCCTGGACCTCAATTATCACCAGTGGGCGACGCTGCACCATATGGATCCGAGCTATTCGTTTGATCTGCTAGAGTTGCTTGCCGTGCCGATTCCGCTCAGCCAGCAGATCCTTATTTTCTGGCTTCTGTTCCTCGGCTTTGCATTCAAGGCTCCGCTGTTCCCCTTCCATACCTGGCTCCCGGACGCCCTCTTGGAGGGACCGATCGGTATGGCGGTGGTGCTGGCAGGGTTGAAGCTCGGGACCTTCGGCTTCATTCGCTTTAGCATTCCCTTGCTGCCGGATGCCTCGAAGAGTCAGACCGTTGTCACGGTCATCATGGTCCTGGGCTTGTTGGCCATTTTATACGGGGCCATCATGGCGCTGATCCAGTCGGATTTCCGCCGGCTCCTGGCTTTCAGCAGCATTAGCCACCTTGGGTTCGTCGTGATCGGCCTCTTCGCTCTGAATTATCAGGGGCTCCAGGGCAGCCTACTCACCATGATTAACTTGGGGTTCAGCACGGCAGGGCTGTTCTTTATCGCCGGCTTTCTCTATTCACGGCAGCAGAGCACCGAGTTGAGGGCCTTCGGCGGCATGGCCAAGCAGACCCCCGTGCTCGCTAGCTTTTTCTTATTCATCGGGCTGGCCTCGATCGGTCTGCCTGGCACCAACGGCTTCGTCGGAGAATTCCTGATCCTCCTGGGCACCTTCAAGGCCAATTGGCTGTATGGCGGGATCGCAGTCACCGGTGTCATCTTCGGCGCGGCCTATTTCCTCTGGTACTACGAGCGGGCGATGCTGGGACCGGTTGGCAAGGCGGTGAAAGATTCCCTGAAAGATCTGCATCCGCGCGAAATGATTATCGCCTCGGCCCTGTCGGTCATGATTCTTTGGATTGGACTCTATCCTGCTCCATTTTTGAGAATAATGAACGGGTCGGTGCAGGCGTTAGTCGATCGAGTGGACCGGGGCGCCATGCCATCACTCGAGTCCAAGCTGCAGATAAGGGTGGATTGATCGTATGGGTGATTACGCGCTGCTCTATATTCTCTTCGCTCCCTTTTTGGGGGCCATTGCGCTGATCTTCGTCTCGAACCGTCAGTTAATGCTCGTGCGGGGCATCGCGGCTGGATCGGCCTTCATCTGTCTGCTGTCTTCGCTCTACTTGTTCTACTCCTACGACTATGTCAAAGGCGGCTTTCAGTTCGTCCAGAAGTTTGAATGGTCGCGCCAGCTGGGGATCTCGCTTCACCTCGGGGTAGACGGCATCGGCACGCCGCTGGTGCTAGCGTCGGGGATCTTATTGTTCGCCGGCATTTTTGTCTCCTGGCACATCAAAGATCGGACGAAAGAATTCTATATCTGGCTGCTCATTCTCGCCGCCGCCACGATCGGCGTGTTCATGTCGCTGGATCTGTTCTTTCTCTACTTCTTCTACGAGATGTCCGTCATCCCCATGTATCTCTTATTGGGCATGTGGGGCAGCCATACGAAGAAGTACAACGAGATGACAGACCCGGAAGGATTGAAGCTGCGGGACTCGGTCGGATTCATCTACAACTTCGGCTCCAACAGCAAAGAATATGCTGCGATGAAGCTGGTGCTGTTCCTCTCGGCCTTCGCCGTTGCGGCCTTGATGGGCATTCTGCTGATCTATAAGTATTCCGGGCTCAACACCTTCGACATTTTGGTGTTGCGCGAACACGCCAACCTCATGCATATCCCGGTTCTGGGCACGACGCTGGACAAGATCATCTGGCTGCTGATCTTCTTCGGGTTCGCCTCGATCGCTCCGCTCTGGCCGCTGCATTCTTGGTCGCCCGTGGGCCACGCCGCCGCTCCAGCCGCCACGAGCATGTTGCACGCGGGCGTGCTGATGAAGCTCGGCCACTTTTCCATCATCCGGGTGGCCTTCGAAATTCTGCCGGAGACGACCAGGGAGCTCATGCCCATCGCTGCCGTGCTGTGCATGTTCAGTATCGTCTATGGCGGGTTCGTGGCCTATTACGCCAAAGACACGAAGTATGTCATCGGCTATTCCAGCTCGAGCCACATGGGCTATGTGTTCCTCGGCATGGCGGCGCTGGACTACATCAGTTTGACCGGAGCGGTGATGTATATGTTCGCCCATGCCATGGCGACAGGCATGCTCTTCGCGATGGCCGGCTGGGTATACGACCAGACTCATACCCGCGATATTCCCTCGCTCGGAGGACTGGCGAACCGTATGCCGTTCATTTCCGGCTGTTTCCTGATCGGCTGTATGGCCTCGATCGGTGTGCCGGGCACGATCAATTTCATCGCCGAGGTCATGATCATCGTCGGCAGTTGGGAGAAGTATCCCTTTCAAGTCATCGTCGCGGTGGTCGGGATCGTGTTGACCCTGGCCTACCTGTTCAAGATGATGCGGGGGCTCTTCTACGGACCGATGGATCAGAAGTACAGCCACGCACATGATGCCGTGTCCTTCGTGGATCGCCTGCCGCTCCTGATCATGATCACTGTCAGCATCGGATTCTTTTTCTTCCCGATGCATCTTTACAACGTGGTGCGATCCGGCGTGGACCCTTTGATCGCCAAGATCACCCGCATCGTGCCACTCGTTGCAGAATCTTCCGCCGTGAAGCTGGCTGCCCCAGGTGCTGGGAACACGCTTTCCGCCGTGAGTCCTGAACCCACAGCGACGGTTCCCGTGGGCGGAGGCCAGCTATGAACTTTTCTCTCACGATGTCCCCATCCGATCTGCTGCTGCTGTTGCCGGAAATCATCCTCACGGCCTGGCTCTGCCTGATCCTGATCGTCGATTTTTCGTTCCCTCGTTTACCCAACGAACAATTGGCCTATCTCAGCATCGCCGGGCTCGGTGCCACCCTTGGCTGCCTGGTCTGGTTCAATATCGGTGGCGTGACCGGAGCCCTCTTCGCAAATATGTTCGTCCTCGACCGGATGGCCCTGTTCTTCAAGATGTTCATCGTCGGCTCGACGATGTTGGTCATTTTGGCCTCGATCGACTATGTCCATCGATTCAAGTTCTTCCGCGGGGAATATTATTTCCTGATCGTGATGTCGGCTCTCGGGATGATGTTCATGGCCTCCGCCAACGACCTCTTGTCCGTGTTCGTCACGCTGGAATTCTCCACATTCGGCTTCTACGTCCTCGTTGCCTATCTCCGCGAGGACATGGCGTCGAACGAAGCAGGGATCAAGTTTTTCATCCTGGGCGTGTTTGCCGCAGGCCTCCTTGCCTATGGCATTAGCCTGGTCTATGGAGAAACTGGCCAACTGGTCTTCTCCGACATGAAGTTGACCGAGGTTACTCCGGGGCTGGCGATCGGGTTCCTGCTGATTTTCGGCGCGCTGGGTTTCAAGATTGGCGCCGTGCCTTTCCACTCCTGGATTCCCGACACGTACCATGGTTCGCCGACGCCGGTGACGGCCTTCCTGTCCATCGCACCGAAGGGGGCGGCCTTCGCCATCCTCCTCAGGATGTTCTTCGTCGCCCTGGCGACCTTTAAGCCGATCTGGGTTTTGTTGCTTGTGGCTGCATCCGTCCTGTCGATGACCTACGGCAACATCGTGGCCATCGCCCAGAAGAACATGAAGCGGCTCTTGGCCTATTCCGGCATCGCGCAGATCGGCAACGTGCTGATCGGGCTCGCAGCCGGCACAAAGATGGGCAACGACGCGATCCTGTTCTATCTTCTCACCTATTTCTTCGCGAACCTCGGCGCCTTCGCCATCATCATCGCTGTCAGTGAAGCGATCGGCAGTGAAGAGATCGACGACTACAGCGGCCTGGGCCGCCGGTCGCCCTTCCTCGCTTTTTCAATGCTGATTTTCTTGCTGTCGCTGGCCGGCGTCCCCCCGCTGGCCGGATTCATCGGCAAGCTCTACATCTTTATCGCGGCCATGAAGGAAGGGCTCTACGTGCTCATCACGGTGGGGCTCATCAACATCGTCATTTCTATGTACTACTACCTGATCGTCGTGAAGAAGATGTACATTAGCGAACCCCACGACCCATCACGCATTAGAGTTTCCGGTCCGATCAAAGCGGTGCTGTACGTGTGCCTCGCCGGCACCCTCATCATTGGTATCTATCCGCAGCCCTTCACTGATTGGGTGGTCTCTGCCACGATGATGTTCTCCGGCCTGGTCGATGTACCCCTCACGGCCATTCCTCCTGCCGTTATCAATCCATAAGTGCGCCTTACGCTGGCGCTGCAGACGGAGCGCCGCGTTTCCCTGTGAAGGATTGACGCTGCGCGTCGGCCCTCTCTATACTTGATTGCTAGACCATCATTCGAGAGTCTATGGCACAGGACAAAAGTTTCCACAGGCCGCTCTCTCTGACCCGCGCAGCCGGATTTCTCCTGGCTATCTTACTCGTCATGTCCGGCGGGCCTTCGGTAGCATGGGCCCAAAGCCTTACAGGGGAACGGCTTGGAGAAGGCCTTTCCATCTCCATCTGGAGCCCTCAAGCGAAATGTCCTGATGTCCCACCCTTGGTCGCCATTGATGTCGATCCAGAGCGGTATCGCTTTACCGTGCATTACTATCAGCAGGATGGCCTAACGGATCCTCTCGATATCCATCAATGGCAAGAGCGAACGGGTCATGACCTGGTCTTTAATGCCGGGCTTTTCCGCGAGAACTATGCCTATCTCGGATTGCTCTATGGCGAGGGCCGTTCGATCGGAAGTAGGCGGCATCGCACTTGGCTGGGGCTGTTTGTGGCAGAACCGGCAGCGGCAGGCTCGCGCCGTGCGAGGGTGTTGGACTTGACCTTCGACAGTTTCGATGAACAGCAGATTCCCTACCGGGAAGTCGCGCAATCCCTGATGCTCCTCGACCGGACCGGAAAAATCCGGGTTCGCCAAACAGGGAAGCGTGCGCACCAGACCCTCGTTGCAGAGCAAGGGGACGGGCATCTCCTCATCCTGAAGACCACGGATATTGTGTCGCTCCATGCCCTGGGAGAATGTCTGCGGGATGCCTTTCCTTCGCTTCGTCAGGTCATGGCAATGGACGGAGGATCGTCTTCCGACGTTGCAGTCAGCCCGTCACTCCAGCAAGCCACGTCCAAGATGGCAGGATTTCACAGCTGGATTCCTTTGCTGGAAGAGAGCACCCCCACTCACATTGGACTCCCAGCCGTGATCGGGATCAGCCCGAGACGTGAGCCGGCAGGGGCCAAGACGCGCTAGAGCAGAAGAGAGTAGGACCTGAGGATCAGATCCATGCTGGAGGTTCAAAAGGGCCGCCCAGCAAGGCCACAGCAAGCGAAGGGCCGAATCTGGCAGACTTTTTCAGTATCCTGCTAGCGGCGTTATTTTTCCAGCGGAAAGCCTGCCGCAATCCAGGCCTCCATGCTGCCGGTGAGGTTGTAGACATGACGGTACCCCAGGTCCGCCAATGTTTTCGCCGCAATGTTGCTCCGATGGCCGGACTGGCAATAGACCACCAGGTGGTCATCCAGTTGAGCGCCGATGTTCCGATGCCGAGTCTTGATCTCGCGGAAGTCGATGTTCAGGTCGGTTCCTGGAATAAATCCTTCGGCATGTTCTTGCGTAGAGCGGACATCGATCAAGATGAACCCCTTCTGGCTCATCGAGGACGCCTTGGTCAATCCAGACCGCAATTGTTGAACGCTGAGCTGGTAAGCATAATCGGCTGACACGCCACTGATCGTGACGGTCGATAGTAGCAACAGACCGACAAGGGTTCTGGTAATGGGCTTGGTCATGGGGGGGTCTCCTTACGGTGGACGGGACGACGAATCTCCTAACCGGGCTGCGGTCTATACTGACGATGATAGAGATTATATGAAGACCCGGTCAATCCTTGCCATATTTTTCGTCCTCGCCCTTATCGGCTGCGCCGAGGGGGCCAAGCTAGTTCAGGAGCGAGCCGATGGAGGGGTGGTCATTTATCCTTTTAAGGGAGAGCAGGGAGCGATCCTGGCATCCTCTCGCAAGGACGCCATCGCCCTCATGCAGGAGAAGTGTGGCGGGCTCTACAATATTGTGCGTGAGGGGGAGGCAAAAGGACGAACCCGTATGGCAGGCCATGTCGAAGGGGCGCAGGAAATTATTCAAGAGCGCCGATGGGGCATTGAGTTTCGCTGTAAATAAAAAATCCCGCAGGCTGGTCAAACGGTTCGTTCAGCAAGGCCACAGCGAGCGAAGGGCCGAATCGTACCTGGATGGTACGTTGAGGGTCTGAGCGAAGCGAGAACCAAGCTAGTGAACTTTTTTAACAGCGTGAGCTAGGAGTGAGGTTGCGCGCTGGTGAGATCATCGATCATTAGCAGGCTCAGAAGCGTCAGCCCTTCAGTTTCAACTTTCTTCCGACCATCCTGTTCCTTCCGGTCCACGATCACCAAAGCATGAGTCACAATCAGTCCGGCGCCTCTGGCGGCAGCGACGGCTTTGAGCAACGACCCTCCGCTTGTCAGCACATCATCCACGATCAGAGCTCGATCCCCGGGTTGAAACGATCCTTCGATGAGCTTTCCGAGCCCATGATCCTTCGCCTGCTTCCGCACTACGAAGGTCCGCCACGCCCTCGTGGGCTTGGTCGAGAAGGCAAAATCCGAGATGCTGGTCGCAATGGAGATCGCCCCAATTTCTAGTCCACCAAGGCAATCAAGGTTGACCGGCCTCAATGCCTCATAGGCCAGGCTCGCTACGAGACGGCGAGACTCTGGATGGGCCATGAGAGACCGGCAATCGACGTAGAAAGGGCTCTTCAAGCCGGACGCGAGGGTGAACCCTGTGCTCGGATCCCATTTAAACGACTGCGTGTCGTGAAACGCTTTGGCTAGTTGTTGCTTGTAAGTGTCGATTGCCATCGTGTCTCCTAGAAAGTACGGTCACCGGCGGCATTCTACACTGCTCGCGGGCGGATCGCATCTGACTTTTTGTGGAGGCTCTCGCCGAGACAGATATCTGATCGGGGCAGGGAGGTACTAACTCCCTGGACGATTTAACGTCTCTCTAGTCTCGTCTTGAGATTGGATGCTGCTCCCAGCCCCTCTCGATACTGGAGCACTCCCACAAAACCCAACATGCTGTCGACAAATATTCCGAGCAGGCCGAAAGGACGCAGGCGAACCACGCAGCTTGAAATCCCAAGACGTTCCAGATTCAGCTCAGCATTCGATGGCGGCGGCGCGCCACCCAGGCTTTGCAAACAGGAGATGCACATCGCTAATGGAGCGCTCGAGGAAGCCACCTTCACAGTAGCAAAGATAGAAATTCCAGAGGCGGAGAAACTCCGGTTGATAGCCTAGTGCCGAGATCTGTGGACCTCTTTCTGACAGATTGTGCCGCCACGCGCGCAGGGTGAAGGGATAGTGGGCCCCGATGTCTTCCAGCTGGACGAGGCTGAGACCGCCACCTGTTGCAGAGGCTTGAGTCAATGCGGCAACCGACGGGATGCAGCTTCCTGGAAACATGAAGTGCTGAATGAAATCGACGGATCGCTTGGCTTGTTCGTAAATGCCTTCGTCGATCGTGATGCCTTGAATCAACATCAGCCCGTTGGGTTTGAGCATCCGGCTACAGACGGCAAAAAATGTTTCGAAGAATTGATAACCCACGGCTTCAATCATTTCGATCGAGACCAGTTTGTCAAATTGCTGGGTCAGCTGAGGCAGGTCGCGGTAGTCCTTCAGAATCACCGTGACACGATCAGTTAGTCCTGCTTCTTTTACCCGTTGAACCGCGACCGTATATTGCTGCTGCGAAATCGTCGTGGTGGTCACGCGGCACCTGTACTGTGAGGCAGCATGGATGGCAAAGCCCCCCCAGCCGGTCCCGATCTCCAGCAGATGGTCGCTCGGCAACAACTGCAGTTTTCGGCAGATCCGTTCGTTCTTAGCCCGCGAAGCCTCTGCCAGAGTTGCATCTGGCCGTTCGAAGTAGGCGCAGGAATACATCATCGTCTCATCGAGCATAAGGCGGAAAAACTCATTTCCCAGATCGTAATGGGCCGCGATGTTTTTCTTGCTGCCCACTTTCGTGTTGCGATTGAGCCAGTGGATGGCCTTGAGGAGAGGCTTGGTCAACTTCGCCAACCCTCCCTCCATGCCTGTCAATAGTTCGCGGTTCTGGACGAAGATCCTCACCAATGTTGTTAGGTCGTCGCAGGTCCACAGCCCCCATCGGAACGCATCGGCGGCACCAATCGTCCCGCCCAATGCAAGATCGGCATACGTGCGGGCATCGTGGACCGTAATCGTGGCGTGAAGCCGACAGGCTGCGGTGACGTCCCCAAATGTATGTCGCTGATGGCCTTCGGCGATGGTAATCGCGCCATGGCGGAGAGGTTTTAGTCGAAAGAATACCGCTCGTTTAGCGAGGCGAAAGAGCCACGCCAGGGCGCGGGGAGGGGATGCTGTTTGGGCCATGGGAGACTCGATGGCCAAATCGGATGGAATGATGGTGTGAATCATGGGTGCGATTGACCCGTCGCCACTGGCGACGGCTCCTTCTCTTTCTTCGGATGTGAAAGAAACGGAACTCCTTTGAGCCATAACTTCAGCGCCTGCCAATAGATGGCCCCGATGACTTGTGCCGTCATCAGGGGATATTGCACAAGTACCTGCGCGAGTGCGGCGCTGGAGATCTCCTTTCGCTTCAGCACCATCGTCGCGTCGAAAAATGGTTGGCCGTCACGAAGATTATCCATATGGATGGCCAGTTGGGTTGTTGGATTTGAAAATCTCCAATCGTAGGCCGCGTTCATGTCGATGAAGGGAGAGATGTGAAACACTTTGTTCAGGCGATATCGCTTGCGCGACCCCACTGCCAGGTTGTCTTTCGGCCCCAATACGTAACAATGTCTCTCGCCCCAAGGGGTATTCGTGATCTCTGCGACAATCGACTCAACGTGATCCCCTGACAAGTCATAGCAAAAATAGAAGCTGACCGGATTGAAGACATACCCAAAGTACCGGAGATGGGTGAGCAGCCTGATGGGACCGGTTGGCCGAAGGCCTGTACGCTGTTGTACCAACTCGCGCACCGCGTCATTCAACGGAATAGCCGGATCGCCGAAGTGATCCCTGCGTTTGAACGAGGCCAGGTTGCTCCGATCGACAGACCAGATCCAGTGCGGTCTGAACATCGTCGGCAGTTCGTCTAAATCGAGATACATCATGAAGAGCCGGTAGGTGAAGGCGTGCGGCACCGGACTAAAACGGCGGTGTCGAACGTTTCCGGTGTAGATACAACTGTTCATGATGACAGATCCTTGCCGAATGGCTTGCAGACGGCCAACGCGCTCTTCACCCCATCCTCGTGAAACCCAAAGCCCCAGTAGGCGCCGCAGTAGGAGGTTCGATTGATCCCGCTGATCTCGTTATGCCGCTTCTGTGCCGCAACGGCTTCTTGCGAATAGACCGGATGGTGATAGGTGATACGGCGCAGGATCTTGGCCGGATCGATGGCCTGCGTATGGTTCAAGGTTACGCAGAATTCGTGAGGGGCCGACAGACGCTCGAGCCGATTCATGTGATAGGTCACCACCGCACGATCTGGTTGAGTGGGCAGGAGGTGATAGTTCCAGGCAGCCCAGGCCAGTTTCCTGCGAGGCAGGAGCGATGCATCGGTATGCAGCACCGCTTCATTCTCTTGATAGCGGATAGCGCCCAAGATGTCCTTTTCACTCGGTGAGGGGTCGTCTAGCATCGCGAGCGCCTGATTGCTGTGCGCACCGATGATCACATGGTCGAACCGAAGCGTCCGATCGTCTCGACCGGCGAGACGGGTACGGACCTCCACGAAGTCCGGACAGCGGCTGATCGATTCGACCGGCGACTTCAGATGGATGCGATCCCGAAACGGCGCTACCATTTGTTCAGCGTAACGCCGCGACCCCCCTTGAACTACGCGCCATGTCGGACGGTGATCGACGGACAACATGCCGTGGTTCTTGAAGAACTGGACCAAGTAACGGGCCGGAAATTTCAAGATGGTGGCATGATCCGCAGACCAAATGGCCGCTCCCATCGGCACAATGTAGTGGTCGATAAAGGCCCTCGAATAGCGGTGTGTGTCAAGGTACGAACCGAGCAAGGGACCTGGCTCCAATTGAGTGAGTAGTTCCGGCGACTCTCGATTAAAGCGAAGGATATCCCGGATCATGCGATAGAACGATGGGCGCAACAGATTGCGGCGTTGCGCGAACAGCGTATTGAGATTCGTTCCGTTATATTCCAGGCCGCTACGCTCGCAGGTCACGCTGAAACTCATATCGCTCGGCTGTGACGCCACGCCCAACCGATTCAACAGGGCGGTGAAGTTGGGATAGGTCCAGTCATTGAACACGATGAACCCAGTATCGATCGCATAGGTCCGCCCATCCATTTCCACATCGATCGTATTGGTATGGCCGCCGATATAATCAGCGCCCTCGAAGACGGTGATCTCGTGATCGCGGTGAAGCAGATAGGCTGCGACCATTCCCGAGATGCCTGTACCGACAATCGCGATTTTCATACGGTCTTCAGCGTCTCGTTGATCGGATCCGGGCCAAGATTGCTTGCGAAAGGGGTCGCCATGGCAGCGACGCCCGGGACGATTCCCTCGCGCTGGCCAGGAGCGAGACCCCGGTCCCCACTCCGGGCTGGCCTGTTAACACATAGCGATTACCGTGTCCCGTATTTCCCCGGGCACACTAATTCCACTGTTGTGGCACCTTCCGGACTTTGGAGGCATCGTAGCCTGCTTCGGTGATGAGCTGCAGGAACCCTTGGTAATCAGCGTCGGAGATCTGCGGGGTTCGCGCCATCAGCCAGACGTAATCGCGATGTATTCTGCCAATAATGGTCTGGTCGTAGGCCTCGTTCACGAAGATGATGCGATAGTCGGACTTGATCGGCCAGATGAATTGCATGCCCCAGACCGCATTCGATTGCCTGTCGATGAGATAGCCGGTCGGATGATAGGCCTTACGCGGGCCCTCAAAGCCGCCCTCGCGGAAGCTAAAGGTTGTGGCCACTGTGCCATCCTGGGCCATGCGATAGGACTCTATGGCGTTGTAGGCATTCGTCTCAATAAAGGTTGGAATATTGGCGATGACATACCAGTCCCCCATGAACCGCTCCAAGTCTACGGCCGTCGCCGTGTGAATGGGTGGTGGGTTGCTGCAGGCTGTGAGCACGAGCAGCACAAGGGGCATGAAGAATGATGGCTTCATCGATGGCATGGGGTCCTCACAGGAGCGTATAGCGAAGGGTGTCGCCTTTTTTCGTGGTGGATTCCAGCGCGACCCATCTGCCGTTCAAGGTGTACCAGAGATCGACTGCAAACTTATCTGTCACGATCCGGCGGTGGATGGCTCGCGTCGGGACTCCCTGCACGGGGATCGTCTCTTCACCCACCGCAACAATAGACACTGGCTGATGTTCGCCGGTCTGCGAATTCAGCAATCGTTCGCCCTTGATCGACTCAGGGTTCCAGTAGGCAAAGGTTTTGATACAGCCCTCGCCAGTCCAGTTCCCGGCCTGTGTCTGCACCTCCAACTGCCCGTTCCGAAAGGTTCCGTGCACGAAGAAAGAATTGCCGTTATCATCCGTCTCCGCGCGAATCTCCCGCAGGCACATTCCCTCCCATGTTTCGACGTTGCTATGCCGATAGGTGTAGACCGTGATGTACAGGAACTTGACCGTGAACTGCGCGGTTACCCGGACCTGGGTCCGGTCGCCGTCCGAAGAGATGTCAAAGTGCTGACGTCCGATTTCATCCTTGCCAAGGAAGACCTTGAAGTCATAGGTCTGCGAGGTGGCGCTCCAAGCTTGTTGGGAGGCGCTTCCAAGGCATGTCAGGAATCCCAGAAAGGCCATCGTGATACGAAACCCACTGGCCACGGAACACGCGCTACTCATGACGTCTGTTTCCTGGAATGGCGGCCTGCATAGGCTGTTTCAGTGGACCGGGAATGAAGGCATTGGTCCTTGAGATGTACCCTCGATACGCCGGTCGCCGCTCGACGATGGTCTGCTCCACCAAGGTCACGCCTGAGAACTTCAAGAGCATATATGTGAGGAGCAGGGGACCCGCGACCGTCCACCAGGCTCCGGCTGGCAGCGCAAAGAGGAAGAAGCCCCACCAGATCAAGCACTCGCCGAAGTAGTTGGGATGCCGTGTGTAGCGCCAGAGTCCTCGGTCCATCAGCTTGTCGTGGTTCGCCGGGTCGGCGTTGAACCGTGATAGCTGCCAATCTCCGACGCCTTCGAAGATCATGCCGACGGTCCATACCGTTACCGCCAGTACATCCCATGCCCCTCCATCGACTGGTACGGAGAGCGCCGGCCAGAGGGGCATGGAGATGATCCATGCCAGTCCCGCCTGAAACCAGAAGATGAGGCCAAGACTCTTCAATGCGAAATTGGGTTCGTATTTCTGGCGAATGTCTCGATAACGCCGGTCCTCTGGCTCACTCCAGTTGCGATGGATGATATGACTTGACAGGCGCACGGCCCACAGCGCAACCAGCGTCAGGATGAGGGCCGTCCGTCCCGTATAAGGTTCCGCACCGGTGGCGTAAACCGTTGCGGCGGTGAGGAGCATCAAGGCCCACACGCCATCCACGATGCTCACATCGCGCTTGAGGACACTGATCATCCAGGTCAGAGTCGCCAGACCCAGCGTTGAAACTAGTCCCAAGATATAGAGCGATCCACTCATGACGTCTTTTTCTCCAGCAGACCCGCATAGCCGTCAAAACGAGCCGACAACGCCAGCAGCAGCGGCGTCAGCACCGCCCAGCCAATGGCCAGAGCTAACAGCCCTGCTGGCATATTGCCGAATTCCAGCGCGCCTAGGCGGAGGCCCCCATAGTAGGCGGCCGGCCCCCCGGCAGCTCCAAACACAACCGCGATGACCCAGTGCCCCCTCATCCAACGCAACGAAACATTCAAGAGGGTTGCGAAGAGCCCCCACAACGCCACGATCCAATAAGGGGCAATGTTTTGGATGATCATTCCCGAGGAATATTGAAGCCATCCCTGCCATACCAACAGGCTATCGAAGACGAGTCCCAAGGCGAGTGCCAGGAATACCAGCTTGAGCTCCGCCATTGGTAGGGGAGCGCGGAGCACATGGGCGACCACCACCCCTGTCGTCACCAGCACGCCGATCCAGGGCTGATGCGCCGAGGCGCTCCACACGCACGCAAACCAGCCGATCTGAAAGAGCACGAAGTTGCTCAGGATCATCGTGGGGCTCATCTTCATGAAGCACTCGCCGCCGGTTTTTCGAAGAGATAGTGACTGACCCCCCATTGGTGGCCCTCTTCATAGCCGAACAGCTCGGCACAGGCCATAAAGAAGATACGCCACCGCTCCCACCAGGCGCGCGCGTGCGCCTTGCCGTAGACACGCTCGAGGACGGGCCAGAGTGTCTCGCGGGCGGCATCCATATTGGTCAGCCAGGCGTTGGCCGTCTTCTCATAGTGCGTGCCGTTCCACCGCCAGCTGGCCACACAGGGGAGTTCATCCTGACAAACCCGTGGCAGGCTATCGCTGGGCATCATCCCGCCCGTGAAAAACTCACGACTCATCCAGTCGGCAGGCCCCCGGTCTTCGAACAAGTACGACGTAGCGCGATGCACGAACACGTGCATGAAGAACTGGCCGCCCGGTCTCAGCCATCCTCGCACGCGCGCAAAGAGGTCAGGCCAATTCCGCATGTGTTCGAACATTTCCACCGACACCACCCGATCGAATTGCCCGGAGCCGACCTCGAACGTGTTCATGTCGCAGGTCACCACCTGAACCCGGTTCTGCAGGCCACGCTCTTTCGCCCGAGCCTCGATGTACGCCCGCTGCGAGCGGGAATTGGAGACCGCCGTAATACGGCTGTCGGGGTAATGCTCAGCCATCCACAACGTAAGCGACCCCCAACCGCATCCGAGCTCCAGAATCGTCTGCCCATTCATCAGGCCCGCATGCAGGCAAGACTCACGGAGACCGGCGGCTTCTGCTTGGCCTAGAGTCGTCGCGTTGGCGGGCCAAAACGCGCTACTGTATTTCAGATGAGGCCCGAGGACCTCCCGGAAGAACTCAACCGGGACCTCGTAGTGCTGATCATTGGCTTTCTCCGGCACCACTGCGATGGGTGCCCGACGCATCTCCTCGATAAATCTCATTTCCTGCTGCGCGGCGGTTCGAGCGTCACCTGACCGGATTTCCCGGAGGCGCTGCTTAAGCAACTGCCGAATCCCCCAGCGAGTCGCCCTGTCCGGAAAGAGCCCTTGTTCGGCTAGGTTCACTATGAGACGTGTGAGATGCTGCATGAACGTAATCTCCAAACATGGTCACCTGTTCCCTGCACCGTGCAACAAGCGCCATCGTCATAAGCCACTGATAGCGGACCGGCTAGTTGTCGGATCCCCGTATTGTCGCTCCACATATCCTTCTATCCTCACGCGATAAGTGCGCAGGTGGATTCGGCCGTGCGATGTTGTTAGGAAAAGCGCTTCACCTGCTCCGCCAGTGTGCTCGCGACAAGGTTCAAATCGAACGGCCAGGCGTAACGCAGCTTGACCCCTGGATACTGCGGCCGTAATTGATCGAGAAGTTCAGGTATTTCCACCTCCGAGTGCGATCCGCCCGGCGTGAGCATCGTCGTGGCCACGGTAATGTGGGTCGCGCCCTTCTGGACTAACTCCTCCACCGACGCTTCCAAGGTCGGCGCACAGAATTCGTTGTAAGCCACCGCGAATAAGACATCGCCCAGGTTGGCCTTCAAATGAGCCGCCACCGACTCAAACCCCGCCTGATAGGGGTCTGTTTCAGGGGTCCTCGGCATCTGGCGGATCTTGGTATCCAATTCGATTTCTTCCGCCGACGCCGGCATCTTTGCGGCACGCCGCTGACCCTCCAACCGTTTCAGTTTGGCCACTAATTCCGACGGACAACCCTTGGGAAGGCCGCCATGACCAACTAGAATCACTCCTTGCGTCGTTGCTGCCATTTCATTGCTCCTTTTGTTGATACTCGCGTCTGTTCTCACTCACACTGAACCAGTCGGGGCCTCGAGGTACTCTTGCAGATTGGTTTTCCCGTAACGACTTCCCGGATACACCGTTCGAATGAATCCTGCCACCAGGGCCATCACCTTCTTCACCGCGGGGGTCTTCTCAGGATCTGTCGCAGGCAAGAGCCGCACCGTGATAGCCTTCTCGTGCAATTTGAGCTGTACGAAAAAATTGCACGCCAGCCCCTGCTCGATCGCGATCGACTCCAGGAGTGCTTCTTTGCCGCTTCGTCCCAGGTAGCATTCCTGCACTTTCAGAATATCGGTCCCCGCCCGCTGAATGATTGGCGTAAAAGCCTGGTAAACCCCCTGCAGATCTCCGGCTTCTTCGATAACAATGTGCGGCATGCTGTTTCCTCGCTAGACATGGTTCCGTAACATGAGTTCCTTCGGATGGGGATTGAGATAGACCTGGTCCCGAATATAGCTCACGTCAAAGCGCCTGACGTAGTGCTTGATCAGCGTCAGCGGGACCACCAAGGGTGTGAGCGCCTGATGATAATCATCGACTACGCCCAACAGCTCGGCTTTCTCCTCAGCCCCGAGCCGTTCCTTGAAATATCCCAGGATGTGCTGGAGCACGTTCACATGTTTGTGCACCGTCGTCTTGACGGCCAACGTGTTCATGAACAGGTCCCCATACAGGCGAGCGAGTTCTTTGGGCTGGTACCGCGCCGCTTCACCGACTAGTCGCCCGAGCACCTGGTATTGCTGCGGGCTATGGGCCATCAACAGATACTTGTGAATCGTGTGGAACTGCACCAGGGCCTGCCTCGTGACTCCACGCTGCACAAGATCCTGCCAGCGGCGGTAACAGAAGACCCGTTCGATAAAGTTCTCCCTGAGCGGCGCATCACAAAGCCGCCCTTCCTCCTCGACCGGAATCAGCGGAAACTGCTCGATAAAAACTCTGGCGAACAGGCCGACTCCACTCCGGTTGGGCATCCCCTGTTCATCGTAGACACGCACTCGCTCAATCCCGCAGCTCGGCGAGCCTTTCTTAAAGACATATCCGGATAGATCCAGCTCCTTGAGTTCCTTGATACGATTCTCGGTCATCTTCTCGACCGCGCTTGTGTGATCTGTCCCGCTCTTGCTCGTCACAAGCCGTGGATGCTGAGGATCGCCAATCAGCCGCATTGCTTCCCTGGGCGTCCCGAGACCGGCTTCTACCTCAGGGCAGACCGGAACCCACTCCACATATTGGCCCAACACATCGGTCAGAAACCCATCTCGCTTATGTCCCCCATCGAACCGGACTTCGTCCCCGAGGAGGCAACGGCTGATCCCGAGCCGGAGCGCCAGCGTCGTCATTTCCTCACCAGTTGTTTGCCAAGGGCTAAATATTCATCGCGGGCCTGCTGGTGGTCCACGATGGGCGCAGGATAGTTTCTGCCGATCCGGCATCCGGCCAGCGCCTGTTCGTCCGGGCGCATCAGATGCGGCGCATGAATCCGATCCATAGGCACGGCAGCCAGCTCCGGGACATATTGCCGAATGTAGGCGCCTTCCGGATCGAACTTCTTGCTCTGCAGCATTGGATTGAAAATTCTGTACCCCGGCATGGAGTCCGTCCCGGTCGCGGCGGCCCATTGCCAATTGCCGTTGTTAGCGGCGAGGTCGGCATCGATGAGCTGCTGCATGAAATAGCGCTCCCCACTTTGCCATTCGATCCTGAGGTCCTTGATGAGAAACGACGCCACGACCATTCGTACGCGATTGTGCATCCACCCGGTCTGGTTCAACTGCCGCATGCCGGCATCCACCAATGGATAACCAGTCTGTCCCTCACACCAGGCGGCATAGAGCCGATTCCATTTCGCCCCCGCCGGACGGGGTCTCGGCAGTGCGTCTTTGCCGCGGAACGGGCCGGAGGCGACTTGAGGAAAGGCGGATAAGATTTGCTGGAAAAACTCCCGCCAGATCAATTCATCAATCCAGGTGAGCAGGTCGCGACGCGAGACGGGGCCGCCTGCCGCGAGCGTGCCTAAGGCCGCATGCACGGCGGTTCGTACCGAGAGAGTCCCGAACCGGAAGTGGGGAGACAGTTTGGATGTTCCGTCGATCGCGGGAAGATTTCGTCCCGTAGCATAGCTATGGACTGGGCCGTCCAGAAACCAGCGGAGCCGCCGCTGCGCTTCCTGCTCTCCCGGCGTGATCCATAAGGGAACGGTCTGATAGCCGAGATCTTCTACTGTCGGCAGCGCAATCCGGGGTGCTGAGGCACCGGCTCGCGCGCCTCGCAACTTAGAGGGGGCAAGCAGGGGCGAGGGGGTCGCGGCATGCCACTTGGCCCACCAGCGGGTGCGATAGGCGCTGTATCGTTGCAACGGGTTTCCGGTCGACCCTCTGATCTCTTCGGCCTCGAAGACGACATGGGCCTTGAACGTGCGGACCGCCACATTCTGGGCGATGAGCGCCTGCTGAACTTTCCGATCTCGCAGGATCCCGACCGGCTCGTAGTCTCGATTCCAGTAGACCACATCGGCTTTCACGTCCGCGACAAACCGGACCACCTCCTCGAGGTAATTCCCTCGGCGCCACTGTAAGGCACGCCCATGATCGGCCAGGGCCCCAGCGAGCTCCGCGAGACAGGAGACCATGAAGGTGACACAAGGCGAGCCGAGCTGCTGCGCGCGCAAGATGGGATCGTCGAAGACGAAGAGCGGGATCACTTCGTCACACTCGGCGCAAGCGGCAGTGAGTGCCGGTTGATCTTGTAATCGCAGATCCCGTCTGAGCCAGACCACCCCTCGCATTAGTGGGTCTCCTTCGAAACCCTGTGGTGCTGCGTCGCTGCCAGGTCTGCGTTGGTGAACAGGGCCCGTCCCCAGATCACATAGGCAACAAACAGCCTCGTCGTGGCCACGAATTCGGATCCGATAGGATGCAAGCGGAGCAACAGTTGATGCATGGTCTCGCGCACCAGGCCGCATCCCGCATAGGCCAGGCTCAGTCCCCAGGCCCAGGGTCTCAGCCAGAGGAGGCCATAATCGATGAGCCGGGGTGTGGCAGGCGAGTGGCGCTTCACGCGATACGACGCGTGGCTGGTCACAGCCACGCCGAACCGTTTGAAAGCATCGGCAGGCAACAGGGCAATGACGATCAGATCGATCGTGCGGCAGATCAGAAAGCGTCCACCCAGGGCGTTAGTATCAAGCCCGACTTGGTTTGCGTGTATCATTGCCTCCCTCAGACGGAAGCCGACCGTTCACTGTTCCGCTCTCTTCACCGCCATGCGACTGGCATACCGGTCCACCAGGTCTGTGCATTTGCCGTACGCCATTGCGTCTGTTGTTGCCACAACCGATCGGCTTCGCTCTTATTGAGCCTGGCGGCCATCGCCGCGCTCACGTCAGCTTGTTGCTGGACGCTCGCCTGAATCATTTCCTTCGCCATGCGGGCCAGCCCACCGGGCGGATCGATCAAATCCTGCGGATCTTTGTAGGCCAGATTCAGATGTAACTGTTCGACCATGTTCCACCGCTCCGTCTTAGACAGATGGTCTAAGTAGGCATCGATCGCATGGAAGACATAGGTCACATGGATATAGGCCTCGACAGAGGGGGCGCTGTCGATTTCTCTCTGACAGGCCTCTAGCGCCCGACGGTAATCGCCGGCGATTAGGTAGATATTCGCTTTCATCAGGCTGGCCCGAGGCGAAGCGACCACCGCGGCGGCTGGTTCCCCGAACGCTGGTTCCCCGCCAAGCATGGCCAGGAGTCCAAGCACCGCGACGGTCTTCAGCCTAGTGCGCATGACCTACCCCTATCGTGCCGAACTACCATGGGAGCCCATTTCGCCCTTATAGAGCTTCTCGCTGCCGATGCGCGTGATTGCAAGCTCGCGCGGGGCTCCGTCTCCCTTCACGCCCAGCTTCACCACGGTACCGGCTTCCCCGCGCACCATCTTCAGGACCTGCTCATAAGTTTTCCCGGCAACTGCCGCACCGTTCACAGTGACCACTTCATCTCCATGCGCGAGGCCTGCTTGCTGCGCCGGACCCTCCGGATAGACATGGGCCACGTAGAGCGACGCCGGATCGCCGATCCGTTCTGCTCCGACATGCAACGATACGCCGATCACCCCGTTCGGCAGATTGGCCACATCGCCGTACGGTCGACTCATATCACTCTTGGACTTGTCCTGCCCCTCTGTGGCGAGCACCTGACTCGTGCCGCCCGATAAAGTACAGAGAGCGGTGAGAAGGAATATTGCGGCCATGTTGCGTCTGTTCATCTGATTCTCCCCTTGTGCATTAGAGTTTGTGTACCAGCCACAGCAGACAGAGTCCTACGAATAACACCACCGAGTTGAGATAGACCGACCGTTGATGCAATCGATTCCACGAGATCTGTAAGGCGGGCTCAACAGTCCCGCGCGATTCCTGCTCCTTGAGTCGATCTCGCATGGCGTTGCTCTGCGGCGTGAGGAGCGCGCGGCAATAGGTTTCGGCGGCCAGGATGATCAGCCACATTGCGGCAATGAGATGCCGAGCCAGATTCAAGTCGTGCATCATCCCCAAGCCGGTCACGCAGACCACGCCTACGATCGCGGCACCCATTCCCAGTGCGTAGTAAGCAGGAAACAATTGACGAACGACCGTGCTAAAGGATTCTCTTTCTAGCGTCTTCGCCAGGATCGGCGCGACCACGAAGGACAAGAGCACCACCTTGCCGACCAGTACAGCGACGGCTAGCATGTGCACATAAGCGATCAGCGAACCCATATCACGTCCTCTCTCATCCCTTGGTCAGGATCGCCGGCAAGGCCGCTTCGAGCGTTGGATAGTGAAAGACGTAGCCCCCCGCGAGGGCCTTTGCCGGATGGACCCGTTGGCCCGTAGTCATGAGTGTCCCCAGCTCACCTAATGCCAGGTGCAACGCGAAGCCCGGGACGGGGAGCCAGGAAGGTCGGTGGAGTGCTTGTCCGAGCACCTCGCAGAACCGGTTCATCCTGACGGCCGCTGGTGCCACCGCATTGACGGGGCCAGCGATGCTCGGGGCTGTGAGCAGCCATTGGATCAAACCGATGTGATCGCGTCGATGAATCCAGGACATCCATTGCGTCCCCGGAAGGATCGGGCCGCCCGCAAAGAGCCGGAACGGCAACACCATCTTCGGCAAAGCCCCGCCGTCTTGTTCGAGCACCATGCCGGTCCGCAACAGGACGACTCGCACACCGAACTCCGCAGCGCGCAGCGTCTCTGCTTCCCAGGCCAGGCAGAGATCGGCTAGAAACCCTTGCCCGCGCGGCGCCGTCTCATCCAGAATATGATCGTCGGAGGATCCGTAGTAGCCGATACCGGAGGCGCTAATCAGCAAGCGAGGTTTGGAGGACCGGCGGGACATGGCTCCGACTAGCAGGCGAGTGGTGCGGATCCGACTTAGCGTGAGGAGTCGCTTGCGGGCGTCGGTCCAGCGTGCATCGGCAATGGGCGCCCCGGCGAGATTGATGACTGCATCGGCCCCTTCGAGAGTTTCCTCCCAGGCCCCCGTCTCTGCGCCATCCCACTCGACGGCCGTCACCGCAGCGCCGCACAACCGGTGCGCCTCTTCCTTCCTTCTCGTGAGGAGCGTGACCCGATGCCCCTCCTGAACGAGCGCGGCACATAAGGGCCGGCCGATGAAGCCCGTTCCGCCTGTGACCACAATGTGCATGGCGCATCTCCTTACCGGACCACCGAGCACGACCGACAAGTGGTGAGTCGCCCGGCTGCGCGTGACGCCCAGGGCCGCGCGGACGTGCCACCAGCCCCATTTCTATACTGAGGCGAGAGGGCCCTCTCTGCCTCAGCGGGCGACGCCGTGCGGAGTAGCGGCGCCACCCTGGTCAGGCGAAGAACTCGGCCCCCGTACGTCTTGCCGCGGGCATCTCGGCTCATCGCCTCACCCCGTCCCATTAGCTACTTCTGCTGAAGCTGGTTGCCGAGGCCCCGGGCACAGCGAAAGCCCGTCCCGTGGGTCTGCAGTGCGAATCCGCCACGCCCGCGCCCCGTCGTCGTGATGTCGGAGATTGGGCTATGCCACGATCCCCCGCGAATCGATCGGACTACGCCCTTCTTGTCAGGCCCCTGGGGATTTCGATTCGGCGCGTGTTGGTAGTACTCCGCGTCATACCAATCCTGCACCCATTCGCGAACATTCCCCGACATGTCCTTCACGCCGTAAGGGGAGTCGCCGCCTGGCAAAGACCCGACCGGATGCAAGGTTTTCTCTTCGTCCCACTCACGGTCGAAGTTCGCCCGCTTCGTTGTCGCGGGTTCATTACCCCAGGGAAACAGGCGCCCGTCGGTCCCGCGCGCGGCCTTCTCCCATTCCGCTTCGGTCGGGAGCCGTTTCTTGGCCCAGCTACAATAGGACGTGGCGTCGTACCAGGTGGTCTGCACGACCGGAAGCTGCTCGATGCCCTTCACGGACGAGAGCGGGTCGGCGCCATAGGGATTCAGAGGGCTTCGGTGGCCGGTGGTTGCCACGAACACCAGATACCGTTCATTCGTCACTTCGACTTGATCGATCGCAAACTCATCGAGGTGCACAGAGCGCTGTGGCGACTCATCTGCTCGGCCTTTGCCGTCTGGATTGCCCATCAGAAATGCGCCAGCAGGAATGGTCACCATGCGAACTTGGTCTACTTCTTTTTGAGCCGTGGGCGCGGCCACGGCAGTTGTTATGGCGATGGCCGACGCGAGGGCCATTAGCGCCGCGATCGTGTCCCAGCCGGTTCTTTTTTTCTTCAGTCTGTACGTCACTTCTTCTGCTCCTTGCTCTCCTCGATGGCCTTGGCGGTATGGGCCTTTACTTGGCTCACGAGACGTTTCACTGCACGGCTGTCTCCCTGCGCAGCCGCCTCTTGCGCCTGAGTGATGAGGCTCCTGGCTTCGTGCAGGTGCTCCTCGATGTCCGCCTGCAGGGCAGGGGAGGCGACCGTTCCGCCTAAGGCCGCGCGATGATAGACCTCCCAGGCGCGGTCCACATCCTGCTCGGCCTCATGCACCGCCTGCACACGCTCCAGCTGAGGAGTCTTGGCCGGATCGATGGAACCGGCCTGGAGGGGCGAGGCCCCGAGTAGCGCAATGAGGACGAGCCCTGGAAGAAGAATCTTGTCGGGTATCATAGGCCCACCTCCGTCACGATCACATCATTCAGAAAACCCTTTTGACCATGCCCTTAAGGCCGTTTCATCGACTGCTCAATCTGAGAACGGAGCTCCAAGAGTTCGACGCTTTTGGGATCGATGGCCAGCCCCCGGCTCAGGGTTTGCAGCGCCTCTGGAAACCGTTCACGTCCCATGTCCACCAAGGTCGCGATGTAGCTGTCCCGGATCTGCTGTTCGATTTCTGGCGGGGCGGTCTTAGCACAGCGGAAGCCCAACCCCACGCCGTAGCTGTTATTGAGCGGGTCATTCCAAAACCGGTGCGTCGCCTTGACCGTGCCTTCCGGCGCGATCCATGATCCGCCACGAATGACCCGCTTTTCACCGACCGTCAACCGATCTACATAGGTGCCGGTTCCCCCCATCCAGACGGCTTTTGCCGGGCCGGTCGGATTCACCGGGGTTTCAAGCTTTCCGTAGTAGCGGGGGTCGTACCAGTCAGCGACCCACTCAAAGACATTGCCTGCCATGTTGTAGGCGCCGTAGTAGCTGACCCCCTCTGGATAGGCATTGACGGGCATGGTCGCCTCGTGGTTCTTGCCGTAATTGGTTTTTGCCGCATCGAACTCATTGCCCCAGGGATAGAGACTGGCTTTGGGCCCGCGCGCGGCCTTCTCCCATTCCGCTTCCGTCGGGAGCCGCTTGTCGCGATATTGACAGAACGCTTGCGCATCCCCCCAATTTACCCCAGCCACCGGCTGCTCCGCCTTATTCAGGCGTGGATCGTCCCAGTAGGCGGGGGCCGGGTGGCCTTTCGCCTTGATGAACTGGCCATAGTCCTTGTTTGAGACTTCGTATGTATCCATGAGGTAGGAGTCCAGGACCACCGTGTGGGCCGGACTTTCGTCTTGCAACGCCTCAGCGGACCAGGGCATTTTCATTCTTTTGCTAGACAGGTAGGATTTTTTTCCTGAGTCCGGAGGTCGTACCTTGTCAATCCCCATCACGGAGGGCCCATGCCCGACATAGACCATTTCCTTAGGGATCAAGGATTCTTCCGCCTGGCTTGCTCCGGAGAATATCGCCACGCCTGCGACTACGACTGCCGTTACTAGGGCCCTGTATCTATTCATGTGAGACCTCCTGCCACGAAGTGAGTTTTTGGAAGGGGGCGGTGCTGCCGCCCCCTTCCATCCGTCCTACAACTATTTCTTCTTCATGCTCTTCTTGATCAGGTCACGGGTTGCCAGGTATTCCTTATTGCCCGGCTCCGCAGCCAATGCCTTTTCGATGGAGGCCATCGCATCGGCGTTCTTCTCCGCGCCCATCTCTATTAATGCCTGCATGAAGGCATTGCGGCTTGTTTGCTTGGTATCATCCGACACGGCCTGCGCCGTCCGCGCGCACCGGAACCCGAGACCGACCCCATAGGAGTTATTCTCCGGCTGATTCCAGAACCGATGGCTCGTGTGGAGGGAGGAGTTTGGCGCGAGCCACGAACCGCCACGCAACACCCTGACCGGGCCTTGGTTGGCAAAGTTGTAGCCCTTCTCGGCGCCTCGTGGATTGAGCGCCGGGCTCTCCTTGTAGAATTTTAGGTCATACCAATCCTCGACCCATTCAAAGACATTGCCCGCCATGTTGTAGGCCCCAAATCCGCTTACGCCCTCCGGGTAGGAATCCACCGGCGTGGTGTGGCCGATATTCTGCCCGTAGTTCGCTTTCTTGGGGTCCAGTGTATGGCCCCACGGATAATGGTTGTCGCCGCTCGGACCTTTGGCCGCTCGCTCCCATTCGGCTTCCGTCGGAAGGCGCTTGCCGTCCCATTTACAGAAGGCGCTCGCCTCATTCCAGTTTACGCCGACGACGGGCTGATTGGCCTTGCTGAGCCGCGGGTCATCCCAATACGCGGGGGCCGGCTGACTGGTGGTTTTCATAAACTCTTTATACCGAGCATTCGACGCCTCGTACTTGTCGATTAGATAGGCATCGAGCACGACCTGGTGGGGGGTTTCATCCGAATGTTCGTTACTCCCCATGGTGAACTCACCCCTTGGGATGGGCACCATGTCCTTGTCGCTGCTCGGCGGGGCGGCCGCAGTCGCGACGGAGATGACGCCTGCCATCAACGCCAGGCTCAAGCCGGCCCGCAACATTGTTTGACTCCGCATGAAAAACCTCCTTAGTTTAGGAACGCCAGGACGACCCTGGTAGTTGAGCGCATTGCTCAGGACCGCCCATCATGCCATTGACCGATGTCATCTTTCTAGTGCACCCCCGGCATTGAACTCTGCCGGAGTTGGCGATTCTGCAGAATGACGGGATCCAGAACCTCCCCACATTGCACACAGCGTGCGGCGAAAAATTTTAACTCGCCGGTGCCGTTCAGTAGGTCCATGCCGAGGTCGCTGACCATTAGACCCCCGCACCGCCGGCAGATTAATTTCTGCTGGACCGTCGAACAGAACCCGTGACTCGCATGCTGTTCAGCGTCTACTCCCTCGATAAATGCTCTTGCCATACATCCTCCTACCTTGGAACATGTCCAATGTTGTAAGCAATTACATGCTAACTATAAAGGGTTTTGTCAAACGTGTCAAATGTTTTCGATTATAACATTTGACAAACATGGGACATTGCCTTATAGTAAGTCTGTAAATATGAATACGCATAGAATTCATAGGGTTGCTAAACTTACTGGCCTTTCAAAGGATGTCATTCGCATCTGGGAGAGGCGACACAGGCTTGTCGTGCCCTCCAGAAGCGCCAATCGCTATCGCGAATATAGTGACGAAGAAGTGGCGCTCCTGCGCTTTTTGAAGGCGCAGATGGAGCAAGGGGCCACGATCGGGGCCCTCTCAGAAGAGGGGCGTGCGGCGTTGGTCGCCCGCATGCATGTCATGACGCCTGTCTCCGCAGAGGCGCAGAAGCCCCATGAGCGGCTGTTAGAGGGTTTGCTCGCATTGCTCGATCCGTTCGATAAAGTCGGATTCGAACGCAAACTGAACGGCGCCGTGGCCGTCATTCCGTTTGACGAGGCCCTCCAGCGGATTCTGCTCCCCCTGCAAGTGCGTGTCGGGGAGCTCTGGCACCAGGGCCGAATCTCTGTGGGGGTCGAACATTATGTGACGAAGATCGCCCAGCAGAAAATATTTTCGGTTATGAACCACCTGCCGGTGAATGAATTCGGACCACGCGTGGTGGTTGCCTGCCCGGACGGTGAAACCCATGAGATCGGGGCACAAGTCGCGGCCTATCTCGCCGCGGCCAGCGGCTGCCACGTCTTTTACCTCGGTCCGAGTCTTCCTGTTGCGGCCCTGCTGGGTTTTTGCGATCGGATCGAGCCGGATCTTGTCCTGCTCTCGCTGATCGAAATTAAATCAGATACCGAGGCGCGCCAGTTCCTCAAAGAACTTGTGCCGCTGTCGGCGCGCTGGGCCGTGGCGGTCGGGGGGCACGGCGCCTGTGCCATCGGAGATCTGCTTCGTGAAACCAAAATCGAATTGCTCAATGATCTCACCGCCCTCCATAGTCGTCTGCGGGTGCTTCTTTCCGCCAACATGCGGGCCTCGCGATCGTAATAACGAACGCACGCAGCCCATGGGCATGAAGAAGAGAACCCGACGTGTACGGGCACAGTCACACCCGGGGTCGCAACAGAAGGAGGCCTCATGCAGCTAGTTTATGGAGCGGTGTTGATCGGAATGTTGTCGGGCTGTGCGACGGCCCCTTCGGGGCATTGGGAACAGGCTGGGCGAACGGAGCTGGAAACTCAGGACGATCTTGCGCATTGCGAGAAAGTGGCCTATTTGGATTCTCAACGCAACAAAACCGATGAGCCCTTCAAGGGCCCGATCATCGAAAAGCAGTGCATGCAACGGCTGGGGTACACCTACATCAAGAATCCAACGTAGGCCTGGTTAGCCTTTGTCGGCAGGCGGGGGCATGCAGAAGGGCGCCCGTGTACGGCCACAGTCGCACGGCATGAGAAGGCCACCTGACAGTTACGTGGCAATTTTTCAAGCTGGCCGCGCACACAATCACCGGTTTGGAGGCCTCTCGCGCCCCCGCACGCGTCAGTCCTCTAGATGAGAGTTTTCTAATAGATGACCGTGCGGTACTGAAAATTACGGAAAAGTTAAAGCCGTATAATGATCTCAACTACTTGGTTTACATCAGCATTTAACGATAAATTCAAAATTATCAACAGGAGGAACATTAGCTTGACAGGTTTTCGAGGGTTCGGTAGCATGGGAGAGATTTTTGACCACGTAAGAATGCAAAGCCATCGTGTGCCCTAACTTATTTTATCATTTCAACTCACAGGGAGGACGTGATGAAGAAGACGATATGTGCAGTAAGAGGGTTGCTGGTTCCTGTAGCTATGGGAATTGTAACCTTGACGGTGATGAGCGTAGCGAGCCTATCCATTGCCCAGGCTCAAGCTGACAAGAGCGTTGAGGTGACGATCACCGACATGGGGTTCACTGTAAAAGGCCATATGACAACCGAGTCATTGACCGCGATCACGGTCTACAACAAGGGCACCATCCCCCATGGGATCACGTCCTCCGCGTTCAAGAAGGGCGTCCTCAAGAAGCAGGGCGATGGTGTGGAGATGACCGACTCGAAGAACAAAGGGTTCATGGCCTATCATCTCGAACCGGGGAAGTCCATGACGTTGCGCTTCGTTAAAGAATCTGATCCCTCTCCGGTAACCGCGAGCAGCGGCACGACGCAGGTTCCCTTCTGGTGTGACATTCATGCCCACATGAAGGGGGAATTCGTGATACTGGAAACGAGGGGTGAAGTCGGAGGCATGTAAGTAGCTTCTGCCTGACGGGAACGAAGTCATTCCGCTGGTGCGCCAGGGGATCACACAAAGGGGGATTGCTGAAGGCCTTGATAGGCGCGGCAATCCCCTTTGTTTATGCGGCACTGATAGGAGAGGTGTTTTGTGGTTGGTGCCGAAGGCGGGATTTGAACCCGCACACCCTTGCGGGCGCTAGAACCTGAATCTAGTGCGTCTGCCAGTTTCGCCACTTCGGCACATCGAGGTGGAAGGGGATTATCCTGAATTATGGCGGTCCCCGTCAAGCAAGGGTGTGATTATCTGGCTGGTGCCGCTTGTGAGGCCCAGAGGCCGGCAGCCCCGATGTCCCGGGTGTCGCCGCTGAGCACGATCCGCTCGCGCACCAGTCCGGCTGCGCCGAGCAGGGGGGCCGCCGCGATCCAGGGGGCTTCATCGGCGAGCAAGACGTCGAACCGGACGCGGCTGAAGAGGGGATCGCTCAGCACTCGCGATGCGGTGGTGACCACGAGCCGCCGGTTCTGGATGAAGGCCTGCCGGTTGGTGTCGTCCTCCGCCGCGAGTATCTCACGGATTTTTTTGGTCCCGCCCAGATGGACGATGTCTTCTTTGAGCTCGTCGAACTCCGGTCGCATGTCTTTCGGTACCGCGGCTTCCGGCACAAGTTCATTGATGCGCGTCTGAGCCACATCGAGCTCTCCCTTCAGTTCAGCACATTGACTCGCGTACAGTTCGAGATATTGATGCAGCGAGGAGACATTTTTCCCGACAGTCTGCAGGCGGAGCCTCTGGAAGAGCGGGAGGTTGTC
>NSIK01000011.1 GCA_002737345.1 Nitrospirota bacterium
GCAGGCTCCGGTGCGTCGTCTGGATGCGGACTTCCACATCGCGGGGGAGTCGCCCACTCATTTTTTATATCAGGGGTTGGGCCTACAATATGACGGGCTGACCTGTGCCTTGAAGGGCCGTCATCAATTGGATAACGCTGCCTGTGCCTTGGCGCTCCTGGAGGCTGCGGCCTCTCACGGGATTACGGTCACGGCCGAATCGGTGCGCGAAGGGCTCCGTGCGGTGAACTGGGCTGGGCGATTAGAAGTAGTCGATCACCATCCGACCATCCTTGTGGATGGCGCGCATAATCCTGCGGCCGCCAGGGTCTTGGCCGACTACCTCACTGATTCTCTCCGGTCCCATCCCGCTCGCCGCGTCGTCCTGGTCCTGGGCATGATGCGTGATAAGGATCATCGAGGCTTTGCCGAGCCACTCAGGGGGCTGGTCGATGAGGTCGTGCTGGTGCAAGCGGATCTTCCCCGTTCTGCGACTGCGCAAGAACTCCGGGCTGCCCTTGTCGATCTCTTTCCGTCTCCCCATGTTGCGCCATCGGTCAGTGAGGCGATGACGTTGGCTAAGCAGTTGGCAGGGTCGGAGGATCTAGTCTGCGTGACTGGTTCGCTGATGCTCGTCGGGGAATGTCAGGCATGGCTCCGTGGGTGCGGTCTTTCGTCGCTCAGGGGATGACATGGGGTGGCATGTGACGCAGCGCTGCTGGTGCCTGATTGGCTGGTTGATCCTGGGACTGTTTGTTCCGCTTGCGGGGATTGCCGCAGAGACTGGTGGCGCTCCCGTCGCCACGGCGATCACGTCCGGTGCCCTTCCGCTCGACATCACGGCCACACGAATCGATTATCTGCAAGACCAAGAGGTCTATGAAGCCGATGGGTCGGTGGTGGCCGATCAGGGGGCGGTGCATCTGACGGCTGATCACATGACCATTTACGCCTTGCCAGGCCTCGTGATTGCCACCGGCCATGTCCGGCTCACCGACCCGAAGGCCGATGTGGTCACGGAACGGCTCGAGCTCAATGTCAATACGGAGGCCGGGGTCCTCACCCATGGACAGATCTACCTTAAGCCCACGAACAGCTTAGTGGAGGGGCGCCTCCTTCAGCGGTTTTCAGAGGACCATTATCGGGTGAAGGAAGGCCGGTTCACGAACTGCGATGCTCAGGATGGCCAGGTTCCTGCCTGGAGGTTTCGGTTCAAGGATCTAGATCTGACCGTCGGCGATCACGTGGCCTTTACTGATGGATGGCTCGATATCAACGACGTGCCCGTGCTGCCTATTCCCACGTTGACCTACCCCCTTTCTGCCCGGCGGAGCGGGCTCCTTATTCCGAATGTCAGCTACGACAACCGGTTTGGTATGCATTACCAAGAAAGCTTCTACTGGGCCATCAATCCGAGCCAGGACCTGACGATCTCTCCCTCCTATTACAGCAGTCTTGGTTACGGGACTGATTTGGAGTATCGCTATGTGCTGGACCCGAAATCCAAGGGGCAATGGCTGGTCAGCGCCTTGCAGCAGACTACATTGCCGAGGGTATCCGGTGTGAGCGAAGTGGGGGGCAAGGCGACGCAGAGCCGCGCATTCATCAGCGGGGCCCATACCCAACAGTTCAACCCAGATTTATTGCTGCGGGCTCAAGTAAGCCTGGTGACCGATCCAAGTTATCTGGCGCAGCTCAGTAACTCAGGTGCCCAGCGGGCCCTCCCCAGCAGCGAAAATAACCTCTTGCTCACACAACGGTTGTCCCAGGGGAATCTCTATTTTCTCGGCCAGTATCTGCAGCCTCTCCAATCAGGCGGTAGCGACACGTTCCAGCGTCTGCCGGAAGTGGGCTATAGCCTTTCGAACACGCCGCTGCTTAGTTCGCCGGTCCTGTTCGGGCTGGATACCAATTATGTGAACTTCTATCGCGATGAAGGCTTCAAGGTGAACCGGGTGGATCTCTTGCCTGGTATATCGACCGATGTGATTGACCTGGGGCACGTTGTCGGCTTGACGCCGCAAGTCAAGGTTCGGGAGTCCTATTACTCTCGAGGCATTAATTCGGACAGCAGCCAGCATCGGGAAACATTTTGGGCCAGTATCGATGCGACGTCCAAGCTGAGCCGCCGGTTCGGTGTGGGAGACGGTGGATCCTTCCTGCACACGATTGAGCCGAGCCTGGTCTATGAATATGTGCCTCCCACCGATCAGTCGAAGATTACGCAGATCGACCAGGTGGACGATCTGCCGAAGAAAAACTTGATGACCTACGCACTTCGAAGCCGGCTGTTAGAGCAAGAGGGGCGCAGCAGTTTCAATTGGCTGGACTTCACGATGGCCCAGAGTTATCACGCCGGCGCCGCGCAAACGCGAGCCAGGAATTTTACGCCTGGCGCCGCCCCGCTGTTTGGATCCCTGACGCAACCGCTGCAGCCTTCCACCGTGGCGATCGAGGGAAAGAAATTTTCCGATCTCTGGATGCGGGCGGTGATTGGCAATACCACTCCGCAGGCCGCGCCGGCTCAGTTGGCCGGGGCCGCGTTTGGCCGTGGCGCAGGGGCTGGCGCGGGGCAGTTGCCCGCTCTCAACCAGTATCTAACCATCGACACGTTCTTCGATCCCTACCGGTCCACGATGAGCCAATTCAACACGGACTTCCGGCTTCAGCAGTCCAACTATTGGTATGCGGAGGTTGGGCAGCGTTATTCCCGAGACGGAAATCGTGCCCGCCGCGGCGACGTCTGGAATCCGATTTCGTTTAATGAGGTCTATGCGCCGACGGAAGAGATTCAATTTGTGACGGCGGGTGGAGGCTTTCGCACTCCCTGGGGTTGGACGATCGGGACTAAGGCCTACTACGATGTGAAGCATGGCAAGAGTCCTGAGTATGATGTCGTCGCCCTCTATCAGAATCCCTGCAAGTGCTGGTCGCTGGGGCTCTTTTATCTGCAGTTCCCGGATCGTGCCCAGTACAATTTCATGTTGAGCCTGACCGGGATTGGTTGGACGGAGAACTACGGCACGGCGGTCCTTCGCAGTATTCTCAGCCCGCTGCTGACCGGGGAGAAGGGCTTGCCCTGGGCGACGCCTGGAGGCCCCTATGGACGTGCCCAATCAGCCATGCCGCAGCCTGGGATGGCCGGGGGCGGATTGTAAACAGAACCGAGTGCCCATGCTGCGAGGCGTGCATCCCGATGGTTTGACTCCTCAAAGAGGGCTGGTATACGATGCGCGCATCGATTCTGGAAGGTTTTCTCTACTCAGCAAGGAGGTATGCGACGTGGCTGGTGATGCACTGAAAGTTGAAGATGCAACGTGGGACGCAGACGTCATGAAGTCCGCTGAACTGGTCATGGTCGACTTCTGGGCGGTCTGGTGCGGGCCTTGCCAAATGGTCGCTCCGATTATCGAGGAATTAGCCAAGGAATATGCCGGCAAGCTGAAGGTGCGGAAGCTCAACACCGATGAAAATCCGGAAGTGGCAGGACGCTATCAAGTCATGAGCATCCCAACGATTTTGTTCTTTAAAAACGGCCAGGTCGTGGAAAAGCTCGTGGGCGGGCGACCGAAGCGGCAGTTCAAGGAAATGATCGATTCCCTGCTGGCGCAACCAGCCGGCTCAGCCTAAAGAATGTAGTCACCCCCCGCAATGCTCTTCGAGTTGCGCATCGTCAATTTCGCGCTTATTGAGCAGCTGAATCTCCAATTTCAGTCCGGCTTTACGGTCCTGACGGGGGAGACCGGCGCCGGCAAGTCTCTCCTCATTGATGCCATCGCCCTGCTGGTCGGCGGGCGCGCCTCGACCGACCAGATCCGTTCCGGAGAAGAAGAGGCGCAGCTTGAAGCCTCCTTCCACCTTCCTGATACCCATCCCCTCATTCGGCGTCTTCGCGCACAAGATCTCATCGGTCCGCATGGGTCGGAGTTGATTCTTCGACGCGTGTTATCACGATCAGGCCGACACAGAGTCTATGTCAACGGCACCCTCTGCCCCCTGCGTGTGCTTGAAGAGCTCGGGGGTACACTCATCGATATCCATGGACAGCATGAGCAGCAATCGCTGCTGGCTTCGGCCAAGCAGGGCGATGCGCTGGATGCGTTTGGACGTCTCTATGAGCTGCGCGGCCGCTATGAACAGGCCTACCAGAGCTGGAGGGATCTCCGCGCGCAGTTGGCTGAGCTGCAGAGCGAAGTTGTCGATCGGGCCAGGATTGAAGATATGTTGCGATTCCAGTCTCAGGAGATTGCGCAGGCCTGCTTGCTGCCTGATGAAGAGGAACAGCTCAGGAATGAGCGGCAGCGTTTGGTTCATGCGCATCGACTGCGAGCGTTGGCCCATGAGGTCCATGGCGAATTGCAAGAAGATGAGCAGGCGGTGCTCACCAGGCTGGGGCGGATCGGGCGGGCTCTGGCAGAGTTGGCCCAGACTGACCCGGCGATGGGCGATTGTGAGCAGACCACGACGGAGTCCTCGATTCAACTGAAGGATCTGGCCGGGCGGCTGCGCGACTATGCGCAACAGCTCGAGGCAGATCCGGACCGACAGGCACTCATCGACGACCGGCTGGAGCTGATTCAGCGGCTGAAGAAAAAGTATGGAGGCTCGATCGAGGCGGTCCTCGCAATGGGCAGACGGGTGCAGGAGGAGCTGCAGCTTTTGGACAGCCGTGAGGAGCGAACGGCTGAATTGGCTGCCCGGCTGGAGGAAGAGGCGCGCCGCCTTCGCACATTGGCGCAGCAGCTGTCCAAAAAGCGAATGGACGCAGCCAAGCGTATGACGACGCTCGTGGGAGCGGAGCTTGCGGCGGTGAAGATGGAGCACGCGGTGTTTCAGATCACGGTCTCGAGCGAGGAGTCGGACGAGGGGCTTGGGCCGGTTGGGCGGGATCGCGTGGAGTTCCTCCTCTCCAGTAATCCCGGTGAGCCGCCGCGGCCCTTGGGACGCGTGGCTTCAGGCGGAGAGCTCTCGCGCATTATGCTGGCGTTGAAAACTGTGTTGGCCGAGATGGATCAGGTTCCGGTCCTGGTCTTTGACGAAGTCGATACAGGCGTGGGTGGGGCTGTGGCCGCGGCCATGGGGACGAGATTGCGGAAGCTCGGCTCATTCCATCAAGTCTTCTGCATCACTCATCTGCCGCAAGTCGCTTCCCAGGCGGAACATCATCTGCTGGTGGAAAAAGGGCAGGAAAGTCAACGGACTGCCACATCGGTCAGAGTGCTGACGGGAATGGGGCAGGAAGAGGAAATCGCCAGAATGTTAGGCGGGCTGACCATCACCAAAAAAGTTCGCGAAACGGCGGCAGAGCTGATTGCGGGGGCGAAGGCGAAGCGGCCCAAATGAATTCCAGGATACTGAAACAGTCCGCCAGTTTCGTTCTCGCCTTGCACGCATCCTCAACGCAGCCAGAGGCTACACCGCCGGTGTGTTCGTCGCTGTGTTTTTATTAGGGGGCGTTAGATCGCTGGAGCTCGAACGGTCTCGAGATCAGGAGCCAGATTGATTTACCGTGAGGTTGGCGCGGGGGTGAGCCGTTTCCATTGGTAGGTTCCGCCATATTCACGAGGAGGAATATTTTTCTGGCTGCCGACTCGCGAGTACCACCACCGGCCTTTAGCCTGCGTGCCGTCTTCTGCGAGCAAGATTTCAAAGCCCCCTTCACGATCATTGCCGCTTTGTTGCCATGTGCCTTGCCAGAGACGGTCGGCATATTTCGTGGTGGTGAACTGTCCGCCCTGCTGGCTATAGGGGCCGTTGCCGGCTTTGTCGAGGGTGGCCTTGTAACGTTTCTTGTCTTCAACTTCCAGAACTTCCCATTCCCCACTTAGGTCCGGCATAGGCGAGGGTGGCACATTGTTGATTAGCCGTTGCGGAGGAGGGGTGCGGCGCCAGTCGAACGTCGGCCATTCCTGAGACGGTTCTCGGTCGATGGTGTAGCCGATGGCATCCGTGCCCAGCGCCCGATCGATTGCGGCGCTGGTATAGATCATGGCGAAGGCGAATAAGAGACTGAGCGGGATGCGGGGCATGAAAGCCTCTTGAGGCGGTGGTTAGTAGTTCAGGCTACCGAGCCGGTTCGGTCCTGTCAACGGCGCAGCCAGGCATCCTCTAGCGATAAGTGGCCACGGCGCTTTCGGTTGCAACATCTCCCGCTGGGCGACCACCCATTCCGTCCGCTACGATCCAGACGCCGCAATCATTCAGGAGGGCCAGGGTATTCTGGCTCGACGTGCGGACATAACCGGTTTCGGTTCGTCGGACTCCGGTCCATGGACGGGTCTGTATTATGGAGCGACCTTGCTCGGCTCCTGCTGTCGGGTCGGAGGGACTCCTATGGAAGCAGGGCCGAATCGCGCGACCATCTGGTCGTAAAGTAAGCCCGCGAGCGGTTCGAGATTTGCAGTATCGGCTTCGTTGTATCGTAGCAACAGATTGCGGGCGGCTTCGTCGCCCGCGCACCATTGGTCCCAGAGGCGCACGGCTTCCCATCCATCGAGTCCCACCACATCCGCCTCGCGGCCAATCTGAAGTTCGCGCTCGATATGTTTCAGCCCGCCTTGCAGGCCGAGCCTGCGCGCCGCAAAGCAGAGATCGAAATGTGGTTTCTTGAAATCCAACCTGGGGAACTTCGCCTGTAAGTAGGGCAGGTCGAATCCGCTGCCGAAAAATGTGACGAAGAGATCGGTCTGTTCCAGCTCTGCGTGTAGCCGCTCTTCCGTCAGCGTTTCCCCTCGGACCAGGCTCGTCATCTGCCCGTTGCGATAGAGTCCGACCACTGTGACATGGCCTTCCCGTGCGGAGAGTCCTGTCGTTTCGATGTCCAGATAGAGTGTGCGAGGACGAAACGTCTCGAAGAGGCGCCAGTGCTCCCGGCTTTTGAGACAGGCGCCGAAAAACTGCGCGTCGCCTGCTGTCAGCCGCGTTTGGGCGGTGGCGAGTTCGCCGTCATACCATTCTTTTCTGCTCGAGGAGATACCCGGGAGGGTCGGCGACCGGAGGAAAGAGCCCCAATCGAGGATACCTTCCTGCCAGAGACGCCGTTCGGAGCTTTGGCCGAGACCTTTGAGGAGTACGAAGGATGATGTGAGCATGTGATGCCCGGATTGTAGCCTTGATTTCACTGAATAAACAAGCTAAAGTCCGCGACCTGAGCGGGTTTTCATCTCATGATCGCCACGAGGCGTCGATTGGAATCTAATGGCTGATCTGCCCCATAAAATTCGCATCACCGTCGGCTCCGTGCAGCTTGACGCGGAACTCAAGTCCACAAAAACGGCGCAGGAAGTCTATGCGGCCTTACCGGTTGAAAGCCCGGTCAACACCTGGGGCGAAGAGTTCTACTTTAAATTGGCCGGGGTGAAGGATCACCGGGAGACGGCGACGAATCAAGTCAAAGTCGGCGATGTCGCCTTCTGGGGCGCCGGGCAGCTCCTGGCGATTTTCTTCGGCCGCACCCCAATGAGCATGGGGCAGGATCCGGTCCCGGCCGACCGGGTCAATGTGATCGGTCGGATTGTCGGGGATGCCTCGGTGCTGCGGGGGGTGATGGACATCCCGACGATCAAGATCGAGAAGATCTAACGATGCGACTATCCAAAGAACGGGTGCGGCACATTTCCGAGTCGGTGGTCACCAGGCTGCAGCAGGAGGGGCAGGTGGCGATCGCCGGGGACCGCAAGGCCTTTGTTGAGCAGATCGATCATGCCATCGTCGAGGAACTGTCCATCGAAGACCAGTTGAATGCCGAAGTGCGGCAACTGTTGAAAGCCTACGAGCACGACATCGAGCGGGGGCAAGTGGATTTTCAGCGGATGTTCACGATGGTGAAGACTAAGCTGGCGCGGGAACGGGGTATCATTCTGTAAGCGTGAAACGTGAAAGGTAAGACGTGACGTGCAGTAAAAGTGAACATTCTTCATTCGAGCCTGTTGCCTTTGGCCTCTCACGTGTCACGGGTTTTGTATGTTGAGCGAAGACAAAATCAGCCATCTCTCCCACGTCATTCTGCAGGTGGTGAAGCAAAGCCCGTTTGTGACGGCTCAGACCGAGGATGGTCGGGTCCTGAAAGAGATCAAGAAGGTGCTAGCTTCCGAGTTGGCGCAAGAGGGAGAGATCGATCGAAGGGTCAAGGCCAAGCTGGCGTCCTACTCTCGCGGGATTGTCGAGGGCAGTGCTGAGTGGGACGTGCTCTATCGGAAAACGTTCGAAGAGGAGATGCGCA
>NSIK01000012.1 GCA_002737345.1 Nitrospirota bacterium
AAGGCAGTTCGAAGAGGCGAAGAAGTATTTCGTTCAGGCGGTCGCTGCGGCSCCTCAATCGGGGCCGGCGCATTATAACTACGCTTTGGCGCTGAATGCCCTGGGCGACACGGAGCAAGCGCGCCAACAGTTTCTAGAAGCAGCCAACCTGGCTCCTGGCGATAAGGTGATCTGGGATTCGCCCGCGCTTCATCCATTCGGCAGCCCGGCTGGGCCCAAGGAACGTAAAGAACATCCCATGGCGACGGGCAGACCTGGTATGGGCAGCGGCCCTCGATAATATACTGGAACTGGAGAGCGCATGACTGAGATGGCCGCAGAACTTGAAATCGGTGCTAAGGCGCCAGCTTTCGCGCTTCCCGATCAATCGGGAAAGCCGGTGAAGCTGAAGGACTTTCTCGGCAAGCAGGTGGTGCTGTATTTCTATCCCAAGGACAGCACTCCAGGCTGTACGCAAGAGTCGTGCGATTTTCGCGATCACATTGCGCCGATCAAGAAAGCGGGGGGCGTGGTCCTGGGCGTAAGCTTTGACGGCCAGAAGTCCCACCAGAAGTTTATCGAGAAATTTTCCTTGCCGTTCACGTTGCTCTGTGACGAGGACAAGGGCGTGGCAACGGTCTACGGGGTCTACAAAGAGAAAAGCATGTACGGCAAGAAGTATTGGGGCATCGAGCGCAGCACCTTCGTGATCGATCAGACCGGCAAGTTGAAGGCGATCTTTAGAAAAGTGAAGGTCACGGGGCATGTCGATGAAGTGCTGGCGGCCTTGAAAGCGTAATTTCTTCCTGTTTTATGTGGCTGTGCGGACTATGCGATTCCCATTCTTCAGAGCTTGTCTCTTGACTCTCCTCATTGTTTGGGCTGCGACCACCACTCTGTTTGCTGCTGAGAAGCTTCCCGGGACCTTGACGGTTCAAGATCGCCTCACCTCTCCCCACCAATCTGCCGCCATTGAAGCGATGCTGACCTGGAAGGGCTTCAAGACTGAGGCTGTTCTAGGCGGGGAGCCACTGGAGCTGCTGATCGCGGGCAAGGTCGTCGCGACTGCAGTCACTGGTGGAGATGGGCGAGCCTTCTTCTCCTATACCCCCAAAGCCAAAGGGTCGATCTTTTTCACTGTGCGAATCGGAAATAGTCCAAGAGTTGCCGCGACCGAGGCCGATGGAAATCTGGCCGTATGGGAACGGCGCGGCCCGATCATGGCGGTGGAGATGATCGCGCTTATGGACGGTCCAGTCGGGCAGGGGCCTTCCCTGATCTGGCCTGGGAAGGAAGCAGTGGGCAGGATTCCGATGCCAGATGCGGCGGAGGAGCTCGGCAAGGTCACGCAGTTCTACTATAACCTGCTCTATGTGGTGACGGAGGATCAGGTGGCTGGTTCGACCAGCCAGGCCAGCGCCCAAGCCAGACAATGGCTCAAGGATCGGAAGTTTCCGGTTGGCCATATTCTCGTGCTGCCATCCGATCCCGCAGCGCTTGGGGTGAAGCTTGATGCCTTGCACGCGGACGGCTGGAAAACACTGAAAGTGGGGGTGGGGCGTACGAAGGCCTTTGCCGAAACATTTCTGCAGCGGCGGCTCGATGCTGTGATGGTGCCAGAGCCGGCCAAGGGAGACGCGCCGCGCAAAGCAAAGATTGCGAAGGAGTGGAAGGACGTGCGGCGGAAGTTGTGAGAGGCCTTCCACTCTGGTGGGGGTACGGGACGAATGAGTCTTTGGCTGCAAGAAATTCGAACAAAAACTCTCTGGACTTAGGGTTTTCGAGCGACTCCCGCATCTTCCATTCACCTCCTCTATCCTTTACTATAAGCCTTTAGACTGTAGACTTTGGAGGGTAGGCGTTCGACTGTCCTTCTTTTATCGAGGCTTCTTCCCATGAAGGCGAAAACGAGCTTTTCCTGCCAGGCTTGCGGGCATCAGGCACCTCGGTGGCTTGGCCGGTGCCCTGATTGCAGCGGCTGGAATACGATGAAAGAAGAGCGGCAGGCGCCGACCGGGAAGGGTCGGCCTGCTGCGATGAAGATTGCCCAGGCGAAGGCCACGCCAATTGCCGAGATTGAAGTGGTGGGTGAGGACCGGCGGCTGACCCATATCGGCGAGTTCGACCGGGTGCTGGGGGGGGGAGTCATTCCCGGCTCGGTCATTTTGATCGGCGGAGATCCGGGGATCGGGAAAACGACCTTGTTGCTCCAGGCTCTTCCGCGTCTCGCGTCGAAAGATGAATCGGTGCTCTATGTTTCGGGGGAGGAGTCTCCGAGGCAGATCAAGATGCGTGGGCAGAGGCTTGGCATCGAACATCCGAATCTGTTGATCCTGGCGGAAACCTCTCTTGAACAAATCCTCAAGGCGGCGCAGGAGATTCAGCCCGCCGCCGTGGTTATCGACTCAATTCAAACGGTCTATACGGAACAGATTACGTCCGCGCCAGGCAGTATCAGTCAGGTGCAGGAGGTGGCAGGCCAATTGATGTGGTACGCAAAGCGCAGTAGCGTGCCGGTCTTCATCATCGGCCATGTGACGAAGGAAGGGGCCATCGCTGGGCCTCGGCTGCTGGAGCACATTGTCGATACGGTCCTCTATTTCGAAGGGGACAAGGGGCATAGTTTTCGCATCCTTCGCGCGGTGAAGAATCGCTTTGGTTCGACTAATGAGATCGGCGTGTTCGAGATGAAAGACTCAGGGCTGGAGGAAGTGAGCAATCCCTCCGAGTTGTTTTTGGCGGAACGGTCCCAGCGCACGACCGGGTCGGTGGTGGTGTCGAGCCTCGAAGGGTCGAGGCCGATTCTGGTGGAGTTGCAAGCGCTGGTCTCTTCCACGAGCTATGCGATGCCGAAACGTATGGCAAATGGGGTGGAGCAGAATCGGGTCTCGCTCCTGCTCGCGGTCATGGAAAAACGGCTGGGCATGCATCTGTCAGGGCAAGACGTCTATGTGAATGTCGTTGGGGGGATGCATATCGACGAGCCGGCCATCGATTTGGGCATTGTGGCGGCGGTCACTTCAAGTTTGCGTGAAGTGCCGATTGAGCCTGGCCTGTTGGTCTTAGGCGAGGTGGGGCTCGGGGGCGAGGTGCGCGCGATCAGTCAGGCGGAGATGCGGATCCGTGAAGCGGCCAAAATGGGATTCAAACGCTGCCTGTTGCCGGAGCGGAACCTGGCCAAGCTGGAACCGATCGATGGGATCGAATTGATCGGGATCAAGGAAGTGGGTGAGGCGTTAGATGTGGTGCTGGCGTAGCCAAGTAAAAATACAAAATACAAAATGCAAAATGGTCGGGCGAAGTCTTTTTGCATTTTGCATTTTGAATTGTACCATTGCGCTTCTCGCGGGCTGTGCGTTGTTTGCGCCAAGGGAAGAGGCTCGTCTCCCTCTGGCGACGGTGGAGGGGCTGACGGCCTTGTTGAGTCAGAGAGAAGCGGCGCTTCAGACGATGAAGGGCCTCTTCAGCGCGAAGGTGCGGGGTGGAATCCTCCCGATCGCGGCCCGGGTGGAGGGCACCCTCTACTATCGCCGTCCTGACGCCATGCGTCTGCGAGGGTTTACCGCGGTCGGCAGCGAGCTCTTCGAATTTGTACAGACGGGCGACCAGTTCACGTTGCGGTTGCCGACGATGGGCCGTGTCCTGTCTGGCAATGCATCCGAGATGGGGGAGATGGGAAAGCTGGCTAGGCCCTTTCAGCTGAGTGTTTGGGCGATGGGTGGCCTGCTGGGCATTCGTTCGATTGCGAAGGACGAGACTGCCACATTGGGGGAGGACGGAGATCGTTACAGGCTGGAGGTGTCAGGTCCCGCATCCAACGGGGCGCAGGTGCTGCGCCGGAAGTTATGGTTTGAGCGGCAGACTTGGCTCGTGGTGCGGGAGGATCGCCTCACGGAATCCGGTTCGGTGGAAGCGACCATCCAGTATGAGGACTTCCGCGCGATCGGTGGAGTTGCGGCAGTCTCCACTGGCAGCGAGGGGCAGTTGCGACGGCCCTTCAAGATTTCATTGGTGGATGGGAAGGGGCAGGGGAGCGTGGAGATGACGTTTCACGAGATGACCCCGAATCAACCCTTGACGGCGGCTGATCTCCCGCAGATCTCGCTCCGATGAAGGTGTTAGCCGTTGAAACCGCAACCTCCTGGCAGAGTGTGGCGATTCTCGATGGGACGCACGTGCTGGCCCGGCACGATCAGGATGCAGGCGGGTCGCATGCCAAGCTCTTACTGCCTGTGATCGACCGGTTATTCAGCGAGTCTGGTGTGTCGCTGAAGCAATTGGATGGGCTGGTGGTATCGATCGGTCCCGGCTCCTTTACAGGACTTCGCGTCGGCCTGGCGACGCTCCTCGGGTTCCGCACGATCAGCCAGCTTCCTTTGGTCGTCGTCCCGACCCTTGAGGGCATGGCCTGGAATCTCCGGGGAACCTCGACGTTGCTTTGTCCTGTGCTCAACAGCCGCCGAGGGGAACTCTATTGGGCGCTCTTTCGCTGGGCTAGCGAAGACCGGTTGGAGCGAGTGGTCTCAGAGCAGGTGGGCACGCCCGTCATGCTGGGGAACAGCCTCTCGGAATCGGCGCTTCTATTCGGGGAGGGCTGGACGGTTGAAGCCTCGGGCATCCGTGCGGCTCTTCCTCCCTCCGTTAAGATTGCCGAGGCGCCGGGCCAGGCGATGAAACCTTCGGCTGTGTCGATTGGGTTGGCGGGGATCGAACGGCTCCGCCGAGGTGAGCAGGCCGGGATGGGTATTAGCCCGTTGTACGTGCAACGGACCGCCGCGGAATTGAAGTATGAAGAATCCGGCGGCATTTCGCCTGTGCTGTTGCGGCAGGAACGGGTCGCGAAGAAAGTGCAGGCGCGGGCCACAGTGGTGCGAACTCCCTCCGGGCGCAGGAAGGCGACGCGCGAGAGGGACGGGACGCGGGGCGAAATATGATGAGTGGCGAATGGGTTATTGCGCCGGCGACGGTTGAATCATTGCCGGATATTTTGGAAATCGAAGAAGCTTGCTTCCCCTCCCCCTGGACGCGCAAAATGTTGGAGGCGGAACTGAGCGGGAATCGCTTCGCACATTTTCTGTTAGCCAAGCGGACGACCCCTGGCAACGATGGTTTCCCCTCGATTATCGGCTATCTCTGTTTCTGGATCGTCTTTGAGGAAGTTAGGTTGATGAACCTCGCGGTCATCGAGTCGATGCGGCACAAGGGCATCGCCAAAGCCTTGGTTGCGCAGGCTCTGGACGCGGGGGCGTCGCAGGGTGGGATGCGCGCCCTGCTCGAAGTGCGGGCATCGAACCATGCGGCCCAGGCTCTTTATCGAAGCTTGGGGTTTCGAGCCGCCACGACTCGGCCGGCTTATTATACTAATCCCTTAGAAGATGCGGTATTGATGGAACTGGACCCGATTGTATCGGAGGCTGCTCAAGTGGCAGAGGCATGCGATCGCGACGGAGGGCGTATCACGCCACTGCAGTAATTTCATCACCAGAAGGTGCGACATGCTGACAGACAGTATGATTGCGGACCGGCTGCGCCTATCCAGTTACGAATTCCGTACACTGGAAAAATCCCACCGCCGGTTGGACCTGGAATTAATCGATTTGCAGAAGCGTCACGGGTTGACTCTGGTCGAAGCACAATCAAAGAAGCAGTTACAAAAAAAGAAACTAGCGACGAAAGATCAAATGGCCGAGCTGATCCGCGCCTATCGGAATCAAGAGCTGCAGGCCGCTATACACTGAGGAGCATCGTCGCGGGCTGGGGCAGCCCAGCAACCGGGACCGGAGTCATGGCACAGATTCTCAATCCGCTTGCCGCGCATATCCGGACCGTCAAGCATCGCCTGATTACCATCGGGGCTACGCTGTTGGTGGCCCTGATGGTGTCCTTTACTTTTTCTGGGGAGATGGTCGCCTGGCTGAACCGCCCCTTCCCCAATCAGTTGGTATTCTATGGACCGACTGAAGCGCTCTTCGCTTCCATCAAAGTGTCGTTTCTGGCGGCGATTTTGGCGAGCATGCCGGTCATCTTCTATCAATGTTGGAAGTTTATTGAGCCGGCGTTGCTGCCCAAGGAGCAGCGCTGGGGCTTTCCACTATTTGCGCTCGCCGGGGGCTTGTTCGTGCTCGGCTTGGTCTTTTGCAATCTCGTCATTCTTCCGCTGGTCATCGAGTTTTTCGTCAGCTTCGGCATGGATCACGACGTGACTCCGCTTTTGAGCGTCGGGACCTATATCGATTTCAACGTCAAATTTCTGCTGATCTTCGGCTGTGCGTTCGAGTTGCCGTTGGTGCTAACCATTCTCGCGCGGGTTGGCGTGGTAACCGGAGCGACCTTGGCGAAGTATCGGAAGCACGCCATCGTGGTTGCCTTGATTTTCTCGGCCATCGTGACGCCGGACGCAACCCTCTTCACCATGCTCTTGATGGCTGTGCCCTTGCTGGTGTTGTATGAAATTGGGATCCTTGGCGCCCGTGTTTTCGGGCGTGGTGGCCCAACAGAAATTAGTTTGCCGCTTGATCCGGATTTGCCGATAGGACCGGCAGGCCACCGTGCCCGCTAACAGGGTGCTGAGACAGGGGCGGGTAGCTGGGACGATCCCCGTGCTCGCGCAACATGCGGCCTCGGAAGGCTCGCGTCGGCCGCGCGCAATGGGGATCGTCCCAGCCACCCTTATAAAGTGATAGTTTGTTGCGGCCTTGTTGGAGGAACTGTTTGAACATCCTGCGCTAGGTTGGTCTCGCGCCAAAGCAATAGCAGTTGTGTTTTTACATGTGCTATTTTTGCAGCCGCTAGAACGCATGATGTGGAAAGGATTGGGATGAATCGCTTTGGAATTGGTTTGGTCGTTGTCTGGTTGTGGATGAGCAGCGCTGTGGCGGGATTAGCTGCGCCAGCCCCGCCGCAAGGCGAGTCTGAGCAGAAGTTGACCAGCATTCAGGCTCTCACATCTGTGGGGAACAGCCTGATCTATGCGGGTTCGTTTGGCCATGGTCTCTTTCGCAGCGAGGATCGCGGCGCTACTTGGACGCGATCAGGCCAGGGCGTGACGGACCCTTTCATTCTGACCTTGACCACGGGGAAGGACGGAACAATCTATGTCGGCACCTTCCGTGGCGGAGTCTTTCGTTCGCGCGATCGCGGAACGAGCTGGCAGGCAATCAACAGCGGGCTCAAGCATCTTGAAATCAAATCCTTGCTCGCAGCGGGGGAGGTGTTGTACGCAGGAACAGCCGACGGGGTTTATCGGCTGAGCGCGGCCAACGACCGTTGGTCGATGGTCTCCACCGGTTTGAGCGATATTCTAGTTCATGCCTTGGCCCTCTCCTCCGATGGAACACTCTTTGCCGGCACCTCCGGGAAAGGCATCTTGCGGTTCAAAGCGCAGTCGACCGGGTGGGTGCGCCAGCAGCAGGGACTGAAAGACCATGAAGGTATGGTCGAGAACTTTATTCGCGTGCTGACGATCGATCCCGAAGGGAGCCTCTATGCCGGGACCTTCGACGGGGGAGTCTTTCGCAGTATCGATGCGGGGGTGACCTGGCGCTCTATCAGTCGGGCTTTGCCGAACGATTCGATTCGCGGGATCCTTTTCAATAGCCGAGGTCTCTTCGTGGCGACGGGCCACGGTATTTTTAAAACGGTGGATAAAGGGAAACAGTGGATGCCGCTCAACAAGGGATTGACGAGCATGTCGGTCCAAGTACTGATCGAGTCCGGCGCCGGGCTGCTGTACGCCGGGACGAGCGAAGGGGCCTTCCGCAGCGATGACGACGGACAGACGTGGCGCTCCATTAATCAGGGTCTTGAGGGAGGGGAGTCTCCGGCTCCCTTTAGTTTGCGTTAACCAAGAAAGGGTAGAGGACGATGTCAGAGCCGACCGAAAACACGCGAGCCACGATTACTATCAGCAGCAAAGGAGCCCAGCTGGGCGAGGTCGTATTGCGATTTTTTCATGATGTGGCGCCGGGCCATGTGAAGAACTTTACGAAGCTGGCTCAAGAGGGCTTCTATCAAGGCACGACCTTTCATCGGGTCATCCCCGGCTTCATGATTCAGGGCGGCGATCCCAACAGCAAGAATCCCGATCGCGCGTCGCACGGCATGGGGGGGCCTGGCTATCAGATCAAGGCCGAGTTCAACAGCCAGCCGCACAAGCGTGGCGTCATGTCCATGGCCCGCTCGACCGAGCCGGACAGCGCAGGCTCGCAGTTTTTCATTTGCGTTGCGGATGCGAACTTTCTCGATTGGCAGTACACGGCGTTCGGCGAAGTGGTCAGCGGAATGGACGTCGTGGATAAGGTTGTCGCCATGAAGCGTGACGGCCGAGATAATCCGTTCGAACGAGTCGAGATGACCGTCGCGATCAGCGAGAGCTGATCGTTGCAATGTAAAATGGAAAATTCAAAATGAAGCCCTCCACTGGCAGCATTCGTTTTTCATTTTGCATTTTGACTGTTTGCTTCGCCGCTCTGGCTGTTGGCTGCGGTATTCCTATGGTGCCCTACCGCGCGGTCTATGAGGACCCGGTCAATTACGTCAGGCTGGAATGGGATCAAACGGTTTTGCCTGAGTGGCCGCCCAGCGCTCATGCGCACCCGACTATGATGTCTGTCGAGGATCTGGCTCACATCCTCGACGGCATCTCGGTCAGAGAACATCGGATTTGGTTGCAGACATGGCTGCAAGGCGAGGCGCCGCTGGAGCCGGTATTTCGTCCTGAAGAGCTGGCCCTGGTGTCTCGGCAGGTTGCCGCGGCCCTGGCCGAGGCCCAACCGGACGAGCGGGTGACCTTTTATCTCAGCCAGCCGAAAACCTCCGTGAAGCGCATCATTACATCAGGCGGTTTGTATCTTCACGGCAAGGAGCTGCATTTCACGCTGGGGAATTGGCAGGTGCTGTACGGTATTCCAACCTATGGGATGATCTACGATCGGCGCTATCCCCTGCGAGCGACGGCTGCGAAGGGGTTCGATATTTTCTTTCATCCGAACGAGGCGGTCGTCGAGCAGCACCATGGTTTTCTGGATACGGTGCTGGCCAACACCAGAGACGAGCTTGTCATCGACCTGACGAAGATGAATGCCGGGCCCATCGCCTTGCTAGTGGAGCGTTGAATCGATCTCTAGCTGGCTCCGTCTTCCTGCTGCATAGGCGAGGGTGACTTCCGCGATCTTGTAATCGTATTGCGCTTCCGCCAGCCTTGTTTGCGCCCCCGTCACGGCGACTTCCGACTGCGTCACCTCCACCACTGTGCCGAGCCCGAGCTTATAGCGCTGCTTCGCGAGGTGCAGCGCTTCCAGTGCCGTTTTCACCTGCTCGTCGCTCAGCGTGATCTGTTGCGCGAAGGTGAGGGTGTCGAGATAGGCGTTCGTGACCTGTTGCGTCAGGGCCTGTTCGATGCTGAGGCTGACGGACTGGGCTGCCACCTGTTGCGCGCTTGCTTCCCTCACTTGGTTCTCGATCATGAACCCCGTGAAGATCGGCATGGAGACCGAGGCGCCGCCGGCCCACCAGCCGCCGGTCGTGACGTTCCGGCTGGTGTCGAAGGTGTCGTATTGGCCGCCGCTGGCGATGGCGGAAATCGTCGGGAGGTACTGTTTCTTCATGGCCCGGAGCTTGGCTTCCGCTGCGGCGCTCTGTTCTCTGGCCCGCTGCAGTTCCGGATGGGTCAAACTGTCGGCAATCAACGAGGGGAGTTCGCGCGGTACCCGCACCTCCACCGAGACCTCCTCCAGCACATAGTCCACCGCGCCGACGACACCCATCGCGCGATTGATGTCGGCAAAGCTGGATTTGAGGTCGTTCCGGCTCTTCACCAGCAGCGATTGCGCATTGACCAATTCCAGCCGCGCGAGGTCGAAGTCGAGCTTCGATTTCAATTGCTGGCGGTAGAGGGTTTCGATCTGGCCGGTGATGAGCCCCCGTTCACGCACGGTCTCTTCGGCAATCTGCACTAGCTTGCGCCGTTTTAAACTGTTGAGGTAGGCCCGTTGGATATTGACGACGATGAGGGCGCGGCGCGCCGCGACATCCTGGGTGGAGGCCCGTTGCGATAGTTCCGACGCCTGGACCATATTCTGTGTGTAGCCGAAGTCGTAGAGCCGCTGGCTCGCCAAGATTCCGGTTGAGTAGGCGCTCATGTTGGGCTGCAAGAGGCCGCCGGCTGGCGTGACGAAGCGCGGGTTGATCCTAGCTGCCCCGTTGGCCGCATCCATATTGGCGGAGACTTGTGGGTAGTAGAGTGAGCGGGTTTGCTCGGTTCGCGCTTCGTTGATTTTGAGGTTGGCGTCCCCCTCTTGCATGAGCGGATGGTTCTTGAGTCCTGCATCGACGGCCTGTTGCAGGGCCAGGAAGCTGCCTTGCAGGAGGGCTGGCGGCGCGTCCTGTGCCGGCTGCGCAAATCCTGCGTGAGGATCGAGCGCGCCGAGTGTGACGAGCGCGAGACCTGCCGCGATGAGGAATCGAGTCGTAAGAGGTGTCATGGTCGTTCTCCTGATAATGGGCGTGAAACGGTCCGACATCGTCTACTTGTTGGCGGAGGCTGGCGGAACGCCCTGGTTGCTTCCCGGCGACCGCCGTTCGAACTTCTGCTGCGCCGGCTTGGCGTCCGGAAGATTGAAGGGCGCGGGAGTGACTTGGGCGCCTTCCACCAGTCTGCGCTTGCCGACGACGACGACCTGTTCGTCGCCAGAGAGTCCGTCGGTAACTTCCATCCAGCGCCCGTCGCTGATGCCGGTTTGCACCGGCACAGATTTTGCGCGGCCGCCTTCGACGATGAACACAGACTTACCTTTCGACCCGCTGATGATGGCTTGCGGCGGCAACACAAGCGCGTTGGGAATCTCCCGTAGCCCGAGCGAGACTTCGACATAGGTACCGGGGCGGAGCGCATGGTCCTTGTTCGGGAGATCGATCTCGACGAGGAGGCTTCGCGTCGACGGATCAAGCGCGAGAGTCGAGCGAGTGACGGTGCCGGTGAAGGATCGTCTGTCGAGTCCCTTGACGATCACGGTAGCCTTGGTCTTGCCAGGCACCACCCAGGAGGAGTCATCCTGCGGCACGTTCGTGTAGACGCGCACGGTATCCAGATCCATGATGGTGAAGAGCGGAATCGCTCCGGCTGACGAGGCCGTAGCGATCTGGATCAGCGCCCCGGGATCGGCAAAACGCGCCGTGATGATCCCCGCATAGGGCGCGCGCACCTTCGTATAGTCGCGCAAGGCCATCCGCTGTTCCACGAGATGTTTCGCCCCCTGGGCTGCGGCCTCCACGACATCGACATCGTGTTTGGCGATGACATCCGGTGATTCCTTCCAAACTTTGGCCAGCCGTTCGAACGTCAGCTTCTTGATGTGGTAGTCGGCCAGGGCCTGATGGAACTGCTCGTCCACTTCCGGTGCATCGATGATGGCCAGGATCTGATCCTTCTTGACCGAATCGCCTTTATCCGGACCGATCCATCTCAAATAGCCGGACACTTTCGCGTAGAGCGTCGTTTGATAGAGTGGCGAGATGTTCGCTGGAAGAGTGACGGTATAGACCAGCTCTCGTCTCGTTGGTTTCGTGACCTGCGCATCCACCGGCTGGTTATCGCCTTGTGGGCCGGTTTTCGGAGCGTCCGGCGAGGGCGAGAGATGGCTGTCGCCTGGCAGGGCCGTCGTCTGTTCCCCGGTGCCGTGAAGGGAGAGATAGCCTCCGATGGACAGCGCCGTCATCGCCGCTAGAGTTGGGATGAGCCAGCGGCGCGGCGCGGATGGCGAAAGTGGGGTCCGTTCGTCGAGATCGTCCATCAAATCTCCTCAGAGGTCGCTTGAGGTGTGGGGGCGGAGGCCACATGCACACGACTCGTCAGAACCAGGCTATGCAGCACCGGCACGACGAGCAGGGTCATGATGGTGGAGACGGCCAGGCCTCCGACGACGGCGCGGGCCAAGGGGACCATCGTTTCATTCCCTTCGCCGAAGCCCAGCGCGAGCGGGAGCAAGCCTAGAATCGTTGCGAGGGCCGTCATCAAAATCGGTCGGACGCGGCTGGCGCCAGCCTGGAAGACGGCTTCTTCCGCGGTGGCGCCGGCTCGCACCCTGCGGTTCGCCGAGTCCACCAGGAGAATGCTGTTCGAGACCACGATGCCCATCATCATGAGGGTTCCGATCATGGATTCCACGTTGACTGAGGTATTGGTCAGGTGCAGCAAGAGGACGGTGCCGATCCAGCCGAGCGGCACCGCCACCAGGATAATCAAGGGATCGATCAAGGACCGGAAGAGTCCGACCATCACGAGATAGATCAAGAGCATGGCCAGGGGCAGGGCAAGGGCAAAGTTGCCGATGGCGGCCCGCATGTTGGCCACTTCGCCGCGAAGCTGCAAGGTCACGTCCTTCGGGAGCTGGATAGTGGCCAGGACGGTTTCAATGTCTTTGGCGACGTGGCTCAGATCGTTGCCAACCGGCGTAATGAGCACGTCGATCATCCGAGAGAGATCGTAGTGATCCACGGAATCTGGGCCGGTCTTGAAGGAGAGGGCGGCCACATCCCGGAGGAGGACTGGCGGCCCGCGCCGCTCGTCTCCCGACGCGTAGAGGCCGCTGGCCAGACCCATCGGCTGTCCGGCGAAGGGGGTGTTTTGGAGCGCCTGGGCCGAGCCGCTCGTTGCGCTCGAGGTCAGGGAGGAGGCGGAGCGCAGCTGTGTGCGGGCGCCGATGATCGGGGTGTTGAGCAGGTCTTCGGTATTGGTCAGCGACTGTTCCGGATATTGGGCCAGCAAGTAGTACCCGTTGCCGGTCTTGGGATCGAGCCAGAAGTTGGGGCTCAAGGCAATGTTCGAGCTGATGCCGGTGATCACATCCACGATGACGCGCTCCTGCGTAATGCCGTAATAGGCGGCTTTGGTTCGGTCCACGTCAATGTGCATCTCCGGATAGTTCTTGCCCTGTTTGATCCGCACATCGACTGTGTTTGGGACCTGCGCGACCTTCTGCTGAATTTCTTCCGCCACAGACCGGATGATGTCGAGGGTCGGCCCTTTTACCTGAATGTCGATCGGCGCGCGCAGCCCGAAGTTCAGGACGTCGCTGATGATGCCGCCGGTCTGGAAGGCGATTTCGACGCCGGGCAGGGAGTTGTGCAGTTTGGCCCGTAGCTGCGTGATGTAGTCGTCCGTGCCCCCCTGGTGGCCCGTTACGAGGTTGACCAGCACAAAGGCTGTGTGGCTGCCGGTGTTGGGGGCGAAACGAGCCGCATCGCCGAAATAGATCCCGGTGTTGGAAATGACTTCTTCCAGATCCTGTTTCGGGATGGTCTCCTGCACCAGCTGTTCGACCTGCGCCACAATCGCTGTCGTCTTTTCAATCCGCGACCCTTCCGGCGCTGAGATATGTATCGTGAAATTGCCTGCGTCGACGCGCGGGAAAAATTCCTGGTGCAGCAGTGGCGCCAGGATGAGGACTGTGCCCATGAGGGCCAGGAGGGCCAGGCCGATCACGACCGGTTTGAGGCGCAGGCTGGTCCGCAAGAGCGGGAGATAGATGGCCAGGACATAGCGGAACCAGCCGCTGGAGGCAGAGCTCGCCTTTGCGCTGTCGCCGCTATGGGCCTTCTGGTAAAAACTGGCGAGGAGTACCGGCGTCACGGACATCGAGACGGCATAGTCGGCCAGCATGGCAAAGGCCACGGTCATGGCGAGCGGCAAGAAGAGGAATTTGATGATCCCGGTGAAGAACATGATGGGGAGGTACACGATCAGGATGCAGATCGTGGCGACCAGGATCGGCAACGTCAGTTCGGTCGCGCTGTCTTCGGCGGCGGAGCGGCCGTCTTTGCCCATCGCCAAATGGCGATGCAGGTTTTCCTGCACGACGATGTTGTTATCCAGCAGGGTGCCGATTACGAGCGCCAACCCGCCGAGCGTCATGATGTTCACGCTCTGGCCGGTCAAATAGAGCGCGCCGAGCGCAGCCGTGAGCGAGAGGGGAATCGCCAATCCGACGACCAGCGAGGCTTTGAAGCTTCCGAGGAAGAGATAAATCATCAGGCCGGCCAGCACCGCGCCCATGAGCCCTTCTTTTTGCAGATTGGCAATGGCCTGCCGGATATAGAGCGACTGGTCATAGATGAACTTCACCGTCGTACCGGCGGGAATCTCCGTCAGCTTCGAGAGTTTTGCGCGGATCCCGTCCGTCACTTCCAGCGTATTGGCCCCCTCCTGCCTGGTGATGGGGAGATAGGTGGCCTCGCGCCCATTCACCCGCACGATCGACGCTTGAATGGCCGCGCTGTCCGATGCCGTGCCGATGTCGCGCACGAAGATCGGCGTGCCGTTCACAATTTTGATCGGGATGTCGTTGATCTTCTCGACCGCCTCGATGAGGCTGTTCGAATAGACGTAGAAGTCCAGGTCGCCGATCTTGATATTGCCGGCCGGGATGATGGCGCTCTGGGCGTTAATGGCTTTGACGACGTCCGAGGGGGACACGTCGCGTGCGACCATTCGTTGATGGTCGAGGAAAACCGTGATCTGCCGGACCTTGCCGCCCAGCGGGGGGCCGAAGGAAATACCGGGGATGGTGGCGATCTGCTGGCGCAAGGTGAAATAGGCCAAATCGCGGATCTCTTTCGCACCCAGCGTGTCGCTGCTGACCGAGAGGAGCCCCACCGGCAGGCTTGCCACGCCGAACTTATAGACGGAGGGAGGATAGACGCCGGGCGGGAGCAGTCGAATGATGCTGTAGGCCAAGCTGGTCAGCTCGGACTGGGCCGAATCGATACTGTATTCAGGCTGGAAGAAGACTTTGATGTAGCTCATTCCGGCCAGCGACTGCGATTCAATATGTTCAACGTAGCTCGCTTCGACGAACCGCTGCTCCATCTTGAGCGTAATCGCCCCCTCCATCTCGGTGGGGCTTAAGCCCCGGTAGAAGGTCGTCACGAGGATGGTCGGAATCTTGATCTCGGGGAAAATGTCCACCCGCATCTTTTGGTACGACACGGTGCCGAGGACGAGCAGGATCATGCAGAGGGCAAAGACGGCGTAGGGGTTCTTGAGGGACGCGCGGGTTAGCATGCTGTTTCAACCATGAGCGGGCGGTTCCATGTGAGCCAGTAGCGGCAGCGATCGCCGGCACAGTGAATAGGTCCATCGAAGCTCCCTAGTTTTACCACATAACCGTTGGTTCCGCAGCTATCAGAATTGGCAAGATCAGCCGGATCGTTCGACGTGGTGACGACGACGACGGGGAGCGCGGCAAACCGACCATGGGATCGGAGCTGTTTCAGCAGGTCGCAGCCATTTTGGCGGCCTAGATGCAGGTTTAAGAGTATGCGGGAGGGGAGGGATGGCGAGGCAGGTGGCAGGGTTTCTGTGCTCGCAGAACGCGCGTCCGATCCCCACATCGCCGCCCAGTTATGTACTGCCCGAGAGGGTGCTCTGTGGTTACTACGATCCGGTTGGCGCCACGATCCGGAACCGGACTTCATCCACAAGAGTATCGCTGGACGCCTGCTCTCCTGCGAACAAGCCACAGCGGTAGAGGCCTGTGGCCCATCCAGTGGCAGGAGGGGCGAGCAGGAAATAGCCGGACTGGTCGTTCATGGTTGTCATCACGTGGTCCTGTGCGATGGCGCGTGGCGCTCCCGTGATCCCTGATGTCTCAGGCGAACAGTGTGCTGTAAGGGGTACCGCATCGTACGAGGACGACACCAGCCTGAAGACCAGGTAGATCTCTTTCTGCGAAGGGGGGAAGCTATCCCCTGGGTAGAGAGGAATAAATTCATGGGCTCCGGTGGGGAAATCGTCTCGCACGACTTTTCCAGCGGGGATGACAAATCGAAACCAGCTGAAGTCGGCATCCCGGCCCATAAGCGAGGCCTGTTGGTCTAGGGGGTTCTGAGGTTTCAGCTGCGCCAGGGCCTTCGCGAACAGGTCTTCCTCCGCAAGGGCTGAGGCAGAGGCGGGAGTGCTGGATGGGACTGAGTTCGCAGCTTCATCTGTCAGGCGCGCCAATTCTGGAACATGGGGCCGTACCTTCTCGAGCCATCGGGCGATCTTCTGTTTGTCGAGCATCCTGGTGTCCGGCGGGAGCTGGGTGTTCTTATTCTGTGTTTCAAATTCGACCGCCGCCTCATAGAGGATGTGGAAATGCACGAAGGCCTCTTCCCACTGTTTTAGGTCGACGAGACATTGGCCCATTCGAAAGACCGTATCCGCATAGTCTTCGTCGCTGGGATTCAGGTCAGATATCTTGCCGAAGACCGTCAGGGCCTCCTTGCACCGGCTTAGCTGCATGAGGGTCAGCCCTAATTGGTGATTGGCAAGGGGGTCGTTGGGGTTGAGCACCAGCAGCCGTCGATAGATCGGTTCGGCCTCCTGGTAGTGACCAATTGAGAAGAGTCGCCAGGCCTCTGCGCGAATGGCGGCCCATTCCTTTCGCTGCGCCGCGGTCATGTCGCGCGAGAGGACCGGGTCGAAACGCCGGCCTCGATCGATGGAGGTGCCGCGGATTTGCGAAAGCAGATTCTTGGCAGGGAGCTCCAGTGGAGAGTCGGGCGGCAGCTGGTGCAGCACATATTGCACGGCAGCTTCCGCGCCTTGGTAGTTGAGAAGGTCAAATCTCGCTCGGGCCAATGATAATCGCCAGCCGAGCATATCCGGAACGAGTTCGATGGCTGCAGCATAGAACGCGAGCGATTCTTCCAGGCGATCGAGCTTTCGGAGTTCGTGCGCAAGCCGTAAATGGATCAAGGGATTTCGAATATCGATTTGGGCCATGCGCTGGAGCTCGGCGATGGATTCGTCTTCCTGACCCCACCGAGTCAGCACGCTCCACTTGGCCCATCGGACATCCAATGCAGCCGGGTTTCCGGCCAGCGCCAGGTCATAGGCCGCCACTGCCGCTTGAGGGTCTCGGGCTGTGGCCAGAATATCACCGCGTAATTTGTAGAGCGTCAGCGCGGGTGGGTAATCGTGAATTCCCTGGTCGAGGATCTCGACGGCTGGCTGCAGCGCGCCGCTCTCCCAGAGGGCTTTCGCCCGCTCTGCCAGGGCCGTTTCCGGATGAGTCTGTGGGGCCTCCGCCGATGCGAGAGCTCCCATCGTCAACGTTGCCGCACATGCGAGGCTCAGGAGCCTGGCGAGGGGACGGCCTTGTGGTCGGACGGCAGTGTGTTGCATGTGCGCGGGCAACGTTGTGAGGTCACCTGCTACTATACCAAGAAGCCGGGCGATAATGAAATGGACTGTCGCGTCCATGTTACACTGCACATCCCATGTTCGACGTCATTCTGTACCAGCCTGAAATCCCGCCGAACACCGGCAACATTATCCGGCTCTGCGCCAATACCGGGGCCAGGCTGCATCTGGTGAAGCCTTTGGGGTTTACGCTGGAGGACAAGCAGTTACTGCGAGCGGGACTGGACTATCACGAATTCGCCACGATCACGGTGTATGAAAGCTGGGCCGAATGCGCCGACCGATTCAAGGATCGCCGCCTCTTTGCCATTTCGACCAAAGGCACGCAACGGCATGATTTGGTCGAGTATGTTGCCGGCGATGCCTTTGTGTTCGGGCCTGAGAGCCGCGGGTTGCCGCCAGAGATTCTGGAGCTGGCGGCAGGGCCGCAATGCATTCGAATCCCCATGGTTCCTGGAAACCGGAGCCTCAATCTGTCCAATGCCGTCGCGGTGGTGGTCTATGAAGCCTGGCGTCAGCTGGGGTTTAGTGCGGGGCCGAAGAGTGGATAGCGAATGGCTTATCGCCGAACAACGGAAATCCTGTTTGTCTTGTCTCTACTCTCGGCCATATGCCATCGGCATGGGCTCTCCCATCCGTTTCTAGACATCTTCCTCCTTTAAACAGCGCCCGAGTCCCTGTTGCTCGGCAAAATAATAGGCATAGTGCAGCGCGGCAAGGTTGGCGATGCGTTCTTCGGCCTCGTCGCGCGTGTCCGCATAAATAACCTGGATGCCATACCTCGCCGTGAGCGAGTCCAGAAAATCGATCAGCCCAATTTTGTGGTACTGGTTGAGACGCCCGCCAGCCTTGCGATGCTGGAGCGTGCCTTCGACGACGAGGAAGCGCGAAGGGAAGGCGAGGACCTGTTCGAGTTCCTGGAGAAAGGGCAGGCGGTTGTAAGAGGGATTTGAAAAGACCGTATAGAGGTCTTCGACGCTGATGCGTTTGATACACAAGAGCTCGGGGACTTCCGCAATGGCATAGCCCTTGACTGGCAATGTTTCGCGCATCGTTCCGGCAATGCGCACGAATCCATGAAAGTCGTAGGGCTGGTGCTCGCGCGGGTCGACGTAGAGGTGAATAGCCGGTACCATGGCTTTGGGCTGGTTTTGCTGGGAGAGTAGCATGATGAGCGATTGCGGGCCGCGAGGCCCGTGGCTGGCTTGCGCGTTCTGCTGCGCGCGGGGCGGGGTGCTCGAATAGGTGCCGGACGAGGGATTCGCTGTGGGGGCCGGTCGCGCGGCCGGCTTCTGAGAAGCCGTGGGTTGCGTCTTGGCATCGTAGCTGGCCCGTGCCGCCGAGTCGCTGAGGGTTTGATAGGCCTGGTTCAGCAGTTGTGTCCGGGTTTCCGCTTTCTTGTGCAGGGCCGGGGCATGGCCAAAGCGATCCGGATGCCAGACCTGGACCTGTTCATGCCAGGCTTTTTTGATTTCCGCGTCCGTGGCGGTGGGCAAAAGTTCCAGCAGCGTATAGTAATTGATGATCCGTTCCTCCCGCATCGGTTTCTCCTCTGGACGAAGTGTAACGGAGTACTCATCGGAGATCTAGCGAGCGGTGCCGCAATAGATCTGATAGATACGCGGGGCGGTTGCAGTAAGCTCGCTGCCAGCTCGTTCGTGCCGGCAGTGGATAGATTCATTCCGTAAGCCCAGCCCTCAGCACACCATAATGAAAAGCAAGCCGCGCAACATTGCGCGCTCAGGCTCGTCGCGCTGTGCTTTTGGAACGATCGGTCCTAGAAAGAGAGGATGGTGCCAGGTACTCAACCAGTTTCAGCCAGCGCGCCGGGACGACCGGTCTTAGCTGCGCGGCTTATCCGCTCGATGGTACAGGAGCGGCGGCCCCAGAGGCAGCAAGGCATGGCCGGTAAAGGCAACGGTCAGGCTGGCAATGGCATGATAGAAGGCCATGAATCCTAGGAGGACATGGAAGATGCCTGGCAGTAATTCACTGATTTGACCCAGGCGCGCCAGGAAGGTGAGCAGGAACGTTCCCGTAATGACGATGTGCAGGGCGCAGAGTGTCGTATTCCGGTAGGCCGTCAGGTAGACCATCGCCGCCGAAAAGAAAAAATACACGAGATTGATCGGCGCGAACAGCACCATGTCGAGCTGCGAGTTATTGCTCGCGCTGACCAGCTTGACGGTGCAGACGGTGGCCCAGAAGAATCCGTACATGGTGAGCGCGGTGCCGCCAAGTTGCTCGTGGTAGCGGATGTCGGTAATGCCCGCCAGGATTTGCACGATGCCGCCGAAGGCGAGGGCGATAACGAGGGTGCCGATATGATCTCGCTCGGGAATCAGGCCCAGCTGCGCCGTGCCCAGGGTGAGAGCGCCGACCGCCAGCCCGAATAATCCAATTGCCAAGACATCGATACGTCGTGCGTGCTCGTCACCGGCCATGGGGACTCCTTGCGTAGGTTCAGTTGCGTGGTGCAGAGGTGAGCAGCATGCCGGAGCGGCAGCCGGAAAAGCAATGAGTCAGGAGGAATGGCCGCGTGGTGTGCCGCGGGTTATCGATAAGGCTTGTTGCCGATGGGCGGGATTGACGTCAGGCCTTGGGGGCCGGCTTGGTTTTGAAGTAGTTTCCGCCCTTGCTGTTGTCGTTGTCGCTGCCCCAATCAATCTGCTTGTCCAGCCGCTTGAGAAGTGGGACATGTTTGGAACAGTGGATATAAGCTTCTTCCACGTCGATCAGGATCCAGGCTTCCGGGCGGCGGCCTTTTTTCAGCTTGGTTGCCTCGACCATGCTCTCCGGTAGATGGGGGAGGCTCGTGATCTCATCAGGGGAAAACACGCGCGCCTTGCCGTTGACGTGCAAGCCGACCGTGCTCTGGAAGTAATCCAGAAAGATCATGCCGATCTGCGGGTTCTCCAGGATATTGCCCACACTGGCCAGGACGCCATTGCCACGGTATTCCGGGTAGGCGAGCGTTTTTTTATCCAGGATCTGTACGAATCCAGGCGCGCCGGCTCGAAAGGAACAATCGCATGAGCCGTTGGCGTCCGCGGTGGCGATGAAGGCCATGTCCTGCCGCGCGATGAACTGCTGCATCGCGGGGTTCAGATGATCCAGCATCTGTTTGGGGTAAAACGACGCAGCGCGGGTGCTGGTGCCGAACCGTTTCTGGGCCTGCTGTTCTCCTGCTGATACCGGCCGTTTCATGGCTGCTTCCTTCGTTTCCCTCTGGCGCTGTTCACGAGAAGAGGATCCCTCATTCTACAGGATGCGCCGCTTAGCCAACGGTACCACAGGCCCGTAGCGACCGCTAGGGTGGTATGTCAGGGGTTTATCGCATCACAATTTTTCTGCTCTTGTCCCAGCACCAGCAGACGGACCGATTCGGATCGATGGCATTGACGGCAGTTTGGCCTGCGACGGTAAATTGGCAAACGTCGACGACCCGATACGCATTTAATTAATATCAGTGAGGCGTAAGCTGCCGCGCTCGCGACTGAAATTAATCAATAGTTTAAGCGCAGAAGCACTTTATTATTGCTATTAGCAATTATAAATGCTAAACGTTTGGCATGGGACAGGCACATAAAGCGGAATCCGTCGAACATTTTCAGAATCATCTGAAAGATCTCCGCCTCGCTCACAGTTTTTCCCAGGGTCAGCTTGCCGGAAAATCCGGAATCACTCGGCAGGCCATATCTGCCATCGAATCGCATCTCTATTTACCCACGACGGCGGTTGCGCTTCGGCTGGCGGCGGCCCTGGGCTGTCGCGTGGAAGATCTCTTCAGCTTGGCAGAGGCGCAGGAAGTCATTGGAGGGAGACTGGTCGGTCATTTGCCTCGCCGGGATGAGAAGATTTCAACGGTGCGTGTGAAGGTCGCGAGGGTCGGGGCTCGTCTGATCGTGCGGCCCGTCACGGAACTGGGCGAGGTCCTCGCCTATAGTGTGCCGGCCGATGGGTATGCCACGGATGTGCAGGGCCAGGAGTCCGGCGCCACGGTGAGCGTGACGTTGTCGCGTAGCCGTCAGGCAGTCGAACAGGAAATTTTCGTCGCAGGCTGCGATCCCGCGATCTTTCTCGCCGGCGCGCATTTGCGGCAGGGGCAGGGCCAGACTTCCATTGTCGGTTGGACTATGGGGAGTATGGCGGCGTTGCGGGCCTTGCAGCAGGGCGAGGTGCATGTTGCCGGGCTGCATCTCTTCGACCCGACCACCGGGGAATCGAACCTGCCCTTTCTGAGACGGGCGCTGAAGAGTGTGCACTACGACGTCGTGACGTTTGCAACCTGGGAGGAAGGGTTCCTTGTCCAGCCAGGCAATCCCAAATCTATCCGCACGATCGCTGATGTGGCAGATCCGCTTGTGACCCTCGTGAATCGCGAAGAGGGGGCGGGCGCCAGGCTCATGCTTGATCAGAGGCTGCGGGCAGCGGGGATCGACTCGGCTCAGGTGCGCGGGTATGAGCATACGGTGCCGTCCCATTTCGAAGTGGCCCGAGCTATTGCCAGCCACCACGCCGACGTCGGGGTCGGCATCCGATCCGCCGCGCAACTCTTCGGCCTCGATTTTGTGCCGCTGCAAGCCGCCAGATACGATCTCGTGGTTCCTAAAGCCTATCTGAAGTCCCATCCGACATTGGCCCACCTGTTCGACACCATTGTCAGCCGTTCCTTTCGCGCGGAGATCGACGCGCTCGGGGGCTATGACACCACGAGTACGGGAATGGTCCATTCATTAGCATGAGGCTGGCGATGCGCAGGCAGCAGGATGTGTGGCCGTTATTTTTTTTGATTTTCTTATTGGTGAGCCCTGTTGTGAGCCGGGCTGAATCGCTGTTGATCCTGGCTTCCCCTTCCGTCCAGATCCCGCTTGAGGGTCTGGCGCGCGCATTCGAGGCGATACATCCGGCTGTGTCGGTGGAGCTCGCATTCGAACGGGGATTCGATTTGAGACGGACCATTGCGCAAGTGGAGAACAGGGGAGTGCTGGCCGCCGAGGCGCGTCCAATCCATCTTGTCGCGCCTGGCGACGACGAGTTAGTCACGAGGCTTGCGCAGAAACAGTATGTGTGGTCGGAGACCAGGACTCCCTATGCCACGCGCCAACTCGTGCTCGTGGTTCCGGAATCGCTCGTGGATGCTCCGACCTCATTTGCCTCGTTGGCGCTGGACTCTCGCTGGCGAATTGCCGTGGCAGATCCTCTGGTCACCGAGCTGGGGCTGGAGACGGCTGCCTGCCTGGAATCGTTGGGGATTGCCGTGGCCGTGGCTGATCGTCGAGCGGTCGCGGGAGATGCCCGTGGCGTCTTGGATCGCGTGTTGAGAGGCGACGCCGATATGGGGATTTTGTTCGGGCCCGATGCCCTACAGGAGCAAGAACATATTCGCGTGGCAGCGGTGGCGCCGGAAGCCCACCATCATCCGCGCATCTATTCAATGGCCATGGTACGAAGCTGCCCCGATCGCATGCTCTGCAGAGATTTTCTCTCGTTCGTGTATACGCTGCCGGCTCAGGCGCTCTTGAAACAGTTGGGCTATGGCATTCCCCAGGAGGCTTTCGCCCGTGAATAAGTGGCTCGCCATGTTCGGTGCCTTTGTCATCCTGGCCCTGGCAGCCGGTTGTGCCAGGCTGCCGTACGATACGATGGCGGTCGAGGAGCAGGAGCGTTTGCTGGTGACGCTTCAGCAGGAAGTCGCGCCGGCCGGCTACGCCCATCCGGTTCAGGTGACTGCGGCCGATGCGGCCGCCATCCTCCGGGGATTTTCTGTCCGTCCCCAGCGGGCTCTGCCCCTTCGGTGGTATGCAGAAGATAATCCGCCGAAGCCCCTGTTTCGGGAGGATGAGATCAGCCTCTTGGCGCCTGCGTTGAGTCGGGCCCTACGCCTGGCCGGGCCGGATGAGCGGGTGCGGTTTGAACTGCGCGCGCCCGGGCTGAACTCTGCGGCGAGTCGCGATGTCACGGTCGGCTGGGTGGCGGTTCGGGAGCCCTATTGGTATGTCACCGTCGAACAGGTTCATGCGCAGGCTCCCCTCAGAAAGTCTGACCAGTACGATTACAATTTTCCCACGCCGCCACCCTTGCCCGACTCCTTCCTTCTGTATTTTGAGCCAGGACGTTATTGGGGGGCCGATCGGTCGGGCACGGCTCGAGGGTTAGACTATCGTGCGTTCCTCAAGTCCGCCATCGTGCCGACGGGAGGAACGGCACGATGAGCAGCCTGTTGCGTCTCTGTGCCGTCATGATGGTGTCCCTGGTCTGGGGGTCTGCCTTGTGGGCGGCGGAGTCAGGCCGATTGGTGGAGAAAGACGGCAAGTATGTGTTTGTCGAAAGCATGGATCCTGCCACCCAGCTGCTGCTCGAACGGGCGGTGAAGCAGGGGACGATCAGCCAAGAGGAATTCAATCGTGTGGCGCAGGAGTCCGAGCGGAGAGCCTATCTCCTCCAGCCGAGTTACAGGCTCTGGTATGATCGTGGCTTTAATATCTCGCTGAACGACAACGCCTTCCTGCTCAAAATCCGCGCCCGGTTCATGGGCCGCATGACGAGTCGTGTTCGCAATGATGCCTGGCGGAACCCGGGCGATGCGAAGAATTTTCCAGAATTGCTCGGCGTCTTCGGGGACTATCGGGCCAGCCGGTCGGACAACGAGTCCACTCAGTTCAATCTCCGCCGCGCGCGGCTGTATTTCATGGGGCATCTTTTCAATCCTGATTTTAAATACTATATCCAGCTCCGTGGTGAAACGGCCGAGAACGCGCAGTCGCCCGGCTCACTCCAGCTGTTCGATTGGTTCTTCACCAGCACCCATGTGCCGGCCCTCAACGTCCAGTTCGGCCAGTATAAGGTCTATTTCAATCGCGCCCAGATCAACTCGACGGCGTCGATGCAGTTCGCCGAGCGGGCTCTTGTGATGGATGCCTTTACTGGCAGCGGGCTCGATCGGCGGGATATCGGACTTACGCTGATGAACGACGACGAGCTCTACCCGGTGAACTATTACCTGGGGGTCTTCAACGGAGCCGGGCCGAACTTCAATCGGCTGGGGTCCTTTACCAGCGAGCAGCCGACGGAAGGTTGCCCCGCTGGCGTCAGTGTGGCGGGTTGTGATACCGCTCAGCGAAACATCAATTCTAACGTCCGGATGGATCTCAGTAAGCTGATGTTCGCAGGCCGGCTCATGTGGAACATCATGGGGCGACCAGGCTATGGCGAAGGGGACCTCGTCTATTCCGAGACCCCACAAATGGCAATTGCCGGAGGCTATGCCTACAATCCCAGCATCAATACCAGTTCCAATAACGCTTTTATCGGGATCGACTTGGGGAACCTGAACTATCGGCGGCAGTTGGCCGCCTTCGGGAATGGCAGACAGCTTGGCTGGGGCGTCGTCGATTACTCGACCTGGGCCCTGGACTATGTGCTGAAGTATCGGGGTTTCTCCTTTCAAACGGAATACTATTTCAAGAATGTGACGCGCCATAATAAGGGGGTTCCTTGTATGAATACCGCGTGCACATCAGTGGCGTCCGCTTTGCTGGGTAATGCGCAGGGCTGGTACGGGCAGTCCGGTTATTTTCTGGTGCCGAAAAAGTTGGAGCTGGCCGCTCGCTATGCCTACTGGGATCCAGATACCAATGCGGCCGACGATCTCGTGAAAGAAGCGAATGTGGCCCTTACCTACTATGTAAACGGAAATTACGATCAGACGATTACGGTGCAATATTCTAATACCGCCATGGGGACTGGGGGCTATGCCATCGCCCGAAGTGCGCCCTTGCCGACCGAGTTCGGCACGGTGCCGCTGGATGCGCGTGGCGGGACCTTGATTGAAAATGCGATTCGGCTCCAATATCAAATATTCTTCTGAGGCCTGCGATGAAACAGCTGGTTCGTTCGCTTTTGCTCATAGTTTTGTTAGCGTGGATCGGTCCGTCCTCGGCTGGAGCGGCCCGCGAGATCACTGTGGCTGCAGCGTCGGACTTGAGCTTTGCGTTTAAGGAAATCACGGCTCTGTTTGAACAGACCACGGGCACCCATGTGAAGTTGTCGCTTGGTTCATCCGGGAATTTCTTCTCGCAGATCCAGAACGGCGCGCCCTACGATCTCTATTTTTCGGCGGATAGCCGCTACCCGCACAAACTGGTCGAGAGTGGCCATGCGGTGGCGTCGTCTCTCTATATCTATGCAGTCGGGCGCATCGTCCTGTGGGTGCCCACGTTATCGGCATTGCAGATCGAACAGCGAGGCTTAGAGGTGTTGCTCGATCCGACTGTGAAGAAAATTGCCATTGCCAATCCCAAACATGCTCCGTATGGCAGAGCGGCGGTGGCGGCGATGGAGCGGGCCCTGCTCTACGATCGCGCCAAAGACAGGCTGGTGCTGGGCGAGAATGTTTCGCAAGCGGCGCAGTTCGTGGAGTCTGGCGCGGCGGATATTGGAATCATTGCCTTATCCTTGGCCCTGGCGCCGCCGATGCAAGCAGCCGGGCGCTACAAGGAAATTCCTGCTGAGGCCCATCCTCCCTTGGTGCAAGGGGCCGCCCTGTTAGCTGGAGCCTCGCATCCAGTCGAGGCACAGGCCTTCCTGTCGTTTCTCCAAAGTACGGAGGGTCGGGCCATCATGACGCGCTATGGTTTCGTGGTTCCGGACAAACGGTAACGATCAGATGAATTGGATTGCCATCGGAGTCACCGTCAAGCTCGCAGCCCTGACCTCGCTCTTATTGCTGGGCATCGGGGTAGGGATTGCCTATTGGCTGAGCTTTTCTCGCTGGCGCTGGAAGTTTCTTGTCGAGTCGATCGTCGCGCTTCCGCTGGTGCTGCCGCCGACTGTGTTGGGTTTTTATATTTTGGTCGCGATCGGCCCTCACAGCCCAGTCGGTCGATTCTATGCGGATCTTGTAGGCCATGCGCTGCCCTTTACCTTTGAAGGGCTGCTGTTTGCCTCGATCCTCTATAGTCTGCCGTTTGCGGTTCAGCCGTTCGCGGCGGCGTTCGATCAAGTGGATCGGCGTCTGATTGAAGCCTCTTGGACCTTGGGGGCGTCGAAGCTTCAGACTTTCTTCAAGCTCATTCTGCCGCTCTCGATCACCGGAGTTATCACCGGCGTCGTCTTGAGCTTTGCCCATACGTTAGGTGAGTTCGGCGTCGTGCTGATGGTTGGGGGCAACATTGAAGGGGAAACGCGGACGGTCTCAATCGATATTTACGATGAGGTGCAGGTGCTCAATTATGCGGGGGCCGCAAAGACGGCATTCTTTCTTCTCGTGGTCTCCTATCTGGTGTTGCTTTGTGTTTACGCGATGAACCGAAAGGTCTGGGCAGTATGGCCGCAACGCTAAGCCTTGACTGCCGGAAAACATTTCCCCGCGGGCTCACGGTCTCCGTGCAGCTAGAGCTTCCGCTCGATCCTCCATTGGTTCTGATCCTGTTTGGTCCCTCTGGTTCAGGTAAAACGACGGTCCTCCGTTGCTTGGCTGGACTCGAACAGCCGGAGGAGGGGACGATCCGGTTTGGGCAGGATCTCTGGGTCGATGCCGCGCGCCGTCAGGTTGTGCCGCCGCAAGCGCGCCACCTTGGCTATATGCCGCAGGACTATGCCTTGTTTCCGACCCATACCGTGACGGGCAATATCGAGTATGGGCTGAGTGACTTGCCGCAGGCTGAGCGGCGCAGGCGGGTGAGCGAGGCGCTGGCCTTGCTGCAACTCCAGGGATTGGAGCAGTCGAAGCCCCGCCAGTTGTCCGGGGGCCAGCAGCAGCGCGTAGCGTTGGCCCGCGCGATTGCCCGCCAGCCGCAGCTATTGCTATTGGATGAGCCATTGTCGGCCTTGGATGCTCCGACCCGAGGTGCACTCTGTAGCGAGCTCCGCTCCTTGCTCACCAGGTTGAAAATCCCGACCGTCGTCGTCACCCATGATTGGACGGAAGCCCTGACGCTGGGTGATCGCATTGCCGTCATGAGTGAGGGCAAGATACTGCAGGTTGGTGTTCCTCAGGAGGTATTTTCTCGACCGGCCAATGAATCAGTAGCGCAGATTGTGGGAGTCGAGACGGTCGTGCAGGGGCAGGTCAGCGACTCTGCACATGGGCTTGCCACGGTTCAGGTCAACGGCATAGCCATGAAGGCCCTGGCGGTGGACGAGATTGGCCCATCGGTCTATGTCTGTATCCGTGCCGAAGATGTGGTGCTGGAACAGGCGGGGAGCGGTATGACCAGCGCCAGGAACCATCTTGCGGGGCGGGTGGACGCCATCGATCCCCGGGGCGTGATGGTGCAGGTGAAGATTGACTGCGGCTTTCCGCTTACGGCGGTGATCACGCGGGGGGCTGTTGAGGAGTTGCGTCTGGCGCCAGGCGCCCCCGTCATCGCGGCGATTAAGGCCGGATCTGTGCACCTGGTGTCTCGTTCAGTTGTTTGAATCGGAATGGGTGGTGAACGTATTTGTGCAATTTGGGCCGTACGGTCACGGTGCAGTGTACAAAATCATCCTCCACAGCTTCTGTGCATAAGTCTGTTCATAAGATTGCCCGCTCGCAAAATCCCGCATAGCTATTCACCTTAAACACGTCTTTGCCTCAAAAATAGGCATTGTTTGCTGATGATGGTGACCCCCTAGATATAGTGGTTCTCGCTTAAATATAAACGAAAAACAACAAAGCCTAGTAGACATAGGTGCTTCATCATCTCTGGCTGCGAACCGCTGCGCTGGCAGAGACATTCCTGACCTGTTATGCACAGATCTCCTACAGTGAAGAGGTTTTTTTGATTGAGTCCATAAACCTTGGATATGGGGCTTGACAGCGCATCGCGATATATGTAACCATTGGTTACATTATGAAGCCAACTGATCTGAAGCGTATTCGCGAACAGCGTGGGTTGACCCAGCAGCAGCTGGCGGATACTTTGCGGACGACCCGCGTATCTATTGCGCGATATGAGGCCGGTATGCGCCGTATTCCCGGAATGGTGCAAATTGCACTGGAGCAGGTAGGTGGCGCCTCGGGAATTCCTATGGCGGGCATGGTGGCCGCTGGTTCACCGATCGAACCAGTTCCCCAGTCCGAACTCATCGATGTGCCCCCGAGCATGTTACGAGGCGGTAGCACGTTCGCGCTCCGCGTCAAAGGGGAATCGATGAAGGACGATGGCATCCTCCCAGGCGATCTTGTGGTGGTGAGAAAGCAGGCGACGGCGCAAAACGGGCAAACCGTCGTGGCCTTGGTGAATCAGGAGGCCACGATCAAGACCTACTTCAAGAAAGATTCACATATCGAGCTGCATCCGGCGAATCAGGCGATGCAGCCGATTATCGTGACTCCGTCCGATACTTTTCATATCGAAGGCATTCTGATCGGCGTGATTCGGCATTGTACGGTCTAATTCATGAGGGGAGGGCGCAGCGATGCATACAGGAGGAAGACTCTGTGAGACGGAACGGCTGGTTGATTTGGAGCAAACGGTGAATTTCTTAAACGGACAATTACGCGAAGTGCAATGGAAGCTGGGCCGGCCCAAGGCGGATCGGCTTCCTGCCCGGTTGTGGCGGACCTTGGTGAACCCGAAGGGTGGGCAGGAGTTTATGTCCGCCGTCTGCAATCGCCAGGTTCGTCCGAATACAAAGATGGTGCCGCATGTTGACCCACGATCGTAGGGTGGAGCGATTAGTTGGCGGCGCCTGTGCTGACTGTGGGTCGATCGTCACTCAACGACTCGCTTGCGTTGATGGAATGACCCATTCAACGGTCGAACTCTGTGAACGTTGCTGGACCGCGTCTCAGCAACGGCAGGTCTTTTTAGGCGGATGTTGCGGCTAACGGAACCTGGCAAAATGACTGCTACCGCGCTGTAGACACTTTCCAGATCATTCCTGTATTCTATGCTCGTGTACGGAGAATCCGTTCTGGCGGTGTAGCTCAGTTGGTAGAGCAGCGGACTCATAAGCCGCGGGTCTCCCGTTCAATCCGGGACACCGCCACCAAATACTTCAACAAGGCGGAGTGCCGTGGGCTAATCTTGCCAACGACGTGTGGCCAGCCCTCCCGCCTGTTGTGCGTAAACCTACTAGTCCGATGACTACCCTAAACGCGTCACTCAATCTCTATGAGAATTTCATTTCGACGGAAAAAAGGTAATGTCCACGGTGGGTTATACCGTGCGAGCTGAAAAGGAGCGATAGCATGAAGGTTCTTTGATGCGATCCAAGCTAAAAGTTCCCTCGCCTTCTCCTCAGCTTTCTCTTCACCCGCGAACCAGTCGAATACCAGCACCGCATACCGCTTCTCCGGTACTTCCCGTAAAATAACCGCCTCATTGACGGGGTGAGGCAATCGGCTCATCGTGTACGCGCGTGGCATAACAAACTGCACGCGCCATTGTTCAGTCAGGTTGACTCGTTCCACCGTTACGGGTGCCGTCATCGCAATCTTCTGCGAAGGTTGATCCGCAACCCCATCAACCGATTTATTATTGCCGAAAATGTAATTGGCAATCAGCCGAAATCCGGCGTTTGATGCCGTAGCCATATCTCCCACAACAATTGTTTCAGCAACAATAAATGGTGGATATTGACGAATTTCAATGTCATTGAATTGCGCGATAAGGTGAAAAGCGGGCTCTTCAATTGCCAGCGCCTCTCCTACAGATACGAGACTAATCACCGCCAAGACCAGATACTTCCTCAGATTTTGCATAGATCCTACGCCTCCTTTTCGTGGGCAGATGGTGCCGCAGGCACATGAAAGCACTTATCCTAGCGCGTGGGCAAGCGTATGTTTTCACATTCGCGCGCTTGGGGTCAGCGTGCGTCGCTCGCAATGGACCACGAATTTTCTGGCCAAACTAATATATCTTCCGGGCCACCGCCACCACAGCGCACGTTGTGCGCATCGTTCCCTTTTATGTTGCATCGTGCTGAAGTCGGAGATGCGCTTGGTGTGCGGGTTAGCGCCCCACTCATGGCTCTGGTAGACTAGGGCCATGATCCATCCGCTTCCCTCCACCTGTGAACGAGCCCTCCTCGAACGATTCCTCAAGGCGGAGGCAATGGCCTTGTGGGCGGTGCGCTCTGCGCAAGCGCAGGATGTGCCGCCCGGGGTGCTGCAGTTTTTACGTCGGCATGAGGAGGAGGAGGCCCAGCATCTCAAGCAGTTCGAACAGCTGTTGGGCGTTCGTTCACATCACAAGACAGTGTTGCCTCGTGTGCCCAGCCAATGGTGGGCCCTGGCCGTGCATCTCTACGGATACGAGACGTTGGGATTGGAGTTTGCCAAGCTGCTGATCGAATTGCGGGCGGATCTAATTTCGATTTTGAAAGATGAAGAAGTACATGTGGGATTCTTCGAGGATCAAGTGCGCGCCATCCTGGTGCGGGGCGGGTCTGCTGCGGATGGCGCGCGCCGAACGGCACAGGCTTGGAGGCGGCGGTTGCCAGGAACAGTCGATCGGTACCTGGACGGGGAGAGCCTGGCTCCGTTCCGCGATGAGCTCCGACGGCATCTGCTTGGGGCAGTCGACGAGCGGTTTGTCACGGTTGGCTTGCTAGCGAGATCGGAGGGACGGGACGCGTCAATCGTGGAGGCCGAGGGTTAGGCGACATTCGTAGCCAGCGGTTTGATCGCCTGTCTGCGCTACTTGCCGAAACGATGCATATAGGTAGAGGTTATCGACATAACTAATTGATAAACTTTGTATATTTAAATATGTTAGCGCGGTACAATCGTGCCGGTATAGTGTGTGAATTGAGGTGTTGATGGCGTCTGCCTTGCTGCGACAGAGCGTGGTTATTACCGGAGCGTCAACCGGGATTGGCGCAGCTTGCGCCTTGCATCTCGATGCCATGGGGTTCCGGGTGTTTGCCGGGGTACGTAGGCGAGAGGATGGAGCAGCACTCAAAGCTCGTGGGAGTCAGCGGCTGCTGCCAGTGCTGCTCGATGTGACGGATGAGGTCTCGATCGCACAGGCCGCTGCCCTGGTCAAGGAGGCCGTGGGAGAGGAGGGGATAGCCGGACTCGTGAATAATGCCGGCATCGCCGTGGCCGGCCCTTTGGAGGTCTTGCCGATCCCCGAGTTGCGAAAGCAATTTGAGGTGAACGTGATCGGAGCGGTGGCGGTGACGCAGGCCTTTTTACCCCTCTTGCGCATAGGGAGGGGGCGGATCGTAAATATGGGGTCGATCGCGGGACGGGCGACCATGCCGTTTCTCGGCCCCTATTCGATGTCCAAGTTTGCGCTGGAGGCGATGACGACGGCGCTGCGCCTGGAGCTGGATACCTGGGGGATCGAGGTGTCGATCGTCGAGCCAGGCGCAATTGCCACGCCAATTTGGGAGAAATCGACCAAGGCCGCCGATCTGCTCCAGGCGACGACAGAACATGAATCGTTGCCGCTCTATGCTGAACATCTCGCCTGCGTTCGCCGGGCGATCGACGAGGCCGCGCAGCGGGCAATTTCTACCGATGCCGTGGCTCAGGCAGTGGAGCATGCCTTGACGGCCCGGCGCCCTAAGGCCCATTACCTGGTCGGCTCCGATGCCAAGTTCCGCGCGCTCCTGGCCAGGTTCCTGCCTCATCGCATGCAGGATGCGTTGCTGCGTTGGTTTTTGAAGTTTCCCCCTCGCCGTTAAGCCCCCTTGCGCAAGTCTGTTCTCTGGCGCGCCGATCGATGTGCCCGGCTAGTGGCGTCATCTGTATGCCGGCTGCGTCGCTTGCTGCGATTGCCGCGCAGGTGATGAAGCCCGTCGCGATGCAAGGCTTGCGCGCGTCGTGCAGGATACGATGGCGGGACCACCCCGCAGTCACGAGGAATAGGCCTCGTCGGAGGCGACAAGCGCTGAACAGTGAGCGATGAACGATAAACTGTTTTTCGGAGAAGCGTTACCCGACTAAGTCAGGATTGAGCCGGTGCAGAGGCTTGATCGAGATGGCTTTGATTTCGTTGTAGATGATCGTCCGTCCTGCCTGGCGAAGGCGCGCGAAGATGCCTTCCACGATGACCTGGTCGCCTTCCCGGACTTCAACCTGCCCGAGGCTGATGATTTTCAGGGTGCCGGCGGCATCTTTCAACAAAAATCCATAGGCAGGCTGGCCTTGCCGGTTCGTCGCGAGTTGGACGTTGGTGACTTGGCCTGTGACGACCACTTCCTGGCGGTCGTATTGCTCTGGGTGCGAGAGGAGCTCGGTGATTTCCAAGAGCCCGGATGCGTGAGCGGAGACCGGTAACACGATGAGAACGAAAAGAGACAGGGCAAGGCTCCGAAGGCGTGAGAGCTGGGACCGTCGAATGGGTGGCTGCATGCTCGATAGGTTCGCCATGATGTGGGCCTATTATACGTCACCGGGAGCAAAGCGCAATCAGGTAAGTAGTGCTACCACTTGTCTGAGGCTCTGCCGGTCGCGTCTTCCCCTCTCATGCTGCTGAGGATTTGCGCCTGCATTTCACTCAATTCCTTCACCGCCGGTTCAGCCGGACCGTCCAGCGCGCCTGCTTCGAGTTTCTGCCTCGGCACAGTTCTCTTCAGTAATTCTTCGTCCAAGGCGTCGATGGAGGTATCCATGTCGTTGAGGATCGTGATGAGCCGCTGCAGCCCGAACAGGTTCCTGGTGATTTCCGAATGCATGGCATTGGAACTCGCGCCGAAGACGAGCGACGTCCAGAATTTGACCTCGCTTTCCTCTGCCAGGTTGCCCCAGACCATCAAGGTCAGCTTGTCGATGAGCGCGGACTCGGTTTTTTCGAGCCCGTCGTAGGTCGAAAGCGATCGTTCGACTGGTTCCTCCGCGAGTACCGTGAAGGTTTCCTTCCACAAGTCCAAGGGCGCGGTCGAGGCGGCGAGGCCTGGTGAACTGGCCTGTAACTTTTCCTGAAGCGCCTGCAGATATTGTGTGAGGTATTTGACTTTCCGCGCCGCCAGACTGCCGGCGGGGATGCCCCACACATGTCCTATTTCGTGGTCTTGCAGCGGCGCATAGATTGCGGTCTGCCGCTCCCGCTCGGCCAGGTTAAGCCGTTTGCGATATTTCTCGGCCATGCGGAGCTGGGTTTGGTATTCGATGCTGAGCCGTTGCTGCTGATAGTCTTCAGCCGTGACCTCATTGTCTTCCCACCGTTGCTCCAGCAGGCGGATGGCCGGTCTGGGCAGTACGGTTCTGGCTGAGGATTCGAAGGAGTCGAGGGTTTCTGGGGAGAGGGCGAAACGCTCGGTCAGGAGGATGCGGGCCCGCTCGGCGAGCCCTTCACGCAGGCGTAGGAGCCGCTGCAGCGATTCGCATTGCAGCCAGGTCCGCTCCCGCTTGAGTCGCGCCTGGCGACGATATTGATCGCGCCGATCCGTGACGGCCTTGATCGATTCTTTGGTGATGATGCCGTGGAGGCGCTTAGTGCCAGTGACGCAGCGGGGATCCGGTTGGTCGGCCACCATGTAAAGGATTTCCTCGTCCGTCACGTCGAAGTGCTGGAGCAGGATCAGGCGCAACATGATCCTGCCTTGTATCGGCATGGCATCAATGACGGATCGGATCATGGGAGCGGTCAAGATGGAGGTCGGGGAAGCGGTGATGGTCATTTGGAGCCCCTATGAGGTCCCGGCATGGTGCGATTCGAGATAGAGGGCGACATATTCACGGATCTCTTGAATGCTCCCGTTGACGAACATGTCCCGTGGGATTTCCACGCGTGTGAGGGTGGCAGGGTCGACCCCTCGTTCAAGTGCGTAGTCTTCGTCGATGTATAGGCTCAACGATCCGTCGGGAAAGCGGATCGCGTAGAGTGCATTATTATCAGTCATAGCGAATGTCGAGGCGCCTGGTTCTTGATATCCGCCCCGTAGCTTCTAGAGGTATCATACGGGTGATTCGGCTGTCAAAGCGGCGAATCCTTTGCGCGGAGGCGGAAAAGGCCTCCGGTTTCGTTCGTACAAGCCTGAAAGGTGAACGGTGAAACGAGGCACTGCCACGAGCTTCCATCCGAAACATTTCACGTGTTGCCGTTCACGTTTCACCGACCATGAACGGCCGTTTTAAGTATCCTGCCTGGATAGTCGTTTCAACGACACAGGGCCTTCGATCGTGAGACCGAAGGCCCTGTTCAATCCATCTCTTCGCCGTGGCGTTAGCCGCCGAGGGTGTCGAGGGTTTCCTTGAGAGTTTTGCGAATGCAGGTGAAAATCGGCGTGTCGCGCAGCGTGTAGCGCGAGCCTTCGGTTTCGCGGAGCGCCATCACGAGGTCCAGGAAGTCTTCTGGCTTATCGCTTTCAAATGCCACGACCCATTCCTGGTCATCCAACCCGAACGAGTAGGTCGTGTTCAGCTTCACCGAGGGGAAGCGATGGCCGACTTCGATGTGCTCGTCCATCATGCCCTGCCGCGCCGCCTTGGTGAGGAGGAACCATTCGCGCGTCTTGAGGAACGGGTAAACGAAAATGTACTTGGCTTTTCCCGGCACGACGGTCAACCGCTTGCTCTCTTGATTCTCGTGAGTATGGTGATCCACGTAGACTGAGCGTTTGGTGATCGCAATATAGGAGTAGGGCGTGGACAGGTACTGGCCCAAACCTGAGGCCAGGATCTTGGTAGTCATGCTCTGGAAGAGTTCCAGCTCGTAGCTGATGCGCCAGAGCATGATGTCGCAATCGCCTCTGATCCCGACGGAAGAATAGGCCACCACGAGCACCCGGCCTGCATATTCTTCGACCGCATTCAGGAATTCCTGCTTGCCTTTGGTGCGTTCGCTTTCGGGAAGGCGCCGCCAAGCCGGATCGATCTTATAGAAGGCGAAGTTCACATATTGACGTTTCGGCGCCGGGACGGGCGCTTGGGCTGATGGGTTTTGTTCAGGGGTTGGCATCGAGATCCTCCGTATAACTTCTTGAAAAGGCACGCAAAGTAGGAACTCTTTTCTTTATCACTTCGCCTTCGCTATTGTCAACCGGCTGAAGCACGCGGGGGCCGTTCGTTGACAGGTGAAAAGTGATCTGGTACTGGCATGCCTGTTCGGTGCACCGGCCCATGGCTTGAGGAACATTGTGCTGTTCGGGAGCGTGGTTGCGCTGAGTTGGCTCCTGCCTCTGCCGGCTCGTGCGATCGATGTCCCTAACGGGAGGGTGAAGAAATTCATAGTGTGTTTTATCCATGTGGGCTGTTCGGTCGGTCTCGCTTCTTTCGCTGAACCAGACCAACTAGATAGACCAGATCAACCAGGAAGACCAGATGAACCAGCTTGACGCAGAAATCATCGCGATCGGTAGCGAGCTCTTGACCGGGGGCCGGTCCGATTCCAATTCGATTTTCCTCGCAGACGAACTCGGCAAGCTTGGGATCGCCGTGCGTTTTAAGTCGGTGGTCGGGGATGCAAAGCAGGATATTGTCACGGCCATTCACACAGCCGCGACGCGGGCGAAGGTGATCATCATGACAGGCGGGCTTGGCCCGACGGTGGACGATTGCACGCGCGAGGCGGTGGCTGCCGCAACGAGGCACAGGCTCAGTCGCCGCAAGGCAGCGCTGGAAGGGATGACGGCCCGGCTCGCGCAATGGGGCCGCACCGCGAATGTCGCGCAGTTACGGCAGGCTTTGATTCCCTCCGGCGCCACCGTGTTGAATAATTCGGTCGGCTCTGCGCCGGGATTTTGCTTGACCTGGAAGAAGGCCATGATTGTTGCCTTGCCGGGTGTGCCGAGGGAAATGGAAGCGATGATGCTGCAGGAGGTCCTGCCTCTGTTGCGCGCTGCCGCTGCATCGTCAGGCTTACCTCCACGATCGCCGATCGTTCGTCAGCTGTTTCATACGTTCGGCCTGGCGGAGGCGGATGTGGATGCCAAGTTACGAGGCCTCGTTCCGAAGGGTGCGCCGGTCGATTTAGGGCTGCTCGTCTCGCCCTTGGCGGTGCTCGTTTCGCTGACGACGAAGGGGAATCAACCGGCTCGGCGGACGCATCGTGATCTGCTCGAAAAGCTGGCCGAGGGAGTCCGCTCACGGCTTAGCGAGTGGATTTTCGCCGAGGGGCGCGATCAGATGGAAGAGGTCGTCGGGCGGGAATTGGCAAAACGAGGGCTGACCATCGCGTTGGCGGAATCCTGTACTGGCGGCTTGATCGGCCATCGCCTCACTCAAGTCGCTGGCTCATCCGCGTATCTGGACCGTGGCGTCGTCTGCTACAGCAATCGGGCGAAGACGGAGCTGCTAGGTGTGCCGGCTGATCTCATTGCCAGGCAAGGAGCGGTGAGCCGAGAGGTCGCAGCGGCGATGGCCTGCGGCATTCGTGAGCGAGCCAAGGTATCGGTGGGGCTCAGTGTCACCGGTATTGCCGGGCCGGGCGGCGGGACCGAGGCCAAGCCGGTCGGGCTGGTCTATATCGGGTTGGATGGGGGAACCGGCCAGCCGCTGACGAAAGAGTTTCGATTCCACGGCGATCGGGCTGTCATCAAGCAACGGTCCTCGCAAGCAGCCCTGGATCTCTTGCGCCGCTGGCTGCTCGCTCCGGAGCGGACGTGATCGGGGCTTTCCTTGCTGGGGGAATGGTCTTACGACCTCCTCGCCAAACTAGCCCTTCTCCAACAGGAATTGAAACGTCGAATTGAGCCGGAGCTGAGGCGAGGCGCGCGCATCTTCTGGGCGCAGCCTGCTGCCATTCATCCGACCTTCAAGTTCCTGGGCGACATGGATGAGGCCGTGCGGCTGCGGGGTTAATCGTTCGATACGGTCGCGGGCGGTGGGTGGCGGATTGCATCGGATAGTCTTCGAAGGACAGCCGTGATATTCGTAAAGGTGCGATCCAGGTTTGCCATTACTTCAGGTTCGTTTTCTCCCCAAGCCCAAAATGACAACATCAGCTGTTGGCCATCTTGCCGAGCCGCCGGCCCAGGCAGAGTGATGAATCGGACCGGTAGGATCGTGGCGCCGATAGCGCCCGATTCGAACTCCGGATCGATTCGTCCCAAGGCATGGGCTGCGGCGTTGGTCAACCAGCCGATCTGTGCCGGCGCTGTATTCACTGACAGGTCACGGTAGAGAATCATCAGACGACCCGAACATTGCAGGCGCTGGGAGGATTGCTTGCTGGTGTTGGCCGCCGCGCCGCTAAAGGCCGAGTCATTGGACTCAAAGACCGATTCTGCTCCATTGAGCCATTCCAGAAGCCGATAGAAGGTCTCGGTCGCGGGGTAGCTGCTCCACTTCTGCATATCTTCAAGCGATGATCGGATGAGTTCCGGGCTTGTGCGAAAATTATAATACCGATGGGTGGGGCTTGAGTCGCTGTCGATCCAGGGGTGAGATCGAGTACGCAAGGAGTCTGGGTCGTTGTGTGCGTAAATTTTCATTGTCCATCACAGGTCATGAAGGCAGCGGCCAGAGCTGAGAGCGGGCTGCGGCCTTGAAGCATAGCAAGAATCGATCATTTTGTGTGGATGGCCTTGTCCGTCATCGGCCTTAGTCCCTCTCGGGCGAGGGGCTGCTGATCGTCGATGATCAGGGCCGTCGGTTTCCAGCTGATGGTATAGGCACGCGCGCTCAAGCATGGTCGATGCGTAGCTCGCTCCCTATTGTCCGTCAAGGAAATCGCGTGCACATGCGGAGGTGCCCTCTAGTTGCCCCGTATTCTTCAGCGATTCTCCGCTAGGTTTCCCTCGCTCAATTTGGGTATAATATCCCGATCTCTCCATACACAAGAGGAGCACCTATGGCTGAAAAAGACGATAAGAAGCGCGCGCTCGAGCTGGCCCTGTCCCAAATTGAAAAACAATATGGGAAGGGGGCCATTATGAAGCTGGGGGGGGCCGATGCCCCGGTGGATATTCCGGCGATTTCGACCGGATCGCTCGGACTCGATATTGCCCTGGGCGTCGGCGGGCTTCCCCGCGGCCGAGTGATCGAGATTTTTGGTCCCGAGTCGTCGGGCAAGACGACCTTGACCCTCCACGTCATTGCAGAGGCGCAGAAGGCTGGCGGCACCGCCGCCTTTATCGATGCGGAGCATGCGCTGGATTTGGGCTATGCCAAGAAGCTAGGCGTGCAGGTGGATGACCTGCTTGTGTCGCAGCCTGATACAGGCGAACAGGCGTTGGAAATTGCCGAGACGCTCGTCCGCAGCGGAGCAATCGATGTGATCGTGGTGGACTCGGTTGCAGCTCTCGTGCCGCGAGCCGAGATTGAAGGCGAAATGGGCGATGCCCACATGGGGCTGCAAGCCCGGCTCATGTCTCAAGCGCTTCGCAAGTTGACGGCGGCGATTTCCAAGTCGCAGACGACCTTGGTGTTTATCAATCAAATCAGAATGAAGATCGGCGTGATGTTCGGCAACCCGGAAACAACTACAGGCGGCAACGCGCTCAAGTTCTATTCGTCCGTGCGGTTGGATATCCGGCGCATCGAGTCGATTAAGGACGGGCAAGAGGTAACCGGCAACCGCGTGCGCGTGAAAGTGGTGAAGAACAAGATGGCGCCTCCCTTCAAGCAGGCGGAGTTCGACATTTTGTTTGCGCAGGGAATTTCCAAAATGGGCGAATTGGTCGATCTCGGGGTCGAGAAGAAAGTAGTGGAGAAATCCGGGGCCTGGTATTCCTATCAAGGCGAACGGCTTGGGCAGGGACGCGATGCAGTGCGGGACTTTCTGTTGAGCAATCAGCCCCTGGCCCGTGAGATTGAAGGGAAGCTGCGCGATCTGGCTTGTTTGCCTGGGCGGACGGCTGAGAAGGCTGCTACCGCGCCGGTGAAGGACGAAAAAAAGACTGAGGACAAGCGATCGCATAAGGTTGGCGCGTAACGGCTGACGAGCAGGCTGATGAGCAGGCGCGTCACAGTTCAGACGACAGCATCTCCTGATCAGTGGCTGCAGATTGCGGTGAGGGCTCTGGCTCGCAGCGATCGCACGGCGGTTCAGATCGAACGGTTGCTCGATGCGAAGGGGGCCTCTCCCTCGGAGATTCGAACTGCGATCAAACGGCTGACGTCGTTGAACTACCTCGACGATGCGGCCTTCGCGTCTCGGTGGATCGAGCGAAGGCTTACCTGCATGCCGATGGGGCGTGCGCGCCTGCAAGAAGAACTGCTGGTCACTGGTTGTCCTGAACAGATCGTGCAGGCGACGGTGCGGGCCGCCTACCGCAAGGTGAGTGAGCAGAACCTCGCGCAACAAGTGGTGACGAGGGCTGGACGGAGCAGCTCGGTTCAGACGGTTGGCCGATTGGGGCGATTGTTGAGCCAACGAGGTTTTGACGAAGATACGATTGAGACAGTGATCGGGTCGTTGCTGCGAGAGGAAAGTTAGGGGACATGAAGAACAGCACTCAGGAGTTACGGCAAGCCTTCATTCGATATTTCGAGCAGCATGGCCATCAGTCCGTGCCCAGTTCCGCCTTGATTCCTCAAGCCGACCCCACGCTGCTCTTTACCAATGCCGGAATGAACCAGTTTAAGCGGGTTTTTCTCGGCGAGGAAACGCGCGCCTACAAGCGGGCGGTCACGGCGCAGAAATGCCTTCGCGCCGGCGGCAAGCACAATGATCTAGAAAATGTCGGCTATACGAGACGGCACCATACATTTTTTGAAATGTTGGGGAACTTTTCCTTCGGCGACTACTTCAAAGAAGAGGCGATCCTGTTCGGCTGGGAGTTTCTGACCAAGACGGTCGGTCTCGACAAGGACCGTATGTGGGTCACGGTCTTCCGCGACGATGACGATGCCGAGCAGCTGTGGAAGAAGATCGGTGTGTCGCCTGCACGCATCATGCGGTGCGGCGAGACGGATAACTTTTGGCAGATGGGTGATACGGGTCCCTGTGGCCCCTGTTCGGAGCTCCATTTCGACCAGGGACCCTCTGTGCCGGGCGACGATCGTCCGAACGGGGAAGGCGACCGTGTCATCGAGATCTGGAATCTCGTCTTCATGCAGTTCAATCGGGATGCATCAGGCACGCTGCATCCTCTCCCCAAGCCCAGCATCGATACGGGCATGGGGTTGGAACGGCTGGCGGCAGTGGCGCAGGGCGTCTACAGCAACTATGACAGCGATGTATTTACGCCCCTGCTCAGCGCCGTGGCTGCCAGGGCGGGGATTCAGTATGGAGGGAAGGACCTGACCGACCGGTCGATGCGGGTGGTGGCGGACCATCTTCGCGCCATTACGTTCTTGATGGCCGATGGAGTCTTGCCCTCGAACGAGGGCCGTGGCTACGTGCTCCGCCGAATTCTGCGCCGGGCCGCGCGTCATGGCAGGCTCCTGGGTGTTGTCGAGCCATTCCTCCACGAATTGACGGAAACAGTGGTGGGCCAGATGGGCTCCATCTATTCGGAAGTTCGCGGCGCGGCTGCAACGATTGCCGAAGCGACGAGAGGCGAAGAGGAGCGGTTCATCTCCACGCTGGAGCAGGGCTTGCCGATTCTGAACGAGTTGATTGCAAAGGCGCGCTCGGCCGGGCGCAAAGTGCTGACTGGCCCCGACGTGTTCAAGCTGTACGATACCTATGGATTCCCGATGGACTTGATGAGCGAGGCCTGCCGCGAGCAGGCGATGACGCTCGATGAGGCGGGGTTCGACCGGGCCATCGAAGAACAGAGAAATCGCGCGCGTAAGACCGGCGGGTTCGAGCAGGAGACGGCTCGCCCTGCTGTTGCGGAACTGGCCGGACGTCTCGGGGCGACGAAGTTTATCGGCTACGATCGGCTGGAGAGCGAGAGCCTCGTGCAGGCGATTCTCAAAGGCGATCGGCGGGTCAAAGAAGCGGCGGAAGGCGATGAGGTGGAATTGGTTCTGGATGTCACGCCCTTCTATGCGGAAGGTGGAGGACAGGTCGGAGACCAGGGCCTGCTGATGGGGCCGGACGGGCAGGTGGAGATCAAAGAAACCACGAGGCCTGTGCCGACGATCATTCTGCATAAAGGGATCGTGACGAAAGGGCGGATTCGCGAGAGCGAGCAGCTGCGTCTGACCGTCAATGCCACCACGAGACAGGATGCGCAGCGGAACCATACGGCCACTCACTTGCTCCATGCAGCCTTGCGCGATTTACTGGGACCTCACGTCAAACAGTATGGATCTCTCGTCGGGCCGAATCGCTTGCGATTCGATTTTGCCCATTTCAGACCCCTCTCCACTCGCGACATCGATGAGATTGAAACAGTCGTGAACAACGAGGTGCGGAGGAACGAGAAGGTCACGACCGAAGTGCTGAGCATCCAGGATGCGGTGGCCAAGGGGGCGCTGGCCTTCTTTGGCGATAAATACGGCGAGCAGGTGCGGGTGGTGACAGTCGAGTCCTTTAGCAAAGAACTTTGCGGAGGAACCCATTGCCGTCAAACAGGGGACATCGGCTTATTCAGAATTGAGTCCGAGACCGGCGTCGCATCCGGTGTACGCCGGATCGAGGCCCAGACCGGCCGCGGGGCGTTCGCGCAGATGAAGAAGTTGGAAGCGGACATCCGGGCGCTTTCGGATCTGCTCAAGGTCGGCCAGTCCGAACTGGTGCCGAAGACTCGCAAGGCCCTGACGCAGCTGAAAGACAAGGAACGGGAGCTGGAAGAGCTGAAATTAAAAATGGCCAGCGGCTCCGCAGTTGAAGCTTCGGCCAGAACGATCGCCGGTGTTGCGGTGCATGTGCAGCGGACCGACGGGTTGGATGTGAACGGCATGCGAGCCCTGGCCGATCAGTTACGGGATAAATTGAAGAGCGGTGTTGTGGCCCTTGGGGCGGCCAACGATGGCAAGGTCTCGTTGCTGGTCATCGTCACGAAGGATCTGATTGCCAAGCTGAAAGCGGGCGACCTGATCAAGGAGATGGCGGTGGAGGTTGGTGGGACCGGCGGAGGTAGGCCGGAGATGGCGCAGGCAGGCGGGAAGGACCCAGCCGGTTTGGATACGGCGCTGGAAAAGGTCTTTGGGCTGGTCGAACGGACGTTGGGGCGGTAGACTGATGGAGGACGGGAAACGGATCCTTGCGCTCGATTATGGCACTGTGCGGATCGGCGTGGCCCTGAGCGATGAGCTGGGCTGGACCGCCCAACCCCTGGAGACGCTCACGCGTCGCACGTTGGATCGGGACATCGCCCATATTGCCGCCCTCGTTGCGACCTATGAGGTGAAGCAGGTCCTCTTGGGCTTTCCGTTGCAATTAGATGGTCGCGAAGGGCCGGCGATCCAGGCGATGCGAGAGTTCCAGACCCACTTAGAAGCTGGTGTGCCAGTTCCGGTTATTCTGTGGGACGAGCGGTTGACGACGAAGTCGGCGGAAGACCTTTTGATCGCCGCCGATGTCAGCCGGAAAAAGCGGAAGGGTGTGATCGACCGCATCGCCGCTTCGATTCTGCTCCAGAGTTATTTGGCCAGCCTTGAGCCGGCGCCGAAGCAGAGGGTGGAAGGCTGGACGGATGAAGATGACAATACGGAAACCCTAGAACCGCATGATGAACCGACGGATCATTTTCGGACTTCTACTGGTCGTAACGGCCGCTCTTGGCGTCGCCGTGCATCAGACGATTCGCTGGGCTGAGGGCCCGGTTGCTCCCGCGCCGATGCACCCCCCCTCGAAAGTCGTTCTGATCCCAGAAGGCTCGTCGTTTCAACAAGTCGCCGCGATGCTGGAACGTGAACGGTTGATCAAGAGCCGTTCCGTCTTTGTCATATTCGCGAAGTCCCAATCGGCTGACCGGAAGGTGCATGCTGGGGAATATGAACTCAATGCCGGTATGACTCCGGCGGAGATTCTCGCCAAGCTGATTAACGGCCAAGTGATGCTGCATCCTCTGCCCATCCCTGAAGGGCTGACCCTCACGCAAATCGCCGATCTGGTCGCGCGCCAGGGCCTCACGGACCAGGCGGAGTTTCTCCGGCTGGCGAAGGATCGAACCTTCATCGCGTCGCTGGGGATCAAGGCGGACACGCTGGAGGGCTATCTTTACCCTAATACCTATAAGTTTCCCCGCACCGTCAAGGCGCGCGAAGTCCTGACGGCGATGGTGGAGCAATTGCGGCAGGCCATCGGGCCGGACCTCCTCGCTCGGATGCAGGAACTGAAGATGACGATGCATGAAGTGCTGACCCTCGCCTCCGTCATCGAAAAGGAGACCGGCGCTAGCGGCGACCGGCCGGATATTTCCGCGGTCTTTCATAACCGGCTGAAACAGCACATTCCGCTCCAGAGCGATCCGACGGTCATTTACGGTTTGCCGGCATTCGATGGGAATTTACGCAAAAAAGACCTGTCGAGCCCCAGCCCGTATAATACTTATCGGGTGAAGGGCTTGCCGCCGGGACCGATCTCCAACCCAGGGATTCAAGCGATTCGCGCGACTTTGTATCCGTCCGACTCGCGCGCCCTGTATTTTGTCTCGCGGAACGATGGCACGACTCAATTCTCCAAGACGCTCACCGAGCATAATCAGGCGGTGGAGAAGTATCAGAAGCGGCCTTTCAGAAAAATATCCTCGCCAGGCCTCTAGCCGAATACCGCAGAAGTTTCCTCTAGGAGCCGTGAAAAGTAAAACGTCTGCCCGGATGGCATTTTCGAGCGTCCGGGAAAATACTTGTGTGCCCAAACTGTTTTCCACCCTCTGCAACTGATTTATCTTCCCTCTGCGCTTTCCTCTTCATCTCTGATCCAGGACTTGTTATAAGAGTGGCATGATGACAACACAGGATTGGAACGTACCGACGCTACTGGACCATACAGTGCTGCGCCCTGACGCAACGAAAGTCGATGTGCTGCGGCTGTGTCTGGAGGCGAAGGAGTCAGGCTTTGCCGTCATCTTTGTGCCGCCCTGTTACATCGATGAGGCGGTTGCGGCTGTGGCCGGGACGAATATTCGCGTCGGGATTCCAGTCGGATTCCCATTAGGAGGCCATACGACGGCGACGAAGGTTGCCGAGGCTATTGAAGGAGTTGCCCGTGGGGCCAAGGTGCTCGACATGGTGATCAATGTGAGCTGGCTCAAATCTGGCGACTATGATCTGGTCAGAGCCGACATGGCTGAGGTCGTGCAGGCGACTCAAGGGGTCGAGCATAAAGTGATTTTGGAGACCTGCTGTTTGACGCGCGAGGAAAAAATCACAGCCTGCCGTTTGGCCGTGGAGGCTGGGATGGACTATGTGAAGACCTCGACAGGGTTTTCCGCGTCCGGCGCCACGGTCGAGGATGTGAGGCTGATGAAAGAGACGGTGGCTGGTCGAGCCAAAGTGAAGGCTTCTGGAGGGATCAGAGATTGGAAGACCACGTTGGCCATGCTGGAGGCAGGCGCGGATCGGATCGGTACCAGTGCGAGTCTGGTGATTATGGCCGAATGGTCTGCGGCAAAGCGGAAAGGGTGAGCCTCGTGGAGGCTTCTGGTATAGTGCGCCGATGATTACTCGTGTGATTGTCCTAGTGATCGATGGATTGGGCGTCGGGGCTCTGCCAGATGCGGGAGAATACGGCGATGCCGGGACCCATACCCTGTCCCATTTGGCCGATGCGGTCGGGGGGCTGCACCTGCCTACGCTCGAAGCCCTCGGGCTCGGCCACATTACGGCGATTAAAGGCGTGCGGGTGATGGGACAGCCGGAAGGTTTGTTCGGACGTCTCGGCTTTCTCTCCAAGGGCGTGGACTCCATGGCCGGCTATTGGGAAATAGCCGGCTTGCAGACGGATAGTGCGGGGCCTCTCTATCCTGACGGATTTCCTCCCGAGCTGGTTGCGGTTCTTCAACAGACACTAGGCCGGAAGATTCTTGGGAATCGCCGCGCCTCAGGCGCGGCGATGCTGCGTGAGTATGAAACAGCGCATCTCGCATCCGGTTCGTTGCTCGTGTGGACGGATGGACGACGTACCTGCCATGTGGCGGGGCATGAGAATGCGATCCGCCAGGACGAGTTGTTTCAGCGTTGCCGAGACGCGAGGAAATTGCTGAAAGACCGCTGGGGCATTTGGCGCGTCTCAGCCTATCCGCTTACGGGGGATGCCGGGGCGGTGCAGTTTGCCACCCATTCACGCGAGTTCGTAATTGAGCCGCCTGGGCAGACGATGATGGATGTGCTGAACCGAGCCGGTCAGATCGTGATCGGCGCGGGGAAAGTCGGCGATCTCTTTAGTAGCCGCGGTTTCACTCGGTCCATTCCGGTCGGGCCTTGGACGGCGCTGTTTACAGAAGTCACGGGGATGCTGAAGAAGGCGCCCCGTGGATTGATTGTTGCCGGCCTGAATGTGTTGGAGCCGGAGGCCGCGCAGTCTGCTGCGGCCCTCCATGATTTTGATCGCAGGCTTCCCGAGTTGCTGGAACAGCTGCGCCCTGGCGACCTGCTGGTCCTGACGGGCAATCATGGGCAGGACTTCACGAAGACGGATCAGGTGGCCACAAGAGAATATGTGCCTCTCTTGGCCACAGGCCCAAAGCTGGCACAGGGGGTCAATCTGGGTATCAGGGCCTCTGCTGCTGATCTGGGGCATACCATCGTGGAGGCGTTGCAGGGCGATGAGCTCCCGGTCGGAGAGAGTTTTTTGAACGCGCTTCGCGCGGCGTGACACGTAAGGGGTAACAGGAACAGGCTGGTTATTAAATGTCCTACGAACACAAACTGAAAGAATTAGCACTCGAACTGCCTCAGCCCCCTAAACCGTTGGCGACCTATGTGCCTGCGGTCCTGGCCGGAAACCTTTTGTTTCTATCCGGCGTGTTACCCATGCGTGACGGGCAGTTGGTCTTTTCGGGTAAGCTAGGACAGGATCTGACGGTCGAGCAAGGCATAGAGGCGGCCAAGCTGTCGCTTTTGAATGCCCTGGCGATTGCCAAACAGGAACTCGGGACGTTGGACCGTATTACACGTGTCGTGAAAGTTGTCGGATATGTGGCGTCGGCGGAAGGGTTCGTGCAACAGCCCCAAGTGCTCAACGGCGCCTCAGATCTCCTGGTTGCCATCTTTGGCGAGGCAGGCCGGCATGCGCGTGTGGCGGTAGGGGCTGCTGAGTTGCCTCGGGGAGCCGCCGTCGAAATCGAAGTGATTTTCTCCGTCTTGTGATCGTTTACGCAAAGCCCTTCGAGCCTCATCTGGCAAGGGCTTGCTGGCTTGACTCTCGAAAAAACTGCTTGCTATAGTTTGATCGGTTTTTCGATCGGCGCGGTATCCCCCAGGATGACCTATCCCTTTCTTGCCTGACAGGAGTCTGCTCATGAATGTGTTTTTCGCTGGCGTGAGTACGATGACGTTATGGGCCAGTATGAGCGTTGCCGCTTTTGCGGCAGCTCCTTCTTCGCTCGAACTATATCCGTCAACGACGGTTCCTGGCGCGACTCTTTCGATCGGCGGGAAGGGGTTGGGCGCATTCCAATCTGTGCAAAAAAATCGCGTCACCGTCGGCGGGTTTCCCGCGCTGATTCAGCGGTGGGAGGCCGATCTGATCGAAGTGAAGGTGCCCTTCCAGGCTCAGACCGGTCCCGTTGAAGTGATGGCAGGAAAAAAGAAACTATCTGCCGGGATATTAATAATCGTGCAGCCGACGATTACTGCGGTAACGCCAGCAGAGATTGAGCCGGGCCATACAATGCAGATCACTGGCGCGCATTTCGGCACTACGGCTGGTCCGCGCGATCCCAATACGATGTTCGGGGTCAATGACGTAACGATCGGAGGCGTGGTCGTCAGGCCGCGCCGCTGGAAAGACGACAGCATCGAGATCGATATGCCGACGAATGCTGCATCGGGCGATGTGGTGGTTCGATTGGCCTCGTCTGATCCCTTGCCGGACGGGTCCTGTTGCGCGCCGGTCCAGTATAAAGTGAGCAATGCGGTTCCGCTGAAACTGATTCCGAATATCCGTGTCGATCCCATGAGCGGGCCGATCGGGACGAAGGTCGTCTTTTTCGGGCAGGATTTTGGCGCAACGAAGGGGGCTGGCGACAAGGTTACCTTTGGGGGGCATCCCGCGACTATCGCTCAGTGGTCCGATAGTGCGATCGTAGTGCATCTTCCGGTGGATGCCGAGACCGGACCCATTGCTCTGACTGTGCAGGGACGTCAGCGAATGATCGGAAGCTTCACGGTTTATGTGCCAAAAGTGGTCGCCTTGGTCCCTCCGGCCGCTCCGATCGGTACCCTCCTCAGAATCAGCGGAGTACATTTCGGTCTCTATTCTGAAAGTGGTTCAACCCCCTATGCCTTTACTGATTTCAATATCGGAGAAAATCGCGTCGACATTGGCGGGGTTCGCGCCGTCATCTATCGCTGGCAGGACGATCGCATCGATGTATGGGTGCCGTTCAGCGCCCAGAGCGGACCGGTCGTGATTTCTCGCGGTGCCACGAAGCCCAATCCAGACGGTTCGTGTTGTGCGACGAAGGAAATTCTTAAAAATGACGCGGGGACTTTTACGTTGGTGACGCCGAAGATCGACTCCTACAGCCCGAAGTCTGGGGGACTTGATGAGTTGATCACGATCAAGGGGTCTGGGTTCGGCTCGTTTCTCAAGACCGCCGAACATGCCTATTTGGGTCTTAATCAGGGCGCCTATAAGCGACGGGATGACATCGAGTTGGGCGAGAACGTATCGCGGACAGAGGTCTTGTTCAGTAACGTTGCGGCGCAGGTCATGTCCTGGACCGATACAGAGATCGTCGTGCGTGTGCCGCACCGGAACCTCTATGGGTTAGGGAAGCGTAACGAGTTCTTCAATGAGCTGGCCACAGGCCCGCTTATTGTGCGGCGCGGATCCTGGGACGTGCAGCCTGACGGGACCTGCTGCACGATGAAGAAATGGCTGACCTTGGAAGCTGGCTCCTTCACCATTGAAGCCAAGGGTATGCCGGATCCAGGCTACTTTAATAACAACCGTCCGGACGCCGATACTAACCAGTGAGCCAGGGACTGCCAGGATGTTTTGCCGTGCTGTTGGGGACGTTGTGCTGTGCGTCTCCCTCCTGGGCTGCTGACGCATCTCTGACTGTTACTCCTCAAACGAGCCATACAGAAGCGCTCTTGATGGGGCTGTACTTTCGTACGCCTCAATTGGGCTGGGCTGTCGGATCAGGCGGCGCTATTGTGAAGACGGTTGATGGAGGGAAGAAGTGGCAGAAGGTCGTCAGCGGTACCACTGTGACCCTCTCGGGCGTCTTCTTTCTTGATGCGAAGCAGGGCTGGGCCATCGGCGCAAACGGGACGATTCGCCGGAGCCAGGATGGGGGCCAGACCTGGCAGCAGCAATTCGTCGATACCCAGGTGCCCTTCTACGGGCTGTCGTTCGTCTCGCCCGGCGAGGGTTGGGTGGTCGGCGGCAATGGCACTATTCTCCATACGAAAGACGGCGGAGCCCATTGGACCGATCAAGCGAGTAAGACCAGTGCTGCTCTCTATGCCGTACAGTTTCTTACCGCGCACCATGGGACGGCTGTTGGGGCAGTCGGAACCGTGTTGATGACGAAGGATGGCGGAGTGACCTGGACCCCGCAAGAGACTCAGGGGGCCGTGACCCTCTTTGATGTCTATTTCTCCGATGCTTCGACTGGTTGGGTTGTCGGTAACGCCGGTGCCATTTTCCACACGACCGATGGCGGCAGCCATTGGATCGACCGTACGCTGCCTTGCAATCGGACCTGCACGAAGCTTACAGACCTCTTGCGGGTACGCTTTACCGATCCTCAGCGTGGATGGATTGTGGGGGAGCGCGGGATGGTCTACCGGACTATCGATAGTGGCTTTACCTGGACTGAGCAGGGTACTGTTGCGGCTGTGTCGCTATTCGGTCTGTCGTTCCCTGATGGCACGCAGGGTTGGACGAGTGGAGAAAAGGGGACGATTGTTCGTCTTAGTACCAGCCATTAATGGCTGGCAGGAGCTGAAAAGCCCTCCAGCGTCGTTCTCGCCTCGAAAGCATCCTCAACGTAGCCCAGAGGCTGCGCCTCCGGTGCGTTCATCGGCTGTGGCCTTGCTGACCGGTTTTTTGCGCATCCTCTAATCTGGCCGGTTTAACCCAGCTCATCGAGTCTCGATTGAAGAATGCTGAGCGCGGCAATCGCGGCAGTTTCGGCTCGTAGGATGCGTGGTCCGAGGGTGAGAGGGAGGAAGCCCTGCTCCTGTGCCACGCGCTGTTCCTCTTCGGTCCAGCCCCCTTCTGGTCCGACCAATAGAATAATTGGCTGCCGATGGTCTTGCGGTAAGGGTATGGCGGCGAGCGAAGGGCCGCTGGATCGTTCCGTGAGGATCACCTTCAGGGGCGCGGAGGCATAGAGCCGGGAGATCTGCGCCAGGTCGAGCGGGTCTGCGATGGTGGGAATCGTCCACCGTTCAGACTGCTGCGCTGCGTCTCGTACAATACGTTCCCAGCGGGACCGCTGATGTTCAAGCCGTTCTGGGTTGAGCTTGATGACGCTGTGCGTGCAGTGAAGGGGCACGAGGGTCTCGACGCCCAGCTCCGCCGCCTTTTGCATGACCCAATCCATCTTGTCGCCTTTGATCAACGCCTGTCCCAGCACAATTGGCGAGGTGTTGCGCAATGGCTCGGCCTGCTGGTGGAGGATGCGGCTCTCGATCGCCTGCGGGCTGACCTGGGTGATTTCCACGCGATAGCGGGTGCCGCACCCGTCGTTCAGGGTGAGGGCTGTGCCCTGGTGCAAGCGAAGGCTCTCGCGAAGATGATGGAGGAGATCACCGGTGATGCGGATTGTGGGGGGGGTGACGGAGTCGGGGGAGACAAAAAACGTAGACATAGTGGGGTCCCTGGCGATGGCTCGCTACTCGAAGTGGGATTTCATCTTATCGAAGAAGCCGTCGCCACCTTCGTCCATCGTCATGCCGCTTTCTTTGGCGAATTCCGTGAGCAATTCTTTCTGACGGGCAGTCAGTTTGGTGGGGATCTGAATTTTGATGACGAATAGCTGATCGCCGGTGCTTTGGATCTTGAGGCTGGGAATGCCCAGGCCCTTGAGTCGGAGAATCTTGTCCTGTTGCGTGCCGGCAGGAATCTTGATGACCGTATTGCCTTTCAGTGTAGGGACTTCGATTTTTCCTCCGAGCACGGCTGTGACGAAATTGACCGGGACGTCGCAGAGGATGTCGTGACCTTGACGCTGAAAGACCGGGTGAGGCTTGACGGTAATCGCCACATAGAGATCGCCTGGCGGACCCGCATTGACTCCGTGCTCCCCTTCGTTGGAGAGGCGCAGGCGCATACCTGATTCGATGCCGGCCGGGATGTGGACCGCGATGGTCCGTTCCCGATAGGTGCGCTGACGGCCCTGGCAAGCGCCGCAGGGCTCTGTGACGATCCGTCCCGCCCCTTCGCATTGGCCGCAGGGACGGCTGATGCTGAAGAAGCCCTGCTGGAACCGCATCTGGCCGGCCCCTTTGCAGCTGGGGCAGGTCTTGATCGCGGCGGCGCTCTTGGCGCCGGATCCTTTACAGTCAGAGCAGACTTCCCAGCGCGGGATTTTCAGCTTGGCATCTTTTCCGTAGACGGATTCTTCAAAGGTCAGCTCGAGGTTGTACTGGAGATCGTTGCCTCGCTCTGCTCGATTACCGCCACGCTGGCCCCCGAAAAAATCTTCGAAGATGTCGTTGAAGGCGTCACCGAAGCCGCCGCCACGCCCGAATCCCTCAGGTCCAGGACCCTGCTGGCCGCCCGCGTGGCCGAACATGTCGTAGCGTTTGCGTTTTTCCTGATCGTTCAGTGTCTCGTAGGCTTCGTTGACCTCTTTGAACTTTTCTTCCGATACTTTTTTCTCCGCCTCTCCGGTCTGGAGATCAGGGTGGTGCTGGCGGGCCATCTTGCGATAGGCCTTCTTCAGTTCGTCGTCGGAGGCGGTTCGTTCGACGCCTAAGGTTTCGTAGTAATCGCGCTTGGACACGGCTGCCATCTCTCTGGGTGATAGAGCAGCAAGACCGAGCCCCGCATATTGACGAAGCTCGGTCCTGCTGACGGTATTCTAGCTTACTTTTTCTCTTTGTCTACTTCTTCGAATTCTGCGTCGACGACCTTTTCGTCCGTCTTGGTCTCGCCCGCTCCGTCTCCCGCACTGGCGCCAGCGTCCGGTGCTGCCGAGGCGGAGGCCGCCTTGTACATTTCTTCCGCCAGCTTATGGGAGGCGGTGGTCAAGGCCTGGGTGGCGGACTCGATCGCGTCCGGGTCCGTGCCTTCCATCGCTTTCTTCAGCGCGGCGACGGCTTCCTCAACTTTGGTCTTGTCTTCTGCGGCGATCTTGTCGCCGTATTCGCTCAGGTTCTTTTCCGTCTGGTAGATCAGTGTGTCGGCCTGGTTTTTGGCCTCGGCGGTTTTCCGCCGCTTCTTATCGTCGTCCGTATGGGCCTGGGCATCCTTCACCAGCTTCTCAACTTCTTCTTTGCTCAAGCCGCCGGAGGCCGTGATCTTGATGGACTGTTCCTTCTGCGTAGCCAAGTCTTTGGCCGAGACATGGACGATGCCATTGGCATCGATGTCGAACGTCACTTCGACTTGCGGCATCCCGCGCGGGGCGGGAGGCAAACCGACTAGGTCGAACTGGCCAAGGAGCTTGTTGTCGTTCGCCATTTCGCGCTCGCCCTGGAACACGCGAATGGTCACGGCCGTTTGATTGTCCGCCGCCGTCGAGAATACCTGGCTCTTCTTCGTCGGAACGGTCGTGTTCCGCTCGATTAACTTCGTGAAGACACCGCCGAGGGTTTCGATACCCAGCGAAAGAGGCGTCACGTCGAGGAGTAGGACGTCTTTGACTTCGCCTTTGAGCACGCCGCCTTGAATGCCGGCGCCGATCGCCACTACTTCGTCGGGGTTCACGCCGCGATGCGGCTCTTTGCCGAAGAATTCTTTGACGGCCTGAATAACTTTCGGCATGCGAGTCATGCCGCCGACGAGGACGACTTCATTGATGTCGCGCGCGGAGACTCCGGCGTCAGAGAGCGCCTTCTTGCAGGGCTCGATCGACCGTTTGATCAGGTCGTCGACCAACTGCTCCAGCTTCGCGCGGGTCAGTTTGATAACCAGGTGCTTGGGTCCGCTGGCATCGGCTGTGATGAAGGGCAGATTGATCTCGGTGTCCTGCGATGAGGAGAGTTCGATCTTGGCCCGCTCCGCCGCTTCTTTCAGACGCTGGAGAGCCATCCGATCCTTACGGAGATCGATGCCCTGATCCTTCTTGAATTCATCGACCAACCAGTCCATGACGCGCTGGTCGAAGTCGTCGCCGCCGAGATAGGTATCGCCGTTGGTTGACTTGACTTCGAACACGCCGTCGCCGATCTCCAGGATGGAGACGTCGAAGGTGCCGCCGCCCAAATCGTAGACGGCAACCCGCTCGTCTTTCTTTTTGTCTAGACCGTAGGCGAGGGCCGCGGCCGTCGGTTCGTTGATAATCCGGAGGACGGTCAAGCCTGCGACCTGGCCTGCATCTTTGGTGGCCTGACGCTGGCTGTCGTCGAAATAGGCCGGGACGGTGATGACCGCTTCGGTGACTTTTTCTCCGAGATAGTCTTCGGCGGTTTGCCGCATCTTTTGCAGAATCATGGCGGAGATTTCCGGCGGACTGTAGCGCTTGCCGCGCAACTCGACATAGGCATCGCCGTTCTCGCCATCGAGCACTTTGTAGGGCAGCCGCTTGCCTGCGTCGGTGACTTGCTGGCTGTTGAACTTGCGGCCCATGAGTCGCTTCACGGAGAAAATCGTGTTCTCCGGATTCGTAATGGCCTGGCGTTTTGCAATCTGCCCGACGAGGCGCTCGCCCTTTTCGGTAATAGCGACAACAGACGGGGTCGTGCGGGCTCCTTCTGAGTTGGCGATCACAATCGGTTCACCGCCGCTCATGATCGAAACACAGGAGTTTGTCGTTCCAAGATCGATGCCGATCACTTTACCCATGTACCTACTCCTTCCTAGCTATATCTGTCTGTGATGATATGTGTACGCTGAACTGGTGTTGTCTACTCTCGATTAGCTCTCGGCCCGGCCTGTCGATACGCTTACCATGGCAGCCCGCAAGATACGGTCGTGCAGAAGATACCCCCGTTGAAACTCATCTACCACATGTTGCTCCGGCACCTTCTCGGACGGAACGGAGGTGACGGACTGATGCGTCGCGGGATCGAAGGGTTTGCCGATCGTTTCGATGGGCGTGACATAAAATCTCGTCAAGGCTCCCGTCAACTGTTTGAGGGTGAGCTCCACGCCTTGCATGAGCACTTCGTTGCTCCCACCTTCTTGTGAGGCCTTGATGGCCCGTTCGAGATTGTCGATGACCGGCAGGAGGTCCTTCAGCAATTGTTCATTGCCGAACCGGATCTGGTCCCGCTGGTCCTTCTGGGTCAAGCGCTTATAGTTGTCAAACTCGGCAGCGAGCCGAAGGTACTTGTCGTTCAAACCCGTCGCTTCTTCAGCCTTGTCCGCGAGAGCCTGTTCTAGCGCTGCCACTGAGCCTGGTTCCTCAATGGCTTGCGCGGCATTATTCAAGTCATCGATTGTATTCGTGTTCTGCTGATCTTCAGCCATGAAATACTCCTCTGTCCGTGTGGAGATAGCCACAGGCCCTATAAAGTCAACGGGGCCTGGAAAATTAATTACTTGTGCGGGCAGTGGCTTTTAAACTTGCGTGGCGGAGGGGAAGGTGCCCTGAGCGCGGAGGTAGAGGAGTTCCAGCCCTTCTAAAGTCAGGAGGGGCTCGATTTTTTGGATTGATGTGGTTTCGGAAGCCAAGATGGAGCTGAGGCCTCCTGTCCCGATGACATAGGCGGTGCGTCCCAGTTCCTGCTCCATGCGCCGAACGACGGTATCGACCAGTCCCGCATAGCCGAATAAGAGCCCTGATTGAATGCTGCTGGCTGTGTCTGTGCCGATGGTGGTCTTCGGGCGGATTAACTCCACCTTGGCCAGTTTGGCGGCTCTGGTGAAGAGGGCCTCCGCCGAGATGACCAGGCCGGGAGCGATGACGCCTCCGAGGTATTGGCCCTCGGCTGTGATGGCGCAAAAGGTGGTGGCAGTGCCGAAGTCGACGACGATGAGGTCGCGGCGATATTTATGGTAAGCGGCCGCGGCATTGACCAGCCGGTCGCTGCCGATTTCTTTGGGATTGTCGTACCGGATGGTGAGTCCCGTATCCGTGTCCGAGGTCACCACTAGGGGGCGCAGATGGAAATACTGTTCGAGCATCTGCTCGACGGTTCCGGTCAGAGCCGGGACGACGCTGGAGATGATGGCACCGGTTAGCCGCTGCACGGAGATTTCTGCCGCCGTAAGGAGGTTGGCGAAGAGAATGCCGTACTCGTCGGACGTTTTCTTCACGTCCGTGGCGATGCGCCAATGGGCCGCCAGGGTGCGGTCGTTATAGACGCCCCAGACAATATTGGTGTTGCCGATATCGAGCACGAGAAGCATGGCCTATTGTACGTCTCGGGTAAGTGATTTGGCCAGTAGGCCGTTAGGTCCGCACATGGATAATGTCAGCGACGCGTAAGTGAAGGGTCGCCGGCTCTTTGGAACCTGTTTGCGTCTTCTCCGGTTTTACGATCAGGGCTCCATCCTGGTCGATGCCTTCTGCTTGCCCCAGGCACTGGTCTCCATTGGCCAGCGTAGCTTTTATTTTCTGTCCGATGGTGGAGCAGCGCTGGTGATAGGCCAATGAGAGCCGACTGGTTCCGTGAGCTGCCAATTCATCGATGCATTGTTCGAGCTCAAGGAGGAGTTGGGCGAGTAGCCTGTTGCGGTCCACCGTTCGTTGTTGTTCATGCCAGATCGAGGTAGCAGATTCGCGGAGTTCCTCCGGCCAGTCTTCTTGTGCGACGTTGACGTTGAGGCCGATTCCAATAATTTGGAAGGGGATTGCGCCGGCAGAAGAACTGCTTTCACAGAGAATCCCTCCGACCTTTCGCTCCGAGATCAGGAGATCGTTGGGCCATTTCACAGAGACCTGGAGAGATGAAACCGCCTCGATGGCTTCTGCTGCAGCCAGAGCCGAGACGAGCGGGAGCCAGGAGAGCCATTCCGTGAGACCTTCAGCTGGACGTTTCATTCTGAGGATGACAGAGCAGTAGAGATTGGCGCCACCCGGTGAAAACCAGGTTCTAGCCAAGCGCCCACGGCCGGCGGTCTGGCTGTCGGCGACGACGACTGTGCCATGCTCCACGTCTGCCTGTGCGAGGCGCGAGGCTTCCCGGTTCGTTGAGGGGAGGCTGTCGAACAGCTCGATACGGCGCCCGAGCCACTTGCTGGATAGCGTGCTTTGGATCGTGTCTCTGGAGAGGGGAGGTGACGCCTGCACTCGTTATTTCGCCTTGCGAATTTTTCGTGGTGGTTCGAGCACCAGACTCATCGTTGCGGCTGGAGCCGAATGGGTGAGGGCTCCGATAGAGATGCGGTCCGGGCCTGCTTCCGCCATCGCCCGTACATTGCTCAAGGTGATGCCGCCTGAGACTTCCACGAGCGCATGGCCTTTGATCAGTTTGACGGCGCGACGAACCATGGCGGGCGTCATATTATCCAGCAGGATGATATCGACTCGCTCTGTCAGGGCCTGCTTCACATCCGCCAAGGATTCCACTTCCACAATTACCGTCATGTTGCGGGGGGCTTTGGCGTTGGCCTTGCGGCAGGCAGTCTTCACGGGCGTGGCCGTGCGGCGCAGGAGGGCCAGATGATTATCCTTGATGAGGATCCCGTCGCTCAGAGAGGGGCGGTGATTCGTGCCTCCGCCGAGGAGGACGGCCCATTTCTGAAGGGCGCGCAAGCCGGGGGTCGTTTTTCTCGTATCCAGGATGCTGACCGGGCATCCGTGAATTGCATGGCAATATTGGCTCGTCAAGGTGGCGATACCGGAGAGGTGTTGAAGAAAGTTCAGGGCGACCCGTTCCGCCGTGAGGATGGATCGGCCATCGCCTTCGATCTGGAGGAGACAGTCTCCAGCCTGCGCCAGGTCTCCATCCCGGTGGTGCATGAAGAGAACAAGCGAGGGATCGATGGCGCGAAACACCTGAATAGCCGCGGCGAGTCCGGCGACCACCAGGGATTGCTGGGCGACGATGCTGGCGCGTGCTGGAATCGGAGCAGGAAAGAGGACGGCGGTTGTGACGTCGCCATGCGGGAGGTCTTCCTGGAGCGCCAGCCTAACGGCGCGGCTGATGTCGGCAACCGGAGTCTTGATCATCAGTTAGGTTCCTAACATGGCGCGCAACTGTTGCTCGCTGCTGGCGAGCATGATCTGATCGCGGCGCAGGCTTGCCAATCGATTCTGGTGATCGGTAATGACTTCCAGCGGGGCCTTGGCGGTAAATTCCAGATTGCGCAGTTTTCCCTCCAGCCGTTCCATTTCCTTCGTCTGTTCCGATTGCTGCTTGAGTAGGCGATCCAGTGCTTTATTGAGATCCACGTCGCCCGCCACCAGGATGCCGACCGATAAACCTTCGATGACCAACCGGAGGAGGTTGCCGATCGGCCAGGTTGCCGTCGGGGTCAGCTCGACCGTGCCCCGTCCGAGATGGGCGAGGTAGGGCTTGAGGTGGTTCAAGTGCGCGTGTCTTTGCGGCTCCTCGTGCGAGACGTAAAACGTCATCGGTTGTCCCGGCGGATAGTTTAAGAGGACGCGGGAGGAGCGTACCAGGCCAATGGTCTGTTCCAGCAGCGTAAACCGCTGGTCCATCTCCGGCGCTATCCAGGCTGTTTCGTGGGTGGGATAATGCTGCACCACGATGCTCTCGCCTTGGTGGGGGAGGGTTTGCCAGATTTCTTCTGTGAGAAAGGGCATGAAGGGATGCAGGAGCCGCATCGTGGTCTCCAACGTATCGACCAGAGTCTGTCTGGTGCCAGGTGCATCAAGGCTGGCAGGATTTTGCAGTGCAGGCTTGATCAATTCGAGATACCAGTCGCAGTACTCGTGCCAGATGAACTGGTACAGAGCGTTGGCGGCCTGGTCGAAGCGATAGGCTTCCAGTTCCGTCGTGACGACCTGGATCGCATGATTGAGGCGGCTTAAAATCCAACGGTCAGGGAAACTGCGTTCTGATGGTGCATTCGCCGTGCGAGGCCCGTCCAGATTCATGAGGCTGAAGCGGGTCGCGTTCCAGATCTTGTTGGCGAAGTTGCGATAGCCCTCGATCCGTTCTTCTGCCAGTTTGATGTCGCGGCCAGGCGAGGCCATCGAGGCGAGGGTGAAGCGGAGCGCGTCTGTGCCGAACTGCTCCATCACATGGAGCGGGTCGATGACGTTGCCCTTCGACTTGCTCATTTTCTGCCCTTCGGCATCCCGCACGAGGGCATGGATATAGACGTCCCGGAAGGGCACTTCGCCCATGAACTTTAATCCCATCATGATCATGCGGGCGACCCAGAAGAAGAGGATGTCGAGTCCCGTCACGAGGGTGGAGGTCGGGTAGTAGGTTTTTAAATCAGCTGTCTGTTCCGGCCATCCCAAGGTCGAAAAGGGCCAGAGGGCTGAGGAGAACCAGGTGTCGAGGACGTCCGGGTCGCGGATGAAATCATGCCCCTGGCAAGTCGGACAAGTCGTGGGCGCGGTCTTTCCGACGATCGGTGTAGCGCCTTGGAGGATCGTGAGTCGTGGCGCGGCGGTGGCTGAGTCAGTTGAGGGGGCCCCCTCAACGATCAAGTCCTTGTTGCAATTGCGGCAATACCAAGCAGGGATTTGATGGCCCCACCAGATCTGGCGTGAGATGCACCAGTCTTTGATCTCCCTCATCCAGCCGAGATAATTGTTCGTCCAGCCTTCCGGAATGATGCGGATACGTCCGTCCACCACTGCCTGGATGGCTGGCTCTGCCAGCGGCTTGATCTTCACGAACCATTGAGGCGAGAGGTAGGGCTCGATCACCGTCTTACAGCGGTAGCATTTGCCGATGGCCATTTTATGGTCGGCGACTTCCGTAAGGAGCTCGCGATCTTTCAGGAGCTGCTCGATTTTAGGCCGCGCCTTGAGAGCGGGAAGGGTGGCGATGGCTTCGATGACGGCTGGTTCGACTCCGGCTGCTGTGAGACCCTCGCGATCGAGTCGAGCCTGGTGGTCAAAGATGGGCAGCCGGGGCAAGCTATGCCGTTCCCCTGCTTCAAAGTCATTGAAGTCGTGCGCCGGGGTGATCTTCACGGCGCCTGTCCCGAACTCGCGGTCGACGAGGATCGCATCCCCCACGATTGGAATGGTCCGGTTGGTCAGGGGGAGACGAACCCGCTGCCCGATCAATTTATTGTAGCGGGGATCTTCCGGATGGACTGCCACTGCCATGTCGCCGAGCATCGTTTCCGGTCTGGTGGTGGCGACGGTGAGGCGAACGGTCGGATCCTGCTCAAGCGGATATTCAATCGAATAGAGCTTCCCCTTGATGTCTTCGTGCTCGACTTCGATGTCTGAGAGGGCCGTCAGGCAGCGGGGGCACCAGTTGATCAGCCGCTCACCCCGATAGATTAGACCTTCGTCATGTAATCGGACAAAGACTTCGAGGACTGCTTTCGAGAGGCCTTCGTCCATCGTAAAACGAAGCCGGTCCCAGTCGCAGGATTCCCCCAGCCGTTTTTGTTGGCGGATGATGGTATCGCCAGAGGTGGCTTTCCATTGCCAGATCCGTTCGATGAACCGGTCGCGGCCTAAAGACTCCCGGGAGGCCCCTTCTGCCATGAGCTGCTTTTCGACGATGTTTTGCGTGGCAATGCCGGCATGGTCTGTGCCTGGCAGCCAGAGCACATTGCGGCCCTGCATCCTCCGCCAGCGCACCAGGATGTCCTGTATCGAGTGGTTCAGCGCATGGCCAACGTGAAGCGAGCCGGTGACGTTCGGGGGCGGAATGACGATGCTGTAGGGCGGGCCCGGATGGGTCGGCGAGGCGTGGAAATAGCCTTTTTTCGTCCAGACCTCATACCAGCGCGCTTCAACGGCTTTGGGGTCATAGCTTTTATCCAGTTGGGGTGTGCTCATTCAGTGGTGGTGTCCTCGAAACAGTGAATGTGTCTGTGAACATTGCGATCTTAGCATGCGGCTGGCGGCCTCTCAAGGAAGATGGGGCCACAGATAGCTTGAGGGGTGGGGCGGCGTGTGCTATACAGACTCGCACCGGGCGAGGGCGAAAGGTTCGCCTCGCTTCCACTTTTTACGATTTGGAGAGACTATGGCCACAGGGCGTGAAAAAGACCGGAAGACCAGAAAGAAGCATTTGAAGAACATGGCGCGAGTGAAGGCGTTGGCGACTGCCAAACGGGGTAAGAAGACCAAGAAGAAGTAGGACCCCGCAGGGCGAGGCCTTACGCGGCAGCGGTGAGGCGCGTAAGCGCTGCTTTGATTTGTGCGTCAGCAAGCCAGGTGCCAGCCGCTGACCCGCCTCTTCAATTTGCTCGCAGGCTGCCGCGCGAACAAGCGCGTCGACTATTCCCGCTGTCTGGTTGGCGGCAGTTCGCTGGATCGCTTCCTTGGCGAGTTCCTCAATCAATCGGAGTTGTTCTCGAACCATATCGGACAGCGTGGCGCGAAAGGCCACGGCCTGTTCAGCGACGAATTGCTCGAGGCCCGACGGGATCAGGGGACCGGCGATGTCGGCCAGGCTGCGCTGGATGAGGGATTCGAGAAGGGCTATCTTCTGTTCCAGCCCGGCTGTCAGCCGTTCTTCCACGAGAGAGGCGCTGGTTTGTGTGCGGACTGCCGCTTCCACGGCTTTGGGCACAAGGGCTGCTAGGTCTTTCCCCACCATCTACGGGAGCAAGTCGGTAATCTTTTTTCCGTCGGTTCTGGCATGGACTGGAGGAGCTGACTGAAGAGGCGCTTCATCATGTCTTCCGGTTCAATCGCTGCGCTGCTGTCGATAATAAAGATGGCGGAAGCCACAGGATTTTCCCATCATATTAGTGATATTGACACAACAGTGGGTATATTCTTTGCCAAGAAAACGCAGGATCTATACGGGTGGCTACTTCGGATGCTGAGTGGACCGCCCATCGCGTGGGAGAGGACTCGTAGGACTAATGAAGACGCCAATCCATGTCATATTTTTCGATGCAGCTGACACCCTGTTTCATGTGAACGGTTCGGTAGCGGATATTTATCTTCAACATGCGATTCAGCATGGGTTCAAGCAGACTCCCGATTCGCAGGCATTGATTACCCAAGCGTTTCAGCGCGCCTTTCGCGACGCTTCGCCGCCGATTTTTGCTGTCACAGACCCCCTTAAATTGAAGCAATGCGAGCGGCTCTGGTGGTTCGACATCGTCCATAACGTGTTTTATCGCGTCGGAATGTTCGCGCGGTTCGATGAATTCTTCGAACAGGTTTTCCAGGCGTTTGAAGATCCCCGTTCCTGGAGCCTGTTTCCTGAAACCCATGCCGTATTGACCAGGTTGCGTGAAGAGGGCTTTGAATTGGGGATTGTTTCCAACTTCGATACCAGACTTTTTTCGGTGATCCGGGGCCTCGGCATCGATCGGCTCTTCGATACGGTGACGATTGCCAGCCTCTCGATGTGTGCCAAGCCAGCCTCAAAGATTTTTGCAATGGCCCTGGAAAAACATGCGATTGATCCCGGCGAAGCGATGCATGTCGGAGACAGTCTCAGGGATGATGTGGAGGGCGCGACGAAAGCGGGGTTGACCGGTGTGTTGCTGGATCGAACAGGGCGCGCTCAGGCGACGGGCGGCCATGTGATCAAAACGTTAGACGAGTTATTGCCGCTGGTGATGGTGTCAAAGGGGTGAGTAGATGAAGCAGATTTTGATGGTCGGTGCCGGCTCGGTGGGTGGGTTCTTCGGAGCGCATCTGGCAAAGAATAATCCCAATGTGTCCTTCTTGTTGAGGGCCAAGACGCTCGCGGCCGTGAAACAGAACGGCTTGACGATTCGTAGCGCCAAGGGCTCCTTTACTGTCCACCCAACCGCTGCTTCAGACCCGCGAGAGCTTCCGAAGCCGGACCTGATCATCCTCTCGGTTAAAGCCTATGACCTGGACGAGGTGTTGAATCAACTCGAGCCGGTCCTGACCAATCAGACCGTCATCCTGACTCTCCAGAACGGGGTGGATACGGAAGACCGTATCGTGGCCCGCCTGCAACGGGATTGCGTCGTCGGTGGCGTAGCCTTTATCTATTCCAAGATCGCCTCGCCCGGCGTCATCGAGCACTATAAGAAGGGGGCGGTCGCCATCGGTGAGCTGATGGGGCATCAGAGCCCGCGTTTGCTCGCCATTGCGGATCTGTTCAATCAAGCGGGGATTCCCTGTCAGCTTACGGAGGATGTGCGGAAAAGCAAATGGGAAAAAATGTGTTGGAACTGCGTCTTCAATCCGCTCACCGTCATTGTCGATGACAAAGTGGCGAAGACGCTAGAACATCCGGAGATGCTTCGTGTTATCCATCAGATTGTCGAGGAGGTTTCAGCCGTCGCAGCCTCGGTCAAGGTACCTCTGTCGCCTGATATGGCAGAGAAGGTCGTGCGCTGGACTCAGGAGATTCGCGATATCCATACCTCCATGTACGATGATTGGAAGGCGGGCCGTCGGACCGAGATCGATTACTTGAACGGGTATATTGTGCAAAAAGGGCGCGAGCTCGGCATTCCAACACCGGTCAATGAGGCGCTGACAGCCATGATCAAGACGATTACGGAAAAGGAAAAGACCGGGCCCGGTATCGTCAGGATCGACGGGGCGATGGTCCAGCCAGTGTCATTGGATCGCGCGGCGATTGCAGCCTTGCCGGCGGAGCACCAGCTGGACATTTCGACGGTGATGCCCAATATGAAGGGTAAAGGCATTCGCCTCAAAGCCTTGCTGGATATGCCGGCTCTGGCGATCAAGGCCGATCATGTCACGGTCCATGCCGGAGACGGAAAGTATTCAGCCTGTCTGACCCTTGCGCAGGCCGTAGAGTGGGGAATTTTATTGTATGAAGTGGATGGGGAGGCTCTTCCTGAGTCGAAAGGCGGCCCCTATCGATTGGTAACCCCGGGTCTGGGAGATCTCTGTGCCAATGTGAAGGGGGTCGCGAGGATCGAGGTCACGATTGGACCCGGCACAGATACCAGACCATCGGTCAGGACGAATTGCTGAAAACTTATTTATCGAAAGACTCGAATCGTTTTCCACTGTTCCGATCTGTAACGCCACAAGAGTAACGCCATCCTGACCGTCCAATCCGCGATCATCGCACTCCAGACATAGAGCACATCCATCGCAAGCCAGGGTCCTGCGGTGATGGCGAGGGGCACGCGGACTCCCCACATGCCGATGGTCGTGGCCAGCATGATGAATCTGGTATCGCCCGCTCCACGCAGTGACCCTGCCAGGACCATGGTGAGGGCCAGCGGCACTTGGAGCACGGCGACGATTCGCAGGAAGACTGTTCCGAGTTCGATGACGGCTTCGTCATGAGTAAAGGCGCGAAGCAGGATGTAGGGGAAAAAGAAGAACAAGACGCCCATCGCGGCCATCGCAGTACTGGCCAGCCGGTTCGCCTCCCAGTTTTCGAGTTTCGCCCTCACATATTTCCCCGCGCCAATACTCTGTCCCACCATCGTGGCCGCAGCAATGGCAAACCCATATCCAGGCAGGAACGAGAGAGACTCAATCGACAAGCCGACTTGATGGGCTGCATAAGTCACGGTGCCGTAGAGCAGGACAACCTTGGTGTAAATGATGATGCCTGCCTGTTGAAAGATCCGTTCGCCGGAGACCGGCGCGCCGATCTGCCAGGTGGAGCGCATGAGATCGCGGCGGATCACGAGCGACCGCTTGAAGACTCTTCGATTGGCCCAGAGGAGATAGAGGACGCCGGTTCCTTCCGCGAGTCCTGTAGCCACGGCGGCGCCGGTGAGACCCCAGGCTGGAAACCCCCAGAGGCCATAGACTAGCGGGTAGGCGATCGTCAGATAGATGAGATTCACTCCGATCAAAGCATACATCGGCGTTTTAGTATCGCCGGTTCCTTGCATTATCGAGGAGAGCACTTGAAGGAAGATGGTGCAGGGAATGACCAGGAAGATGAGGTTCGAATAGGGCAGAGCCAAGGCGATGACGTCCTGCTCTGCGCCTAACAGCTCCATAGTGAGACGATTGAGGGACAGTCCCAGTAGCACGAGGCCGCAGGAGACGAGGGCGGCCAATCCAAGAAGATGGGTGGCGGCTTCTCCGACGTCTTTGGTGCGGCGCGCACCCCAGAGCTGGGCGATGAGGACGTTGGCTCCCACTGACAAGCCGGAGACGAGTGTGGTGGACATGAAGGCCAGTAACTGGCCGAGTCCGACTGCGGCAATGGAGGTCGCGCCGAGCCCGCCCACGAGGAAGACGGCGGCGATGCCTTCGGTGCGTTGGAGCAGGCTGCTGACCGTGACTGGCAGGGCAAGGGTCAGGACCGATTTTCTGATTTGGGCGATGCGGGATGCCATGTGTGACATCCTAGCAGGCCGTTGATAACGGCCGCCAGCTTCGTTCCCAGGGCTCGTGAAACGTAGACGTAAAACGAGAGTTGACCGGGAGCGGCGGTCTTGTTGGACGAACTTCCTTAACAGCCTGAGATTGATTCGTGCTGTGCCTTCTGCCTGCTGGACAAATGAGGGGCTGTCCGATTAGGGTTCTGTACGATGAATGAACTCAACGATCCCGTACCAGCTGCGCTTCCGAAGGTTCCGCGCCTGTCCAAGTCGAAATTTCTGTCCGGTCTGCAATGTCATAAGCGCCTATACCTTGAAATCCATCAGCCTTTTCTTGCGACCAAGCCGGACGCGGCGACTCAGGCGATGTTTGAGATGGGAACAGCAGTCGGGGAGTTGGCCAGGAGTCGTTTTGCCGGCGGTGTCCTGGTGACTGCTGGGTATCGCCAGACCGAGGCAGCGCTGGCGCAGACGGCGGCTTTGGTGAAAAATCTTGCCGTGCCGGCGATTTTCGAAGCGGCCTTTTTGCACGGCGGAGTGCTGATTCGCGCGGATGTGCTGGAGCGGGTGCCGTCCGCGGAGGGAGAGCCTGGCGGTTGGCGTTTGATCGAGGTCAAGTCTTCCACCAAGGTCAAAGACACCCATCTTGAAGATCTTGCGGTACAAAGCGAGGTGATTCAAGGGGCGGGACTGACGCTGGTTTCCGTCGGTCTCATGCACATCAATACCTCGTATCTCTATCGCGAGGGAGCCGTCGATCTGACGGAATTATTTTCGATTCAGGATCTGTCCGAGGCTGTGGCGCAGCGCAGAGCGGAGGTGCCGGGGCGGTTGGCTGAGATGACTAGCATGCTGCTTCAGGCGCAAGCGCCCGCCATCGAGCCGAGCCAGCATTGTCATACACCCCATGATTGCGCCTTCTGGGACCATTGCACCAAAGACAAGCCGGATCGGTGGATTCATTACTTGCCTGGTGCGAAACAGATCGTCGGTCAGTTGATCGAGCAGGGAGTGACGACGATTGACGAGATCCCGGCTGGCACCAAGCTCTCGCCGGTGCAGCGCCGTGTGAAGGAGAATGTCGAGTGGACTTCCGCGAAGCTCGGCACGATGTTGACGGCCGTCCAGTACCCAGTGCATCACCTTGACTTTGAAACGGTCATGCTGGCTGTGCCGCGATTTTCTGCGACGAGGCCTTATCAGGCCCTTCCCGTTCAATGGTCGAATCATATTCAGCAGGTTACCGGTGCGCTGTCTCACGAGGAGTTTTTGCACAAGGATGTGGGAGATCCCAGGAGGATGTTGGCTGAGTCTTTACTGGAATCTCTGGGGGAGAAGGGGAGTATCTGTGTCTATTCGGCCTACGAGCAGTCCGTTCTGGAGCAGCTGGCCGTCGCGATTCCCTCATTGAAGCCAGCGTTGCAGCGCATCATTGCCCGGCTTTGGGACCTCTTTCCGATCATACGCGACCATTATTATCATCCAGCTTTCGGCGGATCCTATTCCATCAAGTCCGTGGTGCGTGCCATGGTGCCCTCGCTCGCTTATGACGACTTGGCGATCAAAGAGGGTGGCCATGCAGCCAGTCAATATTACCGGATGGTCTTTGTCGAAACGGATTGGGTCGAGCGGGCGGCGATTGAAGAGGCCTTGTTGCGCTATTGCGAGCGGGATACCCTGGCGATGGTTGAGCTCAGACGAGCGTTGCAGGGAAAAGCGCAGAAGCAGAAAGACTGAGATGCTGACGGCCGACCTCGTTTAGAAGGTCGGCGGTACGAGTCAGCTTGTTTGGCGGAGAGGGTGGGGATCGAACCCACGGTCCCGTTGCCAGGACAGCAGTTTTCGAGACTGCCCGATTCGGCCACTCTCGCACCTCTCCGCATGGTAGAACTCGTCGAACGTCAGGGTAGGATTGGGACTGTATCGTCCGCATGATCGACAGTGCGGCGAGCTTATCGCGCCGGGAGTATTTTTTCAATCGATTTCCTGTCTGAATCAGACGGCGTGATCGGTTGAGGTTGTAACGTATGCCAAACGTCGGTTCATCTGAAGCCCTGCCGCTGCCCATTGATCCGGTTGACGCAGTTCTGGATGTTCAAGGGAACGCTCTCTGCGGCCTTGATGCAACGACCATCGCGCTGTGGGGTGTGAGCCTCGACGGACCTCAGGCCTGTCAGGACCACTGCCGTCGTCTTCTTTCCGATGAAGAGCGCGCGCGAGCCGGTCGATTTATCCGTGACGAAGACCGGCACCGTTACATCTTTGCGCATGGCTGCCTCAGGCTATTGTTAGGCCATTACCTGAACATTGAACCCGATGCCGTGACGTTGCAACGGGGCCCGGCGGGTAAGCCCGCGCTCTGTCACACACGACATGGGAGCGATATTTTCTTCAACCTTTCTCATGCCCACGGCGTGGCGCTCATTGCCATCGCACAGGGACGCGAGGTGGGCGTCGATCTGGAACGAGTCCGTTCTGATGTCGCGGTGGAGAAACTCTCCACGCGGTATTTTTCGCCAGGCGAACAAATGATGCTTAGGCAATCGGCGCAGGCAGAGCGCCCGGCGCGGTTCTTTCGCTATTGGGTTGCGAAGGAGGCTGTGCTCAAGGCACAGGGTGTCGGACTCCGGTCGCTGAGCCAGTGCGAAGTTTTTCTGGCAGCGGATGGAGCAGGGGCAGAGGTGCTGGCTCCGGCTGACGCGTTTCGCCGGGACAGCTGGACGATTCGTTTTCTCGCGTGTGGAGCGGGGTGGGATGGGGCTGTGGCGGCGCAGGGGAAGGACTGGACCGCGCGGGGTGGCGTGGTGCGATAGGGCCGGCCTATTGGGGAGGAGAAGGCTTTGTCGCTGGCGGCCCCTCGCGCAGCGCTCTGAAGAATTTCTGCAAGAGGGCCTGGCTCTCCTGTTCCAGTACCCCGCCTGTTACGGAAACCCGATGGTTCAGTTTCGGCTCTGATGATAAATCCAACACCGAGCCGCAGGCGCCGGCTTTCGGATCCCTGGCCCCAAAGACGAGTCTGGGAATTCTCGCCAGGATAATCGCTCCGATACACATCGCACAGGGTTCGAGGGTCACGTAGAGCGTCGTGTCGAGCAAGCGCCAACTCCCCAGCGCAGTTGCGGCAGTGCGGATGGCGATGATCTCCGCATGGGCCGTGGGGTCTTGCCAGAGTTCTCGATAGTTGTGTGTGTGGGCCAGAATCCTGTCTCCCTGCACCACCAGCGCCCCAATCGGCACTTCGCCGAGTTCCCTCGCGCGCGCCGCTTCCTCCAGGGCCATTCGCATGAAGGCCTGATCCTGTTCATCGGATGGCATGGTGACCGCCTTGTGCGATGCGGGCCGGGCTCGATGACTTGGTCCATTCGAATTCATATCGGAGCTGCAAGGCGGTATATCGCTGCACCAGCCCTGTTCGATCCATCGACATATCCTTTTCATGGATCAGGGCGATTTCCATATCCTGATAGCGGAGCGCGAGTCCCAGGACCAGATCGAGCTCGCTGGGCTGGAGCACATTAGAGGCGCTCCGGTCCGTGAAGACGTTGCCGTCCACAAAGAGGACCACACGATTACGGTAGAGGTCGAGGTCTGCATGGGCCACATAGCGGAACAAGGCGCGGCCTGTATTATCCGGACGGGCAAAGTAGGTCTGGTTGTGAAAGAGCCAGCCGCCGCCGGCATAGACCGTGAGGTTCTGTTCGGGGAACGCTGAGCGCCACCAGCTGAGGCTGCGGGCATCGGCTGGCCGGTAGGTCACGAGCGTGTCGGCATAGGCCTGGACGATGCCGCGGCGATCGACGGGGGCGTCCCGTTCATATTGCAGCCGCCAGTTCCAGTTCTGGATGGCGCCGGTGAAGGCATAGACCGAGTCCCATTCCGAGAGGCTGATCCAGCCGGCCTTCCGGTCTGAAAAGACGTTTTGGTCTGTGTAAAACTGCAGATACTCTTTGTAAATATTCGTTTCGAGATGGATCATGTGGCGGAGACCGACTAGGCCGCTATTGTCCGGTCTTGCGGCAAAGGTGGGGTTATGCATGAAGGCGCCGGTGAGGAGATAGCCCTGGAGCCAGTGTTCTTCGCTCTGGTTGTGGGCCCCCTCCATTTCCGGCAGTGGACGGCCGTATTTCTCCAGCGCCCAGAGTGCAGGTGGAGAGATCAGGCCGAATCCCCAGAGCAGAGAGGCAATTGTCAGAAGGCGTAGCGTTCGCATGGTGCGTGGTATCGGCCGACGAGTCTTTCCTATCCTTCGAATGGATGAACGATTTTGGCGGTTGTAACGGATGAACGAAGCACGGTCAAGCGTTGTTTGTGGCCCGAGCTAGGATCGTCTTAGCACAAAGGCTGATCCTGCCGATTCCAAACTGACAAAAAAGTTTTGGCACCGGTGAAGTTCGCCGCTTTCTTGGTCAGGAGAGGAGGTGTATCTCCTCGATCCATATCAAAGGCTCCGATGCTGACGGGTTCGCCATGGAGCGCGTACCAGTATCCAAGATTGCCTCGGCCTATTTTTCACGTTGAATTGAGTTTAGCTGTTCGAGTTGTCCGATTCGAGCGGCGCGATGTTGTATTGCAGCTCGAGGTCGAACTCGTCGATCAATTCGTTGGCTGTGGCGGCGCCGAGATCGGAGCGGACTTCGTTGATCACCAGGTCGATGGCCATTCCGGCCTGGGCTCCATATTGCGCCATGGCCGATTCAATGCGCTGTCTGGCGACGTCAATCTTCATGGGGACTCCTTTATCTGTGACGATCCGGTTCGTTATCCCAAGGTGCGCAGCAAGGCTTCCATCTCAGGGACGAGGTCCACGCCTCCATTGGATCGGCCGGAACGCGCGGCGTCGATGCCGGCTCGCAGGACGGGCTTCGCTTCGTCTTTTCGACCCAACGAGGCTAAGGCGCGCCCGAGGCCCAGGTGCGAGGCGACGTGGGTTGGGTCCAGCTGGGTGGCCACGAGGAGATGTTCGACTGCCTCTTCCAGATTTCCTTTTTCCTGAATCAGTTTATTTCCGAGCCCGTAACGGCCAAGAAAGCCTTTCGGGTTTTTGGCAACCATCTGTCTGAACGAATCAAGATCCACGTTGGCCTCCTCGTGACTGTGCCGCGCATGTTACCACTAGAGGGAAGGCGAGAGCCAGACTTCTGCGCGGCCTGAACGTTGCGGAGACTGTTACCAGGGAGAGGTGGCGGCGAGAGGCCCAGAGATGGGGCTGGCGGGCGTGCCGGGCGGCGGATTCCGATTGTGGCAGGCTGAATCCGGCGGCCACGAGGCTACGCGTCGCTGGAGCGGCACTCGCTCGTCAGTGACCACTGTGGGGCTGACGGCAGGATCACGTCTGGAGGGACCGCCAGTTCAATCGAATGGGAACAGCGCTCGCAGGACGAGCGCCATAGCGAGTAGGTGGGTGGTCATGGGTCGCAACCCACCTATCATCACCTGCTCCTGGTTGAGCAAAAGAAGGACGAGTCTAGAGGGTACCTGGCCTTGGCCGCAGGTCCTCTCCTGTCTAATATTTGCGTGAAGCTTCATGTATCCACTAGAAGTCTTTGTTTGTAAACTTGTTTTTAATTTTCTCGAAAGAGGATGAGCGGTCGGCTAGGAGGGCGGGGTGGACTGGTGGAAGTGGCTCAAGGATTCCCGGTCACCGTTCAACTCCGGAAGATTGAAGTGTGTTGCGAGGAAGAGGACTCGTTCGAGGCACCGGCCGGCTGAGACACGATCAACAACACGGAGGTAGACGTCGGCTAACAGGCGCAGGACCGCTGCTTCGCCAGGGGCGTTTCCCAGCTTGATGAAATGTTCGGATGCGTTATTGAAACATTTCTCCGCTGGTCGCAGGTCTCCGGCATCCAGGAATGTTTTGCCCAGCTGCGCATAGGTGAGCGCCAGCCCTTCTTCACTGCCGACGATGCGATGGGCATCGAGGGCGCGGGTGAAGTAGGTAGTGGCTGCTTCCCATTCTCTCTGGCGCGCCTCCTCCATCCCGAGATTATGGTAAAGGATGCCGAGTGCCCGGTGATCGTTCAAGGGGGTGAGGAGATCGAGGGCCTCGAGGTAGTAGGGACGCGCCTTCTCCGGCGTACCGGCTCCGACGCAGAGGTTGCCGAGGTTCACGAGGGTATGGGCGATGGCGTGTTGATTCTGTTCCGTGCGCTGAATCGTGAGGACTTCTCGATAGCAGGCTTCTGCCTGATCCAGATCGCCTGAGAGGGCGCAGACGTTCCCCAGGTTGCCGAGCGAATCGGAGAGCGCGCCCTGGTTGGTGCTCAGACGATCATCGGCGACAGCCTGCTCGTAGGCCGTTTTGGCTTGGGCGAGTTGGCCGCGATGGAGAAAGATACGGGCGCGATGTTTGTAGTCGTCGGACATTTCTTCGTGACGCCTTCAGTCTCCCCCCTTCGGCGTGTCTCGTTGAAATTCGACTTGAATCTCATCCTCTTCATTAAGCCCCAGCCCATCACGAAATGAACCGTAGAGTTCTGTGACGTCCGCGGTGTCTTGTGGATCTCTCGAGTCCCGAGAGCCAAGATAGGCTTCACAGAGTCTCACCCCGGTCTGGAAATGATGGGCGATAGTTTCTTCCGTCACCTGTTGCCAGGTAATGAAGATGCAGAAGGCCTGGTAGAATTGGGCCTGGGGATAGCGCGCGGCGAGCGAGAGTAGTTGCTCGTAGGCCGCTCGGGCCGTGGAACCAGCAGTCGATGAAAAGGTCGCTTCGGCTTCGACCGCCTCGTCCCAGTCGGTGCCCAGTTCGTGATGGGCGTCTGCCCGGCTAAAGGCCTGCTGCGCGGCAAGGGCTGGATCGAATTGCATTGGATTCCTCGTGGGTTGGCTGGTGCAGCATACGCGGCGAGAGAAAAGGAGGTCAATGAGGTGTTTCCTCAAGTCGGACGTTGTTTATTTCGAGACGATAGCTGGGATTTTACGTGAGTCGATAATTTGCGAGGCGACATGGGCAAACGAGTGCGGTGTGTGAGGGACGATCCGTCGGAACTGTCGTTCGTCGCCAGTCGATGGAATCAGTCCGGTATCCACTTGAGGGAAGGGGAGGGCTGGAACTGCGGGCGGACCTGGCAAGGCACCTGCCTGTCTGGTATAAAGCGGCGGGCCCTTCCATCGTAGGGAGTCGGTTGCTGCGCCAGCGAAGGCGTCGCGCAGTGTGATTGTCGCGCCCCAGGACCGCTCGGCTAATTCTCTCGATCCCGCCCGTGTACTTTTATGCCTGCGGCTCTGTAGACTGTGTCAGACTATTGCGATGGCCACAGAAATCCCCTTGTATCGTGAACCAGCCGAGACTGTCCCGACCGATCCGATCGATCGTGTAATCCGTTATCACGTCCAGACCAAACATCATTTCAACCGCTATGCCCGTTCGCTGGGGCATCTGGATTGGGCGAGTCAGCCTGATCCCTTTCGCCGCTACCAAGGGGCGCCTCTCACCCTGTTGCCGTTATTGCAGCAGGATGACGAACCAGCTTCTCCGCCCTATGTTGCGCTGTATGAGCGCGGCGCTATCGCGCCTCAGCCGGTTACATTGTCCACCGTCTCTCGGTTCCTGGAATGTTCGCTCGCGCTCTCTGCGTGGAAGAAAGCCGGAGAGATGCGGTGGGCCCTGCGAGTGAATCCTTCCTCGGGGAATCTGCATCCGACGGAAGGCTATCTTGTCATCCCGCAGATGGAGGGGCTGGATCTGCAGGCGGGCCTCTATCATTATGCGCCCAAGGAACATGGGCTTGAGCTACGAGCCACGTTCGAGGGCGATCAGGTGGCTCATCTCCTTGCACCTTTTTCTGCGCAGTCGTTTCTGGTCGGCCTGACTTCGATCCATTGGCGGGAAGCCTGGAAGTACGGCGAGAGGGCCTTTCGCTACTGCAACCATGATGTGGGCCATGCGATCGGCGCAGTACGAATTGCCGCAGCGATGCTGGGCTGGAACATGGCCCTGTTGGATGGAGTCGCCCAAGGCACGGTTGCGGCCTTGCTGGGGACCGATCGCGCGGAGGACTTTCACGACGTGGAAGAGGAACATCCTGATTGTCTGGCGGTGATCTGGCCGTCTGGGAACGGGAAAGGTGAAATGTTAGACGGGACGCGCGGGGCGTCGACGGAGATCCCACTGTTTCTTGACGCCGCACTCATACAGGGTCTCGCAGCCGGCGCATGGCATGGGAAAGCCAATCGGTTAAGCGGAGACCATGGGGTACATTGGGAAATTATTGACGAGGTGGCTGCAGCGAGCTGGAAAAATTCTTGTGAGTCTAGAGCGGTCTCCGCTCCCAGTTTTATTGCGTCTCACGTTTCACCCGTCACGCATCACTCGCACCAGCTGGCGGGGACCATTATCCGGCAGCGCCGGAGCGCCGTCGCCTTCGATGGCAAGACGTCGATTACTTCCGCGACATTTTTTCAGATGCTGAGCCGCGTCATGCCAGCGGCGGAATTACCGCAGCTGGATCGGCCGATGCCGTGGGATGTCGTGCCCTGGCAACCTGCGATTCATCTCTTGTTGTTCGTCCATCGTGTCGAGGGTTTGGCCCCCGGGCTCTATGCCCTGGTCCGCGATCGTGAGAAGCTGCCGTTGCTCCAACAGTCGATGACCGAGGAGTTGGTCTGGACTCCTGTGCCAGGGTGTCCAGATCAGTTGCCGCTCTATTGGCTGCTGGAGGGCGATGCGAAGCGAACGGCCGTTCAGCTCAGCTGTCAGCAAGATATTGCGGGCGACAGCGCCTTTTCGCTGGGGATGCTGGCCGAGTTCGAATGTCGCTTGCGGGAGGGAGGGCCTTGGGGGTATCCACGCCTATTTTGGGAGGCGGGCCTACTGGGGCAGGTGCTGTATCTTGAGGCGGAGGCGGCAGGGGTGCGAGGAACCGGGATCGGCTGTTTCTTTGATGATCCGGTCCATGAGATCGTGGGGCTCAAGGCCCGTTCCTTTCAGTCGCTCTACCACTTTACGGTGGGAGGGCCCGTCGAGGATGGACGATTGATGACGCTCCCTCCGTACGGAACACGTGATGCATGATCGGTGAGAGGAGTCGATGTTTAAAATCAAGAAAAAAGCCGACAAGCCCAAACCCACGATTCTCTATAACGTCATTGAGGACTATTCTGAGTTCGACGCGCCGGGGAATGTGACGGCCTGCGCCATGACGCAGCAGGAAGATCTTCCCGGCCATGCGAAGGTCCTGTCGGAAAGTTACGAGGTGCCGCTGGAGACGATGACCACCCTCCTGACGGAGGGCGGTGTCTATGTCTATCCCCAGATCGGGGGACTGCTCACGGGAGGCTTGTTTGCCTGCTTCATCGATCCTATCGGTGGAACGCCTAAGCAGACCTTCGTCCTGGACCTCATGCAGTTCGCCGAGGCGGAGCAGTTGGCCCGCGCGCGATCGCTGACCCTTCCTGATGCCGCCTTCCAGATCTTCACCCGCACGTTGCCTGAAGAGTTGAAGGGGAAACTCGCGCAGAAAAATCTTGGGCTCGACTACCGAACCTTGGATCGCGCAGTCGCCAAGGGCGGAGACATTAAATACATCGACTTCCGCAAGGATTGGTCGCCGCATTTCAAGCGACTCTGCATCATGCCGGATGGACGATTGGTGGAAACAGGAGGGCTGGAGGAGTTTGCGCAGCTCCATGGGATTACACCGGCGCAGGCCAAGGCGCTGGTCGAGCAGGGAGGCACGCTGGAAGTGAATAGCGAAATCCTGGCCTGTCAGATTGTGAACGGTCAGCCGGCGGTAGCACGATTTACCGCAAAAAATTATCTGAAGGCCAAGGAGCTCGCTGCGGCGAAAGGGCTCCATATAATGGATGCCTTGAGCGAAGTCGCCTATAGCGATCCTGTGATGATGCGTGCGCTGGCCAGGAAAGAGCTTAGCGGGGGGCGGTAACTTACGAAATGATTTGTGGCTGGTTGCTTGGGCCGGAGGTCGAAGGCTAGGGAGAAGGCCTCCTGCGCACTCAGATTCGTTTAAGGAACAGCACCGACAGGGGCAGGAGCGTGACGGTGAGCGAATGGGGCAGGTCGTGGGAGGGGCCGTCGCTCGATTGGAGTCCTCCTCGATTGCCTAGGTTGCTTCCTCCGTAGGCCGAGGCGTCACTGTTTAGGAGCGCACGATAGGAGCCTGCCGTCGGCACGCCGACTTGATAGTTGTAGCGTGGGACAGGGGTGAAGTTGCCTATGCACAATATGTGATTGTCTTGCTCCTTGTATCACGGGCTTGGTACCGGTCGTTGTCAGTGGGGTGGTGCGCCCGATAGGACTTGAACCTATAGCCTTCTGATCCGTAGTCAGATGCTCTATCCATTGAGCTACGGGCGCATCGGAGGAAGTGCAGTTTCATCGATTCCCCGATAGCACGCTCTAACGATCATACAGAGAGTGGGCGGGGCCATCGACTACTGCTGCCAGCCAGCGGTTATACAGGGCCCTGGCCGGCGGGTCAAGGGACTTGTGGCGCGATGGTGGAGAAAGCCCCCAGATCGCGCGATCCTCCTTTTTTTGCATCGTCTGCGACGAATGGGAAAAGAATGTTCAGGTTTTCCTCTCTCGGTAGGATGGCGGTAGGTCGAACAGCAGGAAATTTCACCGAGAGACGTGCGCCCGATGTCCGACTAGCAAGGCAGTTTATCCAGAATGTGTGTGACGGATATTCTCTGCGGCTTTTTGGGCAGGGTTCAGTTTCTCCTGCCGTAGGCCGTCGCCGCGCTCCTCGCTCGCCTCAGTGAGTCGTGGCTGGTCTAGCGGCGGCGCCCTGACGGCTGAGTTTCGTCTTCGTATTGCTCAAAGAGCCGCTTGGCTTCCGGATGGAGATGGCTCGGATGGCCATGGGGGATGCCGGCGGTGCGGAAAAGCGGGGAGAGCTTGCCGTTCGGATGGAGGTACCCAGCGCGCAGCGGCACGGTGCGGGTGCTGTGTTTGATCAAATGACAAGGCGTCTGTCGGATCGACGTGAGCCAGTCGGCAATGTCATGGGGATTGCCGATCGAGGCCGAGAGCAAGAGCAGCTTCGCTTGGCTCGGGCAGAAGATGATCGTTTCTTCCCAAACGACGCCCCGCTCCGGGTCCGCGATATATTGGGACTCGTCCAAAATTACCAGGCCCAATGTATCCAGCCGCACGTCGATCTCCCCGCCTCCTGCGTCGTAGAAGAGGTTGCGCAGGATTTCCGTCGTCATGATCAGGAGGGGCGCTTGCCCGTTTTCGCGCCGGTCTCCGGTCAGGATACCGACCTGGTCTGCGCCGAAGATTTTCGAAAACTCCGTGTACTTGGTGTTCGAGAGGGCCTTGAGCGGGGAGGTGTAGATGACGGTCCGGTTCTCCGCGATGGCGCGGCGGGCTGCCTCGACCGCGACATAGGTTTTGCCGCTTCCCGTCGGGACGCTGACGACTACGTCGCTCTCGCGTAATTTGGCGATGGCGGCTTCTTGCCAGGCATCTGGGATAAAAGGCTGCGAGGACGACGGCACTCCCAATCCCTCCAGCCAGGTGGAGAGGGGAATACCGAGCTCCTGGGATTCCGGCTCAGCCGGTCGTTGTCCTGGACGGCGCGGCGCCCCCGAGGGCTTGGGCTTCCTTGCGGTTGGGGCGTGAAGCGGGGCTGGAGCTGGAGCCGGGCGAGCCGGTTTCTCGCCGATCAGAATCATGAGGTCGGATTCGAAACCAGCGCGGTTTTCCGCGGAGTGGCGCAGCAAGACTTCGATCAAGCGGCGTTTGCCGGCGCGGAAATGCCGCTGTACCCGGCCTCGCGCCAGACGGTGCAAGAGGGCGATCGGTTGCTGTGCTAGGAGCTGCTCGAGTTCTTCGGTCGTCATAAGTCGAAGGGGGCAAAAAAGATAGAGGGGTACCGGGGTAGCAAGAGCGCCGCCCCTATCCCCATATCCCGATCCCCCCATACTCCTTTCATCATGGTAATTCCTCTAGCACACCGCGGCGGAGGGTGGCGATGGCCCGTGAGGCTGTGTCTGCCAATCCAGGATGCGTGCCTTTGAGCGTGTGGAGCTGCGACAAGAATTCCAAGGTCCGCGCCAAGAGACGATAGATGTCCCCCTCAGCCATCGAGGTGCTTTTGCAGAGACCGATCCAGGTGAGGGTGGGATCACCGATCCACCGTTCCGTCACCGCGGCGATATCGGCCCGCAAAAGCGGAGGCTCTTCATGCGGCGACAGGGAGGCGGCCAGCTTGCGGACCTGTCCGAGCAATGAGGCTAGCCCAGAACTGACGCGGGGAAAGGAGCCGGGGCGATCATCGTCATTCGAGATACTCGACATGACAGCGGCCAGCATGGCGGGATCGGCGCCGTTAAAGGCGTCGGCCCGGAGCAATTCCGTGATGAGCAGCGAGTGGTCGATGCGGATCAGCCTGGCCCATTCCCCGTCATCGGTCAGGCGGGAGGCCGGCGTGAGGTACCCAAACTGTTGCAGGACGTCGATCTTCTCCTGGAACCGATGCCAGAGGCTGGTGCGCAGGGCCTGGATCGATTTGACGTGTCGATGCTGTTCCTGTCGAAGCTTGGAGGCAAGGGGATAGTCGCTTTGACAGGCGGCGCGTGACGGACAGGCCGGACAGGCAAAGTCGCCCAATGTTTGTACAATGGCGTCAGGAATCGGCTCGTTGTCCTTCGGAACCAGGATGGGCAGCTCCGGCAGCTTGGTCGGCAATTCATCCAGGTTGTGGAGCAAGTCCTCCACGCTTTCCGGTGTGCACCAGGGATAGATCGGTGCGTCCACGCAGTCGAGGATGCGGTCGGATATTTCGGTGACGGTGGCGGCGGGGGATTCGGTAATGCCTCCGCCTTGGCGCAGGGCCGTGATCATCGGGCTTTTCTGGCCCTTGCTGCGATATTGGCGAAGGACCACGCCTCGGCTGCGGCCGAAGGCGACGATGCGCCCGGGGGTGAGGAAGTGAAAACGGGCCGCGATTTCCGGCGATTCGAATTTCTTGATTGGGACCCGATGCGATTTCTGCCGGCGGACCTGGTCGAAGGTTTGCCACTCTGTGATCCAGTCGGTGCAGACGCGCGGCCCGAACGGGTCCATCTGAACGCGCAGGTCGTCCAGCTTACGTTCCAGGACTTCCGCGCGCTGATTGAGCTGAAATTGCGCGAAGCTTTTGGCGAGGATCGGTTGGATTTGATCCAGGGGATGCGCCTTTAGCAGGTTCAATACCATTGGATAGCTGATGACGAATTGGCTGTTGATCGCTTCCGGGTGGCCGGTGAAGCCCTTGGTCAGCACGGTTAGGTCGATGTAGGGTGAGGGCGTGACGATAGCGAACCCGACGAGATCTTTGCCGCGGCGGCCGGCGCGTCCGGCAATCTGTTGCACCTCGCCGATCGTCAGATCCATGAAATCACGGGACTTGCGGATGCTGGATTGCGTGATGATGACGGTCCGCGCAGGAAAATCGACTCCGGCGGCCAGCGTTGTCGTGGCGAAAACGGCGTCGAGACAGCCATGACGCATCAGTTCTTCCACCGCGATTTTCCAGGAGGGGAGATGGCCTGCGTGATGCGCCGCGACGCCGATACGTTGGACGATCGGAATGAGCGGGTGCTCGGCGATGCTGGGGTACTGGGCGATCACCTTCTCCAGTACGGCGGCAATGGCCTCTTGGCGCACCGGCGGGAGGACGATGTGACTATGATCAAAGGCCTGCATCGCCTCATCACACGCGCGGCGAGACGTGAGAAAGACGATGGCAGGGGTCAAGTGCTTTTCGCGAAGGGCGACGATGAGATCAACCGGATGGATCGAGGGAGGCATGCAGTTTCATTTCCTTTGAAATCACGACTAAGCCAGATTCGGTAACTTTAAATCGCTTGGCATCGGCGGCCCGAGCGTACCCGATTTCCGTTTTGGGCGGTATGATGACGTCTTTGTCGATGATGACGCCTTTGATCCGGCACTGTTCACCGATCAGGGTGAAAATGTTCGGCATCCGCATGAATTGTAGCAGGACGCTGGGGGAAATAGAAAGAAAGCAGATTCGTTGACATCGCAGGAATCTGAGTTGTTGCTGCGAGCGATAGCTGTGAGTGGCCGAGCAAAGGAGTGAGTCTGAAGCGGGATGTACTGGTGGCGTCGCGGGTGAAGGAAAGGTTGGGCAAGAAGCCGGTGATGGATCGCCAGAAGGATCCGATGTGGCGGTTGGCACATCTTGAAAACCAAATGGCAAAGTTGTCCGAGTTAGTCCGCGAGCATGCGGAGGATGTCGATCGGCTGGTGCGTATCGTCGCAGAAGATCGCGACGTCATTCGGCGGCAGTTGTTACGTAAGCACCAGGAGCAAGTCCGGGCTCGTAAGCATCGTCGCGCTTCCAATGCCTGAGGTGTGGTTCGACGCCTACGCCAGCAGTGGCGAGTTCACCCTCATGGATCTCGAATCAGCCTGCCCGTATTATTTTCGCCGCGCCCTGCGCCGCACGAGCCCACAGGGCCATTGTTTGCGAGCCAGGGCCATGGACGACCGATGTAGGGGGCGACAGTGCGGATCGATGACCGGGCTTGGACGGTGCTGAAGCTGCGCTAGCAGGAGTCCGCTAAGTGCCTGTTCCTCAAGAGATTATTTGCATCGCCGGCCAGATATTGTATACTGGCAAAGCAATTAAGTGGCTGGTGTCGGAGCTCACGAAGGGGGGCGGTGGTTGTGGATCGACGTGTACGCCTTTTTTGTGCCATCAGCGTCCTTACGCTGTGGAATTTTTCCGTGTATCCAGCCCACGCGACCTCAGTAGCGCCCGCTTCTGAGCAAACGGTGGTGTCATCGAGGGCGCTGCGTCTTAGCGTGAATGACGCGCTGGCCCTCTTCATCAGTCAAAACCTCGATGTACTCATTGCGAAATATGGCATTGGGTTCAGCAAAGGCCAGCAGATTACTGCGGCACTTTTCCCTAATCCTGTGGCATCGATCGGAACGGTCAGTTCCTTCACGCAAGGGCGGACGGCCTCGAACAGCGGGGCGGTGATCAGCCAAGTCCAGCAACTGTTCGAACTGGCCGGAAAACGCGGCTATCGGATTGAGAGCGCGGGCTATGGTAGCCAGTCGGCGGAGGCATCGTTCGAAGATGCCGTACGCCAATTAGGGTTTACCGTCAAAGACACCTATTACAGGATCCAACTGGCGCAGCGCAGGCTGGTGCTAGCGGAAGAAAATCACGACCGCTTTTCCCGTATCCTCGATATCAACACGATTCGCTTTAAGAAGGGGTATATCGCGGAAGTCGACCTCATTCGCATTCGATTGCAGATGGTCGATTTTCAATCACAAGTGATTCAGTCGTTGCAGGAAGGGGAGACGGCACGCGGTGATCTCCGGCAGCTCTTACGGCTGTCGTCTAAAGTGATGTTAGAGCTGACGACGGACCTAGATTTCAGGCGCATCGATCCTGATATCAATAAGCTGCGCACGGCTGCGCTCGATTTTCGCCCCGATATCAAGGCCAGGCGGTTTACCTATTCGCAGCGCGAGTCCGACCTTAAGCTGGCGAAGGCCTATGCTGTCCCAGACGTGACCATCGGAGGCGGCTATGCCGTGCAGGGCGCGCAGGGGCCGGATAATCCTCAGCAGTGGTCGTTCAACCTAGGGTTGCCGTTACCCGTGTTTAATCGAAATCAGGGTGGGATTCATCAGGCGGAGTTCGCCGTGCTGGCCGCCGAGGCTGACCTGAATAAGACCGTGAACCTTGTCGAGAACGAAGTGGAAGTGGCCTATCGGAATCTGCTCCAAAGCCGGCGATTGGTCGAAGCCTATTTCGGGGGGGTGTTGGAAGACGCCCGCGCGACCTTGACGATCGTCGAACGGGCCTATGAACGGAGCGGCGTGACGATTCTGGACCTGCTCGATGCCGCGCGTATGTCGCGAATGATTCAGCAAAACTATATCGAAGCCCTTTTTAATTATCAGCACAACCTCTTCCAGCTAGAAAGCGCCGTGGGGCAGGATATTGCTTCATGAAGTTTCAGGTTAGACTAATGACTGTGAGCCGGCTCCTATTTTCCGTGACCTCGGTTGTTTGCTTGCTCCTCTTGTCTGCTTGCGGGAGCGCAGAGGAGCCAGCCGCGTCCAAGATTGTGACGCCGCCCGCTCAGGTGGCCGGACCGGTTGCGGACTCGCATCCGCGGGTGGAGACGGCGCTTGTTGAAGTCGGATCGGGGGCGCATGAGCTGACGTTGGTGGGGAAGGTCGCTTACGGGGAGGATCGCTATTCCAGAATCTCTTCGCCACTCCAAGGGCGGGTGCTTGAGGTTCGGGTGCATCTAGGCGATCGGGTGAAGGCCGGGAGCGTGCTGTTGGTGTTAGACAGCCAGGAAATCGCCCACGCCTATTCGGAATACGTCAAGGAAGACTCGGAGCTGCAATATGCGACTCGCGCCCACGCGTTAGCCAAAGATCTCTATGAGAATAAAGCGCTGCCGCTGAAAGATCTCAAGCAAGCGGAGAACGAGTTGACCAAGGCGCGCGCGGAGTTCCGCCGGGCGAAAGAGCGGTTGTTGTCGCTGTGGGTGCCTGCGCAGGAATTGGAAAAGCCGCTCGACCGGCAGAAAATTACGTCGCGATTTGAAATGAAAAGTCCCTTGACCGGGACCGTCGTGGAACGGAACGTGACGCCAGGCCAGTTGATCGGGGGAGATTCCGGGCAGGTCGTCTTCACGGTCGCCGACCTCAATATGTTGCAGGTGGTGGCGGACGTCTATGAACGGGATCTCGCCTTGGTGCGGACGGGGCAGTCGGCTAACGTTAACGTGGAGGCCTATCCGGGGGTGAATTTCCCCGCGACCGTGTCCAGCATCGGTGACGTGGTGGACCCGACGTCCAGGACCATCAAGCTGCGCGCCTGGGTCAATAATACGGGGCACCGGTTGAAGCCGGAAATGTTCGCCCGTTTCCATATCCAGGTCGGAGAAGCCACGCCGCTGCTGCTGATCCTGCGCGAGGCCGTCCTGGAAGTGGATGGGAAGCAGTTCGTGTACGTGGTGGAAGGGCCTGACCGGTATGTGAAGCAGGTAGTTAAAGTGAGTACGATCTCACCGGATTACGTGCGGGTCTTGGAGGGCTTGAAGTCGGGGCAGCGCATCGTGACAAAAGGTGCGGTCTTGATCAAGGGCGAGGAAGTGAAAGGGTAGCGTGTTACTTGGAGCGGTTCGCGTCCTCAAATTAGAATCGAATCACATCGCATGACACCCAGACTCACCGAACTCTCGCTGGTCCACCGCGTCCTGGTCTGCGTCCTGGGCTTTCTGCTTTTTTTTGGCGGACTCTACGCTTTTCACATCCTCGACATCGTGGCCTATCCCGACCCTTCGCCGCCGATGGTCGAGCTGATCACTCAGTATCCTGGCTGGTCGGCCGAAGAAATCGAACGCAAAATTACGATCCCCATCGAAGCCACGCTCAACGGCACGAAGGGCCTCACGGCTATTCGGTCGCTCTCGATCTTCGGGTTGAGTGACATCAAGATTTATTTCGATTTCAACACGGAAATATTTCGCGACCGCCAGGAGGTCTTGATCCGGCTGGGCGCGGTGGAGTTGCCTCCCGGCGCGACGCCGTCGTTGTCGCCCTGGTGGGCGCTTGCCGAAATCTATCGGTATGAACTCACGGGAGCCGGCGAGACGACCCTCACGGACTTGAAGACGATTCAAGACTGGCAGATCCGCCGAGAGTTTCGGCGCATTCCCGGTGTCGTCGACGTGACGGCGTTCGGCGGGACGACCAAGGAGTACCACGTCGATATTGATCCGGGTCGCTTGCTCAGCTACGGGGTCAACCTGTCGCAGGTCATGGCCGCCTTGACCAATAGCAATGCCAACGTCGGCGGCAACTACCTGACGATCGGCGAGCAGAACTACAACATCCGCGGGCTCGGTCTGATCAACGGTATCGCGGATATCGAAAACGTGATGGTGGCAGAAAAAGAGGGAACCCCGATTTTCGTTAAGACGCTGGGAACAGTCGTCGTGGGCTCGCGGGTGCGTTTGGGCAAGGTCGGCATCGATGATCGCGACGATGTCGTCGAAGGGGTCGTTCTGCTCCAGCGTGGCCATCAGGCGCTGTCCGTCCTTGAAGAAGTGCGGCGGAAGGTGGCGGAGCTCAATACCTGGAAGTTGCCAGCCGGGGTCAAGATCAAAACCTTCTACGATCGCACGGCCTTGATCCAGACGACCGTAGAGACGGTTACGGACATTCTCATCAGCGGCATGATCCTGGTCTTTGCCATTTTGTTCATCTTCCTGGGGAATTTGCGCGCGGCCGTGATCGTGAGTTTGACCATTCCGCTTTCATTATTCTTTACCTTTACGATGATGGTCTTCCTAGGGCAGTCCGCGAATTTGATCTCGCTCGGCGCCATCGATTTCGGCATTATCGTCGATGCCACGTTGATCATGGTGGAAAGCATCGTCTTCCATCTGGCTCATGGAAAAATTCAAGGCGTGACGGGTGATCAGCAGATCGTGCGGGTCGCCCGGTTGGTGGGGCGACCGATTCTTTCCTCGACGGCGATCATCGTGGTGGCGTTCGTTCCGCTCTTTACGATGAGGGGCGTGCCGGGGAACATCTTCGCGCCGATGTCCATCACCTATGCGTTCGCTTTGGTGGGCGCGTTGCTCATGGCTTTTACGCTGGCGCCCGTGCTCTGTTCCTTCCTGTTGCGGGGCACGATCCGCTCAGAAGATACGGTGCTCGTGCGGGTGACGCGCCGCGCCTACCATGCCATCTTGACCTGGGCGTTGGACCATCGTGCGATCGTCGTCAGTTTTTGTGTCGGGCTGTTGGCCCTGACATTTGTGGCGCTGCAGTCGATCGGAGGGGAGTTCATGCCCGCGCTGGAGGAGGGGAACCTCTGGGTGCGCGCCACGATGCCGGTGGATATTTCTTTCGACCAGGCGGCGAAACTGACGAGCGAGATTCGCCAGCTGTTTCGCGAATCGCCGGAGGTCACGAACATTGTTTCGCAGCTAGGCCGTCCGGATGACGGCACAGATCCCACCAGTTTCTTCAATGCCGAGTTTCTGGCCAATCTCAAGCCGGAAAAGAAATGGCGTCCCGGGCTGACTAAAGACGGGCTGATCAAAGAGATTGAGGCCCGGCTGAAAGACATTCCTGGCATCATCTTCAATTTCTCGCAGGTGATTCAGGATAATGTGGAAGAGGCCATGTCGGGGGTGAAGGGGGAGAACTCCATCAAACTCTTCGGCCCCGATCTGAAGACCCTGGAGGCGAAGGCCGTCGAGATCGAGCATGTAATGCGGACGGTGCCTGGCGTCAAAGATTTGGGGGTCTTCCGTCTTGTGGGCCAGCCGAATCTCCTGATCCAGGTCGATCGCGAGAGGAGCGCGCGCTACGGGTTGCACGTGTCGGACGTGAATGCGGTAGTGCAGGCGGCGGTCGGAGGACAGGCTGTGACCCAGGTCTATGAGGGGGAGCGGTTGTTCGATCTCGTCGTCCGGTTTCTTCCGGAGTTCCGGCAAGACGTCGATGCGATCGGCAATATTCTGGTCAGCACGTCGGGCGGCGCCCGTGTCCCCTTGAAGCAGGTGGCTACGATCACGACGCAGACCGGCGCCTTCATCATTTATCGCGAAAACAATGAACGGTATATTCCGATCAAGTTCAGCGCGCGGGGCCGCGACCTCCAAGGTACGGTCGAGGAGGCGCAAGCGCGCCTGGCCAAGGAGGTGACCCTTCCTGAACGGTATCGGCTCGAATGGGCCGGTCAATATGAGCAGCTCAAAGCAGAAGAAAAACGGTTGGCGATCGTAGTGCCGATGAGCTTACTGGTCATTTTCTTCATTTTGTATCTGACCTTCAATTCGCTCAAAAATGCGCTCCTGGTGTTGAGCACCGTGCCGTTTGCTTTGGTGGGAGGGGTCCTTGTCCTTGCCGGTACCCACACGAGTTTCAGCATCCCCGCTGGGGTCGGCGTCATTTCGACCCTCGGGGTCGCGATCCTGGGAGGCGTTTTGCTTATTTCACGGATTGAAGCCTTCCGGCAGACGGGGCTGGCCCTTCGGGATTCGGTTCAGAAGGGGGCGGACGTGCAGATGCGTCCGATTCTCATGGCGACTTTGGGTGCGGCCATTGGCCTTTTGCCGGCCGCGCTCGCGACTGGGATTGGATCGCAAGCCCAGAAGCCGTTGGCTCGTGTCGTGGTGGGGGGGATGCTGACGGCAGCAATCTTGATTTTAGTAGTCTTGCCGGTGTTCTATGAAATCTTCCATCGGCGCGATGAGCAGAAGAGCAGCGAAGGGGAGGGAAAGGGATGACCGTGCAATTACGATATGCGGGTGTCTGGGGGATCGTCTTATCGGTGGTGCTGTCGGGCATGGCGCAACCCCTCTGGGCTGAATCGGTTGCGAAGGGATGGATCGTCCCGGTCCAGATGCCCTACGAGATGCCTCCGAAGGGGCAAGATCTTCCGGCGGAATCAGTCCCGCAGAATACGAAGCCCTTGACGGCTGAAGAGGCGCAACGGGCGGAGGCCCTGCTGCCCCTGCTCGAAGGCAAACAAGAGTTCTGGGCCATGGGAGAGTTCGTGCACCTGGGCGAGCCCGCCGTGCCGGTCCTGGTCAAGGGCCTGACGATGTCGGCGCCGCGCATTCGCTACAATGTCATTGAAACGATTTCGATGTTGAAGGCGGTGTCAGCCGTGCCGGCGCTCGTGGCAGCCGCCAAGGAGCCGAACGAGGTGCCGCGGGTGCGGGAACATGCCTTGCGGGTCGCGGTGCGATTGGACGCGGCCAAAGTTGTGGAGGCGATCGCGGTCATGGCTAAGGATCCGAATTCGTCGATCCGGAAAACCGCGGCATTCGAGGCCCGCTATGTTAGAGAAAAGACCGTGGTGCCGGTGCTGGTCGGGATGGTGGCAGACGAGGAACGGTTTGTCGCCCTCTCAGCGCTTCATTCGCTCTGGATTCTGACCAGGCATGAAACGGATTTCCACGATTGGGAGGCGTCAAGCAAGCAAGACCGCCAAGAATGGGGAGTCGAGTGGTTGGAATGGTGGAACGGCCAAAAGGATAGTTTTGAAATGCCGGATCCCAAGCGGTCAACCCGTTCGCGGTAGCCGTGCGCGTGTCGGCCTTGTTCGTCCTGTCTATCGAGCCTTTCCGGCTCGTTTCTCTCGCCAGCCTCCGCCTTGCGGCTGCGAAAAACCCTGTGGTATATTTTAACGAGCCCACCGTTCGGTTCATGACTCATTCGAAGGCGTAGAGGTAAGGCTTATGGCTATTCTTCCGATTGTAAAGCTTGGTAGTCCGATTCTCCGCCAGGTGGCGGCGAAGGTGGACCCTCGCGACATTCGCACGAAAGAACTGCAGCGTTTTATCGACGACCTCTTTGAAACCATGCTGGATGAGCCTGGCATCGGATTGGCTTCGCCCCAAGTCTCGCGCTCGATCCAAGTGGTGGTCATGGGTTCTGAAGGCGATGGCGAGGAGGCCTTTCCCAATACAGTTCTCATCAATCCTAAGATCGTGTTCTATGGGCCGCAGCAGGAAGAAAACTGGGAAGGTTGTCTGAGCGTCGACGGCTTGCGTGGGAAAGTGACGCGCCCTTCCCTGGTGCGAGTCCAGGCACTGGATCGCCAAGGCAAGTCGGTCGATATCGAAGCGACCGGTCTCTATGCGGTTTGTATCCAGCATGAGATGGATCACCTGATCGGCAAACTGTTTGTGGATCGGATGACTGATATGTCCACGCTCACGCAACTCGCGGAGTTCAGTCGTTATTGGCAAAAAGAATCGACCCCAGTCATTTAACCAGCCGTGAATCGATCGTCTCTGTGAAAATCCTTCTACGCGTCCTTCACTACCTCAGCCCCTACCGATCCATGGTGGTGGGCACCTTCCTCTTTGCCGGCTTGGCGACGGCATTTGAACTGATTCCCGCGTGGCTCATCAAGGTGCTGATCGACGAGGTGATTCAAGCGCAGCGCACCGAGCTGCTCTCGTGGGTGTTCGGCGGACTGGTGGCGGCCTATCTGCTCCGCAATCTTTGCAGTTCGATGCGCATCAGGATGAACAATTTGCTGGAACAGCAAGTCGTGCACGATCTACACGTGCAGGTATTTACGGCATTGCAGCGGCTCTCGATTAGCTTCTTTGAAAATCGTCCCACCGGCGAGATTATGTCGCGGGTCTTGAACGACACCGAACATATGCAGCGGATTTTCGTCGACGGGCTCGAGCAGACCATTACGGCCAGCCTCACCCTGATCGGGATCATGACGGTGCTCGTCTGGCTCAATTGGAAGCTGGCCCTGCTGGCGTTGCTGCCGATCCCGCTGCTGGTGCTCGGGGCTGCGGAGTTTACCAAGCGGGTGCATGGGCATTACCAGGCTATCCGCAAGGGAGCAGCCGAGCTCAACGCGCTGCTCCAGGACGCCTTGGCCGGCATCCGCGAGACGATGGGGTTCAACCGGCAATCCTACGAGCAGAACCGATTCGGCCAGAAGAGCGACCGATGCCGCCACGAGACCCTACAGGCGATGTATCTCTGGTCGTTTTATTCGCCGGGCATGGCGCTGCTCGGAAGTTTGGGCGGGGTGTTGGTGCTCTGGTTTGGCGTCGCCGAAGTCCTGCAACAGCATCTTTCGGTCGGCGAGCTCGTCATGTTCATCTCCTATTCGGCGTTGTTTTATGTGCCGATCAATCAAATTCACTCCGTCAATCACATGCTGCAACATGCCCTGGCGGCCAGCGAGCGCGTGTTCGACATTCTCGATATCGTGCCGGACGTGCATGACCGGCCAGGGCTGGCGCCACCGCCGGCCCGGTTGAAGGGCGAAGTGGCCTTTCAGCATGTGCAGTTCCACTATCGGGCGGATGTGCCAATTCTGAAGGATGTCTGTATTGTCGTACAGGCCGGGGAGCGGATCGCGTTGGTCGGACCGAGCGGGGGGGGCAAGAGTACGACGCTGAAGCTGATCCCAAGATTCTACGATGTGACGGAGGGGGCCCTCACGATTGATGGATACGATATCCGTGAGCTGCCATTGGACTTTCTGCGAAGCCAGATCGGCCTAGTGCAGCAAGAGCCGTTTTTGTTTAACGGCACGGTTCGCGAGAATATCCTCTATGGGGACCTGTCGGCGGGGCAGGATGCGGTGGAAGCTGCCGCCAAAGCCGCGCGGGCCCACGAATTCATCATGGCTCTTCCGGAGGGCTATGAGACCTGGATCGGGGAGCGGGGTGTCAAGCTTTCCGTCGGGCAGAGACAGCGGGTGTCGATCGCGCGGGTCATCCTGAAAGATCCGCCCATCGTCCTGTTCGACGAGGCGACCTCGAATATCGACACCGAAACCGAGGTGAAGATCCGGGAAGCCCTCAATGAGCTGACCAGGGGCCGGACGACAATTATCATCGCGCATCGGCTATCGACGATCCACGATGTCGACCGCATTATTGTCGTGCACCATGGCTGCGTGGTCGAGGATGGGACGCATGAGGCCTTGATTGGGCGGGGCGGAGTCTATTCGCGGCTGTATGACGCCCAGTTCCAGGTTTAACGGAACCGTCAAAGGCAAGACGCAAAAATGAAATGTGGGGGAGCAGAAGGGTTCGTGTTGAAATCTTTCACGTTTCACCTTTTGTGTCTTACGGGTCGCTAACGGTCTTTTTGAGGATCCTGCTGGTTGTTCGCCTGGTGTCGCTAGATCTAAGACGACTGGCGTTGCGGAGGGATCATGCGCGTCGGTATACTGAGGGTCACGTGAGGGGGAGCGAGCGATGGTGCTGATTTACGAAAGCGATCCGTTGGACAACGACGATGCGCGCGGGCGGTTCTATCATGTCTGCCGCGGGCGAATCGATCGGACGGAAATTCAGCTTCCGGCCGGTGAAGCGGTCTATGAATGTCCCGTCTGTGAGATTGATCTCGAAGCCGAAGATTTTTGGCTGGCGAGGCAGAAAGGGTCGGTGTAGCTCGCAATGGCTGGCAGTACAGGCAGGAAAACTGTATCCGTCTCTCGCGGGCTGATGATGCTCTGCGAGACCTGCTACGGAGAAGTTATGGACGAGAAGCTGACGGACGCCAGGAATTTCGTGGCGGACCATGGAGCCCTGTTCGATACCATTTGCATGGGTTGTACCGATATTAACCGCCCGCTTATCGACGATATGCTCGGCAGTTCTGAGTGAGGCTGCGGCCTAGCTGGCCGGGCTGTTTGACCAGCGTTGCTAGCGGTGGGGGATTCTCGCCCTACTTGCAGTCTTTCCCGTCGAAGTACTTGCAGCTGCTATCCCCTGATTTCACCTTCCAGGTTTTGAGCTTCGGCATCTGTCCTGCTCCGCGCATTTCAACGACAAAGTCTACCAGGCTTGACACCTGGAGCTTCTCCATATGGGGCTGCGCGGCTTCCGGCACATCAATGTAAAAAACCGATCCGAGCGTGGAAATCAGAATACGGTGGTTCTCGGCATCGACATAAATGATGGGGCTGTAGAAGCTTTTGTCTTCGGCTGATGCGGGGAGAACGGTGAGGGCCAGGAGGACGAAGCTGAAGGCGGCGGCGAGAAGAGTCGTACGCATATCTGGCATCACGAGCGCTCCTTCTGTGAAACGATCAGGCGGCATTATGGCATTCATGTATCGAGGATACAAATTAGAAATTCGCTTAAGGTTTTGGCCCATCAGCCTGTTGTAATGATTGGGGTCGCCGCGACCGTCCCGTCCTTGATCCAGTAGCAGCGAATCTCCGGCTTCGACTTGTCCATGAGCGATACGAGCAGATAGGCCGGAATGGGTAGGTTGATTTTCGGCCAGATCTCTTCGTAGTCGGTGGCAATTTTGATGTCGGTGACGGAGGGGCGAGCCGGGTCATGGGGATGGGAATGGTAGACGACTTGCAGATCCAGGCCCTTGTTCCGAATGTCTTTCTTCGCCGCGGAAAAGTCCGCCATGTCCATCACGAAGGCAATCTCGGCCCGTTCAGCCGGCGAGAGTCGTTCCAGATGCGCCGCCTTGGCCGGGTCGAAGGACGAGAGTTTCTCGACTCCCTCCAGCGCCACGATGTTCTTGATTCGATAGAGCTGGGTAACGGTTCCCTGGCGGCCTGCCAGGAGCCCGCAGCATTCGTACGGGTCGAGCGCACGCGCGTGGGCGACCATGTCGTCGAGGATCGCCTGGGGGATCTGAAGCGAGGTTGTCATTGGAGTTAGCCGTCTGGAGGTCTTACGGTCTGAAAGTCATCTAGTCGTTTCAATTTGAACAGTCATGATGGAGACTTTATAACTTGCGGACGTTCGACTTTCTGCCCTGGCGCCACTAGAGCGTGCAGGATACGGTGTAATCGCTCTTCAAGTCCGTAATCGTGGGCTTCGGTCCGCAGAGACGACAGTCCGGGTCCTTAGGGCGACGGACCTTCCTGAATTTCATCTCCAGAGCATCGTAGATCATCAGGCGGTCTGCCATCGTTTCGCCGATGCCGAGGATTTCCTTGATCGCTTCGGAGGCTTGCATGATGCCCATGGTCCCGGCGAGCACTCCCAGCACACCGGCCTCTTGGCAATTCGGAACCAAGCCCGCAGGCGGCGGCTCCGGATAGAGGCAACGGTAGCAGGGATAGCCTGCATGGGGCTTGATCGTGGTGAGCTGTCCCTCGAACCGGAACATGCTGGCGGAGATCAGCGTCTTCTTGGCGAAGAAGCAGGCGTCGTTCACGAGGAAGCGCGTGGCAAAATTATCCGACCCGTCCAGCACGATGTCGAACTGGGACACTAGCGCAAGAATATTGTCGCTGTCCACGTTCTGGTGATAGGCCTTGATCGTGATTTCAGGATTGATGGCCGCGAGGGTCTTGCGACCGGACTCCACCTTCGGCATGCCCACCGTGGCAGTCGAGTGCATGACCTGCCGCTGCAAATTCGAGAGGTCGACGACATCGCCGTCGACCAGACCGATGGTGCCGATGCCGGCTGCCGCTAAATAGAGTGCGGCAGGGGAGCCGAGCCCGCCTGCGCCGATGAGCAAGACTTTCGCCTTGAGTAGCTTCAGCTGGCCCTTGCCGCCCATCTCATTGAGAATAATCTGGCGGCTGTACCGCTGAATCTGTTGTTCGGTGAGTTCCATAGTCCGATCGTGCCCTCAGCAGTTAGCTGTCAGCGTCCACTCATAAGAACTGTTCAGAACTAAAGGCTGAGAGCTGATGGCTGAAGGCCTCGTGTCAGCCTTCCACCACATCCAATTCGATCGGGTCGACGATGACGCCCTTCTTGCGAAGGGCGTCGACTGCTCGTTCGACTTCCGCGCTCTCGCCGGTCAGTTCGACATCCATCCAGCCGGTGGTGTCCCGCACGTCCGCCCGCCGGACATTCGTGACCACCTTGAATTCGTGTCCGATCTGGTAGATGAGCGGCTCTTTGATTTTGTCTTCCGGAAACCGGATATGCACTTTCATGCTTGCCATGACTAGCCTCCTGCAATGGCTGGCACAATCGAGACTTCGTCGCCGTGCTTGAGCGAGGTCTCTTTGCCCATGAGGAAGCGAATGTCTTCCTCGTTGACGTAAATATTCACGAAACGGCGAAGCTCGCCGGTTTCGTCGCAGAGGCGATCCTTGATCCCAGGATGGGCGCTGTTCAAGGTATCGATCATTGCCGTGATGCTCGTGGCGTCTGTCTCGACCTCGCCCAGTCCATTCGTGAGGGGACGGAGCGGGGTTGGAATGCGAACTTTAATCATGCGTCACCACCACCATTTTTCCCCATCTTAAAGGTTTTTTGGAAACTCGCGAGGCTCGGCTGAATGCGGTGAGGCTTGCCGACCGCATCGATCACCGCTTCCTGCGTCTTCAATCCGTTGCCAGTGATATAGGCGACCGTGACGTCGCTTTTCTTGATCGTGCCCTGCTTGACAAGTTTCTGCAGCACGCCGATCGTGACCCCGCCGGCCGTTTCCGCGAAGATACCTTCCGTTTGCGCCAGCAGCTTGATCCCTTCGACCACTTCCTCGTCCGTCACCATGTCCATGGAGCCCTTGCTCTCGGCCGTGGCTTTGAGGGCGTAGTAGCCGTCGGCCGGATTCCCGATAGCCAGCGACTTGGCGATGGTCTTCGGTTTCACCGGCTTGAAGAAATCCCGTCCCGCTTTGAAGGCCGTGGAAATGGGGGAGCAGCCCTCGGCTTGCGCGCCGTTGACCCTGGTACGCACTTCGTCGATCAGGCCCAGGGTCTTCATCTCATGGAGTCCCTTCCAGATCTTGGTCAGAAGCGAGCCGGAGGCCATCGGGATGACCACTTGATCCGGCGTGCGCCAGCCGAGTTGTTCCACAGTTTCGTAGGCGAGCGTCTTGGAGCCTTCCGCATAGTAGGGGCGCACGTTGATATTCACAAAGGCCCAGTCGTATTCGCCGGCGATTTCGCTGCAGAGGCGGTTGACGTCGTCGTAGTTACCTTCGACTTCAATTACGTTCTGCGTATAGATCAAGTTCCCAAGCACCTTGGCCGCTTCCAGATCGCCGGGAATGAACACGTACGCGCGCATGCCGGCGGCGGCCGCATGCGCGGAGACGGAATTGGCCAGGTTGCCGGTCGAGGCGCAGGCGATGGTTTCAAAGCCCAGTTCGCGCGCTCTGGTGATGGCGACCGCGACCACGCGATCTTTGAACGAGAGCGTGGGATGGTTCACCGTGTCGTTCTTGATATAGAGCTCGTCCAGCCCCAGAAAGGCGCCCAGGTTTTTCGCGCGCACCAGCGGCGTCATCCCGGCATGGGGACCCAGAAAGTTCGGGCCTTCCACGGGCAGAAGATCAGCGTAGCGCCAGATGCTGAGCGGCCCGTCTTGGATTTTCTTGCGGGAAATGTTTTTTTTGATTTCCTCGTAGTTGTACTTCACTTCGAGGGGGCCAAAGCACATCTCGCAGACGTGGAGTGCCTTCGTCGGATATTCTTTTGCGCACTCGCGACAAACCAGCGCTTTCATCTTCGCCATGGTGCCTCTACCTTACGTCACAACATCATAGGGTGATGGCCGGACGGTACAGCCAGCAAACGGATCGCCGTCGTCGAACAATTCGGTAATCGTCGGGTGCGCGCCGCAGAGCGCGCAATCGGGATTACGTTTCACTTTGATCTCCCGGAACAGGGTCTTGCGCGCATCGAAGTCCAGCAGCCGGTTTGTGAGTGGCTGCCCGATGCCCAGGATCAGTTTCAAGGCTTCCGTCGCTTGAATCGTGCCGATGATGCCAGCCAACACGCCGATCACACCGGCTTCCTGACAGGAGGCCACCAGGCCGGCCAGCGGCGGAGTCTTGAAGACGCAACGATAGCAGGCGGACTGTTTCGGTACAATGGTCGTCACACGCCCGTCGAAGCGCAGGATGCCGCCATGCACGAGCGGCTTGCCGGCAAAGAAACAGGCGTCGTTGATCAAGAACTTGGCCGTAAAGTTATCGGCCCCGTCGATGACGACGTCGTAGTCGCCGATGATCTTGAGCGCATTGGCGGCCGTGAGCCGCTCTTCGTACATCGAGACCTGGACGTCTGGGTTCAGGGCCTGGATCTTTTCTTTGCCCGAGAGGACCTTGGGCCGACCGACATCCGACGTATGGTGCAGGATCTGCCGTTGCAGATTGGTTAGGTCCACCACGTCGCTATCGATGAGGCCGATGTGGCCGATCCCTGCCGCAGCCAAATAGAGGGCGGCAGGCGAGCCGAGGCCGCCAGCGCCGACTAGGAGGATCTTGGCCTTGGCGATCTTCTTCTGCCCCTTGCCACCCACCTCCGGCAGGAGAATGTGCCGGCTGTAGCGCGATATTTGGTCTTCGGTAAATTCCATTGTCGCGATCAGCTTTCAGCGATTATCCTGCAGCTCGGAGCTGACCGCTCAAAGGTGAGAGCTTCCTTGCTCAGAGATTAAAATACTTCTCCATACTGAGGTATCGTTCGCCTGTGTCACAGAGAATAGTGACGACGTTTTTGCCTGGCTCGAGCTCCTGTGCCACTTTCTGCGCGGCAAACACGTTGGCTCCAGCGGAGAGGCCCACTGAGAGGCCTTCCTTCCTCGAGAGCTGCTTAGCCATTTGATAGGCCTCGTCGTCGGTCACCGTGATCACGCGATCCAGAATAGCCCGGTTCAGCACTTTTGGAATGAACCCCGCGCCGATACCCTGAATCTTATGGGGGCCAGGCTCTCCGCCGGACAGGACCGGCGATCCAGCCGGTTCCACCGCAATGATTTTCACGTTAGGGTTCCGCTCCTTGAACAGCTCCCCGCAGCCTGTGATGGTGCCGCCTGTGCCGACTGCCGCCACGAAGGCATCGATCTTTCCATCGAGCGATTCGAGAATCTCGACCGCCGTGGTCTTCTTGTGCATGGCCGGATTGGCCGGGTTCGAAAACTGATCCGGCATAAAGTATGAGGGATTCTGCGCGGTAATGTTTTCCGCCTCGCGAATCGCGCCTTTCATCCCTTCCCAGCCTGCCGTCATAACGAGCTGCGCGCCATACGCCGACAAGAGACTGGCCCGCTCCATGCTCATGGTCTCCGGCATCACGAGGATCAACGTATAGCCACGGACCGCGGCGATTAAGGCCAGCCCGATGCCGGTGTTCCCACTGGTCGGCTCGACGATCGTGCCGCCCGGCTTCAAATGGCCGAGTCGTTCCGCCTCGTTGATCATGTTGAGACAGATCCGGTCCTTGATGCTGCCGGCCGGGTTGAGGAATTCAGCTTTGCCGTAGATCGTGGCTCCGCCGGCTAAGGACAATCGATTCAGACGCACGAGGGGAGTGTGTCCGACCAGTTCCGTAATGTCCTTGTACGGTGGCATCGTCATCGGCCACCTCCCATATAAAATAAGAACTCAACCCGGTCGCCGTCATTCAGGCTGGTGGTGGCGAGGTGCTCCCGGTCTAACATGGAGTCGTTGACTTCGACCGCAACCATTTGTGGTTCGATCTTTTTGGCCCGGAGGAGGTCGAGGACGGTTCCTCCTGAAATCTCTTCTGCTTTGCCATTGATTTTTACCTGCATGAAGACTCCCAAGATGGCCCAGAGATTAAACGATTTCAATACGTTATCAAAGCCACTTGGCCATGTCAAGGCGACGAAACCAACCGCCTCGCGGCTTGACTTTGTCCGCCATCCGCCGCCACTATGCCGTCTTTTGGAGGAGCGATTGCATGTGGAAACGCAATTTCATGTTCCGGTCCGCTGAGGCCACTCCGCTCAAAGAATCGGAAAACGAGCTATTTCACGATACCGATCCCGCCATGGACAGCGCCGGACTCCAGTTAGAGAAGTTTTTATCGGTATGGATTCAAGGCGACGGGGAAGACGAGGCCCCGACGGCCTTCACCAGCATGTATGTCCGCACGGCGACCTTGGACTTTGCGAAACGGGTGGGTTTTCTCCAGCCCCTGCAAGGCCGCACACACCAGATCAAACAGTTACTCACGCCGGGCCAAAAGCAGTTTCTCCAAAGCTGGCTCGCCACCGGCGCGCCTCAGGCTTGGGAAGCCACGGACGAACATTTTAAGATGTTGTTCGAACTCGACTAATATTCTATGAGAGCTCTCCGCTCCCATTCCATTCTGCGATCCGTCTCTCTCGTCTTGGCGCTGCTCACAGTTCCGGCCGGGGCTGCCTGGAGCGCAGTGGTGGCGGGCTATGGGTTGACCACGCCCTGCGCCCTGGAGGCGATGATCGCAGCGAAGAAGCGGGGCGCCGATGCGCGGCAGCTCACAGATCTACAACGTACCGAGGCCGACAAACAGCGGGCGGCGTTCCAGACCCGGCACCTGGTCGGCATTCCTATTTTGAGCAATGCGCATGACGGGCTCATGCCTTTGAAGCCGCGTGTGAGCGACGATGAGATTAACGCCTCCGGGTCGATGACCCATACGACGAGCGGTAGCCACTCTAGTGATACACGGCTGGACGTCAGGACCGATGACGCGATCAGCGGCAAAGCCCGTAAAGTTCTGGCCTTGTGGAACGCCCACGGCCGGTATTGGGCCTAGGACGAGCAGTGAAGCGCATGGTAGATGTACAAGAAGAGACAGATGTCGCAGTGGTGGGGGCGGGGGGAGGGGGAGCCGTCCTGGCCCTGGCCTTGGCCCAGCAAGGGATCCGTACCGTCGTCTTGGAGCAAGCGGCCGGGCCTCCTCAAGGATTGCGGGGAGAAATTCTTCAGCCGAACGGACAACGCGTTCTCGATCGCCTAGGCATCTTGCAGGCCTTGCCGGCTGAGGCCACGAGATCGGTGCGGTACTTTCATTTTTTCCGGGCCGGAGGCACGCGCCTCTGCACCATCGACTATGGCGATCTGCCGGCTCCCTACAATCGCGCGGTTGTGACATTGCCGAACGTGGCGCACCAGGCCATCGTCGCAGCGGTGCAGCAGCAAAAAAGTGTGACCCTCCGTTATGGCAATTCATTCACCGGTTTGTTGCGCGAGGGGAATCAGGTAATGGGGCTGTCCACGACAGGGCCAGAAGGGACGAAGCAGATTCGCGCCAAGATCGTCGTCGGCGCAGATGGGGCTTTTTCGAAAGTGCGCAAGGCCCTGAAGATCCCCGCCGACCTGCATCTCTATCCGGACGGGTATCTGATTGCGATCCTTGAATCGGATGAGCTGGTCTCGGAATCCTTCTACTATGTCGGGCACAAGGCGATTTTGGGTCTGTTTCCCGCAACAGGGAACAAGGTCTATCTCTTCTACATGATCCCCAGCGGCTCGATGGATGCAGTGAAGCAGCGGGGCATTCCCGCGTTACAACAGGTGTGGACAGAAATTGCGCCGCAGTTTTCCAGCTTGTTCCGTCGATTGAGCGATTGGAGCCAGACTGCTTATATGCCGACCGGGCGGGTGCGGACTCCGACCTGGGTAGCGGACGGCGCAGTCCTGATCGGCGATGCCGCCCATGCGATGAACCCCCATGCCTCGCAGGGGCGGATGCAGGCGATGGTCGATGCGATGGCCCTGTCCGATCTCTTGCCAGGCTGTCTGGCCGATCGGGACTATTCGTCTGCCAGGCTGAAAGAGTTCGAGTTGGCCAGGCGGCCTCAGGTCACCATGCTGCAGCGCTTGGCAGACCAGCAAGTGTTCTATTGGAATACGGGGAATCCGCTGGTGGCCTTCCTACGCGACCGTGTCTTTCAGACCTTGGACCGGAATGAGCGGCTACGCTATCAGGTCCTCTCCACTACGGCGGGATGGCGAACCACGTCTCCGTTCGACCTGATCGACCGCGTCATTGCCGGAGGGTTCTTGCCGGATTTCCGCGCAAACGACATAGCTCCACATCCGAAGTCTTCGTGAGGAATAGCGCATGACTGAACGAGTGATCGAAGGACTGCCGAGCGAAACCCAGAATCTCTTGCAGGTCTATACGAAAGACGTCAAAGGCGTCTTCGGGGATCAGTTGGAAGGGCTGCTGCTCTATGGGAGCGCCGTCCGAGGGGAATTTCTTCCCGGCCGGTCGAATTTGAATATCCTGCTTCTCGTGTCATCCTACGACAGCACCCTCCTCAAGCAGTACAGTGCCGTGCACCTTAAATGGAGCAAGGAACAGATCCTGGTTCCGCTGTTCCTGACGGAAGAGGAGCTCCGCGCCTCGGCTGCAGTCTTCCCCTTGGAGCTTCTGGAAATCCAGGACCAGCACCGAGTCCTGGGAGGGCGAGATCCCTTCATCGGTTTGCAAGTGCCGACCGACCGGTTGCGCGAATCAGTCGTGCAGGGCCTCACGAACAATCTGTTGCGTCTGCGCCAACGCTACGTCGAAGGGGGCGGAACCGACGATGCCACCACGATTCTGCTCCCGCTTTCACTGACTTCGACCATTCCGCTGCTGCGTGGGCTGCAACGGCTCCTTGGCCGCCCGGTCTTGGTTCAGTCCGATGCCATCATCACAGACATCGCCGAACAGTTGAAGCTGGATCTGCAAGGGCTGCTCGATGCCTGGCTGCTGAAGCGGGGCCAGATTTCGCCGGGCCCGAGCGAAGTGCCCCGTCTCTTCGACCGCTATCTGCACACCATGACGTTGCTCACTCGCACCGTGCAGCAATTGCCGCAGGCGGGGCTGCGATGATGAAGATCCTTGTCATGGTTTTTTGTTTCGTCCTCGTCCATGGCTGGGCTCTGGCCGTGTCCTACGATCGGCCCAAGATCCAGTTGCCGGAGCCGCGAGGCTATGTGAGCGACCATGGGCAGGTGGTCGATGGAGAGTGGAAGGAACGCATCAGGTCCGTCTGTCAGGATCTGGAGCGGAAGACCGGCGTGGAGATGGTGGTGGTGACAGTTCCGAACATCAAACCCTTCGGGACGGTCAACGAATATGCGTCGGCCCTCTATGCGAAGTGGGGCATCGGGTCCACGCAACAGGAACATGGAGTGCTGGTGCTGGTGGCAGTGGAGGAACGGCAAGCGGCCATCACGCTGGGCCGGCAGATGCTTCCGGTGATTACCCCCACGCTGATGAATCAAGTCGGGCACGAGCATCTGCAGCCCTTGATCGATACGGGCCATTTCGGCGAGGCCCTCTACCGCACGGTTGTCGTGTTAGCGGCCCCTGCCCAAGAGATCCGGGTCGGCACCGTCTCGAAGACGCATTTCAAAGGGGTCGGCTTCTGGATCACCCTCTTTACCAGCATCGGGGCCATCTCCTTTTTCTGGTGGATTAGCCGCCCGGATCTCCGACATCCCTACAGGCGAATCCAAAAATGGGAATATTGGGGGACGGGGCAGGGGGGATTCGGGGGAAATTTTGGAGGATTCGGAGGAGGGACGAGTGGGGATGGGTGGAAGTAGAAGAGGCGCAGGCGAGGTCGTCTGCTGGTCTCCTGTGCTTGCGCAACGCGGTGTATCGTAGGCGGTTGCGTCATCACGCAGACGATCACGGGTGGTACCCTGTGTGTGGAGAAAGGATCTATTGTGAGCCGAAGACAGTTTGGATTTTTAATCGGGGTGACGTTCGTTGGAAGCCTCATGGGCGGAGCCATCAGCGGGTGGTGGCTGGCGCCCTCGCTCGTGGGGGCACAAAAAGCCACGGGGGTGAATGCCGAAGAGTTTCTGTTGTTAGATGCGAATGGCAAGGCGCGAGCAGGATTGGGCCTCGATCAAAATGGCGAGGTGGGTCTGGTGCTGACGAGTCGTGATGGGAGTCGGAAGCTGGCCCTGTCTCCCGACGACCGATTTGCCGTAAAGTTATCTGATCAGAACGGGCGGGTGCTCTGGTCTGCGCCGTAGAAGATTCGAATAGCGGGCAGTGCGCGGTGCAGGCGCTGCTGATTTCACCAGCCAGGCCGAGTGCGCGATGTAAGAAAAGAAGCGGATAGAATTGCTCAGCAGGTGACTAAACCGCTTTTTGGACTTTGCCGCTGCGCAGACAACGGGTGCACACTCGAATACGCTTCGGCTGCCCATCGATCACAGCTCGGACTGGCTGGAGATTCGGTTTGAAAATCCGCTTGGTCTTGTTATTGGCGTGACTGACGTTATTGCCGGATTGGCGACGTTTGCTGCAGAGATCACATGTAAAGGCCACGGTACACTCCTTCATCTGGTCGAGTCGGTAGACGATTGCGAAGGGAAAATGTACCACAGGGCCATCGGTTTTGACAAGCCGATTTGACGGTTCGCTGGCGGCCAAGGGGGCGACAGCAAGAAAGGGGCTAGATCATGACGGGAATCGATTTGTTAGGGTTTGCGGCAGGGGCATTGACTACCTGCGCCTTTTGGCCCCAGTTGCAGAAGACCTGGACCTCGAAGTCTGCCGGTGATCTCTCCATGAGCATGTTGGCCATCTTCTCAGTCGGTGTCGGCCTCTGGTTTCTATATGGCCTGGCCCTCCAGGCCTGGCCGATCATTTTGACCAATGCCGTGACGCTCGTATTGACGGGGGCGATTCTTGTGCTGAAGTGGCAGTACCGCCGTTAGCGGGTGTTCAGTATTCAACTTGACAACTTTTCTCTCCTCGCCTAGAGTGCCTGCACATTGTGATTCCTGGGCCAGGGAAGAGGGTGCAAGTCCCTCGCGGTCCCGCCGCTGTAAATGGGGACGAAACCCGTAGATGCCACTGGGATGCAGTGATCGGTAATGCGTGACGAGTGATGAGTCGAGCGCGGCTACGTAGCTGCCTGGCACCCAGCACCCCGAATGCATCACTCATCACGCAAGCCTGGGAAGGCGCGGGGAGTAGGGTGAACCATGAGCCAGAAGACCTGCCAGGATCGTTGACCGAGATTCCCTCGTGGGCTGGGGAATTGGCGAGGATGAGTTGCGGGTGCAATCCTCAGGGTCTGTCAGGCCTTGGGGATTTTTTATTTGCGCACGCGAAGACATCCTTCAATCCGTTGGACGCTGGCGGCCCTGCTCCTGGTGGTTGCTGTTGCCGGGGCCTGGAGTGACGGCTCCTGTGCGCAAGCGGACGAGGCAGATATGGCACGACGACAGCAGGGCATCCTCACGGGCATGCCCTTCATGGCAAATATTACCCCGCGGACTTTCGTCGACGATCTCGGGCGCAAGCTGTATCTAGCGAAGGCGCCGACGCGGATCATCTCCCTCGCGCCCAGCGTGACGGAAATTCTTTTTGCCATCGGGCTCCAGGATCAGATCGTCGGCGTCACTGAGTTCTGCGATTATCCGATCGAGGCCAAACAGAAGACCAAAGTCGGGTACGCCGATCCGAACATTGAAGTCATCGTTGCCTTGCAGCCGGATTTGGTGCTGGCCCCGCGCGCTTTTCTCCGGGCTGACCTCATGGCCAAGCTGGAGCAATTGAAAATCCCGACCTTCATCGTCGACCCGGAATCGTTTGAGGAAATCCCCAGTCGTATTCAGCTGATTGGTCGCATGGTCGATCGCTCAGCCGCTGCCGACGTCGTTGCGAAAATGATGCGCGAGCGTATCGCTGCAATCCGAAGCAAGACAGCGGGCTTGCCTCGCGTTCGGGTGCTCTACGTGCTGAGCAGCCAGCCGTTGATTACCGTCGGGGCTGGCAGCTTTATCCATCAAGTGATTGGGGTTGCGGGCGGCGTCAACATTGCGAGTAATGCCTCTGTGCCCTATCCACGCCTGAATATGGAAGCAGTTTTGACGGCAGACCCCGAGATCATCGTCTTCCCTATCGGGGAGAGTGAAGGGATTCCACTGGGTGATCAGCAACTGTGGCGTCAATGGACCTCGCTCTCGGGGGTCAAGCATGGCCAGCTGCATCAGATTCCCTCCGATCTCCTCAACCGCCCAGGGCCGCGGGTCGTCGAGGGCTTGGAGCGGCTGGCCCGCATTCTTCATCCTGAGGCCTTTCCCGCGAGCGTCGCACCGTGAACGAGATGCCGCGCACCACCGATCCGTCCCGGGCTTCCGTGCCATCCGAGCAACCGGGTCGCGCGAACGATCCTGGCGCATCTCCCTCTCTGAGCGGCGCAGGGCAGTTGCGCGGGTCTGTGCTGACTGCCAAGCGATGGAGCGGCGTGATGGTCCCCCTCCTGCTCCTGTCCGTCGCCCTTGTCCTGACCTGTTTGCAGTTCGGGACGCAATGGATCGGGTTCGGTCAGGTCCTCGATATTGTGCGTACTGTGGTGCGCGAAGGGTCGGTCGAGAGCGAGCAGATCGGGACGACGGGCGTGATTCTCATGCAGGTGCGGTTGCCGCGCCTGTTGCTGGGGCTTCTCGTGGGCGCCTGTTTGGCCTCCGTCGGCGTCGTGCTGCAAGCCCTGTTACGGAACCCCTTGGCGGATCCCTACGTGCTCGGGGTCTCCAGTGGGGCGGCCCTTGGCGTGGCGCTGGCGATTTTGCTGGGGATCGGGTCGACCTTTCTGGCTCTGTCGGTCTTGCCGCTCTGTGGATTTTTCGGAGGGCTGCTGTCTCTCGTGGTCGTCTACCGTATGGCGGTCTCCTATGGACGGTTGCCGATTCACAGCCTCCTGCTCGCCGGGGTGATTCTCAATTCGATCTTTTCGGCTTTGATCATGTTCATCACCTCCATCATGGAGCCGAATCGCTCGGCCGGTACGATGACGTGGCTGATGGGAACCTTGACCGCGCCGTCATATCCAGCCTTAGCCATCTTGGCCTGCTATCTCCTAGGCGGGCTCTTTCTCTTGCTCCAGCAGGCGCGCCGATTAAATGTGTTGACCTTGGGTGAAGAGTCCGCACGGTCGCTGGGGATCGAAACCGAGCAGGTCAAGCGCCGGGTCTATCTTCTGTCCGCCCTGATTACCGGGGCGGTCGTGTCGGTGAGCGGGATGATCGGGTTCGTCGGCATGGTCATTCCTCATGCCGTTCGCCTGATGCTCGGCGCGGATCACCGGTTGCTCCTGCCGGCGTCGGCGCTCGCCGGGGGGATGTATTTGATGATCGCCGACACCGCGGCGCGCACGTTGCTGAGTCCGGCGGAGGTTCCGGTCGGAATCATCACAGCGCTGGCCGGCGGACCCTTCTTTATCTACCTCCTGATGTGGAAGAAGGATCGGTTCGCATGAGCCTCTCTCCCGCGCACACACAGTCCATGCTCGACCAGGCCGGACCCGGCGCCAGTGCCTCACGCAAGGCCTACGAGGTGCAGGCCCTACGATTTCGGTACCAGCCTCCCAGTCGAGGAGAAGCCAACTGGGTGCTCGACGGACTGACGTTTAATGTCCAGGCGGGAGAGATTCTGGGCATCGTGGGCCCGAACGGGTCGGGCAAGACCTCGTTACTCAAACTATTGGCGAAAGTCTTACGACCGCACGACGGGGGCATGGCCCTGTTCGGGCGCGATCTTGGCATGATGCCGCAAGTGGAAGTGGCAAGGACCGTGGCCTTTGTTCCCCAAGAGAGCCCGCAGGTCTTTTCCTTTACCGTGATGGAAACGGTTCTGATGGGCCGGTATCCGCATCATCGTCGCGCGACGTGGAGCGCCGGCTTCGGCTGGGAAAGTGCCGAGGATCTGTCGATTGCCGATCAGGCCATGCAGTATACGGATCTCACCCACCTGGCCGGCCGCTCGGTGATGGATCTTTCGGGCGGGGAACGCCAGCGTTGCATGATTGCCAGGGCCTTGGCGCAAGCGCCCCAGGTCCTGTTGCTGGATGAACCCACGGCGTTTCTCGATCTCCAGCACCAGATGGAAATTTGCGCGATTGTGCGCCGGCTGAAAGACGAACGGGGCCTGACCGTGGTGCTCGTGTCCCACGACCTGAATTTGGCGAGCCAATACTGCGATCGCATTCTGATGCTGAAGGCCGGCGCCCTCTTCCGCCTGGGCACGCCGCATGACGTGATGGATGCCGATGTATTGAAAGCTGTCTATGGCTGTGACGTCTTGATCGATCGTCATCCGGACTCGGGCGTGCCGAGGGTCACGTTGCCGCAGTATCGGGCCGCGAAGAATGTTGGCGGGCGTTTGTAGCGGGACGGGTTTGTGCCCAATCCTCCCGTTTTTTGTCAGGGCACAGTCGGTTCAATTAGGAGGAGTGGTTAGGGAGCCATCATCAGCGACGGGGAAGATGGTGTAAATCCATCACGGTGCCGCCACTGTAAGCGAGGAGTGATCCTGCACAGAGCCACTGTCACGACGCGTGCAAGGTGAAACGTAACACGTAAGAGGTTCAGTCAGTCCTTTTACGTCGCACGTTTTCTGCCGCACGCTTCGGATGGGAAGGCGCAGGGGAACGACGATCCGCAAGTCAGGACACCCAGCTGACCGATGTTTTCATTCAGCCCTTCGAGCCAAAGGGAGGTTTTGCTGTGTTGTCAAATCGTGCATCGCGCTATGTCTTGTTTTGTGCAGTGATAGGCCTTCTTGCTTCGATCCCGTGGTCGTCCGTATTGGCTGAAGGACCAGCCGAAGCGGACCCCGTCGTGCAAACCCGGGAGGTGGTGGTCTCCAGTACCCGCCTGCCGGATGCGCCGATCGATCCCCTTCTCCTGCCGGTTAAAGTTACGGTCATTACGGCCCAGGATATCCAGAAAAGCGGAGCCAAGACGGTTCAGGAAGCCCTCCAGTGGGCAACCGGGATCGTCATGTATGACCAGGTCGGCAACGCCTTTCAACAAGCGATTGATCTCCGTGGGTTTAATGGGGCACCCGTGCCGTCGACGGCGGTGTTTGTCGATGGTATGCGGATGAATGAGCCCGATTTTGGCGCGGTCAACTTTGATTTGATTCCGTTTGATACGATTGAGCGGATCGAAATCCTTCCAGGCGCCTCGGCGATCTATGGGAAAAATGCCCTCGGCGGGGTGATTAATGTAATCACGAAGCGGGGCACGAGCAAGGCGCAGGTGACTCAGGAAACGGCCTTCGGAAGCTTTGGACGCCAGCGGCATACCACGACGGCGAGTGGGCCCATTGGTAAATTTGACTATTATGCCAATTATGGGAAGGAGTCGGAAGACGGCTATCGAAAATCGTCCGGCGCGGAGATCTCACGATTCTTTGGGAAGATTGGCTATCGCCCTACCGCGGAGTCCGATCTCACGCTCTCATATACGTTTGTCGATGACAAGCTCTATCAGGCGGGTTCGCTGCCGATCAGTCTGGCGCATCCGGACCCGACCCGCAATCTGACTGCGGGGGACTTCTTTGCGCATGAGACCAACGTGGTCCGTCTGAATGGACGGCAGACACTGCCTTTTGGATTGACCTTCACGGCCAATGCCTTCTATCGGCAAGCAGCAGAGAACTCCGAGATCTTTTCGCAGCCGTTTGATGCCGACCCCTCGAGTACAAACCCCATCTCGCGCTTCCTGGTGAAGACCGCCTCACGTGGGGAGACAAGCCAACTCACGCAGGACACGAGTTTTGGGACGCATCGTAACACCCTGGTGGTGGGTCAGGAATTCACGCGCACAGACATGGGGAATCGATATAACGCTCCACCTGTAACATCTGGAGGTTACACGGGGGACGCCACTCGCAGATCGCAATCGATTGATCAGGACATACTCGGGCTGTACGTACAAGACACGCTGAATCTTGCCTCCACGGTGATTGTGACGAGTGGCCTGCGATACGATCATGATCAGATGAACCAGCAATATGATGGATCGACCACACTAAGTGGGATGAAACGCTATAATCGTCTGACGCCGCGGATTGGCGTGGCCTATCTTGTCACGCCGAACAGTAGTGTCTATGCGAATTATGGAGAAGCCTTTCGCGTTCCGACGTATAACGAATTGTGGGCGCTCGGGGGAGGATCGAATCCCGCTCTCCGGGCGGTCCATTCGAAAAACTACGAAGTCGGCGTCAAGTCGAAGATGGGTACGTGGGGCGAGGGGACGGTGGCGCTGTTTCGCTCCCTCGTCACGGATGAAATTCTGAACGTATGCGGCCTTACCTGCGTTAACGCGTACCCTAGTGCTGTGAATACGAATATTCCAAAATCTCGGCGCGAAGGGGTGGAGACGACAGTGAAAGCCCGGTATGGGTCGCTCGCAGATGTGACGGTGAATTACACCTATACGCACGCGACCATTGAAAGTGACATCGGTATTACCCCATTCTACTATGACTATAGCGGAAACACTGCTTATAAGGAGGCGGTCAAACGAGGGAGCACGTTTGCCCAAGTGCCCAAGCATCGTTTGGGGGTGACAGGGAACTATCATCCCGCAGAGGGGTGGACCCTCTCGATGCAGGGGCTCTATGTGAGCTCGCAGTTTCATATGAACGATGATGCCAATGTGCAGGCGAGAGTGCCGGGGTATTTTGTGATGAATGCGCGCCTGGCCTATGAACGTCCCGTTCCGGGTGGGCATTTAAGCGGGTTTCTGTCACTCAACAATATCCTGGACCATCGGTATGCAACGTCTGGGATCATTGCCCAGAATAACGTGACTGGCGGAGGGGCAGTCGAGCGGTTTGTTGTGCCGGCACCTGGACTTGCGGCCTTCGCCGGACTGAGTTATCGGTTTGAGGGCCTGTAGTTGCTGTGGCCCGCGGAGCAACCCTCGCTGGCTCGAGGCGAGTCGGGATCGAAAGACCGTGTGCGAGTGGACGCGTATGGCGAGCGCGTCCGCTTGCTCCGTAGGCGTGACGGCGACACCTGGGAAACTCACGCTCGTGAGTGGGACACGAAGTTCGCTCCGCAGGCCGGGGCCTGCGGTCTGCGAGTGCGTGCAGGATCTCGCCTCGGCGATGGTCCGTCTAGATGAATTCACTAGCGCGTTGACGCATGACGCTGTCGGGTTCGAAGACCGGGGGCCGGCTCGCCGAGGCCGGCCCCCCCTGCAGGATGTGCGGGGCCGTTCCACGGTGCGCGATAGGGATTTGCCTCGTATGTGCGGTGCCAGTCAGAACCTCTGGCTGGCGGCGCGAGCGGAAGGCATCGGGGTGGGTCAGTATTCTGGACCATGGGGCCTTGATGCAGGTGTGGGGTCTCCCCACGCTAGCTAAGGGCTGGCCTATCTTTGTCGTGGCTACGTGGCTGACGTTGCGACAGAGCCTGCCCTGGAAGTGGCGGCGGGTAGCATTCCGGTCGAGGATCGCATTCACTATGCGTCGTGGGGAAAGAAAACACCAAGCGGCAGGAGGACGAGCGATGCGCATCACGAAAGTCTACACACGAACCGGGGACGCGGGAAAAACACGACTGGCCGGCGGCCAGCAAGTGTGGAAGGATAATCTTCGGGTTGAGGCCTACGGCAGCCTCGACGAGCTGAATGCGGTGGTCGGACTGGTGCGGGTGATGAATGATGAGATGGTCGGGAGTCATGTCCAGGCGAAGCGGCTGGAACAGGATC
>NSIK01000013.1 GCA_002737345.1 Nitrospirota bacterium
GTTGCCTCGTCCTGTCCAGGTGACAAGCGAGCGAAGGATGGTATGATGCCGCGGGTTGCTACTGTCCTTCAGTGCGAACGATGACGCCGGAACCTGATGGGGTGGAAGAACGTCGATGCCAAAACTTGTSACACTGTTACGACCAGAAAAAATTGAGGAGCAGGCTCGGTTCTATGTCCGGTCCTATATCCTCATGCCGGCCGGCGTGGTTGGGCTGGTCTGCATGGTCGGTGGAGTGGGATCGCTCGGGTATCAGTTGTTGGCGAACCATACCTATACCTGGGTGACATTTGTGGCTAGCTCAGGCTTGTTGCTGGCGGGGGCGTTCTGCGGGTGGGGGCAGACCCGCTATCACCGTTATCTGCTGGCGAATTTTCCCGAGGTCTATGCCGCTCGCATGCGAAGCGCGGTCACCCGGCATAGCAAGAAAGCCAAGCTTGAACCGGAGGTCCCGACAATCGCGCATGCGGGGCGGCGCCTCGTTCCACTGCTGACGCTTGTCGGAGCATCGTTGATTTTTGGCGCAGGGGCTTTTGCCATGATGCAGGGCGATCTTGACCCTGTCCCTGCGATCTTGATGCCTTGGGCTGGGTTTTACTGGGCTAAGCTGTTCGGCTGGCGGGGGATTGTCGGGTAGGGTCGGTCGATCGCTCTGCTATTTGGTTCGTTTCTTCGGTTTCGTCTTCGAGGCGCGAGGCGCTTTGGGGCCGGCTTCCCACTGCTTCATCTTTTCTTCCAATGCCCGCACGGCCTGTCTGAGCTCAGGGAGCCGTGGAATCACGGCTTGCGCCTTGATCCAGACTTCATGGGGCATGACGGGAGCCCCAGAGACGATTTGGTTCGGTTTGAGATTGCGGTTCACGCCGGCGCGCGCGGCGATCATGACGTGCTCGCCGATGACGAGGTGATCCGCCAGTCCTGCCTGTCCCCCGATCATCACATGATGGCCGATGCGCGTGCTGCCCGCGATCCCGACCTGCGAGACGATGATGGAATGGGCGCCAATCGTCACGTTGTGGGCGATYTGAACCAAGTTGTCGAYCTTGGTCCCTTGCTGGATGACCGTCTGGCCCAGTGTGGCTCGATCAACCGTCACATTCGCGCCGAGCTCAACATCGTCTTCGATCGTGACYCCGCCGAGCTGGGGAATCTTGTGATGCCGTCCCTGGTGCTGCACATAGCCGAATCCATCGCTTCCGATGACCGTCCCRCTGTGAATAATCACCCGCGCGCCGATCGTGCAGTCTTCTCGGACGACGACGTTGGGATAGAGCAGGGTATCGTCCCCGATGGTCGTATCATTGCCGATGAACACGCCTGGGTAGAGCGTCACGCGCGCCCCGATCCGCACCCGGTCTCCTAGGGTGACGCCAGGCCAGATCGAAACATCCTGGCCAATTTGTGTGCCCTGTCCTCGAACCACCGCCGCATCGATGCCGCGGGGAGGGGCGACCGGGCAAAAGAACGCCTTGGCGGCGTGTGCAAAGGCCAGTGTGGGATTGGCGACGACGATATGGGGATTCGAGATTTCCACCAGGCGCCGGTGGGCGAGGAGTGCTCCGGCGTGGGTGGATCCGCTCGTTTTGAGCATCCGATCCTCTGTGATGAAGGTCAGATCGTTCGGGCCTGCTTCGTCAAAGCTAGCGAGACTGGTGAGGCGGGTTTGTGGCGAGCCGACCAGTTCGCCGCCGACGACGGAGTGGATCTGTGCCAGAGTGATGGGGCTGTGTGGACGAGTAGCCATGGGGTTACGGTTTCTTTTTGCTCTTTGGGTTTTTGAGCGTTACGGGTTTCTTCGCCGGGGCTGCGGAGGCGGTTTTTCCTAACCGTTTTTCCACATAGCTCACGACATGGCCGACCGTCGTGAGTCCCACCAGGTCCTGGTCTGGGATTTGGAGATCGAAGGCTTCCTCGATACGATAGAGYAATTCGATGACCGCCATCGAGTCGAGCCCTAAGTCGTCGCGCAGATGCTGGGTGACGCGTATCGTTGCGGGATCTTGCTGGAGGTAGTCGCCCAAGGCGGTGCGGATCTTCAGGGATATGGTGGGATCTGTTGCCATCGATGGATTCTCTCGTTAGTTCGTTACGTGGTTGCGTGTTTAAATACCACAGCGGCGTTGTTGCTGCCAAATCCAAAGGCGTTGAGCAGGGCGACTTTCACACGGCGCTCCTGGGCTGAGCGGGAGAGTCCTGCCAGGGCGCAGGCGGGATCCGGATCCTCGTAATTGGCCGTCGGATGGATCTGGCCAGTCTGGAGCGATAGCACTGACGCGATGCCTCCGATGGCGCCGGCTGCGCCCAGGGTATGGCCAATCAGTGACTTGGTCGCGCTGATAAAGATTTTATTGGCGCGCGACTTAAAGAGCAGTCTGATCGCCTTGGCTTCGACCGCATCGCCGATCGTTGTCGAGGTGGCATGAGCATTGATGTAATCCACGTGTGCCGGGCTCAGACCTGCATCCTCAAGCGCGAGCTTCATCGTGTGCGCGACTTCCAGTCCATCCTCGCGCGGGATGACCATATGGTAGGCCTCGCTGGTGGCGGCGTAGCCGGCCACTTCGGCATAGATTCGGGCCTTGCGTTTCTTGGCATGGGAAGCCGATTCCAAGATGAGGGTGCCGGCCCCTTCGCCCATGACGAAGCCGTCGCGCGACTGCTCGAACGGACGCGAGGCCTTTTTCGGCTGATCATTGAACTTGGAGGAGAGGGCGCGGAGGGAACAAAATCCTGCGAAGACCAGGGGGGTGATGCTCGCATCGGCGCCCACGACGATCACGACATCCGCGCGGCCTTCGCGAATACAGTGGAGCGCTTGCCCGAGCGCATGGGCGCTGGAGGAGCAGGCGGTCGAGATGGTCAGATTGGGCCCCTTGGCCCCATAGGCCATCGCGATGATGCCGGAGGCGGAGTTGAGCGTGATCGTGGGAATGAAATTCGGATGGACGCGATGGGGCTTCTGCTGCTCATAGAGCTGGGTGACTTCGCGCTCGCCCATGACCATGCCACCCATGCCGGCTCCCACGATGACCCCGACCCGGTGGGGGTCTTCCTTCGTCATCTGGAGGCCTGAGTCGGCCAGCGCTTCTTTCGTCGAGACCAAAGCGAACTGGGCGTAACGATCGACTCGTGCGCCGTGGGCACTGTCGAGAAATCGTTCGATCGAAAAGTCGCGTACTTGGCCCGCCACCTTGGAGCGGTAGCCATCCATGGCAAAGGGCGCGAACGAGGTAATGGCTGAGATGCCGGATTGGCCCGCGAGCGCGGCTTTCCAGAATTCACTAATCCCGATGCCGATCGATGAGACCACGCCCAGCCCTGTGACGACGACCCGTGCCCGCATTTTCGTGAAATCCTTTTCGTCCCGATCCTGTCTTTACTTACCGGAATCATCAGGAGCAGTCAACCGCCGCCAAGGGTAGGGTGCAGGCGGTTGAGTAATGTTGCGGGCGAGGAACACGTCATCGCTTGGCCTATTGCGAATAGYACGATCATACGATGCAGGATGCTCACGAAAGCCGTTCAGCCTCTGAGCGATGCGAGAACGACGCGGGCGGACTTTTTGCGCATCCGGATTCAGTACCGCACTTTGAGGATCAGATAGAGCCCAAAGCTTAGGAAGAGGAGATTGGCCATCCAGCCTGCGAACAGAGGCGTTAAGACTCCGCCGCGGCCGAGCGCGATGGCGATCGAATGGGTCGTCCAGTAACAGAAACCAACGGCGAGCGCCTGGCCGATACCTACGGCCATGCTGCCTCCTCGGGCGCCGCTCCGGCGCAGGCTCAGTGCAATGCCGACCAGGACCATGATCACGGTGACGAAGGGAAAGGCGATGCGGCTGTAATAGTCCGTTTGGAAGCGCGAGGTTTGGGCGCCCTCCTGGTGCCGCCGCCTGGTATAGGCGCGGATATCGTGGAACGTCATCAACTCGGAATCGCCCGTGAGCCACACGGTGAAGTCCTCTGGGATCAGGGGCAGCGCGAAGGCTTCACGGTCGAATCCGGTGATGAGGCTGGCTCCGTCTTGAGCGAACCGTCGGTGCTGGCCTTGATAGAGTGTCCAGGCGGATCCATCGTAGCGGGCTTCCTGGGCTTCGGCGATATCGACGAGTTGGAAGTCCTGGTTGAACCGAAAGAGATGGATTTGGCCCAAGCGTTTTCCGTCGACGGAGACGCTGGTGACCTGCATGAGGCGCTCAGGACTGATTCGGATCCAGGGCTGCTCAAGGACCAAAGCTGCGGCAGGCGGTTTCTTGTCGATACGTGTGGTCCTGATTTCTTCGGACTTGCCGGCGGCTAAAGGAATGACGGTGGAGCTGAAGAGCAGGAGGACGAGGGACAGGCCTACGGCGAAGGCAATCAAGGGGGCGGTCATCCAGGCGAGGCTGATCCCGCAACTGCGCATAGCGGTGATTTCGTGGCCGCGTATGAGCAGCCCAAATGTGAGGAGGGTGGCCATGAGAATGGCGAGGGGCGCAATCTGGAAGAAGATCGCCGGTGTCTTGAGCAGAAAATAGGTCAGGACGTCGAGCCAGCTAACGCCGTGACGCAAGAACCGGCGCACCTTCTCGAAAAAGTCGATGACGAGGTAAATCGTCATCAGGCTGCTAAAACACATCACGAAGATTTTGCTGTATTCGCGAAGGAGATAGGAAAAGAGAATAGGCATAGGGTTACTGGCGATTCATGACGTATAGCGACACGAGGGTCGCGAGGGCGAAGATGCCGTTCGGGAGCCAGGCTCCGGCAAAGGGCGGTAGAGCCGCTGTCGTGACGAGGAATTCGCAGGCGACATTCAGCATATAGTAGATGACGACGATCACGACGCCGACCGCAAATCCGCCCATGCGTCCGGATCGTTTAGAGACGATGCCGACCGGCACCCCCAGCAGGCAAAACACCAGCGAGGCGATGGGGAAGGCCAGATCTTTATAATATTCCATCAATCGTCTGAGCGCGGAGGGGTCGCGCCATTGGGACTGGGTGAGTTGAGTGATAATCGCGTAGTAGGAGGGCCGTTCCTCCGTAGTCGCGTAGCCGCTTTGGGTCAGCGAGAGCTTTAGGTCGTAGCTCGTAAAGACGGTCTGTTCGTATTCATCGCGCTGATTCGGCCGGCTGTGAATAAATCCCTGCTGCAGATGGAGCGCGACTTGATTGCTGGCGTCGTCCACCAGGACTTCATATTGTTGCGCCACGATGATGCGAGGATTGGCAGCATTGCGCGCATCGGAGATGAAGATGCCGGTTGTGGCCTGCCCCGGCTGGCGGTCCGGGACGTAGATCGTCAGGTTGGGGACGGGCTCGTTAAACGTGCCCCGCTCCAGCGCCAGCACCAACTGATTCTTCAGGAGGTTCAGCGCGACCTTTTTGAGGTTTGTGGAGCTCCAAGGTTGCCCCCATTGAGCCAAGCCCAGGGTCAGCCCGAATACGAGCAGGGCAAAGAGCAGCACCGGGCGAGTCAGCCGCAGGAGGCTCATTCCAGCCGCTTGCATTGCCACCAGTTCTTTATCGAAGGACAGCCGCCCGAAGGCAGTAATGGAGGCGATGAGCCCAGCGATGGGGAGGGTCAATACGAGAAACGAGGGCATCAAATGCACGAACACTTGCAGCACCGCCACGATCCCGACGCCTTTGGTGACCAGCAGTTCCACCAGACGCAGGAGTTCCCGCGTGAGCATCACGAAGCAGAGGGCTCCGAGGCTTAAACTAAAAGGGGACAGGAGTTCGGAGAAGATGTAGCGGTCTAGCAGCGTTCGTAAAAACATTCGAAGAATCCTACTCCTCGTGCCGTGCGCCACTAT
>NSIK01000014.1 GCA_002737345.1 Nitrospirota bacterium
TGTTGCCAACTACTTCGCAGCTGCCCGCGTAACGCTCTGTAGCCGTTGAGGAGAGGAGTCTTTCTGTGAAGGGAAAAGGGACAGTGAAGTGGTTTAACGACCGCAAGGGGTTCGGATTTATTCATCTTGAGAACGGGGATGATGTGTTCGTGCATTATTCCGCCTTGCAGGGAGAAGGATTTAAGACGTTGAAAGAGGGCGAGAGCGTGGAGTTTGACGTGGTGCAAGGCGCCAAGGGGCCGCAGGCGTCGAACGTGTTGAAGGCCGCCGTCGCCGGCTCCTAAGGGTTTCAGCCTCGAGATTTTCGATGCAGGCCTGTTCCACTCTGGTTGGTCCATCCCGAGGCCGGGATGCCACCTTGCTGACTAGTACGCTGACAGTGAAGAGCTGACGACCCTCCTGCCGGGCGCGGTAGCGGCTGGCCCAGCTGCTCCGGCTCCCTCCGCGGCTCCGTTGTGTTCCTCCGCTTCGATCTCGTCTAGCCTGGTCTACGCGTCGCCTCCACCATGCGCGTGAATCTGATTCGGGGCAGGACGTCCGTCCAAGACCGCCAGGATATTGTCCAAACAGATCAGCCCCATGCTCACCCTGGCCTGCAGGGTGGCAGAGCCGATGTGGGGGAGCAGCAAGACTTGGTGCAAGCGAGCCAGAGTGTGGTGCACGACCGGTTCGTCTTCATACACGTCGAGGCCGGCTCCGGCAATCGTGCCCTGTGTGAGCGCCTCGGCCAAGGCCCCTTCATCGACGATCGGGCCACGCGCCGTGTTGATCAGGAGGGCCGTGGGTTTCATCCGGCGCAACTCGCGCGCGCCGACCAGGTGACGGGTGTCCGGTGTGAGGGGCACATGGATCGTCACGATATCGGATTCTTCAAGGAGCCCGTGCAGTGACCGGTATTCCCATTTTTGAGGGCCCGTTGCTGCGGCGAGGGGTTGACGCTGGTGATAGAGCACCGTCATGCGAAACCCCGCAGCCCGTTGGGCCACGGCTTGTCCGATCCGTCCCATACCGATGATGCCCAATGTCTTGCCTGAAACATCGGTTCCCAAGAGTTGCGTGGGGCTCCAGCCGGTCCATGCACCGGATCGGACGAGGGCATCGCCTTCCACGATGCGGCGCGCCGTCGCCAGGAGCAGGGCCCAGGTCAGATCTGCCGTGGAATCGGTCAAGACGTCCGGGGTATTGGTGACGATCAGGCCACGCGCTTGTGCGGCAGCGAGATCGAGGTTGTTGTATCCGACTGCATAGTTCGCGAGGATTTTTAGCCTGACGGCCGCATGAATGGTTGCCGCATCGATACGATCGCCCAGGGTCACGATTGCGGCGTCAGCTTGGCAGAGGCCGGCTCGCAGCGCCGAGGGAGAGGGCAGGGTATCGAGCGGTTCCTGTACCAGCTGAAATCGCTCCCTCACGATGGCCATGACGGGGTTGGGGAGTAGTCGTGAAATATACAGAGTGGGACGCATCAGCGGTTCCTGCTCCTAACGTGGGGTGCCATTTTAGTCGCTTGCGCGTTGCGCAACAACCAGGCTTGTGCTGTTCTTACGAGTCCGTCTAGAATACGCCACCCTTCAATTATGACTGCACCAACCCTCATACTACCAGAACGCTCCCACGCCATCGCCTCTGACCTCCGGGCTTCGCTCGGTAGAGACAAGGTTAAAGACGACTATTCGACGCTCACCGCGTATGCGGTGGATGCGAGCATCTATCGGCTGGCGCCTCAGGCGGTCGTGCTAGTCGAGTCCGAGGAGGATATCGCCACCACGGTTCGATACGCTGTCCAGCGAGGCATTCCGCTCACGCCGCGCGCTGCCGGGACAAATTTGACTGGCTCGGCGATCGGATCCGGGATCATCCTGGACGTCTCGCGCTTAAATCGGGTGCTAGAGCTGAACCGCGACGAGCGCTGGGCGCGGGTGCAGCCTGGGATCGTGCTGGCCGAGTTGAATAAGCAGCTGGGGCGGCAGGGACTCATGTTCGGACCTGATCCCTCCAGCGGCGACATGTGCAAGCTCGGCGGAATGTTGGCGAACAATTCATCCGGCCCCCATACGTTGCGGTACGGTGCCGTGAAGGATAATGTCGCGGCGCTCCGCGTCTGTCTGCAGTCTGGCGAATGGCTAGAGGCCAAATCCTACGGGCTCAACGATCCTGCTTGTGTTGATTTGCTGATCGCAAACCGGCCACTTCGAGATTTGCGTTCGCTCTTGCAAGATCACGCAACATTGATCGAGCAGAAACGCCCGACCGTCAGCAAGAATAGCTGCGGCTACAATCTGTTTGGTCTTGCCGACGGGCTTACGCACGGCCGGTTCGATCTTCCCAAGCTCTTCGTCGGCAGCGAGGGGACGCTCGGTCTTTTTAGCGAAGCCACGATTACACTGGTCGAGAAACCCACCGCGGTCCTCACGGCGCTCATCCATTTTCTCCGGTTGGAAGAAGTCGGCGAGGCCGTGCCGAAGCTGCTCGAGTTGAATCCGAGCGCGCTCGAAGTGATGGATGCCAACACGCTCAATCTGATCGGCAGGGCGACGCATGGCATTCCGGCTGATGCGGCAGCCACGCTATTGATCGAGTTAGATGCTGACAGAGTGGGAGCCGACCTCCGCGAGCAGGCAGAGCGGATGACGAGGATCTGCCGCACCTATCGCCTCACCTCCGATCCGGTCATCGCGTTTGATCCCGAGCAGCGTGACCAGTTATGGAAGGCTCGCAAGGCCCTCTATCCCACGCTCTACCGGTTTGATCCCAGGAAGAAGCCCATCAATTTTGTGGATGATGTGGTGGTGCCGGCCGCGCGGATCAGCGAACTGATCCGCTATCTGGAGGAATTTTTTGTCGGGCAGCATGTGCCGGTCGCGATCTTCGGTCATATCGGAAACGGGAACGCCCATATCCTTCCCTTGCTCGATGTGAACGACGCAGGCGACTTCGAGAAGATGGTGCAGGCCTATCACGAAATTCACCAGACGGTGTTAGGCCGCTTCGGCGGCTCGATCTGCGGGGAGCACGGGGATGGCCGGGTGCGGGCCGAATACGTGAAGACAATGTTTGGCCAGGAACTGTACGACCTGTTCGTCAAAGTAAAGCAGAGCTTCGATCCTGCGGGCGTACTCAACCCCGGCATCAAGATCAGCGACCGGCCCTTCACCGACCATATCGATTATGAGCGATTGTCGAAGCCTTGCGCGACTTGCGCTAAGTGTAATTCCGTCTGCCCGATCTACGATGTCTTTCAGTCCGAAGATATGAGTTCGCGAGGCTGGTTCGAGATCGTTACGGACAAGAACTACAGCTATCTCAATTCGAAGCGCGTTGTGGAGGCCTGCCTCAATTGTAAGTCCTGCCGGACTGTCTGTCCCGCCGGAGTCGACGTATCGCAACTCATCCTGGACCGGCGAGCCGAGCATCCAAACAAGATGGCTGGTCTAATTTTTCGCCTCCACGCGCGAGCATGGCTCTTTGAGCCACTCTTGAAACTGCTCGCGCACGGTCAATGTTTCTGGGATCGGCCTCTGATGCGGCGGYKGCTCGATCGTCTAACGAGGCCTATCATGCAGGGTCTGGCTGCGACGGCCCGATTATCACCTCAACTGGCCTTGCCTCGACTGGCCAAGCGGCATCTTCGTGACCGCTATCCGGAACTGATTCGACAGGCAGGACAAGAGGCGTCCTCCCCGGTGGCCTACTTTCATGGCTGCGCGGCCAATTACTTCGACGACGGGGTGGGGGATGCGGTGATTGCCGTGCTGCGCAAGCACGATGTCGAGCCGGATCTGCCCTTGCAACGTTGCTCCGGAACGCCGATTGAAACCTATGGGCATCGTGCTCTGGCCAAAGAGGGGGCCAGGGTCAACCTCGTCTCCATGGCGGGGTACGAGAAGGTCGTAACAGGCTGCGCCTCCTGCACCCTCATGTTGAAGGATTACCCAACTCTGTTCGCCGGTGAGCCGGAGCAGGCAGCGGCTCAGGCTTTGGCCAAACGGGTCACCCATATTTCGGAGTTTGTGGCACAATCTCCGGTGAAGCCGGCCATGGCCAGTTCTCAGCCCAAGCCCTGTAAGGTGGCCTACCATTCCTCCTGCCATCTGCGCGCGGCGGGCGTGACCAAGGAGCCACGTGCGATCCTGGCAGGCCTGCCTGGCGTCGAGTATGTTGAGATGCAGGACGCCGACCGCTGCGCCGGCGGAGCCGGGACGTATCTGGTGAAGGATTTTGAGACTTCTCAGCGCATTGTCGAGCGAAAGCGGCAGGCCGTTGAACAGAGCGGAGCAGAGGTGGTGGCCACCAGTTGTCCCGCCTGTATGATTCAATTGCAGACCGGATTGCAGGGGGCAGCGCAGGTGAAACACGTGGCGCAGATGCTTCAGGAAGCCTACGAAGCAGCGGACCGACAGAGGGATGGAGGCATCGCATGACGTTGCGCAAGGTCGATGGCCTCTTTGTTCTGTTTGCCTTGGYCGTCATCGTCGGCGTGTCGCTGCTGCCGACTCCGAAAGACCGAAACCCCAGGATCCCCGCTGATGCGGTGCATCAGCCGATCGCGGTGGAAAAAGACTGTCTGCACTGTCATGTGCCCGCTGGCAGTACGCCTCTTCCTGMGAGACATCCCAGACGGCAGGATTGCTTCCGTTGCCATGCAAGGGGTGCGTGAAGCGATAGAGTTTGGTACGTGAGCGGCCAATAACGAGAGACGAGGGTTGCATGGTCACAGTGCTAGTGTTTGGATTGACGCTTCGCGATGCCGTTGGCGAAACAGAATTCGAGATTGAGGCCGCGGAATCGACCACGGTCAGGAAACTTATCGAATCGAATTACGATCGGATGGGCCCGCTGCTGCAGTTTCTCGTAAACCGGGAAGTGATGATTGCGGTGAATAAAAAAGTGAGTTCGGAGGATACGGTGGTCAAGGATGGCGATATCCTGAAGTTCTCCCACCAGGGGATGACCTCGTATGATGGAACTCGCGACATCCCAATCTAGTCGACTGTTGAAAAAATTCGTCAGCGTCGTTCTCACTTGAACAGGTCCGCAACGTACCCATGAGGGTACGCCGGGGCCCTGTTCCAGGGCTGCGGCTTCGTTGCCAAACTTTTCGAGCACTCGCGGGACGATGCTGCGGMGTCAGATTAGCGGGGTCGGCGCTTGGCTTTCGCCGTCGGTTGCGCCGTCAGGGGATCGTCAGGCCAGGAATGTTTAGGGTAGCGCCCGCGGAGTTCTTTTTTTACCTCTAGATAGGCCGATTTCCAAAAGCTGGCGAGGTCTTTTGTAATCTGAACAGGCTTGCGAGCCGGTGACAGCAGGTGGAGTGTGACCGGAATCTTCCCCTCGACGAGACGAGGCGTGTCCTTACAGCCGAACATTTCTTGCAACCGCACCGCCAGGATCGGCAGATCCTGYGTTTCATATTCCACTCGCACGAGTGATCCACTCGGCACCGTCAGATGTGTCGGCGCCCATTGGTCGAGCTGGCGTGCCTGTTCCCAGTTGAGGAGTGCGTGCAAAGGTTCAGTGAGATTGAGTCTGGTGACCCGGTCGAGTGTCGTTAGCCCGGAAAGATAGGGCCCCAGCCATTCGTCGAGCGTTTTGAGGAGCGCCTCATCGGACAGATCGGGCCAGTGAGATTCTTGCCCCTCGATCCTGCGTAGAAAGGTTACTCGCATCCGCCACTGCCGAAGCTCCGGAGTCCAGGCCAGCCTGCTGAGTCCTGCCCGACTGATGCCCTGGAGCAAGGCAGCCGAGATCATCGAGGGGTCCGGGGTCGAGAGGCCCTGTTCGGACAGAATGAGCGACCCCAATCGTCGTCGTCTCGTCGCCCGCACTATCTGCTTTATTTCATCCCACACGACTTCATCGACGGTTCGAATCTGATCGCCATAGAGGGTTTCAAGATCGCGAAGGCTGACCGGGGCTGCCAGATCGATTCTGGCCGATTGCTGGCCTCCGTCCAGATCGGCAATGACCAAATAGTCTTCCGATCCGAGTGGGTCGGGGTTTTGAAAGAGCGCCCCTCGGCCAGTGGCCATGAGATAACGCGCGTTGCTTCCACTTTGGCGCTGGGCGATGCGGTCCGGATAGGCCAGGGCGAGCAAGAGACCGGTTTCATCGAGGCCCTCGTGCCGGCYGGAACGGGCGGAGCGCGGCAGTTGCCGTTGCCAGAGATCGGCGGTGCGGGCCACTCGTTGACAAGCGGCTCGGTCTACGGTCGCACCGGCCGTGTGATCGTGTTGGCCATGTAAGGCATCTAATCGGAGCCGCAAGTCCGCATTGCGCCAGCCGGAGTGGCCCCGAAGAATATCTCGCTCACTTAAGAGAGCCGCCAGTTCACAGGCGAGATGACCGAGCTGCAGCGGTACAGACTTAAGCAGCATATGCGCGAGACGAGGATGAAGCGGGAGCTCGGCCATCTCGGTGCCATGAGGCGTGATGTGCCCTTCCGCATTGAGTGCGCCAAGGCCGACGAGTAGGTCCCTCGCCTGAGCCACAGCTCCGGCTGGCGGGGGCGTGAGCCAGGAGAGCTCGAGTGGATTGGCCGTGCCCCAGAGGGCCAATTCGAGTAATAGCGGAGCCAGGTCTGCGTCGAGCATTTCCGGCGGGCGTCGAGGGGACAGCGATTGCTGCTCCGCAGAGGTCCAGAGCCGGACACAGACGCCCGGTTCCAGACGGCCCGCTCGGCCRCGCCGTTGCTCGGCCGAGT
>NSIK01000015.1 GCA_002737345.1 Nitrospirota bacterium
GATCGTTAAACTGGTCTCGGCAATCGAAGTGGCGAGCACGATTTTTCTTGTGCCTGGTTGAGTYGCCGCAATCGCGCGGTCCTGCGCCTCTTGCGGCAGGTCTCCATGGAGTGGGGCAATGAAAATGTGTGAGCCAAGGTTGAGGTCCAGCAGTTTCCGTTCGACGCGGCGGATTTCTGCCATGCCTGGCAGAAAGACTAGGAGACTGCCAGGGTCTTGCGCCAGCGCACGTTTGATCGAGTGGACAACTGCCACATCGAGATGGCCCGMGAGGGGCTGCTCAAGATAGCGGGTTTCGACCGGAAACATTTGACCGTCGCACGCAATCACCGACGCTTGCCCCAACAGTTCCGAGACCGGTCCGCAGTCCAGGGTCGCAGACATGACGAGCAGGCGGAGATCCGGACGAAAAACCCTCTGAGATTCCAGGCAGAGGGCCAGGCCCGTATCGGCCTGCAGGCTCCGTTCATGGAACTCATCGAAGAGGACGATCGCGTAGGCGCTGAGGGCGGGATCGTTCTGGAGCAGTCGAGCGAGGATGCCTTCCGTGACAATTTCGATGCGAGTTGTGGGGCCGACCTTTGTGTCGAGCCTCATGCGGTAGCCGACCGTCTGGCCAACTGGTTCCCCCAGCGTGGCAGCCATGCGCTGGGCCGCGGCTCGTGTTGCAAGCCGACGTGGCTCCAGCATGAGCAAATTTTTCCCCGCGAGCCAGGGGGCATCGAGCAAGGCGAGAGGGACTCCCGTTGTTTTCCCTGCTCCAGGCGCTGCAGTCAGGAGTACGTTCCGTTCCGCCGCCAACGTGCGACGAAGGGTTGGCAGAACGTATTCTATTGGGAGTCTAAACATGGTACATTCACCCGCGACAAAAAGAGACTGTAACAGAGTCGTGATAGGGACGAAAAGGAAGTGGTACATGGTCCCTAATCAATGGACGAAGAAAAAGCCCGCGGTCGCCGGTTGGTATTGGTATCGTGGGCTAGCGCACGAAGCAGACCCCTTTATCGTGCAAGTGGATGAGGTCGGCCAGTTTCAATGGCCAGACGGGGGGTATCAGGAAGTGGGACTGGCCAAGGGGGAATGGGCCGGGCCGATCCAACTGCCGGAAGACCAGGACGCATAGGGCTGGCGCGGCTACTCACACCACCAGCACGACTGAATAGCGGCTCGCTTGCTGGCGGCACGAAATCTCTTCAGAATCGGCGTGGCGGGAGTTATTTTCGCCAGCCGCTATCACTTCTGACTGCAATCACAGTAGTATGCTGAGTCAGCACCAGTTCGACTCTCTAGCACGTAACCAGCGCACAGCTCAGAAAGGCCATGAGGCACCCTATGAAACATGAGACCAGTAACCCACCGGCGGAAACGCCGGCCAAGGGATTTTCGCCAGGTTTTGCGGCGCTCGGCCTGGAAGCAGCCTTGCTCACTACGCTCGACACGCTGGGCTATGAAGAGCCTACGCCGATTCAACGGGAAGCGATTCCACCATTTTTAGCAGGTCGCGATCTCTTGGGTCAGGCGGCAACCGGGACCGGCAAGACGGCAGCCTTTACGCTGCCGATGCTCCAGCGGCTCGCCCATTCGGCCCGGCGTTGCCCCTCTGCTCTCATCCTGGTGCCGACTCGAGAGTTGGCCATGCAGGTCGGCGAAGCCGTGACGCGGTATGGCAAAGAATTAAAGATCACCGTGCTTCCAGTCTATGGAGGCCAGGCGATCGGTCCGCAGCTCCATGCGCTCAAGCGCGGGGTGGATGTCATCGTGGCGACGCCCGGTCGGGCGTTAGACCATATCCGCAGAAAAACGCTGCAGCTCAAGACGATTCAGATGGTGGTGCTGGACGAAGCAGACGAGATGCTTGACATGGGCTTTGCCGACGATCTGGACGCTATTCTGGAGCAGGTCCCCAAAGAGCGGCAGACCGCCCTGTTCTCCGCCACTATGCCGCCACGAATCGCGTCCATTGCCAAGCGCCATTTGCGAGAGCCAGTCGAGATCAAGATTGCCAAAGAGGCGCTCAAGGCTGGTGCCGCGCCGCGTGTCCATCAAACGGCCTATGTCGTCGCCCGACCACACAAGGTCGCGGCCTTGGCTCGCATTCTGGATATGGAGGCGCCGAAATCGGCGCTCGTTTTCTGCCGGACTCGTATTGAAGTCGATGAACTCACGGCGATGTTGACCGGGCGCGGGCACAAGGCCGAAGCGATCCATGGCGGCATGAATCAGCCCCAGCGGGATCGCGTGATGAATTCCTTCCGGTCCGGACAAACCGAACTCCTGGTGGCCACCGATGTGGCCGCGCGGGGCTTAGATATCCCATCCGTGTCACATGTGGTGAACTACGATCTGCCCACGTCGTCGGAAGTGTATGTCCATCGGATCGGACGGACCGGGCGCGCTGGGCGTGAAGGGTCGGCCATTACCGTCCTTGATCCGCGCGAGCAGCGTCTGCTTTGGAATATCGAGCAGCTGACGAAAGCAAAAATTATTGTCATGCAGGTGCCGACCCTCGCCGATCTGCTGACGAAGCGGCTGGCGCGAACCAAAAGCGCGATTGAGGATGTGTTGACGGCCGGTGATCTGGCTCAGTTCCGAGCCGTGGTTACATCGCTCGCCGACCAGGGAGACCCGCTGGAGGTGGCCGCGGCAGCCCTGAAGCTTCTGTTCCGCATCCAAGGTGGCGAGCGGAAGGAATATGATATTCCGTCCGCAGCGGGTAGGCCGACGGAGCGCCCCTCGATGGCGCGGCGCCCCATAAGCGATTCTCGAATGGATCCGCGCGGGCGGGCCGGCGCCATGATGCCGCGCGAGGGACAGGGGGGTCAGAGGCGATCCTTCAGCCCTCCCGTTCGTGGCGGACGAACAGCTGGCACAGCCAAGCTCTATATCGGCGCGGGCCGTGAGGCAGGCATCCGYGCCGGCGACCTCGTCGGGGCGATTGCCAACGAGGCGGGACTCAACTCGAATGTGATCGGCGTCGTCGAAGTGATGGACCATTTTTCGCTGGTGGAAGTGCCGGAAGTGTTGGCACGCGAGATCATCGAGACCCTCAGCCGCACCAGGATCAAGGGGCAGAAGGTGGCGGTGCGCTTGTTTACGGAGCAGCCACGAGGGGGACGGGCGTAGCAAGAGCGGACCGTGGCATGTGTCCTCCGTTAGCTTCTTAGCCGTCTACTTTTCCGATCTCTTCGCGCAACTGAAATGTAAGAGCCGGATATTCCTTGATACAGTAGGCGAGGAGCCGTTCCGAGCCGAAGAGCATCACCATCCGGCCATCCTTGTCCACCAGCCGTCTGGTGTCTTGCGGCCAGTAAATGCGGGCAATCGCGTCCGGCGCTCCCGCGACCCAGCGAGCCAGGGCGAAGGGCATCCGTTCGACCGTGGCCTTGACCCCATATTCGCTGTCGAGCCGCGAGGCGACCACATCGAATTGGAGTTCGCCGACTGCGGCCAAGACCGGTTCCCGTCGCACATGATCCGGTGAATAAAATACCTGCATGACCCCTTCCTCTTCCAGCTGCTGGAGTCCCTTCTGGAACTGTTTCTGCTTCGTGAGGTCCTGGCTTCGCAGCACGCCGAAACATTCCGGGGGGAAAAGCGGAATCGCATCGAAGGCGTGGGGGCTGCCAGAGCAGAGAGTATCTCCGATGGCAAAGAGCCCTGGATTCACGAGCCCCACGACGTCGCCTGGATAGGCTTCATCGATGGTTTCTCTATCGCGGCCGAAGAGGCGGTGCGGTCTGGTCATGCGAATCTTCCGGTCCAGCCGCGCATGATGCACCATCATGTCTTTTTCGAAACGACCGGACACGATGCGCAGAAACGCCATTCGATCGCGATGTTGCGGGTCCATGTTCGCCTGAATTTTGAATACGAATCCGGAGAACTGCTCATCGGTCGGCTGGGCCAGCCCCTTGGAACTCATGCGAGGGCCTGGCGGTGGCGCGAGCCGRAGGAAGCCGTTGAGGAAGGGCTCAACACCGAAATTGGTGAGGGCGCTTCCGAAGAAGACCGGTGTGAGTTGGCCTGCGAGGAAACGGTCTCGGTCGAACTTGGCGCCTGCGCCGGTCAGCAGGGCGATTTCTTCTTGGAGCGGGCCATACGCTTCGCCCAGGGTCGCGGCCAGGCTCGGGTGGGGRAAGGTCTCGACCCTCATKGGCGCCCGTTTCTGGTTATGGGCCGTCCGCTGGAAGAAGAGGACTTGGGGGTCTTGCAGATCATAAAGCCCTAGAAAGCCGGCGCCTTCTCCGATGGGCCAATTAAACGGGACTGCCGTCATGCCCAGRGTTTGCTCGATTTCTTCGAGCAGTTCAAAGGGATGGCGCCCCGGCTGGTCCATCTTATTGATGAAGGTCATGATCGGGATGTTGCGTTTRCGGCAGACGGCAAAGAGTTTCTTGGTCTGCGGTTCGATGCCYTTGGCACTGTCCAGCACCATGACRGCGCTATCCACGGCCATGAGGGTCCGGTAGGTGTCTTCGCTGAAATCCTGGTGCCCAGGCGTATCGAGCAGGTTGACCCGCACTCCCTCGTAGTCGAATTGAAGCGCGGTGGAGGTGATGGAGATGCCGCGTGCCTGCTCCAGCTCCATCCAGTCCGATTTCGAGGCGCGCTGATTCGATCTGGCATGCACGGCCCCCGCCAGRTGGACCGCGCCAGCATACAAGAGAAGCTTCTCAGTCAGGGTAGTTTTTCCTGCGTCCGGGTGCGAAATAATGGCAAAGGTGCGCCGCCGCGCGACTTCTCGCGCTAATTCATCGGACGACGACGATTTTTCGATCGGCAAAGACATAAAAGATCCTTCTCGTGTCCTTTTTCTGCAAGGCACTAGTGCGGCTATGTTTTAACACCTGCGCTGGCAGAAAACTATAGATAGCGAGCAATCAGCCTTCCTTCTTGCTCGCGGAACCCGCAGGCGCTTGTTTTTGTGGTCTGGCTGGTTCTTCTGGATAAATTTCCAGTCTGATCAACCAGAGAAACCAGACAGACGAGATAGACCAGGCGAACCAGCCTTCGTTCGACGCGCGCAGTGAAAGATCGATCAGCTCTCATTTCTCTCACCGATTATTGATATGAACGAGGAAATTGAGCGATCATGCAGTGGGAGAACTATGTCACCGATTGATTTCGATAAGACCCTCGCCGATGGCCTCGGGGCCTATAACCGGAAAGTGGGACAATGGTGGGTGGGCCAGACAAGAAATAAGGCCCATGGGGCCGCCTATAAGAACATTGCGAGCCATGTGGTGCGGTGCGCGCCGAAGAAGAGCGGACTGCTTGTCGATTACGCATGTGGCACAGGTCTGATCATGAAGCAGCTGGTCAAGGCGCTTCCCACCTGGACCTTTCT
>NSIK01000016.1 GCA_002737345.1 Nitrospirota bacterium
GGYTCAGTGTTCTCTCCACACACAAGACTCGCAGGCGCATCTCGAAACAAGCCACAACTGCTCAAGTGATAGAGATGAATCAGCTCGGTATGAATTCCTGCTTGCGACAATATCCGCAGTTATGAGACAGAGTCGTACCCCGATTARTGCCCGGCGCAAACCAGTAAGTCCTTCACGGATCACCCTCTTTAGCTGACACACACGACAGAGATCATCAACTGTATTGCGATTCCCTATTCATTGAGTTTCAGGACAATTTCCCATGGTTCACCACGTGCGAGGGCTGCTAACGATGATGCAGCTGAGGGCTTGAGAGGATACTCATGACGCAAACAAAGGAAGAGGTTATGCATCTTGCGGAGCTGAAGCAGAAATCTATCGCCAATCTTAATGAGGTGGCGCGCGAGCTGAAGATCGACGGCGCCCCCAATCTGCGCAAGCAGGAATTGATTTTCGCAATCCTGCAGGCGCAGACCGCAAATAACGGCGTAGTCTTCGGCGAGGGCGTGCTCGAAACGCTCCCTGATGGCTTCGGTTTCCTGCGCGCTCCCGATTCGAACTATCTCCCAGGCCCCGACGATATCTATATCTCCCCCTCGCAAATCCGGCGGTTTAATCTGCGCACTGGCGATACGATCTTCGGGCAGATACGGCCTCCGAAGGAGAGCGAGCGGTATTTCGCGTTGCTCAAGGTCGAAAAAATCAATTTCGAAGATCCCGAAGTGTCGCGCGACAAGATCCTCTTCGACAACCTGACCCCGCTCTATCCCGAAGAGCGCCTCAACCTCGAGTTCGACCGTGAAGAATATTGCACCCGCGTCATGGAGCTCACGACCCCGATCGGCAAGGGTCAGCGCGGATTAATCGTTGCGGCTCCCCGGACCGGAAAGACGATGATGCTGCAGGCCATCGCCCGGGCCATTATCAAAAACCACAAAGAAGTGACCCTGATCGTGCTGCTCATCGACGAGCGCCCGGAAGAAGTCACCGACTGGCAACGGCAGGTGAAGGCCGAAGTCATCAGCTCCACCTTCGATGAGCCGCCCCAGCGCCATGCGCAAGTGGCGGAAATGGTGTTGGAGAAGGCGAAGCGGCTGGTCGAGCACAAAAAAGATGTCGTGGTGCTGCTGGACAGCATTACCCGTTTGGCCCGTGCCTACAATACGATTGCCCCACCCAGCGGCAAGGTTTTGTCGGGAGGGTTGGACTCGAACGCGCTCCAGCGCCCGAAGCGGTTCTTCGGGGCGGCCCGTAACATCGAGCATGGCGGCAGTCTGACCATCATGGCGACGGCGTTAGTCGATACCGGCAGCCGCATGGACGATGTGATCTTTGAGGAATTCAAAGGAACCGGCAACATGGAAGTCCATCTGGAACGCCGTTTGGCCGATAAGCGACTCTTCCCGGCCATCGATATCAGTCAGTCCGGAACGAGAAAAGAAGAATTGCTGGTGGACAAGGACCGTCTGAACAAGATGTGGATTCTGCGCAAGGTGCTGAGTCCGCTTGGCACGATGGAAGCAATGGAGTTCCTGATGGACAAGCTGCACGGCACCAAGACCAACCAGGAATTCCTCCAGTCGATGAACCGGTAACGTCAGACTTGTATCTGGTTGTCGAGACAGGGTAGAGTAACGCGCCTTCGAATGGGCGAAGGTCGATGATTTTGACGTCAGGGGAGTGGGAACTATGAAGAGCGGTATTCATCCCGTGTATCGGGAAGTCGGGGTGCATTGCGCCTGCGGGAATAAATATAAGACCCGGTCGACGGGCGGTGATATCAATGTCGATATCTGTTCGAATTGCCATCCGTTTTTCACAGGGACGCAGAAAATCATTGATACCGAAGGACGGGTTGAGCGATTCAAGAAGAAGTACGCGAAGAAAGAAAAGTAGTTCGAGAAGAGGTCATACAAGGGACCCTGCTTCGCTGAGGGGCAGGGTCCCTTTGTGTTTGTGCGGTATTGGGTAAGCGCGGCGCAGCGCAGAGGATACGGGGCCATGGAAGCAGTTTTATTAAAAAAATGGGAAGTCTTGGCCACTCGCTACGACGAGTTGACCAATCAGCTCATGGACCCCACTTTGATGAGCCAGCCCTCGCAGTTGCACAAGGTCAATAAAGAGCGGACGGATATCGAGCCGGTGGCCAAGTTGCTGGCCACGTATCGCGACAATGCCAAGCAGTTGGGCGAAGCCGCRCAAATTCTCGCCGATCCCACGGCCGGGGGCGAGATGCATAAGATGGCGGCGGAGGAGAGTGCCCAGCTCACACGCCAGCAGCAGGAGATCGAACTGCAGGCCCAGGAGCTGCTGATTCCTAAGGACCCGCGGGACGAAAAGAGTCTGCTGTTTGAAATTCGCGCCGGAACCGGCGGAGATGAGGCGGCGCTCTTTGCCGGAGATCTATTCCGGATGTATAGCAAGTATGCGGAGGCCAAAGGCTTCAAGGTCGATGTGGTCGAAGCGACGGAAACGGCTGGCGGGGGCTATAAGGGGGTTGTGGCGCTGATCGAAGGCAAGGGCGCCTATAGCCACTTCAAGTTCGAGGCAGGAGTCCATCGGGTGCAGCGAGTCCCTGCGACGGAAGCCAGCGGACGGATCCATACCTCGACTGTCACTGTGGCCGTCATGCCGGAAGTGGACGAGGTGGATGTGCATATCGACCCGATGGATCTTCGCATCGATACGTTTTGTTCGTCCGGCGCCGGAGGCCAGAGCGTCAATACGACCAAGTCGGCGGTGCGGATCACCCATATTCCGACCGGTGTGGTGGTGAGTTGTCAGGACGAACGGTCGCAGCTGAAGAACCGCACCAAGGCGATGAGGACCCTGCGGGCCAGAATCGTCGAGGCGGAGCGGGAACGGCAGGATGCGGAAACCGCGCAGAATCGCAAGGCGCAGGTGGGCACGGGCGAGCGGAGCGAGAAGATCCGCACCTACAATTTCCCGCAGAACCGGGTGACCGACCATCGTGTCGGGATGACCTTGCATAAGTTAGAGCAGGTACTTCAGGGAGACTTTGACGAATTTGTCCAGGCTTTGAAGGCGCAGCGTCAGCAGGAAGTGGGGACGGCGTAACATGGACGCAGTGGCTCCGATTCCGCAGTCGACAGGCCACGCCACGCTCGGTGAGCTGATTGCCGAGGCACGTCGGCTGCTGGAGCAGGCCGGCATCGAGAGCGCGGAGCAGGAAGCCCTGTGGATTGTGGAACATGTGCTCCGTCTTCCCTCTCACAATGTGCTCACCGACCGGGACCGATTGCTGTCTTCTTCCGAATTGGCAGCAACGCGAGGGCTGATTGCGCGGCGGGTTGGGCGAGAGCCCTTGCAATATATTTTAGGGACGCAGGAATTTTGCGGGTTAGAGTTTGAGGTGAGTCCGGCGGTGCTGATTCCGAGGCCGGAAACCGAGTTGCTGGTGGAATATGTCACGCAACGGATTTCCACCGCGCGCCAGGCTACGATTGTCGATGTCTGTACTGGGTCCGGCTGCATTGCCGTGGCGATTGCGCGATTGCGACCCCATGCGCGGGTACTGGCGATCGATCTGTCCAGTTCCGCGCTCCATGTTGCGAGGCGCAACGCCATTCGTCATGGGGTGGGCGAGCGGATCACCTGGTTGGAAGGCGATTTGCTGGGGCCATTGGYGGAGCAGGGGGTAGAGGGGCTGGTGGATGTCATCGTCTCGAACCCTCCCTATATTGCAGAGGCTGAGTGGGCGACGCTTCAGCCGGAAGTGAAACTATTCGAGCCGCGAGGCGCACTGGTGGCCGGGCCTCAGGGGACGGAACTGCACGAACGATTGCTGCAAGAGGCTGCTCGTTATCTGGCTCCCGGCGGAGTCGTGCTCCTGGAGATCGGCGCAGGTCAGGCTCGTGGGCTGCGCCGGATCGTCGAGCAGCTGCCTGGCTACAAATTTCACCGGTTGGTCTACGATAAAGCGGGGCTTGAGCGGGTGGTGATCGTCGAGCGAGTCGGGGTATAGMCGATGGATCGTACAGTCATTACTGGTGGAACGCCGCTTCGAGGCGAGGTTGAGATCAGTGGGGCAAAGAATGCCGCGCTGCCGATCTTGGCTTCCACCATTCTGGGCGGCGGCGAATGTGTGATTGCCAATCTCCCCCGCGTGGCGGATGTTCTCACGATGGGCAAGCTCTTGGGAATCCTGGGCGCGAAGGTGCAGCATGAGGGGAATCGCGCGGTTATCAATGCCGACACGATCAGCTCGACTCAGGCCCCCTACGACTTGGTGAAGACCATGCGGGCCTCCGTCTTAGTATTGGGGCCTCTGTTGGCGCGGTGGGGAGAAGCGACGGTGTCGATGCCGGGTGGTTGTGCRATCGGGTCGCGGCCCGTCAATCTCCATCTGGCCGGACTGGCGAAAATGGGTGCAGAAGTTTCGATGGAACACGGGTATATTCGCGCCAAGGCGAAGAGGCTGAAGGGCGCGCAGATCTACTGCGATACGCCGACGGTCACAGGAACGGAAAATTTAATGATGGCCGCGTCGCTTGCCGAGGGGACCACCGTCATTGAAAATGCCGCGAAGGAACCGGAGATTGTAGACCTCGCGGATTTTCTCGTGAAGCGGGGGGCTCGCATCGTCGGCGCCGGGACGGATGTCATCACGATTGAAGGGGTCCGTGAGTTGTACGGGAGCGATCACGATGTCATTCCGGACCGTATTGAAACAGGAACGTATTTAGTGGCAGGGGCCATTACGAGGGGAGCGGTGACGCTCAATCGCTGCCGTCCGAATCATCTGGATGCGTTGTTGATGAAGCTGCGGGAAGCTGGCGTTGAGCTGAAAGTGGAGCAGGACCGGATTCACCTGAATGCGGCCTCGCGGCTCAAGGGGATCGATATTCGGACGTTGCCCTATCCGGGTTTCCCTACCGACATGCAGGCGCAGATGGTGGCCTTGATGACGGCGGCTGAGGGTACGAGCGTGATTACCGAAACGGTGTTTGAAAGCCGGTTCATGCATGTCGAAGAGCTGCGGCGGATGGGGGCTGAGATTAAGATCGAAGGCACTCGGGCCGTGGTGACCGGGCCGACCAAGTTGACCGGGGCGCCGGTGATGGCCTCCGATCTTCGCGCAAGCGCCGGATTAGTGCTGGCTGGGCTTGCGGCGGAAGGCACGACGGAGATCCTCCGGGTCTACCATCTGGATCGCGGCTATGAGCGGATGGAAGAGAAACTGCGCGGGTTAGGCGCGACGATCGCCCGCCAAAAAGAGGGAGCGGCTCAGGCCGGGACTCGCTGACATCATGCTGACGATTGCCTTATCSAAGGGGAAAATGCTGGACCTCACATTGGAGGTTTTCTGTCGGGCTGGCTATGCCATGGGCAGCCTCTCGACCGAGAGCCGCCGGCTGGTGTTTCCCTGTCCTGAGATCAGCATGACCTTCCTGATCGTGAGGCCGACGGATGTGCCGACCTATGTCGAATATGGCGCGGCGGACGTCGGGATTGTCGGGAAAGACGTCTTGATGGAGCAGGATAGCGACGTCTATGAGCCATTGGATTTAGGGTTCGGAGCGTGTAGAATCGCCGTCGCTGCGCTCAAGGGGCAGGCCTCACGAGACCGGCTGTCCTCGAAGATTCGGGTTGCGACCAAGTATCCGAARATTACCGAGCGGTATTTCAATCAGCGCGGCGTGGCGGTTGAAATCATTAAGTTGTACGGCTCGATCGAGCTGGCGCCGTTGGTCGGTTTGGCCGATCGGATTGTGGATTTAGTTGAAACCGGCAACACGTTGAAGGCGCATAACCTTGTCGAAGTGGAGTGCATCGCGCAGTCCACGGCCAGGCTGGTCGTTAATCGGGCGAGTTTGAAGCTGAAGCATGCAGAGGTCACAGAGCTGATCACGAAGCTCCGGGCCGTCACCCGCGTAGCAACTGGGTCTCGCGCTACCGCTCCGCGCGAGCCTTCGCGCGGGGTACGTCGAACGGGCAAGCGGACGCGCACATGAAGATTGTGTCCTCCAGCGAACGAGCCTTTCTCCCCGCACTGAAGAAAGTTTCGTCGCGTGCCCGTGTGCAAGGGGCTGCCGTCGAGAAGACGGTGAAGTCGATTCTGCAAGCCGTGGAACGGGGCGGCGACAAGGCCGTCCTCCGCTATACGAAACAGTTCGACCGCGTTTCCATGGACGCGACGGAGATGTACGTCACCCCCGCAGAAATCAAAAAAGCGTATTTCCACATCAGAAAAGAGGAGGGCGATGCCCTTCGGTTTGCCGCCAAGCGGATCACCTCGTTCCACGAGCGTCAGCGCATCAGAACCTGGATGTATCAGGACAATGAGGCGACTCTGGGGCAAGTGGTGACGCCGGTCGATGCGGTTGGAGTCTATGTGCCGGGCGGCAAGGCGGTCTATCCCTCGTCGGTCTTGATGTGTGCGATTCCGGCCAAGGTGGCGGGCGTTTCCCGCGTGGTGATGTGTACGCCGCCACAAAATGGGCCGATCAATCCCTATTTGCTGGTAGCAGCCGACATCGCCGGTGTCACGGAGATCTACCGCGCCGGGGGCGTGCAGGCCGTCGGGGCTATGGCCTATGGGACCAAGACGATTCAGCGGGTCGATAAAATCGTGGGGCCTGGTAATATCTATGTCGCGACAGCCAAACGGCTCCTCTACGGGACGGTTGGCATCGACATGGTGGCCGGCCCGAGCGAGCTGCTCGTGGTGGCAGATGGGGACGCCAAGCCGGCTCATGTCGCGGCAGATCTCCTTTGCGAAGCAGAACATGACGAAGATGCGCAAGTCTATCTCGTGACGACATCGGCGCAGTTGGCGGAGGATGTCGTGAAGCTCATTGGCCGCCAGTTGAAGGGACTGACGCGGGAAAAAATTGCCGCCAAGTCCATTGCGCGCCATGCGGTGGCTTTCGTCGTAACGACGATGGATGAAGCCATCGATGTGGCCAACCAGATTGCCCCGGAACATTTGACCCTCTCGGTGGACGAGCCCTTCGATTACTTAGAGAAGATCCGTCATGCCGGGGCTCTGTTCCTGGGCCGGTATACGCCCCCCTCTGTGGCCGATTATGTGGCAGGTCCGAATCACGTCTTGCCAACCGGCGGAACCGCGCGCTTCTTTTCGGCTTTGTCCGTTCACGACTACATCAAAGTCAGCAACATCGTGCACTATACAAAAGAGGAGCTGAGTAAGGTGAAAGATCATCTCGTTCGATTRGCCCATATGGAAGGGTTCGACGCCCACGCAAAATCAGCCCAAAGCAGGTTCTCATGAAGAAAACTGTGACACATCGGAAGGCGACGATCCATCGGGCCACGAAGGAAACCGATATCCAGGTTTCCTGGGCGCTGGACGGCAGCGGTCAAGGGAAGATCGATAGCGGTATCCGGTTCTTCGACCACATGCTGGAGCTGTTGGCCAAACATGGATTTTTCGATTTGACGGTCAAGGCCAAGGGCGATATCGATATCGACGAACATCATACGGTGGAGGATGTCGGAATCGTCATGGGCAAAGCTCTACATCAGGCCTTGGGTGAAAAAGCGGGGATCAAGCGGTTCGGGTTTGCCTCGGCTCCGCTCGACGAAACCCTCGCGCAGGTCACGGTGGACCTCAGTGGCCGGCCTTATCTCGTCTATAACGTGGTGTTGCCGGATCGGAAGATCAAAGCTTTCGATCTTGGTCTCTTCGAAGACTTCTTTCAGGCCTTCGTGACTCATGCAGGCCTGAACTTGCACGTGAATCTGATGTATGGCCGCAATCCGCACCACATCATGGAAGCCATCTTCAAGGCCTTAGCTAAGGCGCTCGATCAGGCCACCACGCCGGAAGAGCGGTTGGCAGGGAAGGTTCTTTCGACGAAGGGGCTGTTGTAAGTCAAAGAGAGTGGCCGACATAGGTTCGCCTATAGGGGCAGGCTTCTGAAAAGAAGCCTGCCCCGTTCGTTTTATGAGCCGGTCTGAGACTGTGTGTTGTAGATGAGCCTCTGTAGATTGGCAGTGGCAGGATGGCAGCAGTTGCGGTATGGTTACGGCCGTACGGCCAGACGAGGAGCGTAGGGGCTCAGAAGACGGTATTTTGATAGTCTCCGTGTGCCATAACCGGAGAATGCTCCCGCAGGTTGCTTTAAAAGGCGGGCCAGCAAGGCCGCAGGCGAGTCGAAACCGRAGGCGTAYCCTCAGGGGCACGTTGAGGATTTCGATCAGCCGAGAACGAAGCGGGCGGGCTGTTTCAGCAGCCTGTTGAAGGCGGATATGATTGCGATTATCGACTACGGCATGGGCAACCTCCGCAGTGTCTCTAAGGCCTTTGAGGCGGTGGGGCATCAGGCGGTCGCGACTCGTGATCCGCTCATGATCGGGAATGCGAGTCATGTGGTGTTGCCTGGGGTCGGAGCTTTCGGCGATTGCATGGCGAATGTTGAGCGGTACGGGTTGGCGGAGCCGATTCGCGCCGCAATTCAATCGGGGAAACCGTTTCTGGGAATCTGTTTGGGGCTCCAGTTGTTATTTGAGGAGAGCGAGGAGTTCGGGACTCACAAAGGTCTCGGCATTATTCCAGGCAAAGTCAGGCGCTTTCCCGCGGGCCAGGGATTGAAGGTGCCGCATATGGGCTGGAACAACGTGACGATGGAGAAGTCCTGTCCCCTATTCGACGGAATTCCTGACGGGTCCTATTGGTATTTTGTCCATTCTTATTATGTCGATCCCTCTGATAAGACCGTGGTGGCAACTACGACGGATTACGGGACGACGTTTGCGTCGAGCATCTGGCGGGATAATGTGGTGGCCTGTCAGTTCCATCCTGAAAAGAGTCAGGCCGTCGGGTTACAGTTGATCAACAATTTTGGATCATGGAAATGAGCATGATGAACAACAAGGGATGGTCGATGGCCTTGGTGGGATTGGCTCTGTTGGCAACGGCCGGCTGTAGCGGGTCCAAGGTGACTTCGAAGTCGTCTGCGGAATTGCCGCGCTATCAGGTGCGCACCATTGCGCTGGTCCCGTTTACGACGCTGACGACGCCACAGGTGAGGGATGTTGTCGCTCAGACCTTCTCGGCCCCGCCAGGAGCCCGTCGGTCTGATATGGCGCTCGCGGTGCCGCCGCAAATCGAACAGCTTCGGAGTCAGACCTCCATCGTGCCGATCGGCGCGGGGGGCAAGGTCACACAGTTGCTTTGGAGCCGGTTGAAGTCCCAGCAGGGCGTGACGGTGCTGTCGCCTGGTGATGCAGCGAAAGTCTTGGCCTCCCAGGCGGTGCAATCTCCCGCTGGCCCGGCACAGGCCATGCTGGTGGCAAAACAGCTGAAGGTAGATGCTGCATTGATTGGCCAGGTGCTGGTCTATCAGGAGCGGGTCGGGAGTCGCTTTGGCGCCAATCCCCCAGCTACGGTGGGGTTTGAAGCCAAGCTGGTGGCGGCGGATGGGCAAGTGCTCTGGGAGGGGAACTACTACGAGCGGCAGAGGCCGATGATTGAAGACATGCTGGGATTTTTTGAGCGTTGGGGCATGTTCGTCACAGCGGATGAGCTGGCGGGCTACGGGGTTGACCATATGCTCCTCAAGTTTCCGTTTGGCACGGCAGGGGAACGTTAGCAGGGGCGGTTTTTTCTATGCTCGTGATTCCTGCGATTGATTTAAAAAATGGTCGCTGTGTGCGGTTGCGACAGGGCGATATGGCCGCCGAAACGGTCTATTCCGATGACGTGCCGGCTATGGCGAGGCAATGGCAGCAGGGCGGCGCAACGTTGATCCATGTGGTGGATCTGAACGGAGCGGTGGAGGGTGAGCCGCGCAATCTTCCCCAGATTGAAGCGATCATCCGCACCGTGAGCGTGAAAGTGCAGGTAGGGGGAGGAGTCCGGTCGATCGAAACCGTGCGCCGTTATCTCGGCGCCGGTGTGAGCCGAGTTGTGCTTGGTACCGCTGCCTTGACCGATCGGTCGTTTCTGGAGAAGGCCTGTCTGGAGTTTCCTCGTCAGATTTTGTTGGGATTGGATGCGAGGGACGGGAAGGTGGCGGTCAAGGGCTGGACCTCGGTCTCGGAGACCAAGGCGACCGATCTACTCAAGGAGCTGGCGGGCCATGCCTTGGGCGCCGTGATCTATACAGACATTGCTTGCGATGGCATGTTGGGCGGGCCGAATCTGGCGGCCTTGCGGGAGATGGTCGAGTTGTCGTCCTTTCCCGTGATCGCTTCCGGCGGAATCTTTCGGGTCGAAGATTTGCTGGCCGTGCAGGCGCTCGGGCCCAAGGTCGAAGGTGCGATTGTCGGGAAGGCCCTTTACGATGGCAAGTTAGACTATCGGACCGCAGTCGCGGCTCTTGGCCATCAGTAAGGGCCTGACGTAAGGGATCCCAGGCTGATTTCACGTTTTGCTTTTCATGTTTCACGAGCTGCCATGTTGACCAAACGTATTATTCCCTGTCTCGATGTCAAAGACGGCCGCGTCGTGAAGGGCGTGAGCTTTGTGAATTTGCGTGATGCGGGAGACCCGGTCGAAGTGGCCACGGCCTACGACCGCGAAGGAGCCGATGAGCTCTGTTTCCTGGACATCACAGCCTCCCATGAAAATCGCAAGACCATTTTGGATGTGGTCGAGCAGACAGCGGCACGGGTGTTTATGCCTTTGACCGTTGGAGGGGGCGTGCGGACGCTTGAGGACATCAGGGCTCTCTTGAACGCGGGAGCCGATAAGGTGAGCATCAATACGGCGGCGGTTCAGCGGCCAGAATTTGTGAAGGAAGCGGCGGAGCGATTCGGGACGCAATGTATCGTCGTGGCGATCGATGCCAAGCATCGCCCTGCTTCGGCAACCGGGTGGGAAGTTTTCACCCACGGAGGCCGCAAGGGGACCGGTCTGGATGTCGTCGAATGGGCGAAGCAGATGGCCCAGTATGGAGCAGGTGAGATTTTGCTCACGAGCATGGATCAAGACGGGCAACAGCAGGGCTATGACCTTGCGCTGACGGCTGCCGTGTCGGAAGCCGTCTCGATTCCGGTGATTGCATCCGGAGGCGTGGGGAATTTAGACCATCTCTATGACGGATTTGTCAGGGGGAAGGCTGATGCGGTCCTGGCTGCGTCGATTTTTCACTTCCGGACTCACACGATTCCTGAGGCGAAAGCCTATCTTCGTCAGAAGGGAGTAGCGGTTCGATGATGGATATAGGGAAATTAAAATTCGATGGGCAGGGGCTGATTCCGGCCGTTGTGCAGGATTGGCGGGATGGCACGGTGCTGATGGTCGCCTTCATGAGCCAGGAGGCCTTGCAGAAGACCATCGAGACCAAGTCGGTGCATTTCTGGAGCCGTTCGCGCAAGGCATTATGGAAGAAGGGCGAGACCTCCGGCCATACGCTGCAGCTCAAAGACTTGTTTTTCGATTGTGATGGCGATGCCCTCCTCGTCAAGGTCGAGCCGGTCGGTCCGACCTGCCATACGGGAGAACGGTCCTGTTTCTTTTCCCGGCTAGATTCGCCTGAGACGAAGACCTCCGAGTCCTGGGGGGGAATTCTTGAGCGTCTCTATCAGATGATCCAAGAACGGAAGCAGCAGCCGTCGAGCGAGTCCTACACCTCCAAGTTGCTGGAAGGCGGAGTCGATCGCATCTTGAAAAAGGTCGTCGAGGAAGCAGGCGAGGTGGCGATTGCTGGGAAGGGTGGGAAGAAGGAGGAGATCGTTTATGAAACGGCGGATCTCCTATTCCATACCCTGGTGGCGCTGGGATACCAGGGCATCACGCCGCAAGAAATTTATCAGGAGTTGGCGACTCGGTTCGGGAAGTCCGGATTGAGAAAAGAAACTGCCCCGTGAGTGACTGTCTATTTTGCAAAATCGTCGCGAGGACTATTCCGGCACCCCTCGTCTATGAGGACGATCTGGTGGTCGCATTCGACGATATCAATCCTCAGGCGCCGATCCATGCGCTGGTCATTCCCCGAAAACATGTGGTCTCGCTGGCTGCGCTGCAAGATTCTGATGCTGAGCTGCTCGGACGGCTGCTGCTGGTTGGCAGTAAGATCGCGAAACTGAAGGGGATTGCCGAATCCGGGTACCGGGTCGTCGTCAACACCGGATCTCACGGAGGCCAAAGCGTATTTCATCTCCATCTTCATGTCTTGGGCGGGCGTCATCTCGCCTGGCCTCCTGGCTAACGTAGTTTCACCACATTGACAGATTTCTTCCTCGTCTGTTACCATACACCTTAAATTTTTCGACCACTTACGTTTATCTTCCTCGCCGCTACAGGTGGGGGAATTAGGAGCCGAGACTCCCGTGGGCCGAGGTTTGATTTCTGAAAATGTGATCAATCAGGTCAGAGATCGGGCCGATATTGCCGAGGTGGTTGGACATCATGTGAGTCTGACCAGGGCAGGCCAGAACCTGAAAGGTCTCTGTCCCTTCCATCAGGAAAAGTCGCCCTCCTTTACGGTCAGTCCTTCCCGCCAGATTTTTCATTGTTTTGGCTGCGGCTCGGGCGGCAACGTGTTTACGTTTTTGATGCGGATTACCGGCGCGAACTTTCCTGAGACGGTTCGTGAGCTCGGGCAGAAACTCGGGATCGATGTGCCGGACAGCGGGCCTAGTTCAGGGCCTCAGGCGGCGCAGGCGAGTCGTCTGGAACCGCTTAATCGTGCGGTGACGGCCTGGTTTCAGCAGAATTTGCGGGACAGTGCGACCGGCGCGACGGCGCGAGACTATTTGGCCAGCCGTGGTATTCAGGCCGGGACGATCGAACGGTTTGAAATCGGTTGTGCGCCGGCTGAATGGGATGGGCTCGTCAGGGCGCTGAGCAACCAGGGTTTTTCTCCGGATGATTTAGCCGTTGCAGGATTGACGATCGCGCGGGAGCAGGCGTCCGGGTCCTACGACCGTTTTCGCTCACGCGTGATGTTCCCCATTACGGACTTGCGCAAGCGGGTCGTCGGTTTTGGCGGGCGTATTCTTGGCGAGGGGAATCCAAAGTACCTGAATTCCCCGGATACCCCCCTATTCAAGAAGGGGCAGACGCTCTATGCCTTGGATCTGGCGCGGGAAGCCGTCGCCAGGCTGAAGACCGTGATTGTGGTGGAAGGGTATTTCGATGCGGTTGTCCTGCATCAGGCTGGTCTGACCCATACGGTTGCGACGTTAGGGACCGCGCTGACGTCGGAGCATATTCAGGTGTTGAGGCGGTTTACCTCGAAGGTCGTGCTCTTGTTCGATCCGGATCAGGCCGGGGTTCGTGCCGCATTGCGAGGGCTTGATCTGTTCGTGAATAGCGGGCTTGGCGTGAAAGTGGTCACGTTGCCGACTGGCGAGGATCCCGATACCTATGTGCGGAAAGAGGGGCCGGAGGCCTTTGCGCGGTTGGAAGAACAGGCGCCGAGTCTTTTGGACTTTTCCCTCGAGCATAGTTTAAGCACGGCGGAGTCCAGTACGATCGAAGGTCGTATCCGTAGCGTGGACGATGTGTTGCGGATTCTACAAAAAAGCGAGCATCCGATCGAGCGGGAAGAGCGGATTCGTGTGGTCGCCGAACGGCTAAGGATTAGCCAGCAGCGATTGATCGAGCGGTATCCGGCGTTGGTGCAAGCCGAGGGGCGGCGCTCGGTGGCCGTACCACCGGCCGGTGTGACCCCAGCGATGTTCAAGGGTGCGAACGAAGAGCGGGATCTGGTCTATTTGCTACTGCACGGGCATTTGATGCCCGCCGATGTGCAGCGATTGAAGCCCGCGGCCTTCTCGGTTCCGGCTTGCCGGATCCTCGTCGAGGCGGCGCTGACCCATCTCGAGCAAGATGGCCGGGTTGGACTCAGATTGTTGTTGGATGCGGTGGCTGATCATCCGGATTGCGGGTCGTTGGCGACCGAGCTCTCCATGCGGGAAGACCATTTCGACGACGTGCCGGCCCATGTTGCTGGCTGTTTGGACACGTTAGAGCGGAAGCGGGCCGAGGCCCTGTTTCGGGATTTGATCGCACAACTCAAGGCCGCCGAACGGGAAGGTCGTGTGGAGGATGCGCGGGCGTTGAATGCACAAGTGAATGAATTGCGAATGCAAAAGGCCAGGCGGCCTGTTGCCGGGATGTTGTCTTTAGTGAAGGAGTAGTCATGGCGAAAAAAGAGTTGCTCAGCGAAGTCAAAAAGCTCATTGCAATCGGCAAAGAGAAGGGTTTTTTGACTTACGGCGAGTTGAATAGCACCTTGCCTGCTGCGGTGGTGTCGTCCGAACAGTTCGGCAGCATCATGACGATGTTCGGCGAAATGGACATCGAGATCGTCGATGCGCCTGAGGGGGAGCGAATCACAAAAGCCCGTGATGCCGAGGAGGCGAGCGACAAATCCGAGGAATCCGACTCCGGCGGCGGAGATGAGAACGAGAAGGAAGAGAAAGAAGAGAAGGAAATCGATTTAACGCCTGGCGCGCTCAGCCGGACCGATGACCCGGTCCGCCTTTATCTCAAAGAGATGGGGAGCGTGGCTTTGTTGAGCCGCGAGGGGGAAATCGAGATCGCGAAGCGCATCGAAGAGGGGAAGAAGGACATCTCGGCGGTTATCTACGGGATGCCGATGACGATCGAGTTTGTCCTTGCGCTGCGTGATCAGCTTAAAAACGGGACGATCAATGTGCGGGAGATCGTCCCGATCATCGAGACCGAAGAGGAATTCGAGGAAGAACAGATCCAGCGGGACTATGAAGAGCTGCGGGTCAAGACGCTCGAAGGGTTGAACTCCGTCCGGAAAATTTCGACCTCGCTCAAGAGCCTCTATCAAGTGGCGCGTTCGGCTAATCGCGATCCTGTGAAACAGAAGAAGATCAAGAAACAGATCGATACGATTCGCGATCAGGTTGTGGAGAAGATGGAGTCCGTCAACCTGCATGGCGTGCTGAAGGACCGGATGGTGCAGCGGGTGCGGGAGTTGGCTATTCAGATCCGCACGGCGGAGCGGGAGATCCTCAGTTGCCAGCGTCGGATGGGGCTCAGCGGCGAAGCCGGCGTAGAGGCTCTGAAGAAACTCGCCCGGAGTGACGAAAAATATTTTCTTGCCGTCAAACGCAAGACGAGTTGCACGGCAGACGCGCTGCGCGAAATTAAGAAAGTCTACCAGGCGGCGAAGAGCCGGATTCGAGCCCTTGAGACCAAAGAAGCGCTGGTGTCCGCGGAGGAGATCAAGGACGCGGTCAAGCATCTGGATGTGGCGGAGGAAAAGGTCAAGCGAGGGAAAGCCGAGCTAGTCGAAGCGAACCTTCGTCTCGTCGTTAGCATCGCGAAGAAGTACACGAACCGGGGTCTCCAGTTCCTGGATTTGATCCAGGAAGGCAATATCGGCTTGATGAAAGCCGTGGATAAGTTCGAGTATAAGCGCGGTTACAAGTTCAGTACCTATGCGACTTGGTGGATTCGCCAGGCCATTACCCGTGCGATTGCCGATCAGGCCCGGACGATCCGTATCCCGGTGCACATGATCGAGACGATCAATAAGCTGATCCGGACGTCCCGCCATCTGGTTCAGAAGCTCGGCCGCGAACCGACGCCGGAAGAAATCGCCGAGCGCATGGATTTGCCGCTGGACAAGGTGCGGAAGATTTTGAAGATCGCGCGCGAGCCGATTTCGCTAGAGACCCCGATCGGCGAAGAAGAAGACAGCCATTTGGGCGACTTTATCGAGGACAAGAAGGCCGTCTCTCCTCTGGAGGCGGCGATCCGTTACGATCTCCAGCGCCAGATTAACAGCGCATTGGGAACGCTCACGCCGCGAGAAGAGAAGGTTCTGCGGAAGCGGTTCGGCATCGGCGAAGCCACCGACCATACCCTCGAAGAGGTCGGTCAGGATTTCGAAGTGACCCGCGAACGTATCAGGCAGATCGAAGCCAAAGCCTTGCGGAAATTACGCCATCCGAGCCGGAGCAAGAAGCTTCGGAGCTTTGTGGAAACGCTTTAACGCGGGAGGCGCTGCCTGAGATTTGACTCCGTTCCCTGGGGCAGCCTAGAATTGTCTGTTCGTGTCTGCAGATCAGGCGCGAGAGAGTCATCCGCCTGACCGGGCCCATAGCTCAGGTGGTTAGAGCGGCTGACTCATAATCAGCTGGTCCTAGGTTCAAGTCCTAGTGGGCCCACCAGCACGCCGCAGAGCTCAGCGACTGTGAACGTTGTGTCGAGCAACAGCTAGAGGAGTTCGTTGAAGCATAATCTTTCCCCCCTCATTGCGCTGCAAAAGTTGGATCTCCGCTGCATGGAGATTAATACTCAACGCCGGAAAATTCCGGAACGACTTCAAGTAGTTGAAACACCTCTCCGGGAAGCCCAACAGCTGCTCCAGCAAACCAGTGCCGGCATGGAGGCACTGGTCAAAGAGCGGCGGTCACACGAAAAAGATCTTGAGGCGCACGAAGCCCACACGGAAAAGATGAAGTCGCGGCTATCTGAGTTGAAATCCAACAAGGAATACCAGGCGCATCTGTTCGAGATTGAAGTGTCGAACAAGAAGAAGGGCGACTTTGAGGAAAAGATCCTGCTGTGCATGGAGAAGATTGAGCAGCTCCAGCAGACTGCAAAAGAGGCGCAAGCGAAGGTGAATGTTGTCGAAAATGTCTTTGCGCAGGAGAAGCTGGTGCTGGACGAACTCGAGAAGAAGCTTGCAGCTGAGCTGGCCGATCTCGAATCGCAGCAGCAGACCTATTCAGCTGATGTCGACAAGGGGCTGTTCGTCCGCTATAACTCGATCAAGGCGGCGCGGAAGGATCAGGCGCTTGCGGAGATCAAAGAGAGGACCTGCTCCGGTTGCCAGCTGCAGCTTCCGCCGCAATTGATTTCCGAAGTGAAGCGCGGGGAAGATCTCTTGACCTGTCCCTATTGCCGTCGGATGCTCTATTGGGGTGGGCAAACTCCTGTCGAAACAGGGTCAGTGCCCGAGCTTGATAAGACGTCGGTCCTTGAGATCGGCGAATCACTCTAGTCTATTTTCTCCGTTTTCCCCAGCACTGCCTGCGTCGTTTTGCAGTGCAGCTTTGCGACTGATCCCAACCGTTCCTCTCCGTGCTTCTTCACGATCATATGTCCGGCTAGTTCGACGGCAGGCGAGTCGAAACTATGCCGTGTAAGGCTATGGCAAGGATGGGACCGGATGGGGCAGATGTCCAAAGGCGTCGGCCCGGCCGAGTTTCTCTCCACCTACCCGCGTCATGAGACCAGAATTGACCAGCTGAAACAGTGGATGCCGCAGGCGATGGGTCTGTATCAAGCCAAACAGGCGGTGCCGGCTGCGGCCTTGCCTTCGCTGCACTAATTCCGCGGGGCTGGTTGCAACCGCTCCCGTTCCTTTCTATACTCAAGCTGCGCGAGGGAGAGGATCGGGTGATCGCTTGGGGCGGCAACGCTCTTAGAGGAAAGTCCGGACTTCATGGGCAGGGCGCTGGGTAACTCCCAGGCGGAGCGATCCGACACCAGCACCACAGAGAACAAACCGCCGATGGCCGAGGCAATGAGATGCAAGTCTTGTCGCTGCGGATCAGGTAAGGGTGAAACGGCGGGGTAAGAGCCCACCGCGGTGGTGGTAACATCACTGGCACGGTAAGCGTCGCCTGATGCAAGGCCAAATAGGAAGACGCCTGTCGGCTTTCCTTGGAAAGCCGACGACCGGCTGGCCCGGCCGAGGTCTTCGGGTAGGTCGCTTGAGGTTCGAGGTGACTCGAATCCCAGAGAAATGATCACCCCCGTGTGGGACCATATCCCATGCGGGACAGAATCCGGCTTATAGGTCTTCTCCACCGCGCTTTTTTTATTGCTCGACGCAGGTCCCCTTCCGTCATTTTCCCCGAGCAATACTCTACCTCATCGAGTAGCACGACGGGAACCCTCGACCCATAGCATTCCATCAGGGCCTGGTCTCCCTCAATTCTCACTTTGCTTGTTGTGATGTTCATTTCTGACTGGAGATGGGTCGCAATCCGGTAGATGACATCGCAGAGATGGCATTCGTCGCGGGACAGGATGGTGATATGGACCGGCAGGCTCATATTGTCGCGACTCAGACCAATGGACGAGGGTGGGGACGAAGGATATCATGCTGAGCGCGGGACTGTCAGGGGAGGGGCCCGCGCCTCGGCACTATTGACGCGGTGAAATATGTGGTGATAGGATTATGCATCTTTATCCCTGATTTTTCAGAACGTTCTGAGATGTCGAGGGGCTCGTGTCTGGCCTGTTAGGCCAAGCCGTTTCGTTGCTATTGTATCGATTCCTCCGCTTGATTTTTACGGGCGGGATGGATGGAGGTTCTGTCATGAAGCTCACAGGCGCTGAAATCCTCATCGAATGTCTCAAACGGGAAGGCGTGAAGACGATTTTTGCGCTTCCTGGCGGTGTCGTGCTGAAGATTTTCGACATGCTGCACCAACAAAAGGATATTGAAGTGGTCCTGACGCGCCATGAGCAGGGCGCCGGCCATATGGCGGAAGGTTATGCCAAGGCGACCGGGAAAGCCGGAGTCTGCCTGGTGACCTCAGGGCCAGGCATGACGAACGTGATTACGGCATTGGCCGATGCCTATATGGACTCTGTCCCGCTGGTCTGTTTTACGGGCCAAGTTCCGACCAGCCTGATCGGGAACGATGCGTTCCAAGAGGCGGATAATATCGGTTTGAGCCGCCCCTGCACCAAGTATAACTTTCTCGTAAAAGACGTGGCCGACTTGGCGACGACGATCAAGGAAGCCTTCTACATTGCGACGACGGGGCGTCCCGGTCCTGTGTTAGTGGACATTCCGAAAGACGTTTCTATGGATAAGGCGGAGTTTACCTATCCGAGCTCCGTCTCCATCCGCAGCTATAATCCTGTGTATGAAGGCAATAAGTGGCAGATCAAGCAGGCGGCTGAGGCTATGGCGAAGGCGAAGAAGCCGGTGCTGTATGTTGGCGGCGGCGTCATCTTCTCCGGTGCCTCGCAAGAGTTGATGGAGTTGGCCGAACTGACTCATATGCCGGTCGACATGACCTTGATGGGACTCGGGGCCTTCCCCGGAGAACATCTCCAGTCCATGGGCATGCTGGGCATGCATGGCACCTATTGGGCCAACATGGTCATGCATTACTCCGACCTGGTCGTGGCGATTGGCGCGCGGTTTGACGATCGCGTGACCGGTAAGGTTTCCGAGTTTTGTCCCCATGCCAAGGTTATTCATATCGATATCGATCCGACCTCGATCAGGAAGAATGTCAATGTCGACATTCCCATCGTCGGCGACTGCAAAATGGTGCTGCGCGAGTTGCTCCAGATTTTGCGCGCCACAGTAAACGGCGATCAGAAGAAATTACGCAAGCCCTGGTGGGATCAGATCCGCGAATGGCAGCAGGCGAATCCTCTGGCCTATCAGCAGGCAGCGGACGGGCCGATCAAGCCGCAGCATGTTATCAAGCGGCTCTATGAACTGACGAAGGATATGGATCCGATCGTCTCGACCGATGTCGGGCAACATCAGATGTGGGCCGCCCAGTACTTTAAGTTTGCCAAGCCCAATCGCTGGTTAACCTCGGGCGGGCTCGGAACCATGGGCTTTGGATTTCCGGCCGCCATGGGGGCGCAAGCCGCCTTCCCTGGCAGGCTGGTCCTCTGTATTGCCGGTGACGGCAGTATCCAGATGAATATGCAGGAAATGGCCACGGCTGTGGTGCATAAGCTTCCGGTCAAGATCATTGTGCTTAATAATCGATTCCACGGGATGGTTCGGCAATGGCAGGACCTTTTCTATGAAGGGCGGTATGCCTCGAGCGATCTGGAAACGACGCCGGACTTTGTGAAGTTGGCCGAGGCCTATGGAGCGGTGGGACTCAGGGCCAGCAAGCCATCAGAGGTCGATGACGTCCTCAAGGAAGCCATTGCAGTCAACCGGCCGGTGATCGTTGATGTGCCGACCGACCGCTACGAAAACGTCTATCCGATGATTCCGGCCGGCGGCAGCAATCATGAGATGATTTTGGAAGATCCGCCGCATTTGAAGACGAAGCAGGCTGGATCGGGGCAAGTGACTCCGCAGGATTCGGACACGATTCTCACGGCCTAACGTTCTTGGCAGGAGTACAGATTGGGCATGGAACATATTATTTCGGTGACCGTCGAGAATAAATTTGGGTCCTTGTCTCGCGTTGCAGGTTTGTTCAGCGGCCGCGGATTCAACATTGAAAGTCTCTCGGTGGCGCCGACGCTGGATCCCTCCATGTCGCAGATGACCATCGTCACGTCCGGAGACGACCGGATCATCGAGCAGATCGTGAAGCAGCTTAATAAGCTGATCGATGTCATCAAGGTTGTGGATTTGAACGAGAGCAATTTCGTGTCGCGAGAGACGGCGCTCATCAAAGTGCATACGAGGCCGGAAGATCGCGCGGAAGCGTTGCGGATTGCCGATATTTTCCGGGCCAATGTCATCGACTCCACGCCGACGACCTACACGATTGAGGTGACCGGCGATCCTCAGAAGATCGAAGCGATCATCAACCTGCTGCAGCCCCTCGGCATCAAAGAGCTCACGCGGACCGGACGTGTTGCGGTCGCCCGCGAGTCGATTCGCGCGACGAGCGTGCCGGCGAAAAAAGCTGTCCGCGAATAAGCGTCATCCCAGACGCAACGTCCTAACAGTTTCTTGTTACGGCCATTACCCAAGGAGTGAGCGATGAAGATTTACTACGATAAAGACGCCGATATTCAGCAGATCAAGAACAAGAAGGTTGCAGTCATCGGCTACGGCAGCCAGGGGCATGCCCATGCGCTCAACATGAAGGAGAGCGGCGTGAGCGTAGTCATCGGGTTGCGCGAAGGCGCGTCCTGGAAGAAGGCGGAGCAGAGCGGGCTGAAAGTCATGTCGGTGGCCGATGCGGTGAAAGCGTCTGATGTCGTCATGATTCTCGCACCGGACGAAGCGCAAGCGGCCATCTACCGGCAGGATATTGCTCCGAACCTAAAGCCAGGCGCCTATCTCGCATTCGGTCATGGCTTCAACATTCACTTCGGGCAAATCATACCGCCGGCCACGACCAATGTGTTCATGGTCGCGCCCAAGGGACCAGGTCATCTCGTCCGGTCGGAATATACGAAGGGCAGTGGCGTGCCCTGCCTGCTCGCAATCCATCAGGATCCCAGCGGAACGACCAAGCAGATCGGCTTGGCCTATGCCAGCGCGATCGGCGGCGGGCGGGCCGGAGTGATCGAAACGAACTTCCGTGAAGAGACCGAGACGGACCTCTTCGGCGAGCAGGTGGTACTCTGCGGAGGTCTCACCTCCCTCATTCAGGCAGGCTACGAGACGCTGGTGGAGGCAGGTTATTCGCCGGAGATGGCCTATTTCGAATGTCTGCATGAAGTGAAGTTGATCGTGGATCTGATCCATCAAGGCGGCATCGCCAACATGCGCTACTCCATCAGCACGACGGCGAAGTACGGAGACATTACTCGTGGACCCCGGATTGTCACGGAGCAGACGAAGCAGGAAATGAAGAAGATCCTGGGGGAAATCCAGGACGGCAAGTTTGCCAGAGACTGGATCCTGGAGAATCAGGCGAACCGTCCGGTCTACAATGCGTTGTTAGCGAAGGGCGCAGCCCACCCGATCGAAGAGGTCGGGGGCCGGTTGCGGGCGATGATGCCCTGGCTGAAAAAAGAGCAGTTGGTTGATAAGAATAAAAACTAAGAAACGAGGTTTCTGTGGCAGATCGTGCCGTCGGCATCCCGTTTGCCAAAGAAGGAATTCCCTTCATCGGGACTGCTGTGGGCGCTACACTGCTAGCAGGTTGGTGGGGTGGAATTGTCGCGGCGGTGGGTGGGGTGCTCCTGACGCTCTTCGTCGCCTGGTTTTTTCGCAATCCTTCTCGAGTGGTGCCGCAAGGGCCTGGTCTCATCGTGGCGCCTGGTGACGGGAGAGTCATCGCCATCGAAGAAGAGTTCGAGCCTCGCTTTATCAAGGATCGCAGCATTCGCGTCACGATATTTTTGAACGTGTTCGATGTGCATATCAATCGGATTCCCTGTGAAGGGGTCGTCGAGGATGTGCAGTATCAGCCGGGCTTGTTTCTCGTGGCCAGCAGGCCCGATGCGACGTTGCGGAACGAGCAAAATGCTTTGATGATCAGGACGGCGCAGGGGGCGAAGGTGCTCTGTGTGCAGGTGGCAGGACTGATTGCCAGACGGATCGTCTGCTGGATCTCGCCGGGCGCCCGGGCCGCTTGTGGTGAACGATACGGGTTGATTCGATTTGGGTCGCGGATGGATACGTTTCTGCCGGTCGGAACGGCGATCAGAGTCGCACTCGGCGATCGAGTGAAGGGTGGAGAGACCATCTTAGGAGCGCTGCGATGAAAACCACCGGACTTCGTGAATCGTTCGGGCGCGATGGGAAGCGGCGCAAAGCCGCCATGCATCTCATTCCGAATTTGTTCACGACAGGGAACCTCTTCTGCGGCGTCTTTTCGATCCTGTCCGTGTTCAAGGGGGATTACTTGATTGCAGCCATCACCATCCTGGTGGCGATGATTTTTGACGTGCTCGATGGAAAATCGGCGCGATTGACGAATAGCACCAGCCATTTCGGCCTCGAGTACGACTCCCTGTCCGATGTGGTGTCCTTCGGAGTCGCTCCCGGTCTGTTGATTTATTCCTGGGCGCTGAGTGGACAGGGGACATTCGGTATTGCCGTGATGTTTGCCTATGTCGCGATGGGTGCGGTGCGGTTGGCCCGGTTTAATTCGACGGTGGCCGTGGCGGATGGCAAGTACTTCACTGGCTTGGCGATTCCTGCTGCGGCAGGGGTCGTGGCCTCGCTCGTGGTGTTCGACCATTACAGCATGAAGATTGCGGCCGACGTGAAGCCACTTCTCGTTCTGGTGATGACGTTGGCCCTGTCGTTCTTGATGGTCAGCACCATTAAGTATCGTAGCTTTAAAGATATGAAGTTCAGCGGAGACCGTCATATTACCTATCTCGTGTGGGGAATCTTGGCCGTCATGCTTGTGGCCGCCTGGCCCCAAGTCATGCTATTTGCCATTTTTGCCGGCTATGCGCTGCTCGGTCCGGCAGAACGGCTCGTCGGGTTTCTGCCCAAGATGGCCGGGAAACGGTCGCCGAGCAAGACCGAGCAGTCCGTGAAAGAATCGAATTCCTAGAAGGCTGCGACGAGGAGTCGTAGACAATTCGCATGGAAATCGAGAGCGCTGGTAGATGGTGCAACCCAGCCTGTGAGTTGCCGAACTCGCCCCTGAGCCAGAGTCGTGGAACCCGCGTAATGGATTCCGTTTCGCCCCCGTGATAAGGCGGAATGAATGGTTGTGGACAGCACGACGTTGTTCATGGCTGAATCAGGGTGGTACCACGGAGCTTCTCGAGCCTCCGTCCCTGGGCGTGGGGATGGAGGTTTTTTTCATTTGAGATCGCTGAAAATGCTTTCCTGTGGCGTTCTCGGTTGCGTGCCTCCCTGCGACGTACCGTGCGGGTATGCCTCGGTCGTCCCGCTTCTTGCGGCCTTGCAGGAAAAAAATTTTCAGCAATCTCACAGGATAAGAGAGGTGAAACCATGACCAGAATGATCAAGATTTTCGATACGACCCTGCGCGATGGCGAGCAATCGCCTGGCGCCAGCATGAATGTGGAAGAAAAGATCATGGTGGCGAAGCAGCTGGCTCGCCTGGGGGTCGATATTATCGAAGCGGGGTTTGCCTACAGTTCGCCGGGAGACTTCGAAGCGGTGCGGCGGATCGCCCAGGAGGTCGAGGGGCCGACGATCTGCAGTTTGGCGCGGGCAAGGCCAGAGGATATCGATCGGGCCTGGGAGGCCTTGAAGGGGGCGCCCAAGGTCCGTATCCATACGTTTCTCTCGACCTCGGATATCCATTTGAAGCACCAGTTCAGAATGACGCGCGACGAGGCGAAGAAGCGCGCGGTCGAGATGGTGCAACGGGCGAGGGGCTACGTGGACGATGTGGAATTCTCGCCCATGGATGCCAGCCGTTCGGACCCCGCCTACCTCTATGAAGTGATCGAGGCGGTGATTGCCGCGGGAGCCGGGACGATCAATATTCCCGATACAGTCGGCTATGCGGTGCCGCAGGAATTTGGCAAGCTCATTCGCAACATTCGCGAACAAGTGCCGAATAGTTCGCAGGTGGTGATCTCCGTCCATTGCCACAACGACCTTGGCCTCGCGGTGGGGAACAGCTTGGCGGCGGTGTTCGAAGGAGCGGGCCAGGTTGAATGCACGATCAACGGAATCGGCGAGCGGGCGGGGAATACAGCGTTGGAAGAAATCGTCATGGGGCTTCGGACCAGGAAAGATTTCTATCAAGCCGATACGAAGATTCATACCGAAGAGATCGCGAAAACTAGCCGATTGGTCAGCAAGATCACTGGCATGGTGGTGCAGCCGAACAAGGCGATTGTCGGGGCGAACGCGTTCGCCCATACCTCCGGCATCCACCAGGACGGGCTGCTGAAGGACAAGACGACCTATGAAATCATGAAGCCAGAGACGATCGGGCTGGTCGAGAGCAAGATGGTAATGGGGAAACTCTCTGGGCGGCATGCGTTTCGTCAGCGGCTCGTGGAATTGGGCTATACCCTCTCGGACGAGGAGGTTAATCGCGCGTTCGAGCGGTTCAAGAAGCTGGCCGATCAGAAGAAAGAGATCTACGAAGAGGACCTCGAAGTCATTGTCTCCGAAGAACTGGCCAAAATGGCCGATCGGATCACCTTGAAGTCGTTCCATGTCGCCAGCGGGACGGATCAGGTGCCGACCGCCACGGTCGAGCTCGAGTTCGACGGACGGACCGTCAGGCAGACTGGAAACGGCGATGGGCCGGTGGATGCTATTTATCGGACGATTGCCGCTATCACGCAGACGAAGAGCACGCTCCTCATGTATGCCGTCAAGGCGATCACGGGAGGGACTGATGCGCAAGGCCAAGTCTCGGTCCGGGTGCAGGAAGAGGGCCGCACCGTGTCAGGCCATGGGGCGGATACGGATATCATTATGGCTTCGGCGCGGGCTTATCTGAATGCACTGAACAAGCTCTCCTATTTAGCGGGAAGGCAGGTGCAGGGCGAGCAGAAGGTAAACTTGATTTAGCGAAAGTGGCCACGGTAGAGTCACCCGCTCCGGTCTTGGGGCGGGAACATCTTGTTGGCTGGGAGGCGCTCTGTGGTGCATGTCACCCTGGCAGATCGGCCGGAGTTTCTGGCCGGAGACCATACCGTTCTGCGAGAGTTGCTGCATCCGGCCAAACAACCGCTCGCGCTCGGCTATAGCCTGGCGCAGGGGACCTTGGCGCCCGGCGCCCGCTCGAAATGGCACAGGCTGACATCTTCAGAGGTCTATTACATTATTGCCGGATCTGGACGATTGACTGTGGATAACTCAGTCGTTTCGGTGGGACCTGGCTCCGTCGTCTATGTGCCTCCCGGAGGCAAGCAGTCTCTGGAAAATAGCGGATCCACTGCCATCGAGTTCCTTTGTGTGGTCGATCCAGCTTGGCGGCTGGAGGATGAGGAAGTCCTGGAGTAGAGGCCCCTGCGGTCATCACTTACAACGAGGGAGAGTGGTCTGTGAAGGCGAAGATTGCCGTACTAGCTGGTGATGGAGTGGGTCGGGAGATCGTGCCTGAAGCGGTGAAAGTATTGAAGGCTGTCGCGGAGAAGTTCCAGCACCAGTTCGAGTTTGTTTTCGGCGATGTCGGAGGCCAGGCCCTCGACAAAGTGGGAGTGCCCCTTCCTCAGGAGACCTTGACCCTAGCCAAGCAGAGCGATGCCGTGCTGCTCGGCGCGGTCGGCGGTCCCAAGTGGGAGGGGTTGGAATATAGCTTGCGTCCGGAGCGAGCCCTGTTGGGACTGCGCGAGCATCTGGGCCTCTACGCGAATTTACGCCCGGCAAAGTTATACCCGATGTTGGCTGATGCCTCCACGTTGAAGCGCGAAGTGATCGAAGGGATCGACATTCTCGTGATTCGTGAATTGACCGGTGGTATCTATTTCGGAAAACCCAAAGGGGTTGAGAAGCTACCGAACGGGAGTGAGCGAGCGTTCAATACCGAGGTCTATACCACGGAAGAAATCCAACGGATTGCGAAAGTAGCGTTCGAAGCAGCCAGAAATCGGCGGAAGAAGGTGATGTCAGTCGACAAGGCGAACGTGCTGGAATCGTCCGAGCTCTGGCGCCGTGTGGTTATCGAGACCCATAAAGATTATCAGGATGTGGAGTTGAGCCATATCTATGTCGACAATGCGGCGATGCAGCTCGTACGCAATCCGAAGCAGTTCGATGTGATGCTTTGTAATAATATCTTCGGCGACATTCTAAGCGATGAAGCGGCGATGTTGACCGGCTCCATCGGCATGTTGCCGTCTGCCAGCATCGGGTCGCAGGTCGGACTGTTCGAGCCGATTCACGGCAGCGCGCCGGACATTGCCGGGAAGAATGTGGCGAACCCCATCGCGACGATCGCGTCGGTAGCCATGCTGTTGTCCTATGCGTTCAAGTTGGATAAGGAAGCGGAAGCCATCGAGCAGGCGATCGTGAAGACCCTCGAGCTCGGTTATCGCACGAAAGATATTCATAGCCCAGGGACTCGCCTCGTCGGTACGACTGAAATGGGCGAGGCCATTCTGAGAAATCTGAACTAGCTAGGCCTGTCGACGTTGATGAGTACGAACCTCACAGCAGTTGAGATCAAGACCCTGGCTGGCACCGGAGACCCAGGCTGGTCTGGTGACGGAGGGACGGCTTTGGCTGCCTGCCTGAACGAGCCTAAGAGTCTTACTCTCGATGCAGAGGGTAACCTGTTCATCGCCGACTCGGAGAACCATGTCGTCCGGAAGATCGACCGGAAGACCAACTGCATCAGCACGGTCGCGGGCTTCATTCATGGAGCTGCGCCAGTCGCACCCCCAGTTGCGCCAACCCCCGTGACGGATGGAGTGGAGGACGACCCATTTGCGGAAAGCGACTCGGTCGCATCACATGCCTTCACGCAACAGACTGACTTGAGCGGGACCGTTCGATATGTGGTGGCAGGGACTGCCACGGCCAAACGGTTTAGCGGCGATGGCGGCCCTGCCGATCAAGCATTGTTGAATTTTCCGACTGCGGTGGCGGTCGACCGAGCCGGACATCTTTATATTGCGGACACGTTGAACCATCGGGTGAGGCGGTTAGATGCGAAGACAGGGGTGATCATGACCATCGCAGGCCTGGGGTTGCCTCGCTATTCCGGTGACGGAGGCTTGGCGGTCGAGGCTGGGTTGAATGAGCCGGCTGCTTTGGTGGTGAGTGATGGCGGCGTCCTTTATATTGCCGACCAAAGCAACAACCGAGTGAGGGCGGTCGATTTGGCGACTGGGATGATTCACACGGTCGCAGGGACTGGTACGGCTGCGTATAATGGAGATGGCATGGCTGCGACGGAAACCGGCTTGGCCGGTCCCGGCGGATTGGCACTCGCGTCAGACGGCACCCTGTTCATTGCGGATAGCTTTAGCGGAAGAATTCGCGCCGTTGATCCCGTCACCGGTTTCATCAGGACTGTTGTGGGCGGCAGCGGTGAATATCGATATCAAGGGCCGGACGAACCGCCCAGCAACAGTCTCTCCCGGCCATCCGGAATGGCGCTGGATGGGGATGGGAATATATTTTTCACCGACTCGGATAACCATCTGGTGCGACGATGGGATCGGGCCACTAAGCTGATTGAGCGTATCGCCGGTGTCGGTGTGGCCAGTTACGGGGGCGACGGGGGAGCGGCCCGCGACGCCAGTTTGAGTTATCCATTTGGAATCGTGATGGATCGGTCTGGGCATCTGCTCGTGGCCGATACCTTCAATCATCGTATTCGTGAGATCTCGCTGTAGATAGGATCAAGGCTTATGTTGAAAAAGAAAACAGGCTATGTCGTAGCGATCGTCGGCGCAACCGGGGCTGTCGGGACCGAAATGATCGATGTGCTTGAGGAACGAAAGTTCCCCGTGTCACGTCTGGTTCCCCTCGCCTCCACCCGGTCCGCTGGCGGGATGGTGACATTCGACGGAAACGAGGTGCCGATCGAGGTCTTGACGAAGGACTCGTTCGCGGACGTGGATATCGCGCTTTTCTCAGCCGGGGCGGATCTCAGCCGGGAGTTTGCGCCGATTGCGGTGAAGGCCGGGGCAGTGGTGATCGATAATAGCGCCGCATGGAGAATGACCCCCGAGGTGCCGCTCGTGGTGCCGGAAGTGAATGCGCAGGACATCTCACAGCATAAGGGCATCATCGCCAACCCCAACTGTTCCACGATTCAAATGGTCGTGGCGTTGAAACCCCTGCATGATAAGGCCAGGATCAAGCGGATTGTCGTCACGACTTTTCAGTCCGTGTCCGGTACGGGGAAAGAGGCGATGGATGAGTTGATGGAGCAGTGTCAGGACTTGCTCAGCTTCAAGCTGCCAGATCCCAAGGTCTATCCCTATCAAATCGCCTTCAACTGTTTGCCGCAGATCGACGAGTTTCTTCCGTCCGGTTATACGAAGGAAGAGATGAAGATGGTTGACGAGACCAGGAAAATTATGGGCGACCAGTCGATCCATGTGACAGCGACGACGGTGCGGGTCCCGGTCTATGTCGGCCATTCTGAAGCCATCAACATCGAGACGGAGCGGAAGCTCACGGTCAACGAGGCCCGCGCGATTCTGTCGACTGCGCCAGGCGTATTGCTCTACGACGATCCGGCACATAAGATCTATCCGATGCCGCTGGAGGTTGCGGGGAAAGACGAGGTCTACGTTGGCCGTATTCGTGAAGATGAGTCGATTTCGAACGGTCTGAATCTCTGGGTGGTGGCGGACAATTTGCGTAAAGGGGCCGCTCTCAATGCGGTGCAAATCGCAGAACATTTGACTCAAGGCTAATGGCTGAGTGGGGGAGTCTCGGCAAAGTCTTCATCGGAATTGGGCTCTGCGTGGCCCTGGTCGGTCTGTTGTTGCTGATGGCAGACCGTGTTTCGGGAGTAGGACATCTCCTGGGCTGGTTCGGTAAGCTGCCAGGCGACATCTCCATTCGGCGAGAGAACTTCAGCTTCTCATTCCCCCTTGCTACTAGCCTGCTCCTCAGTATCATCTTCAGTCTGGTATTCTATTGCATCACATGGATCTTTCGCCGATGACACAACGAGAGACAGGACTGTGCCGCGCCATGATTATGGTAGGGGCCTGTCTGTTCAGCTTGGTTCCAGGAGTCGAGGCGGCACAGTCGATCCGGGTCATGCTCTCGGTCGATGTGGCACAGCTCAATGTCCGCGCCGACCGCTCTCTCTGGATGACGGATGCAACGGGCCGTGGTCAGGCGCTGCGCGCCTCGGTTCATGTGTCAGCGGAGGGCACGGGGTTTGTGCTGAACGGCGTCTTCATGCGGACGGATCGGCTGACGCTGGGGGGCGGAGAGAGCGGGCTTACGTTGACGTTCCCACGGCCTGCCAAAAAGCCTGATGGGGGGGCCGGGCTATCGGGGGACTTCGGCACGGAGATTTCGGTGAGCGGCCTCGTATCTCTTGTGCGAAAGGGGAAGGGGTTCCTCGTTATCAATCGGGTAGACCTTGAGGAGTACATCAAGGGGGTGGTTCCCGCCGAAGTCAGTTCGACCTGGCACCCGGAGATGCTGAAGACGCAAGCAGTTGCTGCCAGGACCTATGCGCTTTATCAGCAGATGCTGAGTGGGAAGCGTGAGTATGACGTGGCGGCCACGGTGCAAGACCAAGTCTATCGCGGGAAGCAGGGGATCGATGCCGGGATCCTGCACGCGGTCGAAGAGACTAGAGGCCTGGTCGTGACCTATCAGGATGCCCCGATCTATGCCGCCTTTTCCTCGACAGCCGCGGGGTTGACGGAGGATGCCATGAATGTCTGGTCGAAAGAATATCCCTATCTCAAGGGGGTGGAGTGCCCCTTTGATCTTGCGTCGCCCAACTATCAATGGAAGTCTTCGTTCAGAGTCGATACCCTTGAACTGAATCTGCGGCAGCAGGGCTTCTCTGTGGGGAGGATCACCGCGATGGCGCCCATCGCGTTCAGCCGTGGGGGGCGAGTCGCGAAGCTGCGTATTCTCCATTCCGGCGGAGAATTGATCCTTCGCGGAGAAGAGTTGCGGAAAGCGGTCGGGTATACCATCATCCCCAGCACGCAGTTTGCTATCGAATCCATGGCCCGCGACGTGGTGTTGTCTGGCTATGGCGCGGGCCATGCCGTCGGGATGTGCCAGTGGGGTGCCAAGGAACTGGCGGAGCGGGGCTATCACTTCTCGACGATTCTTCAGTATTATTATCCCGGCACCGAAGTGCAGAATATGACGCTGGTCAAACCTCCGATTCTCCCTTCTTCCTGATGCAGCTCTCCGAATTCGACTTTCCATTCGATGCCTCGCTGATCGCTGCGCAGCCGAGGATTCCGCGTGACCAAGCCAGGCTGCTGGTGCTGCAGCCGCTTGACCGTTCGCTGGCCCATCGCCGAATCGACGCGCTGCCGGATCTGTTGCAGCCAGGCGATCTTCTCGTGGTCAACAATACTAAGGTGGTGGCTGCGCGCGTGGCAGGGCGAAAACGTCCGTCCGGCGCGAAGGTCGAGGTCCTCTTTGTGAAGGATCTGGGCGAGGCAGTCTGGGAAGTGTTGCTCAAGGGCACGTTCCTTCCTGGCCAGGTGATTGAGATCGGGCCGGATGCTTCCGCGGTAGTGGTCGAGCGTGGCGCGGACGGAACGAAGGTTCGGGTGGAGAGTCCGATTCCTTGGCCTGAATGGTTGCGGCAACATGGCCAGATGCCACTGCCTCCCTACTTGAAACGGGCGCCGACCGACCAAGATCGCGAGTGGTATCAAACTCTCTTTGCGCAACATGAAGGGGCGATTGCGGCGCCGACCGCCGGACTCCATTTCACGCCGGATTTATTGGCGCGGCTGCAACAGCGAGGGATCGGTTTGACAACCGTCACGCTACATGTGGGGATTGGGACCTTTAAGCAGGTGACGGCCGAGCAGATTGAAGGCCATCGGATGGGTGCTGAATGGATGGAGGTCGGAGCAGAAGCGGTCCAGGCCATGGAGCAGGCGCGCGCAGCGGGGGGCAGGATCGTTGCGGTCGGAACAACGGTCGTCCGTGCCCTTGAAACGGCGGCTCGTGCGGAGGGCCGGATTAGGCCTTACCAGGGAGAGACGGATATCTTCATGACGCCGGGATTTTCGTTTCGGGCGATCGACGCGCTGCTCACGAACTTTCACTTGCCCAGGACGACTTTGTTGATGCTGGTTTCCGCATTGGCCGGGACGGAGTTTCTTCGAGAAGCCTATGCAGAGGCGGTTCGCGAGCGGTACCGTTTTTACAGTTATGGTGATGCGATGTTGATTATCTGAGAAGGTCGGAACGTCGTCAGGTCTTCAAGTCAGAACGTTCAGGACGAAGATCGTCCGAGACATTGGGACTTGAAGATGTGATGACATTTGACGAGTGTTAAAGTAGTTCGCGGTGAATCGTGATCGGAAGCGAGGTCTTGAGAGCTTCCGTATAGGCCTGCAGTGCTCGTTGCTGCTTTTGAAAGAGGACGTCCTGGATGGCGCGGTCTTTGGCTGCGGCGGTCTTGGCCGGATCCGATTCCGTCTGCCGCAGGGTAAGGGTCTGGGCCTCGGCAATTTCGGCAGGGGTGAGAGCCACGGCGTCCCGGATGATCATCCGGGCTTTATTGCTGAGCACTTCTTTCGCTTCCATCGCTTCGAATAGCGCCGGCGTCAAATGGTTCGCGGCTAGGAGCCGCTGGTAGACTTCCGGGTCGAAGGTGCCATTCTTTTGGAAGTCTGGGATCTGCATGATGACGTCGCGCAGGTCGTCGTCTGCCACGGTGAGACCCATGTTCTTTGCCACGATCAGCCAGGTTCGATTGTCGATCAGCTGCTCGACCACAAACTGCTTGATCGTTTCGTCTTTGAAATCTCCGGGGACTTTGTCTTTGTAGAAGCGGTAGGTATTTTCGTAGGCGCGCCGAAACTCATCGTGGGATACGGTGAGATCGCCGACGGAAGCGACGACGGTGCCGGTCTGCTCGCCGAATCCCCACCAGCCCATGGTGATGACGAAGGCGATGGCGATGATCCCCATGATGGACTTGAGGAGCCAGGGATAGTTATGGGACGCGTCGCGCATCAATTTGATCATGGCCACTCCTCGGAAAATTCGTAGAGGCGGATTGTACTCAGGGATCTTGTGCAAAGGCAAGAGACGACCGTTTCGTCATACGATGTCTTAAGAATCTGGTTGCGGGCCTGTTCTAGCAGGTGTGAAATCGCGCCGCCTTGTCGCTTTGCGGAAGAATGGTCTTTGTTTGTGCTGGATAGTTTGATTTGTTATACTTTGCCATTGATTGCGAGGAGCGCGCTTGGCGGAAGAGCTTCGAGGGGTTCATTCAATCGGTGCCGAGATCTATCCCAAGGCGCAGGTCTTGAACCGCGGTATCGCCAAGTTGATTGATCTGTTGATTGTGGCGGCAGCCGGTCAAGTGATCGTGCCGGTAGGTTTACTTGCTGGATTAGCATATATACTGATTGCTGATGGGCTTGCCGGGGGGCGGAGTATCGGTAAGCGATTGATCGGCCTCCAGACGGTAGTTCCTGCCCGGCATGAGGCCGCAGGGTTTCGGGAATCCATTATTCGCAATATGCCTTTTGCGGTCGCGCAGTTAGCTTTTGCCGTCCCCTATGTGGGATGGATTGTGTCGGTGGCAATTATTGCGTTCGAAGCGATCTTGATTTTTGGGAATGAACAGGGGCGGCGTCTTGGTGACGAGGTGGCCGGTACTCAAGTGTTGGATGTGGGGCGATTAGCGTTGCCCGGCTGAGCGCGTCGTCGGAGTCTGAAGAAAAGAGAGAGCAATTGTGAGTTTTGCGAGCGATATCCTCGGATGGTTCTCAAACGATCTGGCCATTGACCTAGGAACGGCATCGACCCTTATCTATGTCCATGGAAAAGGGATCGTGTTGAACGAACCCTCGGTCGTGGCGGTTGAGAAGAAGACCGAACGAGTGCTCGCGGTCGGCACCGAGGCGAAGCGCATGCTGGGCCGTACTCCGGGCAACATCATCGCGGTGCGACCCATGAAAGAAGGCGTGATCGCAGACTTCGAAATGGCCGAACAAATGCTGAAGCGGTTTATTCAGAAGGCGCACAACCGCAGCGCGTTCGTGCGTCCGCGCATCATTATTGGCGTCCCCTCGCGTATTACGCAGGTGGAACAGCGGGCGGTGCGAGATTCGGCGGAGTTGGCTGGCGCGCGTGAAGTATATTTGATCGAAGAGCCAGTAGCTGCAGCCATTGGCGCCGGGCTCCCGATCACCGAGCCTTCCGGCAACATGGTCGTTGATATCGGGGGGGGCACCACCGATATCGCTGTGATTTCGCTCGGCGGCATCGTCTATAGCGAATCCGTCAAGGTGGCGGGCGATCGCATGGACGACGCGATCACGAATTATATTAAGAAGAAGTATAACCTTCTCATCGGTGAACATATGGCGGAACGGGTTAAGTTTGAAATCGGATCCGCCTACCCCCTTGAGGAACGCAAGACCATGATGATCAAGGGGCGCGATTTGATTTCTGGGATTCCCCGCACGTTGGTGGTGGACGACGCGGAAATCAGGGAAGCGCTGCAGGAAACGATCGGCACGATCGTGGACGCGATTAAAGTGGCCCTGGAGAACACCCCGCCGGAGTTGGCGGGAGATATTATCGACCGTGGCATCGTGCTGACCGGCGGCGGCTCTTTGCTGAAGGGCATGGATATCCGCTTCCGTGAGGAGACGAATCTGCCGATTATCACCGTGGACGATCCCTTGACCTCCGTGGTCTTGGGGGTTGGGAAAATCCTCGATGAGTTGGATCTGCTGGCCAAGGTGTCGGTTATGTCCCAGGCCAACACGTACCGATAAGGTTCCGCTCCTAACTTCTTTATGAGGATGGCTAACTCGCGTTCTTCTTCCGGTTCCAGACGGCGGGCGTTCGCCTGCTTCGCACTTCTGCTGGCGGCTGTTTTTCTGTTCCACGGTGAAATCCAAGGACTCTTGCAGTATCTCGGCGGGCCAGTCGGGCACGTCGCGAGTATTCCGCTCGAAGTGATTGCGTCCATCGATACGGGGATTGCCAATCGCTGGCAGCGTTACGTCGTTTTGCAAGGCGTCTGGGACGAGAACCAGCAACTCCGGAAAGACATCGAATGGTTGCGCGGACAAAACAGCCAGTTGCATGAGCTGGCTGCCGCGACTGAGCGACTGACGGCCTTGCTGCAATTTAAGGAACAGGCGCTCCCCACGATGGTTGCCGCCCGGGTCATCGGACGCGACACTACTAACCGGTATCAAGCCCTCATCCTCAATAAGGGCGAGCGCGACGGGATCAAGCCGGACATGGGCGTGATTACGCCTGCCGGTGTCGTCGGGCGCATCGTGAAAACGACCGGGGCCTCCTCAGTGGTGCTCCTGGTAACGGACCCGAACAACGCGATCGCTGGTCTCATTCAGCGGACGAGAGACGAAGGGGTTGTGGAGGGCACCCAGCAGGGGCGGGCCCAGCTGAAATATCTTCCGTTGCTGTCAACGCTTCAACACGGTGATCGGGTTGTGACGTCGGGCCTCATCGGTGACTTCCCGCGGGGGCTCGCGATCGGCACGATTATGCATATCGATAAGCAAGAAGGCGCCCTGTTCCAGTCTGCTGAGCTGATGCTGGAAGTCGATGTCGGTCGTGTGGAGGAAGTGTTGGTGATTCAGGCGTCGTCCGGACAGTCCACGAAGGCTGCAAGAGAAGTGGATCCGCCCGGGAAGCCGTAATTATGAAACTTCTCCTCGGTCTGATTCTTGTACTGCTGCTCGTCCCTGTTCAAGCGACGCTGCTGCCACATCTAAGCGTCTGGAATATTAAGCCGGATTTAGGGCTGGTGGCTGCCGCGTTTGTCGGGCTGTTTGCCGGTGAAATGGAAGGCCTGCTCGTGGGGCTTGCGATCGGCTGGGTGTTGAATCTGTTCTCTGCCAGCGAACTGGGGCTCAGTCTCCTGACGAACGGCGGCGTGGGGCTCTTAGCGGGATTCTTGGGACGGCAGGTATCGCAAGTGACATCGATCTCAGTGGGTGTGGGATTGCTGGCGGTGTCCCTGGCGAGCGGATTGCTCGAAGCGGCAACCTCCAAGAATATTGATCTCGCGCAGGTCTGGCAGATGGTGGGAGCGATCGTTCTGCCTCAAGCCTGTTTTGACGGGCTCGTCGGAACAGGGCTTTATTGGCTGCTCTCGCAACGGTTTCAGTTAGCCCGTCTGAGGACCGAATAATGGTCTCAGTGATGGGCTCGGCGGAATAATAGTAACTGTGAGTTATGGCAACAGCTGGCCTACACGATTCTGAACTGGGTGAGCTCCAACGCCGGCTGATCATTCTGCGCGTGGGGCTGCTGCTTGTTGTGGCCCTTTTGGGGTTGCGGCTTTGGCACTTGCAGATTCGTGAGGGGCTCTACTACCTCGATCTCTCCGAGAATAATCGCACCCGCTCAGTCATCATGGAGCCGGCGCGAGGGCTGATCTATGACCGCAATGGGGTGTTGCTGGCAAACAATGTTCCCAGCTTTACGCTCTATGTGTCGCTCGAGGACGTCAAGGATCGTAATGTGCTCATTGATCAGCTGACCAACCTATTGGGGCTGGATCCTGTATTTGTCCGGAAGAAGATCATGGCAAAAGGCAGCAAACAATTGCCGCGCAAGGTGAAGGGCCGTTTAAGCCTCCGTGAAGCGACGTTAATCGAATCCCATCGTTTAGATATGCCCGGGGTCATGGTGCAAGTCGAATCCCAGAGGAATTATCCCGGTGGTGTGGTGGCGTCGCATCTGTTGGGCTACGTCGGGGAAGTCTCGCCCGAGCAGTTGGAGCGGCCGGAGTTTTCAGATCTGCATCAAGGCAGCATTGTCGGCCAATATGGCGTGGAGAAGTTCTTTGACCGGTTCGTGCGGGGGCAGGCAGGGCAGAAAAGTATTGAAGTCGACGCGGTGGGCCACGAGAAACGCACGGTAGTCGTGGAACCGCCCCATGCCGGAGATAATTTATATTTGACGATCGACGTGCGGCTGCAAAAGGTGGCAGAAAATCTGTTGGGAGATGAGTCTGGTGCGATCGTTGCGCTGGATCCCAGGACGGGCGACGTGCTGGCTATGGCGAGTCGGCCAGGCTTTGATCCGAACATCCTTTCGCGGGAACTTACTCCGAAGCAATGGGCCGAGATCGTGCAAAATGAAGGACGTCCGTTGAATAATCGCGCCTCGCAAGGCCAGTACCCGCCCGGCTCGGTCTTTAAAGTGATGATGGCCGCTGCCGCGCTGGAGACCAATACGGTAACGCCTGCGACCACCATCCACTGCAATGGAGGCTATCAATTCGGTCGCCGCCTGTACCATGACTGGAAGGCCGGTGGGCATGGATCGGTGGATCTTCGGCGCGCCCTGGTGCAATCCTGTGACGTGTATTTTTATACGGTCGGGCAGCGGATGGGCATCGAGACGATGGCCTTCTTTGCCCATCAGTTCGGGTTGGGAGAGGAGACGGAGGTCGAGCTGCCGTCTGAACGGATCGGGATTGTGCCCTCCGCAGCTTGGAAACTGAAGGCCAAGAATGAACCCTGGTTGCCAGGTGAAACGATTTCGGCTTCGATCGGACAGGGTTATGTGAATGTGACTCCGCTGCAGATGGCGAGTCTGATCGGCACAGTGGCCAACGACGGCGTAGCCTTTCGTCCGCGATTGGTCCAGGCGGTGATGGACCGAGCGACCGGAGAGCTGCAGGCGCGGCCGACAGTTCCCAAGCGCACGTTGAAGCTGAGGCCTGAGATCTTGCCGTTGATTAAAGAGGCGCTGGCCGGGGTGGTGAAAGAGGGGACTGCCACGCGGGCGAAGTCGGCGTTGATCACGATTGCCGGGAAGACCGGTACGGCTCAGACGACGGCTTTGGGGAAAGAAAAAAGGGCCGAGAAGGATATTCCGAAGAAGTTGCGCGACCATGCCTGGTTTGTGGCCTTCGCGCCGGTCGACGCGCCGACCATTGCCGTCGCGGTGCTGGGGGAACATATGGGCCATGGAGGGTCCGCCGCGGCGCCTCTTGCGAAAGAACTGATCGAGACCTATGTGAAGCTGATGCCGCCGATTTCTGCCAGCGCCACGAATGGCATGGTTACGCGGGACAGTGATGCCGGAGGCCCGGGCCCACGATGATCGACCGGGCAATCAAGAGCCGAGGCTTTGACAGTTTTGATCTCCGCTTTATCGGACTGATTGTGGCCATCCTGGGGATCGGCGTGTTGTCGATTTATAGCGTGACGCGCGACCAGAATGCGGCGTTCCCCTTTTATGCCAAACAGGTTGTCTGGATTCTGCTCGGCGCGGTCGCGTTCCTGGTCATGTGGCTCTCGGACTATCATCGAATCGCCCGGTTAGCGTATCCTGCCTATGCGATTATCCTGGTCCTTTTGGTGGTTGTGCTGTTTGAAGGCAAGAGCAGCCGGGGGGCGCAACGGTGGATTCCCATGGGACCCTTTGCGTTTCAGCCATCGGAGTTTGCTAAGTTAGTTCTTATCCTGACTTTGGCGCATTACTATTCAAGGGCGCCAAGGGTCGGATGGCTCCAGCGGGTGGTGTTGCCGGGGCTTTTGGTCTTTCCCGGGCTGCTCCTGATCCTCAAACAGCCGGATCTCGGGAGTGGGCTGAGCTTCTTGGCGGTCTATGCGGCGATGTTGCTAATGGTGAAGATGAGGTCGAAGGCCCTGGGCGTGATCCTCTTGTCTTCGCTGATGTTGTTTCCCTTCGCCTGGGAGGCGATGTGGGGGGCATTGCATGATTATCAGCGGCAGCGCATTATGGCCTTTGTCGATCCGACGCATGATACGGGCGGTAAGGGATACCATGCGCTTCAATCTAGGATTGCCATCGGTGCGGGAGAATTGACGGGGAAGGGACTCTACGGAGGGACCCAGAGCCAATTGAAGTTTTTGCCCGAAGGGCACACAGACTTCGTTTTTTCGGTCTTTGCCGAGGAATGGGGATTCTTAGGAGTGTTGGCGCTATTGTCGTTGTTTGCGGCCTTGATCTGGCTGTCGTTGGAAATTGCGTCGCGCGCGAAGGACCAACTCGGGGCGCTGCTGGCGGTCGGCATTACCTGCCTGTTGAGTTTTTGCATCGTGGTCAATATCGGGATGACGGCGGGCATGTTTCCCATCGTAGGGATTCCCCTTCCCCTTATGAGTTACGGGGGGAGCGCGACGGTGATGACGCTGGCGTCGCTCGGTCTGCTCTTGAATGTCAAACGTCGTCGATTGAGCTTTCTTTAGTGAACAGGTGATTGCGCGGTCTCGGATGAATTGGGATAGAGGTCTAGGGAGCTATGTATGGTGGCAACCGTTGGTCGACGAGGTGTTGAGAGGAGCTCAGAACCTGGGGATTCCCCGCGTTCGTCCTCCCCATCGGTTCGACGGTTCGCCTGAACGGAAGGAGTTGGTATGGGAGTAGAAATTGCCATTACAGTCGCACGCGAAGAAACTCGCGTCGCGGTCTTGGACGGCGGAGTCGTGACGGATCTCTTCGGGGATCGGGTAAAGCACAAAGACTTCGTCGGGAATATTTATAAAGGAAAAGTGGCGAAGGTGCTGCCTGGTATGCAGGCGGCCTTTGTGGATATCGGCCTCGAGAAAGCGGCCTTCATGCACGTCTCGGATTTGTCGCTGGACGCCGAGCCTGGCGATACCCTCGTCGATGTGGATGAGGATGCCAAGGATGCCGATAAAGACGGGGACATGATGGGCCCCAGACGCCAAAGCTCCAAGCCGATCGAACAGCTGCTGACCGAAGGGCAGGAGCTGATGGTCCAGATTTCCAAGGGGCCGATCGGGACGAAGGGCTCGCGGGTCACGACCTATGTGTCGCTCCCTGGCCGGTATCTCGTGTTCATGCCTAACGTGGAGCACATCGGCGTCTCCCGCCGCATCGCCCATGACGAAGAGCGAGCCAGGCTCAAGGACATCATGAAGCGGGTACGGCAGCCAGGCTGCGGTTACATCGTCCGCACGGTCAGCGACGGGGTTAAAGAAGACGAGTTGCGGTCCGACGTCGAATTTTTGCATGTGCTCTGGCAGGACATCTTGTCGAAGCGCGAGCAGAAGAGGGCGCCAGCCTTGCTCCATACCGACTTGAGCCTGAGCTTTCGCGTCGTGCGCGATCTCTTCGGGAAGAAAGTCGATCGGCTCTGGATCGACTCGCGCGAGGAGTATCAGGCGATTCGTGATTTCGTGCAGCGGTTCTCTCCTGAGCAAACCTCCCGCATCCATTTCTACGACAAGGACGAAAGTCTCTTCGATCACCTGGGCGTCGAGCAGGAGATGGCGCGGGCCCTCAGTCGTAAGGTCTGGCTCAAGTCCGGCGGGCACCTTGTGATCGACCATACCGAAGCGATGACCGTCATCGACGTCAATACCGGACGGTTCGTCGGGAAACGCGATCAGGAAGCGACCATCCTCCAGAACAATCTGGAGGCCGCGAAAGAGGTGGCCTATCAGATGAAGTTGCGCGGGATCGGCGGGATCATCATCGTGGACTTCATCGATATGGAGCGGGAGAAGAACCGCGATAAGGTGTATCACGCATTGCTCGATGCTATGTCGACCGACAAGGCGCGAACCAGAGTATCCAGAATTTCCGATCTGGGATTGATCGAGATTTCCCGTGAGCGGGTGCGCGAAGATCTCCTGCGTTCGCTCTCTGAGCCCTGTCACTATTGCGAAGGCCGTGGCTATACGAAGTCGCCCACCACGGTGGTCTATGAAATTTTCCGCGATGTTCGTCGGATCGGCAGCAGCCCCGAGCCCCACAAGATCGTCGTCGGCGCCCATCCCTCGGTCGTCGGGCTGTTGCAAGATGAAGAGCGGCAGGGCCTTGAGGCGGTGGAGCGGGAATGTTCCGTGAAGATCATTGTGATGCCGGACGCGCAGTTGCATTTGGAACAATACGATTTGGCGGTGCTGTAGGGTCGTAGCTTCCGTGCGGCGAGATCTGTGGATAGCCAATCTGTAGATGGCAGTCCCTCCGTTGAAGCCGCAGAGCCTTTGGGCCATCGTATGGCCTTAGTGCAACGAGAGGTTGGGCTTCGCTTGCGAGCGATCGAGGGAGGAGGGGGACCCTCTTCCACTCTTCTCCTCACCGGCACATTGACGGACAGAATGAGTTGGCTGTGGCGATCGTGGGGGCAGGCGTGCGACGGCTGCCGAGGCAACGTTACTTTCGAGTGTAATCGAAGAACAGTTGCAGAGATGAATATTATTGCATACGGCTGTGAAGGATAGCCTCACAGCGAACCGGAGTTTTCATGGCCAAGGCATTGATCATTGTTGAGTCTCCGACGAAAGCCCGTACTATCGGCAAGTATTTGGGGCGTGGCTATACCGTCATGGCGTCGGTCGGGCATATTAAGGATCTACCCACCAGTAAGCTAGGCGTCGATGTGGAGCACGATTTCGAACCGCAATATGTGACGATCAAAGGCAAAGCGAAAATCCTATCTGAGATTAAAGCCAAGGCGGAAGCCTGCGACAAAGTGTTCCTGGCGCCGGACCCTGATAGAGAAGGGGAAGCAATCGCCTGGCATCTCGAACAGGAATTGCTCGGGAAACCTAAATCCAAGTCCAAGAAAAAGACCGAGAGCAGTAAGATCTTCCGTGTGCGTTTCAACGAAATTACGGAAGCGGCTATCAAGCGCGCGTTGCAGTCGCCCGGACAGGTCGATATGCAGCTGGTGAATGCGCAGCAGGCCCGACGGGTGCTTGACCGGATCGTCGGATACCAGGGCAGCCAATTGCTCTGGACCAAGGTGCGCCGTGGCCTCAGCATGGGCCGGGTCCAGTCCGTGGCGATGCGGTTGATTTGTGAACGAGAACAGGAACGAGAAGCCTTTCGCGCCGAGGAATACTGGTCCATTGCGGTGACGTTGTCCGGGGCCAATCCTCCTCCATTCCAAGCTACGCTGCATAGCATCAATGGCGAGGAGGCCTCGATTGCGACAGAGACCGAGGCGCAGCGCGTCGTTGATGCGATTCAAGGGAAAGAGTTTGCCGTCGACTCGATTGACCGGAAAGAAAAGAAACGGAATCCCGTCGCCCCATTTATTACCAGCCGACTTCAGCAGGAAGCGGCGCGGAAGCTGCATTTCTCCTCGAAGAAGACGATGACTTTGGCGCAGAAGCTGTACGAAGGCATCGAGATCGGGGCGGAGGGCCAGACCGGTCTCATTACCTATATGAGAACTGACTCGCCGCGCATTTCGAATGAAGCGATGGAGGAAGCGCGCCAGGTCATTCAGGCGCGCTTCGGCGCAGAATACCTGCCGGCCACGCCGAACGTGTACAAGATACAAAAGGCGGCGCAAGAGGCCCACGAAGCGATTCGCCCCACAGCAGCATCTCGCGACCCTGAGTCAATCCAACAGTATCTCGAGCCGGATATCTATAAGTTGTACCAGCTGATCTGGAATCGGTTTATTGCGTCGCAGATGGTGCCGGCCATTTTCGATGTGACTCGCGTGGTCTCGAGCCCCGTCAAGACGACTGGCAAATACCTGTTCCGCTCGACCGGCACCGTGGTGAAGTTTCCCGGCCATACGATCGTCTATATGGAGGGGAGCGACAAAGAGCTCTTCGCCCAGAAGCAAAAAGGCGAACAGGAAGTCGAAGACGAGGCGGAGCGCCAGTTGCCCTTGCTCAACGAGGGCGAGAAGCTGCAGCTCGTCTCTTTGGATGGCCAGACGGTTCCCGGCGTCCTTTCAAAGCAACATTTCACCCAGCCTCCGCCCCGGTACAACGAGGCCTTACTGATCAAGGAATTAGAAGAAAAAGGTATTGGCCGGCCGTCTACCTATGCGAGCATCATTTCGACGATCCAGGATCGCAAATATGCCGAGAAGGTGGATGGACGGTTCGGTCCCACCGAAACAGGGCGGACGGTGAACGACTTCCTGATGAAGGGATTCCCTGACCTGATTAACGTCGACTTCACCTCGCATATGGAGGAGGAGTTGGATGCAGTGGAAGAAGGTAGCAAGCCCTGGGTGATGGCGGTGCGCGAATTTTACGGGCCCTTTACGGCGGATCTGGAGAAGGCGAAGACGATCCCTGGGCCCAAGGATATCGTAGAGCCTCCCACGGATATTCCCTGCGAGAAGTGCGGCAAGATGATGGAGATTAAATGGGGCCGCAATGGCAAGTTCCTCGCCTGTCCGGCTTATAAGGATAAGCCGCCCTGCAAGAACACGCAGAACTTCGAGAAGCTCGAAGACGGCACCATTAAGATTGTCCCGAAGATCGAGATGACGACGGATGAGAAGTGTGAGAAATGCAGCAGCCCAATGGTGGTAAAGACCGGGCGGTTTGGCAAGTTCATCGCCTGCTCCGCCTATCCTGAGTGTAAAACGACTAAACCGCTCTCGCTGGGCGTGAGATGCCCGCAGTCGGGTTGTGGCGGCGATCTCGTTCAGAAACGCACGAAGAAAGGGGCTAGGGCATTTTTCGCTTGCAGCAAGTATCCAGCCTGCGAATATGCCATGTGGGATCGCCCGATCAACAAGGCCTGCCCGACCTGCAGCGCCCCGTTTCTTATCGAGAAACTCAGCAAGCAGGTTGGCCGCAGCGTGCAATGCCGCAGCGAAGAATGCGGCTATCGCGAGGCAGGCTAATATTTTCGAGCAAGATGTGTCGTGGCGTGAGTTGCTTTGAGGCGAGTGTCTGCCGGAGAACCGTCTATCAGTCTATTCCTGCCCCCCGTGCTTGCCTCCCATCAACGGCTGCTTTAAGACCCACATCTCGTAGAGGGGGATCACCATCATGATGAGGAATCCCACGGTCATGAGGGTGTCGCCCGTCAGCATCGTGATCACGAATACCGGCGAGATATAGCTGATGAGCCAGGGGGACAAGAGGTCCAGCGTCACGCCGCCAAAGGAGATCCAGGTTGTGACGACTTTCAGCCTGCTGCTAACGTTGGTGAGGTAGAGCACGTGGACCAGGATCATGAACACGACCGGCATCGTAAAGAGGTGGAAGTGGGTGATTTCTGCCAGCTCTCTGAACGACATCGGCTCGCCGAATGTGATGTCCGAGCCTCGATAGTGCTTGGCGATTCCTTCCGGCGACAGCCCCGTCATGCTGTGGGCCCAGAAGAAGGAAAAGGTAAAGCCGACCAGCATGAGGAAGAGGAAAAAGGTGTAGACCAGCCGGATGTGCCGGTCTGAGTCACGGAGTTTGAATCGTTGATTGAAGTTTCTCATACGGGGACACTCGGTCCGCTTATCTTAGTTGCCGAAAATTGATGTGAATAAGCCCTTGTCAGTCTTGCGAGATGAGACAGTATCGCTCCCCAATCCTGCCGGTTTCAAATAGAATTCGTCGATGAGGACCAGCACGCGTTTGACGCCAGCGCTCATGGAGCGCACAGACATGGTGGCCCCGCTGATGTTAATGATGTCCTTGTTGATCCTGATCGGGTCCGACACGGTCTTGCCGTCGTACTGAGCGTTGAAGCGTTTTGTCCTGACTTCACCGCCCTTGGCGTCCCGAAACACGAGGAGTTCCACGTCGGTACAGGTTCCCTTGGTATCGACGCCGACCATATAAGTCATGGGCTTGTACTTGCCGATGGTATGCTGAATCATGGCGTAGCCGTCGATTTTGTCACCGGTTTGACCGATGTAGAGTTCGAACGAATCCTCGGGGAACTTCCATCCGATCCGCTGTTCGATCAGTTCCTTCTTCTCTGAGGTAAGTCTGATCAGTTCCTTGCGAACCTGCTGAGTCTTTGGCATGACGGCCTTCAGCGCTTCTTCTTCCGTCATGAACTCTTCATACTTGAAATCGTCATCTTTAAGAAATCGGCGCAACTCATTATCCCAGATCTTCTCGCCGGCCAGGACGGGAAGTGTTGAGGATGTCAACAGGACTGCAAGGGCGACGGTGCGAAACGCACTCAGGGTAGTGAGCATCCATGCTCCTTTAATTTGGCGTCAAGACGACGTTGTACATCGTTCATGACATCTGCTGACGGATCGGTGTCGGCCCAGCCGAAGAGGCGGGAGCCCCCTCGAAAGGCCCAGCGCTGCCGCTCCTCTATAAAACTAACTTTCGTCACGTCGTCGAGTCGTTTCACTGTGAGGGTAATACGGGACCGATCTTTGCTGTTCGCCAAGTCACGTTGAAGCGCACCAAAGGTCCGTCCCGGCATCGGGATTTCCAGCCAGCCGGTCACGATTAGGCCCACATCCTTATCCTGCGTGTTGATCGCGCGATCTTTTGCTGCATCGAGCGCTGCCTCCCAAGCATGGTCGTAGCGGCACACTGCATACCGTTCCTGCATGCCGCTGGTGGACACACAGGCCGTCAGGAGTCCAGTTGTCAAAAAGAGACTGAGATGGCGATACATTCGTAACCGTCCTGTTTTTGGGCAGGTGCTTCCACCATGGCGCAAAGCACCTGCCTAACTAAAAGTACGTTGCGCCTTGAATCAACAACCCGTTCCCATTCATCGGGTTCCCTGCGGTGGTCGCGTTACCTCCGCTAGCATAATCTTGACCCGACGTGAGACCCTGCGCGTTTTGCTGTGTATTAAACTGCCAGTCAAACTTGAACACCACGTCCTCAATCGGTCTGAAATTGAGGCCAAGGGTGAGCCGCTCAAGCTCCCGCCGATTTCCAATTGTATTCGGCGCATTCCGAGTGCGGTTATCTGTGTCGGTGTCGACACGTTCCCAGCGAACAACCGCCGTAAAGGTCGAGGCATTCGAGAAGTGACTTGGCGCCCATTTCTTGAGGAAATCAGGCATGAAATGATAGTTCCCCTGAATGTAATAGCCCTGCATGCCGGCAGGCCCGATCCCGTTGCCGGTGGCGCCGGTTGCGTTATTATTGCTGATCCTTGCCCAGGCTGATTCACCGATCACCTCGAAGGGGCCTCGCTGGAGAGTCCAGTCGAGTGCGAATAGGCTGATGCGCCCGGCCCCGACGTCCCCAGCTGCTTGTTTGTATGCGCCATGATAACCGGACCCAGCGACTTCGATGCCCAGCCTCGGGCTGAAGGCGACACGGCCTACGACAGCTTTGTTGTCGTCGCGATCACGGGAGACGCTGCCGCGCGCGTCTCGGACTCCCCGGTCGGTGATTGCGCCTGCTTGCGAGCTCATGCCGTTGACCGCGTAGATTTCATAGTCCAGCTTGGACTGGGAGGATGGGTAAAGTGTGCCGTAGAATCCAGCCCCCGATTCATACCAGGTGCTGGGGATGACAATCCTGGATACCATAGGCCGATCAACTAGATCGTTCAATGGCGAGTCGTGCAGCAAGTTAAACTTGCCGACCGGCATCAGGAGGATGCCGGCGCGAATATTGATCGCTTCCTTTACGAGGTAGTCTATTTGTGCGAATTCGATCTGCATGGAGCCATCGCCGGTTTGTGGAGCATTCGACCCGCCGCGCTCCATCTCGATTTCCGTCGCAAATTTCACATGGTCGGTGATATCCGCAAAGATGAAGGGCACCATCCGCTGTTGGCCAAAGCTATTGCGGCTTGGATTGTCCAGGTTTTGACGCGACAGGTTATTGTACATGACATCTGCGTAGCCACCGACCATGGCCTTCGGCGCGCTCAAGAAGGGCTTGGCATAGATCAGTTTGCCTGATCCGGTTGAGCCGAATCCTAGGGGGATGTTTTCCTCTCCCTTTCGTTCGACTCTGATGTCGGTTATGGGGCCTGCCGGGGTGGGGTAGGGAGTCGTACCGGGCTGACCCTCTTGCTTTTCCACGGCTCGTTCCATGGGGCTTTCGCGCCGTTCATGCTCCTGCATCTTTTTGTTGACGGCTTCGTCGACGAGTTTCTTAATGTCCTCCTGGGTCATGTTTTCCGCCAAGGCCGGGATAACCTGCAGGCTGGCGAGTACGAGAACCCCAAGGATTGACCAAACTTTCATCGGTATCCTCCACGGTGAGTAAAATGGTTGTGGTCTGACTCGGGACTCGCAGGTCTCTGGTCGTGTTGATAATTCATGGTGACCGCCTCTTTTCATGATGTGTAACCGGATGTAAGCGCTGTCCACCCCTCAATGGCTGTGAAGGGGATCACAACAATCCTTTTGCAACGTTTGCACTTCAGATCGAGACCTTGTCCGCGAACTTTGGCAATTAGCTGTCCGCATTCGCATCGAGTTTCTTTGCTAGTACAGAGCCCCGCCGCGGGAGTTTTTGTTGCCGTCATGGTGCGAACCATTTCCGTAAATGAAATTGAGAACGATTATTAATATCTTAATTTCATTCTCATTGTCAAGAGGGGGCTATCCCCCAGATGGCAAGGAAGAACATGCAATCAGGCCAGGGTTTGCCTATAATTCAAGCACGATAAAAGTGGGGTGGTCGAATGTGGACTAATTTTGCCTGGATCGCTGGAATTGCATTCATTTCTGTGGGGTGCGCAGCGGACTTGCCCTCGCTCGTTGAATCTCCTGACCCTGACGGACCATTGGTCGTGGGACGGGTCGTTACGGTTGTGACTGGTGAACGAGGCAGAATGTACGCAGCGGAAGTGCGCTTTTTCGAGATGGAAGATCAACGAACTCACGAACGGTTTAATGTGGAGATCAAGTCCGCGGATCGGCATTTTGCGATTGCGTTGCCTGTCGGAGACTATCGCCTCAATCGCGTGCAGATCAGCGAGGGGCCCTTTATGTCCATGGCGGACGTGAGCGCGGCTTTCTCAGTTAGCCAAGATAGGGTGACCGATGTGGGGACCTGGCGGTTTGCTGTTGATTCGCCCCGCTATGGGCGCATGGTGGTCCTGTCGATGGTGATGGACAGTGATGATCGGTGGCTGACCGATGCCTTCCTTACGAAACAATATCCTGCATTGCAAGGAGTTCCCGTCACGTCCGTCCTCCCTGAGCCCTCGACGATGGAAACGCGCCTCTATGAAGTGCTGCCATATCCGCGCTATTCACGATACTTTCAGCGACATGTTTGGTAGGAGCCTATTGATGAGCTCGAGTCAGGCTGGCGTACTTATCTGGTGTTTCTCTCTCAACCTTCTCGTGGGATCTGGTTGCGCAGCTCTCTCATCTGGTGGTCCGGCTGTGGTGGTGAAGCGGACACAGATGCATATGGGAACGCTCGTTTCCGTCACCGCTGTGGCGCTAACTCATGAAGATGCGAACAAGGCAATCAATGCCGGGTTTATGGAAATCAAGCGGCTTGAGCAGTTGCTGAGCACCTGGATTCCAACGAGCGAGCTTTCTCGCGTGAATGCTGCGGCGGGAGTCATGCCGGTCTCTGTAAGTCCCGAAACGTTGACGGTCGTTCAACGCGCGATGCAGGCAGCGGCCATGACCGGTGGCGGTTTCAATATTGCCATTGGCCCTGCGGTCGATGCCTGGCGCGTGACCGAAGGCCAACGGATACCGACCGCATCTGAACTGGAGGCCCTCCGTCCTTTGGTGGATCTGCAAGCTGTCTATATCGACGCGCGGGGGCGGACGATCTATCTTGAGAAAATAGGTATGAGGATCGATGTGGGAGGGATCGGCAAGGGTTACGCAGCCGATCAAGCCGTGACGGTCATGCAGAAGGCCGGGGCTGTTGCCGGAGTCGTGGCGCTTTCAGGGGATATCAAAACATTCGGCCGGTTGCCTGGCGGGAAGATGTTTCCCGTCGGCATTCAGCATCCGCGACAGGACGGAGCGGTATTGGCCTGGATCGATTTACAAGACGAAGCCATTTCTACCGCCGGAGATTATGAGCGGTTCTTCGAGCGTGACGGTGTCCGCTATCATCACATTCTCGATCCGCTCACGCTCCAGCCGGCGCGCGGTTGCCAGAGCGTGACGGTGATTGCCAAGGAAGGGGTTTGGGCCGATGGCCTCGATACAGGCATTTTTGTGATGGGACCGAAACGGGGCATGGAACTGGTCGAACAGCTGCCGGACGTCGAGGCTATTATTGTCGGGCACGACGGCCGCGTGTTTGTCTCATCCGGGCTAAAGACCCGCGTCCTGTTTCCGTCTGATTCCGACGCGAAAGGACAGGCTCAACATTGAGGACCCTGCAGCAACTCGTACTTATCTGTGCCCTAGGGGCAGTCAGTGCTTGTTCGGAGTTCGAAGCCCAGCACTTCAAAGGTCGCATTAATGAAGCCACGACCGAGCAAGTGGCCAAGCGCTATGGCCCGCCCCATGAGATTGAGCAGCGTGAGGGCCATCGAATGGTCTGGACCTATTTTGACCGGGGAAGTGCCACTTCAGGCTACACCGGCACAGCCCGTTCAGCCTTTTGCCGCGCCTACGTGCTGACATTTGATCGACAGGAAATTCTGAGAGATTGGCAGCAACAGGAGTGCTGAAGTTAGCAGAATACGTTCCGCTTCAGCCTACGAATCCAATCGATAGCTGATGGGAATCTTAATCGTCAATTGTGGTCGGCCCAGTGGATGGGGCAGGTGGAAAGGGGCTGCCTGCCTGATGGTTTCAATCGCAGCCTTGTCGAGGCTGGGGAATCCTGAACTCTGAACCACCTCAATCTCGCCGACGCTGCCATCTTCACTGAGCACTATTTTAACCATCACCCTTCCTTCGGCTCGCTCGATTCGGGCTGCAGCTGGGTAGCGTTTCAGTTCTTCCACTCGCCGTATAATCGCTTCAGCGAGCCATCCATAGTCTCGTTTCGCCGGTTCGTTTGCTGGCGCAGGGGCGATCCCGGCAGTTTGCGCTGGCACTGCGTCAGGTTTGGCTGTCGGCTCCAGGAGTGCCGGAGGCCTGGGCGGAGGCGTCTGTGCCGTAGGTTTCGCAGGAGCGGCCACCGGCGCTTCGCTTGGGTTTTCGACGGCTGGGGCCTTTGTGACCACCGGGGCTGCAGTTTCATGTTTGATCGGCTGAGCCGGTTGTGGTGGAGGCGGTACAGGAGTTTTTGGGGCCACTGGAGTGACGGTCTGTTCAGTAATCGATGGAGTGGTCTGTGGCGACTGGGTTTGCGGTGCAGGCTGGGCCTGGGCCTGGCTCGGGGGTGACGAGTCCCGTGTCACTAGTTCTGTCGGGGAGACGAGCAAGGCGTCCCACTTGAACGGCTTTTCTTGCGGCCCGAGTTGGATCTCCTTTACGAGCAGGACTGCGCCGAGCACCACTGCTCCATGTAAGAGGAGAGAGACGACCCAGCCTTGTACGTGAGAACTCTTCTGGCTTTCGAAGTGCTGTGGTCCGGCAGCGGTCACAGCCGAACGACCTCCAGGCTGATTTGTTGAAATCCCAGCCCCCGCACTTCATCCACCACGGATACGAACCGTTCGAGCTGGATGACTTTATCCGCCCGCACGACGACCGTCGATTCTCGAGGCTCCGACGCCAGGGCGCCCGAGAGCCCCCCTGCAGGAATGGCATGGTCGTTGAAGAAGAGCGCGCCCTCGGCAGTTAGGGTGATCACAACCGGGGCATCCTTACGGTCGCCGACTTCTTTCGCTTTAGCCAAATTGACCGGAATCTGGCCGCTGCTGATAAAGGTGGCGGTGGTCAGGACGATGACCAGGAGGACCAGCATGACGTCCACGAGGGGAATGACGTTGATCTGATCAATGTCGCGCTGCATGCTGTTCCTTGTGTAGCGCGAGGAGCTCGGTGACTTTTCTCCGAAGCACGTTGTTCATGACGACGCAGGGAATCGCGACCAGCAGTCCGACCGCCGTCGCTTTCAGCGCCAGGCTGAGCCCGATCATGATGGCATTGACGGCCATGGTGCCGGAGGTGCCCATCGTATGGAAGGTGAGCATGATGCCCAGCACGGTGCCTAGCAGGCCGATATAGGGGGCGTTTGCGGCGACCGTGCCGATGACGACTAATCGTTTGGTTAGAGCCATTTCCAGCCCCAGGCTGCTGGGGTACTGGGCAAGATTGATGCGGCGGTAAAAAATCCACCGCTCGACCGCCACGGCCATAGTCCAGAGGCTGAGCGCCAAGAGGAGCCCGATGATGCCGTAATCAACGACGTTTTGCAGTGCGTTCATGGAGGAGATCTCACTTTCGTTGCGTGACTCACGGACCGGTGGGGGCGGGACCCGTCGTACGTCTCTATCAATGCCAGATCGTGGGAAAGCCTGTCAATTTTTCGTACACTCGGTAGCCTCCGGTGCGACCTCTAGCCGGCTGACGTTTCTTGTCGAAAGAGTACTGTGTGGGTCGCCAGGACACGGAGCTCCACCGCCGTGCCTACCTGATAAATGCTCGTGGAGCCTTGACTGCTATGGACGATTTGACCGGAGGGAAGGCTGACCGTGTAGAGATTTTCCGAGCCGCGGAATTGGCGGGAAATGACGCGGGATCTGGCGCCTTCCGTCGGGACGAGGTGAATGTCGTCCGGTCTGATCATGACGACCACGGTTGTACCGTCCTGACATTCGAGGGTATCGGGAAATTCCCCCAGTTCGGTCTGGACCATGCCGTGCGATACGGTTCCAGGAATAAAGTCCGCCTGGCCAACAAAGTCGGCCACGAAGGGTGTGGCCGGTAGGTGATACATCATTTCCGGCGTATCGAATTGCTCCAGGCGGCCCTGGTTGAGGACGGCAATCCGATCAGCCATGGCAAAGGCTTCGTCATGGTCATGTGTCACGAGGATGGTCGTCGTCTTCGTCCGGCGTAGCAGGTCGTGGAGCTCCTGGCGCATGCGTCCCGACATATCGGGGTCCAAATTACTGAAGGGCTCGTCGAGCAACAGGACGATGGGATTCTGGACGAGGGCGCGGGCCAGCGCGACACGTTGCTGCTGGCCGCCAGACAATTCGTGCGGATACCGCCGCTCGAATCCCTCCAGCCCTGTGAGCCGCAGCATCTCCTGGACCCGTGTGGTGCGCAGGCTTTGCGTGGATTGGCTGAGCCCAAAGGCGATGTTGTCCTGCACGCGCAAGTGGGGGAAGAGGGCATATTCTTGAAAGACCATCCCGATGCGCCGGTTCTCCGTCGGGGTCATCACCTTCTGTGACGACACGAGCTGGTCTGATAAAAAAATTTGCCCTGAGCGAACCGGTTCAAATCCCGCGATCGCCCGAAGAATCGTTGTTTTCCCGCAGCCGGATGGGCCGAGCAGGCAGAGGATCTCCCCTTCCTTAGCCGCAAACGAAATGTCCTGGACCGCGGGCCGCCCTGCTTCATAGGAACAGGAAACTTGCCGCAGCTCCAAGACCGAGGAAACGGTTGTGGAATGGTCTGAGGTCACAGAGTCACAATCCTTTCTTTAGTATTCAATTTATTAGGCGGCGCGCCAATCTTTCGAGACTAATAAGGCCAATGCCGGGAGACTCAGTAACACAATGAGGAGCGCGGCGGGGGCGGCGAGCTGAAAGTATTCTTCGCTCGCTTCCATCCAGACGCGAATGGCCAGGGTGTCGAATCCCACCGGCCGCAATAAGAGGGTCGCAGGTAATTCCTTCATCGTTTGTAGAAACATCAAGACCCAGGCAACGACAAATCCATTGCGGATCAGGGGCAGCGTCACTCGCCGCCAGGTTGCCCGCATGCCAAAGCCCAGCGTGCGCGAGACCTCTTCCAGGTTCGGGCTAATTTGCTGAAGTGCAGGCTCCAGCGATTGAAGGCCAGCCGGGAGAAAGTGGATTACGTAGGCCACGATGAGGATCAGGACCGAGCCGTAGAACACGGGAGCCAGTTGGGTAAAGAGGACGAGGACGGCCAATGCCGCCACCGGCCCTGGCAGCACGTAGCCGGCATAGGCTGCCTGCAGGCAACCCACGTTCAGCAGGGTTGGGCGGCGGCTCGCCAGGTAGGCGAGCGGCAAGCCGATCAAGACCCCGCCGGTAGCCGCGCTGGCGGCTAGGAGCCCGCTGTTCCAGATAAATCCAAAAAACCGGCGATCGAGTGTCGCTTGCGCTTCGGGAGACAGGCTCCATTGGATCAAGAGCGAGGCGGGCAGCACGAAGGCTGCCGCGACGATCAGCCCGAGATAGCTGGTGATGGCGACTGTGCCGAGCCACCCATACTGCTGCCGTTGCGGAGCTCGGTAGCGGCCGGTCGTTTGGTAGAACCGGCTCCGCTGCCGGAACCACCGTTCGGTAATCAGGAAAATCAGCGCGAGGGCAACCAGCAAGAGACTCAAGATGCTCGCGGCCGTATTGTCGGATCGTCCGGTCATCTGCTGAAACACGGCATAGGTGAGGGTCTGGTAGCGAAGCAAGGAGACTGCGCCAAAGTCCGACACGACATACAAGATGACGAGGGCGAGTCCTGCGGCAATCGAGGGGCGCATTAAGGGCAGGGTCACGCGCCAGAGGGTCGAGAGACGGGATGCGCCGCTGGCCCGCGCCACCTCTTCGAACGACACGTTCATGCTGAGGAGGGCGCTCCGGCTGAGGAGATAGACAAAGGGAAAAGTATCCAAGGCCATGACGAGCGTCGCGCCCCAATAACTATGGGGAGAGAAGATCCTGGCTTGAGGGCCTGCCAGGAGTTGCCAGAGATGCTCGACCGGACCGTCGAATCCTAAAAGATAGGAATAGACATAGGCCAGGACGTACGTCGGCATCGCCAGAGGAAGGACCAAGGCGCCCTCCCACATGCGGCGACCGGGAAATTCCGTGCGAGAGACCAGCCAGGCGGTCGAGACGCCCAGGAAGAGCGTGACGACCGCGACGCTGGCGGCTAGAGAGACGGTGTTGAATAGCAGTTCGGGAATGCGGGTGCTCCATAAACGGATCCAGACTGCCGGATCAGCCGAGAGGGCCTGTGCCGTGACATAGCCAAGCGGAAGCAGGATGAGGCCAGCAGTGGCGAGGGCAAGGAGTTGCAGCGGTGAGGCAAGTTGTTGGCGAATCGTGCTCACGGTGTGTTCCTTCGAGAGCTACCGGAGACCCACTTGTTCGATCAGCGTGAGGGTCGGCTCGCGTAATTCCGCCAGCTTGGTGAGGGGGACCAAGGCGGCACGGAAGCTCTTCCGCTCCACGAGGGCCGGGTCCGCTTTCACGTCCGGGTGAAGGGGATATTCCTTGTCGAGGTCCGCGAATAATTTCTGCCCTGCGTGGGCGACCAGGAATTCGACGAGGAGCTTGGCGCTCTCCAAATGCTTGGTCGACTTGATGATGCCAACACCGGCGACGTTCATGATGGCCCCCATGCCGCCTTCAAATTGATCCGGCATCAAGGCGGCGATCGGCGCATTGGGCTGTGTGGCGAGGTGACGGTAGATGTAGTAGTGATTCACGATCCCCAGCGCGACCTGCCCCTTAGCGACGGCATCCACGATCTGTGAACTCTTCTGATAGACTTGGCCGTCCGCATTGGCCTTGAGGCCCTGCAGGAACTGTCGGGTCTTTTCGTCTCCATGAATGGCGCGAATGACCGACACGCCGGCTTGTAAATATTCGCTGCCGGAATTCGGAATGGCGATCTTATCTTTCCATTTCGGGTCGGCGAGGTCGAGAAGCGACTTTACCTGGTCCGGCTTCACCAGCGAGGTGTTGTAGACGACGGCCCAAAACCGTCCGGAGAGTCCGACCCAGGCATTGTCCGGCGCGCGGAATTGCGCTGGGATGGCCCGTTCGACTTCCCGCATGTTCAAGGGGCGGAGGAGGCCGGCGGTTCGGGCCAGCTCCAAGCTGCCTGCGTCGTTGGTGATCAAGAGGTCTGCCGAGGTGTGATTCCCTTCCGCTTTCAGCCGATTGACCAATTCCGTCGTGCCGGAGGAGAGGAGCTCGATTTGGATGCCAGTGCTCGCCGTAAAGGCGTCGAGGACCGGCTTGATGAGCCGTTCTCCGCGGCCAGAGTAGATCGTGAGTTTGTCCGCTGCTTGGGCGCAGGGTGCCAGGAGCCCGACGACCACAGCGAACATGAGACCAGCGAGGATCGCCCGGCGTAATGTTGGCAGGGAGCAGGTGAAGAACATGGAGGAGCCCTCATGTAATTGAAATTGATAAGCCGTATCAAGATGATACTAAAAAAAAGCTAGTCCGTCAATGGCGGCAGCGGGAGCAGAGGCCGTAAAGCTCAAGCCGGTGGGTGGTGATGGTGAATTTGTTTTTGCTGGCCACTTCTTCTTGGAGCCGTTCGATTTCTTCGTTTTCAAATTCCACGATCTTCTGGCAACCGGTGCAGATGAGGTGATCGTGGTGGCCCTTGTGCGTGATATTGTCGTATTGCGTCTGGGAGCCGAAGTGGCGGGCCTGCGCCAAGCCTGCATCGCAAAACAGGTTGAGCGTTCGGTAGATGGTGGCGAGCCCCAAGTGAGGATCAGACTTGGCCAACTGGTGATACATGGCTTCTGCCGTAATATGTTCTTGGCGAAGAAACGCGCTCAGGATCAATTCCCGTTGGCGGGTGAGTTTGAGCTGATGCTTGCCCAGGTGCTCCTTGAGCGCCTTCATTTCCTTCACATGCGTATTCGCCATATCGATAGCCTCCGAACGGATTCCATTAAAGACGAAACTAGTCCAACCGGTCAAGGGGGTGTTGAACTGGAGCAGAGGCGGAGACGCGGAATTGACTGAGATCTTCCGCGCTGTTTATAGTGCGCAGGCCCAAACATGGAACAAGCGAGGCATTAGCGCATGCGGAAACCCAATCAGATTACGGTCGACCGGGCTCTTCTTCTCTATGTGTTGCACCTGACGGAGCCCCACGGCCTGTTGAGCGACGTGAAGCTGCAGCAGCTCTGTTTTTTGTGCGAACTGCAAATGTTCGGCAAGGGCTTCAAGGGCTTTCATTTCGAATTCTTCCGGTTCGCTTATGGAGCTTTCAGCAAGGATTTGGATAACGACCTGACTTCACTGCGCCGGAAGGAGCGGGTAGAAAACTTTACTCTTTCGGACCAGGCCAGGAAAGACGTCATCTTTTTGCTCGAGAAAAATATCGAAGGGGTGGAAACGAACGAGAAGATCGTGGAGATTTTGAAGGCAGTCGTGACGGTCTATGGGCCACAGGATAGCGGTCAGATTACCCAGTCGGTCGAGTCAGTCGACTTGAGTACGCCTCAGGATCTTGAGTTTAAAATTCCGATCCGCGATATTGTCTTTCACACGACGCTCCTCGTGCCGTCCCGGATCGAGGTGCAGGCGGAGTTCACGCTGCCGGCTCCGGTCCTGGCCAAGCTGAATGTTGGGATGGGTTACGAACCGGGCAGCCGGTAGATCTCGCCGTATTTTTTCTCCACATAAGACAAAAATGGTTCCGGGTCGAGGCTCTTGCCCGTGACTCGCTTCGCCAGGTGATCCGGCGTGAACATCCGACCCCAGCGGTGAATCTTCTGTTCGAGCCAGCGCCGTAGCTCGAATAGTTGTCCTGCCGATATATTTTCTTCCAGCCGTGGAATTTCCAGTTTGGCCTGTTCGTAGAACTGGACAGAGTAGAGATTGCCCAGCGTGTAGGTCGGGAAGTAGCCAAAGGCCCCGAGCGACCAATGCACATCTTGCAACACGCCCTCTGCATCGTTTGAGGGGCGGATGCCGAGATAGTCCTGCATCTTCTGGTTCCAGATCTCCGGCAAGTCTTCCGGCTTGGTCCTGCCTTCGATGAGATCCTGCTCGATTTCGAACCGCAGCATGATGTGGAGATTGTAGGTGAGCTCATCGGCTTCGACCCGAATCAGCGAGGGCTTCACGCGATTAATGGCCGCATAGAATTGTTCTCCGTCGAGAGCGCCTAATTGCTGCGGGAAGGTCTGTTGTAGTAGGGGGTAAAAGAAGCGCCAAAAGGATCGCGAGCGGCCCACGCAGTTTTCCCACATGCGCGACTGGCTTTCATGAATCCCGAGCGAGACCGACTCGCCTAGCGGGGTCCCGAAGTAGCGCGTATCGAGGCCCTGGTCATAGAGGCCATGGCCTCCTTCATGGATACAGCTGAAGAGGCAGGATTGCAGGTCATGTTCGAAGACGCGCGTGGTGACGCGCACGTCCGTCGGGTGGAAGGAAGTTGTGAAGGGGTGAGACGACAGGTCGAGGCGGCCCCGTTCGAAGTCATAGCCCATGGCGATCAAGACCAACCGGCCGAATTCCATTTGTCGAGCCGTATCGTAGCTACGAAAGAGCACCGAGTCGTCGACCTGAGTCTGACTGTTCTGAATCTTTTGCAGCAATGGAACGAGCCGCGCCTTCACCTGGGCGAAGAGGGGACGGAGCGCGGCGATCGTCGAGCCTGGCTCGTAGACATCCAGTAACGCATCGTAGGGCGAGTTCTTGTAGCCGAGATATTGGGCTTCCTGCTTTTTGAGCGACAGGATAGTGCGCAGGTTCGGCAGGAACAGTGCAAAGTTGCTCGCCTTCTTCGCCTCGGCCCAGACTTGCTGCGCCAACGAACATTCTCGGCTGAGTGTGATGACGAAATCGGAGGGCAGCTTTTTGGCGCGGCTATAGTCCCGCCATACTTCGCGGAGCAGGGATCGCGAGGGTTCATCCCAGGCATCTCCTGGTGTGTCCTGGATAACGCTGGTCTGGGGATCGATCCAGGTGGCGAGCAGCCCTTCAATCTCCAGGGAGACTAGTTTTTGGTGCGCGATACCCTGGAGGGTCGAAATCTGTTCGGCTCGGGCTTCGCCTCCGCCAGCCGGCATATAAGTTTCCTGATCCCACGAGAGGAGAGAGGCGGCGCTGTTAATGCGCTGGATCTCCAAGAGTCTGGTCGTCAAATCTTCTACGGTTTTCAGGGTCTTCACGGTAGGGTGTTCCTCCAGAAATCGTCAGGCTATGATCGTGCTTCGTTATATCCGACTCTGTAGTCTACGCAACGGACTACCTGGTTTTCAAATTGGTCGCACAGACAATACTCCTTGACGGCAGACAAAAACGATTGTATCCACATAAGACATGACTCCTCCTTCTAATAACCTGGCCTACGGATCGGTTCTTCTCGCGGCGGCCCTCTGGGGCGGCTCGATCGTGGCGCAGAAAATGGCCCTCGGGTCCTTCTCCGCCGTCGAGGCATCGGTCCTGCGGGACATCGGCGGGCTGGCAATTCTCGTGACGGCCTGGTGGTGGCAGGAGGGCACATTGGCCAAGCTGACCAAGGCGGATCTGCGGTTGTTGGGGCTGCTAGGCCTCGGCGTCTTGGGGAACCACCTCCTCATTCTCATGGGCCTCAAATATGTGAGCGGGGCCGTGGGCGGGGTGATCATAGGAGCGAGTCCTGTGGTGACATCGCTGCTCTCGGCCCTCTTGATTCAGGATGTTCCCTTGCGTGCTGTTTGGGCCGGCGGCCTCCTCTCATTTGCGGGGGTGGCGTTGGTGTCAGTGGCGGGATTCCAAGCAGCGGGCGATCAGCCTCCGCTCGGCAGCCTGCTGGTCTTTCTCGGTGTGGCGAGCTGGGCCCTCTATAGTATCGGCAGCAGACAGCTCATGGAGCGCCATTCGGCCCTCACCGTCAATTGGACGACATTGCTTGTCGCTACGGTGTTGCAAATTCCTCTCTTGTGGACGGACCGTAAGATGCTAGATGCGGGACTCGGGTCCGTGACGCAGGCAGATTGGATGGCGCTGGGCTATCTGGTTCTCTTTGCTACGGCCATCGCCCAACAGGCCTGGCTGTTCGGCGTGAAGGGCATTGGGCCGTCGCGCGCGTCGGTCCTGGGGAACCTGACTCCTGTAGCAGCCATCGTCCTATCCGCTGTGCTCCTGAAAGAACCTGTGGGCACGAGTGAAATCCTCGGCATCGCGCTGATTTTGGCGGGGGTTTGGGTGGTCGACCGGCAAACCTCCCAGCTCACAAGCTAGTGAAACGTGAGGCGTGAAAGGTAAAACGTAGAACGTAGAACTGCTAAGAGTTCTTAGTTCAAAATATTTTACTTTTAACGATTCATCTCTCACGGATCGCTGGACAGGCTTTTGAGCCTGTCTGCAAGATTACAGTCTTTTCTCTCGTCTCTAGCTTCTTGTCTCTCGCCATTTTTCGATGATTGCAGTATGATACGCGACTTTTCTCAGGCAAGGAGTCCTCATGCTGGAACAGCGTATTGAAGAAGTGAACAAGGCAAACCACGCATTCTATGCCGCGTTTGGCAATCTCGATATCAACCAGATGGATAAGGTCTGGGCGCATCAGGAATACGTGACCTGCATCCATCCCGGCTGGTCGTTGCGGTCGGACTGGCATGCGGTCCGCGACTCCTGGGTCTTGATCTTCAACAACACCTTTTCGATGACATTCGAGCTCAGTGACGTGATGGTGCAGGTGGCAGGCGATATGGCCTGGGTCGTCTGCGTAGAGCACATCACCTCCCATCAATCCGAGGAGCCGCAGGAGGCGCAGGTATTAGCCACGAATCTTTTTGAGCGGATCGGAGACGAGTGGTTGCTGATACATCATCATGGGTCGGCGGTGATGGGCTAGGGCCTGTGTGTGGTTCCGTGCTCGCTGAGTGCGCACGCAAAGATGATTGAATGAGAAAATTATGAGCGGTGCGCCCTAGGACTTTGGCGCTGGCGCGGTGGGGGCTTCTTCGACTCGGATGGTGCTGGCCCATTCGGCAACGAGGGGATCCCGTTCTTCCATCGTCATCCCTGCATACTTCATGAACATTTGCGGGCCTTTGCGGCGGCGCCAGATGAGATAGGCGAGGAAGTGCTCGCGGCAGATACTGTGTGTGCCGGCTGGGGCATAGACTCTTGTTTGGCAGCCTTTGATCATGCAGGTTAGGTCGTGCATTCATCCTCCGGTTCAGCAGGATGCTGAAACAGTCCGCCAGCGTCGCTCTCGGCTCATCGAAATCCTCAACGTACTCCTGAAGGGTACGCCTCTGGGTTCGAGTCGCTTGCGGCCTTGCTGGACGGCCTTTTTGAGCACCCTGAGTTCAGAGCCCATAGTATGCAGGACGGACGGACTGATTATCAACCTGGCCGCTTGCGAGCTCGAATTGGCTGGTCTCATTCGGCGTTTCGGTTGCTGCTGAGCTCGTAGTCCTGACCCTCTGGAAAATCCTCTTGAAATATGGGCTGGCGGCCAGTTACGGTACACGGTCATCTCTATGTGTGAATGGGCCTAGACGAGGCTTGTGATGCTCTTGCAAGTAATTCCCGTGCTAGGTGCTTTGATGGTCCTGTCGGATTATAGTTTTATTTAGGGCGGGGGTTAGCGTGAATTGGATGCGGGCTACCTCGCGCTGAGCATCGTCGGTCGTTGTTGCTGGGGATTGTCGCGATTGCGGATCAGCGAGTGGGATTTATTTTTTTGGAGTTTGTGTGGGCCGGCCTGGGATTGGTCGGCGTAGCCAGGGCCGTAAAGGCTACTCGTACTGCGAGTTAACAGGGTTCGGATGAAAGGAATATGCACATGGCGGGTTTGATGTCGGCGGATGAGATTTTTGAAAAGGCGCAGAATGCCGCAGCGGCGGCCACGAATGCTGATGAAAAGCCCATGCAGATCGATTACCCGGCGTTGAAGGAAACGATCCGCACTGCCTTGGGTGATCGCAAAGTTGCACGCTGCCACATCAATAAATTTTTGCCCGAGGGTTATGAAGACCAGGGGCGCTTCAACTTGGTGCTGCTGACCGCTGGGAACGTGGTGTTCGATATGGTCATCGGCGATTCCTATTTCCGCTACGATGTGGTCTCGGTCAGTCAGCTGGATAAAGTCCAGGTGATTGATGCCATGTGGGACAACAAGGAAAAGCGTAAGGAAGAGCCGTTCCTGAGCCTCCGCCTGATGCATGCCGAAGAGGCCCACCTCTTGTTGGCGTTGGAAGATGAAGAGCGGACGAGCCTCCTGGCCTTTGCCAGCGCCGTATCTTTGGTCAGGAATCCAGAGAAGTAAAGTAGAAGGCCGCTCAAAAAGCCCGTTCACTAATCCGTGAGATGTGAAACGTAAAAGGTTACAGAGAGCGGCCTCCAGTATCCTTGCGTATCACCTTTCACGTCTTACGTTTTACGGTTATTTAGAACGACGCCGGCGGACTGTTTCAGCGTCCTGCTAGGCGCGACGGTAAAAGGGGAGAGCCTGCACCGTCGCGTCATGACAAGCGCCATCGATTTCAACGGTGAGGATTGTGCCGGGGGCTGAGAAGTCCCGAAGCGGGAATGCCAGGGCGATAGGGGCTTTCATCTGAGGTGACCGGGTCGCACTACTGATCCAGCCGAGTTCGCGGTCTCCGCTGAAGAGCTTGGCGCCTCTCGGTGGAATGACCGATCCCGTCATGACCAGCCCGACTAAGTGCCGCCGCACGTTGCCATAGGTATCCATTCTCGCCACGACTTCCTGCCCCGGGTAGCAGCCCTTACTCAAGCTAAAGGCTTTCCCTTCCAGATTCGCTTCCGGCGGGACGATCTCTTCATTGAGGTCCGGTCCTGCTTTGGGTAGACCTGCTTCGATGCGAAGGGCTTCGCGAGCGAGACTTCCGACGGCTTTGATGCCGTGGACCGCGCCCGCCTCGATGAGTCGCTCCCAGGCCCGGCTAAGGGCCTCGGCTGGCAGTAATACTTCAATGTCAGTCTCTCCGGTCTCTTCTGTGCGCAGGACGAACGAGGCATGCCCGCTGATCTGGGCTGCAACGGCACTCACCGGCTTGATGTCGCTCATCTCCACGCCGAATGCGGCGCTGACGGTGGCGCAGGCCTTGGGCCCGCTGATGAGCAAGAGCCCCCAGGATTCTGCGCAGTTTTCCATCTTCGCTTTGATCCCGTAGAGCAGGAACTTTTTAAGCGCTTGGATGGTGGCCTCGCCGACCTCGCCGACATCTTCCACCCACAGACTGTCAGCCAGGGCATAGACCCGGAAATAGCCGAGCATCTTGCCCTTATGAGTGAGAAAGCTCGAATAGCGGCCCTGGCCTGGCCGGAGCGGGAGAATGTCGTTGCTGATAAGGCCTTGCAGCCACTTCACACGGTCGTCGCCGGTGACGCGAATCTTGCCCCGGTGCGAGAGGTCGGAGAGGCCGACTGCCTGGCGCACCGCCTGATATTCCTCGACCCATTTACCATAGTGAGCGGGCATGTCCCAGCCTGCGGCCTCTTCAAATGTGGCGCCGAGATTCGTATGGTGATCGTGGAGGCGTGACTGTTTCATGCGTGACTCCCTGCGACTTCTTCGACCAGGTCTTTCAATCGAGCGGAGAACTCATTGCGCGAGACGATTTTGGTCACGCCCAGCGCTCTGGCCCGGTTAAAGGTATCGACTTCTTCGTGATTGGCGAAGGCCAGGATGGGAATAGTTTTGAGTTGTGCGTCGGCTGCAAACGTTTCCAAGGCTTGAAAGGCGTTCAGGGTCTCGTCGTTCATGTTTAAAATGAAGGCGGCAGGGTTGTTGGTGGATGCCTTCTCGGCGATGTCCTGTTGTGTGCGAGCCCGTTCGAACTTGTAGCCCTTCGCTATCAGGGCGTCGCGAACTTTGGTGTAAAAGAAAATATCGGTGACACCGACAAGGATAGTTTTCCGGTCTGTCTTGTCTGTCTGGTGCGAATGTGTGGTCATTGTGTGGGGCTGCTTTCGGATCAGAGTTGATGGATTTTCTTCATGACTGAACAGACAGACGAGATAGACCGGTCAGTTGAGAGAACTGATCAGTCGGCCTAGAGCCTTCTTCGCCAAAGAGTAATTGGGATTGAGGGCCAGGGCTTTCTTGTAGGAGTCGATGGCCTCGGTCCAGCGGCCCTTACGCTCGTAGACGCGACCCAGATTGAGGTGGGGGAAGGCCGGGCTCTCATACCGTTTCGCCTGCAGAGCCTTCTCGAACCAGACAATCGCTTCGTCCAGTTCGCCTTTTTCGATCAGATAGGCCCCGATATCGTTGTAGGGGTTGCCGAAGTCCGGGTCCTGCGAGATGGCCTTGTGACATTCTTCGATGGCATCATTGAGCCGGCCCATGAAGCTGTAGGTCCAGCCGAGGAAGGTATGAGCCTCGGCGGTCGGGTGAGTCTCAAGCGATTGCTTGTAGAGAGAGACGGCGGCTTCCAGCTCGCCTTTCATCTGCCGTTCATAGGCCTGCTGGAATAGCTGCCACGCTTCACGCTTGTCTTCTTCGCGGCCGCCGCCTTGTATCAGAAAATCTTGTACATCCATAATCAGGCCGATGAAAAATGTCCCCAGCGTTATTCTCAGTCGTGAGAACTCCTCAACGTACCCCTGAGGGTATGCCTCCGGGGTCGCACTCCCTGCGGCCTAGCTGGATGACCTTTTCGATCAGCCTGCCTGAGCCGCGGGAATTGTTTATGCGCCCTTCAGTTTCTTCTTGATCAATTCGGCTCCGTAGCGTCCTGAGAGTAACATCGAGCCGAAGGCTGGACCCATGCGTGGCGTCCCATAGACTGCCGCCACGGCCAACCCGATCACGAAACAGTTGGGGTAGACTTCGCCGGTCCGGTCCATGATTTCCTGTTCCGATTGCGCGACCCACATGGCTCCGTTGCCTGGCACGGCCTTGTGGAGGTTCCGCTTATGCAAGAGCTCCACGACGATGGCATCGTGGCCTGTCGCATCCACTACGATTTTGCTTTCGAGGGCGATCGGGTCCACATGGATGGCATCGTGGCCTGCCATTTCCGCCGTCGTGCTGTTGACCACCACCCCTTCGAGTATCCCGTCGCGCCGGATGATTAGATCCACCACTTTGGTGAGGTTCATGATCTTCGCTCCGCCTCGATAAGCCGCGGCGATCAAGGCGCCGGTGGCATGAGGGGGATCGACCATGTACATGCCTGCGCATTCCGTGATCTTCTTGCAGGGCACGCCGATTTCTTCGAGGATTTCATTAGCCGGTTCGCAGATCGTGGCCTTGTTCATGAGGTAGCCGCCAGACCAGAAGCCGCCGCCCAGGGAGAGGCTTTGCTCGACGACGACGGTTTTGAATCCCATTGCAGCCAGGTCATGGGCGCAGATCAGGCCGGACGGCCCGGCCCCGACGATGATCACATCGCTTTCGATGAGCTGATCGAACTCTTTGTAGTACTCCCGCGCGATGTGGCGCGTGATATCTCGTTCTCTAAGTGGAGCTGGGGTCGGTGGCTTTGGCATCGTGTATTCTCCGTTCAACGGATCCTGAAAACGATCAGCAACTTCGTTCTCGGCTCATCGAAATCCTCAATGTACCCCTGAGGGCACGCTCCCGGTTTCGATTCACCTCGGCCTCGTTGGATGACCGTTTTGAGTATCCTCGCTTGTCTTATCGATAAATCTCGGAGCCGGTTTTCTTGAATTCTTCCGCTTTCTCTTTCATGCCGATTTGGATCGCTTTCTGTTCGTCTACTTGTAGCTGCGCGGCATAGTCCCGGACGTCCTGCGTGATCTTCATCGAGCAGAAATGCGGTCCGCACATGGAGCAGAAGTGCGAGATCTTCGCGGCATTGTCCGGCAGGGTTTCGTCGTGGAAGAGTTTGGCCGTGTCCGGATCAAGCGCCAGGTTGAACTGGTCTTCCCAGCGAAACTCGAAGCGGGCTTTGGAGAGCGCGTTGTCTCTAATCTGCGCGCCGGGATGGCCCTTGGCCAGGTCCGCTGCATGGGCTGCGATCTTGTAGGTGATGACGCCGGTCTTCACATCTTCCCGGTCCGGGAGGCCCAGGTGCTCCTTGGGCGTCACGTAGCAGAGCATCGCGCAACCGAACCAGCCGATCATGGCAGCCCCGATGCCGGAGGTGATGTGGTCGTAGCCTGGCGCGATGTCGGTCGTGAGAGGCCCCAGCGTATAGAAAGGCGCTTCCTGACAGACTTTCAGCTGCTTTTCCATATTGACCTGGATCATGTGCATGGGGACGTGGCCTGGTCCTTCGATCATGACCTGGGTATCATGGCTCCACGCGACCTTGGTGAGCTCGCCCAAGGTGTCTAGCTCGGCGAATTGGGCTTCATCGTTGGCGTCGGCAATGGAGCCGGGGCGCAACCCGTCGCCTAAGCTGAAGGAGACGTCGTAGGTCTTCATGATCTCGCAGATTTCTTCGAAATGGGTGTAGGCGAAGTTTTCTTCATGATGGGCCAGGCACCATTTTGAATGGATCGCGCCGCCACGGGACACGATGCCGGTCATGCGCTTGGCGGTCATGGGCACATAGGCCAGGCGCACGCCCGCATGGATGGTGAAGTAGTCCACGCCTTGTTCTGCTTGCTCGATCAAGGTGTCGCGGAAGAGTTCCCAGGTCAGGTCTTCGGCCTTGCCCCCGACTTTTTCGAGCGCCTGATAGATAGGCACGGTGCCAATGGGCACGGGTGAATTGCGGATGATCCATTCGCGGGTCTCGTGGATGTTCTTACCGGTGGAGAGGTCCATCACTGTGTCGGCGCCCCAACGAATGGACCAGATCATTTTCTCGACTTCTTCTTCGATGGAGGAGGCGACGGCGGAGTTGCCGATGTTGGAGTTGATCTTCACCAGGAAGTTGCGGCCGATGATCATCGGCTCGCTTTCCGGATGGTTGATGTTAGCCGGGATAATGGCGCGGCCACGGGCGATTTCATCGCGGACAAATTCCGGCGTGATGACGGAGGGGATGCTGGCCCCCCAGGACTGGCCGTGATGTTGGGTGACGCCGCCGCCATGGTCGTTCCGTGAGGCCAGTTCGCGAGCCACCTCGCGGGATTGGTTCTCCCTGATCGCGATGAATTCCATTTCCGGTGTGATGATGCCTTTTCTGGCGTAGTGGATCTGGGTCACGTTCATGCCAGCCTTGGCTCGCAGCGGCTTGCGAATGTGCTTGAACCGGAGCTCGTCCAGCTTGGGGTCGGCCGCGCGCTGGCGGCCATAGAGTGAAGAGACATCCGGGAGCTCGGCTACGTCGTTCCTGCCGAGGATCCAGTTTCTCCGGTAGGGAGCCAGGCCCGCCTTGGCGTCGATCGTGACGTTCGGGTCTGTGTAGGGGCCGGAGGTATCGTAGATCGTGATCGGTTCATTGAGGGTTGGCGCGCCCCCGTTCATGGCCTTCGTCGGCGTCAGGCTGATCTCTCTCATCGGAACCTTCACGCCTGCCTGGGTGCCCTGCACGTAGACTTTACGCGAGGCGGGGAAAGGTGTGGTCGTCAAGGTCGATCCGGCAGATTCCTGCCCCTTGCCAGTGGCAGATCCGTTGCCGATTGTCTGGTCGCTCATGAGGAGATCCTTTCTCCGAAACGTGAACTGTGCTTAGTAAGCAGAAATAAAAAAACCGCACCGAGAGAAGGGGGTGCGGCAGAGAGACCAACAGTGTGTGGTTGTTCTCGCTTCCCTACGCTGGTATTACCCAGGTCAGGTTCTGAGGGTCGTCCGTTCGGGCGGACTCTCAGCCACATGGCTCCCCTAGCTTCGAGGGGCAATCGTATCGCTGGCCCCCTCCGTTGTCAACGGGGTATTAGGCCTATCGAGGGCGAACCGAGTGGGCCATCGCCCGCGTAGGACTTCCTTGCAGGGCCGGTTGATTGATTGTAGGGGAGCCCTAACGTAGAATGGTGCTGGATGTCATTTCACTAGGGACGCTATGCAAATTATCTCGACACTTCCGAAGCCGATCACGGACTATCAGCAACTATCTGCGGAGGAGCTTTTCCGCCGGGCGGTTGAGGCGAAACGTGTGCTCGGTGACCGGGTTATGATCCTGGGCCATAATTATCAACGGGATGAAGTGATTGAACATGCGGATTTCCGCGGGGATTCGCTTCTCTTGTCGAAGCTGGCAGCCGAACGGTCAGAGCGACCCTACATCGTGTTTTGCGGCGTACATTTCATGGCCGAGACCGCCGATATCCTGAGCCGTTCCAAACAAACGGTCATCCTTCCAGACATGGCGGCAGGCTGTTCCATGGCGGACATGGCGGCCATTGAGCAGGTCGATCAATGTTGGGAGGAGCTGGGACGAATCATCCCCGTAGAAAAGACGGTCATGCCGGCGGTCTATGTGAATTCTGCCGCGGTACTCAAGGCCTTTTGCGGGGAACATGGCGGGATTACTTGCACTTCTTCCAATGCGCGGGCTGTGATGGAATGGTGCTGGGCCAGGCGGGAGAAGATCCTTTTCTTCCCGGACGAGCATCTGGGCCGCAATACGGGCAACAAGATGGGCCTGCCGCGAGAAGAGATGATCGTGTGGGACCCCTATCAACCCAACGGGGGGAATAGCCGCGAGGCGATCAAGCGGGCGAAACTCATTCTCTGGAAAGGCCATTGTAGTGTGCACCAGATGTTTCAGTCCGTGCACATCGACAATTTCCGCAAACAGTATTCGGAGGGGAAGGTCATCGTCCACCCGGAATGCCACGAGGATGTCGTCAACAAGGCAGACCTCTCAGGCTCAACCGAGTTCATCATCAAGACTGTCACGGCGGCGCCAGCCGGGTCAGTCTGGGCGGTGGGAACGGAACTGAACCTGGTTAATCGATTAAAACGCGATCTCACCGACAAGAAGATTTTCTTCCTCTCCTCCACGGTCTGCCAATGTGCGACGATGTTCCGAATCGATGGAGCCCATCTCTGCTGGGCTCTGGAGAACCTTGTCGAAGGCCACGTCGTGAACCATATCGTCGTTCCGGACGATGAGAAGCGCTGGGCGAAGATTGCGCTGGACCGCATGATGGCGGTCAGTTAGCGGGATCGTGAAAAACGTTTCCAGCGTCATATTCGCATCGCTCAGACCCTCAACACGCCCCCAGATACGCCTCGGCCCTTCGCTCGCTGCGGCCTTGCTGGACGACGTTTTTGACGATCCCGCACCAAGGCTATGGGCTGGTGCCCTGGCTGCCATTCCGGTATATTCCTACCTCTGATTCCCATCACGTGCGCAGATTCTCTAGAGAGACCAGATAGCCCATGGATTACAAGGCAACGCTCAATCTTCCCAAGACCGATTTCCCCATGAAGGCGAACCTGCCGCAGCGGGAGCCTGAGCTCCTGGCTTCGTGGGAACAGGAACGGCTCTACGAACAGATTCAGGAAGCGGGGAAGGGCCGACCCCTGTATGTCTTGCATGATGGGCCTCCCTACGCCAATGGCCGCATCCATATCGGTCACGCGCTGAACAAGATCCTCAAAGACATCATCATCAAATCGAAGACGATGGCCGGCTTCCAGGTGCCCTATGTGCCTGGCTGGGATTGCCATGGTCTGCCGATTGAACATCAAGTGCTCAAAGAGCTCGGAGACAAGAAAAAGACGCTCGATACTTCGGCCATTCGGAAACTCTGCCGAGAATATGCGGAGAAGTTCTATGCGATTCAGCGGGAAGAGTTTCAGCGGCTCGGTATCCTGGGCGATTGGCAGCGTCCCTATCTCACGATAAGTCCCGGCTATGAGGCTACGATCATTCGTGAGTTCGGCAAGTTAGTGGAGCGGGGAGGCGTCTATAAGGGACTCAAGCCGGTGCTCTGGTGCACGGCGGACCAGACAGCTTTGGCCGAGGCGGAAGTCGAATATGAAGACCATACCTCTCCCTCGGTTTATGTGAAGTTCCCGTTGGTCACGTCGCCCACGGTGCTGAGCAAGACCTTCCCCGGCATTTCGTTCCCCGCCGACATCAAGCTGGTCTCCGTCGTGATCTGGACAACCACCCCCTGGACCCTCCCGGCCAATCAAGCGGTCTGTCTCCATGCCGATATCGACTATGCCTTCGTCCACGTCGGCGACGAGGTGCTCATCGTGGCGGAGAAGCTGGTCGAGAGCATGGCGAAGGCCTGTAAGCTTGAAGGGGCGCGAGTGTTCGGGGTGAAGAAGGGGAAAGAAGGGTTCGAAGGAATCGAGACCCAACGGCCCATGAGCACCGGCCTCTCGCCGATTCTGCTCGGTGATTTCGTGACGCTTGAGCAGGGAACCGGCTGTGTCCATATTGCGCCGGGCCATGGCATGGAGGACTACATCCTCATTTTGGAGCACAATGCCAAGGCGACAGCGGGAGAAAAATTGGAGATTCTGGCGCCGGTGGACAATGGCGGGCGCTTTACCGAGATCGTCAAGGAATTTGCCGGCCAGCATGTGTTGAAGGCCAATCCGAAGATCGTGGATTTCCTCCAGGCTAACGGGCGGTTGCTGGGCCATGGCTCGCTGAAACATTCTTATCCCCATTGCTGGCGCTGCAAGAATCCCGTCATCTTCCGCGCCACCGAACAATGGTTCGTGTCGATGGAGACGAACGATCTCAGGAAAGAAACGCTGGCGGAGATCGAACGAGTCCGGTGGATTCCCTCCTACGGCCGTGATCGGATCAACGGGATGATTCAGAATCGCCCCGATTGGTGTTTGTCGCGGCAACGGGTCTGGGGCGTGCCGATTCCCGGTTTTACCTGTACCGGTTGCCGGTTTGTCTTGGCAGCTCCGATGGTGATCGAGCACCTGGCGGCCTTGGTGGCAACCAAAGGGGCCGATGTTTGGTTCGAACAATCGGCAGCCGATCTGTTGCCCAAGGGCACGGTCTGTCCGAAGTGCGGGGGAGCTGATTTCGAAAAGGAGAGGGATATTCTCGACGTCTGGTTCGAGTCCGGGGTCAGTTATGCGGCGGTACTGAAGCCGCGCAAGTGGTGGCCGGCCGATCTCTATCTCGAAGGGTCGGATCAGCACCGGGGCTGGTTCCACAGCGCCTTGTTGGTCGGGGTCATGACGGATCGCCGCGCGCCGTACAAGGCCGTGTTGACCCATGGCTTCGTCCTCGATGGGCAGGGCAAGAAGATGTCCAAGTCGGCGGGGAACGTCGTCGCGCCGCAGGATGTCATTAAACAGTCTGGCGCGGAAATTTTGCGGCTGTGGGTGTCGGCGCAGGATTATCGGGACGATCTCAGGATTTCGCCGGAAATCCTCACTCATATGGTCGAGGCCTATCGGAAGATCCGGAATACCTGCCGCTTTCTGTTGAGCAATCTGTACGACTTCAATCCGGAGAAGGACCGCATCCCTTATGAACAATTGCCTGAATTGGATCGCTGGGCCCTGCATCGGTTGAGTGAGCTGATCCCGCGAGTCAGAAAATCCTACGACGACTTCGAGTTTCACACGATCTTCCATGCACTCAATAATTTCTGTTCGGTGGATCTGAGTTCCGTCTACCTCGATATTTTGAAGGATCGTCTCTATACCTTCCGGGCCGACTCGCCCTTGCGTCGCGGCTCGCAGACGGTGCTCTTCGAGATCCTTGTGGCCATGACGAAGCTGATGGCTCCGGTTTTGAGCTTTACGGCAGAAGAGATCTGGCGGACCCTGGCGACTCAGCCAGGCGGCAACCAGGGGGTGCGCAGCGTCCATCTGAGCACATTTCCGGAGGTCCAGCCTCAATGGCAGGATGCCGCATTGGCTCAACGGTGGGAACGGCTCCTGGGCTATCGCACGCAGGTACAGGGTGTGTTGGAAGGGAGTCGGCGGGATAAGGTTATCGGATCTTCGTTGGAGGCATCGGTGGAGCTTCGTGCCGATGTCGATAGCTACGAGTTCTTGCAGCCGTATCACAAGGACTTAACCACCCTCTTCATTGTTTCGCAGGTGAAGCTGATCGCCAGTGACAAGGCGAAAAACTTTTTAGAAATTGTGGCGGCGAAGTCCTCGTTTGGAAAATGCGAACGCTGCTGGAACTATCGCGAGGCAGTAGGGCGAAACGCGAGTCATGCCACCCTGTGCGAACGGTGCGTGGAGGCGGTGTAGTAATGCGACGGTCCTTTCGCTATCTGCTCCTCGCTTTGCTCGCCGGCACGATTATCGTGATCGATCAGGTCACAAAACTCTCCATCATGCAGTCCATGCGGCTGCATGAATCCATTCCGATCATTCAGGATTTCTTCAGCCTGACCTATATCCGTAACCCCGGCGCCGCCTTCGGTCTGCTGGCCAGCAGCAGCAACGCCTTTCGCATGGTGTTCTTCGGGGTGACCTCACTGATTGCTCTGGGCTTGCTAGGGACGATTCTCTTCCGGTTGTCGGAAAAGGATTGGGTGGGACAGCTCAGTATTGCCGGGGTCCTGGGAGGGGCGATCGGGAACTTGATCGACCGGTTACGGTATGGGGAAGTGATCGACTTCCTCGATGTCCATGTGAACTCCTATCATTGGCCTGCCTTCAATGTTGCCGACTCCGCAATCAGTGTAGGCGTCGTCTTCTTGATTATCCACTTCGCTTTCGAAAAGAAAGACGAAGTACTTCTCTCGCAAGAATTCCCTCCCGCTTCTTAGCCGGCCGTCAAGCAGGCGGAGAATAAATCGCAGCCCTCCAGGGCGATCTGTGGGGTTGGGGGACTGGCAAATCTGTTGACAAAGTGAGGGGCTTGGCATACATCAACACTATACGTATAGGTGGAAGCGATCCTCTTTTCTCACCAGGGCTTTTTGATGAGGGCGATAGCCGGTGTCTCTTGCAGGTGCCACGTTTAGTGGATGGGGGGGTGCATGAAATTAGCATGGATGGCGGCGGTCGTTATGATCGGCGCAGTATCAATGGCCGGATGTGTCTCGCAAAGTAAATATAATGAAGCGGTGGTCGATGTCGATTCGGTCCGGTCCGAGCTAGAGAAGCTTCGCACACAGAAGAACTCGCTGGAACAACAAGTCAAAACGCTCAAGGAGCTCAACTCGAAGTTCGGGAATGAGGCTCAGGCCGCCCACGATGAGCTGGAGCGTATTGAGCATGGGCGCGACAAGGAGCGCGCAAGCGCGGAGAGCCGGATTAAGGAACTCGAAGATCGCTTCAGGCAATTTGCCCTGCAGAACCGGGCGGTGCATGAGGAATATGAGGATGTGAAGCGGCACAATCAAACCCTCAAGTCTCTGGTCGCTCGCTACCAGAAAGAGCTCAAGGACCAGTCCCGCTCTGCGGCAGGAACACTCGAGCCAACCGTTCCGACTCCGAACGCCTCATCGGTTGCGGCCCCTGCGCCCCCTGTGAGGAACGTGCCTCAGGTCCTGTCGTCTTCCATGAATATCAATACGGCCTCTGTTGGGGACATCGTATTGGTGCTTGGTCTCCCCAAGGACGTGGCCGATCGTATCGTGGCCAACCGTCCCTACCGGGTGAAGGGTGAGTTGGTGGCGAAGCACGTGGTAACCAAAGATATTTTCGACATGATCAAGGACCGGATCAGTCTCGGCCCTTAACTGATGTCATGGGGCAACACTCCAACAGGCCGTCCGCCACAGGGTGGACGGCCTGTTGGTTGTTGGAACCGTTAAGAGGCCGTTGCGACTAGATGATTCCCGTCGGCCTTGTTGCTACAATGTCATTGGCGTAGACGAGGGAACTGGAGAACGAATTAATGCGTCGTGCGATTGTAATCGTTGGGGTGCTAGTCATCGGAGCCGCCATCGGCGGCTATGTGTTCTTCAATGGGGAGCGGAAGGTCCCGGTCCGTTATCGGAGTGCCGTGGTTGAGCGAAGCTCTGTCGTGTCGCTCGTGACGGCGACAGGCACGATCAATCCGGTCGTGTCGGTTCAGGTCGGGACTCAAGTCTCCGGCATGATCAAAAGTCTGCATGCCGACTTCAACTCGGTGGTCAAGGCCGGCGACATCGTGGCCCTGATCGACCCGGAACCCTTCAAAGCCCGCCGCGATCAAGCGGCTAGCAATCTTGAAATGTCCAAAGCAAATGTCTCTCGGGCCAAAGCCGACCTGGCGCAACGCAAGCGCGAGCTGGACCGGCTTAAATCATTGGTGGCGCAGGAGTACGTGTCGCAGAACGACGTCGATTTGGCGACGACGAATTTTCAGTTAGCTGAGGCCCAAGTGAACGTGGCAGGGGCGCAAGTGAAACAGGCAGAAGCGGCGTTGAATGCCTCAGAGCTGGACTTGAAGTACACCGTCATTCGGTCGCCGGTGAACGGGATTGTGGTGGCGCGAACGGTGGAGGTCGGTCAAACCATTGCAGCCAGCTTCGCCACACCGAACCTGTTCCTGATCGCACTCGATTTGACGAAGATGCAGGTCGATACCAACGTGAGCGAGTCCGATATCGGGGGGATCACCGAAGGGAAAGAAGCGACCTTTACCGTTGATGCTTATCCCGGCCATCAATTTTCAGGCACGATCCGTCAGGTCCGTCTTGCCCCGATCAATGTGCAAAATGTGGTGACCTATAACGTTGTGGTCAACGTCGATAATCAGGACCTCCGGCTAAAGCCTGGCATGACGGCAAACGTGTCCATCGTGGTGGCGCAACGAGACGCCGTGCTTAAGGTGCCGAATGCTGCTTTGCGATTTACGCCTCCGACCGCGGATAAGGTCGATCGCACGGCGTCAGGTGGTAAGCCGGCCAAGGCTAAGAGCGCAGAGCCTCAGGCCGGTGCCAACAGAGGGGCCACGGCAATCAAGCGAACGATTTGGAAACAGGGACCAGCAGGAGAGCCAGAACCGATTCAGGTTCAAACAGGCATTTCTGACGGGGTGGCCACGGAGATTATGTCGGAGGAATTGTCCGAGGGGACGCCGGTGATCGTGGGAATCGAGCGGCCCAAAGGCGAGCGGGGGGGGAAGGATCTGCCTCCGGGATTTGGGAGCGGCGGCCAGAAGGGTTCCTCGCGCAATCGGGGTCTATAGCCACCCGTGACATGTTTCACGTTTCACCTCTCACGTTTCATGAGATAGGCCGATGAGCTCGCTGATCGAATGCGAAGATGTCTGGAAGGTCTATCGCGTCGGCGACGTGGAGGTGCAGGCTCTGCGCGGTCTGAGTCTGACGATCGAGCGGGGCGAGTTCGTCGCGATCATGGGCTCCTCCGGCTCCGGTAAATCCACCCTCATGAATATGCTGGGCTGTCTCGATCAACCCACCAAAGGGTGCTATCGGTTGAACGGGATCGAGGTCGGGGGGCTGCGGCCTGATGAATTGGCCGGGATCCGTAATCAGCAAATCGGATTCGTCTTTCAGAGTTTCAACCTGATCCCTCGCACCAGCGCGCTCGAAAACGCCCAATTGCCATTGTTCTATCGAGGCCTTTCGCTCAAGGACCAACGGGCGCAGGCTGCGGCGGCGTTAGGGCGCGTGGGGTTGCATGGCAGAGAAGACCATTATCCGACGCAGCTGTCCGGCGGGCAGCAGCAGCGCGTTGCGATTGCGCGGGCGCTGGTCACGTCGCCGTCGTTGCTCCTGGCCGACGAGCCGACCGGCAACCTCGACAGCCAGTCGAGCCGAGAGATCATGGGAATCTTGGAAGCGCTGAACCGTGATGAAGGCATTACGATCATCCTGGTGACACATGAGGTGGATGTCGCAGCCTATACGGCGCGCGAGATCGTGATTCATGACGGGCAGATCCGCAGCGATCGCTGGACCAAGGCTCGTCCACCATCCAGTCAAGTCGAGGTCGAGATCTAGATGGCGGCGTTTGTTTGGCTCACGATCATGACGGCCTTGCGGATTCTCGGACGGAACCGGCTGCGCGCCGGTCTCACGATGCTGGGAATCGTCATCGGCGTGGGGGCGGTCATTGCGATGGTGAGCATTGGCGAGGGGGCCAAGCGGGCCGTGCAAGCGCAGATCGCGACAATGGGCACGAACGTCATCATCATTTTTCCCGGGGTGACGTCTGCGAGTGGGGTCCGGGGCAGTCAGGGGAGCGCCGTGACGCTCACCGTATCCGACGCCCTGGAGCTGAGAAAACGCATTCCCTTGCTGACCGACACAGGCTGGTCCCGGCGCGATGTCATGCAAATCGTCTATGGGAATAAAAATTGGAACGGACCGATTAATGGCATCTCCCCAAGCTACCTGACCATTCGAGATTGGTCCTTTACGAGCGGCGGTCCTTTTACCCAGACGGACCTGGACAGCGCAGCCCGCGTCGCGCTCCTCGGCCAGACGATCGTGGAGAACCTGTTTGAGCCGGGCGAAGAGCCGGTGGGCGCGGTGATTCGCATCAAGAGCGTGCCTTTCCGCGTTATCGGGGTCCTTGCACCGAAAGGTCAGTCTTCCCAGGGTTCGGATCAGGACGATGTGATCTTGATTCCCTTCAGCACGGCGGAACGGAAGGTGTTCGGGACGTCGTTTATCGGGTCCGTCGGGGCCATGTTCGGCTCGACCGATCAAGTCGAGGATTTGCCTCAGGCGGCCGAGCAGATTCGGGAGGTCTTGCGGGCGCGGCACCGGCTCCAGACAGAGCAGAACGACGACTTCACGATCCGGACCCAGGTCGATATCGGGAAGGTGCAAGAGGGCACCAGTGAGACCTTGACGATGATGTTGTTTGCCATCGCCTCCGTGTCGCTGTTGGTCGGGGGGATCGGCATTATGAATATCTTGCTCGTGTCCGTGACGGAACGGACGAGAGAGATCGGTGTCCGGATGGCAGTGGGAGCCAAGCGCCACCATATCATGATGCAGTTTCTGATCGAGGCCATGACCTTGAGCCTGGTGGGAGGGGTGTTGGGGATCGCGCTGGGGATCGCCGGAGCCAACTTGACGACGGTCATCGCCGGCTGGCCGACCATCATCTCCGGCGACGTCATCGTGATCGCGTTCTTCTTCTCGCTCGTGGTCGGCCTGTTCTTTGGATTGTATCCTGCCAACAAGGCCGCCAGGCTGAATCCTATCGAAGCGCTCCGGTACGAATAAACGAGAATATTTTGGGTCAGTACCCGTGCCGTCTGTTAGGAGGCGGACGCCGGAGCCAAATGTACTTCGATGCGAGGGTTATCCTTGTCGATGTGTTTGTAGAGGTGGGTTTCGACGATGCGGTTGTCGTTGAGGCCGAGCCCCTCGCAGAGAGCGTCCTGCGCTATCTTGAGCCCACCATCCACGTCTCGTCTCAGGCCTGACGTAAAGTAAAACCTGATAGAGAGCGCGAGCCACTCGGACTGGAGTCCTGCCACCAAGGCAGTCCGGTGAGGGCATTGCGCCAATTTCAGCCAGACAACTTGTCCCACCTGGGCCTTATAGGCGCGGCCAGCAGCAGAGAGCAATCTCCGGCCGTTTACCGTGGCATATTGATGGTTCACACTCGGGGGGACAGGGAGGGTCAGGGCTATCGCATGGTTCTCGACTTGTGCCGGCGCTGATGGGGCTGCCGGCATGAGGGAACGGGGAGCGGTTTTTGCGACGGTTGGCAATATGGCTACTTTTTTCCCCGGGGTCCTGTAGGAGGTCACGCGCACGGCGCGGGGGGACGAGAGAAGCCGGGTCTGGCGTCGGAAAGTAGGCATGAGCGGTAGCCTAGAGGAGATTGAGGATCTTGGACATGCTCTGTTCGTATCGCTCTTCGGATCGGGTGAGATAGCGACGCCATTCGCTCGGGTTCCAGATCTCTATGCGATGGTATAGGCCGACGAGAATGATTTCCTGGTCCTCATCCAGGGGGATAAGTTTTCTGAGACGGCTGGGAATCAGGATGCGCCCGGCCTTGTCCAGCTCTGATGTGCCGGCTTCCGACACGATGTGGTGCATGAACAGCCGGCTCTGGTCTTCATCGAGCGTGGCTCTTGTCCGTTCGAGGACTTTCTCCCATTCTCTCATCGAGTAGATGAGGGTCGATTCTTCCGGGCCCTTGAGGAAGACGACGGCTTGTCCGTCCGACTCGACCTGCTCACGGATGGGCGAGGGGACGATAAATCGTCCCTTTTCATCCACTTTGCAGAGGTACTCACCGGCAAACATCAATGGGTCCTGTTGGTTACGACGCCAGCTGGGCTTTGGTGCGATCGCGAATCCACTGTTCCAGATCCGAACGTACGAAGCGCCATTCTTTTCCAAGCTTGAAGGCGGGAATCTGGCGACTCCGTAGATAGCGGTAGAGCGTGCGCGAGGTGATCTTGAGGTAACGGCAGGTCTCCTCCGCCGTCATCAGCTCGCTCTTGGGCTCTTTGGCCATTCAAAAACCTGTTTCGATATGGGTCCATATGCCTCACGAGGCTTCGGATACTGCTGTCAGGGTAGGAAAATATGAGCAATCTGTCAAGTGAAAATACATGACAGTACCTGCCATAGGCTGTCAGTGCCATCCGGCTCTAGAGGACCGCGCTACCTTTTTGGCCAAGATCCGATCCGGCACCAGGCCTGTCTCGATAGTTCGGGCCAGGGTCAGGGCGAAGACTGGCCCGCTGCCTGCTTGCCGCAGGGTCTTGGCACATTCGCGCAGCGTGGTGGCAGTGGTCAAAGACATCATCTACGAGGAGGATGCGTTTTTCCCTGAGATCTTGAGGCCGGTGGACGGCATTGGTGCATGCATTTAACATCGCGGGAGTCGCTCCCTTCCACGTTGTTTTGTGTTTCTTCTAAGAGAATAGGCCGTGCCAGTCAAGGTTGTTGCCCTGTAAATGGTTGTGATATACGAAGGCGGCAGGTTCTAAGGATAGGAATGGAGAAGTTGCTCAGTATGGTGAGACTTGACCAGGTGTCGAAAGTATATGAGCGGGGCGGCGACATTATCACCGGGCTCGATCGGGTTACGGTTGAAGTGGCAGAAGGAGACTTCTGCGCATTTATCGGCCCCAGCGGCTGCGGAAAAAGCACCCTGCTCAACTTGGTTGCTGGATTGGATGCGCCGACTTCGGGCGAGCTCTTTCTTGAAGGCCGGTCGACCAGCCGGTTTACGAACGACGACTGGACGGGGATCAGGCGGGATACGGTCGGGATTATCTTTCAGGCCTTTCATTTGATTCCCGGACTGACGGCGGCGGAGAATGTCGCGTTTCCCCTGTTGTTGCGCGGGGAGCGAGGGACATCGGTCCAATCCCGCGTCGAGGAAGTGCTGGAGTTGGTCTCGATGACGGCGCGCCGCCACCATCGGCCTAGTGAGCTTTCTGGAGGGGAACAGCAGCGGGTGGCGATGGCGCGCGCGATCGTGCATCGCCCCCAGATTATCTTGGCCGACGAGCCGACCGGCAATTTGGATTCCCAGCATGGGGCGGAGATCATTGTCCTCCTCCGATCGCTGGTGCAGCGGTTTCGCCAAACAGTACTATTAGTCACCCATAGCGTCGCGGCGGCGGACGCAGCTGATTATGTCTGGACCATGAAGGATGGACAGCTCGTGGCGAAAACGTCGCGCGAGCCTCTTACGATAGGAGCGTAATGGATCTTTCGATTACGATTGCCGGCGTGCGATTCCCTAGTTGCATCATGAATGCGTCGGGAGCCCTCTGTGCCACGCGTGAGGAGCTGTTGGCCCTGGGCCGGTCCCATACTGGGGGCATCGTCACTAAGTCGATGACGGTCGAGCCGCGCGACGGCAACCCTGAGCCCCGGTACTATGGATTCCCCGGGGGCTCCATTAATTCCATGGGATTGCCGAACCTCGGATACAAGGCCTACGCTGCGCTCATTCCTGAATTGAAGACGATGGGAAAGCCGGTCATCGCCAGTGTGGCAGGCCTTTGCGAAGATGATTTTCTGACAATCGCAGAGACGATCAATGCGGCAAAGCCTGATTTGATCGAGGTCAATCTCTCCTGTCCCAACATCCCAGGCAAGCCCCAGATTGGCTATGACGCAGAAGCTTCTGAGCGGCTGTTGAAGAGGGTTCGCAAGGTGATCACGGTGCCGATGGGGGTTAAGCTGCCGCCCTACTTCGATCCAGCCCATCACAAAGTTATGGGAGACGTGATCGGCCGCTGCGGGGTCGATTTTCTCAACCTGATCAACTCGGTCGGTAACGGGCTCTTCGTCGATCCTGAGCGTGAAGAGGTTGTTATCAAGCCAAAGGGCGGGTTCGGCGGGTTGGGTGGCACGATTATTAAGCCGGTTGCATTGGCCAATGTTCGGGCCTTTTGGAAGATCTTCGAAGGGCGTATCCCGATTATCGGGACCGGCGGCGTGGTCAATGGGGTGGATGCCTTCGAGCATATGCTCTGTGGCGCCTCAGCCGTGCAGATCGGGACGATCCTGGTCGAAGAGGGGCTTGGTGTGTTCGGCCGGTTGGAAACGGAGCTGGCGGCCCAGCTCAGCAAGAAGGGCTATACCAAGCTGGAGGACTGCCGGGGTAAGCTGAAGCAGTTGTAAGGCTACTTCGTCCTGAACGTCTTGGTCACGAGGCCCAGTTGCAGCGCCCGTCGGAGCAGTTGCACCACGTTCCTCACGTTTAATCGTCGTATTAAGTTGAACCGGTGCACTTCGACCGTGCGCACGCTGATTTCCAGGACTGCCGCAATCTCACGGTTCGTTTGCCCGCTCGCCACGAGAGGAAGGATGTCACGCTGCCAAGGCGTGAGGAGGTTGGCGTCGCTTTCCTCTTGCAGGGGCTGGATTTTGTCGATCAGGGCAGTCTTCTCGCTTATCATCAATCGCTCCTCATCCACTCACGCAAGTCTAGCAACGTATGAATCGCTGTAAACGAAACGACTTATTTGTGCAGAGGCCGGTTGCCAACCTACGTATGGCTACTGGTCCCCGCTCCTCTGTTGCCATGATTCGCACGCTCCATTCCTTCTCCAGGCCCTCATGACTATACCACTCGGGCTCCATATCGCTTTGATCCGTGCTCATGCCAGCCAGAAGCGGTTTCGCGTCTTGCTGAGTATTGCCGGGGTGGCTCTGGGTGTCCTGGCCTCCGTGGCCATCGGGACGGCGAATATTCACGTCCTGCGATCCTTCGAACAAGCGGTTACAACGGTCGCCGGGCCTGCCTCATTGGAAATCGCCGGCCATGATCTTGGTCTGGATGAATCGGTCATTACGGCGATCCGTGCGGTCGAGGGGGTGGTGAGCGCTGCTCCGGTGATTGAAGACTCGGTCGTGCTGACCCAGGGGAAACAGCGAGGGCAGGCGCTTCAGATCGTGGGACTGGATCTCCTCGCGGAGGCCGGGAGCCGTGGATTTCAGATTCAGGCTGACGCGGAGGAGGCGCTGGAGGCTCTGTTGGCTCCTGACTCGCTCTATCTTGGTCGCCAGGTTGCAGCCGACTGGAACCTGGGAGTCGGGAGTCTTGTCGAGGTGACGGTGGGAGGGCGTCTCGTGCAACTGCGAGTCGCTGGGCTTCTGCACAACGACGAGTCTCGTTCGTCCCTTTGGGATCGGCTAGCCGTTATGGATATTGCGGCGGCGCAGCAGCTGCTCCATTCAGTCGGGCGGTTGGATCGGATTGAGCTGGTGACGCAGCCTGGCCGGCCGCTCGACGAGATCGCGGCTTCGGTGCGATCGGTGCTCCCGCCTCATCTGGTCGTGCAACGGCCAGCGCAACGGACGGAGCAGGTTGAAAATATGGTGAGGGCTTTCCAACTCAATCTGACGGTTTTGAGCTGGGTCGGGCTGCTCGTCGGGATGTTCTTGATCTACAACACGATGGCTTTTGCCGTGGCGCAACGGAGGCGCGAGATCGGCATCTATCGCGCGCTCGGCATGACGGAGCAGCGGGTTGCCGCTCTGTTCCTCCTAGAAGCAGGGCTGCTTGGTCTTCTGGGAGGGCTGATTGGTGGGCTTGCCGGGGTCTGGTTGGGCAGGGGGCTAGTGTCGCTGGTGAGCAGGACGATTTCAGATCTTTACGCGCCAGTGACGTCAGGCTGGATGATCCTGCCGTTCGACCTGTCAACGTTTCTGGCCGTCGCGAAGGGTCTGTTGCTCGGAACTCTGGTCTCGATGCTGGGGGCTTTGGGGCCTAGTCTTGATGCAGGTAGGACCGTCACGGTCCGTGCCTTAGCGCCGGGAGACTATGAAATCAGGAATCAACTGAGGGCCGGTCTCTTCGGGTGGATCAGCCTTGCCTTGTTGCTGGTGGCAGGATTCTGTTCCTTGATGGGTCCGGTCCAAGGCCTGCCGCTCTTTGGGTATCTCGCGACAGGCTGTCTCCTGGGAGCCCTCTCCTGTCTTGCGCCTGTTTGTATTCAGTCGTTGGGCTGGCGCTCTTGCAACAAGAGTAAGACGATGGCGCTCGGGGGGAGCCTCAGGCTCATTGCGGCAGACCAGGCTTCGCGCCATCCTGGCAGGAACGCGGTGACGGTATCGGCTTTAATGGTGGGCCTGTCGATTATGATCGGTGTGGCCGTCATGGTTCGCAGTTTTCGCGACACGGTTGAGGTCTGGGTGAACGAGACCGTGATGGCCGATCTTATCGTGGCCCCGCAATCCTGGCTCCAGGGAAAGCAGGTAGGACAATCGTCCCGCTCCCTCCCTGGGACGTGGCTGGCGACCCTGTCGGCCATCGAGGGAGTGGCGGCAGTCGATACCTACCGGGAGGTGCATCTGGAGATCAAGGGGCAGAGGGTCTCGGTGGTCTCGCGTGATCTTCTGCTCCATGCACAGCGCAGTCGCTATCTAATGGTCCATGGAGACTCAACTGTATTGTTGAAGCGTGCCGCCAAGACGGGAGGGGTCCTCCTGTCGGAAGTGTTGGCGACTCGATTGGAGCTTCATGAGGGAAGCCAGGTTTCCATCATGACGCAGGCTGGACCAGTGACTCTGCCCGTCGAGGGGATTTTTTACGACTATGCGACCGACGGAGGAAAGATGGTGATGGATCGAGCCTGGTATCAGCGCCATTGGCAGGATGACTGGGTGACTGTGTTTCCTGTTTACCTGGCTGACGGGGCCGATGCCAAACAAGTCAGGCAATCGATCGTGACGCAGGTGGCAGGGCTGGATGGAGTGACGGTTCCGCCTTTGGTGATCAGAAACCATGAGCTACGGAAAGAGATTCTCGATATCTTCGACCGGACCTTCGTCCTGACCTATGTGCTGGAGGCCATTGCCGTGTTGGTAGCGGTGCTGGGCATTATCAATACCTTGGTGACGGCTGTATTAGAGCGGCGACGTGAGTTTGCCACTCTGCGAGCGATCGGCGCCAGTGTGAGGCAGGTCGAGCGTTTGGTCTTATGGGAAGCGGCCTATCTCGGGCTGATCGGGGCGGTGCTGGGCGTCGTAGGGGGGCTGCTGCTGGCCCTACTGCTCATCCACGTGGTTAACAAACAGTCCTTTGGCTGGACGATTCAGATGACGGTCCCAGGCGGAGTAATCTTACAGGCCGTCGCCCTCGCATTGGCGTCAGCATTAGTGGCCGGCTACTGGCCAGCTCGCTGGGCTGCCAGGCAGCCGCTGGTGGAAGGGTTGAGGGAAGAGTAGCAGGGAGGTTGGTCCTCTGTGCTTGCGGAACGCGCACGATAAAGCCGTGCTCGTTCAACGCGCGCAGTGGAGAGTACTGGATGCCTGCCTTTCCAGAGAAGACCAACAAGTAAGCTTAGACCGATTATTGGTGCGAGTGCGCTAGGCGCAACGTTAATTAGTTTGCGACTGGTTGCTGATGCTCGACGTCGATCGTGAAGCCTAAGTCCTCAATCATGCCCCAGACTTCTGGGGCGGGAGCACCAGGAGTTGTGAGGTATCCGTTCACGAAGATGGAGTCGGCTGGATAGAGGGCCAAGGGCTGGAGGCTCCGTAGATTATGCTCACGGCCTCCGGCCACGCGGAGTTCGGTGCGTGGGTGCAGGAAGCGGAAGAGGCAGAGTACTTTCAAGCAACGTTGTGGTGTCAGATTGTCACAGTTCTCTAGCGGCGTGCCAGTGGCCGGATGGAGCGTGTTGAGCGGAATCGAATCCGGCTTCACGTCGATCAGGGCCATGGCTAGGTCGATGAGGTCTTCGTCCTTTTCTCCCATGCCCACGATCCCGCCGGAACAGATTTCCAATCCTGCAGCCCGTGCGTTCTGGATGGTGTTGAGCCGGTCTTGGAACGTGTGCGTCGTGCAGATGGAGGAGTGAAAGGCTTCGCTCGTATTCAAGTTGTGATTCACCCGGTCGACGCCCGCTGCCTTCAGTCGTTTGGCCTGGCTTTCGTTCATAAGTCCCAGCGAGCAGCAAATCTGAATGGGAATCTCCTGCTTGATGGAGCGAACGGCTCCTGCGATTTCGTCGATTTCCCGATCCAACGGACTCCGGCCGCTGATGACGATACAATAACGTTGGGCCTTCGAGGCCGCCGCTTGTCTGGCTCCGTCGATCATCTGCTTTTGGGGCAAGAGGTTGTAGCGCTCGATGGGGGCGGTGGAGATCGCAGACTGGGAGCAATAGTGACAATCTTCCTGGCAGGCTCCGCTCTTGGCGTTTTGCAACATCTGGAGGCGCACGGTCTTGCCGAAATAGCGGGACCGGACGGTAAAGGCGGCCTGGAGGAGTTCCAATAAGCGCTCATCCGGACTGTTGAGCACAGCTTGGCATTCGCTTCTGGTCAGCGTTTCATCGCGCAAGGCTTTGGCAGCGAAATCCTGATAATCGACCATGGGAGACTCCATCATTTGTAGAAGTTGAATTGATTGCGATGCCCTGGCTGTGCCTCTCTCAGGCCGCCGGACTGGCTAAAAACCTACACGGTTTCGAAGGGAGAAGCAATGCCCTGGTAGGGAACCTCAGAGATCTGGAGGGGGCCGCTGTCTTGCGGGGCGACCGTGTGGCCGGCATTCGGCGAGGGTAATGCCACGAAGGTATTCCAGGCTCCGCAACGGTGGCAGCGCCCGGACCATTCGATGGATTCCTGTTGGCAGGAGGTGCAGGCGTAGGGGCCGACGACGCGCTTCTTGAGGTGGAGGGCTTTCTTGAGCGCCACGACGGCCTGCTCCATGTGCTGCTTGCGCAGAAAGAGGTCGGCCATCATCTTGTGGTAATCGACCAGCTGATCCTGGATTCCTTCGACGGTCGAGAGAATGTCGAAGGCTTCGTCGACCATTTCGAGCCGATAGTAGAGCTTCCCCAAATAAAACTGCAGAGCCGGATTGTTCGGGTCCTGATGAAGGGCGCCCTGATAGACCCGGATAATCTCATCTGGTTCGCCCTGCTCGAGAAAAAGTTCTTCAAGCCGGTGCAGGATGATGATGCTGCGGGTCTTGGCATAGACCTTTTTGAGGATTTCGATGGCCTGTTTGATCTTGCCTTCCCGGATGAGGATTTCGCCGATGCCGATGTAGGCGGGCAGGAAGGTCCGGTCTTTCTTGATGGCGCCTCGGAAGTAGCGCCGCGCCTTGTCCGGGTGGCCTCGTTCCAGCAGCTGCCGCCCCACTTCGTAGGTGCAGCCGGTGAGGAGGTGGGCTTCGGCCTTGCGTTCCGATTCAGGCAGGTTGGCCTTGAGGAGCCGGTGCTGGATTTCAAGCGCCTCGCTCCATTTTTCAAGCCGGATCAAGAGGTCGCGCTTGCGAATGAGCGCGGTCAGATTATTCGGCTCGATTCCGAGCATCTTGTGCAGGGTCTGTAACGCGTCCTCGTACCGCTTGGCGCCTTCCAAGTCCTTCGTCAGCTCCAGGAGGATTTCGATATTGCAATCATCCACGCGATTGGCTCGCTGATGGAGACGGATCGCCTCCGCGAAGTTGCCCTCCGCGCGGTAAATGTTTCCCAGCCAGAGCAGCGAGTCGGCGCGATTCGGGTCCATGACCAGGGCTTTTTCGAAGAGGCCGATGGCTTCGATGGTGCGCTTGGACATGAAGGCATGGGTGCCTTCACGATGGAAGGCGTCGATCTTTTCCTTGCGCCTCGAAAGCCGCGCGCTGCGCCAGTTGCCGATGGCATGGGCGGTTTGTCTGATGCCCACGGCCAGGGTGACGAGTACGGCGCCGAGGGCCATAGCGAAGACCACAAGGGTGACGGGGCTCAATTGAAACTGGATGGAAGGGCTGGTCTTGATGTCGACCGTCCCAGGGTTCAATTCTCGGAAATAGCTGTAGAGGAAGATGCCGAGGCAGATCAGGAAGATGGTGGTCAGCAGTCGGAGCATCGGGCTAGGCCTTTTTCTTTGTCGTCGCCTTCTTGGTCGGTGCTTTTTTAGCTGGGGCCTTTTTGGTCGGCGATTTTTTCATCGGTGCTTTTTTCGGCTTCTTTGCTGGGACTGGGGCGGCGGCCTGTTCTATGACTGGCGGTTCGTCTGACACGCGGATGCGTTTTGCGTCGGCCCAGAGCCGTTCAAGGGCGTAATGGCCCCGGACGTCTTGCCGGAAAATATGCGCAATGACGTCGCCGAAGTCCATCAGGACCCATTGCGAATTCCTGGCGCCTTCGATGCTGCGGGCTTTGGAGCCGGTGAGCGCGAGGACGCCGTTGATGTGATCAGCGATCGCGCTGGCCTGGCGATCCGAATCTGCAGAGCCGATGACCAGGTAATCGGCAACGGAGGTAAGAGGCGCAACCTGGAGGACGATGACGTCGGTGGCCTTCTTATCAAGCATGCCCTGTCCAATGGCGAGCGCCGTGGATCTAGCGGTTCGTGTGATCGCGGTCCTCTTGGTAGAGATGATGGTGCAGTATATAAGATTCCACCGGTGGCGGCAATAGATTTACGACGGGGAGTCCTTGTCTGATGCGCGAGCGAATATCCGATGCGGAGATCGAGCAGGGTGGCAGTTTGAGGCAGATTAGGCCCTGCGCGCCGAGCGGCGCTGTGATTTGAGAAATCCGCTCTGTATCCAGGTCCGCCAGGGAGGGGTAGGGAATCGGCGGAAGCAGTCGGACGGTGGAAAGAGAGCGAAAGGACTGGCCTGGCCTGGAGAGGATGACGAACTGGCAGAGCTCCAGCAAGGCTTGCGGGTCACGCCAGGAGGGAAAATCCAGAAAGGCATCGAGCCCGACCAGGAAGAAGAGCTGGGTCTGTGCGCCATATTCTTGCTGCAGCAGGCGAACCGTGTCGATGGAGTAGGACTTGCCTGGCCGGCGGAGTTCGACATCCGAGATGGCCAGCGTTGGATCTGAGGCGATGGCTAGGCGGACCATTTCGTACCGGTCTTGAGCTGGGGCCAGGCTGGCATTGCGTTTGTGGGGAGGCTGACCTGTGGGGGTGAAGAGAATCCGGTCCAGTCCCAGGGCCTCGCGCGTCTGGCGCGCAATGGCCAGGTGGCCGTTGTGTATGGGGTTGAAGCTGCCGCCGAGGAGCCCTAACCGAAGAATGCCGGAGTGCTGCATGTTGGGCACTGATGGCTGAGAATCAGCGTTGGGCGACTTTATCATCTCAGCACGCAGTACTCATGTCTGGAGGATGACGAGGTTGTCTCGATGAATAACTTCTTCATACTCCTGAGGCCCGAGTTGCTGCTGGATTTCGGTTGTCTTGAGCCCTTTGATCTTTGCGAGCAGGTCGGACGAGAAGTTCACGAGTCCTTTCGCGAACTCTTTGCCATTTTGGTCGAGGCAACTGACCGCATCGCCCGCTTCGAATGAACCGCTGGCTTCCAGGATGCCGGAGGCCAGGAGGCTCTTGCCCCGTTTGGCCAAGGCTTCGACCGCCCCTGCGTCGAGCGTCAGGGTGCCTCGCGACCTGAGGGTGAAGGCGATCCAATGTTTGCGGTCGGTGAAGCGGCGTTCCTTCGCGAGGAAGAGGCTACCGCCTGGGCCGCCGGCCAGGACGGTGGTGAGGAGGCCGGATTTTTGCCCGTTCATGATCAGGGTGGCCACGCCATACTCGCTGATTTTCTTGGCAGCCAGGACTTTCGTCGCCATGCCTCCGGTCCCCTCGAAAGTGCTGGAGACGCCAGCTCGCTGTTCAATGTCTTCGGTAATGTCCTGGATCAACGGAATCAGCGTAGCAGCGGGATTTTTGCGCGGGTCTTCCGTGAATAGCCCGTCGATATCGGAGAGGATGACCAGCAGCTCCGCATCGACCAGATGGGCCACTTCGGCTGCCAGGGTGTCGTTGTCCCCCACGCGGATTTCATCCACGGCCACCGTATCGTTTTCATTGATGACGGGGATGACGCCGAATTCGATCAGGGCGTTCAGGGTATGGCGGGCATTGAGGAAGCGCCGTCGATCGGCCAGATCCTGGTGCGTCAGGAGAATCTGTGCCACCTTGATATCGAGCCGCTCGAAGGATTTCTCATAGGCCCACATGAGCCGGCTCTGGCCGACTGCGGCGGCAGCCTGCTTCACGGGGAGACTTTTGGGATATTCTGTCAGGCCCAACTTCTTGATGCCGGAGACGATTGCGCCGGAGGAGACGATCAGGACTTCCCGTCCGCTGGACCGGAGGGCCGCGATTTCATCCGCGAGTCGGTCGATCCGTTCAGGACGTAGCCCAGTTTCTCGGGACGCAACGAGACTGCTCCCGATTTTGATGACGATGCGGGTGGCTTGTTTTAAGAGCTGATCTCGCATGGTGTAGCTCGCAGCTGTGCAACCTGTTGCCCCACGTAGTTGACGAGTTCCGCCAGCCCTTCTCTCGTGGCGGCAGAGATCGCGAGACAGAGATAGCGATGACGCTTGCAGTATTTCTGCAACTCGCGCAGGCGCGCACCGTCTCCCGCCGCATCGATCTTCGTCGCCACCACCGCAAAGGGGCGCGCGGTGATCGGTTCATCGTAAGCGGCAAGTTCCTGGCGCATGACCTCGAAGCTCTTGACCGGTTCTTCGGGCGCCCATTCCGAGACGTCGACCATGTACAGCAAGAATGACGTCCGCTCGATATGCCGGAGAAACCGGAGTCCCAGTCCCTTGCCTTCATGGGCGCCTTCGATGATTCCGGGAATGTCTGCGACGGCGAAACTGCCTTTTTCTGCCCAGCGCACGATCCCAAGGTTTGGCACCAGCGTCGTGAAGGGATAGTCGGCGATCTTTGGTCTGGCCGCGGAGATGACGGAGATGAGCGTTGATTTTCCGGCATTGGGAAAGCCCACCAGTCCGACGTCGGCCAGCAATTTCAGCTCAAGCCGGAGGGATTTGGCTTCCCCTTCTGTGCCGAGCTCAAACTCTGTGGGCGTGCGGTTAGTCGGAGTCGCGAAGTGGTTGTTTCCTCGCCCTCCATGGCCTCCGTGAGCGGCCACGAAGCGCTGTCCCGCCGTGACCAGGTCGGCCAATACGTCGCCGGTCTCATCGTCGTAGATGACGGTGCCGACAGGCAGAACCACCACCACATCTTCTCCGGTTCGTCCTGAGCAGTTCGCGGCGCCTCCCTGGCGACCGACTTCGGCTTCGTAATGTTTTTGGTACCGGAGGTCGAGGAGCGTCGTCATGCGAGGCGACGCTTCGAATATGACATTTCCGCCATCGCCACCATCCCCGCCGTCAGGTCCGCCGCGGGGCACGAACTTTTCACGCCGAAAACTGCATGAACCGTCGCCGCCCCGACCGGCAGTAATGCGGATACGGACTTCATCAACAAACATCGGCGCACCGTTTCTTCAGTGTGAAGGCTGAGAGCTCGCTGCCTGCGAGGAATATCCCGTTGCACGTACAGTCATGCTGGGAGTCCTCGCGGGTAACGAATCTGTGACGAGAAAAGAGGAAAGACTGCGCTAGGAAACTGCCGGTACGGAGTCAGCGTAGACGCTGATCTTCTTCCGTCCCCGGCCGCGTTCGAACTTCACGATCCCCGTGATGAGGGCGAAGAGGGTATGGTCTTTACCGAGGCCCACGTTGAACCCGGGGAAGAATCTCGTTCCGCGCTGACGGATCAGGATGGATCCAGCCGTGACGGCCTCCCCAGCATAGGCCTTGACGCCAAGGTACTGGGGATTACTGTCGCGCCCGTTTCGTGTTGATCCGCCGCCTTTATTTGTTGCCATGACTGATCCTCGTTAAGCTGTTTCGATACCGGTGATGCGCAGTTTGGTGAAGCCCTGGCGATGGCCACGGGTCCGCCGATAGTTTTTGCGCCGTTGTTTCTTGAAGATGGTGATGGAGCGAGTCCGGTCCTGGTCGATAATCTCGGCCTTGACGATAGCCCCTTTGACCAGCGGCTGCCCGACGACCACGCCTTTTTCGCCGTGCACCAGCCTGACTTCGCCGATTTCGATCGTCCCCCCGATTTCGCCGGGAAGAGACTCCACCTGGACCAAAGATCCAGTTTCCACCCGATACTGCTTGCCGCCTGTTTCAATGATTGCGTACATAGACCCCTGCCTCCGTTACAGAAGATGATGGTGTAACATAGGGGCGTGAGGCCTGTCAAGGCAAAGGCTCGTCTCTCACGGGATATTTCCCTGCCAGATTGTTTCTTTTCTACCTGCTCCCCCTCCTTCGGGTCAACCTGTTCGTTGGCTATCTTGGGCTGATTTCTGGGCGCATGCTGTTGTTTCATTGAGCCAGCAGCTTCGTACCTCTCAGAGGCCTGCTTAGGCGTCTTTCCTTCGTTCGTCCTTGCCGGGGGTAGCGCCACGCTCGTTTGCTTGACGCTTCTTCCAGCCCGCTGCTATATTCCGCTTTCAGCGCTCACATCATTCACCGGTTCGTCTTCGTTGCTATGGTTGACCCACAAGGAAAAATTTGGATGGACGGGGTGTTCGTCAATTGGGCGGACGCACAGGTCCATGTGATGACCCATTCGCTCCATTATGGATTGGCGGCGTTCGAGGGGATTCGTTGCTACAAAGGGAAGTCCGGCTCGGGGATTTTCCGGCTGCAGGAACATGTCGATCGGCTGTTTGACTCCTCCCATATCGGCATGATGCAGCTCCCTTTCGACAGGAAGCAGGTCGCCGAGGCCATCGTGGAAACCGTCAAGATCAATAAGCTGGAAGCCTGCTATATCCGTCCGCTTGTTTATATCGGGCATGGAGCGATGGGGGTCTATCCGGGGGACAATCCGATCAAGCTGGCCATTGCGGCCTGGACCTGGGGCTCCTACCTCGGGGACGACGCCTTGGCGAACGGAATGAGGGCCCGCGTGTCGTCCTTTACCCGTCATCACGTCAATGTGTCGATGACGAGGGGGAAGATTTCCGGCTACTACGTGAATTCGATTCTTGCGAAGCGGGAAGCGAAAATCGACGGCTACGATGAAGCCATCCTGCTCGACACCGAGGGCTATGTGTCCGAAGGGACTGGGGAGAACATCTTCATCGTGCGGAAGGGGCGGATCAAGACCACGCCGCTCACTTCGATCCTCGATGGCATCACCAGAAGCTCCGTCATTGACCTGGCGCGGGAGGAGGGGATTACCGTGGCCGAGGAGCGATTCACGCGCGATGACATGTATATTGCCGATGAAGTGTTCGTGACGGGGACGGCGGCCGAGCTCACTCCGGTGCGGGAGATTGACAATCGCCGCATTGGAACTGGAAAGCCCGGTCCCATCACTCAAGCTCTGCAAAAGAAGTTCTTTGCCATCGTGCGCGGGGAGGATCCTTCCCACGCAGCCTGGCTCACCCGCATTTAGCGTCTTACGATTTCAACGATCAGGTGTGATGGGTAGCGGGTGCAGGAGCGAAGGCTCCTGCACCCGTGCGACTGATTGTTCGGTCAATGTCCGCTAGCGGGAGCCGCGTCGGCAGCAGCAGGAGTAGCTGGAGCCGTGGCTGGGGTTGCTGGAACGGTCTGAGAGGTCTCTTTTTTCTTAAGATCGATGACCGTGGAGGCGAAGGTCCGCTCTTTGGCCATGATGGCGAGGCTGAAGGAGGTCAGCATGAAGATGGCAGCGACGGCGACCGTGAACTTGCTCAAGAAGTTGGCCGGGCCACGGCTTCCGAAGACGGTCTGGCTGGAGCCGCCGAACGAGGCGCCGATCTCGGCGCCCTTGCCGGACTGCAAGAGAATCGCGCCGATCATGAGAAAACAGATGAACACATGGATGACGATGAGCAACGTATACATGGCACTCCGATCAGTTAAGCACGTCGTGTCTGAGCAATGCGCACGATTCTAGCAAAGGAATCGGGATTGAGACAAGCCCCGCCCACTAATGCCCCATCGATCGCCTCCGAGGCGAGCAGCGATTCAGCGTTCTGAGGCGTGACGCTCCCTCCGTAGAGAATTCTCATGGCTGCGGCAGTTGTGCTGTTCCAGCCTGTTTCCATGAATGAGCGGATGGATCGATGGACTGCCACGGCCTGCTCCGTGGTGGCGGCCCGTCCTGTGCCGATGGCCCAGACCGGCTCGTAGGCGATGGTGACGGTGACCAGGTCCTGTTGGGTCAGTCCTGCCAAACCGCCGTTTAACTGAGTTGTGACGGCCGATTTCGTTTTGTCCGCTTCCCGTTCAGCCAGGGATTCTCCCACGCAGATGATTGGAGCCAATCCCTGCGCCAGGGCCGCCCTGACTTTTTTCTGAATCGTCTCGTCCCGTTCGCCGAAGAGTAGGCGGCGCTCAGAATGGCCGACGATTACATAGCGGCAGCCCAGTTCGCGCAACATCGACGCAGACACTTCCCCGGTGAAGGAGCCCTGCGGATCCCAATGGAGGTTTTGGGCACCGAGGCTGATCCAGGAGGAGGGACCGAGGGCCTTACCGGCCGATTCGAGGGAGGTAAAGGGCGGCGCCAGGACGACATCGGCCTTGGGAGATGGGGTCAGCCGTTCCAGGAGGTCGCGAATGAAGGCTGCGGCCTCCGAGGCCGTCTTGTTCATCTTCCAGTTGCCGACGATGAGGGGTGTGCGCACAGATTTCTCGATATGGATGGTGTCGCGGGCGTGAACTGACGACGAGGCGATTACTCGACTCGATCCGGGAGGGCGGCCAAGCCCGGAAGTTGTTTGCCTTCGAGCAATTCCAACGCGGCGCCGCCGCCGGTCGAGATGAACGACATATTTTCCGATTCACCGGCTCGATGGACGGCTAAGGCGGTTTCGCCTCCGCCGATGATCGTGAGGGCATAGGCATTGGCCACTGCGTGGGCCATGGCCAGGGTCCCTCTGGCATAGGCATCGATTTCAAAGACGCCCATCGGTCCGTTCCAGAGGATCGTCTTCGCGTTCTGGACCGCTTCATTGAACAGTTTGACTGAAGCAGGGCCGATGTCGAGAGCATACCAGCCTTTGGGAATTTCCTGGACCGGGACGATCTTTGACTCCGCGCCAGGCTCGCGGCTGGCCGCGACGACGCAATCGACCGGGAGATAGAATTTTACTCCGCGGGAGAGGGCATGCTCCTCGATGCCTTTGGCGAAGTCCAACATGTCGTTTTCGACCAGGGAGTTGCCGATTTCTATGCCCTTCGCCTTGAGGAAAGTGAAGGCCATGCCGCCGCCGATAATGACTTTGTCGACGCGTTTGCCCAGATTTTCGATGACGCCGATCTTTCCTGATACCTTTGCTCCGCCGAGAATGGCGACAAAGGGCCGGACGGGGTTTTCGACAGCGCCTTCCAGATATTCGATTTCCTTTTTGAGGAGGAATCCGGCAGCTGAAACGGGAATGAACTTGGTGATGCCGACGGTGGAGGCATGGGCCCGGTGCGCGGCGCCGAAGGCATCGTTGATGTAGACGTCGCCGAGGGAGGCCAGCGCTTTGGAAAAGGCGTCGTCGTTCTTCTCTTCACCCTGATGGAACCGGAGATTCCCCAAGAGCATGACGTCGCCTGGTTTCATTTTGCTGACGAGCCCGTCCACCACTGGGCCGACGCAATCAGGCGCAAAGAGAATCTCTTTGCCTAGGAGCCGACCCAGGCGTTTGGCCACCGGGGCCAGGCTGTACTTGGGGTTGAACTTCCCGTTCGGGCGGCCCAGGTGCGAACAGAGGATCACCCTGGCTCCGTCGTCCACGGCGCGATTGATGGTCAGGAGGGTCGAGCGAATGCGGGTATCGTCCGTGATTTGGAGGGAGTCATCCAAGGGGACGTTGAAGTCAGCCCGGATAATGACTCGTTTGCCCTTTAGCGAGATATCGTCGATCGTTTGTTTACGTAGGTGCATCCGTTGATCTGTCCGCTAATGTTCAGCGGCCTTTCGTTTTGGCCGCGATCACTTTAATCAGGTCTCGCACCCGGCAGGAATAGCCCCACTCGTTGTCGTACCAGGCCGTGACCTTGACCATCCGTTTGTCGATGACCATCGTGAGCGGGGCATCGAGGGTGGCCGAATGGGGATCGCCTTTCTGGTCGATCGAGACGATCGGATTTTCCGAATAGAGCAGGATGTTTTTCATCGGGCCGAGCGCCGCCTTTTGGAAGGCGGCGTTGACGGAGGCGACGTCGCAATCCTTCTCGGTTTCGACGGTCAGGTCCACTAGCGAGACGTTCGGGGTGGGGACGCGGATCGCGAGGCCGTCGATCTTGTCCTTGAGCTGCGGCAGCACCAGATGGAGCGCCTTCGCCGCGCCCGTGCTGGTCGGGATCATGGACATACCGGCTGCGCGCCCGCGTCGCAGGTCTTTGTGCGGTAAATCGAGCAACTGCTGGTCGTTAGTATAGGAATGGATCGTGGTCATGACGCCGTGTTTGATGCCGAAGTTATCCAGCAGGATTTTGGCCACGGGTGCCAGGCAGTTGGTCGTGCAGGAGGCGTTGGAGATGATGTGGTGCGTGATCGGGTTGTAGGCCTCGTCGTTGACGCCCTGCACGAGGGTAACATCCGGGTTGGGCGAGGGGGCTGAAATAATGACGCGTTTGGCGCCTGCCGCGAGGTGCTTTCCTGCGCCTTCGCGGTCGGTGAAGCGTCCGGTCGATTCGACGACGATGTCGATTTCCAGGTCCTTCCAGGGCAGGTCCTTGGGGTCCTTTATCGCGAGCACTTTGATGGCCTTGCCGTCGACGAGGATCTGGCCGTCTTTGGCTTCGACGCTCGAGGGTAAGGTTCCGTGCACCGAGTCATATTTCAAAAGATAGGCGAGCGTTTTTGCATCTGTGAGGTCGTTAATGGCGACCACATGCAGCTCGGGATCACCCAGTGATGCCCGCAGGACATTCCGTCCGATCCGTCCAAACCCATTGATACCGATCCGAGTAGCCATGTCGAGTAGTCCCTCAAGAAAAAAGCCGGCTGAATGCACCGGCCACAATGGAGGCCGATAGTATCGACGCCTCCTGGGCCTTGTCAAGCCATAGAGGGCGATAACTACGCGTCGAATCACAGGAGTTTCGCCGCAGCCCGCAGCGGCCGCGGCAGAATCGGCGCGCGGTCTGCGGCCTTCTTCCTTGCGTCTCTGTTGGTGGTTCGTTAGAGTTCGGCGATCTCAGTCCGAGACATTTTTTCATGAGGTATTAGTGAATCTGTTCGAGAAGACCACGCAGGTGTTGGAATGGCCAAGACTGTTGGAGGCCCTGGCCTGCCATGCTAGATCTATGATGGGAGGGGCGCTCTGTCGAGCTCTCGATTTAGCCACAAATCTGGCGGAGGCGCAACGGCGCCAACAGGAAACCACAGAGATGGGGCGGCTGCAGGACGCAGGCGAAGGTTTGCCGGCCTTGGCCTTCCCGGACATTCGGGATCCGCTTGCCCGGGCGAGCAAAGGGGCTTCCTTAGAGATATTGGAACTCCGCGATTGCGCGATCGTGCTGGAGCTGCTGGAGGAGAGTGGCCATTTTGTGGAGCGGCATCAGTTGGTCGCCCCCGCGCTGGCATCCGTTGCGAAGTCTTTACGATCGGTCGAGAAGTTACGTCCGGTGAAGGCCTCGCTGGATGAGGCGATTCACCAGGATGGTTCGATTAAGGAGTCGGCAACGCCTGAGTTACGGCGCTTGACCCATCAGGCCCATTCGCTCAAACAGCAGATCCGGCATCAAGTCGATCAGATGCTCCACTCGCGCCGCTTCGAGGAGATTCTCCAAGAGCAGTATTTTGCCCAGCGGGAAGGCCGCTATGTCATTCCGGTGAAAACCGACATGAGGGGCCGGGTGCCGGGGATCGTGCATGATGTTTCGGCCAGCGGGGCCACGGTGTTTATCGAGCCGCGCGAACTGGTCGAACTGAACAATTCCATCAAGGTGGCAGATCTGGAGATCGAGCGGGAAGTGCGTCGCATCCTTCGGGAGCTGTCTTCAGTGGTCGCAGCACAGGCAGAGCTCATGTTGGCAGGGCTTGATGCTCTGGCTGTGCTGGACGGGATTGCCGCGCGGGCTTCGTTCAGCCGCCAACTGAAGGCCCGTCCAGTCGGGCTCAACGATGCAGGGCGCGTGACATTGTTGCAGGCCAGACATCCTCTGCTCGTGCTGTCGAAAGGGCAGGTGGTGGCCAACGATATTCTCCTGGATGAATCGATCCAGGTGCTGGTCATCTCCGGTCCCAATACGGGCGGCAAGACCGTCACCCTCAAGATCGTCGGGCTCTTCGCCCTGATGGTCCGGGCGGGGCTGCACCTGCCCTGCGAGGCAGGATCGGAGATGGCGTTTTTCTCAGACGTCTATGCCGATATCGGCGATGCGCAGGATCTCGCCCGCGACCTCTCCAGCTTTTCGGCTCATATGACCCAGATGATTCAGTTGCTCGATGAAACAGAGCAGCAGCGGAATGACGATGAAGACGCTGAGTCGCGACAATGGCTGGTCCTCCTCGATGAGCCAGTGACCTCGACCGATCCGTCGGAGGGAGCGGCTCTGGCCGAAGCCTTGCTCTGTCGGCTGGCCACGCTGGAGATGAAAGTCGTCGCGACCACCCACTACGGATCATTGAAGGCCTTGGCCCATACGATGTCCGGCTTTGCGAACGCCAGCGTCGAGTTCGACGTAGCAACCCTCTCGCCGACCTATCGGCTCTTCATGGGGGTGCCGGGCGGGTCATCTGCGTTGGAGATTGCAGGCCGGTTGGGGATGGACCGAGCCTTGCTGGATGAGGCGAGACGGAAGCTCCATAAAGACGAGCGGGCCATGGAGACGGTGTTGCACGACTTGCAAGCGACGCAGCGGCAGTTGGCTGACGATTTGGCCCGAGCCGTTGAGGCAAGACGTGAAGCGGAGCAGGCGGAGCAGCGGGCGAAAGCTCAGCTGGCCCACCTGGAAGAGACAGAAAAGGAAGCGCAAAGGGGCCTGAAGCGAAAATTGAGTGAGCAGTTCAGTCGCGCGCGAGCCGAAGTGCAGGCCACGGTAGATACAGTCAAGGGCGAGCAGAAGTTGATCAAGGCCAAGGCAGCGAAACAGCGGTTGTTCGAACTGGAGGCGCAGACGAGAGCTGAAGTGGCACCAGTCGGCACACCGATTCCCCTTGAGCAGCTGGGGGCGGGGGATCAGGTAGAGATCGGTGGACTCGGCATGACCGGCACGCTTCTCGAAACGCCGCAGGGGAAGAAGCGAGTGAGGTTGAAGGTGGGGGCGGGGGAACTACTGGCCACCGTGGCGAACCTCGTCGGCCTCGCAAGGGGACAGGCGGCGCAGTTGAAGCAGTCATCAGCTCCATCGACTCCCAGCCGGTTCCAGTCAGGCGGAGGGATGGGGCTTGATGAACAGACGGTCGTGGATGTGCGAGGGAGGGCGGCGGACGAGGCGCTGGATCAAGTGGTAGCGGCACTGGATCGCGCGACGATGACTGCCGTGCCGTTTCTCCGCGTCATTCATGGCCATGGTACGGGGAAGCTCCGATCCTCATTGCGGGACTATTTGAAAGATTCCCCCTATGTCGCAGGCTCTAGACCTGGTGATCGTGGGGAGGGCGGGGATGGGGTGACGATCGTAACCTTGCGCTAGTCAGGATGCTGAAAAAGACCGCCAGCTTCGTTCTCAGCTCATCGAAATCCTCAATGTACCCCTGGGGGTACGCCTGCACTTTAAACTCTCGCGTAAACGTGCGTCGCGCCATGCCCCACCTCCGGTTTCATTCATACACCTAACTCGGTGTCTTTGAAACCGGCAGCAGGCCACTTGTCATTTTACTTCTCTTGAAGAGGAAATGGGATAGTTAGGAGAGCAGATTTCCTGTCTGTTTGGTGAGGTTCTCCCGTGCAATTGAGACGTTGCGGAGAAGACCGCTCCGCTTGGCTCGTTTGAGGGGGCTCTCTTTGAAGGTGGCAGCAAAACTTTCCTCGCTGATCTGAGCCAGAGTTTTGAGGCTGGGGGCGAGGGTCAAGAGGCTGGGGGCAAAGGCCGGTTCGCTCGTTGCGTCCGATCGAAGATTGAAGGGACAGACGTCCAGACAATCGTCGCAGCCGAAGATGCGATTGCCCATGTGAGCAGCGAGTTCGTCGGAAATAACCTCCCGGCCTCCGCGCAGTTCGATGGTCAGGTAAGAGATGCAGCGCCTGGCATCGACGACATAGGGCTCGACGATGGCGCCGGTTGGACAAGCCTGAATGCAGAGGGTGCAGCTTCCGCAGAGATCCGTGGCCGGTTCATCTGGTTCCAGATCCAGAGTCGTGAGAATTTCTCCAAGCAGTAGCCAGGAGCCGGATTCGGCCGAGACGAGGTTGGAATGTTTGCCGATCCAGCCGAGGCCTGCCTGCTGGGCCCAGGCCTTTTCCATGATCGGGCCTGTATCGACGTACGTCCTTGTGCCCACGCCTGGGGCCAAGGCCGCGATCTTGGCTTCGAGTTGCGAGAGCCGCTGGCTCATGACCGTATGGTAATCCTTTCCCCAGGCATAACGGGCAATGCGGCCCATGCCAGGCTGCTCGTTCGCGCGGTTGTCCGTGTAGTAGTTCATCCCGACCGAGATCATCGAGCGACAGCCTGACAACACCAGCTGCGGATCGCTTCGTCGTGAAGGATCGCGAGTCATCCAGGCCATCGTGCCGTAGTAGCCTAGGCTCAGCCATTCCGTGAGACGGCTGAAGAGAAGCCTGGGCAAGGGGGTAGCGGGGTAAGGGGGCAAAGAAGACTTAGGCTGAGGGCTGAGGGTTGAAGGCTGATTACTGCCAGCCACTCGACTGATACCGACTGCGTCGAAGCCCAGCGAGAGGGCTTCGCGTTTGATGGCGTTAGCCAAAGACATGGTTAGTGAGCTTGTTGGGAACAATCAAAACGGACAATAAACTGGACCGAGCAATGGTCGGATTTGCAGCGGCTGCAGGAGCCGGTGACTTTGGTTTTCCAGTCCGTGGCTCTGTCGTCGAATCGGCAGAAGGTTTTGCCGCCCTTGGAGATGGTTGTCCAGGGTTTGTCTGTGCCAGGGACATTGGCCACGAGGCAGCCACTGGGGAAGGGGACGTGACAGTTCTGCGAAGCCTCTCCCTTCGCCATCCCGAAACTGCAAGATTGCTCGGTGGTGGCGGTCGACTCGGAGAGGGATTGTGCCTGAGCCTCTGAGAACAAGCTCCAGAGGCTGATGAGCATGAACAATATGAGGGGCCAGCGTTTCATCCTTGGCATCCTAGCACAGAGGGATTTAGATGCGTCAATCACGTTTCGGCCGTAGGAAGCTGACGGGCTTTTCAGCAGTCTGCTACTGAGGGAAGGTGAATTGGGACAGCTCAGCCTTGTCGAGGCCTTGCTTCACTAGCGCGTCGATATCGAATATTTGTTCGATTCTCAGGATGTCCTCGAGTCTGGTTTTCGTGCTGGGGTGGGGCGGGGTGAAGAGCGAGCAGCAATCTTGATCCGGCTCGATCGAGATGGCGAAGCTGCCGATCTGCTCAGCCTGGTCGGTGATCTCCAGCTTATCCATGCCGATGAGCGGACGTAGGAGCGGCAATTCTGCTGCCGCCTGGATAGCCGTCAGGTTCTCCGGTGTCTGTGACGCCACCTGCCCCAAACTATCGCCCGTGACCAGTCCCCAACAATGTTCTTGTTTGGCTAACTCCTGCGCAATGCGGATCATGACGCGGCGGTAGAGCACTACGCGATAGGGCGCTGGGGCGCTTGCCACAATGTCCCGTTGAATTTCCCCGAACGGGATGACATAGAGTTTCGACGTGTATTGATAGGCCGTGAGGAGCTGCACCAGTTCCCGGACCTTTTCCTCCGAGGCACGGCTTACGAACGGGCGGCCAGAGAAATGGACGAAGAGCGCCCGGCAGCCTCGCTTCATCATGCGATAGGCTGCGACCGGCGAATCGATTCCTCCGGAGATCAAACAGGCGACCTTCCCGCTGACCCCCACCGGCATTCCGCCAGGCCCCTGAATCTTTTTGATCGAGTAGTAGGCTTGTTTGGAGAGCAGTTCGAGATAGACCGTGAGGTCCGGATCCTTCAGGCTAACTTTCTTGCCGGTGGCCTCACAGACCGCGGTGCCGACGTCTCGCGCGACTTCCATCGAGGTCAGGATCAAACGTTTGTCGGCTCGTTTCGCCGAGATGCGAAAGGTGGAAAAAGATTCTGATCGGAGCGATTCGATGACCACCTGGGTGAGCGCTCCCAGGTCCGGGTGGGCCAGGTCGAGCGGCAACCCATGGGCGAGCGAAAAGTTGGCGATCCCGAAGACTCTGGTGAGCCGGTCGATGATGGTCTGGTCCGGAATCCCGTCTGGCAGGACCACGCGAATCCGGCTGCGGAGATTCTCGACGCGTCTAACGCCGAGGTCTTTCAGCATCCATTGGATATTGCAGACGAGCCGTTCCTCGAAGTATTCGCGGTTGCGGCCCTTGAGGGCGATTTCGTGGTAGTGGACGATGGCGCAGCGCACAATTATCTACCGGGATGCTGAAAATGGCGACCAACAGTGTTCTCGGCTCGACATAATCCTCAACGTACCCCGAGGGTACGCCTCCGGTATGTGTCTCGCCTGCGGCCTTGTTGGGCGACCACTTTGAGCATCCCTGATGCCTTCATAAGCTGTGAGTAGGTGATTCGAGAAAACGCTCTACATCGATGGCGGCCATGCAGCCTGAGCCTGCTGCGGTGACGGCTTGCCGGTACGTCGAGTCTTGGACGTCGCCAGCGGCAAACACACCGGGAATACTGGTCGTGGTTCCCTTCTCCGTCCGAATGTAGCCTTTCTCATCCATGGAGATCTGTCCGGCAAAGAGCGCGGTGTTGGGGCGGTGCCCGATCGCGACAAAGACACCGGCGCAGGGCACTTCTGAGACTTTGCCGGTCACAAGGTTCTTTACGCTCACGCCTGTCACCAGGTCGGTGCCCAGAATATCTTCGATGGCGGAGTTCCAGAGGAAAGCAATTTTTTCGTTTTTCATCGCGCGATCCTGGAGGATCTTCGACGCGCGGAGTTTGTCGCGGCGGTGGACCACGGTGACCTTGCTGGCGAACTTGGTGAGGAAGGTGGCTTCCTCCATCGCACTGTCGCCGCCGCCGCCGACGATTAGCTCCTTGCCCTTGAAGAAAAATCCGTCGCAGGTGGCGCAGGTTGAGACTCCGTGCCCCGTGAGCCGCGCTTCGTTCTTCAAGCCGATTTGAATGGCCGATGCGCCGGTCGCAATGATGAGGGTCTTGGCCTGGAGAGTCTGTTTTGCGTCGATCGTGAGGGTGAAGGGCCTTCGTGCGAGCGTGACCTCTGTCACTTCGCCGGTCAGGAACTCCGTGCCGAATCGTTCCGCCTGCTTCCGCATCTCTTTCATCAGATCCGGGCCCATGATGCCCTTGGTAAAGCCGGGGTAGTTCTCGACCTCGGTCGTGGTGGTCAGTTGTCCACCCGATTGCCAGCCTTCGATGAGCAGGGGAGAGAGATTCGCCCGCGCTGCATAGATTGCGGCAGTGAGCCCGGCAGGCCCGGAGCCGATGATGACGACGTCGCGCATGGCGGAAACTTAACACAGCAGGCAGAGGGAATGCACGGAGCAGGAGAGGCGTTACGCGAGCAGGCGCAGGCGCGTGAATAACTGATTGACGTGTTTGCGGAGCGTCGGGCGGGGGAGGGTTCCATCCAGCACGTAGTCCGCTCGCCGGATTTTTTCAGCCAAGGGCATTTGGCTCTTGATGCGGTGCAGGGCGTCAGCACGGGGGAGACCGTTTCGTTTTTTGAGACGGGAAACCTGGGTCGTTTGGTCTGCTGTCACGACGATGGTTTCGTCGACGCGCTTGTCGATGCCGGCTTCGAAGAGCAAAGGCACATCGTACAGCACCACGGCATGAGGGTCTTGTTGTGCTGCCTGCTTCATCAGCCTGGCTTGCTCGCGGGCCACGCGGGGGTGAATGATGGCTTCCAGCACCAGGCGTTTTGCTGGATGGCGAAAGACGATGGCTCCGAGCATGTGGCGATTGAGGCTGCGGTTAGGATTGAGGATGGCCTTGTCGAATGTTTTGACGATGGCTCGCCAAGCCGGTTTGCCCGGCTCGACGACCTGCCGCGCCAGCAGATCGGCATCGATCACGACCGCGCCGCATTGCTGGAACATCTTGGCAACGGTGCTTTTGCCGGTCGCGACGCCGCCTGTGAGGCCGATCACAATCATAAGGCCGAGCATAGCACGCGAATGTGCGCCTCACAACAAACCACGTTTGACTTCCGGCGGGGATGGGCTGTATGAATGGCTCCATGAAACAGCGGGTGGTGTTCGCTCTCATTGCGGCAATTGGAGTTTGGGGCTTCGGCTTCGTATGGGCCGACGAGGGGCCGCCGATGGGTCCCAGGACCATTGTCGTGGCGCTCGACGGGACAGGAGATTTCCAGTCCCTTCAAGAAGCGGTGGATGCCGCCAGGAAAGGCGACACCGTTTTCGTCAAGGCAGGCCGATATGCGCAGGATGTGACCATTCACAGTAAAGAGAAGATCAAGTTCGTTGGGGCCGGCGTCGATCAGGTGACGATCCTGGGGCGCGACATCGTGGTGGGCGCGCTCCATGTGGGGAAGTGGCCCTATGGGGCGATGGACATTGAAATCAGCGATATGACCATCAACGATCATGGCGGCCATGCGGTCGGCCTGTTCAATGGGCAAGGGCTGGCCCTTCGCCGGCTCACCATCAACGGGATGCTGTTCAGCCAGCAGGTCCATGATGTGCGGATTGAAGACTGCCTCATCGGCGGGAGCGAAACGACCGGCGTGCAGCTTGTCGATTCAGAGGCGGTTATGGTTGGGAATGTCATCCATGATAATGACCATGGGGTTTCAATTGCCGGCAAGTCCAACGTGCGGTTGGAACGGAATATCATTACACGGAGTCTGTTTGAAGCGGTGGTGGTCAGCGGCCATGCCCGTGCCGCGATCGTGAGCAATACCCTGGTCAAGAACGGCGGAGGAGCGGCATTTCTCGGGCAATCCCAGAGTGACGTCACCGGCAACGTGGTCGGGTTGAATGGAGTGGGTTTTCTGATCGCGCCCTCCAGTCAGACCAGTACGTCGTTTAATGCGTTCTACAACAGGGATGGGGATTATCTGCGGCCTGGCAGCCCGAACCAGCTGGCTCCGGAGCTCAAGGCCCTGTCAGATATTACCGGGGACCCCTCCTTTATTGACCCGGTGCATGACGATTTCCGCCTGCGTCTCGACACGCCGCTTCTCAAGATCGGTCGGTTTCCCTACCTTGGTGCCCTAGCCCCAGCTTCCAGCCCTGCTACGCGATAGGTCAATAAACAGCATTGAATCAACGAGATACAGGCTTTCCGTCAGGCTAACTTTCTATGTGCTATGCTTGAAATCTAGCGTAAGCCGATGGATCATAATTTTCTAGCGTGGGAATTGCTCTATTCCTTCTGCAGCCAAACAAACAGGAGCGCGACCGTGGCAAGTTATCGACAAGAGCATGAAAAAACGGCAGGGGACGGAATCCCGTCTCTCGACGATATTGAATCAGGCAAGCTGGTGGGTGCCGTGCTGCCCATGTCAGAAAAGGCACAGATCCAAATGCGCAACAGTATCGAAGTCATCGATTATCTCCTCAATCAAGAACGCGTCATCTGGAGCTAGCAAGCTCTCGCGCTGTCCCTTCAATCAATCCCCGGATCCAGTGTGTCCCCTTGACAGGCCCGACGGGCCTTCGTACGCTCTCGCCAGACTGATTCATTTGCAACCACGAGATAGCCCCATGGTATATGGCCACGCGCAGCATCGGCTTTCTGTTACTGTGGCCTGCCGTCAAGCGAGCTGGGGCTCTTTTGTGAGGGGGCTGGCGGGCCTCCTCCTGGTGGTGCTGACCGCCTGCAATAGCGATGTGCCGGTGCCGGCTTCTGTCGAGTTTTCGGCAGATCAGGTGCGTTTGACGATCACCAGACTGGCCACCAATCCGTTTTTGTCCCGGCACGATCTTCATCTCGCATTCGTCGGGCCAGGAGGCTGCTCTCTCGAGGAGGACCTGTTCCCCAATACCGGATATGCGAGCCGGCGGAACCTCTATTCGACGCGAACAGGGTTGCTCTATGTGGTGGGCCAGTTTGATGCCCGTGTCATCGATGCGCAGCATTGCACGATCACGCTGGCCGAGTTTCGCACCCTCGATCGCTACGTGACGTTTCTTGGTAGTTTCGATGAAAATGAGGAAAAGCGGTGGGGCTACTTTCCTGCCAGTCAGAGGTCTGAGCTCCCCTTTGAGAAACGGTGACCCGGTTGCATCAGCCCATTGTTGGATTTCATTTAGATGAATATGGCGATTGGGTGGCGGCTCTGCTCTGCGGCCATGGGCAGCATGTGCGTCATCAGCCGCCAATGACGAATCGGCCCTGGGTCCTGACAGCGGTAGGTAGGACTCAGCATCTCGGAGAGACCTTGAACTGCAAGAAGTGCGACAAAGCGGAAGCCCTGAGCGTTACGCCCCTCGCGTAGGGGCGCTGACCAACCGTTTCATCCGTGCCGATCGTTTTTCCAGGGGAAGGCCGTATTCGAGTAGCCCCGCACCTCCCAGAAGCCCTTCTCATCCTGCTCCGAAAAGGTAATCTCCTTTACCCATTTGGCGCCTTTCCAGGCATAGCGTTTTGGGACAATCATACGAACTGGGCCGCCGTGCTCCTTCGTGAGGGGTCTGCCGTTCCATTTGTAGGTCAGGAGCACGTCCTGGTCGTCGCAGGCTTCGATCGGTAAATTGGTCGTGTAGTCGTCGAACGATTTGAAGAAGACGAACTTGGCCGAGGGCAGAGGCGTCACCATGGCGATGATGTGTTTGAAGCTGACCCCTTCCCACTCGTTGTCGAACCGGCTCCAGCTCGTGACGCAGTGGAAGTCGGAGACATCTTTGAATGGGGGTTGAGCGAGGAACTCTTCCCAGGTCCAGGTAACAGGATTGGTGACGGCTCCACCGATCGTCAGTTGCCATTCCGCGAGGGGGATCTCCGGCTTGAATCCCAGGTCCAGGACCGGCCAGGTTTCGACGAGATGTTGCCCCGGCGGCAGGCGATCATCTCCTTCGTAGAACACTTCCCGTTCTTCGCCACCTCGGCGGGCCTTGGCCCATTGTTCTTTGGTTTTGATGAGTCGGTCGTTCTGGTCCATGTCGGCCTCCTCGCATTAGGGTACGCGAGCCGCAGCAGTCCTGACAAGCGGTCCATTAGACCTATTGGTGCATTGCCCCGATTGACACCCATGAGAGGAGTCCCCATGATATCCGGCATAGAACTATGAGGAATTCCATCTCAACGACTCTTTCTGGCAATGGCTCGAGCTTGGGCAGGATCCTGATTGTGGGGGCCTTCGCGCTGGCAGTTGGCCTGTTCTTCTATTTCGACCTTGGGCGGTTACTCTCCCTGGGCTCCCTGCAAGAGCATCGTGATGAGTTGCTGGCCTTCACGGACGCACATTATGCGGTGGCGGCCGGATTGTTCATCGTGACTTATATTGCGGTTGTCGGCCTGTCGCTTCCTGGCTCGGCGATCATGACTCTTGCCGGCGGGTTTCTCTTCGGCAGTCTGTGGGGGACCCTCTTTGCGAATCTGGGGGCCACGACCGGCGCGACTCTGGCCTTTCTGTCTGCCCGTTATCTCCTGCACGATTGGGTGGAACGGAAATTCGGAGGACTGCTCGGGCCGATCCAAGCGGGATTCGCGAAGAACGCCTTCAGTTATTTGATGACCTTGCGGCTCATCCCGCTCTTCCCATTCTTTTTCGTCAATATGGTCTCGGGGCTGACGAGGGTGAGCCTCGGTATCTACGTGGCTGCCACTGCCATTGGCATCGTCCCGGGGAGTTTCGTGTTTGCCTATGCGGGGCGGCAGCTCGGATCGATCAATTCGTTGCAGGAAATTGCTTCGCCGAACATGTTGCTGGCCGTCACCTTGCTCGGGCTCCTGGCGCTGGCGCCCGTCTTCTACAAGAATTTTGCGGCCAAGCCGCTATGACCATAACTTCGCGAGACGTGAAATCTAACAGAACATGGGGATCGTTACGATGAGCCGCCAGGAAGAACTGTTGATGCTCCCAGACGATGAACACAATCGGGCACTCCTCGAGAATGTTCATCCGTCGACCTGGGTGAATCCCGATTCAGCCGGGCGCTACAACCTCGTGGTGATCGGGGCCGGGACTGCTGGGCTGATTACGGCGGTTGTGGCAGCGGGCCTTGGGGCGAAGGTGGCCTTGATCGAGCGGCGGTTGATGGGTGGCGATTGCCTAAACGTCGGCTGCGTGCCCTCCAAGGGCCTGATCCGGGCGGCGAAGGCCTGGTCTGATCTTAAGCGGGCGGAAGAATTCGGAATCCATATTCCTCCCGGCGTGACCTGCGATTTTGGGGCCGTCATGGCCAGGATGCGGAAGTTGCGCGCGAGGATCAGCCTCAATGATTCAGTCCACCGGTACAAGGCGCTTGGCGTGGATGTCTATATCGGCGATGCTACGTTTGTCGATCGAGAGACCGTCTCAATCATAGGGCCGGCCGGCAACAGGACTGTGAGATTCGCTAAGGCTGCAATCTGCACCGGGGCAAGGGCCTCCACTCCGTCCGTTCCGGGTCTCTCAGAAGCAGGCTATCTTACGAACGAAACGGTCTTTTCGCTGACGGAGTTGCCTTCGCGCCTGGCTGTCATTGGAGCCGGGCCGATCGGATGCGAACTGGCGCAAGCCTTTGCCCGGTTCGGCAGCCAGGTCTATCTGATCGAGACGTTGCATGGAATGATGCCGAATGAAGATCGGGACGCAGCCCAGATCCTTCAGCAATCCCTCCTGCGAGAGGGTGTTCAGCTGCTCTGCTGCAGCAGCGATCTTCGCGTGGCCAGCAGCGAGAGCGGTAAGCGGTTGACGGTCGAGTCTCATGGCCAACGCTACGATGTGATGGTAGATGAAATTCTCGTCGGGGCCGGGCGCAGGCCCAATGTGGAGGGGCTTGGGCTGGAGCTTGCCGGGGTCGAATACGACAAAAACGGTGTGATGGTGAATGCCCGGCTACAGACGACGAATCCTCGTATCTTCGCCGCTGGGGACATCTGCTCCAAGTATAAATTTACCCATGCGGCCGATGCCATGGCGCAGATCGTCATTCAGAATACCCTCTTCCCCCACCCCTTCGGTTTGGCCTATGCGAACGTGGATTCCTTGATCATGCCCTGGTGCACCTTCACTGCGCCGGAGATCGCGCATGTGGGCCTGTACGAGGCGGATGCGAAGGCTCAAGGGCTGGAGGTGGAGACTTATACGGTTAAGCTGAAGGAAGTGGATCGCGCGATCCTCGATGGAGAAGAGGAGGGGTTCGCGCGGGTGCATATCCAGAAAGGCTCCGACAAGATTCTTGGTGCGACGATCGTGGCAGCCCATGCGGGAGAGATGATCAACGAGTTCTCTGTGCTGATGAAGGCGGGAGCCGGAGCCAAGGTGATTGCCGGGACGATCCACGCCTACCCGACGCACTCGGAAGTGAATAAGAAGGTCGTGAACCTCTGGAGGAAGGCGCATTTTACTCCACGCACAAAGGCCCTGTTGGTGCAGTTGTTTGCCTGGCAGAGGAAGAGATGAGAGAGGGGCGGCTGTTCCGGTGCTCACGCAACGCACGGCCTCAGAAGGCCCTCGTTGGAGGCGCGCACGTCAGGACAGTCGCCCCTCTCTCATTGGGGAAATGGATGGGGAGAAGTGATTGGCAATTTTTGCTGATTGCGATGGGGCTGTTCCTTGCGCCTGTGGCGGCGAGGGCGGAATTTCCGTCCGTGATCGAGGTGGGGAAGTTTTCGCGCGGGACGGTGGGGCCGACGCTGCCGGAGGGCTGGCACCCTCTCACGTTTAAGAAGGTCCCCAAACAGACCAGCTACGAATTGGTGAAGGATGGCGAGATCGTTGTGGTCAAGGCTATGAGCGCTGCCTCTGCCTCCGGCCTGACGAAAGAGATCAGGATCGATCCCAGGGACTATCCGATTCTTCGCTGGCGGTGGAGGGTGGAGAAGGTCTTGACGCGGAGCGATGTGACCAGAAAGGACGGAGACGATTATCCTGCCAGGCTCTATGTCACCTTTGCCTATGATCCAGAGAAGACCAGTTTCCCTAGGAAGTTGGCCTACAAGGCGGGACGCCTGCTCTTTGGAGAGATCCCCATTGGGGCGCTCAACTATATCTGGGACCGGAAGGCGCCAGTCGGCACGATCGTCGAGAATGCCTATACGAGCTTTGCTCAGATGGTTGTGGTCGAAAGCGGACCGCAGAAAGTCGGCACCTGGGTCGAGGAGGAGCGGAATATCTACGAGGACTATATCCGCGCGTTCGGGGAGGAGCCCCCGATGATCAACGGTGTGGCGATTATGACGGATACGGACAATACCGGGGAGCAGGCCACGGCCTATTACGGCGACATTGTTTTTCTGCAATCGATGAAGGAGTCGTCCCGGTGAGCCTGCCTCCCTCTGTCCTGTTGTTCTCCCTCCTTCCCATGAACTCCTGTGGTTTCGAATATAAAGCAGGGTTGCTACAAGGCGGCCATGCGAGTGAACCATTGTGAGAGCTTCTAGGTCCATGGCACAGCAGACACTTCGCCCGGCGCTACTCGAACGGCTTCCTTCTATGGCCGTAGGGGTGTTGCGAGAGATTGGGGCGCTGGGGGATGAACGAGGCTGTCACGTCTATGTCGTAGGCGGCGTGGTTCGGGACCTGTTGCTCGGGCAGGTGACGTTGGATCTCGATCTGGCAGTGGAAGGGGATGGAATCGCCTTTGCGAAAGCGGTGGCCGATCGATACAGAACGGGGCTGGCGGTGTTTGAGCGGTTTGTGACGGCGCGGCTGGTCTTTCCGGACGGACTCAAAATGGATATCGCGACGACCAGGCGGGAGTTCTACGCGGAGGCCGCGCTCCTGCCGACCGTCCAGCCTGCAGCAATTGAGGAGGATCTCCATCGACGGGACTTCACCATCAATGCCATCGCGATGCAGCTCAACCCCGGGCAGTTCGGACGGCTGCTCGATGTCTACGGGGGGCAGCGCGATCTTCGTGCGCGCAGGATCCGCGTGCTGCATGCCGGCAGTTTTCAGGACGATCCCACTCGCATCTTCAGGGCGATCCGGTTCGAACAACGGTTCAAGTTCCGCCTTGAGCCTGGCACCTTACGGCTGTTGAGGCAAGCCGCCTCCACGAATCTGATCCAGCAACTCTCCGGCCCACGATTGCAGAACGAAATTCTGGTGCTATTCGCCGAACGGGACCCGGTACGTGCGATTACGCGGCTGGCGAAGTTGAAGTTGCTTCGATTTCTCCACCGTCGTCTCTGTGCCTCGGGGACGGTGATGCGAGTGGTCAGAGCTGTTCCTCAGGCGCTGGCCTGGTGGGGCAGTCGCTCCCCTGATGCGGTGATCGATCGGTCGCTCGTTTATCTTATGGCCTTGTTGAGTGAGTCGAGCCCGGTCGTGATCGCTGGGATCAGTAAGCGGTTGGCCTGTTCGCGCGAGCAGGCGACGAAGCTGAGCGCCGGAGGAAAGCGGCTTGATCGCATATTGAAGAAACTCACAGACCGAGAAACCCTAAGGCCCTCGCAGGTCTATCGCCTCTTGGTAGATCTCCCGGACGAGGTCCTCGTATTGCTTGTTGCGAAGCAGGTCAGCCGTCACCAGGCAGCGCAATTGCGCCAGTTCAAGCGATATCTGATGGCCTATGAGGAGACCCGGACGATCGCGACCGTATTGAAGGGGAGAGACCTCCAGACCATGGGGCTGAAGCCTGGACCTCAGTACGGAGCTATTTTGGGGAAATTACTGGATGCGCGGATCGATGGAGTGGTCACCAGCGAGGAGGGAGAACGAGTCTTCGTTCAGAAGCGGCTCAGCGTTCTCGGTCATTATTTATAAGCTAGCAGGCCGCTAGGTTAGGGAGGTAAAAGTATTGGGACAATTGCAAAATGGATTTGGTGCTCGTGACGGAAAACACAATGCCGAGTTGCAAAGCGGTCGGTGTCACGTCGATCAAGGTCCCGGCCTGAATCGCCCATCCCGATCGCGCAGGTTGAAGGGTAGGACAGTTCCTTCCACCAATTCATGCCCACTAGCGGGTTCTTGTTCGATAGATTCTTGAAGCTGGAGCGCCTCTTTCTACCCGGTCAGAGCCTCGGCGAATGTTTCGGCCTGGGCCGGAGCGGGAACGTCGGTTTCTGCCCGCGGCAAAGCCTTTACGATCCCGTCATACACCATGCGCGCCGACGCAGACCATGCATCATTGAAGGGCCGGCCTGCGAAGGCGGCGTCAGCGGCTTTGTTCTCGTCGTAGGTCAGGGATTTTGGTGTTGGTGTGTTGGTCATGATGTAAGTGTAAGCCGCTTTGGCAGGATGTCAAGGGCTGGTGTGTTTGAGGTTGACTCGGCAGCGATTATTCCGGCAGCGGCATACCGTTGGCGGTCCGGGTGCGCCGCTGCAAGGTGCATGGTATAGTCACGGCCATGGCACGAATCGACTTGTATCAGGTGTTGGGGGTCTCGCGCGACGCGTCTGACGAGGCGATCAAGAAAGCCTATCGGAAGCTGGTTTTTCAGCATCATCCCGATCGCCATCCCGACAGTGCGCAGGCTGAATCCAAGATCCGTGAAATCAATGCCGCCTATGAAATCATTGGTGATTCGGAGAAGCGCCGGAATTATGACCGGCTCAATTGGGGGGATGAAGCGACGAGGGATGAAGCGGCAGATCCGGCTGTCATCCTCGAGGAGATGGAGCAGAAGCTCTTCGATGAAGGGCGCAAGGAAGTGTTTGCGGTCCTGATGAAAGACGTGATGCGGATTCGGTTCGAGCTTGCCGTAATTCGTGAGCGGACCGTGGTGGACCAAGGCTATGACACCTTCAAAGACGCTATGTTACAGGCAAGGGCGTCGGAGATTATGGATGAGTTGGTGACTCCGGAGATGGAGGGGCGAAAACAGCGGCTTATCGAAGTAGCGCTGGAGATGTTGCTGTCTCAGGGGGTGGCCAAGCGAGGCGATGTGGGAGGAGTTCGCGCGTTACGCGGGCAGCTAGAAGAGGTGTTCCGCAAGGGACGGAAGAAGGGCTATGCCGCAGCATTGGAGCTCTTTTACGAAAGACGGTAGACGTGAAGCGACGGAGGCTTTTTTCGTTTCACTTTTCAGGTCTTACATCCCCGATAGAGGTCCCGCCACGAATCGCCCCGCTTGCATGACCCCGATAATCCTGTCCCGGTTGCGGAGTTGTTCGATGTGGCGAAGCGGATTTCCGTCGAATAGCAGGAGATCCGCCAGTTTCCCTTTCGCGATGGTTCCCACCTGGTCTTGAATCCCGATCAACCGTGCGGCAGAGGAAGTCGAAGCGAGGATCGCCTGCATCGGGCTCATCCCGAAAGCGACCATCCGTTCGAGTTCCTGGGCGTTCTCGCCATGGAAATTAAAGGGCGTCCCCGCGTCCGTGCCCATCGCAATCTGGATTCCGTCCCGCAAGGCGTTCTTGAAGCTGACGGCATGACGTTTCGTCATGGCTTTGGCCTTGTCGCGCGCGCTGGCCGGCACGCCACATCCGAGCCGGCAGGAGGCGGTGGTGGCGAGCGCAGAGAGAGTCGGGACCATGAAGACATCATGCCCCTTCATGAGGGTGGCCGCTTCTTCGTCCATGAGGGTGGCATGCTCGATCGAATGGACTCCGGCGCGGATCGCATTCTTCATCCCCGACGATCCATGGGCATGGGCGGCGACCTTCCGTCCGGCCAGCTGCGCTTCCTCTACGGCGGCCCGGAGTTCTTCAATCGTCATTTGCGCCTGGTTCGGCGAGGTGCCCGGCGTGAGGACGCCGCCTGAGGCGATGACTTTAATGACTCCGGCCCCTGCGGCGATTTGTCTGCGCACGACGGAACGGACCTGCCGGACCCCCTGCACTTCCTGGCCGATAAATCTGGCATGGCCGCCGACCATGCAAATGGCCAGGCCTGCCGCGACAATGCGAGGCCCCTGCACGAGGCCTGTTTCGATGGCCTGTTGCAGTGTGAAGATGGAATGGTCCCGCGAGCCCACGTCGCGCACGGTGGTGAAGCCTGCCTCTAGGGTCTCGCGTGCAGCCCGGCTGGCCTTGAGCAGGTTCAGGGCGGGCGTTTCTTTGGCGATGGCGTCGACGACATCTGGTTCGGCTCCGAGGCAGAAGTGCACGTGACAGTCGATCAAGCCAGGCAACAGGGTCAGGCCCCGGCCATCGATTTTGGCCGCGCCACGTGGAATCGAAATATCCCGGTCCGATCCGACTGCGGCAATCGTGGCCCCGCGAATGATCACGGTGGCCCGTTCGATGGTTTGACCGATCCCGTCGATGACGCGCACGGAGCGAATAGCGAGGGTCTTCATGGTAGATCGATAGGAATGGTGATGATGATGCCGCCCATCACATCGCCAATTTTGTAGTCGCGGCGCAGGCTGTTGGGATGTTGGTTATGGCAGGTAACGCAGGATTGGGTCACCGCACGGTCCGGGTAGATGGCTTGGTAGTAGCGGCCTCCGTCGATCCTGACGAACCCTCCGACCGGCTTCGAGGGGTCTTTGCCCACGGCGTCGAGCCCCTTCCGCTCGAAATCGGTCGTGGGCCCATTCCAGGCATAGGTCGGCAGCAGGCTGGCCAGCCGGAAGCTGAGCTTGAGATTTTTTTGCGAGACCAGCCGCCCCGATTCCAGGAGGAACTGTGCGGGAAGCGGGACGCCATTTTCATCGCGCCAATGTTCGATGGCTTCGGCGAGGCCTGCCTGATGGAGTTTGCCGACGACGTGTTCCGTATAGACGGTCCGGCTGGCCTCGATGACCGCATGAATATAGGCGGCGGCCTTGTCCGGGGGAAGGAGGTCCGATTTCATCTGATTGGCCAGTGTCAGGGCGAAGATCCAGTAGGAGACTACTGCGACAAAAGCAAAGGCCCCGCCCCCGAGCACCCAGAGTAATGGCTTGTTGTTCATGCGATTCATATCCTTTGTTGTTAGGATGCCATGCGGCTATAGATCCGTGCCGCAGCTTGGAGCGCGACTCCGGGAGTGGATAGCCAGCCTTGTCGGATAAACAGTTCTTCCAGGGCGTTGAGCAGGGTCAAGACATGCGCTTCAGTCGATGATTCACCCATCAAGCCGATGCGCCAGACTTTCCCTTTGAGCGGGCCGAGCCCCCCGCCGATTTCAATTCCATAGGTCGAGAGGAGGTTCATCCGTATCTCGGCTTCAGGAATATGAGAGGGGACAGTGACACAGGTTAACATCGGGAGTCGATGGCCCGCTTGGGGGAGGGGCAAGAGCCCGAGTTGGGCCAAGCCGGCGAGTAGAGCTTCGCTATTGAGTTGATGGCGGGCGAAGCGGGCCGGCAGCCCTTCTTCCTCGACAAGGCGCAAGGCTTCTCGCAGGGCATAGAGCATGGAAATCGGCGCCGTATGGTGGTAGGCCCTGGTGCCTTCGGCCCAGTAGTCCTCAATTAAGGTCATATCAAAGTACCAACTCTGGCAGGGGCTGCGCCTGGCCTTGATGGCGGTCAAGGCCCGGTCGCTGAGCGTAAAGGGCGAGAGGCCTGGCGGACAGCTGAGACATTTCTGGGTGCCACTATAGCAGACATCGATGCCCCACCGGTCGACCTCGACCGGTATGCCGCCCAACGAGGTTACGGCATCCACGAGGAAGAGCGCGTCATGTTTGCGACAGAGGGTGGCGATCGGTTCAAGCGGTTGCCAGGCGCCGGTCGAGGTTTCGGCCTGCACGATGGCTACGGCTTTTACCGGGCCGGATCGGATTAAGGCCTGCTCAATGGCTGCTGGGTCGATGACCTGGCCCCAGGGAGCTTCGACGCGAATGGCTTTGCCGCCGCAGCGCTCAACGGCGCTGGCCCATCTCGTGCCAAATACGCCATTGACTCCGACGATGACTGCATCGCTCGGCTCAACGATATTGACGATCGAGGCCTCCATGCCGGCCGAGCCTGTGCCGGAGACGGCGATGGTGAAGCGATTGTTGGTCTCAAAGACACCCCTCAGCAGGGTTTGGATATCGTTCATGACACCCAGAAAAGCCTGGTCTAAGTGGCCGATGAGCGGCATCGAGAGCGCGCGAAGGACTCGGGGATGCACCATGCTTGGCCCTGGGCCAAGCAGCAGACGGCGAAGGGGTGTAAAGCTCTGAACTGGCATAACGCTCCGATATAGAGGGCCAGTATAGCGGAGTGCAGTTGCTCTCGGCCACAGGCATTCTAAGCTGGGTTGCTCGTCTTTTCGCGCGGAAGGGGTTTCGAGCCTGAAAAACCGCATGTTATAGTCGCAAGAATGATGGAACCAGTTTCTGCTCTCAAAGAACCGAAAGAGTACCGTTCGTGGTGGCGTGAGACCTACGTGTCGCCGTTGCCCGGGGGCCAGCCAGGCCGATTTTCGCCCCTGGTGACGTGGCTGGCGGCCTTCGTACTCGTGGCGGCGTTGCTATCGGTAGTTCTGCTCTCGGCTTCCTCCTCCAAGTTGGAGCGGGTCGAGGCGCCAGAGCAAGCCTTGAGTCTGATGGTCAGTCGGACCATGGATGCGCAAGAAGGACTGAAACGAGCGCCTCAATGGGAACGGCAGCTTTTTGCTTGGACCTCTGGCGGGAACGAGACGGAACAGGCCCATGCCATCGAATGGTATCGAGAGCTTGCGCGGGTCTCGACCGATCCGCTAGTGCCGCTGCAGTTGGCGATTCTTCAAGCCGAGGCAGGGCATGAGTCGCAGGCGCTCCTCTCCGCGCATGAGTGGGCTGATGCAGAGAATCCGTTGCCGCAGTTTGCCGATCTGGTACGGGCGGCCTATGGCGAAGGCGCGGGCCCTGACGCAGACCAGTATCTGGTGTGGCAAGCCGAGCTGGCCGCACTGTTGCCTTCCGGCTGGTTTTACGATCGTCTGGCTGAACGGCTGGCGCGGCGCGCCAACGATGCTGCGTTGCTATCCAGGATCCAGGAACAGGCGGTGGTGCGCGTCGATCGCCAATTTGTCTGGTTGCATCGCATCAGGCTTGTTGAACTTGGCGGGATGGTCGTCGGGACGGTGGTCTGTCTGCTGCTGTGGCTCACACGGAGCGAGTCGGCTCGTTTCGTCCGGCTCCATGAGCCGGGCGTGCCGCCTCCGTGGCCTGGCGCGCTGGGGGTGGCCGTGTTGCTGCGCGGGGGTGCGCTGGGGGCGATAGGCACGGCGCTGTTTTTGATCTACGCGTCGCCGGATAATGCTTCGCTTCGAGCTTTGGCCATTCCCCTGACCAATGTGCCCTTGCTTTTCTTGGCTTACCGGCACCTCTTCCGTCCGTCTGGCATGACGTTTGAAGAAGGGTTCGGCTTGGAAATCGGATGGGCGAATGTCGGACGTTTGATGGTTGTGGTCGTGGCGGTGGTGGCAGCAGGGCTCTGGGGCGAATGGGTGATGGAGCGGCTGTCAGAGCCGTTTCATTTGACGAGTCATTGGACTGAATGGTTCGATGCCGATCTAGTCTGGGGCTCGCCGGCCTTGACGGTCATTAGTGGCATCGAGTACGTGATTTTCGCGCCGCTGTTTGAGGAACTTGCCTTTCGCGGGATCTTGTTCGCGATCTTGCGCAGGAAGTTTTCTTTTCTGCCTGCTGCGCTGATCAGCGCCGGCATCTTCGCGATTGCCCATGGCTATGGATTGATCGGCTTCGTTAGCGTGCTCTGGAGCGGGCTGCTCTGGGCTTGGCTCTATGAAAAAACGGGGAGTCTGTGGCCGGGGATTTTGGCTCATGCCATCAATAATTTGCTGGTGTGTCTCTCTGTGATGGCGCTGCTTCGCCTTTAGCAGGCTGGTGAAACGGTCCCCAAGGTCGGTCTCGGCTCATCGCAATCCTCAACGCACCCTACGGGTACGCCTCCGGCTGCGACGACCCTGCGGCCTTGTTGGACGACCATTTTAACAAGCGTGCTTACAATTGTGGTTTTGCTAATTCAATGAGGTCAAGAGCTTGGTAGAGGTCCTGGTGCTTCAGTTCATAGCCAAGTTCTGTTCGAAGCTTGGTATTGCTGATTCGTTTTCCCGGTGAGGGGTCTCCTTGTGCTGCTGTCGGGATTACGCCCCAGCGCTGCTGGGCCGCTTCGCAGATTTCCTTCCAGGTATAAGGCATCCCGTCGCTGACATTGTAGACTCCGCTTGGTGTCCCTTTTTCGATTGCCGCCAGGCAGATCCCTGCCAGGTCTTCTCCATAAATCAGGTTCACGTATTTCCTCGAGGGGCCGACGCGGCCTTGTGTGATCCAATCCAACGGGTTTCTCCCTGGTCCATAGATGCCTGCCACACGTAGCAGGATGGCGCCGAATTCATTGCATAAATATTCTTCTCCCTGCACCCGTGGTTTGGTTCGGTCGATGGGGGCAGTTTCATCGGTCCAGGGTGGGGGATAGGTGGTGGAATCATCGGCAGTCTCGTAGGCAGAGGTGCTACCGAGTACGACGAGACGGTTAAATCGTGAACGTTGCGTCCCGGCCCATTGTTGCACGGCAGAGAGGGGGCTGGCGGGAAAGCACCAGATGAGATCGGCTCCAGCTGGCAGATGCCCCCAGGTTGCAGGCCGAGCCAGATCGAATTCCAGCCGCTGTGGAAGTGGCACCGTCGCAAGTTGCTGCGTTGGGTTTCGGCTGGTAGCCCAGGTTGCGGTTCCTCGTTGGGTGGTCAATGGCAAGATCAACCTGCCTGTATAGCCGCAGCCAAGGATGATCAGGGGCCGATCCGTCTGGCCAGTCTCTGCTTGGCGGTTGTGCTGTGGATTCATAGCAGGCATCTTCCCATAGGGTTGTGGGATGCCACAACCCTGGCTCTGGTTGCGCTAACATTTGCAGTCAGGCATTTTCCCAGGCCAACAAAGAATGAAGGCGTCAATCAAGAGACGAACGACGCGTCACGTTTCACGAACTCCCAGCCGCTCCATCGCGATTCGTTTCAGGCCTCGCAGATCCATTTTCCCTGTTCCCAATATCGGTAGCGCCTCGACTTTGATGAAGTTTGTGCGCGCGGGGATAAAGAGATTCGGCAGGCCGGTTGCCGTGAGCTTAGCGATGAGGCTGGGGATTTGCGACTCGTCCAGGGTGTGGAGGACTGCGAGCTGTTCGCCTTTTTGTTCGTCAGGAATCCCGGTGACGGAGAAAATCTGAGTCTCCAGGCCGAGCGCCTGATGCAGTGCCTCTTCTACCTGCCCATGTTGAACCATTTCTCCGCCGATTTTCGAAAAGCGCGCGAGCCGATCCCTGATGGTCAGAAATCCGTCGTCATCCAGCGTGACGATATCGCCGGTGATGTACCAGCCATCGCGCAGGGCCTGGGTCGTCAGGTCCTCACGTCCCAAGTATCCCTGCATGACGTTGGGGCCTTTGACTAGCAACATGCCGGGGGCGCCTGGAGGCAATGGCGCGAAGCTGTCCGGATCGACGATTTGCACAGAGACCCCCGGCAGCAGTTGCCCGACGGTTCCCCGTCTGGAAGCAGGCTGATAGTAGCCGGCAGCACGGAAGTCCGGACAATTGACGGAGATGACGGGGGCACATTCGGTCACGCCGTAGCCCTCAATGGGGGCGATGCCGAACCGATCTTCGAAGGCCTGCGCGAGCCGGGCCGGTAGTTTCTCTGCGCCGGTCAGGACCACACGTAGCGAACTGAATTGCTCCGGGGTGCAGCGGCGTTGGTAGAGCTGGAGAAAGGTCGGCGTAGTCACGAGGAACGTGAGGCGGTAGCGGCGCACCAGTTCGCCGACGGCTGTGACGTCGAGCGGGGAGGGATGAAAGACCATGCCCGCGTTGTTGTACATGACCAACCAGAAGATGAGATAGCCGAAGGAGTGGAAGAAGGGAAGAACTCCCAGGACTCGTTCCTGTTGGTAGAGGTGGAGCACCTGGCTGGCCCCCTCCGCATTGGCGTCGATGTTGAAGTGAGAGAGCATCACCCCTTTGGGTTCGCCGGTGCTGCCGCTGCTGAAGATGATGGTCGCCAGATCATCCATCGTCAGTGGGGTCCTTTGTCCACAGGCCAGTTCTATGAGCCGCGCCGGGGCGCAGAGGGCGAGGATACTCGCGGAAAGTTTCTGTCTTGAGCCGATCGTGCGTGCCACGTCTTCCAGCCACACAATCGACGGTCCGTCCGGCAGATCCAGCTTGGCCTTCTCGACAAAGGTCCGGCTGGTGACGATCGTGCGGAGGTTGGCGAGCCGCACGGCTGCTTCGAGGCCTGCTTTGCCGACCGTGTAGTTAAGGTTCACGCTGGTCTTCCCGCAGAGAGGTGCGGCCACATTGATGAGCGCGGCTGCGACGGTCGGAGGGAGGAGGATGCCGACATGGCGCTGGCCCTCCCATAGAGGCCGCAGCGTTCTGGCAAGGACGATGGAGCCGATCAGGGCCTGGAGTGACGAGACAGATGGGTAGGTTTGATCCGCCATGGCGAAGCGGAAGGGATGTTGCCTCATGGCATGGATGAAGGCCCGGTGCAGCGGGCGGCGGCCCTGTTTGCGGAGGGTCCAGGTTGTTTCGCCGAGAGAGCGAATGGCGCGGCGGATGTCATGGGCCGAGGTTTCTGGCGGAAGCGGAGCCCCGAAGGAGACTGTCACGGGATAGGGAATGCGCTCCGGAATTTTGGAGAGAAATTTTCCTCGATTGAAGCTGAAGATACTGCCCCAGATGCGATCCAGGTGAACGGGAACGATGGGGGCGCTTCGGCCCTTCATGATCCGTTCGAATCCCCGGCGAAAGGGGAGGAGGGTGCCGGTTCTGGTGATCTGGCCTTCCGGAAAGATGCAGACGATCTCGCCTTTGTCGAGCGCCGCTCCTGCTTCGCGTAGCACGCGTAAGACGACGCGGAGTCCGCCCTGCGAGGGAATCGGAATCACGTTAAGCAGCTTCATGAAGGGTTTGAGGATCGGCAGTTCCGCATAATGTGTATCGACGACGAAGCGGATCGGCCGGTCGAGGCTGGCGATCAGCAGAAACGCGTCGATGAACGATATATGGTTGGGGACCAGTAACGCGCCACCCTGGAGGGGGACTTGTTCATGGCCGACAATCCTTAGGCGGTAGAGGCTATTGGTCAGGAGGACCAAGACCGCTCGGAGGAGCGCGTCCGGGAGAAGCCAGAGGGCCCAGCCGGTGCCGATGGCGGTGAACGAGGCCGTCACGAGGAAGATTCCGGTGGTGGAGACGCCGCTCTGAGCCAGGGCTCCAGCCCCGAGCGATCCGAGCAGAATGCCGGTGAAGACGCAGCTGTTTTCGAAGGCGATGACCGAACCCCGGCGCTCGTTCGGCGCGCGCCATTGGATGAGGGCGTTGAGCGGGACAAAGATCAATGCGCTGGCGAGGCCTAGGAGGCCCATGAGCACGAGCGTTGCTGGCAGGTTTGGCGTGAAAAATCCCACGACAGATAGAAGGATGGCGACTCCGGTCGCGCCTAGCGGGATCAGGCCATATTCCACGCGGGCCTGAGATAATTGTCCCACCAGTTTGGCGCCGAGGCCGATTCCGATGGAGAGCATCATGAGCGGCAGGCCCGATTGCCAGTCCGACAGGCCCAGGACTGCCTTTGCATAGATCAGAATGTTTTGGGCGAAGAGACTGGCGATGGTCCAGAAGAAAACCGCGCCGACAATTGCAAGGCGGAGCATTCGATCTGCCGCCAGCGCCGACCAGGCTCCCTGAAGGGTATTGCAGAGGCCTCCTGTCGATCGCGCCGCTGGAACAGGGGGAATGGTTAAGGCTGCAGCCAATCCGGCGAGTGAGAGGAGCGCGAGGAACAGCGGTGCCAACCAGAGGGAGGAGCCGGAGAGGGACAACAAGATCCCTGGCGCAGCGGTTCCGGTGAGGATGGCCAGGAAGGTCCACATTTCGAGCTGTCCGTTGCCTGCCGCCAGTTTTTCGTGTGGGAGGAGTTCGGCCAGAATGCCGTACTTCGCCGGGCTGAACAGCGCGCTGTGGATCCCCATACCGCCCAGCACGATGAACGGCAGGATGCCCCCAGCTGGATTGCTCCAGAGGGCTGCGGCGGCCGCGGCCATCAAGAGCACCTCCACCAATTTCATCAGGATGATGACTGTGCGTTTGCTAACGCGATCGGCCAGGATGCCGGCGACGATCGAAACTAAGGCCAGCGGTAGCGTGAAGATAATAAAAGCCAGGGCTGTCTGGGTTTGTGCGGCGGTTTCAAATTCCGGTCCCGGCGCGATGCTGCTGGCGAGTTGCCGGATGGCGAGCAGGGCTACCATTAGCTTCCAGGCATTGTCGTTGAAGGCGCCGATGAACTGGGCGATGAGAAGGCCACGGAGCGGATGGGATGCCGCGGAAGGTCCTGTGCTGATCGGTGTCGTCACACTATGCCTTAGGCGGTATGGCCCTGTGAGTTTTCCGGGACTGGCAACCCCTCCAGCTGCATGATCCGTAGCGCGTTGGTCGTGGGGCAGGGGCCTGGCCTGAGCTGGTAGCCGAAGAGTAGTTCGCCTGCTGTCACCGTTTCCTTGAAATGGGCATTGGTCACGGTCGGTACACTGTGCTCCAATTCCGTTAATTCTAAATCGTGAGTGGTGACGAGGCCAAATCCGTGGCTCTGGGCCAGGGCGGAGATGAAGGCACGGCTCCCGATCAACCGTTCACGATTATTGGTCCCCTTGAAAATTTCGTCGATCAAGAAGAGGACTGGCGGCTGGCTCCGGTCCGTCGCCGCGTCGAGCAGCGACTTCAGCCGTTTCACTTCCGCATAGAAAAACGAGAGGCCTGCGTCGAGCGAATCGTCCACGCGGATGCAGCAGGCGATTCGCAGCCAGGTCCATTCGAATTGAGTGGCGCAGACCGGCGCGCCTGCTTGCGCGAGGCACAGATTCATTCCGATGGTACGGAGGAAGGTGCTCTTGCCGGACATGTTGGAGCCAGTCACGAGCAGAATTTGTCCGAGACCACGGAGCGAGAAGTCGTTAGGCACGCGCTTTCCCGATGGGATCAGCGGGTGTGCGAGGTTGCGGGCGGAACAGAGAGCTGTGGACACGCTTCCCTGGCTATCGGCTGGGAGTGATGACGGCCATATATAGGTGGGGTGCAGGTGGGCGAAGGTGGCCAAGGCTGCCGCTGCTTCGACCTCCGCCAGTCGATCCAACCAGAGGGGTAGGTGATCATGGATCTGATCCTGAATCTGCCCCATTTTCCTGACGTACCAGAGGTCCCAGGGACAGAGGGCATTCACGACCAGGTGCACGAGCGGATGGGCCTTGATGCTCACGGCATGGAGTATCCTCGCTGCCTGCCGGATCTGCTGAGCCGGAGCTCTGTCGCTGTTGGTGAGGGGAGCCCAGGTGCGAGCGAGGGCAGAGGGAGATCGTCTGGCGTGGTGGTCGATGTATCCGAGGACCTTGCCGAGCTTTTCCACTTCATGGTGCAGGCCCACCGCATGCTCGAGCAGTTCTTCGCCCTGGTCCGTGAAGAAATAGAGCAGGGAGTAGAGCCCAAATGACCACATCCAGTAGCCCGGGAGCCAATTCATGAGTGCGGCGAGCCCGAGCCCAAGAGTCGTCGCTGCGAGGAGGGTTTGCAGAAGCAGGATGATGTGTAGGTGGGGTATTTCCAGGCGATGTTGCAGCACCTTAGCCAAGCGATGGCCGTCGATCTCCTGTTCGCCGAGTAAGCGGGCTTCGAGCGTCAGACGATCGCGAAAGAGTGAGCGCGTTGTCAGTTCGCGGGCCAATGTTTGGCGCGCTGCCCATTCTTCAGGGGCCGGAGGTTGCGTGAGAAGCCAAGAGGCCAAGCGCTCGCGACCGTGCGAAGAGACGGTGGTGTCGAGCAGTTGGAACAATGAATGGGAGCCGACAAGATCCAGATCCTTGGCATAGAGATGGTTGTCCGGCTCTGGACAAGCCCGTTCCGGGAGCCGGTCCCAGTCGAGGCGGAGGCGAGCCAGATGCGTCTGCTTGATATGTTGCCATTGGCGGAGCCGATGAATCCGTTGTTCCAGCCTGGTATGATAACTCGCGACGAGTAGGAAGAAGGCGAGGAAGCTGCCGAGCGACAGATTGCCTGCCTGGTACCAGCCAAGTCGGTAGAGGGTGATCGTGCAGAGTAGCGCGGTCACGAAGAGGATCAATCGCCAGCGCGTGAGAGTGGCGCTGGCTCGATGGCCCTTCACGAGCAATCGCGCCGTTCGACTCAGCAGCCGCTGCAACGTCTGTTCGCGCGAAGAAGTGTCTGCGGGGGAGTGGTTGTCCTGCATGGTCGATTCGACCTTACTGGATGGGTCTGGCTCCGTCAATAATGAAGAGGGCATGGTTGCATGGCACAGGATTGGATTGAGGTGACGATTCATACCGATATCGATGCGGGCGAACTGCTGGGGGCTCTGGCGGACCCCTTCGCACAGGGGGCCTGGCAGGACGGTCAGACGATTCATCTTTATTGGCCGAGCGAGCGGTGGAGTGCCGATCATGTGGTGGGGCTTCGGGCTCTATTGGAACAATTCGGTGATGCCACGGCCGAGCTGTCGGTGCAGCCGGTGCCGGATCGGGATTGGAACAGGCAATGGGCTCAGTCGGTCAAGCCCATCAGGATCGGCCGGAGGATCGTGATCAGGCCGAGCTGGGAGGAGGCGACATTGCAGGCGGGGGACATTGAGATTGTGCTCGATCCGAAACAGGCCTTCGGGACCGGGCACCATGCGACGACCAGCATGTTGCTCGAATGGCTTGAAGGATTCATTCACGGCGGCGAGTCCGTGCTGGATGTGGGATCTGGGAGCGGCATTCTGGCGATGGTGGCCCTGCGGCTTGGGGCTGCCTCGGCTGTGGGGGTGGAATGCGATCCTGTCGCGGTGGACTGCGCGAAGAACTATGCAAGCGAGAATGGGTTTGGACAGGAGCTGAGATTGGCCTGCGGAACGTTGAGCGATGTGGCGGGGTGGATCAAGCCGAATCTAGTGCTGGCGAATCTTGATCGGCAGACGTTGCTCTTATTGTGCGATGAACTCGCGTCTTATGTGAATCATGGCGCGCGGCTCTTGCTGTCCGGGGTGTTACTCGATCAAGAAGCAGAAGTACTTGCGGCATTCGCCAAGGCCGGCGCCTGCTTCTCGCGGCGGCGGGAGCAAGATGGATGGGTGGCGGTGGAGTTGCTGAAAGCGGAATCCTGTGAAGGGCTCTCGCGTGGCTGAAACGGAACAATTATCCCATCCCCGCCTGCACCAGATTAATGTGTCGGACGGGGGTGTGCCGAAACGTCGAGTTCTGGAAGCTATGATCGCTAAAGCCGGTGTTGAGGGCGATCGGCAACGAAACCTCAAAGTGCATGGAGGGCAGGATCGGGCCGTTTGCCTCTTCTCGCGTGAACTGCTCGAGCGGCTGCAAAAGGAAGGTCATCCGATCGAGGCAGGCTCATCGGGGGAGAATCTGACCCTCGCTGGATTGGAGTGGAGGCTCATAAAGCCTGGCGTGAAATTGTCGATCGGGCCGGACGTGCAGCTGGAAGTGACGAGCTATACGGTTCCTTGCCGCTACAATGCGCAGTGGTTTCAGGACGGGGACTATCACAGGATCTCTCAGGAAAAGAATCCTGGCTGGAGCCGGGTCTATGCAAAGGTGCTGCGCGCAGGACTGGTGAGGCCTGGCGACGTAGTAGAGATACAGAGCTGAGAGCGGATGGCGAGGGTTCGGATGGTAGGGTTGGCTGGATAAGTAGTTGGGGCCCCTGTATCTGAATGCCCGGTGGTTCAGGGAGGGGCCCCAACGCAGATGCTTCTGAAACGGAACCTAGGAATGGTTTAGTTCACTGCAGCCTTCAGGGCCTTGCCTGCCTTGAATTTTGGAACTTTGGCTGCTTTGATTTTGAGGGCCTTGCCCGTGCGAGGGTTGCGGCCGACGCGAGCGGCCCGGTGGCTCACTCGGAACGTGCCAAATCCAACCAGGGCAACCGTCTGCTTTTTCTTGAGTGCGGCTTTGATTGCACTCAATGCCCCGTCTAATGCTCTGCCTGCCGAGGCTTTTGAGAGGTCGGCATGTTTGGCGATCGCTTCGATGAGTTCAGATTTATTCACGTAAGTTCCCTTTCAGTAATGGGAGCACAGTGACAGGGAAACCCTGTTCGTGTTTTTATAGCAAGCCGTTCTGGATTGGTCAAGCAACGGAGCCGCCTCTAGCAGGATGCTGAAAAATACCGCCAGCGGCGGTCTCGCTTCACGAAGAGGCTCAACGCACCACAAGGGTACGCCTCGACTCTTCGCTTGCTGCCGTCTTGCAGAGGGTATTTTTGAGCATCTGATATGATTGAGGGCTCCATGCCATATGGCGTATGTCACTCAGGCTGTTCCTATACATCGAGTTTGTTAGATTGATGGGGGATCTGTGAACCGAATACTTGAGCCGGAACTGATGGAGGACGATGCACAGGCCCAGGCTTATGCGGAGGCGGATTTTTCGCAAGAGAACCAGGGTTTCGTCGATCGCTTCCGCACATCCTTTCCTGATTTCTTCGAGGGTCATGTCCTCGACCTTGGCTGTGGTCCTGGCGATATTCCTATTCGTTTTGCGCGCGCAATGCCTGGTTGTTTGGTGATCGGTGTCGATGCGTCGGCCCCGATGGTGCAGTTGGCGGAGGAGGCGGTGCGGCAGGCGGGTCTGTCCGGTCGTATCACCTTTCTTTGTGAGCGTTTTCAAGCCGTTGCACTGAGTGAGCCGGCCGATGCCGCGATTTCCAATAGCCTGTTGCACCATGTGCCGAACCCCCTTCAGTTTTGGCATAAGCTGAGATTGGCGGTAAAGCCCGGCTCGCCGGTGCTGGTGATGGATCTCTTGAGGCCTGAGTCGCCGGAAGAGGCGCAGGCCATCGTTGATTTGCATGCTTCCAAGGCGCCGGACATCCTGAGGAGAGATTTTTACAACTCGCTGCTTGCAGCCTTTACGGAAGATGAGGTGGCGGCGCAGTTGGCGGAAATGAATTTGAGCCGGTTGATGATTGATGTGCCGGATGGCCGGCATTGGGTGGTCGGAGGGCTTGTCTAGACGTCAGGATGGTGGAAGCTACCACCAACTTCTTTCTCCTCTCGGTCTTGTCAAATTAAATCTGTCAACGTCCCCCCGCTGAACCCTCGCCCTCTGCCCTGCGGAGCAGAGGGCTCCAGGCTATAGACGCTTACGCGGTTTAATTTCGCCCCAATAAACCCTACGAATCAAAAAATTAAAGAATACAAAATGATTGCTAAGACAGTATTTGCGATCCTTCAGGGAGGGTCCTCGCGTGTGATCCATTAAAGACTAAACTATTAACTGCAGCCAGCATTAAGCCCGCCGCAGTGAGTTTCTGAATCAATAATGCCTTGAGAGATGACTTACAAGCCACTCGCCAATCGCTGTGGTCATCTGGCGGAAATCCTCTCCGCGAGTGAACTGGTGATCGGCGTTAGGCAGGAGATCTAGCCGTTTCTGGCCTCTCAGTACGTCGTGCAATCGTCGGCTTTGATGGAGGGGGACACATTCGTCCTGTTCGCCCTGCACGATCAATGTGGGGATGGTGATCCGTTCGGCTGGTCCATAGGCAATGTGGTTCAGACAGTCTTCGTAGAAACCGTACCGCAATCTGATCCGCTCAGTGCCTCCCATGATATTCGGGATCGTGTCTGTATCTTGCCAGCGAGCCAACTCTTCAGGGCCCAACGTGAGGAGCAGTTCTTCCGCGAAATCCACCACAGGACATTTGAGGGCCAGACAGGCGATCTCGCGACGCTGGGCTGCTGTGAGGATGGCGACGAGTCCTCCAAAGCTTGAGCCGACGAGCCCGATCTTGTCATAGCCTCTGGCTGTTACCAGATTCAGGGCTGCCAAGGTTTGCTGTATCGCCAGCGTGGTCGTGATGGCTTCGAACGGTCCCTCGCTCTCTCCTTGGCCGAAAAAGTCGAATCGAAATGTTGCGAGGCCCTGTTCGTTCAGGAGGCGGGTCAAGGTTTTGTTCGTCGTGCTGTTTTTCCCGGAGAGAAAGCCATGACACAGGAGAGCGAGACTGGTCGTCGGCTTCTCGGGCTTGCTGAGGATCGCAGCAACGCTGTGACCTTGCAGATCGCGAAAGGTTAGGGCTTCTTCCATGGGCGGCGATTAGTTGGAAGGCCTGGCTCTAACCACCCAGGCGAGTTTGGCCGTAAAGAGGGTCAAGCTGCCCAGGAGCAGACCAACTGTGATCCACGTCGCGATCTGAATGGAGAGCGAAGTGAGAGAGAAGTTCCAGGTCATTGCAGCCAGCAGGCCGAAGCTCATCGTGCCTAAACTCAATCCCGTCAGCTGAACGGTTCGCCACCGGTTCATGATGGCGGTGAGTTGCTCTCGATAAAGCCCCTGCTTTTTCTTGCTGGGGACACGACTGGTTGCCAGCATTTCAGGAATGCCATAGGACAGGGCCCCTACGACGGTCTGGAGGATGAACCCGATCAAGGCCATGTGGGTATAAGCCGCGAGGTGCAAGGACCCGAACGGGAGTATCGGCAACTGGGGGAATGCGTTGGCTCCGATGAGGACCCCCATGATCATGGTGAGGACTAGGAAAAATGTCGCGACCAGGAGGTGGTCGGAGGCGGCATTCCCCCGCTGGCCTGAGCCGATCCAGGTGCGCAGGAGGTTATAGGCATAGAGGCCGATGCTGATGACGAGCAGTCCCCCCACTGCAAGTTCAAGCTGGAGGGACGAGGTGATAAACCCGCCGATCAAGACGGCAAAGCCGACTGGTAGCAGTCTCATGACGAGTGTGGCGAGTCGCGGACTGTAGAGCTCGGCATGCAGGATGATCGGCAGGAGGCGATGCGTGAGGCCGATGATGGCCAGCGTGACAAATCCCAGCAGAATGATATGGAGATGCAGAAGCCGCGCATGGGCATAGAATTCCGGCATGAAGCGGAAGGCCATCGCGTCGCCCAGCCCCAATCCTGCGAGCAGGGCGAGGAGTGAGAATCGATAGAGCCAGGAGGAACTGGCTGGCTCAGCGCGGTGTTGCCGCGTGTATTGCCAGGCGGTCGAGGCAAGGGAGAGGGCTACCCCAATCACCACGATTCCTGCCAGGCCGACGATCCTCATGTTTCCGAGTCCGAATCCCATGAGCAACGCTGCCGTTGCAGCGTTCAGGGTGACGAAGAGCAGCAGATGCGAGTCGGACGGGGTTCGGTCGCCTTGGGCACTATGGGACTGGGAGGCGAGCAATCCGCCGACCATTAGTTGGAGGATGCCACCAATGAGGGCGGCATGCACATGGACCAGTTTGAGCCAGGAGGGCAGTGGCGTGCCATGGATCCATCCAATCAGGATGGTGAATCCCGCCAGAGCGGCCAGCAGGAGCCAGCTAAATCCTGTGACCAGAAAGCCTAGTGGGCGACAACTGAAACGGCTCATGGAGTCTTCCTAGCAGACGGCTGCAAGCTATGGTGGTATGCGAGAACAAAGCTGGCGGACTTTTTCCGCATCCTGCTATGTCGGGAGAAAGTAGAAATGATTTGTTGGTCCCGTTCCGTGGCCGATCGCCAAACTATGGCGAATAGCTTCAGTGAGATAGGTTTTAGCCGATTGAACCGCATCGTTCACCGATTTGCCGCGGGCGAGATGGGCGGCGATGGCCGAGGCCAGCGTGCAGCCAGTGCCGTGCGTGTGGGGAGTGTCGATGAACTCTCCCTTGAACACATTGAAGAACCGGCCGTCATAGAGCAGGTCGGTAGCCCGTTCCGCCAGCAAATGGCCGCCCTTGATCAGCACATATTTGCAGCCGAATCCGTGGATGATTTTGGCGGCGCGGCGCGCGTCGGCGAGCGTTTTGATTTCAAGGCCGGACAGTTGCTGCGCCTCATGGATGTTCGGCGTGACGAGCAGCGCCAAAGGGAAAAGCTGCTTTTTCATGGCGTCAATCGCTTCCGGCTTGAGCAGGGCCTGGCCGGTCTTCGAGATCATCACCGGGTCTACGACGAGATTCGTGACATTCTGGGGCCTCAGGAGTTTCGCGACGGTCTCAACAATCGCCATCGAGGAAAGCATGCCAGTCTTTACTGCGGCGACGTCGAAATCCTGGAAGACCGCATCAATTTGCGCCGCGACGATCGAGGTCGGCAACTCAAAGACGTCGGTGACCTTTTCCGTATTCTGCGCGGTGACGGCGGTAATCACCGACATGGCAAAGACGCCGTTGGCCGACATGGATTTGATATCGGCCTGGATGCCCGCGCCTCCACCGGAATCGGAGCCGGCAATGGCCAAGACTTGTTTGATCGATGTTGTGTTCATGGGCCTATCAATTGCACGGTCACGGGATGGTTTCGTTGGGGGGTAACTTTGGTCTGAGCCTTTGACCGTCGTAGATATTTTTTTGACAACTATTGTCTTGGTCGTTTTCCATTTTTTACCTTAAATCTTAGCTTATGATGCAATTATAGTTAATTTATTCTTCAAAATCATAGACTTTTCTAACTTTCCATAAAGATCGTCTCAAGGCGAACTTTACTGTTGTTTGGCTCGCTACAGCGAGGTTTACGAGCCTGATAGCCTCCTCGGGTCAGGAGCTAAAAACTGAAAGCAAGAAATCAAAAGAAAACAGTTAAGTAGCGACTAGAAACAACCACTAATACGTGAAGGGATATGTCAAAGACTGAGCGGACTGACTGGAGCCAATCGCATCGATGATTACAGCGGCGTGTGCGAAGGTGGGCGGGGTGCCCCATCGTGCGCGTTCTGCGAGAATTAGGGGATCCCATTCACGACTTCACGCTTTTACTATTTTCCCAATCTGGCCCGCCCTCCCTTCACACCGGCCACTCTTCTTCCTTCCAGGCCATCTCCCAGAACATCCACTCATACCGCGAACTGAGTACAAACGATTTTTCCATCCGTTTCTTTTCTTCCTTGCCCGCCGTTTTGGCCCATTGGTCCACTTTTTTTCTCATCCATTCCTGCACCTCGGCGAACTCCGGCGACCCATAGAGCATGAGCCAGTCGCGATAGGGATGTTTCGTGGAGGGAGGTCCATTCTTGAGCAAATGTTGCCCTACGACGCAATAGATCCAGGCGCAGGGGAGTGCGACGACCGTGATCTCTGCCGCCGAGCCAGTATGGGCGATGGTAAGCATATGCCTAGTGTAGGCATAGTTCGTTGGCGCCATCGGCACGGAGGACATTTCCTTCGCTGTCATCTTCCATCGCTTCCCATAGTTCTCGTGGAGGCTCCGTTCGACGGTGATGGTTTCCTCCGCGAGCCTGGCGAAGCGCAGCGCGCTCTCGGATTCCGGCGCTCTAACGGCTCCGGCCGCGAAGACACGGGACAGGTCGCCGAGGAATCTCGCATCTTGAAGTATGTAATATTTAAATTTTCGCTCGGGCAAGGTGCCGTTGCCGAGCGCAACGACGAAGGGATGGGTGAGCTGACTATCCCAGGTGGATTGCGCCAGCTTGCGGAGATGGTCAGAGAACGACATGCGGATATTCCTTTCGCGTTCGATTGGGCGACGGCAACCATTTTCGCAAGCGAGGGGGCTGGCGCTTGTGCCGCTAGGGTCGTAGAAAATCAATGAGTGTTTGATTGACTAACTCCGGTTGCTCCCATTGTGGGATATGTCCTGCCTTGGGGATCCGGACGAAGGTCGAGCCGGCAATCGTTCGATGGAGCTGGTCGCCTGCCGGGATGGGGAATACCCGGTCTTCCTCGCCCCAGATAATCATCGTGGGGTGTGTGATCGTTCCAATGCGCGGCGCGAATTGTTCTTCCCAGAGGGGGAGGTTGGTACCGATGGTCAGTAGAGCCCGGAAGAGTCCCGGCTGTTGGCGGTTGCGGTTGGCCCGGTCCAATACCGCCGAGGTCAAGAGGGCCGGGTCGTAGACGAACTCACGCATGGTGGACTCCAGCATGCATCTCCCGAAGAGCCAATTGCCGAAAGAGACCAGCCCGGAGGAGGCGCTGGTTGTTAAGGCGCGGCGAATCGAGGGGCTGGCCAGATGCTCCATCACGTGAGCCGGGAGTCCGTCGATGAGGATGAGCTGTGAGACCCTGGCCGGATGGTCGAGGGCGAGCCCAATGGCGAGTCCCCCTCCCATGCTGTTGCCCACGATGCTGGCCTGGGGAATCTGGAGTGCGTCCATGAAGCCCACAAGATATTTGAGCAGCTGATCCGGACGGTATTCGATATCCGGTTTGTCCGAGAGCCCTGCCCCGACCAGGTCTGGCGTGATCACGCGGAAATGGGCAGCGAGGGCCGCTTGTTGATGTTCCCATTGCCACATCGAGCCTCCAAACCCATGGAGGAGGATGACAGGCGCTCCCTGTCCCTGATCGAGGTAGGCGATGCGTTGATCGAGGACCGTGACAGTCTTGATCGGGAGTCGTCCGAGGGCGTCGAACCACAGAGGCAGGGGAGGAGTCGGCGTGCAAGCAGTCAGCATGAGCGACAGGCCTATGAGCGAAGCGAGAAGCCAGGCGCGGGAGCAACGAGGTGACAGGGCCTGGCTGTCGGAGCGAGAACTAGTCCAGTTGGATGACTGTTTCATCCGTCTTTACGTTGTCCCCTTCGGCGACCAGGATGGCGGTGACTTTTCCGTCAATCGGTGCCGGGACCTGGCTTTCCATCTTCATGGCTTCGATGATCAGGAGAGGGGTCCCAGTTGTTACCAGGGCACCGACTGCGACCAGCACCTTGACGACTCGCCCCGGCATCGGGGGGGCCACGTCGCCAGGCTTGGAGGGCCTGGGCCGTTTGCGTTTGGCATTGGTGCCAGCCTTGGGGGCTGTAGGCAGGCCGGCTAGAACCTCCTGAATTGGTTCGAGCGAGACCTCTTCAAGTTTATCGTTGACCCGGATGTAGTAGGGTTTGCGTCCGTCGACTTTCCGCCCGGACCCTGAGACCTTTACATGGTAGGTCTCGCCGTGGACCGTGACATTGAATTCTGCTGGGGCCAAATGGAGTTCGGTGGCCGTGGCAGGCCCGTGGGGCGAGAAGCTCTCGAGCGGCGCCAGCGCCAGATCTCCCTTTTCACGCGCTTCGAAAAAGTCTCGCGCGATGGCAGGGAAGAGGGTGAAGGAGAGCTGATCTTCCACTGTGGTCGCCGAGGCTGGCAGATCTTTTTTGATGGCTTCGAGTTCCGGCTCCAGCCGATCGGCTGGCCTGGTCTTGATCGGCTGTTCGTTTCCGATCGCGCGGGCCATGATATCGAGATTGACCTGTCCCGGCGCCCGCCCGTAGAGTCCGAGGAAGTAGTTTTTCGTTTCCGTGGTAATGACTTTGTATCGCTCGCCCGTCAGGACGTTGAGCGTGGCTTGGGTGCCTACGATCTGGCTGGTCGGGGTGACGAGCGGGGGATAGCCCATGTCCTTGCGGACGCGCGGCACTTCATCCAGGACTTCTTTGATCCGATCGAGCGCATTCTGCTCGGTCAGTTGCGCCGCGAGGTTCGAGAGCATCCCGCCGGGAATCTGCGAGGTGAGGATCTCGGCATCGACGCCGGTGAACTCGCTTTCGAACTGCCGGTACTTTCGCCGCACGGTCCGGAAATGCTCGGTAATCGGAAGGAACGAGGCCAGGTCTAGGCCCGTATCGTACGGCGTGTTGCGCAGCGAGGCCACCACGGTTTCCGTTGCGGGATGCGAGGTGCCGCCGGCCAAGGGGGAGATGGAGGTATCCAACATGTCCAGGCCGCCGAGGATCGCCATGAGGGAGGTCATCGAGGCCATGCCGGAGGTGTAGTGCGAGTGTAAATGGACTGGGACCTTCACGGCGGCTTTGATGCGGCGGACGAGGTGATAGGCGTCGAGCGGCGCCAGAAGACCGGCCATGTCTTTGATGCAGAGAGTGTTGGTCCCCAGGTCTTCCAATTTTTTCGCCATGTCGACGAACCGGTCGATGCTGTGGACGGGACTGATGGTATAGCTGATGGCGGCTTCAACATGTTTGCCGCAGGCCTTCACTTCCCTCATGGCCCGTTCGAGATTGCGGATATCGTTCAGCGCGTCGAAGATGCGGAAGACGTCGATGCCATTAGTGGCGGACCGTTCGATGAACCGTTCCAGCACATCGTCAGCATAATGCCGGTAGCCGACCAGGTTCTGCCCGCGGAGCAGCATTTGGAGCTTGGTATTGGGCATGGCGGCGCGTAGCGCGCGGAGCCGCTCCCAGGGATCTTCTTTGAGGAAACGCAGGCAAGTATCAAAGGTGGCGCCGCCCCAGACCTCCAGCGACCAATAGCCGACGGCGTCGAGTTTCTTGGCGATCGGCAGCATGTCTTCCGTCCGCATGCGCGTAGCCAGAAGCGACTGATGGCCGTCGCGCAAGGCGACCTCGGTAATCAGGAGGGGCTTGCCTGGCGCCGGTTGGATGGTCAGCTCAGGGCTGACCTTGGCGCGGGCCTTCGATGTCCGGACGGCTGGGCTGGCGGTCCGTTTTTTGGAAGCCTGCTTTTTCGAGGGTCGTCGTGTCGCCATGATGTCCTGGTCTTCTCGTTATCCTGTCAGCGGGTGGATAGACGGCTGTATGGCTACAGCCCTTCGTAGGCGGCGATGGCGGCGGAGAGCGCCAGCACCAGATCCTCTGGTTGCTCGAATTCATGGTAGTTGAAGAGCGCTGGATGCGTGTCTAAGTAAGAGGTGTCGAACCGTCCTGCCATGAAGTCCTCTTCCTGCATGATTTCCTTCATGAAGGGGATCGTCGTCTTGACCCCGCGCAAGACATATTCTTCGAGCGAGCGTCTCATGCGGCTGACGGTTTCTTCCCAGGTGCGGCCGCGCACGGTGAGTTTGGCCAGGAGGGCGTCGTAGTAGGGCGGCACCACATAGTCTTTGTAGACCGCCCCGTCGATGCGCACGCCGATCCCGCCTGGCGAGAGATAGGCGGTAATCGTGCCGGCGCAAGGGCGGAAGTTATTCTTGGGGTCTTCGGCGTTGATGCGGCATTGGATGGAATGGCCTTGGAGCGTGACTTGCTGTTGGGTAATGTCGAGCGGCTTGCCCGCGGCAATAGCGATTTGATTGCGCACGATGTCGATCGCCGTGATTTGTTCCGTCACGGTGTGTTCGACCTGGAGGCGCGGGTTCATCTCGATAAAGTAATAGCGTCCGTCCTGATCGAGGAGGAACTCGACGGTGCCGGCATTGTCGTAATCGACCGCTTTGGCGATGGTGATAGCCGCGTCACCCATTTCGGCGCGCAGTTGCGGCGTCAGAATCAGTGAGGGGGCGATTTCGATGAGCTTTTGGTGCCGGCGCTGGATCGAGCAATCCCGCTCACCTAGGTGGATGATATTGCCATGCCGGTCGGCCAGAATCTGGAATTCGATGTGATGAGGCCGCTCGATATATTTTTCAAGAAAGATGCTGCCATCGCCGAAGGAGGCGTGAGCCTCCCGTGAGGCGACCGCCATATTCTCGAGAAGTTCAGCATCGGACCGCACGACCCGAAGGCCGCGGCCTCCCCCGCCTGCGCTGGCTTTGATCATGACGGGGTAGCCGGTTTTTTTCGCAAAGGCCAAGGCTTCGTTGGCGTCGGTGACGTCGCCCTCTGTGCCTGGGACGATTGGGACTCCGACCCGCTTGGCTAGCTCGCGCGCTTTAACTTTGCTGCCCATCAAATCGATAGCATGGGGCGAGGGGCCGATGAAGGTTACGCCGGAGGTCTCGCAGAGTTGTGCGAATTGGGTATTTTCCGAGAGAAATCCATAGCCTGGATGGATGGCATCGGCGCCGATCCGTAGGGCCAGGTCGACGATCTGTTTGCTGTCCAGGAAGCCTTTGACCGGTCCGGGCCCGACCATATAGGCTTCGTCCGCTTTTTTGACGTAGATGCCGGTCGAATCGGCTTCGGAGTAGATGGCAGCGGTGGCGATATTCAATTCACGGCAGGCGCGGATAATCCGCATGGCGATTTCGCCGCGATTAGCCACCAGAATTTTCTTGAACATGCCGGTCCTTATTCCTCGGATCGCTGCTAATTTTTGCGAGTGTTCTCAGCTGAAAATGAGGACGTAAACTAGCATAGAATCAAGAGTCTTGTCGAGGGAGTGAGGATGGGAATGGGGCTGATTGGGGAGGCCAGAGGCGCGGCACTGTGCCGCGCCTCTGGCGGAGATTATCCGATTCCGTTACTTGGCTTGGACGAGGAATCCTTTTGAACGGGCATTGCCGCCGCCGGCGACCACATCGATGAACGACATGCCTGCCCGGACGTCAGGAACCGTGGCTTCGATGGTGCTATCGTTGACGAAGGTGTAGTCGATTTTGGCTGGCCCAGCCGCGCTAAAGGCCACCCCGTGGAAACATTCCTTAGCCCCGAAATTTTCGCCTTTGATGGTCACCTTCTGTCCAGGCTTGGCTTCGTCCGGCTCGACCCTGAAGATCTTGGGCCGTTTACTCCGATCGCAGACCGGGTCCCGCTCGACTTTCGCCGTATCGGACCCCTTGATGGATTCAGTTCCGTAGAGGGTGAAGCCTGCGCCATCCACCATCGCGCCTGGTTCCTCCGCAGAGACGAGGGGGAGGGCTAACGTGATGGATCCGATGAGGCCTAGGAGCATGAACCACAATGATTGCCGTATCTGCATAGGTACCTCCTTGAAGAGCAACGACATCTGACTATTTCTCGTTGATGGGGATGTAGGTGTCGGCCATGAGTTGTTGCCCTGCCTGGGACAGGGCAAACTGAATGAAGGCCTCAGCCAGGGGATGGGGCTCCTTCTTGGACAGGAGGAGGACCGGGCGCTTGAGCGGATAGCGACCGTCCTTGACGGTGGGGCCTTCCGGCTCGACCTTGTCGATGGATAGGAGTTTGACCGCGACGCCGCTCGCGACAACGGACAAGCCCTGACTGAGAGACAGGTAGGCGACCGCAGCCAGGGGAGGCAGGGTTCCCACGACAGTCTTGATGACCTGTTCATCTGGGCCGATCACCTTCGCGCTGTTGGTTATCTTGCCGGTAATGCCCAGCTGCGATTCAAAGGCCTCGCGGACGTTTTGGTTGCGAGGCCGGTCGATGACTAATATTTTCGTATCAAGCCCGCCGAGTTCTGACCATAGCGTGATTTTGCCGGAGAAAATGTCGGCAGCCTGTTGTTTCGTCAGCTCTTTCGTGAGATTGGAGAGATGCACGAGAATGCCGATGCCATCCCACGCGATGGGCGTTGCCGCGAGATCCTGGGCTGCCGTTCCCGTGACGGCAATGTGGGCCTGGCCAGACTTGACCATCTCAACCGGACGCGAATTGCCGTCCCAGACCACATCGAGATAGGCGCGAGGGTTGGCTTTTTCAAAGGCGCGGGCGAGGGGTTCGATGGTCGTCAGTTCCGGTCCGTTGCCGGCGATGATCAGGTTCCCGGCGAATTCTGCCAGGACGAAAGGGGCCATGCCCCAGCTAAAGAGAAGGCTGAGGCCTAGCGCGAGGGCGAGTCTCGCGATCATGGGTGCTCCATAGGGTTGGGGTGGATATTGGGAAGGGGTGGCTGTGCGAGGGCCTGCCATTCCACGGTCTAGCTCAGTGCTCCGTGACGCCGCCGGTGGAAGCGTCTGGCGGTGCGGCAGTCTCGGGGGCGGCACGTTTGCCGGTCAACGGCGGAAGTTTGGCAAATTTGTCCATCCGCTCGTCCAGCATGTTGTAGGCTTTTTGTTCAGCAAAGCCGGTTTTGTGGGTGCCTTTGACCAAGGTCGTGCTGGCGGACATGAGCCGCGTGGCCTCCTGGGCGCTGCAATGAGGGCAGACGGTGTCTTCAACTCTGGCATGGACTGATTGGGTAGCGTCGAACTGCTTCTCGCATTTTCCACAACGATATTCGTAGATCGGCATGATTGATATCCTTCACGCGGGATAAAAGCCGGACAAAGAGAGGCAGTGCTCTTGACCAGCCGTTGAGCTTTGCCTTATTGTACACATCTTGTAGACATGACTTCTAGTGGCTGAAGAGGAGGGTTTCGATGCCCCTGTTGATTCGGAAGTACAAAAGTGTCAGTGGAATGATGCAGGAAGAGCGGATTGACGATGAGGATCGGATCGCGCGCTATATGAAGCTCTTCGACAAGGACGATATCAAGAAGCTCGAGACCGGTGTGAAGGTCTTCATTGAGAAGGACGAGTGGCAACTCCTGCCGTAAGCTGTCTCAAGCATTGACGAGACATCCTCGTAGATTGCATCGGAATCTGATCGTGGCCGCGAATGCGGTCAAGCCCTGAACGGTAAAAATGGGGCTCGGCCCCATTTGGTCTGAAAGGCGTGGTTGCTATGACCTATTGGATTCACATCGCGCGGTCGATCGATCGAGTCACGCTCCATAAGGATCGTTGCGGGGAGGTGCCGTCGTCGACGATCGGATCTTCCAGCGATTTCTGGGAGGGCGGATGGTTCGACTATCCGGATAAGGAGCGAGCCGTAGCCGCGATGGAGAAGGCAGGGACGTCGGATCAGCGGCGCTGCGTTCTGTGCAAGGCGTAACAGGATGCTGGAACAGTCCTCCAGCATCGTTCTCGTCTCGAATGTATCCTCAAGGTTTGCGGCTACCCCCCGGTGCGTGTATCGGCTGCGGCCTAGCGCATGATCGATTCGCAGCAATCCATCAGTCATCACTGTTGACCCATCGCACAATCTGATGCCACGATTCGCCCTCCTCCTGACAACGCTCATCTGGGGCGCGACGTTTCCTGCGACGAAAGTCGCGTTAGAACAAATCCCCCCGCTCTCGTTTCTCTTCCTTCGCTTTCTCCTGGGCACCATCCTGGTTGGGGTCGTGTTTCTGCTGTGGCGGCGCCGGTTGCACCGCGAGCCGGCTGTTTTGCGGGCTGGCGCGATTGCCACCTGCTGGCTCTTTCTCGGCTACGTCCTTCAAACGGTCGGACTGCACTACACGACCGCCTCGAACTCCGCGTTCATCACAGCGCTCTATGTCATCATCGTGCCATTAGTCCTGCGCCGATTCGATCGGCGCGTGTGGGTGGCCACCGGGATTGCGACGGCGGGGCTCTGGCTGTTGGTGAATCCCAGCGCATCTGGGAACCTCGGCGATCTGTTGACGCTCGGCTGTGCGCTGGCGTTTGCCGGGCATATTGCCTGCCTCGAGCGGTTTACCCGCGAAGTTGATGCGCCGTCCCTGTTTGCCTGGCAGATGATGGCGATGGTGGTGTTGCTGTTGCCCATCCTGCTAATTGAACGAGCGCCGGTCGAGGCCTTTGCCCCGACGTCGATGCTGCTCATCGGGCTTGGGATTACCGGAGGCCTTGCGACCGGAGCCTTTGCGGTTCAAATGTGGGCGCAGCGTATTTTACCCGCGCAGCAAGTCGCGTTGATCTTTGCCTCGGAGCCGGCCTATGCCGCTTGGCTGTCCTGGTACTTTCTGGGGGAAACCTTGGATCTGCAGGGCTGGGTTGGCAGCGCCCTGATTCTCGTCGCGGTCCTGGTGGGATCATGGGACAGCGGGTCCACGTCGTCTGAGCCGGCGGTCAGAGTGGTTGAGCCGGCATAATGCGGTAGAAGGAGCCAGATGGCGCAAAAATTCGCCAATGGTCGCTGGGTGCAAGAAGGGTTTCTGGATAATCGCGTCGAGGGTACGATCGTCGGGCGGATTGTCTTCGCGGTGATCGGTCCGGTCGATGTGTATCTACAGGGCAATTTCAAGACCGATATTGTTGGGCAGGTCATCCAGTTCCGGAATCCCCGGTTTGAGGATGAAGATCTTGCGGGTCAGATGATTGGTGACATGGAAAGTCCGCAGATCGGTTCGGTGAATTTGATCTCGTTCGATCCCCATCCGAACCTCATGCCCCATCCCTATATCGAATGGTTTTCGGCGAAGAAAAATCATTATCGGATCGAGCTCGAGCCTGCAGATGCCTGGATCGTCCCGGCTGCGGATATGGGGAAGATTGATCAGGTGAGTCGAACGATTCGTCAGACGCTTGCCAGGCGGAGTAATGAGCCGCCTACTCGAGAGCAGACGGAGTGGGTGTAGCGGAGGCGTTCGTGGTGGACCATGAACGCTGGTTCACACGTTATACCGCGATGGCGTCCTGCTTGCTTTTTCCTTCGCGGACATAGCTCGGCACATCTTTGATATCCCAGACGAGCCCCACCATTTCCATCATTTTCAGGCAATAGTAGGTCATGTCGACTTCCCACCAGTAGAATCCTTGCCGGGTGGAGGCGGGATAGTAGTGATGGTTGTTGTGCCATCCTTCGCCCATCGTAATTAGCGCAAGAAAGAAGTTGTTGCGGCTGGTATCGCCTGTCTTGTAGCGCTGAGAGCCATAGACGTGAGACAGCGAATTGATGGTACAAGTTCCATGGACCAGGGCAACCGTCGATACGAAGAAGCCCCAAATCAACATTTGCGACCCGTTGGTGCCGAGATCAGGCGCATAGGTTTCCAGCAACATGCCCAGCCCGAACATTCCGAACCCGGCGATGGTGGGGACGAGGATGTCGAAACGGTCCAGAAAACGGAGTTCGGGGAACTTTGCGAAGTCCGCAATGTTCTTCAACCGGGGAGCAAAGTGCGTTTGCGACGTGAACCAGCCCATGTGGGACCAGAGAAAGCCTCCGTGCAGCGGAGAATGGACGTCATCGGACGTATCCGATGCGATGTGGTGATGGCGATGGTGTCCAGCCCACCAGAGCGGACCACGTTGGGCACAGGAGCCTCCCAGGACTGCAAACGCAAATTGGCAGGCGCGGGACGTCTTGAAGGTCCGGTGCGAGAAGTAACGGTGGTACCAGCCGGTGATGGCGAACATTCTCACGAAATAAAAGGCTGTGGCGACGGCGACGGCAATCCAGCTCCATCCCACCCAGATAATCCCGAGACACATGACATGCACGGCGATCAAAGGAAAGCAGCGGATCCAGTCCATCTTGGGAGGACCCACGACCTTCATGGTATCAATCCCGGCCCAGGAGTCGAACCAGCGGAGAACCGTCAACCAAAGGACCTGGGCTTTGGTAGTCTGTGGGGCAGGTACTTGGGACATTCGCTTACCTCCAAGGTCAGAGAGCGGTGGTTCACCAGGGCGTGGTGCCAGGCTCTGGCGTTTCAGTTAGGCTGAGTGGTATTGCGGCGCTTGGGAAGTCGTGTGTCTGGTAGGCCGCAGATACTGGATCGTACAGACAATGCTCTGCCAACCCAGCGGTGCAATGCCAAGGCATTATACACGCAATCTTGCGAGAATTGAAACAGGGTGGTCTCGGCAGGTGGGTCTCTCCTATCTCCGGAGAGTTTTAGGGGTTCTTGCGATGGGAAGGGCCCATGCAGGAACGATTCGGCGACGCAGCTCCGGTCCATTCTGAATTGACACCCTCCTTCCCTGATCGCTAGAATCCCCCAATGATAAATGATCGTTTTCTTAAAGCGTGCCGGCGCGAGCCGGTTGATTGTACGCCGGTCTGGTTCATGCGCCAGGCTGGCCGGTATATGGCCGAATATCGGGCTCTTCGGGCGAAACATTCGATGCTGGAGTTGTGCAAGACGCCGGAATTGGCGGCGCAAGTCACGCTGCAGCCGATCGATCGTTTCCCGCTCGATGCCGCTATTATTTTCGCCGACATTCTGTTGCCGCTTGAGCCGATGGGGCTCAACCTGGAATTCGCGGAGGGCCAGGGACCGGTCATCCATAATCCGGTGCGGGACCATGCGGCGGTCGAGCGACTTAGTGTCATCGATGGGGGCGAGCTCGACTATGTGGCCGAAGCCATCCGTCAGGCGCGACGCGCCCTGAACGGGCGGGTGCCGCTGATCGGATTTGCCGGGGCGCCGTTCACCCTCGCCAGCTATGCGATCGAGGGCGGAAGTTCGCGGAACTATCTTCTGACCAAACAGATGATGTATTGCGAGCCGAAGACCTGGCACCTGCTCATGGACAAGTTCGCGCGGGTCATCACCGGCTATCTCCGGCAGCAAATCAAGGCCGGCGCGCAGGCGATTCAGCTGTTCGACAGCTGGGTGGGCTGTCTCTCGGTCGGTGACTATGTCGAATATGTGCTACCGCATGTTCAATTGATTTTCGAAGGGCTGAAGCGGGAAGGCGTGCCGATGATTCATTTCGGCACAGGCACCTCGGCCATGCTGCGCCAGATGCGGCAGGCGGGCGGCGATGTCATCGGGGTCGACTGGCGCATCCCTCTGGATGAGGCTTGGGAGATCGTGGGCCATGATGTGGCGGTGCAAGGCAATCTCGATCCTTTGACTCTCTATGCGCCGTTGCCTGAAATCGAACGGCGCGTCGAAGATATTTTGCGCAGAGCCGGCGGCCGGTCGGGGCATATTTTTAACTTGGGCCATGGGATTTTGCCGACGACACCGATCGAGCATGTGGCCGCGGCCATCGATATGGTGCACCGGTTAAGTAAAAAGTAAAAAGGCAAAAGGTCGAATCGGGGCGACGATTGGCACGAACTTTTTTGCTTTTGCTTTGGAGGAATGCGTATGCCGAAATCAAAACGCCCGACGGCCGTCCTCCTCATGGCGATGGGCGGGCCGGACAGTTTGGAGAATGTGGAGCCGTTCCTGCTGGATGTGCGGGGAGGCCGTCCCACACCGCCGGAATTGGTTGAAGAGATTCGTGAACGGTATAGGGCTACGGGCGGGAAGTCCCCGGCGGTCGGGATCTCCAAGGATGTCGCGAAGAAGCTTGAACAACGGTTGAATGAGTCAGGCGATGAACGGTATCGGGTCTACGTCGGGTTGCGGCATTGGCATCCCTTCATCAAAGAAACCTATGCCGAACTGTTGGGCGACGAGCCTGAACAGATTATCGGCCTCTGTCTAGCTCCGCAACAATCCTCTCTGAGCACCGGGGCCTACCGCAAAAAAGTTGAAGAGGCCCAGGCGGCGCTGCAGAGTGCCTGTCCGGTCAGTTACGTCGGCAGTTGGCACAGGCATCCAGGGCTGGTCGCGGCCATTGCCGAGAATATCCAACAGGCTTTGCTGAAGTTTCCTGTCGAGGTGCGGGCGACCGTGCCGGTGCTCTTTACCGCGCATAGTTTGCCGGAACGGATCGTGGCGATGAAGGACCCCTATCCAGCCGAGGTGCAGGGCACGGTCGAGGCGATGACATCGCTGCTGGGCAAGCAGCCGACGCGTTTTGCCTATCAAAGCCAAGGCCGGTCGGGAGAGAAATGGCTGGGGCCGACGGTGGAGTCGGCGGTGGAAGAGCTAGCGCGCGAAGGCCATCACTATGTACTGGTGGCGCCGATCGGGTTTCTCTGCGACCATGTGGAAACCTTGTACGATATCGATATCGAATTGAAAAGGCTTGCAACTGGGCTCGGCCTCCAGCTTGAACGGATCCCCATGTTGAATGACTCGGCTGCGCTTGTCGATACCCTGGTCTCTGTGCTCAAGGCCCACGAATCATCGCTCTGCAGTACCTCGTGAACAATCTTCGGACAGTGGTTGTTATCGGTGGAGGGATCTCCGGGCTTTCGACTGCATATGCCTTGCATGAGCGGGCGTCGGCAGCCGGTATCCAGATCCGTTGTACAGTCGTCGATGCCGCTCCATCTTGGGGAGGCAAGATCGTTACCCATCGGGTCGGCGATCTGGTCACGGAGGCAGGCCCCGATTCCTTCCTCTCTCAGAAAACAGCTGCGATCGAACTCTGTGCCAAATTGGGGCTGACCGATCAGCTCATCAATACCAATGAGACCAGCAAGAGGGCCTGTGTGTTTTCGCAGGGCCGTCTGCGTGAACTGCCTGAGGGATTGGTCGTTATTTCTCCCAATCAGCTGGGGCCATTTCTCCGGAGCGGACTCTTGAGTTGGCCAGGCCTTGCCAGAATGGCGCTGGATCTGGCGATACCGGTGAAACGGTCGTCTAGCGACGAGTCGCTCGCTTCTTTCTTCCGGCGCCGCATGGGCCGTCAGGCCTTCGAACGGATGCTCGAGCCCTTGATGGCGGGCATCTATGGGGGAGATGCGGAGCAGATGAGCGTCCAGGCGACCTTCCCGCGATTTGTCGAGTTGGAACAGCAGTACGGCAGTGTGATTCGTGGAATGATGGCGGCGCGAAAGACGGACTCATCCGCCGCATCTGCCGGTCCGAAGCGCACGATGTTCGTGAGTCTCAAGAATGGTTTGTCGGGCCTAATCGATGCTTTGGTCGGCCGATTGACGGAGCAGGGTGTGACGTTCAGAAGCAGCACGATTGTCGATGCCCTCCGAGTACGCTCCCATCAGCCGGGCCGCTGGAAGTACGATATCATCCTCAATGACGGCTCAGCTCTCTCCGCAGACAGCCTCGTGCTGGCCACGCCTGCCTATGTGTCGGCGGAGCTGGTGCGTCCGCTGACGCCGATTGCCGGAGGCTTGCTGGACCTGATTCCTTATGCCTCCACGGCGACGATTGCGATGGCCTATCCTTGCGCAGCGGTCGCAGGGGCGGCGGAAGGGTTCGGTTTTGTCGTCCCGCGGGCGGAAGGCCGCGACCTCATTGCTGCGACCTGGACCTCGCTCAAGTGGGCCCACCGGGCTCCGGCTGATCAGTTACTCGTCCGTTGTTATGTCGGAGGAGTCGGGCGAGAGGCCATTTTGCAATTAGATGAACGGGCGTTGGTGTCGCGGGTGAGGGACGAGCTTGCTAGTATGTGCGGCGTGACGGCGGAACCAAACTATGTGCAAGTGAATCGCTGGATGAAGGCGATGCCGCAATATACGTTAGGACATCTCGAACGGTTGAATCAAATCGAAGCGGCGCTCAGCCGATACGGGGGCCTGGTGCTTACAGGCACAGGCTATCGTGGCGTCGGGATTCCGGACTGTATCCGTGACGGGGCGGTTGCGGCCGATCGGGTCGTGCGCTATCTGTCCGGCGAACGATCGTAAGAAGAAACGAGGGCCACCATGGATGCCCGGATGCAAATTGCCAATGTCACAGGACCATTCCGAGAGCCTCGGGAGCAGGTGTTCTCCTTCGACTATTCGATCCAGCGAGTCTCGTGGCCGACGGCCCAGGCCATTCGCGTAAAGGTCTCGATTCCGGAGGAGTTGGATATCGTGCGGGCCAAGGTGCTGGGGGAAGTTGTCGGGACGCCTGGTCAGCAATTGATGATTTCAAAGTTTTTGTCGCGCCAGATCTCGGATGAAAAAATCCGTATCGCCGAGGCGGACGGTATGTTGTCGGAGCGCCGCGATACCGTCGTGGCTCCCTTCATAGGGCCCATGGCCTATTTGTTTCCACGACTCGATAGCTGGGCTGGTGAGCAGCAAGCAATGCTACGAGCAGAGATCACAAAGCTGGTTGGACTGTAGCGTGGGCTGGTGCAGGCTGCTGGGCAATCCCGCCAGTTTCGTTTTTGGTTCATCGAAATCCTCAACGTACCCCTGAGGGTACGCCTCCGGTTTCGATTTGCCTGCGGCCTTGCTGGACGGTCTTTGTGAGCAGCCGGTTAAAATATTTTCCGATATTGTTTCGAATGCACTCCTGACTCATCCGCAAAGCCGAGGGAGGCGCTGTCGGGATTACTGGTGTTGTTCAGATCGATCCGGTAGTGCCCGCGGATTTGCTCCATCGCCACTTCAAACGGAACAGCTTGAGGATAGAGGCCCCCCGGCGCATGGGCGCCGCGGGTCAGGGTGCGGATCACGTTGGCCTGCGCATATTGGGCATCGGACACAATATAGATATCGGCGATGGCATGGTCCCCGAGCGTATGGCCTGCTGTCGTGGCTGGCAGGAGTTCGGTCAAGGTGCCGGCGAGCCGGTCTTTTTTGAAGCGTTTCAAGAGTCCTGCCACTTGGCTATCGGTCGCTTCTGGCTGGACTGTGAGGCTGATCGCGTTCATGTCCGGGACAGTGGTGTGGACTTTGAATAGGACCGGCGCTGCTTCGGGATCTTCGATGACCGGTCCTGCCGGTCCTTCCGTTCCCGCCGCCTGTTTGTTTTTGGAGCTGGGCACGATGAGGGCCACAAACAGCCAGAGCCCGAACAGGATGCCGAAGATGACGAGCAGGGGATGAACTCCGGCACGTTTGCCTTCTTCGTAGGGGTGCGACTCATCGCTCATGACGGTCTGTCCTTGGTGAGGGGAGGGGGATTCTGCTTTTTGGCTTCGTCCCATAGTTGATCCATTTCCGCAAACGAAAGCTCTCCAACCGATCGGCCAGATTTGGTGGCCTGGGCTTCGATGAATTGAAACCGCTGAGTGAAACGGTTTGCGGATTGGCGCAAGGCGTCTTCCGGGTTCACTTTGATGAAGCGGGCGAGATTCACGAGGGAGAACAGCACGTCGCCGAGTTCCGAGGCAATCTGTTCCTGCCGTAGGGCTGCGCCCCTTGCGTCCGGCTCTGTCGGGTTCGAAGCGAGGGGGTGGATGGCGTCGCGGAGCTCCTGGATTTCCTCTTCGATCTTGCCCAGGATCTGCTCGAAGCCTTTCGTATCGTGGCTCCAATCGAATCCCACACGAGCGGCGCGCGCTTGAATCTGGTAGGCCCTGAGGAGGGCTGGCAATGCTTGCGGCACCCCATCCAACACCGAGTCCGGCCGGCCGGAAGCCCGGCGTTCCGTGCGTTTGATATCTTCCCATTTTTCGACCACCTGGTCGGCATTCGTCGGGGTGGTGTCGGTCGATCCGTTGCCAAAGACGTGGGGGTGGCGTCTGATGAGTTTGTCAGTCAATTGCTCCAGCACATCCTCGATGGTAAAGCTGCCGGCTTCTGACGCGATCTGGCTGTGGAAGAGCACTTGGAGCAATACGTCGCCGAGCTCTTCCGGCAATTTCGCCCGGTCCTGCCGATCGAGAATTTCGAGCACTTCATAGGTTTCTTCGAGCAGATAGGGTTTCAGCGACTCATGCGTTTGCTTGCGGTCCCAGGGGCATCCGTTCGGCGCACGCAGCGAGGCCATCAAGCCTACCAGTTTATGAAATCGTTCAGACATCTCGTTCATTTTTGTGGCGCAGAGTTGGATCTGCATTATACCTGGTTCTCGGCCTGCTTCAATCGGCCGTCTGTGGGCTGGCGCGTCTTGCGCCGTTTGGGGGCCTATGGTAGGGTACGGACGCTGCATCTGGAGCGGGGGAAAGGCCTATGAGCGCAGAACAAGAAGAAGGATTTGTCGTGCGAGATCGGCGGGGCGGGACCGGGTCCGACCGTGCCTCCACCCCTTCGCCTGTGGCGCCGGAGGCGCAGGCTCACCAGCAAGCGGCACCTTCTGATCCGCACCAAGGATCGGGAATTCCCGTCAGCTTTTCATCCTTTGTTATTTCTCTAGGCAGCTCCTCGATGATGTTGATGGGGGAGCAGATCGATCCCCATCAGCTTCCGATCCCGGCGAACCTGCCGCAAGCGAAAGACATTATCGATTTGCTGTCGGTCCTGGAGCAGAAGACCACAGGCAATCTCACGACGGAAGAGCAAGCGGTGCTGCGGGATATGCTCTACGCCCTTCGGATGAAGTACGTGAGTTTAACCGCGAAACAGTAGCCCTGCCTCCGCCTGTCGACCCTGGACGTATCTGTCCGCCACCTCGGTTCATGCGATGGGGTGAGACGCTCTCCTGATTTAAGCATCGTGATAGGTTAGCTGCTATGCGTCGAGTCGTTGACAATCGGGGATATCGGATGTGAGCGACGGCAAGAAAGACACAGGATCCCTTCCCCTAGTTAAGACAAATCGTGTTTCCATGAGCGGGGTTGCGCCGTTGACTGCCGGAGCAACCCGGCCGCTGTTGGGAGCCGGGTCCACCCCGGAGCCGGAACGGCGGAAGATGCATTTGAGGCCGGTCTGGATCGTTCTGATTTTTCTCCTGCCCTGCCTGGCGTTGACTCTCTACTATTCCCAAATTGTGATTCCCGGTGGCGAGGAAACGGATTCCTTTCTGCCCACGGCCAGTTATGCCTTTGTGCTCCTCCTGCTCAACCTTGACCTGATCGGGTTTGTCGTCTTGTTGCTCTTGCTCTCCCGCAACTTGATCAAAGCCTATTTCGAACGAAGGCATCGGCTCTTTGGCGCGGGGTTTCGCACGAAGCTGGTGGCGGCCTTCATCGGATTTTCTCTGATTCCGACGGTGCTCCTGGCGCTGGTTGCGAGCGGCCTGGTGAATAAGGCAGTGGATGTCTGGTTCAGCGATCAAATTGAACAGGTGATGCGGGACTCCTATGACGTGGCGCGGATGCAACATGCCGGTCACATTACCCTCGCGGTGAACAGTGCCAGAGCTATCAGCCATGAAATCTATCGGGAGGATATGTTGCTGGCGGAGCAGCGGGATCTGCTGGGTGCGGCCATGGCTCGCAAGCGGGCGGAGTTTGGTGTGGCCGGGATTGAGGTCTTCTCGGCCAAAATGGAAACGCTCACGAAGGCGTTGGATCCCGAGGTGCCCGCTTCGGCGCTCGACCTGCCAATCGGTCAACTGGTGCTCCAGGTGATTAACGGGAAGCAGGAGATGAATGCGGTGCAGGAGGCCCAGACCGGGCGTCTGGTGCGCGCGGCGGCCCCTATTGCCAGAAGCGGGCGCCGCGGTGAGATCAGCGGGGTAGTAGTGGTGGAGGCCTTCGTGCCCGAATCCCTGCTGGCGAAGATGGAGGGGATCGGCCATCAGTACGACGAATACAAGCAGATCAAGGCGATGAAAAATCCGATCAAAGCCGGCGCTTATCTCTTCGTTGCCGTGATTACAGTGCTCATTTTGTTCGGGGCCACCTGGTTCGGGTTCTATGTCGCGCGGAGCATCACGGTGCCGATTCAGCGGCTGGCTGAAGCGACGGAGGCCATTGCCCAGGGAAATCTTTCCGTCAGGATCGATGCCAAGGCGACTGATGAAATTGGCACCTTGATTGAGTCGTTCAACCGGATGACGGCCGATCTTCAAGGGAGTAAGTCCAAGATCGAAGAAGCCAATATTTCACTGCGGCAGAGTAATCTGGAGCTGGATCGCCGCCGTGTCTACATCGAGACGGTGGTTGAGACGATTGCCGCAGGCCTGCTCTCAATCGATAAAAACGGACTGATCACGAATTTCAATCCGTCCGGTGAGCGGATCCTTGGGCTTGCGGCGGACCGATTCCGCGGCAAACAGGCCAATGCGATATTTAAAGATTTTCGCCTTGAGCTGTTTCAGACGGTCTATGACCGGATGCTGGCCGATCAGCGCGATACGATGGCGCTTGAGGGGCCGATGCATATCGAAGGTCGATTCTTGACCATCGGGCTCCACGGGTCTCGGATGAAGGATGAAGCGAACAAGGATCTTGGGGTCGTGCTGGTGTTTGAAGATCTCACCGAGTTGATCAAGGCGCAAAAAGTGGCGGCCTGGCAAGAGGTGGCTCGGCGGGTGGCCCACGAAATTAAGAACCCTTTGACCCCCATCCAATTGTCCGCTCAACGGTTGCGGAAGAAGTACTCTGAGAAGTCGCCGGATTTCGATGCGATTTTCAATGAGACGACTAACGTGATCGTGAACGAAGTGACGAGTCTCAAACATATGGTCGATGAATTTTCGAAGTTTGCCCGCCTGCCGGTTCCGCAGATGGCGCAGCACTCGCTCCATGATGTGATCAATGAGGTCACAGCCCTCTATCGAGAGGGCCACAAGGATGTCGAGCTGATCGTGTCGCTGGACGAAGACCTTCCGCCGCTGAATTTCGACCGTGAGCAGCTTAAGCGGGTGCTGGTCAATTTGCTCGATAACGCGATGCAGGCAATGCAGCAGAAGGGGCGTGTCTGGCTCACGACCAAGTACGATACGACACAGCGGCGGGCCGTGGTGAGCGTGTCGGATGAGGGGACGGGCATTGCGCCGGAAGATCAGGAGAAACTGTTCGTGCCATACTTTACGAGGAAGAAGACAGGGACCGGGCTGGGGTTGGCCATCGTGTGGCGCATCATTACCGATCACGATGGCCAGATTCAGGCCAGCCAGAATCAGCCCAAAGGGGCCGTCTTCACGTTCGCATTGCCGGTGTAGCGCGGGGTGAATTGAATATACGGGCTGGCGCTTGTGCTACGTTTTACGTCTCACGTGTTACGGGGGGCTCATGTCCGCATCGATTTTAATTGTAGATGACGAAGAGTCGATTCTCACTTCCTTGAGCAGCATTCTGAGCGATGAAGGCTACGAGGTCGCAGTCGCGAAGAACGGCATGGAGGCCTTGCGGGCCTATACGACGGATCCGCCGGACCTTATGATTCTCGATATCTGGATGCCGGAAATGGACGGCATGGAAACCTTGCGCCGGGTCCGTGAATTGGTGCCGACGGCACAAGTGATGATGATGTCGGGGCATGGCTCGATTGAAACGGCGGTCAAGGGGATCAAGCTGGGGGCCTATGATTATATCGAGAAGCCCTTGTCGCTTGAGAACATCATCCTGCGTGTCAAACACGCGTTGGATCAACATAGGTTAGAGCAAGAGAATCGAACGCTCCGGACCACCGTACAACGGAAATTCGAGCTGGTGGGGCAGTCGGTCGCGATGCAACAGTTGCGGCAGATGATTGAGACTGCCGGCCCGACCAACAGCCGTGTGCTGATCGGGGGGGAGAACGGGACGGGGAAAGAACTCGTCGCGCGGGCGATCCATCTGTGGAGCGCCAGAGCCAATCGGCCATTTGTGACGGTGAATTGTGCGGCGATTCCGGAGACCCTGATCGAGAGCGAGTTGTTCGGCCATGAAAAAGGCTCCTTTACCGGCGCCACCTCCATGAAACGAGGGCAGTTCGAGCAAGCAGACGGGGGCACGTTGTTTTTGGACGAAATCGCCGACATGAGTTTGAATACCCAGGCCAAAGTGCTTCGGGCACTGCAAGAGCAGCAATTTACTCGTGTCGGTGGGACGAAGCTGCTGAAGGTGGACGTCCGGGTCCTGGCCGCTTCGAACAAGGATTTGCTCAAGGCAATCGAGAAAAACGCGTTTCGCGAAGATTTGTTCTATCGCCTTAACGTGGTGCCGATCATCGTGCCGCCCCTCAGGGAGCGTCGGGACGACATCCCGTTGCTCGTGCGCCACTTCATGAAGGTGCATGCGGATGAGCAGGGGTTGCGGATGAAAGAGGTCTCGCCTGAGGCAATGGCGGTGTTTCAGCAATATGACTGGCCAGGAAATATCCGTGAACTGCGGAATTTGATCGAGCGATTGATGATCATGGTGCCGGGGCTAGTCATCCAGGGGGCGCAAGCGGGCCTGTCGTTGCAGGCTCGTCCTGGCGGGGCGTCGGCGCAGCCGTCGGCTTCTGCCCCAAGCCCGCTCCTCACTCAGTCCTATGACTCGCTCCGGGATGCACGTAACGCGTTCGAGAAGGAGTACATTGCCCGTAAGTTGCGTGAGCATCAGTGGAATATTTCCCGCACGGCGGAAGATTTGCAGATTGAACGGAGTCATCTTCATCGGAAGATCAAGCTACTGGGAGTGGAAATGCGACCGGAAGCGTAGAGGCGTGGCGTGGCGATGGGGAGGGGCTCCGTGCTCGCAGAGCCCCCACGATAAAGCGGTGGTCGCTCGCCACGCGCAGGAGGGACCCTCCTCGTTGCCTCGCTGTAATGGAGTGTGGGGGAAGCCGAGTGCAGCGCCGACCATTTCTCAAACAGTCTTGTTGCTTGTCCGTTGACCGCTGCAACAGTCGTCCGCTAAGATGCGCCCTCTTATGACAACCTATCGCGATGCCGGAGTTGATATGGATGCGGGCGACGAATTCGTCGACCGCATTTCACCGTTGGTGCGGTCCACGTTCCGGCCTGAAGTCCTGACGGACATCGGCGGGTTCGGCGGATTGTTCCGGCTGCAAGCCCATCGTTATGCCGAGCCGGTCCTGGTCTCCGGCACAGACGGCGTCGGGACGAAACTGAAAATCGCCTTTCTCACGGATCGCCACGATACAGTCGGGATTGATTTGGTGGCCATGTGCGTGAACGATATCGTGGTCAGCGGGGCCGAGCCCCTCTTTTTTTTGGATTATTTTGCGACGGGCAAGCTGGCCGTTCCTAAGGCTGAAGCGGTGCTCAAGGGGATTGCCGAGGGCTGCCGCCAGGCCGGTTGCGCCTTGATCGGCGGAGAAACCGCCGAGATGCCCTCTTTCTATGCGGAGGGCGAGTATGATCTGGCAGGGTTTGCCGTCGGCGTGGTGGATCGGCCCAAGATTATCGATGGCCGCAGTATTGTGCCGGGCGATGTATTGATCGGGTTGGCCTCGACCGGTCTCCATAGCAACGGCTATTCGCTGGCTCGCCGGGTATTGCTGGACCAGGCTCAGCTGAGCATGACCAGTCGCTTGCCTGAACTGGACCGGCCGTTGGGCGAGGTCCTGCTCACGCCGACCAGAATCTACGCTAAACAGGTCCTCACGTTGATCCAGGACTGTCCCATCAAAGGCATTGCTCATATCACCGGGGGCGGTATCACCGAGAACCTTCCCCGCGTGTTTCCCGCTGGCATAGGGGCGCAGGTGCAGCGAAGCGCCTGGTCCGTGCCGCCGATTTTCCAGGCGATTGCGCGGCTTGGGCAGGTGGAACGCGCGGAAATGTACCGCGTCTTCAACATGGGGATCGGCATGATTCTCGTTGTGCCAGCGTCGGATGTCCTCACCGTCATCGCTCGTGCGAGGGCGTTGAGCGATCAGGCCTATCAGATTGGCACCATCGTGGCTTCGACCGGCGATGGTCCATTGGTGGAGTATGTTGATTAAGCGGACGGACCCACTGCGCGTCGCCGTGCTGGCATCCGGGCGCGGATCGAATCTGCAGGCGGTCATCGATGCGATCGAGGCGGGAACGGTTCAGGCCAAGATTGTCGCGGTGATCAGCAATAAGAAAAATTCTCCAGCCTTAGAGCGAGCCTGCCGGCACGGATTAGCCGGCTTCTTCGTCGACCCTAAGCTCCATGCAGGCAAGCCAGACAGCCGCGAATCGTACGATCGCGAGCTTCTCTCCGTGCTCAGGGAGCACGATGTAGAATTGGTCTTGCTGGCCGGGTACATGAAGATCGTGACCACAGTGCTGGTCGATGCCTTCGTCAATCGCATGATGAACATTCATCCGTCTTTATTGCCTTCCTTCCCAGGGTTGGATGTGCAGAGGAAGGCGATCGACTGGGGCTGCAAGCTGGCCGGCTGTACGGTGCATTTTGTGACGGAAGGCGTCGATGAAGGCCCGATCATTCTTCAAGCGGCGGTTCCGATTCTCGATGACGATAGTGCCGACAGCCTGGCAGCCAGAATTCTTGTGCAAGAGCACAAGATCTATCCGCGAGCGGTCCAGCTCTTTGCCGAGGGGCGGTTGCGGGTGGAGGGGCGACGCGTCTTCATCGAGCAGGGGAAGCCGGCCGGCGAGGCCGTGATCAGTCCGTCGTAGATCTGTCTCGGAACGAAGTTCCGCTAGAGACTGAGTAAGTGGTTGTGTATAATGCAGAAACAGTGAGGCGTTCGTTTTACTGTTGGTCGGTTCCGTGGGGGGCTAGCTCAGTTGGGAGAGCACTACGTTCGCAACGTAGGGGTCGCGGGTTCAACTCCCGTGCCCTCCACCAAACTTATTTTTGCCCATAGCCAGCCGCAGTAATCCCGCATAGTCCCCCACACTTCCGCCGTCCGGTACCGCCCCCCGCCATCGGTGGTCGGGTGGAGCACGCTCGCTTTTCCTAGCAGCGCCCGCAGCAGGCTGCGGGCTCGATCAACCTGGCGCTGGGTCACGTTCGCGAGGCCGTCGATAAGCGCCTTGAAGCGACTGATCGCGTTCGGGAGAGAGAGGTATCTATCTTCGCAAAATTTCTCTGTTGACCCTGGACCGTGTGGAGCAGTACAGCGCATTCCGCCTCGGCCTCTTCCAATGCCGCCTTCGTGCTCGGCATCAAAATACCTGCCGTGGCAGACGGCGATGGGGCTACTGGAGCTTGGAGCGGACGAGTTCGCTGATTTGTTTGCCGTCGACTGTTTGCCCGGCCACGCGGACCATCACAGCCTTCATGACCGCACCCATTTCTTTTAGCGAATGCGCGCCGGTCTCCTGAATAGCGGCGTCCACGATGGCGGAGAGCTGCTCAATGGAAATGGCTTGTGGGAGATAGGATTCGAGAATGACAATTTCCTGCCGTTCTTTGGCGGCGAGCTCGGCGCGGTTGCCTTTTTCGAATTGCTCGACAGATTCCCGCCGTTGCTTGATCATGGTGGTCATGACGCGGCTCATTTCCGCATCGTCAAGATCCTTTTTGAGCTCAAGTTCCTTGTTCATGACGGCAGCCTTGACCATGCGAATCACGTCCATCCGCAGTTGGTCGCGAGCCTTCATGGCGAGCTTGAGATCTTCGGTCAGACGGTCGTGTAGCGACATGGAGCCTCAGGAGCTGTAGAGGAAAATGGGATGTGGCTGAGAATAGCGCGTCGTTAGAACCGAGTCAATGTAGTATCATGCTTGTAAATCGGTGGATAGCCTGGCGGGCTCAGCTTTTTGAGTAGTCTCGGACTGTGTCAGCTGCCCGCGATTGTTTCCTGAACAGAAATGGTCCACGACCCTAGCATAGACGGGGAGGCAGAGCGTAGATAGATCAGCCGTTTGGCAGTCGGTTGTTGACCCCTTGCGGCGCGCTCGATACCATACCAGATGAGGGAAGAGGGTCGAGGGTGGCTCCCATGAGAGAGGCAGGAAGAATCAGAATGCAGGCCCTGGTGAGCATGCTTGTCGGTTGGATTTTTGTGCTTTGTCTCTGGCAGGGAGCTGAGGCACGCGAGACTTTCGCGCAAAAAGAGCAAGCGACGACCGAGGCAGACCCCACGCAAAGTCCCTCGTTCGACGAACAAAAGAAGGGTATTCCACAATCCCTGTTCACTTGGATCAAAATGGCCAAGGGCTATGACGTCGAGTGGGATACGTTTGGACGGAAAGGCTGGTACACGCAAGATCCCCGGTTAAAACCAGTCGAGCCTGGATCAGTCTTCCCTACCGATAGTCCCGCGATCTATATTGTGTTCGAATCAGCTCCGTTGGAAGATCCCACTCAGTTTAGCGCGCAATGGTTTCAGGAGAAAGAGCAGGGCCTATTCTCGTCCGTGCCGCTGGGCAAGGACACCCTGGAAGTGCCGGGGCATGAGCGGTATGGTTTTTTGGAACTCAAGCGGCCAGGAGAGGCCTGGGCGGTCGGGACCTATCTGGTAAAACTGTTCATCACGCCGCTCGGGCAACAGTCGTTTCATGCCGGCAATCAGGTTGGCACGATGCGGTTTACGATTGTTCAGTTTGCTCCTGTCGACGGGAGCCCGCGCAAGTAGCGTCATTCAACAGAGAAAAGGAGCAGGATGGGCGAGCGCATTAAAGTGACGGATCAAGAGAAGTTAACCTTGCTCTATGAGCGATTCAGAGATGTTTGTCTGGTCGAGAAGGAAGTCTGGAAAGAGATTTTCATGCCAAGAGATATCACGCAGGGTCCCGTCCGAACGAACGTGCAAGATCGGTATGATGTGGAAATTCATGATCCGGCCATTGAAGATGCGCTGGAGGCCAATATTCCTCGCGGCAGCCAGGCCCTGGCCGCCGCGATTCAGGAGTATCGAGAGAATATTGCGTTTTATCGAAAAAGCTAAGCCCGTCAGTGGGCCGCAAGCAGTCGCTCAAGATCCTGTACGACCTCCGGCGCTGACGGCTTGGTGCGGTGCGGGTAGCGGGCGATGACTTTCCCTGAGCGATCGACTAAATACTTCTGGAAGTTCCATTCCACCTCGCCGGGGAAGGGGCTCTGTTCAGTCAGATACCGGTAGAGGGGATGTTTGTCGGTGCCCTTCACGCTGATCTTGCTGAAGAGTGGAAACGACAGGCTGTATTTGGTGAAGCAGAAGGTTTTAATCTCTGCATTGGTCCCTGGCTCCTGCTGCCCGAAGTTGTTGGCCGGGAAGGCCAGGATCTCAAAGCCTTTTTCGCGATATTGCTCATACATTTTTTCGAGGTCGGTATATTGCGGCGTGTTGCCGCAGAAGCTGGCCGTGTTGACCAGCAGCAGGACCTTGCCCTTGAACTGGCTCAGTGAGACCGGCTTCTCGTCGATATCGTTCAGCGTAAAGTCATAAACCGTGGGGCTCTGTGCTGCCATGAGGAGGGTTCCTTCTTGCCTCGCATCTGCGGGCTTTGAATGGGAGAGGTCGCTTGGTCCGCTACCCGCAATCACGCCTATCCCTGCGAACAGGCCCGCCAATGTATGAGTGAATTTCCCCATCGGTCACCTCCAGTTAGAGCCGCTCCAGCGCATCAATACGCGACTCAATCGGCGGATGCGTGGCAAAGAGATGCATAAACCCGGAAGAGCTGCCGGAGATCTTCATGGTCGCAAGCGCATCCTGCGAGGAGTACTCGACCTGCGAATGGGTAACCCAGCGATCGATCGCGCGAAGGGCTGAGATCATCGAATCCTTGCCGTAGACCTTGGCGGAAAAGGCGTCCGCGCCATATTCCCGCTGCCGCGAAAACCAGCTGATCAGGACCGAGGCCAGGACACTTACGATGATTTGGAGCACGATCGAGAGCCCGAACCCGAGCATCGCTTGATCGCGTTCTGCAAAGAACCGGCGCACCCACATCGAGATGTAGTACACAAAGGTGTTCATGAGGCCAGCCAGCACGGTCGTCGCGAACATGTCCCCGTTGTAGACATGGCCCATTTCATGGGCGAGGACGGCCCGCACTTCCTGTTCCTGCAGATGCGTCAATAGACCGGTCGAGACAGCTACCATGGAGTTGTTCTTGCTGGGGCCGGTCGCGAAGGCGTTGGGATCGGCTGATTCGTAGACCCAGACTTCAGGCATCGTAATGTGAAGCCGTTGCGCAATCTCCTGCACGGAGCCGTATACGATCTGCTCGGCATGAGATTGCGGTTGCGTGATCTGCCTGCAATCCAGCATCGCGCGCGCCATTTGTTTGGAAAAGGCTAAACTGATAAAGGCGCCACCAAAGCCGAGCACGAGGGCCCAGACTAACGAACTCAAATCGACCGATCCTCTGAGATCGACCCCGAACATCGGCAGCACGATATTGATCAAGAGCGGCACGGTGAGCGAGAGCGTCACCATGATCAAAATGTTGGCGGCCAACAGTAGGAACGTACCCTTCATCCACTTCATCGAGATCCTCCTTCAAGACTATCGACCCACCTTGTCATTCGGGCGAGTCACCAGTGAGAAAGATTATACTAACGAATTCCCTAAAATGCATCTCAATTGAACGAACTCACGGCGATGGCGTCAACCCTAACGCCGAATCGGCCAAGGTCAAGGTGCCGGAAGTGGCTGAAACTCTAGGCAAGTTGACCCTTCAGGCCCTTCCTGTTAGAAGTGGCTCATGGTGAAGAGACTGTGGCGATGGCTCCCTATGTTGGCGACCGTGTGGCTGCTAACAGTTGTCGGCGAGCCGGTTGTGCTCGCAGCGGAGCCCTCTCAGGCAAGCCCTTCGTTGGTGATTCCTGTGGCAGCAGACGGGGTGCAGCGAGCCAGGGTTACACTGGATAGCTACTCCTACAGCCCAACCCATCTGATTGTTGAAGCAGGAAAGCCGGTTGAACTGACTCTGGCTAGTGTGACGACGATTACTCCACACAATTTTATCATCAAGGATCCAGCCGGAAGCCTGTTCGTCGAACAGGCTGTGAGCGCAGGCGAGACAGTCACTATTACATTTACGCCGATTCAGCCCGGCACCTTTCCTCTCTACTGCGATAAACGGCTCTGGCCCATGCCGAGCCATCGAGACAAGGGGATGGAAGGGACCTTGGACGTACGATAGGTATGACGACGAATAGAGAGACCTCCAAACAGGAACTGCTCCGCGACCTCCTCAAGCAAGTGTCCCGTCTATTTTACACGACGCTGGTCGTGGTCCCGGCGGATGTGCGAGATCAAGTCAGCCTCGGTTATCTGTTTGCCAGAGCGGCGGACACGATTGCGGATACGGAATTGATTGAGCGTTCGCGGAGGCTGGATTTGCTCGGCCAACTTAAGGCTCAGTTCGTGAGCGATCAGATTGCCTGGCCGCAGGTGCAAGCGATTCAGCAGGCGGTGGGGCCGGTCCAGCAGAATCCCTCCGAGCGGATACTGCTTGAACGGCTGGAGGATTGCTTCAGGCTCTTGCAGACTTTTTCGCCGGACGATCGCCGCCGGATCCAACGGCTTATGACGACGCTCACGCAGGGCATGGAGATGGACCTGGCCGTATTCCCCGGTACCACGGCTGCCGAGCTTACAGGGCTGAAGACGCTCGAGGATTTGGACCGTTACACCTATTACGTGGCCGGTTGTGTGGGAGAATTCTGGACCGATTTGATGTGTGCGCATCGGAAGGCTTTGGCTCACTGGAAGGTGCGAGAGATGGCGGAGGCCGGTGTGCGATTCGGGAAGGGCCTGCAGCTCACGAATATTGTGAAGGACATCGCGCAGGATCTCCGCAATGGCCGCTGCTATGTGCCGGAACCTCTGTTGGCCGAAGCGGGGCTGACCGCGCAGGACTTACTAGACCAGCGGAACCGCGCCAGGTTTCAGCCGGCTCTGCGCAAGCTGGTTCGTATGGCGGTGGAACATCTCGATCACGGCTGGCTCTATACGATGTCGCTCCCGCGTTGTGAAATGCGGTTGCGGCTGTCCTGCATGTGGCCGATTCTGTCGGCCGGCGAGTCGCTCAAGCTGGCCATGAACTCGCCCGATCTGCTGAATCCTGCCGTGCACGTGAAGATCCCTCGCAGCAAGGTCTACCAGATTATGGCCCTCACGACCTTCAGCGGCGCCTGCGGCCATGTCGGCACGGCCTACTGGGGACGACTCAGGAAGCAGATCATCTAGCAGCTGTTGAGGTAGTTCGTCGTTTGCCCTGGAGAGGAGGAAGGACAGAAGTTCTTCTTTCGTTTCGTTCCTTATAGGGGTGGCCTGGCGGATCCCCCATTGCGCGCGTCCAGCTAGGGCCTTCTGAGACCACGCGGTTCGCGAGCACCGGGGATTGGCAGGCTACCCTGCTACTTTTTCTGCGGCTCCAGCATCTTCTCGCCCTTCTTGAACACCCCATAGATCGCCTGCGAGGGGCAGGCATCCAGGCAGAGGCGGCAGCTTTCCAGGCAGCGGGAAGGATCGAACTTGTAGGGAGGCGTCGAAAGCCAGGCACCGGTCGGGCAGATGGGCATGCAAATGCCTTGGTGGGTGCAACGGTCTGGATGGCGGACGAGGTGGTCGCGAATGATCATCATAGGTTTGATTCCTTCAAAGAGGCCTTGGGAAAAGATGTCGAACATGTTTCTGTTCGGGAGGCTGCCGCTCACTTCCACTCCTTTACAAGTTCTTTTAAGCGATTTTTCAGCTCAGGAATCTGTTCAAGATTATTCTGAATCGCTCCAAGAATCTTATCGGCTCTAGCAGCCATGAGGGCGTCTTTGTCTTTTTTGGCTAGCCGGTCATATTCCACATAGGCCTGCTGGTGCGCCGGTTCGAGGAGCGATCGCGCCACCGTCAGGGCTTCGCCCAACTCGTAGGGTTCCGTTGCCATGGGGGGCAGGATGGTAAAGGTGCCATCGGCGCAGACCAGTACGGCCGCTCCCTGTTTTCCTTTGAGGGGGATGACGTCGGTAATGGTCTTCCCCGCCAAGGCTTCCCAGCCTTCGAGTAATCCGGGAAACTGTTTCATGAAGGCCACCTTTTCCAGGTTGGCTTTCCATTTTTCTTCGATGGCCATAGGAATCCTTGTGGTGCGGCGCTACAGTTTAAGCGGAGAGACAGTCGTGGGAGCTGGATGGCCTGGCAAGACGAGACGGGCTACGACTTCGCCCTTGACGACATGGCGCTCCATAATTTCCGTCACGTCGGCTTCGGTTTTGACCTGATACCACACGCCTTCCGGATAGATCACGACGCTCGGCCCTTCGGCGCAATGATCGAGACAGCCGGCTTTATTGGCACGAACGACGTTTTTTAAGTCCAGCCGTTTCGCCTCTTGCTTGAAGCAGGTGTGGAGCGCTTCCGATCCGAGCTTCGAGCAGCTCCCGCGTGGATCATCCGGACTCCGCTGGTTGGTGCAGACGAAAATATGGCGAGTAAAGGTGGACACGAGTAATTCCTTCGTTAGGTCCGCACTGCGGCGGTCTGCATACGGCCCATAAGTTGTGTGACGTCGGCTGCGGTCAGGAATGAAGACTGGCCCGCCGCTCCTCCGAGAATCGCGGAGAGCTCCCGCAGCCGTAAGGAGGCCCGTTGAAATTCTTCCTGGCTGGACAGGGTGGAGCCTTGGCCAGCCACGAGTTTGTCGAACTCCCCCAGGATATCGCGAAAATCCCGTTGGAGATTTTTCTGCATCGAGCAGCCTTCGCAGTACCATTTCGGGCTTTGATCGGTCGAGGGGGACAGCCGATCGTAGGTTCGGCCGAAGAAGTCCTTCCCGAGCGATAACTTCATGAGCGCGGTGCCGGTGGCGCCGCAGGCGTTGCAGGATCCAGATACGGAACCCATAGAGCCTCCCTCTGTCGATCGTGAGCTAAAGAGCGTGCGAATCTTACACCAGGCCTGCGCGCACTGTCTACTTGAGGGGGCCGTTGCCGCTGGTCCCGCCGTGCATTTTCACCCCTGTTGCATATAATGGCGACGAACGTTTCGATTGATCGCGCGTGGAGCCAGCTGTTCGCGCCGACGCGGGGCTCGCGAAAGGAGTGAATCTGTCCGGTGGCAAAATTACCTGTCGCGGGGTGGCCGATGCCCATGGCTTGCGTTTTGCCCCTCTGATGTAAGACAATCCCCCTTCGCTTTGTGGCTCTGTTGATTTTGTCGGGGCGTAGCGCAGCCCGGTAGCGCACTGCGTTCGGGACGCAGGGGTCGCAGGTTCGAATCCTGTCGCCCCGACCAACCAGAGCTTCTTCCTGCCGCCAGCCGAGTCCCTCAGGCTGGCGGAGAGTCTCTCCAGCGTTTTTTCAGTTTTTCCACCCAATTCGTTTAGGGGGGAGCGATACGGTGTTGCGATGAACTATCATTCCCTTATCCGCGAAGTCCCCGATTTCCCCAAACCCGGTATTCTCTTCTACGACATCACGACGTTGCTGAAGGACGCTCGCGCCTTGTCGTCGATTGCCGATGAATTGACCGCCTACTATCAGGGGCAGCGGATCGCGAAGGTCATTGGGATTGAATCCCGCGGGTTTATTTTCGGAGGGATGTTGGCCAACCGGTTGAACGCCGGGTTTGTGCCGGTCCGGAAACCCGGCAAGTTGCCCGCTGACTGTTTTGAGGTCAAATATAGCTTGGAATATGGATCGAACTCTCTGGCCATCCACCGCGATGCGATTGCCGAAGGGGAACGGGTGTTGATCGTGGATGATTTGCTGGCCACAGGGGGCACGGCGGCTGCGACGGTGTCCCTCGTTCGCCAGGTGGGTGGCGAGATCGTTGGACTCGATTTCCTGGTAGAAATTCAGGGCCTGAAGGGGCGCGACAAACTGGCCAGCTACCCCGTGCATTCAACTATATTCTACCCCTAGGGGCGTTTGATCCTTCCGCTGAATCTCTTGTCAAAGACCATGCGCCGTGCTATGACTGCCGAAATTTATTCGGCTATTCGACGTTCATCACAGGAGTAGGATCTGCCATGGCAACAAAAACGCCCGCCAAGAAGAAACCAGTGGCGAAGGCCAAGGCGCCAGCAAAGACTGTAAAAACAATAAAGAGAGCCATGCCTGTGAGCAAGCCGAAGCTTGCCGAAGTTGTTAGGGTTCAAAAGCCGATCAGCATGGCCGTGTCTCCCTTGGCCGCCAGACCCAAAGAATCGGCGAAAGAGCGCGAGGACCGGGAGCACCGGCGCGAAGTGCTTCAGCAGATGCTGATGCGCAAGCGTCAGGAAATTATCAAAGAGATCGAAGGAAGCCTGGGGCAATCCCTCATCGAGGATAAGCAGCGCCGCCTTGAATCCGCGCGCGATGTCGGCGACCAAGCCCTCATGGATCTCGATCGCGAATTAGGCATTTCCCTTATGGAAATGCGCAACCGCCGACGGCAGGCCATTGATGAGGCCTTAACGAGGCTCACCGAGGGCACCTACGGGATTTGCGCGGAATGCGGCGTCGAGATCAGCGAGCGGAGGCTGGAAGCCGTGCCGTTTGCCAAGCTCTGCGTCGAATGCCAGTCGAAAGAAGAGTTGCTGGAAAAAATCGAGCGAGAAGAAGATCGCGATTAGTGGTGTCACGTGCGATCCGAGATCTCCCGCCTTCCGTGGCCCGCATCCGTTAACCATGCTCTAGGATTGTTCCGTGTAAGGCGAGGCTCGCGTGTTGCGACCTCGCTGGAGGTCCTGTGTCGTCCGTAGAAATGGGTGTTATGAAGCCAGCCAGCAATCGAGCCGTCATCTTGGCAAGCGGAGGGCTCGATTCCACCGTCACGGCAGCAATTGCCAAGGAGGAGGGCTGTGAGCTCTTCTTTCTCACGATGGCCTATGGCCAGCGTCATGCGGTGGAAGTGGAGCGGGCCAGGCAGGTTGCCGCGGCCCTCGGTGTCGTGAATCATCTGGTAATGGAGTTGGACCTTCGCGCCATCGGCGGATCTGCGCTGACCGGATGGGCGGCCGTGCCAAAAGATCGAGCGGGCCATGAGCGGAGCCAGGGTATTCCAATCACCTATGTGCCGGGACGGAATCTTATCTTCCTGTCGATTGCGGCGGCTCATGCGGAGGTGGTGGGAGCCTCGTTCATCTACTTTGGGGCGAATGTGCTCGACTATTCCGGCTATCCGGACTGCCGGCCTGAATTCATCCGCGCCTTTGAAACAGCGGTGAAGGAAGGCACCAAAGCCGGCATCGCAGGGATTCCGCTACGTGTGAAGGCCCCCTTGCTGATGCTCACGAAAGCGGACATCATCCGGCGAGGGATTGCGCTTCACGTGCCGTTTCATCTGACCCATAGTTGTTACGATCCCGTGGGGGAGCAGGCTTGCGGGCGCTGCGACAGTTGCGTGATTCGACGGGAGGGGTTTGCGAAGGTCGGGGTTGTAGATCCTGTCTCGTATGCGCTATAACCCTTGATACGTGGGACGTCACACGTTCACGGCCAGCAAGGGGTGGTCTCATGTCGCCGGAAGAATTTTTCATGTATCTCACGATCGGCTTGATCGTGTTGGTGCCGATCGGCGCCCGTCTCTATCGCAGGGCTACGCTCCGGCGTACGCAACAGATGTTACGTGACCAGTTTGAACAGCAGAAGGGGCCGGGCCAGCAGCCGTGATTCTATGGTATCCCTCATGACCTCACGCTCCCAGATCGGCATATGGGTGTTGGTGTTGGGCCTCTTCGTGGCTTGCGATTCCTCGCAGCCGAAACAAGCCGCTGGAGGCGGTCCTGCGCCGGCTGAGCTGCAAGCCGGCGAAGCGAAATTCAACGCCAACTGCGCAGCCTGCCACGGAAGCCAGGCGGCGGGAACCGGCCACGGACCTCCACTGGTGCATAAGATCTATGAGCCGAACCATCATGGCGATGCCGCATTTCAACGGGCCACGGCCAACGGAGTGAAGGCGCACCATTGGGAATTCGGCAACATGCCGAAAATCGAAGGCGTCACGCCTGAGGACGTCGATCAGATCGTGCAGTATGTCCGGTGGCTTCAGCGCCAAGCCGGCATCCAGTAGCTTACTCCTCCCTTCTTTCCCCTTTCCTGTAATACGCTAAATTTTCGGTTCGTCGGTACCGGAATCATTCGTAGGTGCTGACGCTGATCCAGTATAGGCTCATGTTGCTGGAAATATGGAGAGACTGTCGAGAATTCATCTGTAAGAACAATGGGATAGCTTGACAGGCCGAAGGCCTTCACTCAGACTCTCTTTCATGCAGGAAATGATGCCTGATATGGAGAAGCGTAGGCCCCCCCCATTTTCATGTTGAAACAAAATCGTATTGCACTGGCGATCGCGGCCGCGGTGTTCGTAGCGATCGTCATTCTTGAAATGGCCGCTCCGGCGAACATCGTTGCAGCCTATGGTTTTGTGCTGCCGATTTTATTGGTCGCGACGGTGCGTCATCGTGGACTGATGCTGGTTACGGCGCTAGCCTGTGTCGTGGCGACTTATATGGGCCTGTTGCAGCCGACCAAGCCGGGACGGTTTCAGGCGGCGGTAATCAATCGCAGTGTGGTGGCAGGAGTCTTATTGGTCGTGGCCTATATCGGCATGACCTGGGAAGAGCGTAAGGCGCGAGAAGAGGCGGCGCGCGCAGCGCTCGCCAGAGAAAGGGAAAATCTTTTGAAGACCAATACACAATTGGTCGATGCCAAGGACCAGCTGAATCGTTCTGAGCGGCTGGCGGCGGTGGGGCAGTTGGTGGCTTCCGTCGCGCATGAGGTCGGCACGCCGCTACATTCGATCGCCTGGCATGTGCAAGCCTTGGCGGAAGAGCCTGGTGTGACGCTTGAGATGAAGAAGCGGGTGACGGTCATCGATGAGCAGCTCACGCGGGTCGTTCGGATCATTCAGGATTTATTGTCCTCCACCAGACAGCGCCAGCCTGAGCCGAAATGGTTGCAGGTGGAACAGGTGATCAGTCCTGCGGCCGCGCTCATGGAGCCGGCCTTTCATGCGAAAGAGATTTCGTTGGCGGTTGAAATCCCTGGAGACCTTCCGCTTGTTTGGGCCGATGCGGAGAAGATGCACCAAGTGATGGTCAATTTGCTAGCTAATGCCTTAGCGGCCACGCCCCAATATGGATCGGTGTGGGTGGTCGTTGGAGCCCATGCTGCGTCACCGGAGGAGCTCGACCGGGGCCGGCGGGTGGCCCAGTCGATGTCGCCTCTGGTGATGACGGTTGCGGTGAGGGACACGGGCTGCGGCATGCCAGAGGTCGATATGGAAAAAGCCTTTGAGCCGTTTTTTACGACCAAAGCTGTTGGCAAGGGGACAGGATTGGGTCTATTCTTGAGCCGCGAAACGGTACTGGCCCATGGAGGCAGTCTAGCGCTCGAGAGCAAGATAGGGCGTGGCACTACCGTCACCATCACCCTCCCAGGACTGACCGCCGAGCCGGTTTGCGCGACAGAGAGGAACTGATGCAGCCAGGGAATATTTTGGTAGCCGATGACGATGCGGTGGCGCGCGAACTGCTAGCGGATGCCTTGAAAAAGGAAGGCTATGCAGTGGAAGCCTTCGCCAGCGGAGAAGAGATCATCGCGCGGGGGCATCAGGGGCGCGTCGATCTCGTGTTGACAGATATCCGCATGGGCGCGGTCGATGGCTTGACCGTCTTGCGTGAGTTCAAACGTATGAGTCCCGACACGGCGGTCGTGGTGCTGACCGCGTTCGGTTCTCTTGATGGCGCGATCGAAGCGATTAAGCAGGGGGCCTACGACTATATCGCCAAGCCCTTCAAGAAAGAAGATATCAAGCTGGTGGTTAAGCGGAGCCTCGACCATTGCCGGCTCGTGCGGGAAAATGCGCGGTTCCGCGAAGAGCTGAAGAGCAAAGATGAATGGTCTCCCTTGGTGGGGAGCAGCCCCGCTATGTTGGAGGTCTATAAGCTGGTGGCCCGGGTAACCGAGAGCAAGAGCACGGTATTGCTCCAGGGGGAAAGCGGGACCGGCAAGGAACTGATCGCGCGGGCGATTCATGCGAATGGGCCTCGCCGGGACAAGCCGTTCATTCCGGTAAATTGCGGGGCCCTGCCGGACACGCTGCTGGAATCGGAAATGTTCGGCTATGAGAAGGGAGCCTTTACCGGCGCGGTGGGGAACAAGGTCGGCCTGTTTGAAGCGGCGAACGGGGGTACGCTGTTTCTCGACGAAATCGGCGACATGGGGCAGGCTTTGCAAGTGAAGTTGGTGCGGGTGATGCAGGACCACGTAGTCCGCCGTGTCGGCAGCACGACCTCGGTGAAGGTCGACGTCCGGATCATTACGGCGACGAATCGGGATCTGGAGCAGTTGGTCAAGGAAGGGAAGTTCCGAGACGACTTGTTTTATCGGCTCAATGTCGTGCGGATCACCTTGCCGTCGTTGGTGGAACGGCGGGAGGATATCCCGATGCTGGTGCATCACTTCTTGCAGAAATGCGCGATGGGGGCGGCGCATGCGGTGCGGGGGGTATTACCTGAAACGCTGGCGCTGTTGACGCAGTACCGGTGGCCCGGCAATGTGCGTGAGTTGGAAAATGCCATTGAGCGGGCCGTGTCGCTCAGTCACGGTCCGTTGCTCACGCCGGATGATTTGCCTGCTACGTTGCGTCAGAGCCTGCCGGCATCTCATGAGGCAGCCGGATTGTTGAGTCAAGGCGATGAGGAGGGGCTGACCTTGGAAGAGGTCGAGAAGCGCCATCTCGTCCGCATCCTGAAGAAAACCAAGGGGAACAAAGTCAAAGCCGCCAAGGTGCTCGGTATCGACCGCCGGACTCTCTATCGGATGGCTGAACGGTTTGGGTTAGATCTTGGCGACGATGCTGAGAGCGGAGAAAAAGAGTAGCAGACAGGATGAGCATCCTGCTAGAGCAGTTGGAGCGCGTTCTTGATCAATCGTAATTGATTCTGTGCGCTCTGCGGTTGTGCGGTCGGTGAATCTTCCCACTGGGTGAATAGCCCGTCTTTGCCTTCATACAAGACATTCATGCGTAGCCTGCTGCTGGACTCCGATGTTGGCGTCACCATGACTTCTACGCGGCTTCGGCTTGTTCCGAAACGCCAACGGAGCAACCAGTCCCAGGGGCCGCTGATTTCTTGACGGTAGCCGGTCGTCAGGTTCTGGTCATCCGTCCGGTCGACGGAGTAGCCTCCTTCGGTCAGGATCTGCACGACGGCGGTTGTCACCAGGTCGGCCGAAGCGTGGAGCGTGACGTCGACTCGGTCTGGCTCATGAGGGATGGGAGGGGCGGCGCAGGCGGGGATCCAGGTGATCAGGAGGGCGAAGCTGAGGAGGTAAAGCCTGTGGATCATGCGGCGGTATTGTCCTTCAAGCGATAGACGAGATGGATATCGGCCTTCGCCACACCATCGATTTCGTGAACTCGGCTCAGCACCAGCTGAGTCAGCGCATCCTGGTTCTGGACTTCCACTACGATAATGATATCCGGTTTCTCCCAACAGCTGTCGACGGTCGTGATCTTCGGGATGTCGGGGAGAACCTTGACTGCATCGCTCGTCCGTCCTGGGAAGACATCGATTAGTATGCAGGCCCGATTTGACATACCCCCCGCCGTCCACTGGAGCTTGAATGGTACCGGGCTCAGTAGGGCTAGGACATTCCAAGGCACGGTAGCGGATGGTAGGCGTTTCTGTCAATGCGGAAGCCTCTGGGCCAAGACAGATTCAGGACAACGACAGGAAATCGTGACGCACGATGCGTGATCGGTCAGAACAAGGTGAGTCAGACGCGTGAAGCAGGGAGAGGTTTGGTGTCCCCGATCCGACTTGAACGGATTGCCTCCGGTTTAGGAAACCAGCGCTCTATCCAGATGAGCTACGGGGACACAAAGCGAATTATACACAATCTGTTCTGCACTTTCATTCGTTGTGCTAAGAAATTACTTCAAGCCCGGAGGCGCTCATTCTGCTCCTGATCACGATTGTTGAGCAGGCTGCCCCTCTGGGGTAACACAGATGAGCGGGCGTGCATCGAGCGGGAGGGGCTGCAGTATTAGGGCGCGATCCTGTGCTGCTGCTAATGGGAAGGAGATGTTTTCTCTGATGAGGTAGCCAGAAGGTCTTTTTTTGCAGGGATCTGGGTGAAAAGGTCGGCGCGAATCTGGAAGATGCCAGGGATCCGCTGCCCCATTGCGTAGGCCAGCCCGTTGGCATGACTGCCGATGGAGAGTTTCCCTGCAATTTTTCCGTCTTTCCCTGTGGCAATAAATTCTGCCGCCGGTGCTACCAGGCCGTACGGCGCCAAGGGGTGTGCCTGCGTGATTACCCGTTCTTCAGCCGGAACATTGGCGACACGGCTAACAAATAAGTCGACGGCCTGTTGGTTCAATGTTTTGGTCGGCTGATCTTCCAGTACCCATTCGTTCTGTTGATTGATCAATACATAGTGTTCGATCGGTGTGGTGACAGAGAGCATGGCGATATCGGTGTAATCGATGCCGAGTAGCCGCTTGTCTTGGAATGCAAAAAGTTTCTTGGTCAGGTCCCTGATTGCGGTGGGATTGATGCGATAGAGCGGGCCGGCGGGACTCGTTTCCGCAAAGGCTTCGCCGCTGGTCTCATCCGGCTGATAGAGCTTGACCGTCTGGTCGCCATCGGACGTATGGATGGTAACTTTCACTTTCGGCACGGTGAGTTTTTTGGCTAGGGTGTCTCGCTCGTGGCCCGGATCAATGATGGCCATGGCTTTTAAGTCTTCGAGCCGGAACAGCAGGGTTCGCACTTCCGTTTGATCCGCTTCCCCTTCGAGCGGGTAGCGAATTTTCCATTTGCTCTTGGGTTTCTCTGCGCTTTGATAGAGTACGATTTCGGTCGTGGGATAGGTCAGGCGGATCCGTTCGACTTCGCTTTGCGCCACGCGCAGGAGGTCTTTGCGGCGAAAGGTCATCAAGGTCTTGTTCAGAAAGTCTTTGGGAGCCAGGTTCGTCAGCAGGACCAGGTGGTCCGATGCACGGAGGACATAGAGGGTGGAGGAGAGGGGGCCGCTATCCCCGATGGAGAAGATCTCGCGTGCGGCGCCGGCCAGGACGGTGACGGTGGTCATCGGGTTGTCGAGTCCAAAGGGAGTGAGATTGGCCGGCTGATTTTCGACGACGCGGGCGACGGCGCCTGTGACCAGAGCCCGGATCAGATTCTGAACCTCCCGCTGGTCTGCGTCTGTATGGAGGGGCGCAGTGAGCACCCATCCCTTTTCAGGAGTTCGAGCGAAGACGAGTTCCTGCTGGTCGGTCTTGACGATGAGCCCGGTGAGGGCTTGCTGGTCGAAGAGCAGGACTTTTTTCTCGGCGCTGTCTTGTCGTTCCTGCGATTCGTGCTGCGGTAGTTCGACGGTGTAGAGGTAGAGGCCGAGTCCGGCCAGGACGAGTGCCATGAGGATGGTGGGCCAGTAACGCATGAATCTATAGGCATCGGCGCTTGCGCCAGACCAGGATGCCGGCGACAAACATGGCAACCGGCAGGAGAATGACCTGGAGATACAGCAGCGCCCGCTCTTGTAAGGGATTCGGGGTAAAGGGTCGGAGCGCGGAATCCTTCGGGACGAGCGACATCATATTCCGTTCCTCCGCGAGCCAGGCGGCCGTGTGGAGGAAAAAGTCGCTGTTGCCGGGAAAGTTCATGAAGGCATTGGTGGCGAAGGTGGAGTTGCCGATGACCACGACGGCCGGCCTGGGCTTGCCTTCTTCCGGCGGCACCTTGGGCGAAATGGCTGCGGCCATCGGCAGGGGGCCCTTAATATCTTTCTTCTCATCGAGGTTAACGACGCGGCCCTTGATGTCGGTCTCCGCCCAGCTGTTGGGCGAGGTTCTGGCGAGGGGCACATAGTCCCAGGCCTTGCCTGTTTGTTCGTCGAAGGTGATATGGCGCGCGAGGGGAAAGAGCACGGCGGCAGAGAGGTCCTGCGTAATCTCATGTTCCGTGAACGTGCGGACCAAGAGGGAAGTCAGGTCGCCTTGGGCCAATCGATCTTGGAGATCGACCAGGACTCCCGGGCCGACTCCCAGGCCCCATTGGGTCAGTAGAGGATTGAGGCCTGCTTGCGTATCTGGGTCGATCAGCAATAAGAGATGGCCGCCCTTCTCCACATAGGTGTGAATCCGTTCTTGTTCTTCGGTGGTCACAGGGCGGCGGGGGCCTGCTACGACCAGGATGGCCGTCTGGTCCGGCACGGCTGCTTCTTTGAGCAGGCTGAGCGTGCCGACGTTGTATCCCTGCTTGAGCAGGATGTCTTTGGCGACAGAGAGGCCTGTTCGCTCCCGATCGTCGAGGCTTGGCTCCCCATGACCTTCAAGAAAGAGCACCTGCTTTTGCCTGTCTTGGGTCACGCGGATCAGGGCTCCGGTCAATTCGACTTCCGAGGGTGAGGTGACGCGGACTGTGTGGCCGGCGCTTTCAAATACGGCCGTGTCGGTTCTGTTGATGCCGTAGTTCTGGGCGATTTTCGGCTGCCGTTCCGGATCGACAAACTCTACGGTTATCTTCGGGCTGGCTTGCCGATAACTATCGAGCCGTTCTTTATAGGACTGGTAGCCCGGGTCTTTTTCTCTGGTGAAGACGGTGACGAGCACTTCGCGCGGGAGGTTTCGCAGCACGCGATAGGTTTGCGGCGCGAGGGAGAAGTTCTGGTTCTCCGACAGGTCCCACCGGATGGAGTGGCGGGCTGCGAGGAAATTGACGATGGCAAGAATGCTAACGAAGAGGAGGATCATCAGCAGGCTGTTGGCCCCCATACGAGTGGAGCGGCGAGAGGAGAAGGCTTTCAGTTGGCTGAAATGGACGATTGCAAAGAGGAGGAGGCAAAGGAGGGCCGCCCCTTCCATGAGGGTGACCAGCCAGAGCTTTGTCGGGGCGAGGCTGTAGCCGACTGCTCCTGCCAGGGCCAGGGCCATGCCGACTACCCCCAGTGGAATCGTTTTCATATTTATTTCCACCTGGTCGAGTCCACGACTCGATGGGATAAAAAGAGCATTAACGCTAGTCCGCTCACAAAGTATGTGAGGTCTTTCGTATCGACCATTCCACGCACCAGGTGGTCGTAATGTTCTATGAATGATAGGTAAGAGATGGCCTGTCCGATGGCCGTATCTCCGAGGAGCGAGCCGACGTCTGCGAGGAGCCAGAGGACCAGCAGGAGGCCGAAGCTCACAAAGGCCGCGACGATTTGGTTTTCGGTCAAGGCCGAAGCCAGGACGCCGACGGAGAGAAAGAGGGCGCCGAGGAGGATCAGCCCCAGGTAGCCGGTCAATACCGGGTACCAATTGAAGTCGCTGAAGAGGGCGAGTACGAGCGGCAAGAAGCCGGTTAGCCCGAGGAGACCCAGAAAGACGAGCAAGACGCTCATGAACTTGCCCGCCACGATTTCGTTGATCCCGATGGGAGAGGTCAATAAGAATTCAAAGGTGCGGAGTTTGCGCTCTTCGGCGAAAAGCCTCATCGTCAGGATCGGCAGGATGATCAAGAGAATGAATCGCATGCTGGAAAAGAGATTTCGGAAGACCAGATCGTTCAGATTGATCTGGGCGCTTCCCCGCATCTGCATCAGCTGAATCGCCTGGGCTCCGGCAAAGACCACGTAGAGGTAGGCGAGCAGTCCCACGATCAAGAGGAACATGGATCCCACCACATAGACGACTGGCGACACGAAGTAGGAGCGCAGCTCTTTGGCGATGATAGCTTGGACTGGCGTCATGCTGGCTGGTCTGCCGGTTCTGCCGTGGCGGCCACGGCCCCTTGCGCGAGGCCTTCCTCGGTTCTGGTCAGGTGGAGGAACACATCCTCTAGGGTCATGGAAATGGCTTTTAGCTCAAGCAGCCCCCATCCGCTAGTGACCGCCAGGCGGGCCACCTCTTCCCTTGCGTCCCGGCCGAGTTCACATTCCAGCAAGAACGTGCCGGGGGCGCCGCTGGTGAAGACGTTCTGGACCCCCTGTACCGATTTTAAGAGGCGGTCTGTATCCGGGGCAGGAGATTTGAGGGTCAGGGAGATCTTTTCGGACTGGCGCAGGCGCGCGGCGAGTTGCTCCGGCGTATCCTCTGCCACGATGCGTCCACCGCTGATGATGACGACACGTTGGCAGACGGCGGTGGCTTCGGGAAGAATGTGAGTGCTCAGAATGACGGAATGGGAGCCAGCCAGGTTTTTGATCAATTCCCGGATTTCGATAATTTGTTTCGGGTCGAGTCCGACGGTCGGTTCATCCAGGATTAAGACTTGGGGGTCGTGCAGCAGGGCTTGGGCCAAGCCGACTCGCTGGCGATAGCCGCGGGAGAGGTTCCCGATGAGCCGATGTTGGATTGTGCCAAGGCCGAGCCGTTCGATTTCACGTTGCATAGATGAGGTGAGCATCTTTCCGCTGAGACCGCGGAGGCGACCCACGAATTGAAGATATTCCGTGACCGTCAGTTCCAGATAGACGGGCGGAGTCTCTGGCAGGTAGCCGATCCGGCGTTTCACCTCAAGCGGCTGGTCCGCACAATCGAACCCTGCCACCACTGCCTTGCCTTCGGTGGCCGGCATGAAGCAGCTCAGGATACGCATGGTGGTCGTTTTGCCAGCCCCGTTCGGGCCCAGGAAGGCCAGGACCTCGCCTTTGGCGACGGAGAAGCTCACGCGATCGATGGCGGTATGGTGGGCATACCGCTTCGTAATCTGTTGGACTTCAATCATAGGCGCTGAGTGGATCGTGGAGTTTGGAGAACACTGCCGGCGGGTTGGTCATTGCACCCTGACTGGCAACAGGTGGGCATCTTACGCAGTCGGGTTGGGGCAGTCAATATTGTGTGTCTGCTTCGGGCCGCTTTACAGGTTTTCCTCGTCCTGTTAGTGTCTAGCCTCGTCTGACCTGGCTTGCAGGGGGGAACCGATCATCGTGACCAGAGTGCGTCAACAGTGGCAGGTACCATTCGCAGTCGCTGCGTTGCTGGGCCTGTTGTCTATTGTGCCAAGCCCTGCTGCCGCCAGTGAGCGGACCTACCGGGTCCACGGGCAGGTGGTGGCGGTCAATCTGGACCAAACTCCCCATATGATTGTCGTCAAGACCCCCCTGTCAAAATACAACGATATGACGGTGGGGGCCAAGGTCACAGCGCAAACCAGGATCACCCGAAAGGGGAAACAGATCACCATGCAGACTATTAGAGTGGGTGATATGGTGAAGCTGACCTATGTGAAGCAGCGGGCCGGGGTCTTTGCCCGTCGGATTCAGCTTCAGTAGGGTTCCCCGGATCGCCCCCCAGCTTCCTCTCCAGTTGATTAGTCCCATCACGTGGGGACGGACGACTCCGTTATTGGCCTGTCCCGCTCGGCTGCTGCCTGGCGATGTCTGGGTTTCGCGGAGGGGCCGGCAATTGACGGGGATGCAGGCAGCCTCATATCGATCATGTCGAAGTGTCGACGGTCGTTTTCGCCTAGCGCGTTCGCGTCTTTGCGTAGCCGCCGGTTGACAGGGCGCGAAGCGCTCCACTAGACTGCCAGCTCCCGATGGGATCCGAGAGAGCATCAGATTAATTAGGTATACAGGGAGGCCCGAATCCGGATGGCGAAAACAACGGCGAGTGAATCGGACGAAACCAGATTGAAAAAAAAGGTGGCGGAGAAGTTGGCCGGCCACAAGGATCCTAAGGTGGATGACGCGTTGCGTTCGCTGAAGAAGCGGCTGCGGCGGACACAACGGAAGCGGCGGACAGTCGTGTTACGCAAGAAGAACTCTGCGAGCAAGAAAACGGCCGCAAAGAAGTAGGCACTGCGGCAAGATCGTTGACGGGCGAGTGAATTATTAAGGTAGTGCCAATGGAACAAGCGGGATCTAAAGAAGAGCAGGCGACGCCGACCGTTGCAGAGACGGTGAGCGACGAATTGACCGATCAGGTGGCGGCTGATTTTACCGGCGAGTCTCCGGCCACGGGTGTGCCGACGGCGCAACTGACGGAAGAGGTCGTTCTTGAAGAAGAAAAGGTCAAAGATGAGATCGAGATCCAGATCGATCTGCTCAAGGATCCTGATTGGGTCGTGCGCCGCGAGGCGGCCATCACGCTCGGTGAAATGGGTGATGACCGTTGTGTGGCGCCGTTGTGCAGTGCCTTACGCGACGGTGACTGGCAAGTCAGAGACGTGGCGATCGAGGGGCTAGGTCAAATCGGTTCTCCCGCTGTCGAACTGTTGATCAGGTTGCTTCGCGATTGGGACGTGCGGAAATACGTGATCACGGCGCTCGGGAAGATTCGCGATGAGCGCGTCCTCGATCCCTTGATGCTGCAGCTGAAAAATGACGAGTTCAAAGACGATGCGACCAATGCCCTTGTCGAGCTTGGCGCTCCGTCGGTCTCTCGTCTGGTCGTCGCGCTCAAGGACAAAGATGAGATGGTCCAGAAGCAGGCCATCATGGCCCTGGGCCGGATCAAGAGTGCCGAGGCAATCGATCCCCTTATTGGCATGCTCACTGACAAAGATTGGTTTACCCGTTTGACTGCAGCGGCGGCGCTTGAGGCGATCGGCGATGATCGGGGCCGTGATGCGATTAAGCCGTTGATGAAAGATCCGGACATGGTGGTGCGGATGCGGGTGGAGCGGATCTTAGCGAAGTGGAAGAAGCAGACCGCCAAGGCTTAGCAGTTAGCGATTTATCTGCCGGTCGATCTCTCGTTCAATCTCGTCGATCTTTTTCATCGACACCAGTTTCCTCATCGACATTTCCCGCTTGATTTCCCGGATCTTCCCCGCGAGCGATTTCAGGGGGAGGCTCGTTTCGTCATGTTTGGCGCCAGCGGTCGCCTCCTCCAGCGTGTCCGCCGCCGCGCCTAATTGCTTGGCGGCTTCTCCGAAGTTTTTTTCCAAGAGTTCTGATTTCGCTTGGACGACCCGTGATTTCCCGTCGATCAGGGCTTGCCGCTTGCGAAGGTCTCCCATCGTGGTGTCGTAAATATTCCTGGACAGGGTTGTGATTGAACGCTGAAGGTCCAAGACCTTGTGTTGCAACGTGCCGACCGGACGTTGGCCGAGATAGAATCCGAGGCCAAAGAACGTGGCGGCCATGATGAAGGCTCCGAGAAGTTTCAACATCACGTGGTCCTTTCGGTTAATGGGCTTTGGGGGCGGTTGCGGGACGGCGGAGCTGTTGGAGCAGGCTGCCAGCAGCCGCCAGACGAATGGCGACGTCCGAGTCTTGTAATCCTTTTTTGAGCAACGGCATCACAGGGGCGGCGCTCTTGCCCAGGGCTTTTATCGCCAAGAGCCTGGGTTGGGGCTGCTGGTCTTGCAGCAGTGCCTGTAGGACGACGACGGCTTGCTTGTCGGAGGTGGCGGCTAGGGCATGGGCTGCCGCGGCACGGATCGAGGGGTCTGGGTGTCTGGCCAAGTCTGCAGCGAGCAAGACCGCCGATGTGTCGCCTAGCCTGAGCAGCCCTTCCACGGCACTGGCCCGCACCTGCATGTTAGCATCGCGTGTTAGGGTTTGTAACAACGGCCGGTTCTCTCGAATGCCCAGCTTGCCAAGACTTGCGGCTGCGACGGCGCGGACCCTGCTGGCTTCATCGCTCAATGCATGAGTGAGGGGTGCGACTCCGCCTGCTTGTCCATAGTCTCCCAATGCTCCGGCGGCGAAAGCGCGGACCGAGGGCTCCGGATCGTAGACGCCTTGGCTTAGGACCGATAGGCTTGAGGGCCGTTTCAGCTGTCCCAACATTCCCAAGGCCGCCATCCGGATATCAGCGTCCGGTAACGTTGCCGCGCCGGTGAGGTCGGTTAGCATGTCGTGTTTGCCCAGCCGGTAGAGCGCAGCATAGGCGAACACGGCTTCCGGCCCGTCATCAGTCCTGGCGATGGCGATGAGCTGGGGCATGATGGCTGTGACCTTGGCCTCGCTCAGCGCGGTCATGGCGGCAATTCGTACGGTCGGCGTCACGTCGTTGAGCGCTCGGAGCAGGGGGCCTGATTTGCTTGCAAGTCCGGCTTTGCCGATTGCTTTGGCGGCGCGAGCCCGCACCAGGACGGAGCTGTCGAGTAAGCCGTCTTCCAGGATGGCTTGTGTTTCTGGGAGGCCGAGCTCAGCCAGTACTGTGTAGGCCGCGATCCGGACATATTCCTGTGAGTCGCGGACATGGCTGGTCACAAAACTGAGGGCAAGGGGCCGTAGGAGAGTCGGGTCATCCTGCCTGTCGGTTGGCACTAACCGTTGATAGAGGGTGAAGGCTTCTTCTGGCCGTCCCAGCTTCAGGGAACTGTGGAAGGCGAGGCGTATGAGCGGATTTGAGGGGGTGCCCTGTGGCGGGATCGATTGCCAGAGTTTCAAGACCCGGTCGTAGTTGGCATGTTTGAAGGCGTCTGTCGCCTCACGCTCAATGGTTGAGTTGCCGGGTGGCGTGCCTGCGTTCGCTGAGGCCAGGGCTACGATGCTCGTGCTGAAGATGAGCCCCCCGAGCAGATAGAGCCCCGTCGCAATGGTGTTGAGAGCGGGGTGCTGCGCCTGTTTGGCGTGCCGGTTAGTTACCATGTCAGGGGGTCCGCACCATAGCCGGCGCATAGAGATGGTCGACGTATTCTTTGACCATGCGTTTCGTGCAGAAGCGCGGCGCGTTGGTCCGGATACTTTCCTTGACGAGCTGCATCCAGCCGCGGGGTGTGCCATCCATGTCTCGTTGATAGAAGAGGGGAATGGCCTCTTGTTCCAACATGCGGTAGAGCTGGTCCGCATCATGCTGGTCTTGCGCCTGGAGGTCTTGGTTTCCGGTTAAGGGTTCAATGCCCCATCCGTTGGCTCCGTTGTAGCCTTCTTTCCACCAGCCATCGAGGACGCTGAGGTTGATGACGCCGTTGAGCGCGGCTTTTTGTCCGCTCGTGCCGCTCGCTTCCAGGGGGAAGCGCGGGTTGTGATGCGTCAAGATCCAGAGGGTCGGATCGATGTATTGGAATAGCCCGCGGGCTTCCGGGGTCCAACTCCACCAGAGGTTGTGGGCCAATTCCAGCAGGCGCGAAAGCCCGGCTGGGATGCCCTTCGGCCCATCGGCTGTTGTCTGCGGAATGTCCACTGCACCTCCCGATTGCTGATATGGAGTCTGCACTATCCTGAGAGGATCGCCACGTTCGATTGGCGAGAACGATTAGGCGTGACCGGCTTTATGCCAGGACGTCCATTCGTCGGAGAAGGCCACGGAGGCGTAGCGTTCGCCCAGAATTTTCGCCACTCGATTCATGAGCTTGGTGAGTTGCTGCGCATCATCAGAAGGGAGATCCTGCCGGAATCGCGGGTGGAGGCCCCAGCGAGTTTCGACTTCTTCCCCTGTGATAGTCGACATGACGCTGACGAGCTTGATCTCCGTCCCTGTCGGCCCCTGGGGCTCTGGTAGGGCAGCTTGGGCTGCTGCCACGATCGATGGGCTGGCGGCTTCGGCGGTGGTTGGCGGCGCGTCTCCGGCTAAGATCGCCTTGATGGCCGGAATCACGGCGTTCGCGCAGAGCGTGGCGGCGGAAGAGACCTGCGCGTTTCCCGCGATGCCCATCGCTTCGGCGACTCGTCGGCCAAAGTCTTTCAGCATCTCATCCTTCGTAGGATTACTCTCGGTGACCAGGAAGCGATAGCGCTCATAGGCCTGCCGGCTTTCCGCGACCGCCGCACCGACGGTGAGCATGATTTCTGTTTGGTCGGCGCCGCTGCCAAATGCCGGTTCGAGCACGTTTTTTAATTGCAGGCTGACTGCGTCTTCAAGACTATCCATGAACTGAGGCTGCTCTTTGATCGGCAAGAACAAGATGGAAAGCCGGTCGGTGAGATTGAACATGACTTTGAGAAACTCAAGATAGATTTCCCATTCCTCGTGGCGCTTCAATTTCAAGGCCCGCTCGGGGGCATTCCGTTTCATGACGGTCACGGATTCGCCTGCGACGGCCAGGATCAATTCGGCGATCCCGCGGAGCTCTTCGCTGTATGGATTTTTTGACGTTCCCACAATCACCTCGTAAAAAAGAAGCACCATTATATACAGGTTGCTGCTCGCTCTCCAAGAGTTGTCTGTATGGCAGGATGCTGAAAAAGTCCGCCAGCATCGTTCTCACCTCGTTCTGGCCCTCAACATACCCTAAAAGGTACGTTGAGGGTTCTTACTTGCTGCGGCCTTGCTGGATRGTCTTTTTGAGCATCCTGCAAGTCAGTTGGTAGGTTGGTGAGCTGTTGCTGGGACTGGTTGGTTCGTTTGAAAGAGCTACCACAGTGTGCTATACAGCCCGACCACCTCACGAGCGCATCCATGAATCGAGACAKCACTCCCTATGTATTGAAACGGTCGYCGGACCAGGGGTCAGCTCCCGCCCTGTCCATTGACTATTCGGTGGCGCTGAACGCGCAACAGCTTGCGGCTGTGGTCGCGGGCGAAGGGCCTGCCTTGGTCATCGCCGGAGCCGGGAGCGGCAAGACCAGGACTCTGGTCTATCGCGTGGCCTATTTGATCGACTCGGGGATCGATCCATCCCATATTCTCTTGCTGACTTTTACGAGAAAATCCTCGCAGGAGATGCTCGAACGGGTCGGTGAGTTGATCGGTGTCCGTAGTGAGCAGGTTCGTGGCGGCACCTTTCACTCCGTGGCCAATATGCTGCTCCGGCGCTATGGCCGGGCCATTGGACTGGAGCCGGGCTTCACGATTCTCGATCGAGGCGATGCCGAGGACTTGATCGCCCTGGTGCGGGCCCAGCTGAGTTTGCACGAAAAGGATAAGCGGTTTCCCCGCAAGGGCACGATCGCAGAGATGTTCAGTAAGTCTGAGAATACGTTGCGGCCGCTCGCGGAGATCGTGGTCGAAGAGTTCGATCATTTTTCTGGTCATTTAGACGCGCTGGAGCAGTTGCAGCAAGGTTATCAGGCGGCGAAGCGTCGGGACAAGCTGGTGGATTATGACGATTTGCTGGTGTTGCTGCGGCAGCTCTTGATGGAGGATGAATCGGTTCGGCGGACGATCTCATCTCTCTATCGCTACATTCTGGTCGATGAGTATCAGGATACCAATCGCCTGCAGGCGGATGTCATCAGGCATCTAGCTTCCACCCATCAGAATGTCATGGTCGTCGGCGATGACTCGCAATCGATCTATGCGTTCCGCGGCGCGACCTTCAAGAACATTATGGATTTCCCGTCGCTGTTCCCCGGCACCGTCATCTATAAGCTTGAAGAAAACTACCGTAGCACCCAGCCGATTTTGAATCTGGCGAACGCCATTATCGAAGAGGCGACGGAGAAGTATACCAAGCGCCTGTTTACGAGGAAGCTGGATGGGCCGTTGCCGACCTTAGTGGAGGCTGGGGCAGAGAATGCCCAATCGCGCTTCATTGCGCAGAAGATTTTGGAGCTGCGGGAAGAAGGGGTTCCGCTCAGTGAAATGGCGGTGCTGTTCCGTTCGAGCTTTCATTCATTCGACCTCGAAATTGAGCTCTCGCGTCATGGCTTGCCTTTTATCAAGCGTGGCGGCGGCAAGTTCGTCGAGACCGCTCATGTGAAGGATCTGTTGGCCCACTTGCGTGTCGTGGCCAATCCTTTGGATGCCGTCAGCTGGCAGCGTGTGCTGATGCTTATTGAAGGGGTCGGACCCAAAAAGGCCCAGGACGTCATGGCCGCGATCGTGAATTCACCTAATCCCTATCAGGCCCTTTTGGGGATGACGGGGCGGCCAGGGAAGGCGCTGAAGGATTTAGGTTTGACGCTTGAAAGTCTTGCGGGGCTCGGCGATGTGAGTCCGGCTCATTTGGTGAGCCAGATTTCCGAGTATTATCTACCGATTTTCAAGACTCAGTACGACGACTATCCTAAGCGTATGAGGGATTTAGATCATTTGCAGACGATCGCAGAACGTTATCAGGGGCTGGAGACGTTCCTATCTGACCTGGCGCTGGAGCCGCCGGATGCAAACGCTATCGGCGCTGAGACGCCGGMTCGCGATGCCGAACGGTTAGTGTTGTCTACGATCCATTCGGCTAAGGGTCTGGAGTGGCAATGTGTGTTCGTTATTTGGATCGTGGATGGACGGTTTCCCTCGGTCTATTCGTTCGGTGAAGATGAGGAGATTGAAGAAGAGCGGCGGCTGTTTTATGTTTCCGTAACGAGAGCCAAGCGCCATTTGTATCTGACTTATCCTATTAATGTGTTTGATCGRGGCAGCGGCATGGTCCTGTCGAAGCCCTCCCGCTTCTTGGACCCTGTGTCGCCTGCGCTGCTGGACCAGCTGGCCTTGATGGAAGAAGGCGAACGGCCTGACTGGTATTCTCGTGATGATCGCTAGGTGTGACCGATTCCCCCTGTCGTAGTCCTCTCAATGTCAATGTGGATCACTCCCATGATGCAGGCGTTGCGCACAGTATTTGCGATGGGATTTCTTGTGGGGGGCTTGCTCTTTGTTCCTGCTATTGGGCTGTCGGAAGAGCGTCCGTTGTTGGCCGGACGGATGTGGACTCAGTTGCTCGGTGAGGCGCAGGCGCTAGGTCTTCCGACAAAGTTTCTTCACGAGATTCCTCCAGGGTTCGTCCAGTTCGAGTTCGATGACTTGCGCACCTATGCCGCCGAATATCATCTCGGCGAGCATCGGATGGTGCTCAATCGCGTCCTGTCATTTAATGGGGCCGGCGCTACGTTGCGTCCTCTCGGACGACTCACTCATGCCGAGATCGAGACGCTATATCATGAGTTGTTTCACGCCTATATCGATTACCTGGTCACAGCGGCTGAGGCGCGGGCTAGGGCGGTGCCTGATTTAATACTCGCGTTTGCGAGGGTGCAGCAGGACTGCCACTACGGTGCGGTGCTGATCACGCCGGTCGTGCAGCGGAAGGGTGAAACAGAGGAGCGGTTTTTGAGTGCACGTGAGTCCTGGGAGGCCCTTAATGAAACCTGGGCGGTGTTTGTCGGGTGGATGGTCTGGAACCAGTTGGAATTGAAAAATGTGGCAGGGCCATCGATTCAGAAGCCGGGGAAGAGCCAGGATGAATGGGTCCGCCGTCTTAGGGCTGCCGATAGAGGCGGGATTCTCCGTGGGTATTACGAGCCGGAAGATCCTCAGGAGAGGGTTGTGACTCAAAAACGATACCTGGCTGCCGCATCGCGTCTCTCCTCTCTGGAGGCGGTGGTGCTTATGAAGGATGTCATGGGGCTCCCCCCAGGTCTTCTTATTCGCGCCACCGAGGCATTTTCCTGGCCGACGCAGGGAGGTGAGCGACGGAGGCAATGCCACGGCGAGGCCCCTCCTTCTCTAACGCCATGAAATATATCTGAGATATTCRTGGCTGAATGGGATTGGCGTAGGATGACTCTGTCGTAAGTCAGGAGTGAGAGGTTGTCGGATGGAAGCGAGAYAATTCTRGTTTTAGCCCTTGACTTCCGAGCACTTGATCAATAGAATCCAGTGTTTCCTAAAAAAAGCCATGCACGCATTTCCCCGCTTAAATCCTTATTTGCAAGGAGGGGGGAGAAGTGCGTGGATTGGTTTACTCTTCTTTCCTCATCATGCGATGAAAAAGAAGTCGGTCATTGCGCATATGGATTTATCGTGCATGGCGTTTTGGGCAGGTACCCAAGTGGCCAAAGGGGGCAGACTGTAAATCTGTTGCCATCGGCTTCCAAGGTTCGAATCCTTGCCTGCCCACCATGTAGGCCTGTGGGACCGGAAGCTTGATTGAGTGCGGTGTGTGGGATTGTGCGGCCTCGAGTGTAGGCAGACGAGGGGCGGGCGTAGCTCAGTGGTAGAGTTCCAGCCTTCCAAGCTGGCTGTCGTGGGTTCAAATCCCATCGCCCGCTCCAGCCCGAGCTGACTCGACTCGGAGCGAATACGATGGACGCGACGGAAGAAGGCATGGAGTGTTGGCCCACGTAGCTCAGTTGGTAGAGCACGTCCTTGGTAAGGACGAGGTCACGCGTTCGATCCGCGTCGTGGGCTCCAAACGGAGCTTGCTCGACCTGAAGCGCGAGAAATATGTCGGCGCGACGGGATAGTGCCTCTGGTGATTTTTAGAAAGGGAGTAAGGCATGGCGAAGGCGAAATAYGAGCGGCGGAAGCCGCATATGAATATCGGGACGATCGGGCACGTGGACCATGGCAAGACGACGTTGACCGCGGCTTTGACCAAGGTCAGCGCGGACAAGGGCATGGCCAAATTCATCAGCTACGATGAAGTGGCGAAGGCCAGCGAGAGCCAGGGCCGTCGCGATGCCACCAAGATTATGACGATTGCCATCAGTCACGTGGAATACGAGACGGTCAACCGTCACTATGCCCACGTGGACTGTCCGGGCCACGCCGACTATGTCAAGAACATGATCACCGGAGCCGCGCAGATGGACGGCGCCATCCTGGTGGTGAGCGCAGCGGACGGTCCGATGCCCCAGACGCGGGAACACATTCTGTTGGCTCGCCAGGTGGGCGTGCCCTATATCGTCGTGTTCTTGAACAAGGCGGATAAAATCGATGACAAGGAGCTCTTGGAGCTCGTCGAGCTCGAAGTGCGCGAGTTACTGACCAAGTACGGCTTCCCGGGCGACAAGACCCCCATCATTCATGGCTCGGCCTTGAAGGCGATGGAAGGGGATCAGGGTCCGCTGGGCGTGCCATCGATTCTGGCCTTGTTGGAAGCAGTCGATACCTACATGCCGACGCCGGAGCGGCCGATCGATAAGCCGTTTCTGATGCCGATCGAAGACGTATTCACCATCAGCG
>NSIK01000017.1 GCA_002737345.1 Nitrospirota bacterium
CGCACTCGAAACAGGCAGACTATTGTTGCGCAGATGAACGCCGACGCCGTCCAGCGCCAAGGCAATATCGATCCGGTCATTSATAAGGAGTTGCGATCCGCCAGAATGCSTCAGGGCCTGCACTTCCCGCGCAAGCGCCACGAGTTCTCTGACCGGGAGATCGCGCTCACGGACTTGAATGGCGGGCGTTGCAACCGARAGSACTCGCTGGAGTAAAGGAACGAGAGGCCGCCCCTTCGTCTGATGRCGATCCGTAACAAGCAGAAGGCGGCTGGAGAGTTTCAGCATCGGCAAGACAATGAATCGAAAGTGCTGAGAACTGAGTACTGAATGCTACGCAGGATGCGCACAGCGGCCGTCTGGAGCATCCTGCTATAGCATTCCTTCGATCGGGCTGCTGGCCGTCGCGTACAGCTTTCTCGGGATGCGYCCAGCTTTATAGGCYAGCCGCCCGGCATAGACCCCGTATTTCATCGCCTCGGCCATGGCAATGGGATCTTTGGCCCCGGCAATGGCCGTGTTCATGAGGACCGCATCCGCCCCCAGCTCCATCGCAAAGGCTGCATCGGAAGCGGTCCCGACTCCCGCATCCACGATAATCGGCACCTTGATCATCTCCATGATGATCTTGAGGTTATAGGGATTCCGGATCCCGAGGCCAGACCCGATCGGCGCGGCCAAGGGCATGACGGCAGGACAGCCGACGTCCACCAGTTTCTGCGCCACGATAGGATCGTCATTCGTATAGGGCAAGACAATAAAGCCTTCCTTGACGAGAATCCTCGCCGCTTCGATCAATCCCGCCGTATCGGGGAAGAGGGTCCGCGCGTCGCCGAGCACTTCCAGCTTGATCAAATCAGACACGCCCGCGGCCCTGGCCAAACGAGCATAGCGCAGCGCATCTTCGACGTTATAACAGCCGGCAGTGTTGGGAAGAATGATGTACCTCTTCGGGTCAAGATAATCGAGCAAGTTCTCTTTGGARCGATCGGTGATGTTCACGCGCCGCACCGCYACCGTCACCACGTCCGCACCGGACGCCTCAATGGCTTTCTTGGTTTCGRCAAAGTCCTTATACTTCCCGGTCCCAACCCACAGCCGGGACTTAAACTCACGACCGGCAATGATCAACGAATCATTCTGCATGGACGAAACCCCTCTCCCTGACGTGAGAACCTATCGGCGCRCCACCGCCGATGAAGCTCAAAATTTCCAATCGATCGCCCGCGTGAAGACTTCGACCATCGAAATCTTTRCGATCCAATATTTCCAAGTTTAACTCTACTGCGACGCGTTCCGTCTTGATGGCAAGATCCCGCAGGAGATCCCCGACCGTGGCATCAACCCGACAGGCCCGCGCTTCGCCATTCACCTGAATTTGAATCGTCTCTGTCATCGCC
>NSIK01000018.1 GCA_002737345.1 Nitrospirota bacterium
CCCATCCTTTTCACCGGGRGCCGCCTCGCCGGCCTTTGCAACGGTCACAGGCGGTTGGGCCTTCACGACAATATCAGGAGTGATACCGGTYGATTGGATTGAGCGCCCTTTCGGGGTGTAGTACTTCGCCGTTGTCAAGCGGAGGCCAGACCCATCCCCCAACGGAAGAATCGTTTGCACCGATCCCTTGCCAAACGAAGTCGTACCGACAATCACGGCACGTCCGTAATCTTGTAACGCGCCAGCCACGATCTCTGAGGCRCTGGCCGATCCTTCATTGATGAGAATGATCATAGGTAAATCGTCCATCTGATCTTTCCCCTTGGCAATCCATTCATCYTTTTTGCTCTCGCGGCCCTTGGTATAGACCACGAGCTTGCCGCCAGGGAGAAACTGCTCGGAGACCTCAACCGACGCGGTCAACAGCCCGCCGGGATTGTTGCGAAGATCCAGAATCGTCGCCTGGAGCTTTAGCTCTTTGAACTGCTTGAGGACCTTGCCTAGATCCCGTCCAGTCGATTCCTGAAACTGCGTCAGCCGGACGTAGCCGATATTGTCCAGCACCTTCGACTTCACACTCTCGATCTTGATGGTGTCGCGGACCAGCGTAAATTGAAGCGGGTCAGTCGTCCCCTCCCGCTGAATCGTCAAATTGACCTTTGAGCCCTTGGGACCGCGCATCTTCTGCACCGCATCCATCAACGTGAGGTCTTTGGTCGTTTCGTCGTTCACCTTAATAATGAAATCGCCCGCCTTGATCCCGGCTCGATAGGCCGGCGTGCCCTCGATGGGCGCGATGACCGCYAGACGGYTTTCCTTCACACCGATCTGGATGCCGACGCCTCCGAACTCCCCCTTCGTCTCCACCTGCATTTCCTTGTACATGTCCGGCGTCATGTAGGCCGAATGGGGATCGAGGGTGGAGAGCATCCCTCGGATGGCCCCCTGGACGAGGTCCTTCACCTTCGTTTCATCGACATAGTTTTTTTGAACCTGCGTCAGCACTTCGGAAAATGTTTTCAGCTCTTCATAGGTTTCCGTGGCATGCCCGGTCCGCTCCCAGCCCTTACCCAGCATCACACCCAAGACCAAGGCCACCACCACTGTCGGACCAATCATCCAGAATCGTTTCCGGGGATACTGCTCCATAATAATAACGTCCTTTCCTCTTCCGTTCCCTATCGCCTTGCCAACCATTGGAGAGGATCTAGCGGCTCTGCCCCCTCGCGTAACTCAAAGTATAAAGTATTTTCACCCGTCATGCCCGTATCGCCGGTTTCGCCGATCGACTGCCCGGCGCCCACCGACGCCCCCACTGCCGCAAGGATCTTCGACGCATGGGCATAGAGCGAAAAGAACCCGTTCGCATGATCAAGGATTATAACGAGTCCATAGCCTTTCAACCAGTCCGCATAGACGACAGACCCTGGCATCACCGCATGGATGGGGCTCCCCTCGACCGCCTTGATCTCAATACCTCGACGCTGCACATAGGCATTGAAAATCGGATGTTTCTGGCGCCCGAAGAAGGAAATGACTTTCCCGTCGGCYGGCCAGGGCAAGCCCCCCCTCACTCCCCGCGGGGCAAGCCCCCCGACGGGMGGACGGACCGCGGTTGCGCGGCGGCGCGTCTCCAATTCATGTAACAGACTATCGATACGGGAGGCGGAGCGCTCCAATTCCTGAAGCGCATGTTCGTAGGATTCTTTTTGCTGGGTGATCTTGGTCAGATAGATGTGCTTTTCCTTCTTGACCGACTTGATTTCCTCAACATGTTTTTCGGTGCTTTGCTTGTATGCGAGCATCCCAATCCGCGCTTCCTCCCTCTGCCGCTCCACCTGCTCCATCCTGGCCATATCGGCCTTAAACGTGCCCATGAGGGCATACTCTCGTTCGGACACGGCCGAGAGATATTGGAGCCTCCGCTGAAAATCTCCGTACGAATCGGAGGCGAGCAGGGTCTTCCAATAGCCGAAGCGCCCTTCCATATATTGAACCCGCAACCGCGCCAGAATCGCATCCTGCCGTTCCCGCACGCTAATGCCCAACCCGGCAAGCTGCGCATTGATGGATTCGATTTCCTGATCCTTCGTACGGAGCTTCCGGCTGATCTCCTGATGCGCTTGCTTGTACTGGAGGAACCGTTCATCGAGGGTCTGGATTCCCTGCAGCAGCGACTCGCGCTTCTTCCCTGCTTCATCAGCCTGTTTACGCTTCTCTTGAATCTTATTTTTAAGTTGTTCAAGCGCCTTCCGCTCTTTTTCGATCTTGTCGGTGATCGGATCGGCGCCTGCAGCCATGGGCCAGGAGAGCACCAGGAGCCCCCAGACCATCATGCCGACCCTAACCCAGGCCCGACAGGTCATGTCCTGGCCTCGCCGAAACGCCTGATCGACACGAAACTGCCGGCAACGCCCAGCCCCATCCCTACCGCGATCAAAGCCAGGCAGCCGGAGGGAGGAAAGAAGGCGATGAGATTCTCAAGCCCGGCAAATCGCCCAGTCGTGCGCATTTCCTGCCGAAACAGTTCGTACATCAACTTGAGCATGGCCAGCGAGAGCGCGCTGCCCAAGGCGCCAAGGACCGCCCCCTCCACTAGATAAGGGATGCGAATGAAACTGGTCGTGGCCCCGATGAGCCGCAGAATGGCAATCTCATCCCGCCTGGCAAACAGGGTCAGGCGAATGGTATTGGCGATAATGGTCACAGCCGCAGCTGAAAGGATCACACCAATGCCGGCAGCAACCAACTCAATTGACCGAATCACCGTGGCCAGCGCGTCAATCCAGTCCTGGTTATAGTCGACCTTGGAGACGCCGGTGATCCGGCTCACCCGTTCCGCCCATCGCTTGACCAAATTAGAAGACCGAAACGATGGACTGAGCACGACCACGAAGGAAGCCGGTAAGGGATTCTGGCCCAGCCCCTCAAGCAAATGAGATTCAGAAGGAAACTGCGCCTTGAACTCTCCTAGCGCCTGCTCTTTCGAAATGAACACCAGGGAGGCTACAGCATGATCGCTCCGCAGCTGCTGCTCCACCGTTGCAATCGAATCGGCGGCGAGCCGATCGTCCAGATACACCATGATTTTGATATCGTCTTGGAGCCATCCGGCCGCCACCCGCAAATTGACATAGAGGAGCAAGAAGATACCAACGCAAGCCAGCGTAAAGGCGGTGGTCAGAATCGCAACCACCGTCGTCATCCGGTTGGTCCACATATTGACCCAGGATTCTCTCAGGAGATAGGACAGCATCTTCACGCCGACACCCCCTGCTCCGGCAACAACCGGCCCTGTGACAGGGTGAGCACCCGCTGATTCGCCTGCGCCATGACGAGAGGATCATGCGTCGCCACGACAACCGTCGTGCCGCGCGCATTAATGGTTTTGAATAGCTCGATGATCTCAACGGTCAAGGCCGGGTCTAAATTGCCAGTCGGCTCATCGGCTAGCAAGAGGACCGGGCTATTTACGATCGCGCGCGCGATGCAGACCCGTTGCTGTTCCCCCGTCGAAAGGCCGGCCGGAAGCTGGTCCCRCTGATGCTCGATCCCGACCGCCCGCAAGGACTCCGTGACTTTCCGGCTAATATCGTGGRCAGACACGCCTTGCACCAGTAAGGGCAGCGCCACATTRTCGAAAACGGATTTCTTCGGCAACAACCGAAAGTCCTGGAACACCATTCCCACCTTACGGCGCAAATAGGGAATGTCGGACTGCTTCAACGTCGTCACGTTTTTCTCATGGACAAAGACCTGCCCCTCATCAGGCCGCTCCGCCCCGATGAGTAGCCGCAAGAGGGTCGACTTGCCTGCTCCGCTAGGCCCCATGAGCAGGACGAATCCCCCCTTACCGATCTCGAGGGTGACGTCGRAGAGCGCCGACCGCTGATCATACCGTTTCGACACATGGATTAATTGGATCATCGTCTCCTTACCAGCGGAGATCGTCCCCCGCTACTTCGAACGCGTTCTGAATATACTTGATCTGAGAAATGTCGGCATCCGCCCCCTGCAGCASGACGACATCGAATCGGCAGAGCCGATCCTTGAGATGATGCCGGGCCAGRTACTGCGCCTCCAACTGAATTAGCTGCGCCTGCTTCCGCTAATGAACAGCATGGATGGCCCCGCCGAACGCATCGCCGCACCTTCACCTCGACACAAACCAGCACCGGCCCGTCTTCCGTCAMTAAGTCCAACTCCTCCACCGACGAGCGCAGATTGCACCACGATTCGCTACCCCTTGCGGCGCACATACTGCGCTCCCGCCGTCTCGCCTTGTTGGCCAAAGAGCTTCCGGTGATTGAGGCCGGTCACGGAGTCGTCCCTGGRCATTCGCCCAAACCACTCAAGAGCTGGGCGACGGGAGCGAAGGTGCGCCGATGAATTGCGCAGGGGCCATGTTGCGCYAGYCGCTGCAAATGCTCTTCCGTCCCGTAGCCCTTGTGGGCAAGAAAATTATACAGGGGATAGGTCCGATGGTACGCGGCCATCATGCGATCGCGCGTCACTTTGGCCACGATCGAGGCGGCCGCAATCGAGATGGACAGGGTGTCGCCCTTAATGATCGAGCGTGAGGGGATGGCGAGACTCGACAGAGTGACGGCATCGATCAAGAGGCAATCAGCGGGAGGATTCAGCGAGGCCAGCGCCCGGCGCATGGCCAGGCGAGTCGCTTCGAGAATATTGAGGCGGTCGATCTCCTGCTCGGTGGCGACCCCCACACCGATCCCGCGAGCCCGCTCGACAATGACCTCATAGAGCCGCGCGCGCTCAGATTCGGAGACTTGTTTCGAGTCGTTGACGCCGGCCAAGCGGCAACGCGAAGGCAGGACCACCGCCGCCGCGACGACAGGGCCTGCCAGGGGGCCCCGTCCGGCTTCATCCAGACCGGCGATGCGGCGATAGCCGCGCCGCCGGGCTTCCAATTCAAATTCGTCGGTCGGTCCCACGGTGTGGCCCCGCGATGCGTCCATTGAACGGGCACCCGTCGACGGAACCAGGAAAAACGACTAGGCCTTCGGAGCCGCAGCAGCTTCTGCTGGCGCATCGATCTTTCGCGCAACCCCGGCCTTCGCCTTCGGGCTCGCAACGAACTCCCGATCTTCGACCTTAGCAAACTTGCCCTTCTTCCCGCGAAGATAATAGAGCTTGGCCCGACGCACTTTACCCTGGCGCATGACCTCGACGCGTGTGACGATCGGCGAATGGATCGGAAAAATTCGTTCCACGCCGACGCCGTACGAAACCTTGCGCACCGTGAAGGTCTCGGTGTTCAGCAACCCTTTACGGGCGATCACCGCACCTTCGAACACCTGAATGCGCTCTTTTTCTCCTTCGACTACTTTCACATGCACGCGAACGGTGTCGCCGATTTCAAAAACAGGCGCCGTCGGCTTGATGAAAGACTGTTGTATCCGTTCTAAGCGATTCATGAGACTACCCCTTCCTCCCCACATCGAACAGGCGTGCCAGCCACGCCTTCACGAGTAAGTTTGTCTAGCAATTGTTGATCTTCGAGACTCAAGACCCGATCCTGCAACAGATCCGGCCGTCTCTGATACGTACTTCGCAAGGCCTCTTTCCGGCGCCATAGACGAATGACCTCGTGATGCCCTGAAAGCAACACTTCCGGCACGGCCATCCCTCGAACCTCCGCCGGCCTCGTATAATGCGGATATTCGAGCAACGAATCCGTAAATGACTCTTCCTCAATCGACTCCGGATCCCCCAACACACCAGGGACCAAACGGGCGGCGGCATCGATAAGCACCAGCGCCGGCAACTCGCCTCCGGTCAGCACATAATCCCCGACGGAAATTTCCTCCGGCTGCAAAGCCAGCCGCACACGCTCATCGACGCCTTCGTAATGGCCACAGAGAATGACCAGCCGGCGGCTGTCCGCCGCCAGATTCTTCGCATAGGCCTGCGTGAACGGGCGACCGTGCGGAGACGGAAACAACAACCGGATCTCTTCACCGGCCACGGCATACTCGGCCTGAATCTGTTCCACCGCGCGCAAGATGGGCTCCGCCTTCATCACCATCCCGGCCCCGCCGCCGTAGGGCACGTCGTCCACCACTCTGTGGCGATCGAGCGTGTAGTCGCGCAGGTTCCGCACCTGCACATGCAACAGCCCCTTTTCCTGCGCCCGCTTGAGAATGCTTTGTGCAAGCACCGGCGCGACCATATCGGGGAACAGGGTCAAAATGTCACAGCGCATGGCGATCCTCAACCAAATCGTCGATTCCGCGAACCAGCATCCGGCGACGCACCAGATCCACCGACGTCACAAAGCTCTTCGCGGCCGGAATGAGAACTTCCTCCGTCCCCTTGCGGACAACGAAAACGTGATTGTCCGGTATCTCCAAAATCGTCTCCACCACGCCGACCTCGTCGCCCCGCTCGTTCTCGACCGTCATCCCGATGAGGTCGCACTCAAAGTAGACGCCCTCGGCCAGCGTCGCCGCTGGACGCCGCGGCACTTGGATCAATCCCCCGCGCAACGCCACAGCTTCTTCCGGCGTCGTCACACCGACAAAACCCATAATGTAGGTCGAACCAGCGCGTCTGACATGCGCCACCGTCTTCTCGACCACCTGTCCCGTCGGCGCCACCACCTGCACCTGCTTGAGATGGTCCAACCGGCCAGGCACATCACTCAACAATCGCACTTTGAACTCGCCGCGCACGCCAAAGTGGCGCTCGATCTTGCCAATCGTCACAAGATCTGCCGGCGCCGTGGTCACGTATTACGCGCCCTTCTTCTTCGCGGCTTTCCCTGCGGCTTTTTCCGCTTCAAACGTCTTCCAGACGCCGCAACGACGGAGCAACGTCTTGACCGTGACGGTCGGCTGCGCACCCTGACGCAACCAACTCAACACTCGTTCCTGCTTCAACTCCGGCAGACCCGCTTCCTTCAAGGGGTCGAAGATCCCCAGAATTTCCAGGAATCGCCCATCGCGCGGCTTCCGTGAATCCGCTGCGACAACGCGATACAGCGGTCGTTTATGTCGTCCCGTTCTCGTCAATCTCAAATGAACAGCCACTAGACTCCTCCTTCTATCCAACACACCGTGATGATGACTATCGACCCTTACATGGATCGCAGAAGTTGCGCCAACTGCCGGCGGCCTCCCGACCCTGCCATAACCTTGGCGATTTTCCTCGCCGAGAGAAACTGCTTAATCAACCGATTCACTTCCTCTACCTTCGTTCCGCTGCCCCGGGCAATCCGCTTCTTCCGGCTTCCGGTGATGAGCGTATGATCACGCCGCTCGCGCGCCGTCATCGAATCGATCATCGCCGTGACCCGCTTCATCTCCCGCTCAGGCACCTGCCCGTCCATCGCCCCCTTGAGCTTCTGGCCGCCCGGCAGCATCCCCAAAATCTGGTCCAGCGAACCCAAACGACTGACCTGACTCAACTGCGCGCGAAAATCTTCCAGCGTGAACGTCGTGCTGGTCAGCCGCTTCTGCGCATCCGCCGCCTGCTCGATCGTAAAGGTCTCTTGAGCCTTCTCGATCAGCGAAAGCACGTCGCCCATGCCGAGGATGCGCGAGGCCATCCGGTCGGGATGAAACAACTCCAGCGCGTCCAACTTCTCGCCCACGCCCAAAAACTTGATCGGCTTGCCGGTCACCGCCCGGATCGACAACACCGCCCCGCCCCTGGCATCGCCTTCCACCTTGGTCAGGATAATGCCGGTCAGGCCGATCCGCTGATCGAACTGGCTGGCCATCGTGACCGCATCCTGCCCCGTCATGGCATCAGCCACCAAGAGCACTTCGTGCGGCTGCACGGCAGCCCTCACCGATACCAACTCTCCCATCAACGCATCGTCGATGTGGAGACGCCCACCTGTGTCCAGAACGACGAGATCGTACCCCTGCTCCCGTCCACGCTCCACACCGGCCTGGCAAATGCGGACGACATCCGTAAGGGAAGCCTGGGCCGGATCAACTCGATGCACGTCGATCTCAAGATCGCGCCCCAGACTCGCCAACTGATCACCGGCGGCCGGCCGCCGAGGATCTGCCGCAACTAGAAGCACGCGCTTCCCCTGCGCCTTAAAATACCGACCGAGCTTACCGCAGGTCGTGGTCTTTCCAGCCCCTTGAAGCCCGACCATCATCACGACGGTGGGAGGATGCGACGCTAAAGCCAACCCCGCCCGCTCGCGGCCCATCATCTCACAGAGCTCGTCCCACACGACCTTTACCACTTGGTGGCCAGGGGTCAAACTCTGGAGGACTTCCTGTCCGACGGCCTTGACCCGAACCCGCTCGATGAAATCCTTCACGATCTTGAAGTTCACATCGGCTTCGAGCAGCGCCAGACGAACTTCCTTCAAAACTTCCGCGATGTTCTGTTCCGTCAGGACTCCAGAACCGCGCAGCTTCTTAAAAATCTTCTCAAACTTTTCACTGAGAGAATCGAGCATACCGCCACATAGCAAAAGGCAATCGAAACCCCTAGCTCCAGATCTCCGATCACCTCGAAAATTCTAGCAAAAGAGCATCGGGGAGTCTAAAGGACTAAACGGGATGAAGTCAAGGAGAGCGGGGCCTGGGAGCGGGCAGTTTAGCTCGTACATTTTATTGACATATTGGAGACCTTTCGCTATGGTCCTACCGTTATCTTCTGAGACTACACAAAGACTTATGAGGCGATTCCCGTGAAGAAATCACCCTTGATTTTGCTCGTGTTTGTGCTCATCGGTGGACTATTAGGCGGAGTCCTGGGAGAAATTCTCCGGATCATGGCCCCACAGGGCGCGATTCAGGCGATTTTCTCGAGCAATTTCAACCCTGGCATCAGTCCGCCACTGACGATCGATCTGATCCTCATCAAGTTCACATTTGGCTTGCTCCTGAAAATCAACCTCCTCAGCCTTCTCGGGATGTTCTTGGGCATCTATCTCTACAAAAACGTCTAGCAACCCAGTCCCAGGCTGCTGGGAAAACCCGCCAGCTTCGTTCTCGCATCGTTCAGAGCCTCAACGTACCCCGAGGGTACGCCTCGGATCTTCATTCGCTGCGGCCGTGTTGGACGGCTTTTTTGCGCAGCCTAAAAGGTGCTCTTTTTTTATCACAGACAACAGACCATTGAAGCGCTGCTTGCCGAAATAATATGTTCGCCACCTGCTAAATATCCGACTTCAACTCTAACGCTCTCAACTTCAGCGCGCGGATCTTGTTTCGGATGGCTGCGGCCCGCTCAAAATCCAACTGCTTCGCGGCCGCCTTCATCTCCCCTTCCAGCCGCTTGATAACCTGCTCGGTCACTTCCTCCGCTCCATAGAAGGCCGGCGACTCTGCCTCCAAGTCCAATTCCACCACTGCCGTTTCTTCCGTGGCATAGTCGAGAGACCGCACATCCTTCGTGATACTCGTGGGCACGATGCCATGCGTGGCATTGTGGGCTGCCTGAATCGTACGTCGGCGTCCGGTCTCGTCGATCGCCATTTGCATCGACGCCGTAACGGTATCCCCGTACAAAATTACATGGCCTCTCAGATTCCTTGCGGCCCGCCCGGCCGTTTGGATCAACGATCGATAGGACCGCAGATAGCCTTCCTTGTCCGCATCCAGAATCGCCACCAACGTCACTTCCGGAAGATCCAAGCCTTCACGCAAGAGATTGATCCCTACCAACACGTCGAATACCCCGCGCCGCAGATCGCGGATGATCTCAGCCCGTTCCAGCGTCTTAATGTCGGAATGCAGATATCGCACCTTGATCCCGAGATCGTGGTAATACTCGCTCAAATCCTCCGACATACGCTTGGTCAGGGTGGTGATCAATACCCGCCCGCCCTGTGCCACTTCAGCCCGCACTTCTCCCAGGAGATCATCGACCTGCCCCTTGGCCGGTCGCACCTGGATGACCGGATCCATCAGACCGGTCGGGCGAAGAATCTGCTCAACCACTTCGCCTACCGTGTGCCCCAGCTCATAGGGGCCCGGCGTCGCGGACACGTAGACCGCCTGCGCGAGACATTGCTCAAACTCAGCAAACTTGAGCGGCCGGTTATCGACCGCCGACGGCAATCGAAAACCGTACTCGACCAAGGTCCGCTTCCGCGAATAATCCCCCTCATACATCCCACCGACCTGGGGAACCGTCGCATGGGATTCGTCCACGATCAGCAAAAAGTCTTTGGGGAAATAGTCGATAAGCGTTGGGGGCTGCTCGCCTGGCGCGCGGCCACTGAGATGTCGCGAATAGTTCTCGATGCCATGGCAATAGCCCATCGCCCGGATCATTTCCAGGTCGAACTTGGTACGTTGGGCGATCCGCTGGGCTTCCACGAGCTGATTCTGTTTCTTGAAATAGACGACGCGCTCGTCCAATTCCTTTTCGATCCCCGTAATCGCTCGTTCGTACCGGTCCGGCGCAATGAGATAGTGCGTGTTCGGGTAGATCGCGACTTTCGGCAACTTCCTGATCGACTTTCCCGTAAGCGGGTCGATTTCATGAATGGCATCGACCACGTCGCCGAACAGTTCGATCCGGACGGAGACCGCGTCATTCGAGGCGGGAAAAATCTCGATCACGTCGCCGCGGGCCCGGAAAGTCCCACGGTGAAAATCCACGTCGCTACGGGCATATTGAATCTCAACCAGCTTGGCCAGAATTTTCTCCCGCCTCATCTCCGTCCCCTCTTCGAGGAAAATCACCATCTCGTGATAGACCTCTGGCGACCCCAAGCCGTAGATGCAGGAGACCGACGAAACAATCAGCACATCGTTCCGTTGAAGCAGCGCGGACGTTGCCGCATGCCGCATCTGATCGATCGCATCGTTTACGGAGGCGTCTTTGGCGATATAGGTGTTGCTTTGCGGGATGTAGGCTTCCGGCTGGTAGTAATCGTAGTAACTGACGAAATACTCCACCGCATTGCGGGGGAAGAATTGTTTGAATTCTTGATAGAGCTGACCGGCCAGCGTCTTGTTATGGACCAGCACCAGGGTGGGCTTCTGCACCTGCGCCACCACGTTGGCCATGGTAAAGGTCTTACCGGACCCGGTGACGCCCAGCAACGTTTGATGCTTTCGGCCAGCCGTAATCCCGGCCACCAACTTGTCGATGGCCTGGCCTTGATCTCCGCAGGGCTTGAAGGGGGCTTCGAGTTGAAACAGCGACATGGAACGACCTTTCAGCCGTTATCTTACCATCGAACCAGCATGGCGCGCAGCGCACACAAACCGGAGAGGGGCTGGCCCTCAACACACCACCGGCCCCTTGCGGGGCCGGCAGCAGCTGAGTGTCTTAGTAGCGTGAACGCCTGGTCGCGCCGACCGGGACTCCCGGCCTATGAGCGGAACCACGGTTCTCACCCCCGAAGGATCGGCGGCCACCTGGCTCCGAGCTTCGGCGGGGCCGCGCGCGAGGATCTTGATAGTCGCTCGCCGGCATCGGCGCCGGCGTGGGAAGAGCGGCCAGCACGGGAAGCGCGAGCTTCGTCGTCTGGATCTTCAACTGTCTCACCATGCGAAGATACTCTCGCTCTTCGGACTGCGAAAGAATCAGGAAGGTCGATCCTTCCTTCTCTGCGCGACCGGTCCGGCCGGTCCGGTGGACATACGAATTCGGATTGGTCGGCAACTCATAGTGAATCACCTGCACCACATCCTGAATATCAAGGCCTCTGGCTGCCACATCGGTCGCCACGAGCGAATGGATTTTGCCAGTCCGAAAGTCGCCGAGCGTCCGCTCCCGCTGTGCCTGGCTATGGTTGCCAGTCAAGGAGCCGATCAAAGCCGGTTCCCCGCCCAAATGGGCCGCCAAACGCCGCACCTTATACTTTTGATCGCAAAACACCATCGACCGCTCTCCACCCTTCAGCGCATGGAGCAAGGTATGCACGAGCTGCGTGCGCACCTGATCGCTTTGCACCACATAGTAGGCATGCACGATCGTCGTTGGACTGTTGATGCCAGGATCGACCGCGATGCGAGCGGGATCGCGCTGCATGCTCTGTGCGAGAGTCTGAATGTCCCCCGAAAAGGTCGCGGAGAACAAGAGCGTCTGGCGCTCAGCCGGAAGGAGACGGATGATCCGCTGGATGTCGCGCAGGAATCCGCGGTCCAACATCTGATCGGCTTCATCCATCACGAGAAACGTCACGCCGCCCAACTTCAAATGACCAGAGCCGGCCAAATCGAGCAACCGTCCAGGCGTGCCAACCACCACCAAGGGAGGCCGTTGCAACGCGCGGTATTGCCGCGCGATCGGCGTGCCGCCGTAGATAGACAAGGAGGTCACGGACGCCGGAGCATACTTGCGCAGCTCCATTTCAATTTGAAGCGCCAGCTCTCGCGTCGGCGCCAGCACGAGAAACTTCGGGCCGGCTGAATGGCTCGGTCCGCCAGACTTGGCATAGGGGCCGGGCGCGGTCGACGAGACCTCACGCCGCATTACTTGTTCAATAATCGGTAGCAAAAACGCCAGGGTTTTGCCGCTCCCTGTTTTGGCCTGCGCCATAATATCCCGGCCTTCCAGCACCACGGGAATGGCAGCCAGCTGCACCGGTGTCGGTGTCGTCAGGCCAGCCTGCATCAGGCGCTGGGCAAGGGAGGGCTGTAGATTCATATCAGCAAACGTAGACATAGAACTCCTTGTACGGGGCAAACTTCCTGGGACTGCACGGTCCGACCTCGTCCGAGGACCGGGAAACGCATCTAAGTGATGGGCAATTCTAGGAAGGAAATAGCGGGGCTGCCGGATAGGCAGCCCCGACGTGAGAAACACTCGCTAGGATTAGTACCGGTCTCCGCCGCGGCCACCACCGCCGCCGCCAGTGCGGGGCTCTTGCGGACGCGCTTCGTTGACGGTCAACGTACGACCACCCAACTCAGTGCCGTTCAGCGCAGTGATCGCTGATTGCGCTTCTGAATCCGAGGACATTTCCACGAATCCGAACCCGCGGGACTGGCCGGTGAACTTATCCGTAATAATTCTGGATGAGGTCACTGCTCCATGAACAGCAAACAGATCGCTCAGCTGTTGTTCAGTTGTGGAATAAGGTAAACCGCCGACGTAAATCTTAGAACCCATTGGGCTCCTCCTTTGAAAATATGTGTTGTCTTGGACTGGAGATCAAAGTGAGGAAGGAATGGGCCGAAGACGCAAAAACCATGGCGACTCAAGGCTGGCTTCCGATCAAATTCTCACACAAAACCAAAACAACATCTGTCTAAGGCCTTGTCACTCTCTGCAGTATCACCACCAGGCCCTTCGCAATGACACACGGGCGGACTATACTCCTTCGTTTCCTCAAATGCAAGCGATGGCGCCATCATGCGCGAGACGGAATCGTTCGCCAATAGGCCGCTGTGGCCGATAGCGGGCGCTGTGAAAACAGGGTGATGGCATGCAAACTATCAAAATATAAGGAGTTTTCACCTCGAATCAGGAGCCCAACTTGCCCAATGGCCAGCGACTGATCTTCCACTGTCACGACGAACTGCCCGTCAAAGAAGGTCTCGATAAAGTCCTTATCTTCCCTCGATTACGGCTTACTTCGATGGCCGCTTCTGCAGATCCAGAATATCCTGCTGGAACCGGTCTCGCGCCGCAGCGATCACCTTCCTCCGCTGCCAGCGATCCCAGGTCCACCAGCGAAGACGACTCTGAAACGGAACCACCGGCGGTGGAGCACTGCCGCCAGGCGCATGCTGGAAATCATAGCCCTGACGAGACTCGCGATTCTCAAAGAATCGGCGGTAGAGGTGATCGTATAATCCTTTGCCTGAGTCGCCTGCGGCCACGGCACCCTCCCTACAATACGCTCAACGTCTTCACTCTCTGTTAGCGGAGATAACCAAATTTATCCCCGCGGTTCCCCTGCATGCCGGAACGGCTGCCCGCTCCGAGGCATGATACCTCCGCGCACTCGTGAAAGAGAAGAGCCGCCGCAAGACCTGCTGACGATTAGGGGATCTCGTCGAGAAGATTGGATTGGATCGATGGCACAGGCGCCGCTTGACGTGGCGGACCTGGCAGAACCAGCGCGGAGCCTCCCTGGTTGGCGCCCTGGATCAGTCCGATCGACAGTTGCGGCCCGAGCGTGGTCACAGCCCCGCTCCAAGCCTGGCCGGTCGTGGGATTCCGAAAGCTATATGATTGAAAATTACTTCCGGGGTTATAGAGAAAGCCCTGCGTGCCCTGATTGTCGAGATAGAGATTGCCAGGCCCGGTTAAATTAAACAGCGGCGCGACCCCTCCGTCGAACGAGCGGACACTGGAGATCGATTGCCCCCAGGCCTGCGAATCTAGCGACGACAGCCCCCAGGCAAGCAGAGCCAGCGCACAAAACACCCCAGACAACATTGGTTGCGTGACCCGATGGATCTGGCATCTCCCCAAACTTAGTCCATGACAGATTGGCATGAATTGATTATAGTACACTGTATATTCTTTGTCGATCAAAAGGGGAGCCCATGGAGCAGCATGCAGGAACAGATAGATGGTGGCGCGCATGTTGCTATGCCTTCAGCCTGAACCTTATCCTGGCGCCTGAACTCAGTTGGAGTCTGGAGCTCGGCAAAGCTCCTCTCGCGGAGCGACGGGAAAGCATCTCTCTCGCCGACGCGGCGCTCCAAGCGCTGAAACATAATCTGGACATCAACATCAGCCGCCAGACGAAAGAGAGCCGGCAGGCCGACATCACCGTCGAACAGGCCAAGTTCGACCCGACGCTCAGCGTCAACGGTCAATACAACCGAACGGTGAACCCGCTCAACCGGCCAGTATTCGGCGGAACTTCCGGCACCTTGGGCGAGATTGCAACCTTCGATCAACGAAACCACAGTGTCACGCTCGATGCGACGACCAATTTGCTCACCGGCGGCAACGTCGACATGAACTATAGCCCCGCGCGGACAACGGTGAATCAAAATATGGCCGGTGGCTTCCTGTTCAACCCGTCCTACACCGGCGGCCTCGCCCTGACGCTCACGCAACCCTTGCTCCGCAACGCCGGCCTCGACGTCACCAAGACCTTCATCCGCGTCGCGCAGAACAATGCCACCGTGGAAGAACATGTCTTTCGCGATCGCGTTCTCACCGTCCTGGCTACGGTGGAACAAACCTATTGGGAAGTCGTCTTCGCCAACGAGAATCTGAAAGTGGGGGAAGCAGCCCTGAAGGCGGCACAGGAACTCCTGGCCAGCAACCGTGCCAAAGCGAAAGCCGGCGTCATGTCGATCGTCGATGTCCTCCAAGCCGAAGCGGCCGTCGCCTCGCGGGTCGAGCAGGTCCTGATTGCGGATAAAACGATTCGAGACCAGGAGGATCAGTTGCGCCGCCTGCTCAATCCGGCGGAAGAGGACCTGCGTCAGGACTTGCGTTTGACTCCGCTCGACCAACCGGTCATGACCCTCGAGCCCATCAGCCTACAGGAAGCCATCGACACGGCCATCGCGCAACGGCCGGAAATCGTCCAGGCGAAAAAGAATATGGAGTCGAGCGATCTTAATACCAAATTTGCCAAAAACCAGATCCTCCCGACCCTCTCCTTTCAAGGCACGATGGGCATGGCAGGACTCGGTAAAGACTACGCCGATTCCGTGGACAAAAACTTCAGCGGCGATTACTACAATTATGGCGCGGGCCTCGTCTTGAGCTATCCGCTCGGCAACCGCTCCGCCTGGAGCACCTACAACAAGCGGCAGCTGGAGGGCAAGAACGCCGAAGCCTCGCTCGTGAGTGTGCGCCAGCAGATCATTGTGGGGGTGCGCGAAGCGGTCCGCCGCGTCCAGACGGATTTCAAACGGATCGAGACCACCAGATCTGCCAGAATCATGGCAGAGAAACAGTTGCAAGCGGAGCAAGAGCGGCTAAAAGTAGGGTTAAGCACGACTCGTTTCGTCCTCGACTTCCAACGCGACCTTGCGACGGCCCAAGGGAACGAATTACGCGCCACAATCGACTACAACAAAGCGCTCTCCAACCTCGCGCGGCACAAAGCCACCACCCTCGACCGATACAACTTCCAACTGAACTGACGGCCTCCATGATGGAGCCAGGGCCTGGTCCTCACGCAACACCGACTCAGGCAGAAGAACGGGGCGCGGCCCTCGCGCTCCTACCCATCGCCGCGACGCTCGGTTTCTATACCCTGTCCGCCTCGCTCCAAGCGCAGACGTTCGTCCAATTTGCGCCACAGATCCTCGCCTATCTGGCCTTCGGCCATTGGGCCATGCAGAACCGCGGCATCGCGGCACGGCTCGGGCTGCAAAAATGGAAAGCCTGGAAGGGCCTCCGCTGGGGATTCCTAACAGGGCTGCTGCTCGGTTGCCTGAATAGCGTCGTGATTCTCTTGATTTCTCCCTCTCTGGGCTATGACATTCATTTCCTCACGGCCACGCCGCATGCCCAACTTCCTCTTTTCGTCATGGTCCCCTGGTTCATCTGCCTTATTGCGCTCTTTGTCGAACTGAATTTTCGGGGCTTCCTCTTAGGACGGCTGGCTGCGCTTGAGTCGAGGCTGTGGAGATCCAACCTTGCCTCTCGCCTCTCGCCCATCGCGCTGTTCACCAGCGCCCTGATATTTGCATTCGACCCCTTCATGGTACATACGTTCCAGCACCTCCATTGGATTGCCCTCTGGGACGGTCTCATCTGGGGCATCATCTGGCTAAGCACTAAAAACCTCTATACCACGATGGTCGCCCACGCCATGGAAGTACTGGTGATGTATTGCGCCATCCGTGCCACCCTAATGCCGTGAGCCACCTCTGAACCCTTCCTCCTCCCGTGCTCTGGGAAACGACACCTTCAGGGATCCCGGCGTCTATGTCGTGATCCGCTGATCGAAGCGGGCGCTACTATTCGACCTCGGGCTCCACGAGGCATGCCGGTCGGGGCCTGGATCAAAGACGTAAAACAGTTCATCTGGCAGGGGCAGCCGGATGGGTTCCGCTGCACGGCCACACTCTACGACGAACCCCACCGCGAGGAACGGGAGCTGATATTGAGAGAAGTCAAAGAACGGTTTTGCACCATCTCACGAGGACAAAAGATTGGCTACGTTGTCGATGCCAGATTCGACGAAGAGAATGAAGCGAACATCATTACCCTCGCTCAGGGCGCGGGCCTGCTCTACGGTGAACTACACCTACCTGGATATCGATGCAGAAAAAGCCCACACCCGCTATCATGTGACCGCCAGACAGGTAGGTCTCATGGCTCGCAAGGTCCACGTGCGCGACTCAGTTGTCTTTCACTTCTCGCCTCCGGTATACAGGACAGAGCGAGGCCTTGGAGCGAGAGGCACGAGAAACATTTCAAGGAATCTGAAGAGAAGCCAACGTGAATGATTTTGTGAAACATGCAGTCTATTTTCTATTGGGGGGCACCATCGTCAGCGTCTCCGCCTACCTCGGTTCTCAAGGCCGTTCGTTCCTCGCCGCCTTTGCCAGCACCTTCCCTGCCATCACAGGCGCGACGTTCATTCTGATCTATCTAAACGGGGGGAACGAATCTTTGGTAGGCTACGCCAAGCACCTCTTGTGGTTTGTACCGCCCTGGATCGTCTACGTCGTCGCCATGATCCATGGCGTGCCGCGAATCGGCTTCTGGCCCGCCATGGCCCTCTCCATAACCCTCTACTTCGGCTGCGTCGGGCTGGTCAAACTGGCAATCCGATAACCGCGAAACCTCCGTCCCTCGATCAGTGCTTGAACCACTGCTGGGGGATTGTTACGATGCTCAGATTCCTGGGCTGCGCAACAATCTATGGCAAGCACTAGACAGCCTCCCATCCCTTCACGAGACCTGATCGTCGAAGGGGCGCGCCAAAACAACCTCAAGAACATCTCGCTCCGCATCCCCCACAATCAGGTCACGGCCATCACCGGGGTATCGGGATCGGGGAAATCCTCGCTGGCCTTCGACACCCTGTTCGCCGAAGGCCAATGGCGCTATGTAGAATCGCTCTCCATCTATGCCCGCATGTTCCTCGATAAGGTCAACCGCCCCGACGTCGACCGAATCATCAACGTCCGCCCTGCCATTGCCATCGAACAGAAGAACCCCATCCGCACCGCCCGCTCGACCGTTGGCACTACGACCGAGATTGCCGACCTGCTGCGACTCCTCTTCGCCAAGGTGGGCCATCCCGTCTGTCCCGATTGCGCAATCGAAGCGCGCAGCTTTCATCCTAGCAGCGTCGCCGACGACCTCCTGAGCCATTGTCCCGACGCGCGGGCGATGATCCTCTTTCCGGTCAAAGCCCCCGCGCTGAAGCAGGACCAGGCCTTTCTCCAGGCACTCTTGCTGCGCGGATTCACCAGGCTGCAATGTGACAAGGAGATTCTCGATCTTCACGAGGTTCACACCCTGCCTAAAGCCAGGCCGGACCATCTCCATGTAGTCCTCGATCGGCTGGTGATCCTGGAGGACAACCGATCCCGCCTCGTCGAAGCGATCGAAACCGCGTTGCGCGAAGGCGAGGGCCTCTGCCGCGTGGAGGTCATCGACCAGGGCGCCAGAACCTACAGCACGGACTTCCGCTGTCAGCCATGCGGCAGAACCTTCGAACCGATTCGCCCGGTCCTCTTTTCCTTCAACCATCCACTCGGCGCCTGTCCCGAATGCAAAGGATTCGGCAATATTCTCCGCTACGATCCCGACCTCGTCATTCCAGACCACAACAAATCGCTGGCCCAAGGCGCCATCGAACCCTGGAGCAAACCCAGCGGCGATTGGTGGCAGAAGCAAATGTTGCTCTCCATGAAGCGGCGCGGTATCGATCTCTCGGCCCCCTACAAAGATCTCTCACAAGAGATTCAGCAGATGCTCTGGCAGGGGGCAGGCAAGATGGAGGGGGTGCAGCAGTTCTTCGACTACCTGGAGGGAAAACGCTACAAGCTGCATGTGCGCGTCATGCTCAGCCGCTACAGGACGCCGGTCCCCTGCCCGACCTGCGCCGGGTCCCGCCTCAGGCCGGACGCGCGCTACGTGAAAATCGCGGGCCGGGACATCCATGAGCTGTCCTCACTCACAATCGAAGAGGTGGCAACCTGGCTCGCGGCCCTCTCCCTCTCGTCCTATGAAGAACAGGTCGCCCGCGACATCCTCAGGCAATTGACGGCCAAACTCGGCTTTCTCCTCCGCGTGGGCCTCAGCTATCTGACCCTCTCCCGCCAAACCCGCACCCTCTCAGGAGGCGAAGCCCAGCGCGCCGCCTTGGCCAATCAACTCGGCGCGCGTCTAGTCGGCACCCTCTACGTCCTCGACGAACCGACCATCGGCCTCCATCCTCGCGATACCGCCACGCTCGCCGGCATCCTGCGAGAGCTGGCAGCCCAGGGCAACACTGTGGTCGTCGTCGAACATGACCGCCAGATGATGCTGGCCTCAGACTATCTGGTCGAGTTGGGCCCCCTGTCCGGAGAAAAAGGCGGCCAGGTCATCTGCGCCGCGCCGCGAGATGAATTTATTGCAGACACACAATCGATTACGGCGCGCTATCTGCGAGGCGAAGACGAAATTGCCACCCCCCGCTCTCGACGGAAGGGCAATGGAAAGCTACTGGTCATCGCCGGAGCTTGCGAGAACAACCTCAAAGATCTGTTCGTCCGTATTCCGCTCGGCATGTTGGTCTGCCTCACCGGCGTCTCTGGCTCTGGCAAGAGCACCCTGGTCGAAGATACGCTCTATCGCGCCGTCGCCCGCGCCTTTCGGATCGAATCCCTACCCATGGGCAAGTTTCGCGCGATCAAGGGGATCGAACATCTCACCGGCATCAAACTCATCGACCAGGAACCGATCGGCCGCACGCCTCGCTCCAATCCCATCACCTATCTGAAAGCCTTCGATGAAGTTCGCTCCCTCTTCGCCTCCGAGCGAGAATCGCTCAGAAGCGGGCTGACGCCAGGCCATTTCTCCTTCAATACCGCCGGGGGCCGCTGCGACAAATGCGAAGGGAGCGGCGTCGAGAAACTCGAAATGTATTTCTTCGAGGATATCTATGCCACCTGCGAAGCCTGCGACGGGAAACGATTCAAACCGAACATCCTCTCCATTCGCTACCAAGGAAAAACGATCCATGACGTCTTGCAGATGACCGCTGAAGACGCGCTAGGCTTTTTCAGCGGTTCTCCCAAACTAACAGAAAAACTTCACCTGCTCACGTCCATCGGACTCGGCTACCTCCGGCTCGGCCAAGCCGCGACGACCCTCTCAGGCGGCGAAGCCCAGCGGTTAAAAATCGCCGCAGAGCTCAAGAGCTCCTCCACAACGAACGGGCTTTACATCCTGGATGAGCCGACCACGGGCCTGCACGTCGAGGACATCAAAAAGCTCCTGGCGATGTTGCAGAAGCTGGTGAGCGGCGGCAATACCGTGGTGGTGGTGGAACACAATCTGGACGTGATCAAGAGCGCCGATTGGATTATCGACCTAGGACCGGAAGGAGGATCGGCAGGAGGGCAGATTGTGGCGGAGGGAAGGCCGGAGCAGATCGCGAAGGTCGCCGCCTCCCATACGGGGCGATTTCTTGCCCCCCTGCTTAGCCGTGATCAATAGATGCGACGTCAAGGACGCAACAGACGAACTCATCGCTCACGATTCAGCCTGTTTTCTACTGGCAGGGGGAGGCTGCTGCTAATTCAGGGAGGGGTCGAAAGGCATGTCCGCATATAAACGATAGTCGTCGCCGAGCGCGCTCACGATGTCAGCCCAGACACGAGTGGGATCCTTGTCGAAGACAACGTTGGAGTCTGCCGGAATGGTGAACCAGGATCCGGTCTGCATTTCAGACTCCAGTTGCCCTGGGCCCCAGCCTGAATACCCAAGGTAGGCACGGAAGGCATCGCGCCCTGCACTAGCAGTCAAAATACGATCGACCAGTTGCGCATCCCCTCCGAGACAAATCCCATCGAACACATGATGAGAATTCTCAGGGAATTGATCCACGCGATACAGGATCATGACCTGATTCATCTGCACCGGCCCTCCAGAAAAAAGGACATGCTGCTGGCCTTCCAGGATCGGCACTTGCGGCAAGGCCTCCGAGACCGACATGGCAGTCGGGCGATTAACTACAACGCCCAGCGCACCATCTGCCCCATGCTCGCAGAGCAACACCACTGTCTGCCGAAAGTTCGCATCGCGCAAAGACGGCGCCGCAATGAGGAAGATGCCTTTCCCGAGTGGAGCTTTCATAGCCATAATCATACCATGCAACTTCTGCTGTGCAAGCGAGCCCCCGATGGGTCCTCTATGCTTGCTCGTCTTCGTTACGCTAAAAACTGGCTGAGTCCCCCACTGCGCGCATCCAACGAGGGCCTTCTGAGCCTGCGCGTTGCGCGAGCACAGGGGGCTCATCCAGGCCATTCATCCTCTATTAGCGGTAGAGGGATTCGCGCCGATCACGCAACAGATCGTTGTACGGCGTGAGGGCTTTGTTTCGCGCGTCGGCAGGGTCAATTTCAACGATATACAGTTCGTCCTGGTCGCGTGGCGCACGATGCAGAATCGCCCCCTTGGGAGCGACGACTTCGCTATTCCCAATAAAGGTCAGCCGATCTTTACCGCCTCGCGCTTCGCTGCCAGTCCGGTTACTCGTAATCGCGAAGACGCGATTTTCCCGGCACCGAACCGGCATGGAATCTGGGCAATCCGGCAATACCAAGTTGGAAGGATGACAAATGATCTCCGCCCCCTTAAGCGCCAGGGTGCGAGCCGCTTCCGGATAATACCAATCGAAACAGATCATTACGCCGATCTTGGCCGATCCGATATCCCAAACCTGAAACCCCGTGCCGCCCGGCGTAAAGAACAGCGTTTCTTCGAAAAATAGATGGGTCTTGCGATAGCAGCCAATGAATCCAGATGGGCCGACGACCACGGCGGAGTTATAGCAAACAGATCCAGCCCGCTCAGGAAGGCCGGCGACAATCACCATCTTGCGACGCTTCGCCAGATCGATGAGCCGTTGCGTGGTCGGTCCATCCGGCACAGACTCCGACAGCGCGAGCACTTCCTGCTGCGAGGTGAACTGATACCCCGAGGCGCACAGCTCCGGCAAGACCATCAAGTCGGCATCCGCCCGATCGAGCGCCTGTGCGATCGTATCGAGATTGTGCGACACCTCGCCGAACTGTGGCGTAAATTGAAAATACCCGACTCGCATGACCATCCTGTTCCTAAAGCAGAACGGGCAGGGTTGGCCCTGCCCGTTCCAGAAAAACTCTGACTGAACGGCTTACTTCACTTCAGACAAATGGGTGACTGCGCCCTCGGCATGTTGGGTGGCCACATCTGCGTGACCGGCCTTGCCATGGGACACGGCTTCCTTGAGATGCTTGATGCCTTCGTCCAAATGCGGACTCTTCAGGCCGGCCGCTTCGGCATGCTTGAGGGCTCCCTCGGCATGCTGCACCAAGGCATCGGCATGCCCCTGCTTGCCATGCGAGACCGCTTCCTTGGCATGCTCAACCGCTTCGCTCACGTGTTTATCCTCGGCAAGGGCGAGCCCACTGAACAGCGGGAAACCAACAAGCACGGCAACCGCCACCACCACCAGTGCTTCACGATGGATTCTCATTTTCATGGGTTCCTCCTCAAGGGTTAGGCTGTATTCGAATGACATAAACCATGGCACAATCGTCAGCTCATATACTGTACATAGCCCATTTTTGACTGTCAATAAGACCGCACTTGCGGGTCCACGTTCAGAATGTGCTGCAATCCCTTGGCGTCTTTTTCCACCGGACAGGCAAAGTCCCGGCTCCACTCCCACCAGGATCCAGGATAGTTGCGGACCTTCCGATAGCCGGCCAGCTTGAGCACAAAATAAAGCCAGGCCGACCTGACGCCGCCGGTGCAATAACAGATGACCTCTTGATCCGGTGTGAGCCTTTTATCGGCCAGACTCTCCGTGATCACCACCAGATCTTTCAGCGTGGCGTTCGGCTGAAGAAATCCCGTCCAGGCCAGATGAATCGCAGTGGGAATATGTCCAGGCCGCGGAATGCCCGAGACCTCCTTCCCAAGATATTCTTCAAGGCTGCGCGCATCCAGGATCACGGTGCCTGGGTGCGGCTGCTTCACCAACTGCTTCAATTCGTCTTTGCCGGCAATCACGGCCGCCACAGGATTGACGGTGAAGGTCCCGGGCTTGGGCGTCACACAGCCATGCTCGAATGGCCGTTTTTCCTGCACCCACTTGACCCATCCTCCGTCGAGAATCCGCAGCTTCGTATGGCCGAAATATTCCAACATCCAGAACATGCGGCCTTCGTCGCCCCAATTATCGAAGGGATTAGAATAGATCACCACATCACTGTCCTGGCTGATGCCCAACGCGCGGATCTTCTGTTCCAGCCTGGCGCGATCGGGATCGAGCAGACCCTTCGGCACGGCCTTGGGGTCGCTATACTCGTGCCAGGTCGAATGTACCGCGCCGGGAATATGGCCGCCGAACTCATAGGCAGCCCGTCCTCGCACGTCGAGAATCACCAGGCCTGGCTGGCCCAAGTTCTGTTGAAGAGTTTCTGTATTGATCAGCAACGGGTGTGTCATGTCGTTCCTTTGCGGTTTAAGCTGTCCGCGATCAGCCCGCAGTTCCGGCCTTACAACTGGTCCCCTCTGGCTGGCGGCTCATGGCCGCTGACTGCTCGCTCGCACTCAGCGCCGCAGCAAGGCCGCCGGACAGCGGGAACTCCCGCTCGTACACGACGAATCGGTAGGGATCGTTTCCCGTTAACCCATACTGGGTCTGCAACATCTCATGCTGCTTGTCGGTCAGGATGTGGTACTGCACCCGTGCCTTGACTTTCAAGCCGTCCGCCTGAGCTGGGAGCTGGTACGTAAACTGGTACTCCCGGCTAGCCAGGGGCAACAGACGATTATCATACAACTCGACGATAGCTGGCTGCCACATGATCCAGCGGCCCATCGTGGACGTCTGCTGATCGAGCACCTTCCCCTGCCGGTCCTCCACCGAAAACTCCACCGTGAAAAACCGGTCAGGATCGCCGGTTGGAATCTTATGGCCGGCTCCCGCGTTGATGACGGTGAGGGTAAAACTCACTCGATCGCCAGGCTTGGGGGAGGCGATATCGGCCTTGACCTGCACCCCCACCGCCCGTTTCACCATATCCGGATCGTGCCCGCCGCGCCAGAGATGCTGCCGACTCCGCCGGATCGGACTATTCGTCGCCACCGGGCGGTCGATTGCAGGCATATGACAACTCTGGCAAATGAAGCCACGCTCCTGCATGAAGAACTTGCCTTCATACTCCGAGTAGGTCCCGCAGGGCCCCACATTATAGAACTGGGCCGGACCGGACACCACGTTATGGCAACGCTGGCAGACCTGCGCGGTGCGAAAGTTCGGATCGAACTTGGTCGGGTGCGGCGCAGCGGAATCTTCGAATGGGCCATAGATGACTCCATCCCGCACATGGCAGGCCGCGCAAGTTACCGACTCCTTTTGATACTCGGGGTCGTAATGGGGATTAGGCTCTTGCACCGCCTTCTCGACCCGCCCTCGCGGAATCTCTTTCACCAATGTCGGCTGCTGGTTCTCCAGCGGAGTGTGGCAGTTCAAACAGACCCAAATGTTCTTATCCTTCTTCCAATAGGCCTGAAAGAACGGGTCTTCATAGGCATGGGCATGGATACTCGTCTTCCACTCGTCGTAAATCTCACGGTGGCATTGGCCGCAGGATTCGGCCTTTAAGCTCGTCAGCCCCTCCGGGATCTTTTGAAATGGAATCGCATGGGCATACTCATCGCGCAACCCAAAAATCACAACCGGCTTGACTTCGGTGTAATAGAGATAGACGAGCAGACCGACCAGGGCCGAACCGAGCAGAATTTTAAGAGGGGTTTTCATGCGGCCAAGAGAGCCTGAATGTGACGATCCACCGACGCAGCCAAGGATGTCAGATGATACCCGCCTTCGAGCGACGAAAGGATCCGCCCATTCGCATGGCGCTTGGCGATGCCGGCCACGATGCCAGTGAGGTCCTCGTAGCCCTCTTCGGTCAATCCCATACTCGCAAGCGGATCGTCTTGATGGGCATCGAAGCCTGCTGAGATGATCACGAACTCCGGCTTGAACGCATCGGCGGCCTGGACCAACGTTTTCTGAAAGACGGCGCGGTACGCCTCATCGCCCTCCCCCGCCTCCATCGGCACATTGATCGTGAGCCCCTCCCCCGCCCCTCTGCCCCGCTCTGTCGCGCGGCCCGTGCCGGGATAATGGGGAAACTGATGGGTGCTGAAGAACAAAACCGACGGATCCTCTTCAAAACTATGCTGCGTGCCGTTCCCGTGATGCACGTCCCAATCAACGATCAAGACCCGACTCAGCCCATAACGCTTCTGCGCGTAACGCGCGGCAATCGCCACATTATTGAAGAGACAAAATCCCATCGCGTGCCCCGCCTCTGCATGGTGGCCCGGAGGCCGCACCGCACAAAACACATGATCGACATCTTTCGACATGATCGCATCGACCGCAGCCAAGGCCCCGCCTGCTGCCAGATAGGCGGCGGTCAAGGATCCGAGAGACAGGGAGGTATCGGCATCGAGGGAAACCCGCCCGGTCGCCGGGGCCTCCACCTTTAGCATCTCAAGATAGGACGCAGTGTGGATCTGCGTAATCCATTCGTCTTCCGCTTTTCGCGGTGGAATTCTGGTCAAACACGCCGCAGTCCCACTCGCCTCCAGCTGCTGCATGATGGCACGCAGCCGATTAGGCGATTCAGGATGCCCGGCCCCCATATCATACTCGAGATAGGCAGGATGGTAAACGAGCCCCGTCTTCGCCATACATGCTCCAACTGACGTATCCAGCGTCCTGCGCGAATCGTAGCATGCAGGAAAGCGCATAGACAACGAGCGTTCGCCGCTGCTATCGTCTCATATACTTGGAGGGAATCATGGCAAATCGCCGCATCGAACCGCTCAAAAAAGTCCTAGAGATCGATCCGACCGACGAAGTCGCCTGGTTTGGCCTGGGGAAGGCCTATATGGAAGATGCGAACTTCGAAGAAGCGGCCAAGGCCCTGCGGCAATGTGTCGCAGTCAAGCCCACCTACTCAGCCGCCTACTATGCCCTGGCCCAAGCACTGCACAAGCTAGATCGAATCGACGAATGCCGAACCGCCTGCGCCACCGGCATCGACGTCTCCACAAAAAACGGCGACATGATGGTCACGAAGAGTCTGGAATCGCTCACTGGCTCGCTGCCAGCCTAAACCGGCTCCGCTCCGTCATCGTCATCATCATTGTCGGATATCAGGCCGAGAGATTCCGGCTCGCGTTTGGAAATTTCCTCGTACACTTCATCCAGCCAGCGGCTTGCGTAGCCCAGGATCTCCCGGGCTAAGGGTTCCGGCTGGCCCGTGCGCTTAATTGTCCATTGGCAGACATATTCCAGCAGCACCTCCCGCTCGAACCGCTCCGACGATTGCGTGGCGAGCGTCGTCATTTCACCGAGGCCGGTCGTGAGAATATCAGCCACCGTATCTCGCCCATAGGACGTGCAGGCTGTGACATATTGAATGGCCCGATTGAGTTCTTGGTCGGTCATGAGATCTCCGTTACGCTTGATGCATCATACCGAGATGCCGGAGCAGATGGAAGATTTTCCCTGAACTCGGCAAGAGAAAATTTCTCCGGCCGCGCCAACGGGAATGGTATGATTACAAGCCCGCCTCAGGTGGAGGTGATGATGAAGGAGACACGACCCATGCCAACGAAAACAGACCGGAAGACCACGACATCACGCAAGACCGCTTCCCCCAAAGGGCAGAAATCCACCTATGCCGAGCGCTGGGATCTCTCCCATTTGGCAGAGAATCCGACCAAACATTTTGAAATCCTGCTGGCAAAGATCGAGTCCCAAGTCGCGCAATTCGAAACGGCGCGCGCCCAGTTCAGTCCGACCATGGAGATAACCGTCTTCCACCCGCTCCTGACGCTCAGTGAAAATATCGCGGCTGCGTCATCCAAACTCAGCGCCTACGCCTATCTCTGGTTCTCGGAAAATACCAAAGACCTCGCAGCCCGCTCATTTAAAGACAAGGTTGAGGAACGGCTCACCTCGCTCCAAAATCGAATGGTATTCTTCGACCTCTGGTGGCAGAGCGTCGATGCGGGTAATGCGAACCGGCTCATGGCCGGAACCGGCTCGCTCCGGTATCACCTCGAGACCATTCGCCGGTTCAAGCCTCACACGCTCTCTGAACCGGAAGAGAAAATCGTCAATATCAAGAACATTACAGGCCGCAGCGCCGTCCATTCCCTCTACGACGTCGTGACCAACGCCTTCACCTTCACCCTCACCGTCAATGGCACACGAAAGACGATGACGCGCGAGGAACTGACAGCCTATCTGCGCCATGCGCAAGGACGCCTGCGCGAAGCCGCCTATCGGGAGCTCTACCGCGTCTATGTCGATCAGCACGATCTGCTGGGCGAGATCTACAAGACCCTGGTCAACGACTGGAAAGCGGAGAATCTTCAGCTGCGTCACTTCACCAGCCCGATTGCCACCCGCAACCTGGGCAACGACATTCCCGACGCAGCCGTAACCTCGCTCCTCAAGGTCTGTCAAAAAAATGCCGGCATCTTCCAGCGCTACTTCCGTATCAAAGCGCGCCTCTGCAAGATCACGCCAATGAACCGCTACCACATCTATGCGCCGCATCGCACGGAGCAGAAATCCTATCGCTATCAGGATGCTATCAACATGGTGCTGGAGGCCTATCGGGGATTTGCTCCGCAACTAGCCGACCTGGCAGAGCGGGTGGTGCATGAACGCCATATCGATGCCAGGACGAGGCCGGGAAAAATCGGGGGCGCCTATTGCTACAGCGTCGTGCCCAGCATGACCCCCTACGTGCTCCTGAACTTCACCGGCGAAGCGCGCGATATCGCCACGATGGCCCATGAAATCGGCCATGCCGTTCACGGCATGCTGGCGCAGCATCATTCCATGTTCACCTTCCACTCCACCCTCCCGCTGGCGGAAACCGCCTCAGTGTTCGGAGAACGGATTCTCTCCGATGCCCTCATGAGCCAGGAGCGGGACAAGAAGGTGCGACAGGGCCTCCTGCTCAACCAACTAGACGACATCTACGCCACGGTCCTCCGGCAGGCTTATTTCGTCCAATTCGAAAATCACGCCCATGAGATGATCGCCCAGGGTGCGACCGTGAAGGATCTGGCCAAAACCTATCTGGCAGAGGTGCGGCAACAGTTCGGGAAAGGGATCAAGGTCCCAGAAGAGTTTCAATGGGAATGGCTGACCATTCCCCACATCTTCGCCAGCCCCTTCTATTGCTACGCCTACAGCTTCGGGAACTTACTGGTCCTCGCGCTCTATCGGATGTATCAGAAAGAAGGCGCCTCGTTCGTGCCCAAATATCTGGAACTCCTGAGTACTGGCGGATCGGAATCGCCGCAGACGATTCTCGCCAAAGTCGGAGTCGACATGACCTCGGAAGACTTCTGGCAATCGGGGTTCGATACGATCGGCGAGATGGTAGATCAGCTAGAACAAACGCTGTAGACGAATACTGAAAAAGTCCGCCAGCATTGTTCTTAGCTCATCGAAATCCTCCGCGTGGCCCTGCTGAAAAAACTTTTTGGGCATCCGTCAGAGATGCGCCCCCTCATGGCTCAGACGCACAAGCGATCAACGTTTTGCTGAGTTCAACTGGCTTTTTAAAACCTGGCAGGAGGGCTACTTAGCGGAACCGGCTTTGAATCTGGCGGCAACTTGAGCTACGCGCAAGCCTAGGGCCGTGGCCTCGGCCAGTTCCTTGTTATCGATGCCGGGGCTGTCACCCTCCGTGGTGGCAGAGGCGCCGAACGCCCCACCGCCGCTGACGACGATCATCTGATTCCCCAACATCGCAGCCAGAATCGTCAACATCGTGACTTCTTTGCCGCTAGAAATCTGGCCGCCGGTCGCAAAGGCTGCGCCGACTTTGTTCTTCATCTTGAATTCGGGAAACACGCTGAACTTGAACTGCCAATTATCAAAAAATGTCTTCACCTCGCCCGACATGTTCGACCAATAGACTGGCGAACCGACCACGACCGCATCGGCGGAAAACAGATCATCCGCCGTCACCTGACCGACCCGTTTCAGCAGCACCTCGGCCCCAGGGAAGCTCTTCGCGCCCTCTGCCACCGCTTCAGCCATGCGTTCGGTATTGCCGGACAACGAATGGTAGGTCACAAGGACCTTCACCGGTTGGGCCGGCTCGTCGGCGAAGGTTTCGTCGGATCCGATGCCTGGTATCAGAAGCAGGACACAGAGGAATAGCGAACCAATGGAGCGGAGTCGTGGGATAGAGTTGTGAGCAGGCAACATCGACTCACAGGGAGCAGGAATCGACGCACAAGCTTGGTGCTGATTCAACGACGGACAATTTCCTCTTCCATACGCTCTTCGACAGAAACGTCCGTGAGGGCTCCGCGGTAATCGCACTTATGACAGCGGACCCGCCAGGCTTCGATCCATTTTTCCTGCACATAGGACTGCCTGCATGTCGGACAGACAAACACGCCTTTGACGTAATGGACTTTCCTCGTCTCTTTCATCGGCTCCTCCCTTGCTTAAGTTAGCCGAGGATCTCATAGGCAACAATATGATTGCAAGATACCAGGGCCACGGCCGCCAGCTTGACTCATCTCCGACTGGCCGATAGGATGCCGCCATGCAACAACGACTCGCAGCAGTCTTCATCCTGCTCCTCCTATTCCCTTGTTCGACAGAAGGGAAAACCGACCAGGCTCCATCAGGCCTGATCCCGATTACCCTCCCCGGCGGCGCCATTATTCATGCGGAGCTGGCCGACACGCCTCAGAAACGCGGGGAAGGCTTAATGTACCGCACGCACCTGGGAGCCGACCGCGGCATGCTCTTCACGTTCCTCCAGGCACAGCCCTGGACATTCTGGATGAAGAACACCAAGATCCCGCTCGATATCATTTGGATGAACGACAAGAAGGAGATCGTCCACATCGAGCCGAACGTCCCGATCTGCACGAGGCAAGACGACAGTTGCCCGCAATATCGTCCGAACGACGAATCTCTTTATGTCCTGGAACTCGCGGGAGGCAGAGCGGCGGTCTTGAAGTTGCAGAGAGGATCGAAGCTTCAGTTCAAGGTTCCGTAACAGGCGAAGCAGGTCTATCGTCTCATCTGGTGTGTCTAGTCTATTTGGTTAATCTTCTGCAACCCAACAAGCCAGATCGACCGAATAGACATCAGAACAAGACAGACGGTTATGACCGTTCCTGCCAGGCCCGTAATCTCCTCGCCGTAATCACCCCACCCACCCGTTCGACGGCTTTCAGCACCTGATCGAGATGCTGGGTGCCTGACACTTCCACGACGAAATCCAGGACCGCCTTCTGATCTTCTCGCGTCGTAATCTCGGCGCGGCGGATGTTGGCATGGCACGCCGCAATCGCAGAGGACACATTCGCCAGCACTCCGGTCTTATCAACGGCCACAATGGATATTTTGACCGAATGGGTGCCGGGCGTGGCCACATCCCACTCGACCTCTACCAACCGTTCTTTATCGTAGTCCAGGGCGACAAGGTTCGGACAATCAACCGCATGAATCGTCAACCCGCGCCCTCGCGTGATATAGCCGAGGATGCGATCGCCCGGCACGGGATGACAACAACGCGACAACTGCATGAGCAGGTCGCGCGATCCCTTGACCTGCACCCCGACGCCGTCGCTCTTCCCCTCTGCCACTTTCTGCGCGGCTGGGCGCTCCTGAACGGACGCCTGCGTTCCGGACGGGGGGGCTGTGAGTTTGCCGATGACCTGTGACGTCGCCACGCTGCCGAAGCCCACGGCGGCGGTCAATTCCTCCGTGCTGTCGAAGCCCGATTGCCGGGCCGCCTCCAATAGCTCCGCCGACTTGAACATTTGGGCCGGCGCCATGCCATGACGGCGGAATTCCGACTCCAGCAAACGACGGCCGATCTCGACGCTCCGTTTCTGTTCTTCAAGCTTGATCCAATGTTTGATCTTAGTCTTCGCGCGCGAGGTGCGGACGAACTTCAGCCAGTCCTTGTGCGGCGTTTGTGCGGGGGAGGTCAGGATTTCGACTGTGTCGCCGCTGGCCAGCTCATGCTTGAGCGGCACGATCTTCCCGTCCACCTTGGCCCCGACGCAGTGGTCCCCGACCTCGGTATGAATCGCAAAGGCGAAATCGACAGGCGTCGATCCTTTCGGCAACTCCTTGACGATCCCTTTGGGCGTGAACACATAGACCCCATCGTGAAAGAGATCGAGCTTCACCGAGTCCATGAACTGCCGGTTATCTGACAAATCCTCATGCCACTCGACGAACTGGTGGAGCCAGCCAAAAGCCTTGCTGTCGCGATCGGCGACCTGCCCTTGCTCCTTGTACTTCCAATGCGCTGCGATGCCATACTCGGCGATGCGATGCATCTCCTCCGTGCGAATCTGGAACTCGACGTGTTCCCCCTTCGGGCCCACCACCGTCGTATGGAGCGACTGATACAGATTGGACTTCGGTGTCGCGATGTAGTCTTTGAAGCGCCCCGGCACGGGCCGCCAGAGGGAATGCATCACGCCCAGCACGGCATAGCAGTTCATCTTGAGGTCCGTCACGATCCGCAACGCGGTCAAGTCATAGACCTCTTCGAACGTAATCGACTGCTTATTCATCTTCTGGTAGATGCCGTACAGGTGCTTGGGACGGCCGTACACTTGTCCGGCCAACCCATTCTCCTGCATGGCCTTCTGTACGAGCTGGCTGACTTCATCGATGTACTGCTGCCGGTCCTCATCGCGTTTCGCCACGCGGGTACGCAACGTCTCATAGATATCCGGCTTGAGATGTTTGAGGCAGAGGTCTTCCAGCTCGTTCTTCACCCACCCGATCCCGAGGCGATTGGCCAGCGGCGCGTAGATCTCCAGCGTCTCCTGGGCGATCTCCTGCCGCTTGGCCGCGTCGAGATGTTCCAAGGTGTGCATGTTGTGGAATCGGTCGGCGAGCTTGATGAGAACAACTCGAATATCGTCCGCCATCGAGAGCAACATCTTGCGGAAATTCTCCGCCTGCTTCTCTTCATAGCTCCGGAACGTGATCTTGCCGATCTTGGTCACCCCGTCGACCAGATGCAGCACGTCCTTGCCGAACTCTTGTTCAAGTTCGTCAGCCGTGGCGACCGTATCTTCGAGGGTATCGTGGAGGAGGCCCGCAACGATGGCGGTCACATCCGTTTTAAGCGAGGTGAGGACTCCGGCGACCGCGATGGGATGCTGCAGGTAGGGTTCTCCGGACCGGCGCCGCTGCCCTTCATGGGCTTTCGCCGAGAATTCGTAGGCCTTGCGGACTAAGCCGAGATCGGCATCGGGCGCATAGCTCTTGATCCGATCCAGCAGCTGGTCAAGATCTGTGACGGTTTCATACACCATGGCTCACTCACTCCATCACACTCGGACGCACATCGCGAATGCGGAGCTGAATCCTGTCACGGCCGTTCCAATGGTTCAGTTCAGGCGTAAAGGCCAGATCGACCGGCGTACGGGCCGGAATCCCCCGCTCCAACAATGATTTGATCCCGAACGCGATACTATCGAACGGCACCGAGGAGCCTTGCCGCACGGTCATTTTCAGATGTTTCTGGCCGACGGTGCGGGCCTCCATCACTTCAAGGCGGGTCACGGCAAACGTGGGCTCAGGATTGCCGGCCCCGAACGGATGCAGCGAACAGATTTCCTGGATCAGCTTCAAATTCACTTCGTCCAGCCGCACTTCGGCATCGACATTCAACGTCGGCACCTTGGCTCCTTCGTCGGTCCAGCCTACGACTGCATCAGAAAATTTGGCGCGGAACTCGTCAATCCGAGATTCGCGAATCGTCACTCCGGCAGCGCTGGGATGTCCGCCGAATGCCTCCAGCATCTCCCGGCAGGATGCCAAACCTTGATAGAGATCGAACCCGCCGGTCGTCCGCGCCGAGCCCTTCGCAATCCCCTGCTCATTGATCGCCAGAGCGATCGCCGGGCGCTGAAACCGATCGACTAAGCGAGCAGCGACAATCCCAACCACTCCAAGATGCCAATGGCGGGACGCCAAAACCAATGCGGGCGGCAACTCTTTATCCTTCAATGACGCCAGCGCCTCTTCCATAATGTCCACTTCGATGCGCTGCCGTTCCCGATTCAACTGCTCCAACCGATCTGCCAACTGCTGCGCCTCGAGCGGATTGTCGGTCGTCATCAACCGCACGCCCAGCATCGCATCGTCCAATCGCCCGGCGGCATTGATGCGGGGCGCCAGCTTGAAGGCAATTGTTTCCGCCGTGCAATCCCGCGTCACCCCCGCCACTTGCTTCAAGGCCCGCACCCCGCAGCGCGCGCCGCGCGACAACTGAACCAGCCCCTCACGCACAAAATTTCGATTCTCATCGTGCAACGGCACCACATCGGCCACTGTCGCCAAGGCCACGAGATCGAGCAACGACTCCAACGGCACCCCGGCCACCCCGTAACGCAGCTGATAGGCCTGCGCCACCTTGTAGGCCAGCGCCGCAGAGCAGAGTCCGCGGAAGGGATAGAGGGCCCCGACGCGATGGGGATTCAGCACCGCCACAGCCGGCGGCATCTCCTCGTCGCTCTGGTGATGGTCAGTCACCACCACATCCATGCCCAGCTTGGCCGCTAATGCGATTTCTTTATGGGAAGTCGTCCCGCAATCGGAGGTCACCAACAGCGAGATCTTTTCGTCATGCAGCCGCTGGACTGCGCTGAGATTGAGCCCGTAGCCTTCGCGCAAACGATGCGGCACATAGGCGCGCACATTAGCACCCAGCCTCCCGAAGAACGACATATAGACACTGGTCGCCATAATCCCGTCGACATCGTAGTCGCCATAAAAACAAATCGGCTCCCGAGTCGTGACCGCGCGATGCAACCGTTCGACCGCCTGCTCCATATCGGGAATCAAAAAGGGATCATGCGGCGGCTGTAACGACATCCAGGACGTGGCTTCATCCGGCGAGGTCACGCCGCGAGCCAAAAAGAGCGACGCCGTCGCAGGAGAAATGGACAGGGCCTGAACCAACGAATCCCGCTGAGAGAGATTGATGTCACGGAAGGCCCAGAGCTTGGATTGCATGAAAGCCTTTCGAATGGTTCTGAACCGAGACAGAGGCTAACTATCTGAGAATTAAGGGGATACTAGCCACTCGTTGCTGCGTTGTCAAACCAGCGGCGGGAAAGCCTCATCAGTATTGGCTCTCAGGCTCTCCGGCACCCGTCTGAAAGAGCGGGTGCGCGGAGAGCGGTCTACTTGTCCTGCGGCTCGTTGGAGGGCGGCAGTACTTCCGGTGGGGTGTTCGATGGCAGCTCGGAGGAGCCTTGAGGCTTCCTCCCGAAAATGATTAGCCCGCGATGACTCGGATGGTCCGCAAGCCACTCCTTCCACCACGCTCCCTTTTCAGCATCCTCCTACACGAGCAACGAAACGATGAGCAACGCCACGATGTTGATCACCTTGATCATCGGGTTGATCGCCGGGCCGGCCGTATCCTTGTAGGGATCGCCGACCGTGTCGCCGGTGACGGCAGCCTTATGCGTGTCCGTTCCCTTCATGCCCTGCTCTTCAATATACTTCTTGGCATTGTCCCAAGCGCCGCCGCCGCTCGTCATCGAGATGGCCACGAACAGACCGGTAACAATGCTGCCGACGAGCATGCCGCCCAAGGCCTGCGGCCCCAGGATCACGCCGACCAGAATGGGTGAAATGACTGGGATCAATCCCGGCACCATCATCTTCTTGATCGCCGCCTGCGTGACAATATCCACGCAGGTCCCGTATTCCGGCTTGCCTGTGCCTTCCATGATCCCCTTGATCGTCCGGAACTGCCGCCGCACTTCTTCCACCACGAGGCCTGCTGCTTCTCCTACGGCCTTCATACAGAGGGCGCCGAAGATGAAGGGCAACATCCCACCCAGGAAGAGTCCAACCAAAATAGACGGATTGGAGAGATCAAACGTGCTCGCCCCGCTCCCCTTCGCCACTTCACGAGCATACTCGGCAAACAGTACCACCGCCGCAAGGCCGGCCGATCCGATCGCATAGCCCTTTGTCACAGCTTTGGTCGTGTTGCCGACCGCATCCAATGGATCGGTGATATCCCGCACCTCTTTGCCGAGGTGCGCCATCTCCGCGATCCCGCCCGCATTGTCGGTGATCGGACCAAAGGCATCGATCGCCACCACAATCCCGGCCATCGACAACATTGAGACAGCCGCAGTGGCCACACCATACAAACCACCCGACGCCGCGCCGCCACAGAGCCAGTAGCTCGTCAGAATCGCCCCGCCGATCACCACCACCGGCAAGGCCGTTGCCTCCATTCCCACCGCTAACCCCGCAATGATGTTCGTCGCATGGCCCGTTTCACTGGCCTTGGCAATCGCCTTCACTGGCGCATAGCTCTTGGAGGTGTAGTAATCGGTGATAAACACGAGGGCGAGGGTCACAGCCAAGCCGATCAACGAAGCGAGATAGTAGCTCAGCCCGCTCACGCCGCCCACACCCTCCATGATCGAGGTTGTCACAGGGTAGAAGGCCACCGCGGCGATGCCACCCGCCACGAACAGGCCCTTGTAGAGCGCCGACATGATCCCGCCGCCTTTGCTCACCTTCACAAAAAGAATGCCGATGATTGTCGCGAAGATCGTCACGCCGCCCAATGCCAGAGGATAGAGAATCGGCGCACTATTCCCTTTGAACAGAGTAAACGCCAGGACCATCGCCGCGACCGTTGTCACGGCATAGGTCTCAAAGAGGTCCGCTGCCATACCGGCACAATCGCCGACATTGTCGCCCACATTGTCCGCGATGACTGCCGGGTTGCGCGGATCGTCTTCCGGAATCCCTGCTTCCACTTTTCCGACAAGGTCCGCTCCAACATCCGCCGCTTTCGTGTAAATACCGCCGCCCACCCGGGCAAAAACCGAAATCAAACTGCCGCCGAATCCAAGGCTCAGCAAGGCATGAATCGCCTTCTCCTGCCCCGCAATCTGCGACGCCACCACATAGAACGTCGTGATGGCCAGCAGACCCAGGCCGATCAACAAGAGCCCCGTCACCGCGCCGCCACGGAAAGCCACGGTCAGCGCTGCATTCATCCCATTATGCGCGGCCTGCGCCGTCCGTACGTTCGCCCGCACCGCGATAACCATGCCCACATAGCCGGCCAGCGACGACGCGCCGGCGCCGATCAAAAATCCAATCGCAGTCAGCAAACCGAACTTGTCGGAGAACGCCCCTGCGCCCCACAACATCGCGAATAACACAGCGGCGACGACGCCAACAGTCCGATACTGGCGGTTCAGATAGGCGCTCGCGCCTTCCTGAATGGCCTTGGCAATTTCTTGCATCTTTGGATTGCCGGCATCCAGCTTAAAGACCCACATGGCCAGATAGAGGCCGTAGGCAATGCCGGTGACCGCCGATACCAACGCAAACGTAATGATGGATGAGTCACTCACAATGGTCTCCTCCTGTTGGGGGTGTTGGGGAACACCCGTTTTCTCTGGCCGCCATTCATCACGGTGACGTGTTCGATGGGAAAGCCCGAAGTGGTACAGAATCGATCCGTGCAGCTAACTGCCTGAAAAGTTCGGCCATTCTATACAGATGGAGTAAGAGGATCAAGGGGGAAAGGGCGCAGTGGAACCGACAACAGGCATCTTCCAGAGAGAAAATGGAAAGGGGCGCACAAGTTATTTTGAGTGACCCGCTAGCCTCTCGCTACTTCGCCGTCGAGATATTCGCCACAAACTTCACGATCTCGATCGACTGGAAGACCGGATCTTGCGAGCCTTTGGAGGACTCCGCTTCGACTCGCTGCAGGAAGGGAGCTGGGCCAGTGATCGGCGCATAGTTGAGGGTGACTTCGACATCAAAGGTCTTGGTGTCTTTCGGCGTGGGAAAGGTAAAGGTCTCGACGCGTGTCTCGTCCGGCTTCAACACTGTATCCTCGAGAACTTTGACCGCCTCGAAGTCGAAACTGGTCTTCTGCCCCTTGGCATCCTGATAGACCCGCCCATAGACCCGCTTGTCGGCAAAGACGCTCTTTAGATTCTTTCCTTTGATATCCAGCTCCAGCGCCATACTCGCCCAGGCTGGATGGGTAGTCGGCAGGCTGTGCGGGACAAGACTCTGCACCTTCACCGTGACGATGGTCTTGTCGCCATCGATTTTCGTCTGCACGTCCAACTTAGCTGCTTCCTGGCGGAGCTTGCCGATACGCCCAGGGAATGTATGGTTCGCGGTTTTCCGCTTCTTCTCGCCGTTGGCCGACTCCCCCACCTGCTCCGGCATGTGGCAGCTCTGGCATTCCCTGCCGGACTTCACGGCTTTGCTCTGATCCCAATTGCCCAGCAGATCATTGCTCTTGCCTAAGTTGGCAGCAGACGGCACAGACTGGTGGCAATTGAGACAGAGATCGGACTTCTGAAAGAGCCCCAGCTCCATCGACTGGTGAGCCAGGTTCTGCACAAAGTCCTTATAGGGACCGTAGAGCGTCTTGCTCCCTAATTCGTACTTGGGCTCAGGCGGCTGTTTGGTCCGATCGACCTGTTTGATCAAATGGCATTGCGCACAGCCCACCCCATCCAGCGAAGGGTCGCCGGCCTTGGCCTGATCGATAAAGAGCTGGACCTGTTCTGGGAATTCGCGCACATGCGGCGCATGGCAGCGGAAACAGAGGGCCTTGTCTTTTCCTCCCGGAGACGCCAGGAACGCATCGAGCGAGGCGCGGAAGGCCGGGGAATGAATGGACTTCGAGAGCGGCGAGGTTTCCCATTCTTCAAACACGCGCTCATGGCAGCGCTTGCACTTGCTGGAGCTGGGAAAGGCCTTTTCAAGGGTGGGCTTAGGAACCTCTTTCGCATAGAGGACATGATCGAGCCACTGCGACAGGCACAAGGCCGCCACAATCACTGCGCCAATCCCAAGCTTCACACCCACCGAATGTCGTCCCATCATGCAGCCTTTTTACTTCAACAGCTCAGAGATTTTTCGCCCGATACGTTAAGAGGCGTGGCTGCGTATATTCGTCAAAAATTTTCTTGGCAAGCTCCCGCTCTTTATCCGTCGTCAAGGTGGCGAGATACTTTTCCTTGAGCGCGGGCTCCGGTATCGGGATCAACGCATAGTTTAAGACCGCTTCAATTGAGGCAGCCGTCGTGCCGGCCGGGAGCACCAGCGAGAAGGGCACTTTCCTCGTGTGGCCGCCCTTGATGAACGGGTCTGGAATCGGGCCGCGGAGAATCTTGTCATAGGGCAACCCGAACTGCTTGGTCTCTTCCTTCAACACCTTACCCTGCGCATCCTTGGCGGTCAGGATCAGATAGAACTGCTTGAGCGTCGGATCTCCGTCCGGAAAACTGTGCGGAAGGCTACCGACTTTCACCAGCGCCGTCCCCTCCACCGCCGAGACAGACTTGGTGGTCTCAAGATCCACGCGGGGCATCCATTCGGCCTGGAGGTTTCGATTCTTGATGAGCGTGCCGGGGATCACCACGCCGCGGAACCAATGGCGGCCGATCGCGCGGGTCATGGACCCGCGCCGCGACGTGGAGCTCCCTGTTGAGGGTTCCATATGGCAGTCCTGGCATACCGTCCCCTGCAAAATCTCCCCTGCCAGATCCTTCTGCGTCACATCCTTCACCTTATCGAAGTGACAGGAGGCGCAATAGTTCGCGCCACGAAACAAATCCGACTGCATCGCAGGATGAACGAGGTTTTCCTCTGGGTCCGCATAGGGGCCATAGAGCATCTTGCCAGGCTCGATCTTGAACGACGGCGGGGAATTTTTCGTCTGCTCGACCTGTTTGATCAGATGGCAGGAGGCGCAGCCAATACCCTCTACTTGCGGCTTGCCTGCCAACACCTGCGCCACGATCTTTTCGGCATGTTGCGGGAACACGGTCGTCGAAGGCACATGACAAGAAAGACAGCGGCGACGCTCGTCGGAAGTCGGATTGGTCTGAAGCCAGACCCCCAACACGGTGCGGAAGACTGGCGACTCCAGCGAGGCGCCGTGCAAGAGCGCCGCATCGACTCGGCCAGCGGTCTTAAGATCCGGCGTCTGCTCGCGCACACCTTTCCACTCTTCATAATGCCGGTCGTGGCATTGCTTACAGTCTTCCGATCTGATGAAGATCTTTTCGATTTCCTCCACCCAATCGGACGACGCCTTAACCTCTGACTTCTGGGCGATGACAGGGCCTTGAGACAGGCCCATGACGCCCATTATCAGCAGAAAAAGAAAACCCGCCGCAATGCGATGTACCGGCCTGCGTCGTATCATGATCAATCCCGCCTGCATCCGACGAAATGGAAATTCACACCCCACCCGACCGGATCGCCTGGATCGGCCGACTCATAGGTGCCAATGGTGAAGTTGCATTCTTTCATCCCGCGCTTGATCGCTTTTCCAAAGTCGAGCATGTTCCTAATCTCGGTTTTGTCGATTTCCTTGATGACGGACCGGACCTTGATGCCGGCATAGTCGGCGCGCGAGTTTCCAATCACTTCAAACACGGCGACACCCTGCGCCTGGTCCAACTTCAATTCTCTTTTAATCTCTTCGTCCACATCTCCGACGATCATGCCGAAATCTTCCCCCAGCTTCGCGGCTTCCTCTACGGTCATCGGCGCCAATTCACCCGCTGACGCAAGACCACTCACTAGTCCCAGGCTGAGTCCAAAACACAAAAAAAAGGCCCTTCCGCTCCGAAGGGCCTTTGTGCGAGCGCTCACTGAGCCGATACGAAGATCCTCCAACGTGTGCGCCTTCCCACTATCGTCAAAAATTAGAGTTTCACAAGCGGATCGATCACCAACTGAAACCACGGCGCGACAGATTTCTGCCCGTTCCGTTCTTTGTTCTCACCGTTCCACACGGCAAAGGACACGGTTTGGATCCGGCCTGGAATGAGCTTGGCTTCGTTCTCCTGCTCTTCGCTCACCAGGGGTCGGCGCATGACCACATGCCAGACTCCGTCTTTCCAGACAGCGCTGCCCTGGACCCGCCCCTGCTTTTCTTTGGTCGTTAAGGTACTGAAGCCTCCACCGATGAGGTCTTCAACCGACGAGACCCGCCGCGGAATGACTTCGAACGTCCGCACGCCTTCACGGGCCCTCTCCGAAGCCCGGGCGGTCCGGCGATCGATATCGCTCTGCCAATCGGCTTTCCAATGCCAGATATTGATGTAGTGATCAAGCTGGCCCATGCAGAAAAATGCTGGGGCATCGCCGAGCGGCAACCCGATCGCGACGCCGTCGCGAAAAGTTCCTGGCGTCAAACGATCGTTCTTCGTGTTGTCCTGCCATTCCAGCAGAAACGCGATTTCGCTGCCGTTGTGGAGCGTCCGCACCGTTAAAGCCCGCGCCGTCGGGTCAGGCCAGACCGGTCTAGTAATGACCTGTCCGCTCAAAGGAAGAGTCATTGGCGACACGGTGACCCAGGCGGCATCCTCCGGCCCAACCGGCAGCTCCCCCTCGACGAAATGCGCACGAATGACCATCCCCTCGGAACTGACGAGGGGCACGCCGAAGCCGACGAACACGCTGGCAACGACCAGGATGAACAGGAGCAACAGTACCGGGCGGGAATCAATCTTCGTCGTACGCATCATGCAAGGTCCTCGGGTGACCGCGTGAGTACATCGTGAGGGGCTCAGAATAGGACAAAGCCCCAGCGAGACTAGTCTGACTGCGTGTGGGTGACTACCAGAGTTTCACGCGGCGAATTTTGTTTTCGCCACGCTCACAGACATAGAGATAGCCCTGGGAATCCAGCGAAAGCCCAACGGGCGAGTTGACGACGGCCTCGATGCCGAGCAGTCCATCTCCATGCTTCACGGTCCCCGACGATTCTTTCGCCACAAACCGCGCCGCGCCGCAACCGCCCATATTCTTATCTTCGTACCCGCTGTCTCCGTTGCCCGCCACCGTCGTAATCACGCCAGTCGCCACATCCACTTTGCGCACGCGATGGTTCATCGTGTCGGAGATGTAGAGATTGTCCTGCTGATCGACCACCACAGCTTCCGGCGCATGGAGCATGGCTCTGATCGCCGGCTTGTCGTCACCGTCGTAGCCGTACCGGCAGACGCCGGCCACGGTCGAGATGATGCCGGTCTGGTGGTCGATGCTGCGGACGCGATTGCTGCCTTTGTCGACGAAAATGATATCGCCTTTCCCATTCACCGTAAGTCCGACAACATCGTAGATGCGGGCTTCCAGCGCGGGCTTGCCATCGTCGAGGTACATAGACATGTCTAAACCGTCCGAACAGACCGGCATAAGCCAGCCATGATCGTCGCTGAAATCGATGCCGATAGCATCGCCGGAGAGCACGACCAGGTTGCGCGCCACGAGCGGCTGCTCGCGGGCTTCGTCTTCGGCTGTCCAGGCCCCTGCCACCGTCGTGACCATGCCGGTCTTGGGATCGTAGCGGCGGATCCGGTGCGCCTGAGTATCGGCAATGTACATCACGTCGTGAGGATCGAAGGCAATGGCGGCCGGCCACGTAAGATTGGTCTCCAACGCCGGGCCATCCCCATTGAAGCCATGTTGACCGGTGCCGATGATCGTCGTGATGATGCCGGTCTCGTGGTCGATTTTTCTGATGCGGTTGCTGCCGGAATCGCAGATATAGAGATCGTTGTGCGAGTCGAACGCCACGTCGAGCGGCAAATAGAGGCCCGCCTCCCCGCAGAGGCCTTCGTCGCCGCTATAGCAGGTTTCGCCGATACCGGCAAAATTATAGAGAGTGCCCTCCTTGAGGCTCACCCGTCTGATGCGATCGGAGCCAGACTCGGCAAAATAAAACCAGGTCTCGTCCTTGTCTAATGCGGCGTGATGGGGCAAGGGAATCCCCGACTTGACCGCCCGCTTCCCATCGCCGGTGCTCCGGGCCTTGCCGTTGCCTGCGAAGGTTTCGATATAGCCGACTGCGAGCTGGAGTTCGGTTTCCATAGACCTCAGACCTTAATCCCGGCTGATTAGCCGCGTGAAACTGATTGAACGGTCTCGACTGGCTGCGCCACTGGCGTTGCGGCCTGCACGGTCGGCGCGACGATCGCTGGCTGCGGCGCCGCGGTCGTCTGCTGCTGAGCCGCTTCTTGAGCGGCCAGGGCGTCTGCTTCGATCTGGTCCGCCTCATGCACGGACTTCTTGAAACCCTTGATCGCCTTGCCGATCCCCTCGCCCAGCTGCGGCAACTTGCCTGCGCCGAAAATGATCAGCACAATGAAGAGGATCAAAATCAACTCTGTAAAACCAAGACTCCCAAACATGGTGTGTGCCTCCGTCTGAATGGGTAACTTAGGATGTGGTCTCTTTAGCCCGCTTGGAAAACCGTTCCTTCAACCGATTTCTTGCCTGTTCAGCCTGCTCGAACATCTTGGCCTTGTCGTAGACGCTGATCAAATTATAGTAGGCCAGCGGCTCCTGGGGATTCTGCTCGACGGCATCCTCCATGACCTTGATAGCGAGGTCCGTCTTCTTGTGATTCATCGCCAGCTCCATCAGCTTAAAACTGCCCTCCAGATGCTTCGGGTCCAGTTCGAGCGTGCGGATGTAGCACTGAATGGCCATGTCGATGGTGTTATAGTCCGAGACCTGCGGGTTGTCGAGCTCGACATAGACCCCAGCGAGATTGTACCAGGCCATGGGATCGTCCGGGGTGATCTCCACCAGGCGCTCGTAATAATCCTTGGCTTCCATGAACTTTTTTTTGTCGGCATAGACCCGACCGAGATTGAATAGCGCCAAAACATCGTGAGGAAAGACCTCAAGCGCATGCTTGAACTCGGTTTCCGCTTCATCCGTCATGGCTTTCGTCGCGTAGATCGTGCCGAGATTCGAATAGTACATCGCGAGCGAGCGGTTCATTTCGGCGCGGAGGCCCTCCGCCATCTCAATCGATTTCTTGACCTCGACGAGCGCATCGTCCATCCGGCCCTTGCTGAAATAGAGTTCGCCCAACCGGCAGCGAGCCTGAAAATCGTCCGGCTCAATCGCCAGCAGTTTTTCAATCTCGGCAATTTCTTCGTCAGGATTCAACGGCTGATCGCCGGGATCGACAACGGTCTGACCTGGATCGGAAACAGAAGAGGTTGGTTCGTTCATACGATTCCCTATAGTAAAAAAGTTCGTTAGGTATGTCCGCCCGCGAATGAATCCGGCGTCCCGATCACTGGCGCGTTCACCACCGGCGCCGAATCAGCCGCATCGCGTCGAGGCCGGTCCATGGTTAAGAGCATCACGCCGAGCACCACCATGAGCGTCAAATTCGAGTACAGCAGCGCATAGCCCGCAATAAACATCAGCCCGATCCCATAGCCGGCGAGCCGCCCCATCGTCAGGAGCTTAATGACCGTGTAGGCCCAGCACAGCAGGCCTGCCATATAGAGCGCAAAGGGAAGGAAGAACGTGTAGCCCATGCCGAACTGAAAGATCCACCCAATGCCGTCCGCCGCTTTCCGAATGCTGGTGGCGAGCCCCGGGTCATACTGTTTGAGTAGATAATCCAGGAACAGCATCAGCGTAAAAGTGGACCCGGCGGTGGCCCAAAACCAGATGGCGCGGCGGCGCTGCTGCTGATTGCGCGTCCGAAACGAGACGCCCCGCCCGTAGGCCCAAAACACCAGGATGCTGGACAGGACCATCAAAGCCTCGCCTGCGCGATGGGCCTCGTAGACCAGGGGCGGCGCCGCCACGGTCCCGCTGAAACTATAGATCGTGGATACGATCTGATAATACAGCCAGCCCCCGATCCCCAGGAGATAGGTGAGCCCCATCGCGCGATGAGACCATTCGGTATGAGCCGAGAGATACTCCGTCATCAGACAGACCAGCGCAACCAGGGCCACGAAGTTATAGATCGCCGATCCCAAAAACGCGGGAGGGACCAACAGGAAGCCAGCCGTGAGAAGCAAGAGAAGCGTCACAGCGGGGACGACGATCCGGTTCGAGCCCACGAACCCGCGCCCAGCCATCCGATTGACGACGCCCACGGCCAGGGCGAGGAACAACAGAATCGCCACGGCGTTGAGCAGCCACTCGCCGATCCCTGTCAAAGCCGTGAAGGTCGGAATGATCCACTCATGCGTCTGCGCCAGTTTGCTGAGATGCATCCCTAATCGCGATACGAGTCGATAGAGGATCAACTCCGAGAAGGAGACGATCAGGACGAGCTTGATCGTGTACTGGAACAACAACGATTGGTCATTGATCCGTCCCGTCATCCGCTCAATTATGGCATTCGCGGCACTCATGCGGTCTATCCTTATAGGCAGCTCGAATTATACCGTCGAACCCGCATCACAATGGCGTCGGCTGCGGCACGCCCACTTCTTGCGCCTTGGCCCGCGCGATGTACAGCAACCCATCCGCCATAGAGTAGTTGAACGGCAGCTCGCATACGACTTCACTGATATTTTCGTAGACCTGCTGATAAAGGGCTTCCGATTCATCGGGCGTCATGCCTTCGGACACTTCATAGAAAAATCCCAGACTCAAGTCCTCCGCCGACGGGCGCATGATGCGCCGAATCCCGTAGCTGCCGGGGTCGCTCATGATCGGCGCTTCTTTTTCCAAATCGAAGAGGCAGGGCTGGCACGAGAATCCGTAGGAATTGTGCAGCCGCTCGTTCTCAACGATGAAGTTCATCGTCTCGCGCGCTTCTTCTTCTTTTTCGGTCGGGAATCCCACGATGATGTAACAGTGGACCGCGATCCCCAGATCGACACAATCGTCGGCGATGCGCCGTACCCACTCCTGCTTGATCCCCTTCTTCATGAAATCCATCACCCGCTGATTGAAGGACTCCAACCCGAAGACGATCTTCAAACAGCCGGCATCCTTCATCGAGGCCAGGAGTTCCCGCGTCAGGTGCTTCTCGAAGCGCATCTCGCAGGTCCACTTGATGTCCAGCTTCTTATCGATGATCTGCTGGCACAACCGTTTGGTCGGCGAGAGGGCGAAACATTCGTCGGTGAAGAAAAACCGGCTAGCGCCATAGCGCTGCGTGAGCCATTCCAATTCCTCGACGGTGCGCCCCGGTTCTTTCTGCCGGAAATTCTGGTGGTCCAGCGTAAGAGCGCAGAACGCACAATCCTTGTAGTAACAGCCGCGCGAAAACTGCACGGGCAAGACCGGCTCCGGCGATAGATACAGACCCAGCGGAAAGCCATCGTAGTTAGGCGCCGGCAACTGATTGATATTCTCGGAGTAGAAGGGCTGGTTGACCGTGATCTTCCCGTTCTGGCGATAGATCAAGTTCGGGACCTTACTGAAGTCCTTTTTCCCATCCAGCTGATGGACCAGTTCAAGCAAGGCCGTTTCGCCCTCGAAGACGATGATATCGTCGGTCAGATCGAAGAGGCTCGGGCAGCGGCGCAAATTATCGACCAACCTGGTGAAGATGCTGCCGCCGATGGTCAGATGGATATTGGGCGCGGCTTCCTTAATCAAGCGACAGAGCGTCAACCCAGGAATAATCTGCGAGGTCGCCGTAATCGAGACGCCAATCAAGTCCGGCTGATCCCCGATGATCGATTTCAGAAAGCGCTCGCGGAACAGTTTGATGTAGGGGTTCTGGGATTCATCCTTGATGATCTTCATCAAGTCTTTGGACGAATAGATGGAGCAATTGCCGAATTGATTGTCGACGACCGTCAGCCTGGTCGGGAAGTAGAGCGTGGAGAGGACCTCCAGCCATTTATCGATAAGAAACAGACTTTCTTTATAGGACTCGAGATCGTAGAAGCCCTCCCCTCGCAGGGTCTCCTTGGCCGGCTCGATCCGGTCGATGAGATAAGGAAAGCGGTCCAGCGACTCGACGATGCGCGCCAAGTGTTCAGCGCTTCCCGCTCCCGTATCGCCGGTATGGCTCTGCTCGAGGGCGCGCTGTTTATCGACCAATTCCTGATAGAGCTCGGCCCCGTAGGATTGGGTGACGACTCCGTCTAAAAGCTCGATACCGAGATCACGTTGGGAGACATTATTGACACCGCCTTGCATCAAGAACCCCGTCAAGGATGGGAGGCTCAGGTAGGGCTGTGATGGATGCCAGGTTGGAGGAAAAAGCAGTGAGACTTTCATGCTAAATCACTACCAGTTAGGTGAAAATTACGGAGTTATCTCAAGAAAATTCATCTATTTCTATACACTCCGCCACCAAGCAAATGCAACCATGGGCGCCGGCCCCCTGCCTATTGCGAAGAAGCCAAACGTATAATCTTGGTAGCGAATCGCCTCCGCAGAAAAAGAGAAAGCCCCAGCTCTGGCTGATGCCGAACTGGGGCTTTCTCGCTACACTGTCACTCGCACCTTAAGGGTACGGGTAGTCTCTCCAGAAACCGGTTGCCCTACTGCAACTTCAGGGTAAACCAGGTGGAGAGCGCCTTCATGCCGTTACGTTCGACGTTGTTGCCGTCCCAGACCGCGAAGGCGACTGGCACGGACGCGCCGGACTTGAACTGGGTATCGTTGGCATCACCGGTCTCCAACGTGCGCTTGACCACTACGCGCCACGTCGGACCGCTGTACCCGCCGCCCTTGACGGAGCCTGATGGCTCCCACACGCCGTTTCCGAAGACATCCTGATGCGCTTGCGTGGTCAGGGTGCTGAAGCCATTGGCGTTCAGATCCTCGACCGAGCTCACGCGCAGCGTCGGGTCAGACATGATGTTGCCGGACCAGATACCGGTATTGAAAGGCCCAAGGCTGCGACCGATCCGGTCAGGATAGGTCACGCCGCCCGCAGGCTCTTCGAAATAGTAGTCCCAGAAAATGCCCGGGTATTGATCGTCCACGTCCCAAATACCAGCGCTATCCTTGCCGAGATCCTTCTGCCACTCTGCGTTCCACCGCCAGATGTTGGTGGTGCCGCCGGACTGGCCCATGCACTGGAAGGGGGGCGCGCCAGCCGTATTGACTGGGAACATGATCGCGACCTGGTCTCGGAAATCCTGAGGACCGATGGTCGTATCGTTCTTGGTCTGATCGTTCCACTCTAAACGCAGGCCGACTTCTTTACCGTTGGTCATGGCCTTCACGAACACCGACTTCACCGAAATATTCGGGTGCATCGGTGTGGTGATCAGCTGTCCGCTCAACGGAATAATCACGCCAGGGACGCTCTCCCAAACTGGGTTCGCGCCGTCCAGGGGAATCGCTCCCTTGATGGCCTTCGCCGGAATCGTGACCGGTTGGCTGATAGCCAACGGCACCTGCCCGATCGTCATCATCCCGCCAACGATCAACGCAGAGAGAAGAATGCCAAAAACTACATGCTTACTGTGTGTCTGCACAACTTCCATAGGACTACGCCTCCTCTCGATTGAAAAATAAAAACGGTGGCTCACGAAAACTGATAGCACCTACAAACCCTTACGCTCATTTGATGGCTAGGCGGTTCCGACCGGCCCTCCATCTTCCTTATCTTTCCCTTGATCTTTTTTGTCCAAGAATGATTCGGCGCCCACTTCGTTCAACAACAAGCTGAGCTCGTTACCTTGGTCTTGCGCGCCGCACTCATAGGTCTGGCCTTCCGGCGCATTAAACGTCGCCGGGCGATAATCGGTTTCCGAATAGGGCTGCGGGACGACGCCCAGGAACGCGACTTCAAAGTCCATCCATTCCGCCATCAAGTCTGCCACATGCTTATAGAGACCTGAATCGGCTTTCTTGACCAACATCCGGCAGAACAGCGGCACCCATCGCCCAATGTGGTTTTTGACGAACTTCTTCTGCGCATCCAAAACGATCTGCGTCTTGTCCCCTCCATCGTGGCAGCGCGAGTAGGATTCTTTGTAGGCCATAAAATGCATGAACTCGAACTCGACGCTCAAATGGTCGAGCCGTTCATGGATGTCCTTGGACAACTCAACCCCGAACGCCCGATAGAATCCGGCGATATCGCCCATGACTTGCGATTGGGCAAACACGTGGTCGTTTCCAAACAGGGTTTCGTAGGGGGGGCAATCGAGGGTAATAACGTTGCTGAACACGCGGCGATGCTCGGACTGGAGATCGCTGAGCTGCCAATTGACACATTCAGACGCCGCGACTTTTTCGAGCTCATCGAACTGCTTGCGCAGCAATACCAACTTCCGTTTCGCGCGTTCGCCGCCGATTCCGTCGAGCACCAGGCTCAGGGCATCGATCGCGTCCCGCCCGTCCTCGACAAATTCACCGCATTGCACGTACTCAAGAAATTCGTCGTCCTCGGGATAGAGCAGGCTCCACGACGCAAGCAAATAGAGCTTGCTGCGATTGAGGGCGCGTTCGACTGCAGGTGAGTCTTTAATGGTCGGTGGAGCCGCGATAATCGCAGTTCCTACTGGAGAATCTTTCGTCATGGGCTGCTTACTCGTCATGAGAATCAGCTTCTCGGTTTATCCTGCTGCCTGATGTGGAAATCTTGAATATCACGCATCAAGGATTTTGCAGATTTGCGCCATAATAGGCAGCCGCCCTGGGATTGTCAAGCACACGGATGACTCGCGTAATTTAAAATCTAAGATGATGATTTTTCAGCTTAATTTTCACACTTTCTCGCACGATTGATTCCTGATTCTCCCTCTTACTTTTGCCTGACGCTTTGATTGCTCACGCAAGCGGCCGTGCCAGCAACCTGAACGGCGTCACACGAATCGCCACCTGATCGTTCACGGTCCGGCAGACCTGTTCGCATAGGCCGCACCCAACACAACGTTCAGCCGTCACTTTCAATTGCTGCATATCAAAGTCCATCGATAAGGCATCCGTAGGACATTTAGAGGCACAGGCATGGCATCCCTGCCCTGCCGTGCAGACACGATGGGAGACGATGGCTAGGCCCATTCGAACCTGATCGGGCCCACTGACGGCAAGCAATGCCTCTGTCGCGCAGGCTGCAATACAAGGCACATCCGCGCAAAGATAGCACGGGATCTGATCTGCAAAAATGACCGGAGTGCCATCCTGCTGGTGGAACGTGATCGATCCGTGAGGACAGACCGTCGCGCAATCCCCGCACTTCGTACACCGCTCTAAAAACAGCGTCTCATCTACCGCCCCGGGAGGACGCAACCAATCCGTCCGCACCAGTGGCGCCGATCGTTCCGGGACAGCATCCTGTTGCTTGGAAAACTCCTGAGCCGCCTTAGCAACAGAGACCACCGAGTCCTTCAGGAAATCACGCCGGCCATATGTCGGATCGTTTACCACAAGAGTGCCCTTACATCACGCCGTCGGCGCGCAACTTGTAGACCTCGACGCACCGGTCGCAGGCCCCGAATTCGATATCCCAGCCCGGATGATTCTCGCGAATAAAATCAAGCACGTACGACTCAATCTTATTACCCATATCTTCGACCCATGAATAGGTCGGAAATCGGCACAAGGGGCACGGGAACCCCGGCATCAACATAACTTTGTTTTCGGTTTCCGGAACTTCACCGCCCTCGACATCCACGGCGCGATCCATCACGCGCAAGGTGTCCGAGGCCATTTCGATCAATTCAGAGTGGGTAAAGAAACTCGTCTGCCATAGACCCTCGAACACAGACTTCAACTGTGGCGCGGGGATTTTGCGATACCAGGAGCGGAACTCTTTGAACCGGTCTTCCTTCCGCAGCATCGGCTCTTTGCCGGCGGCCGTCAGACGGCTGTCGACAGTGAGACTCCATAAAATACGATAACGATGGAGAATGAGGGTTTCTTCGCCGGGATTCTGTCCGACCTTGGTATCAGGATCATAGCCAAAAACCGGGTCCAACATATCCGAGATATGCAGCAACTCATGACGACAATAGCGCGTGAGCGCGGGATCGTAGAAGCGACGCGGAATGAGCTTGATCCCGACGCCCTTTAATCCTTTTTCTTCGAACTCCCGAGCCATCTCATGCTCGACGGAGCCCCACTTCCTAAGAATGTCGACGCCTTCCTGATCTTCCTTGAGCACGCCCTTAACCAGGACGATACCGACCCGTTCTTTCAGCAGGGGATATTCGTTGAACGCATCCCGGATGATGTCGGAGAAGCCCCAAGTCCCGAACATATACTGGTAGAGCTTCTTAAACTCGCTCTCCCGATCGTCGAGCGTAAACTTCTCGTAGATGGGATCGGCCAGCTCGTGAAATTCCTTATAATAGGTCGGGTCGCCTTCGCGCTCCGTCTTTTCGACGAACGAGTCGATGACCTCTTGCAGCAATGCTGGCTGAAAACGCAGTTCCATAATAGCCCTTGATTGTCCAATCCAGACTGGCATGGCCGACACACCCCGTTGAGGGATGTGAACCGGCTCTCATCGCGGCTTGACTTGGTGGCAGGGCTTCTCTTACGATCACCTCAAGCCGACAAGCCGCGCGAAATTATACTGGCCCGAATCGCCGATTTGCAATCAAGCCAGTCGCCGCGGGCCGTGCCATCGTGCTCCGACCGTAAGGATTATGAACCATGGCTGATCAGATTGCGCCTCAACTGGCCCCCGCGCCCCCTCCACTCACGCCAGCATCGGGCCCAGGCAGCGCACCGGTCGATTTTTTTGAGTATTGGAAGCGCGACGTGCGGGAACTTACCACCTATCGGGGCCATTCGCATGGAGTCTGGTCGGTTGCCTTCTCACCGGATGGACTGACCCTCGCCAGCGGAGGCGTCGACCGGCTCGTCCGTATCTGGGACATCGAAACAGGGCGCTTGCTGCGCTCCCTCCGGGGCCACACCGCAGACATCCGATCCGTCGTTTTCACGCCGGACGGCCAGACCTTGGCCACGGCCAGCGAGGACCGCACCATCCGGCTCTGGAACCCGCACACTGGCGAATCGAAAAAATTACTCTTCACGCGTTACGACCACAATGTCGTCAGCCTCTCTCTCTCGCCGGACGGCCTCATGCTGGCGCGCGGCAGCCACAACAAAGACATCAAGCTTTGGGAAGTCACCACCGGCACCGAGCTCATGAGCCTCCTCGGCAAAGACCAGTACGACCACCATTGGTCAGTCTGCGTCGCCTTTTCACCGGATGGCATGCACCTCGCCAGCGGAACGGACATCGGGAAGATTAAACTCTGGGAAGTCCTGCCCAGCGGAGAAGAGAAGATTCTGCATAACGGACATTGGAAGGAGGACGAGGTTGATAGCAGCGAAACCCGCGGCTACTTCGTCGAAGACGATGGTGGATTTCAAAAACCGATGGACTATTGGATCGGCGCGATGACCTTTACCCCCGACGCCAAACTGCTCATCACCGGAAGCCGCGATAAAACGATCAAGCTGTTCGACATGCCGAACATGACGGAACAGCGAACCCTGAAAGGCCACACCGCCTGGGTACGCACACTTGCCGTCACGCCGGACAATAAAGTGCTCCTCAGCGCCGGAGACGATGAAACCATTCGGTTTTGGGATTTATCGAACGGCCAATGCTTCAGAACGCTCAAGGCCCATACAGGCGGCATTCGCAGCATCACCCTATCACCGGACGGCATGACCTTGGCCAGCGCATCATGGGATCGCACGGTGAAATTGTGGACCGGGGGAGCAGCGCCCGCCGAGTAGCGCCCGCCGAGCTGTAAAATTTTGCAGGAGCGTCACAAGGCCGTTCAGCAGTGTTATGCTGAACGGCCTTAACCTATTCAACTAGGCATTTCCCGGGTCGTCCTTCGCCGGGAGAATGCCGTAGCGTTTGCACTTTTCCCAGAGGGCCTTACGAGAGATACCGAGAAGCTTCGCCGCTGTCGTCCGGCTCCCCTCTACCCGTGCGAGAACCGAGACAATATATTCCCGCTCGAACTGTCCCCGCGCCCTCACCAGCGAAGTCAGCACGCGCTCCTCGCGATTCGCCCCCGTCAGGCCTTCGCTGCAGAACCCACACGACTCTTGAGGGAGCCCACCCGTATAGGGACAGGACTGAAAACCGCAGAGGTCAGCCGGTTGAATCATCTCACGGTCCCGACCCAACGCCACCGCCCGCTCAATCATATTTTCCAATTCCCGCACATTCCCGGGAAACGAATAACGCAAGAAGAGTCGGCGCGCCAGGGCGGAAAACCCTTTCACCGTCTTCTGCATCTTGTGAGCGCACACTTTCAACACATGCTCCGCGATGACCATGATGTCCTCTTGCCGCTGGCGCAAGGGCGGAATCACGATCTGCACGACGTTCAAGCGATAAAACAGATCTTCTCGGAACCGCCCCTGCGACACTTCCTTGCGTAGATCCTTCTGCGTCGCACAGACCAGGCGCACGTTGACGTCGATCGAGTCGTTTCCCCCGACACGTTCGAACTGCCGTTCCTGGAGCACCCGCAACAGCTTCACCTGGATAGCCGGAGAAATTTCCCCGATTTCGTCGAGGAACAAAGTCCCGCGATCCGCCAGCTCGAATCGTCCACGCCGCTGCTTCATCGCCCCGGTGAAGGCCCCCTTCTCGTGGCCAAAAAGCTCCGCCTCCAGCAAGGTTTCCGGCAAGGCCGCACAACTGACCTTAATCAGGGGATGCGTAGCTCGCTGGCTGTTTTGATGGATGGCATTGACCACCAGCTCCTTGCCTGTGCCGCTCTCTCCCAGAATCAACGTCGTGGAATCCGTGCCGGCCACCAGCTTGACCTTATCGAGCACCGCGCGCATTTGACTGCTCGCACCGAGGATACCCGCGAAGCTGAACTTATCTTCCAGCGCTTGCTTAAGGTCCTGATTCTCGCGCCGCACCCCCACCGCACGCCCCACCCGCTCGATGATCAATAAGAATTCGTCCATCGCAAACGGTTTGGTGATGTAGTCGAAGGCGCCGAACTTCATCGCGCCGACCGCCGTCTCCACCGACGCGTGGGCGGTAATCACCACGACCTCCGTCTGGGGCGAGTGCTCCTTGGTCCCGATGAGCACCGTCAGGCCGTCCACGCCCGGCAGACGCAAATCGGTAACCACCAAATCAAAGCACCGCCGCCGGATGGCGTCGAGACCTTCCGTGCCGGATGCCCCCGTTTCCACCTCATGGCCGGCGGCTTCCAGCGCATCGGCCATCGAGAGTCGCATCAACGGCTCGTCATCCAGGAACAGAATGCTAAGCTTAATCATGACACGCCCTTCAGCAACGAACCTTCGCGCTCGATCGGCAGATAGAGACTAAAGGTCGTCCCCGTCCCCACTGCACTCTTCACCGTGATCCGTCCTCCGTGGCGTTCCGCAATGCCGAGGCTGACCGACAGGCCAAGGCCGGTCCCTTCCCCTTCGCGCTTCGTCGTAAAAAAGGGATCGAAGATGCGCGGCAGGACCTCCGGCGAAATGCCCGACCCCGTATCGCGTACTTCGACCAGATAGACTCCTTCGACGACCACGGTTTGAATCGTCAGCGTCCCGCCATCTTTCATCGCGTGCACCGCATTCAACACCAGGTTCATCAAGACTTGCTCGATCATAGACCCATCGACCATGGCAGATGACAGCCCCTGGCCCCGCACCCGCTCCAAGACGATTTGGTTGGGAGCAAAGAGGTACGTCGTCAACGCCAAGACCTGGTCGAGGAGCACATTGATGTCCGTCAAGACGAACGCCGGCTCATGCTGCTGAGAGAAATGGAGCAACTGCCGCACGATCTTTTGTACCCGCTCCACCCCGTTTTCCATGGAGGCCTGATATTCCTCTTGCCGGCTCGCCGACACGGTGCCCTTCCGTAAGTTGTAGAGGCAATTGAGGATGCCGCCAAGGGGATTATTCATTTCATGGGCCACCCCGGCGGCTAAACGTCCGACCGATACGAGCTTCTCCGAGCTCCTGATCTGCTGCTCCAGCTTCCTGGTCTCGGTCATGTCCCGCGCAATACCCAGCACACCGAGAGTCTCCCCGCCGGCCCCATACAGGGGGGAAATGCTGACCACCACCGCCCTCCGCTCCCCCGTGCGCGTGACGATTTCAATCTCATGGACCTGTTTGGCCTGGAGGCGCATGGTGCTCTCCTCCCATTCCCTGCGGCCCACCCCGCTGGCCAGCAGGGTGCTGTAGGGACGGCCGAGCAGATCCTCTTTCTGATAGCCCCAAGCCTGGATCTTGCTGCTCACATAGGTAAACCGGTGCTCGCCGTCGAGGGTATAGATGACATCGTTCGCGTTCTCGAGCAAATTCTCCAAATACTTTTTGTTGGCTCCGATTTCCGCCGTACGTGCTTGCACTTCCTGTTCCAACTGTTCCCGATAACTCTGTAAGTGCAGCTCAAGCTTCTTCCGGTCGGTAATGTCGCGCACCTGCACCATCGTCAACACTTGTTCGCCCGCGTCGATTCGAATCAAGTCGATCTCAACCGGGATTTCCAAACCGTTGGCATGGCGCACCCGCATCTCTTGCGTGGGGATTTTTCGCTGGCCCCCTGCTAGACTCGTAAATCCGCGGCGCAAAACAGCATGGTGCGAGACCTCCACGATGTCGAACAGGCTGCGGCCGACCGCCGCCGCCTCTGTATGACCCAGGGTCTCCTCCTCCCGTTTATTGACCGCTGCGATCGTGCCGGCCTCATTCACCATGAACACGGAATCCGCGACCAAATCAAACAGGCCCTTGTAGCGTCTCTGCGACGTCACCAACTGCTGGGTTCGCTCCGTCACCACAGCTTCAAGATTGATCGTATATTGCTTCAGTTGTTGTTCGAGGCGGTGCCGTTCGCTCGCGTCGCGCAGAACGGCGCGAGCATGGATCAGCTCCTCCCCGTCCTCATTGAGCACGGATTTCGTCTGAATTTCCGCATCAAGCGGACGGCCCTCCTTGGTCAGAAACACCGTCGTGATCGCACGCTGGCTCTCGGCCACTGATCGATCTATATATGAGAAGGCAGCGGACTGCGCGCGCGGGAGCAGATCCGACAGCTTCATCACCAACATCTCATCCAGCGTATAGTTCAGTTTCTCGAGTCCCGCCTTGTTCACATGGACGAATTCGCCCCTCCGGTTAACGTGGTAAATCATCTCCGGCGCATTTTCGACCAAATCGCGATACTGCATCTCCAGCTGACGGACGTCCTCGCCCTGCCGCTCGATCTGCCCGAACGACTGCTGGAGGTTAGCGGCCATCTCACCGAACGACTTGGCAAGCTCGTGGATTTCGTCGCCGGTCCGGAAATCCAGCGGCCGGTCCAAGCCCACGATCCCGAGCTGCCTCACCTTGTCAGATAATACCTGAATCGGCCTGGACACCAGACGGGCCACGACTACCCCGACCCCACATAGTACGGCCAGGACGAGCACCCCGTAGCGTTCCCACTTCACCACCAATCGGGCCAGCGGCGCATAGGTTTCCTCCGAGTCCTGCCGCACCACGGTCATCCACTGTTTGCCGCCGAGGCTTTCCGGAGCCACGTTGTCGCTGAACTGAACCGGTGCGAAGCCGATCAATGCATTCGCGGCCCCATGCGAATCGTCCGCCACAGTGGCCCACCCGGACTGCAACCCGCCGAGCACACTGACAAAATCCGGGCTTACCGTATGCCTGCCCAGAGCCATGACCGGACAGACCACCGGCACCCCGCCAGAATTGAACAGCATCGCATGGCCAGTCGCTCCGACGGCGCCACCAGCAGTAGCACGAAAAATCACCTCGCGACGCACCACAATGATGACGGCGCCGATCACCCCCCTCGGGGCCTGCGTCTCGTCCAGAATGGGAACGGCAATCACAAACGCCTCGGCTCCACGGCCGGGGGCGAGCACGATCTCGCTCAGATAGCTGGTGGGGCCTCCCACTTTCATCACCGCTTGCCACTCAGGCGTCATGGCGAGAAAGTGCTGCACTTGCGGGGAGGATCTCACCACCACCGCACGCTGCTTGTCGACCGCCAGAATCCCGATATAGTCGGCCTTCCGGATGTCGTACCATCGGGCCAAATAGTCGGTGACGAGATGAACCGTGCTGCGCATGCCCCCCTGGGGCGACCGCTTCGGCAAATCTTTGATCAGGCCCTGGATGCCACTCGCATGCTCCATCTCGTACATGCGATTGGATTCCGTGATGGCTACGTGAAGAAGCGGAAGGCTCGCGAGCTCCTGGGCCTCGTCCATGTCGCGGTTGACCTGCACTCCAATACGGCGAGCGGACTCGACAGCGGCTGCTTTGAAGCGCTCGCCGCTCATTTCGCGAAGCTCGTACTTCTCCTCGACGTAGATGAGGCTCAGCAGGATTGCCAGGGGGAGAAGACCGACCAGCACGATCGCAGCGGCGATCTTGTGAGAGAACCTGTAAGTTCGGAACCGGAATATCATGGGCATGCCAGCGAACAGCTGCTGCGACCGGATGGCCCGGTTGCAGCCTCGTGTCTCTCCGTCAACGGTTGCAAACTAGCTCCGCTTCAAGAGCCGCCCAGAGGCCTTGGGCCATAGTAGCAGCAACGGACTCGCGACGAAAATAGATGAATAGGTCCCGAAGATCACGCCCCACAACAGCGCGAGCGAGAAGTCGTGCAAGACCTCGCCTCCGGCCAGCGTCAGAGGAATCAACACCAACACGACGGTCAAACTCGTAACGATCGTGCGGCTCAAGACCTGGTTCACCGCATTGTTGATGATCGTCTCCTCGCTGTCCCGTCTCCGCATCCGGAGATTTTCTCTGATCCGGTCGAACACGACAACCGTGTCGGTCATCGAGTAACCGGCCAAGGTCAGGAGCGCGGTCACTACCAGTAAGGTGATCTCTTTCTCTAAAAGGTAAAAGGCGCCCAGCACTGCGAGCACATCGTGGAAGGTCGCCAAGGCCGCGGCGATGCCGAAACGAAACTCAAATCGCCCCGCCACGTAGAGGATGATCCCGACAAAGGAAATGAGGATTGCAATGAGGGCGTCCTCTTGCAGCTTCTTCCCGATGGTGGGCCCGATCTCCGTGCTGGAGTCGACGACGAAATGGTTCGAGGGGAACTCCTTCGTAAAGACTGCGACAACCCGTTCGGCCACTTTTTCTTCGATGGTCGTCGACGCCTTCAGGCGGATCAGGAGTTTGTTCTCCTGGCCGAATTCCTGGAGCTCGGCGTTGCCCAGACCGTTTGCTTCCAGGATTTTCCTGGCTTCGTCGATCCGGATCACCTGCTCGAACTTCAGCTGCACCGCAGTCCCGCCCACGAAATCGATACCGAGGTTTGCCGCCCCCCGGCTAATTTGCACGACTGCCGCCAGCCCCAACATCACCATGATGCCGGAAAACAGAAAAGCCCAGCGGCGCTTTCCCATGAAATCAATATTGGTTTTTCCAAGAATCTCTAACATGCCGGCTCCTTCGGACTAGATGCTTAACTGTTCGACTTTGTGTCGTTGATTCATAAGGTCGAAGATGACCTTGGTCCCCACCAGGGCCGTAAAGAGATTGATCCCGATGCCAAGGCACAAGGTCACGGCAAACCCTTTGATCGGCCCAGTCCCGAAGAGGAACAGCGCCACTCCCGTGATCAGCGTCGTCACGTGCGAGTCGACGATCGTCAACAGCGCCTTCGCATAGCCTCCGTCGACGGCCAGCCGGACCGCTTTCCCCCCTCGCAGCTCTTCACGAATACGTTCGAAAATCAGGACATTCGAGTCGACGCCCATCCCGATCGTGAGCACGATGCCGGCGATCCCCGGCAGGGTCAAGGTCGCGTTCAGCGCCGAAAGCGCCCCCATCAAACAGAGGAGATTCAAAGCCAGAGCAAAGTCGGCAATGACCCCGGACGTCCGGTAATAGACCATCATGAACAGCACCACCAGCGCGCCGGCAAACAAAGTGGCTTGCACGCCCTTGTCGATCGAGTCTTTCCCCAGCGACGGTCCGACCGTGAGGTCCTGAATGATCTTGAGCGGAGCCGGCAAGGCGCCGGCCCGGAGGACGATCGCCAAGTCGCTCGCCTCTTGCATCGAAAAGGTTCCGGTAATTTGCGCGCGCCCCCCGGTAATGCGCTCCTGAATCATCGGCGCCGAGTAGATCGTGTTGTCCAGCACGACAGCCATGCGCTTCCTGACGTTATCGCCCGTGATCCGATCAAACTCCCGGCCGCCCTTGGCATCGAAGGTGATCGACACATAGGGATCGTTGAATTGGCCGATCGAGACCCGCGCATCACTCAACACATCGCCGGTCAACATCACCCGCTTTTTCACCAGATAGGGAATCCGATATTCGCGGCCGGTGTCTTTATCAACTGCCCGTTCGAACAGGATCTGATCGCCGACCGGCAGCTTCGCCTCGGCCTGCCTCAAGACCTCTGCCTCTTTTTCTTTCGGGATGCGGGCGGGGAGATCGAGCTTCACCTGGTTGTCTTCGTCCAGCAGCTTAAATTCAAGCAACGCCGTCTCTTTGATCAGATCCTTGGCGCGCTTGGGCTCTTTGACGCCTGGCAGCTGCACGACGATCTGCTTCAGCCCCTGCCGCTGCACCATCGGTTCCGCCACGCCAAACTGGTCGATGCGGTTCCGGATCGTTTCCAGCGCCTGGTTGATCGCGGAATCCTTGATGCGCTTAATCTCCAGCTCCCGCAGCTCCCACACCAGCATGTTGGCCGACCCGGCAGACTCCGTCTCAAGGAACGCCGGATAGTCCTCGATCATTTTCTGGATCTGCGCCTTGAGCTCGGCATTTTGAAATTGCATCGTCACCTGGGTCGGGCCTGTTCGCGTCACAGACTCGACAGGGATTTTCTTATCCACCAACAAGTCTTGGAGGGATACGACTGATCGATCCACGGCAATCTCGACCGCGCGATCTTCGTCCACTTCCATGACGAGATGAATCCCGCCCTGGAGGTCCAATCCCAACGTAATGCCTTTGTTCGGCATCACCGCCTTCAGCCAGGCGGGCAACGCCTGGTAGAACGGCTGATAGGAGGGAATGAAGAAGATCACCGACAGCACCACTACCAGCGTCAATACTATTAACCGCCCACCCACTTTTTTCATGTTGTCTGTAACCCCTTTGTCACTCGCGGTCTACGAGTCCTTATCTTCATCGTCGGCGCGTAATCGCGCAATATGTTCCCGCTGAATCCGGATCTTTGCCGTGTCGGCGATCTGCAGCGTCACGGTGTCTTTCCCGAGATTCGTGACTGTGCCCCAGATGCCGGATCCCGTGATCACCTTATCGCCTTTTTTCAAGGCCTCCAGCAAGGCCTTCTGTTGTTTCTGACGTTTCTGCTGCGGCAGAATGAGCAGGAAATAGAAAATCACAAAAATCAATACGAAGGGCACGAGGGACAAGAGCGTCCCAGAACTCGACCCAGCCCCCCCGCCCCCGATTCCTTGAGCCCATGCGACCGATTGCATTACCATACGAACCTATCCCCTCTTCTCACGGTTAATCTGCCGCGGTTCGCCGATGATCCTCGGCCTCCGCTGCGGCAGTCAGGTCACGGGACCGATAAAACTCTTCTCGGAACGATCGCAGGCGGCCCTGCGCGATCGCCGAACGAATCTGCTTCATGAGATCGGCAAAATACCACAAATTGTGGATCGTGTTCAGTCTCGACGACAGCATCTCTTTTGCCTGGTAGAGATGATGGAGATACGCCCGCGAATAGCGCGCACAGACCGGACAGCCACAGGACGGGTCGATCGGCTGCTCATCCTGCACGTACTTCGCTTGCTTGATCACCACCCGCCCGAAACTCGTAAAGAGCGAGCCGGTCCGGCCATGGCGAGAGGGGACGACGCAATCGAAGAGATCGATCCCTCTGGCCACTCCTTCGATCAAATCCTCCGGCATCCCCACACCCATCAAATACCGCGGCTTCGAGACCGGAAGCTCCGGCACAGTCACATCCAGCATGGCATACATCTCAGGCTTCGACTCTCCCACTGAGAGCCCCCCGACCGCATAGCCCTCGAAACCGAGCCCCACGAGGTCGCGCGCCGACGTCACGCGAAGATCCCGGTCCAAGCCGCCCTGCACGATCCCGAAGAGCGCTTGATCCCTGCGACGGCGGCTGTCCTGACACCGTTTGGCCCAAAGGGTGGTCCGGCGCACCGCATCGCGCACGACTTCCTTGTCCGCCGGCAAGGCGACGCAATGATCGAAGGCCATCATGATATCGGCCCCCAGCGCTTCCTGGATCTCAATGGCGGTCTCCGGCGTAATGAAATGCGCCGACCCGTCGAGATGAGACTGAAAGCTCACGCCATCGTCCGCCACCTTACATAGTTTCGCGAGACTGAAAATCTGAAATCCACCGCTGTCCGTCAAAATCGCGCCGGACCATCCGGTGAACCGGTGCAGCCCGCCCAGCTCAGCCACGACCTTATGCCCAGGCCGCAGATAGAGATGGTAGGCGTTGTTCAGCATGAGACCGAAGCCCAGCTTGTCCAGGTCGGTCGGATCGATCCCCTTCACCGGCCCCAACGTGCCCACCGGCATAAAGGCTGGCGTGTCGATGACGCCATGGGCAGTGCTAAGTCTCCCCAGGCGCGCACTCGTCTCACGATCTGCCTGCTGCACGGAAAAGTCCACAGCCCCTCTTGCTTCCTACATCTGATCTGGCGCGGAAATTCCGAGCACAGCGAGTCCGTTCTTCAAGACCTGCTGGATCCCTCGCATCAACGCCAATCGCGCCGCAGTCCGTTCCGGAGACAACACCTCTTTCGGCAGCCCCGCCCCCGGACCCAATCCCTCGGGCGTGACCGCCAAGAGCTCGCGATCGGCTGCGGGAGGCAAAATCCGATGCTTGTTATAGAACGTATGGAGCAGCCCCGCCAATTGCTGCAAATAATAGGTCATCCGGTGCGGCTGATAATCCATCGCGCTACCCTGCAAGACGGAGGGATAGGCAGAGAGCTTGCGAATCAGGGCCAACTCATCCGGGTCCGTCAATACGGTGAGGTCCGCCTCGCTCGGCAAGGGGCAGGCGATGCCCCTGGAGGCCGCAACGCGCCAGAGGCTGGAGATTCTGGCATGGGCATATTGCACATAGTAGACGGGATTATCGGAAGACCGCTGTTTAGCCAGCTCCAAATCGAAGTCGAGATGCGAATTGGAATCGCGCATAAGGAAAAAAAACTTGGCCGCATCGGCCCCGACTTCATCGATGACTTCCCGCATCGTGATGAATTCGCCGGCCCGCTTCGACATTTCCACTTTCTTCCCACCGCGCAACAGATTCACCATCTGGACCAGCACGACCTGGAGACGATCTTTCGGATGGCCATAGGCCTGCACCACCGCTTGCATACGGGGAATGTAGCCATGGTGATCCGCGCCCCAGACGTCGATCAGTAAGTCGTAGCCGCGCCGTAATTTGTCTTGATGGTAGGCGATGTCGGAAGCCAGATAGGTATATTCGCCGTCCTGCTTCCGGACGACGCGATCTTTCTCGTCACCGAAGGCCGAAGACCGGAACCACCAGGCTCCTTCCTCTTCAAAGAGAAACTGCTGCGCTTTCAATTCCTCCAAGACCCGCTGGACCGCCCCTGAATCGACGAGGGAGGCCTCGCTGAACCAGGATTCGAACTCGATCCCAAAAGATTTCAGATCCTCGCGAATCAAACCCAGCAGTTCCTGATAGGCAAACATTCGGCAACGGGCCTCAACGTCTGTCGCCTCATGCCCAGCCAGCTCAGCTCCGAGCTGTTGCTTCACTCGCTCAGCCACGGCAGTGATGTAGGCCCCGTGATAACCCTCTGCCGGAAATTCGACCGGCCGATTCGAGAGTGCCTCGTACCGTGCGTAAACGGAAGCTCCCAGCAATTGCATCTGCCGGCCGGCGTCGTTGATATAATATTCGCTCACGACGTCATAGCCGACCGCCTTTAGCATATTTGCGACCGCCTGCCCGACCGCGGCGCCGCGCCCATGGCCTACATGCAACGGACCCGTCGGATTCGCGCTCACATATTCCACCAACACGCGACGTCGCGCGCCCACTTCGGCCCGCCCGTAGGCTAACCCTTTCAGCTCGATTTCCCTGAGCACTTCTTGCCAGATGGCCGGCTTGAGCGTGAGGTTGAGGAACCCAGGCCTGGCAATTTCAACTCGGTCGAACAGTTGCTCGTCCTGAGAAAGATTGTCGATGATGATTTGGGCAATGTCATGGGGCGCTCGTTGCTCTGAGGCAGCAAGCGACATGGCAACCGTTGAGGCAAGGTCTCCCCATTCAGGCCGCTTGGGAGCATCCAAACTCAACTCAGGCCAGGCTTCCGTCTTCAGTTGGCCTTTTTTCTTAGCGCCATTGAGCGCCCCAAGAAGCGCACTGGCGACCTTTTCTTGGACAACTCCGCTAGACAAATAAAGCTCCTAAGTCCTTACCAATGAAAGGAAAAATGGACTCTTACTCTAGCATACCGAATAGGCAGTGACAAGGCAGCCCGCTGGGCTTCTCTATCGAAATGCGGCCTCTCTAAGGTGAGCGAGACAGACTGCCTCAAGATGGGCCTGCGAGACCTTAAGACAGGGCTTTCCTTCGCACCGACTAACATCGCTCCACGACTGGCAAAGACAGGGCGCACCCTGTAGCACTGTGACCTTGGGTCCGCTCGGCGCCCAACGAGCCGGATTGGTCGGTCCGAACAAAGCCACGGTCCGCACCCCCATCAGGCCTGCCAGATGGGTGACGCCGGAGTCCTGCCCGACAAAAAGGCTCGCCTGGGCCAGCACCCCGGCCAGAGTAAGAAGATCCAGGCCCTTCAGAACGATCGGGGAGCTTACGCAAGACTGCATCAGCCGCTCGACCGGCTCACGGTCTGCCGGTCCTTCGAGAATTACCGGGATTGCCCCGAAAGTCTGGATAGCGTCCACGCCAAAGGCTAAGACCGCCGACGCCACACATTTATGGGCGCTTCCACTTCCGGGATGAATCACGGCGAGCAGCGATCCGACGGGGACGCCTGCATCGTTAAGACAGGTTTGTCCGAGATGGAGAAGCGGCTCCGGCATCGTCAATATGCCCGTCTCCCCGCCATCAGCCGGCGCCTCCTGAATCGCTTCAAGAAACCGGTCCCGTTGATGGATTGCGTGAATCGTGGACGAGAAGGGAGACAGCACGACCGCCTCTCGAGCGCCGACCATCCTGAGCTTCTCGCTCAAGGTCCCACCGTGATCCTCCATCCAGCCAATGGCAAGATCGCAGTCCTTCAGCCATGCCTGCAGCTGGCCCTCGACCGAGTCCACCCCGGCGAATAAGCTCGCACACGCTCGTCCCTGTACAGAAATCCAATCATCAATGATGCCACAAGCGAGAAGCAGCCTCGCGACCTGATCCTGCGCACAGAGCATCAGTCGATGGGAATGAAAGCGGGTACGTAAGCGAATCATGGAGGAAACAGCCAACAGCACATCGCCAAGACCGCCTGGATGGATGATGACGATGGTCCGTGTCACGGCGGCGCTATAAAGGCTTGGCGGGAGGCAACTGCGCCAACAGTGCCCGTGCCAACTCCAGATCTGCTGGAGTATTCACGTTCTGGAAGGAACGTCCTGAGGGGTCGATGATACGCAAATCATCCTCCGTCACATAGCGCACATGGAGCGACCTGTCCGCGACCATCTCCTGGATCTTGAGCTGCCTCGCCTGAATCATCCGTTCAACGACGGGCAAACATCGCTTGCTATACAAGGCATGCATCGGATGTATGCGGGAAGCGAGCTTCGCCATGACGATGTCGGCATTGGCTCGTCGGCTCGTGAACTGGGCAAGAACGGCCGGATCAAGAAACGGCATATCGCACGCCACAACAAATATATAAGGCGTAGCGGCCTGCATTAGCCCAGTATAGAGCCCGCCGAGGCTGCCACAATCAGGGACTAGGTCGCGCACCACCTGAGCTTCGACGTCGAGCGGAGGGCTGTCCTGCGCAATGACCACCAGGACGTCCTGGAAGGTTGACCGCAGCACGGCCAGCCCTCGCTCAAGGAGCGTCTGTTCCCCCACACGGAGATGCCGCTTATCCTCACCCATTCGCCGGCTTTTGCCCCCGGCGAGCAGAACGCCGGTTACCTCGATCTCCATCGTGCCCTCAATGTAGCCCCACAAAAAAGAAAGAGGGGGTGGGTTACCCCACCCCCTCATATTTCGTCAGACTCGCTCGTTCACGTGAACCTTAGAGGGTCTTTCCCTTCCGCTTATTCGAGCGTCTGGTGAGAACCCACCCTTCCAATAAGACCACCCCGAAGGCGATCACAACCGGATAGATATAGGCTTCGCGAGGCGTCGGCGGCTCCAGGAACGTGTAGTAGAAGGCCGACACGGCCATCTTCCGTCCTGCGTCACCGTTGTGGCCATCCCAGGCGAAGAACACGGTAGGAATGTACTGTCCCATTTCGAAGAAGGTATCTTCGTCGTAATCCTGATCCTTCTTGTTGCCCAACGGACGTTGAATGATCACCGTCCAGCGGCCATCCTTCCACTCCGAGTGCAGGATCTTGATGTTCTCTTCGTACGTATCGCGTTCTGCGAAGTCCTTGTCCCAGCCCGTACCTTCAAAGGCCCGGAGGGAACCATCAGCTTCCCACTTCACAATGTCGACCGGGTACTGCTCGTTGCTGCCGAACAAATACCGCGGCTTAATAGGAGATGGAAGCTCTTTCCACTTCACAGCAGTTTCCATGGCGATCGCATCGTTGTACACTACGTAGTTATTTTGATGCGTAGCGATTGAGCCCTCTTCGCCCGTCTTCGGGTCCTGCTCCTTCACATCAATGTTGACCTCGGTCGGAGCCCACGGCAACTTCCCTGTCGCAACGCTCTTGGTCCGGTCGTCCCACTGGAACATGAACACGACATGCTTGTCGTTGTAGAGCGACTTCACCCAGATATCGTCGATCCGATTCACGAAATTTCTGGGCTTGTGGGTGATCTGCCCGCCCATCGCGACATACCGGCGCGCCCGATTTTTCCACAGTTCATGCTCGGGATCAGCAGGAATCTCTCCTTCGACTACCCCTGAAGACACCACGAAGTTGATCTTCGGCTTGTCCGCCAACGGGTCGATATCGAGCGGCTTACCGTCAGCCTTGCGCTCACACAGCGAGTTGACGAAGTTGGCAATATGCCACCGTTCTTCAACCGTGCTGTTGTCCGCGAACGAAGGCATCGGGGTGCCGTTGACTCCGGTCGAAAACGTCCGGAAAATGTTCTTAACGTTATAGGGATCTTGGCGGCTGCCTCTGAAGTTCCAGCACTTGTGCCAATTGGCTGGCTGAATTGAGAAGCCCCAGTCGTCTTTCAGATTGAAGGCATTCCCGTCACCACGGCCCTCGGTGCCGTGACACTCAACGCACTTCTTCTCTTTAACGAGCTCGGCGCCTTTGGTGATGCTCTCCTCTGTCGCAGGAATTGGTTTCAAGTCGTCCAATTGCAACACGGTCTGCGCTTCGGACTGCTTGTCGGTAAACTTCCGGTCCTTCACTAGCTGGGTAGTGACGAAAGACAGTACTTGGAGGCGTTGTTCTTCCGTCAAAATCCCTTCCCATGATGGCATGGCAGAGCCTGGGAGACCGTGCGTCAACGTCTCAAACAAGTCATTCTGGCCAGGGGTAGGCTTCTTGGCATCGAACAACGGCAACTCACCGCTGGCCGTGCGCCGAATCTTGAACGTCCCCTGGTTGAAATTGCGGGGACGAGGCCAGAGACGATCGGCACTTGGGCCATCGCCCGCGCCATCGACTCCGTGACACCAGACGCACTTGGTGAAGTAGACCCGCTTCCCTGCTTCAATCATTTCGGCAGCAGGCTCAGGTGCCAGTTCGCCTTTTTTGAAGCCCTCAGGAAGGGCCTCGTCGGCAAACGCGAAGCCCCCGGTGCTTCCGGCGATCAGGACGACTCCAAAGGCAGCTGTGAGGAGCCTTCCTGCCTTCAGACTAGACGAATTATTCATGGTTTCCCTCATGTCGTAAATCCGAGTTGGCTGTCAATCCCCGTGAACGATTAGTCCCAGGTCCGGGGATAATATCCCGTGTGCCAATATTCGAACAAAATCACTTTCCAGATTTCATCTACCGTGAGGTGCTGTTCCCACGGCGGCATCACGGAGGCCCAGGGGAATCCTTCGTTCGGCAACCCGATTCCACCCTTCGCGACGCGCCAGAAAATGAACGTTTCTTGTAGCTGTGCGATCGTACCTGGATCCGTAAAGTTCGCCGGGATTGGATTAAACGCGAAAGCATGCAGACCACGTCCGTTCAGATTATCGCCGTGGCAGAAATGACAATTCTGAAAGAAGATCTCTCCGCCCTCACGCACATACTTGAGGTACCCTTTCGCATCCTTATCCCAGGGGTTGGCATTCGGCTTCATCAACCGGCCCATACCCTGCTCTACAATATTTGCGTTGCTGTACTCTTGATCGAACTTGCCTTCGAGATTCACGCGATACGGATTCTGTGACGTTTGCAGCGTGTAGGTCTTCCCATGCACCTTGGTGCTGGCTGGTGGCGCAGGGTGTACCGTCCGCAACTCGATCGGCTCCTCTGATTTTGGGACCATTGCGTTGTAGGAAAAGCCGCCGATCAGAACTGGCAACAGGACCAGATAGGCATACCGCAGTAGTTTATTCGCCCCACTCTGGGCATCCAAAATGTTCATAATCGGCTGCTTGAACTTCTTCCAATCTTCTTCGTTCGCAGAGACCCACATAAAGACGGCGATAAGTGAGACCGTCCCGTACATCGCGCGAACACTGAAAGGAATCGGGGGATAGACGCGGAACTTCAGGTACAAGAGGATGAAACACCAAAAGGCAATCCCCTGCCAGAAGCGAGGGAACGCCATCCCCATGGTACCCAGCATGTAACTTAACCCTGTAAACCCCGCCACAAACAGCGTGAGTTCAAAGAGCACTTGCATGGGCATGTAGCCTTCGACCAAGCGCACGGTATTTGACGGAACGATATCCAGAATCATTCCCGTAAGCAGGAGTATTCCAATTACTCCTATGAGTGCCGCGACTGACATTAATGCTTTCATCGGCGAACTCCCTTTGCTCAACAAAAGAGGTAGACAGATAAGATTATGAAATCTTCGGCGGCGGCGAGCCCGCCTTCACCTGCGACAGATAATCGACGATCTTTTTCAACGCCCCGGCGCTGAGCTTCTGCCCAAACACCTTCGGCATCGTATTGTCCGGGAATGGCTTCACCACATAGGCACTCGGTGACACGATTGACTCCATGATGTAGTCCGGAACGGTCTTCGCGTCGCCCTTATAATCCGCACTCTTGATGCGAAGCGGGGCATTCGTCCCCTCTTCGAGCTTGGGGCCGATGGTGCCGACCGCGCCCGGGATACCGGGGATCGTGTGGCAGGCTACGCACTGGGCCTTCGCGAAAATCTGATCGACCGGCTCCGTACCGTCCGCCAGCAAAGCACTGGGCGGCCCGGCGGCCTTATCATCCTGCTGCTTCGGACGATCCGCCTCTGGGACAAACTTCTCATACGACTTAATGATCTCTTCGTATGTCGGAGCATCGCGCCCTTCACGGATATAGAACCAGGTGTCCACAGCGGCCAACTCTGGAAGGCTCAACGAGATTGGAGGCTTGTGGATGGCCGGCATCGGGCTCTCTTTATCGTTCGTGCCCTTGACACCGTAGCCCGCGACAACGTAACAGCTCGGGCACGAGTGGGACTCAGCAATATACTCCTGGGCGTTTTCGGCAGTCCCAGCCCCAGGGAAGGACTCTTTCTGCGCGTATTCTCTGGCCAGCGGCTTGCCCTTGTTGTACTTCGGATCTTCTATCCGTTCCTTACCGGCACGCTCAGGAAGGCCGTCCAGGTTTGGCGCGCGCTCGCCCAACATCCCCTTGTGGAAGGCGTGACAGAGCGGACACTGCCCTTTCCCGATTGCGCCCTGCACCTTGTTCTGCCCGATGCCGCCAAAAATGATTTTTTCGCCTTCGTCCGCCAGCTGCTGCGCCGTCATCGACTCGAACTGAATCTTCTCTTCCTTGGGAGGAAAGCCGCCCTCTACCTGTGGTAGCCAATTCCCATATCCTGAAAGGCCAGCAGCGACCAGGAACATGAAACCACCGATCTTGAGGAGTGCGGCCTGGTTAGGGAAATAGATCCCCATCATGAAACACATCGCCGTAATGAGCACCAAAGAAACCGGCAACATCCGGTTCGCGCCGTAAAAGCTCGTCTCGTAATGCGCGATTGCCAGCAACAACATAAACGCGGCAAGCATCCCGATGGAGAGCTTGAACATCGCACGCTTCTTTGCTACGGAATCGCTGATAGTCACCAGTGAGTATACGAGGAGGCTCGCCAGGAGCACGAGGAGCGGCCACCCTATTGAGATCGCTTCTTTTATCAGATCGCCCACAGTTTTATCCTCCTGAGGTTTGGATAGGAGGGAGGCACGTGCACCGTGCCCCTCTCCCTCCAACCAAAATCCTAATGATGATTAGTGGCCCCCAGCTGGCTGAGGGGCGCCGCCTAGAACTCCTGCCTTCGCTTCAACTGGCGCCTTTTTTATCCCGAGGCTGCCGAGCCAGAAGACAAAGAGGATGCTGATCCAGAAGAACAACACATTAAACGAAATCATGTTCGCCGCGAATCCCACCGTATGGGTATACGCCCAGGGTGAGTTATCGCGCATGATCTCATTCACGTGCCAGAACAATCGGACCGATGAGCGGATGTAGCCCATCAATCCCATCATCCAGGTAAAGGCCGTCGCGAGCATGATCAAGGCATATTGCGAGCGGGCGGAAATCTTGCCCCACTCGATAGGTCCCATCTGCTTGGCGCCCTTCATCATGAAGCTATTCAGCGCAAACATGAAGAAGAGGCAGGACAAGGTTGTCGCCACCTGAGGCACCGACAAGCCGACCCGCACATTGGCCGGGATGTAATAGCCGAGGACCGCAAGCCCGATAATATTGAAATAGGCGCAACCGAAGAAGGTGCCCATGAAAATATTGCCGAACTTCGACCAGGATACCGTCGAGACCTTATTGCCTCGCATGTACCAGACGAAGCTAAGAATGGTAGTGGTGATAATGACGTTGATACCACCATTCTTGGCCGACATGACGCCATAGTTCCCCAGCACCGGGTGCTGCTGCCCGCCCATCGCCTTAAGCTCAGCTGGAGTCATGACGATCGTGTGGGGAGTAATGAACACCAGGTAGCCGCAGCAGAGCACGAACACGAGATACTTAATGTACCGTTGATACTTCTCCGCACCGCGCATCCGACCGAGCGCCTGCCAGAGATAGTAATTGGTGCTCAAGAAGAGAATGCCGATCATCGTGGCTTGGATAATGAAGAGCCAGGCCAGGAGGCCGCCCATGAGCGTAATACCCATCTGCTGACGGTAGGCATACACTTCGCGCATCAGCCAGTAACCCGCGAATGGCAAGGGGATCAAGAAAGCCACGCCGAGCGCCATGGCGATATATCCCATCCAATCATAGTGCGCGCGGTCTTCATCCGTCTTGGAGGCCAGGAATTTATAGGCCGCGTAGGCCGCCACGACACCACCGCCGAACGCCATGTTACCCAAAATGCGGTGCACGTTGAGCGGGTTCCAGAGCGCGGTATGGATGACGTGCCAGATGTTCCCCAGGTACCGGCCCTGTTCATCCACGCCGGCTGGCGACATCATAAAACCGATCCAGGAGTTCGCCAGGAACATGAGCAAGGTGCCGATCACGTTCAAGATCACGGACATGCTCAAATGAATCCACTTGAGGAACCCTTCCTTCATCTTGTCCCAACCGTAATAGTAGATATAGAGCGTGCCGCTCTCCGCTACAAACATCAGTGCATAGATATGCATGACCGGGCGGAAGATGCTGGAGAGATAGCCGAAGAATGCCGGATAGAGCGTCAGAAAGGTGAAGATCAGGATACCGCCAAGAATGGCGGTCAGCGAATAGGCCGTTAAGCTGATCTTGATGAAGTCATAGGCGAGCTGGTCATACCGTTTCCCCATCACCCTATCCTTCGTCACCACCCCCATAAACTCGATGACCATGCAAAAAATCGGAACCGCGAGCACGAAACTTCCGTAATAAAGGTGCTGCTGATTCGCAAACCAGAGCAACACGCGGCTCTCGAAATTGTACCGAGGATAATCCCGAGGACCATCAACCGTCTTTGGCGCAGGCGCACCGACCACGATACCTTCCGTCTTATAATAGACGTCTCTCCCCTTCTCGACCTTCGCGTCACCATCCTTCTTCACCGCATCAGGCGCATCAGCACCCATAGCTAGTGACGGAAGGGATACGGCGATGGGGAGCAGGAGAAGGCCAATCATCGCGCAGAGCGCCATGATTGAGAACAGCTTCTTCCCGGCTACTAAACCCATGGGATACCTCCTTAATGCATTCCGAAAAAGACTCATCGCGATCTCTGCAAACTCAACTCAACATAGAACGACCCCAAGGCCTACTTCCGGAACAGATACCAGAAGTCCAGGCCCTGCGAATCCATCAAAAAATGGTCAACCGCTGTGAAATAGGCAACGCAAATCACCAGCGACACGACGACATAAACGATTGTCTGGCCCATCAGACGCCCTCCTACAACTTGCAGACGTTCAAAAAATCACAGCAACCCAGCGGCCCGCACTTAGCAGGGGCACTGAATTCCTGCGAGCCAATAAAAAAACCACAACCCCATTGCACAAGTGATGTAGAAAATCATCCGACCGACCTTGACCATAAACTCGCTATCCACCGTTGCGGTTGCCATCGTATCTCCTTCTCCTGATGGGAAAAAACAACTACCTAGGTCGTATCAGCGAATCTCTTGACACGCAGACGCCCGTAATGTTATTCAAAATTCGTTACCGTCCACAAAAATCAGGGGAAAATCGATGATCAAGAATTCAAAAGTGTTTGACATTATAGTTTTGGCCGGAATGGTTGTCAATATAATTTTGGCCGTGTTTCTAATTCTCTATCACTTTGATTTCTTGTAGATTTCTAAGGCGTTCCCACTTCAATCCCGTCCTCATTTCGTGCCGGAAACTGCACAGCGAAACCCAATTGTTTCATCGCGAAAGTCGGGAACCATTTTGCTCCGGCTAGTGATGCGAATATCGGCCCCTGTTGTCGCATACCCCCCACCTCGAAGCGCCCGATAGGTACCGGAATCAGGGCCCTGCGGGTTTTGCTCGGATGCCGAGGTGAAATAACTTTCCGCGTACCAGTCAGCCACCCACTCCATCACATTACCGGCTCCATCCATGACGCCGTAGGGACTCGTATCGGTTGGAACGACGCCGACAGATGCCGCAACCTCATGGCCGTCCTGCACTCTGGCCCAATTTGCTCCGCCTGGCTGCTCTGTATTTCCCCAGGGCCAGAGCCGACCATCGGTTCCTCGCATGGCCTTCTCCCATTCCGCTTCCGTCGGGAGCCGCCGCCCTTTCCACAGACAATACGCCTCCGCATCCTCCCATGACACATAGACTACAGGCTGATTCAGCCCGCGCATCTTACTCATATTCTTCGCATAGCGGGAAGGGGGGCCAGACTTACGATGGCCCGTCGCCTCCACAAATTGCTGATACTGAAAATTGGTCACTTCATACCGATCGATCGCAAAGGCATCGAGCAGCAAGGTGCGCTGCGGGCGTTCATCGAATCCGTCATGATCGGTCCCACGGATGAAGGGGCCAGCCGGAATCGTGACCAGCTCTTCCTGGACCGGCTCTTCCCGAATAACCTGGGCAGGGTCGATCGGGGCCAACGGAGCCCCATCCGTAGAATCGCGCGGGGAATCCTCAAACGGCGTTAAGGTGGTGCCGCGGATGATCCCCATGATAGGGAGCGCAGCAAAGGCGAGGACGGCAAGAAGAAACAGGACCTTGAATTTAGTTTCGAGCATGTCTGTTATGGGGCCGCGGGGCTATCTCCAACCTCCAGATCGCCGGCACAACGGAACCCGATCGTAATATCCGCCCGCCAATGTTTTGCGGTAAACCGCTTGGAGAGCCGCGCATTATGCTCGGTCTCCCGCCAAGACCCTCCCCGCACGACCTTCAAATCCTCTGTCGCCTCAGGCCCCTTCGGATCACGGTAGGGCGCTTGCTGGTAATACTGCTCGTCATACGAATCCGCAACCCATTCCGCGACATTCCCGGTCATGTCATAGATGCCATAGGGGCTTCGCCCGGACTCGAACAATCCGGGAGGCGCGAGATACCGATACCCGTCTTCGCTCCCGTCAACATTGGCATTGGCGCGGCCGCTAATAAAGGTATCGCCCCAGGCATACTTCCTCTTCCCCTCGCCACGACCGGCCTTTTCCCATTCCGCTTCGGTAGGGAGGCGCTTACCGGCCCATTTGCAATAGGCCCCAGCCTCGTCCCAGGTGACGCTCATCGCTGCAAACTCCGGCTTCAGCAGCTTGGATTGATCATCTTCGAACACTTCGATCTTGGGCAGCGGCCGCTTCGTCATTTTGGCAAACCGGGCATATTCCTCTTGCGAAACCTCTTTCTTGTCGAGGTAGAAGGCCTTGAGAAACACCTGCCGCTCCGGCACTTCGTCCGGGTCCCCATCCTTGCTGCCCATAATGAAGGGCCCTTCCGGGACCTGCACCATCTCGCGACCCTCGTCGCCGATCTTCGTTTTGTACATGGAGTAATCCTGCGACGGCACGCTGCTCCGCGCAGAACGAGCCTCGGTCTTGATCGAGAGGACCAACTCTTTCATCTTCTTCGCCTTGTACGACTCGTTGACCATCAAACCGATCAGCAGGAAGAACGAGGCAAAGACAAAAATGATTGAGCCGATGAGGACCTTCTTATTTTCCATCGCGTCTCAGGCTCCTTCAATTGTGCGTGACACGGAAGAATCAGCCGATTCGAATGCGGCCTTCTTGGCCGCGCGCATATCCAGCAGCATAGAGACCTGCACCCCGAGAAACCCGCCCATAGCAGCGCCAGCCCCGGCGCCCACGGATATTCCCTCCGGCCCGGTAATGAACCAGGCCAACAGTCCGCCCAGCACTGTGCCTACCAAAATACTCGCTAGAAAACGTCGTCCACCCATAAAGCCGATGACCCCCCCGAACAGGAGCCCGGCCCCGCTCGCGACCGGCAGGATGCCGCCGCCCATGATGACCCCGATAAGCGTCCCGACGGTTCCCATCACGGCCACGCCGAACAGGATATCGGGCACCTTCATCGACCAATCTTGTTCCGTGCCGAATTCGACCATGTTAACTGCACTCCAGTGCTCTAATGTGCTGCGCTGACCACCAGCGACCCGAAATCGATTTCGACGCCAGGCCCAGCAATGATCGAAATGCCCCAGGCTTTGGCAGCCGGCTCATGTTTGTGAATCCGCTTGAAGTCTTCATAGACGTTGACCCGCTCTTCAACCCATTGCCCGACATCCTTAGTGCCGCCCTGGACTACGATCTCCGCGCCGCTAAACATGCCCCCCTCGCTCAGTAGTCCCTCAGGCTTGGTGGCGCTCCAGATATACTTTGTGAAGACAGGGATGAACATCAAATCCGTATCCAGCGAGGCATAGATCGCCGCGATCGGCTCCGTTCCCGCCGCGGCTTTATTCAATCGCCAGCGCCAGGTGAGGACAGGAAAGGCCTTCGGGTCCCAATCGATCTTCTTTTTCTTGATCCGCTGGCCCGCATCCTTGGCCGCCAGAAAATTCACGCCGTTTTCAGTCTGGATCTTATAGGCATCGCGCCCCTTGGAATGGCTCCGTTGATTTTCATGGTCCCAATTCAAGGGGAACCCGTCCGGATCTTTCGCTTGAAAGCTCTCTAAGACCAAGGATTCGTTTTGCGCCGAGGCCGCGCTCTGCATCATGAAACTTCCACAGAGCACCAGCCAGACTGCGAGACATCTCTGAATCATTACCCCTCGATTCATACTCCAACCCTTTCACTGTTCAGGCTTCTTGCGACGATGACGGAGCCAGGACCGACTCAGCCCCCTCGGCCAACTCTTCCCCCATCACCGGCAACTGATCGCGCTGGCACATCCAAAAGAGCGCAAAGACCGCGCCCCAAAAGACTACCATGTTGAGGGTCACCATTTTCGCCGCAAACGCGAGGTCCGGCGTAAAGGCCCAGGGCGACACATCGGCCATCACCTCACTCACATGCCAGGCCAGCCGCCCGGAAGAGCGAATATAACCCATGAGACCCATGACCCAGGAGAAGGCGGCAGCCAATCCAAAAAGACCTACCATGCCTCTGACTGAAATCTTCCCCCATTGAACCGGCCCATGAACGAGCGCCCCCTTGAGCATCATACGATTGATCGCCAGCCCGACCACCAGCACCGTCAAGGTAGTTACAGCCTGCGGCGACGACAGCCCGACACGGAGTTTCGCCGGCAAATAGAATCCATAGACCGAAAGGTAAATAATATTGATGGAGCCCAGCAGGAACAGCGCCCCGATAAGGAGGTTCCCCTGCGTGACCCAGGATACGACCATTGTACGATTGGCGCGCCGGTAGTAGATGAAGCTGAGCGTGGTCACCAGAATCAAAATATTGGCCGCGCCGTTCTTCGCCGACATCACGCCATAGTTACCGACCACGGGATGCGACGAGCCGCCCATCGCCTTCACTTCACTGCCCGACATCATGACCGTATGCGGCGTCAGCCAAATGAAGAGAGCCAACATCAGCACCGCCAGCAGCGACTGATAGTAGGGCTGATACCGTTCCCCTCCTCGGAGGCGCGCCATGCTCTGCCAGAGATAATAGTTCACGCCAAGAAAAAGAGCGCCGATCAGGAGGGCCTGTACCACGAAGAGCCAGGTGAGCAGGCCGCCCATCATCGTCACGCCCATGCTCTGACTGAAGGCATAGACCGACCGCATCAACCAATAACCGGCAAAGGGCATCGGCAATAAGGCGCAAACCGTAACAAACAAAAAAACGTACCCCACCCAGTCGAAATAGGCACGCTCTTCGTCGGTCTTGCTGGTGAAGAAACGATAGCAGGCATAGGCCAGGACCACCGCACCACCGGACATGATATCGGCCAGGAACCGATGGACATTCAAGGGATTCCAGAGCGCCGAATGGAGCAAATGCCATCCGTTCCCCAGAAACCGGCCCTGCGCATCGACGCCAGCCGGCGCCATCATAAAAGCCGACCAGGAATTCGCCAGAAACAACAGGGCCGTCCCGAATAGATTCGCCAACAAGCCGATCGAGGCATGGGCCCACTTCAGCGATGGCTCAGCCAACCGGTTCCAGCTGTAGTAATAGAGGATGAGCAGCAGCGATTCTCCGACGAATACGATCGCATACAACGGCATAAAGGACTTAAACGTCCCGCCCATATACTTCATGAAACTGGGATAGAGCCAGATAAACATCCCCAGCATGAGGCTGCCGACCACCGCTGTCACAGACAGAGCCAGCAGCGCCACTTTGGCTAAATCCCGCGCGAGGCCATCATAGCGAAGGGCCAGCGACGGCTTTCTGCTGCTCAGCCCCAGGAACTCCAGCAGGACACAGAAAATCGGCAGAGCAAGGACGAACCCGCCGAAGTAGGTATGTTGCTGCGTCACGAACCAGACCAGCAATCGGCTGTCGAACGATCCGATGCGCGAATAGACCGTCTCTTGCGGAGAAGGGGCCGGAGGCCCAACGGGAGTTCCAGGCGTTTTAAAATAGAGGTCGGTGCTCTCCTCGGCAAAGGCCTGACTCTGAAGACCCCAGCCAATCCACGCGGCGGCCAGCACGGCCAACAGGAAGAGAGAGCACCACACAACGCCAGATGTTCGCTTCTTCATCCCCATAGACTTATACCTTCGAACCGGCCGTCATGGAGACGCCCGCACCAGATGACTTGCCAAGGATTCCCATGACGAAGGGACAGCGAAGCAACGCGCTTGACATCGTCTGTCCCTGCTGTTCTTCAACCTGCCGACGAAACCCCAGATAATAACAATACAGCGCCATCATACCGGTCACGAATCCGCCACTGGCCATCGCATAGACAGTCGGGATACCAGGCTGCCTCAAGAGGAACAGCACAAACCCGGCTGCCACGAGATAGTAGGTCGCCGCAAAGGCGAGTCCAGGCCACCACCAATATTTCAGCAATTCGCCCGCCTTCGTCTGGAACAGCCTTTGAGTCCATGCCGATTTGGGACGAAGCCCGCCAAAATAGGCACAGAGAGAGACCAGCCCCCCCAACACCGATACAGAGGCCAACTGCACCAGGGCCGCGCCCTGGCTCGCCTCGACGAGGTGTCCCAACGAGGCGCCCAATGCTCCAATGATGAAACCAGCTGCAACCCAAGGCGCCAGTTCCATTGCATGGCTGCCGACCATCGTACGGAGGGCCAGCCCATCGGGAAACGTCGGAAAGGGGCGGCCCAGAAGGGCTATTTTCTTCACATGGCCAATCTCAAAGGCGTCACGCGCCACTGCCGTACAGGAAATGATGATGGCCATCATGGCAGGCCCATCCGGATGCTGGAGATACCCATAGCCGACAAGCCAGAGCAATGCCAGAACCAGCAACGACAACTGAACTCCATAGACGAACCCGATCCAGCCACCGAGCCAGAGCAGCAGACGGCTCCCATCCTCTCGGAGGATCGTACCCCAGGCAGCGGCGCGACCAACGCCATAGGCGAGCAACGATGTGACCGCCGCGACCAGCCCACTGACCAGCAACAAGACAATCGGTTCGGACAGAGGCACGAACAGCTTGGCCAGCCGATAGACTACGAAAGCCACCAGCCCTGGCACAAGCATGACGATCCGCTTTTGCTTGCGCACGGAGTCTTCCGTAACGGCCAGGCTGAGGCTGGGCAAGACTCGCAATGCCATTCGATGCAACATAAAAAATTCAACGATGAACGTAGAGCCATGAGCGATGCGCAAAAGAGAAAAATCCTAGCGATTTCCTCCAGTCGTTCATCATTCAGCGCTCAGCCTTCTGCGTTGCTCTTGGAACCCATTCCAAAATAACGCGCCTTCACTTCTTCCATCAAGGCGACGGTGATGTATGTCTCACCACGATCTGCCACAGTCCGTTCCAGCTCAATGCGGGCCATGGCACGAACCGGCGCCGGCACCCGCTCCAAGCGACGCTCTGCTTCAGGATCCCACTCGATCCGTTCGCCGGTCCTCGGTCGAAGCAACGTGTCATAGGCGATCGCACACTCACCTCTGGTGCGCGCATCCTGCTCCACATCCGCACGGAATAACGGCACAAGGTACGGAGGCATGCGATCCAGCCGGTTCAGCGCGTCATCGGTCCACATCATCCGATCGACAAGCCCACCGGTTTGGCCGGCAGGGACATCGATGCCAACCTTCAAGCCGCAGCCGCGACATTCCGTTCGAATGAACCATTGGGGCGTCCCATCAGCATAGGACCGTTCTTCAATCCCCTCTGTATGCATCCATCGACCACAGCCGCAGGTCAGCATGACAGGGCCTCGTGATCAGTGATGCGTGATGGACGATGGGCCTCGGAGTCTGTATCCGTCAGAAATCCTATAGCACGCTCATCACTCATCACAAAGCACCCATCGCTTATCCGATCTTCCCCGGATACAAAAGATATAGCATCGTGTAGGTAGTGGTGCCGGTCACAAAGAGGACGCAATAGACGATCATCGTGAACAGGCCGAGCGCCCGATGGCGGCGCGCGCCGTTCGGCCAAATGCGCTGAATCGTCATCTCGACCGAGAAGACAATGGCGATCAGCAGCAGCAAGCTCAAATAGACTTCGAATTTCCGCATGGAAAAACCGGCGGTCGCGACGCGCGATAAAAACAAGAGCATCACCAGCGCAGTCAGGCTGCCGAAAACCAGCCCGACCTTCCGCCAGGTCGTCAGTAACAGCGCTTCCTGAAGCGATCTAGCCCCATCAACGAATTGTTGAGCACGGAAACCCAGCACGATCATGTAAATCGCCATGATCAGTCCAATAATGACCAGCACAATATGGAACGTGAGGATAGGGATGAAGACATAATCGTAGAGCGCCTGCGACCCGCCAAAGCCTTCCTTCCCCTCAAAGGCCAGCACGCCCAATTGGCGAAATAAATAGTAGCTCATAAAGAAGGCCACCATGGCGATCATCCCGCCCAACATCATCCAATGATGGGCATCAGTCCGGCGTCTCCGCGCCTGGATCCAGCCAATCACGAATAGCCCTGTGAAGAATGTCGCCATGAGCTGGCTCATGTCCGCCCCGACCGTAGCATGGGTGCCAAAAAACCCAGGTTGTTTGAGCCATTCGATCATAAAATTCCTTGCTGTTCGTATCCCGTCACTCGTATTTCGTCCCTCGCACCCTGTGCTTCACGAGAAACGCTTCACTCTTCACGAGCTTTCACGCCCTGCACCGCCGCTGAAGGCTCCAACTCTGTCACGGTTGAAAAGCCTGCGCTCTTCATCCACTGCATCGCGTCTGTCGTCTTGTAGCAGCCGCCTCGTTCCGTGTTCACCAGAATATGGACCGCAAAGGCGGTGGTCCACGCGGGACCGGTTCCTGCTTCGTTTAAGAATCGATCCTTGATGACCAACTGGCCGCCTGGCACCAAATGCGCCAGCACCCTCTTCACCAATGCGGCGTTCGTCGAAAAATCTTGATAGTGCAGAACGTCAGACATCAGGGCCACATCGTAGGGTCCACCGAGTCCATCTTTATTGAAATCGCCCGGGAGCAGGCTGATTCTCGATTCCAAACCAGCCTCTTTTACCGTTCGTTCCGTCAATCGGAGCGTCGCAGACAAATCAAACACCGTCGCAGTCAGGTCCGGATAGACCTGGCAAAAGGCAATCGCGTTGGTCCCGGCTCCGCCCCCTAAATCCAAAAGCCGAACCGGCCCGCTCAACTGCAGCCGTTTGGCAAAATCTGGCCCGCTCTGCTGCCCGATCCGATGGAGGACCGCTAGCACATTGGTGCCCAACTCAGGGTCTGTCTCAAACACATGCCGGTCGACCGATCGCTGGCCCGTGCGAATCGTCTGCTCCAGCTTGCCCCAGTTGTCCCATTCTGCATCGTGCAGCAACAGGAGATGGCCGATATATTGGGGCGAATTGCGGACCAGCTGCGTGGCAGCAGCGGTTGAATTTCCGTACGAATCGCCGTCTTTATCCAATAATCGCATCGCGACCAGAGCATTCAGCAATAATCCCAAAGTCTGCGCATGGGCGCCCAGGCAAACAGCCACTTCAGAAAGGATCTTCCGCTTCCCATCCAATGCGGAAAATATATCCAGCCGGACGGCGGTCAGAAGAATCTTGGTCTCCCAGTAGTACCCCAGCTGAAAGATTTCCGCGAGCGACAATTCCCGTGGCACAGAACCCCTTTCAAGCATTTTGAGCAGAAACCCAATATTTTACCTAGTTCAGAAAGTGAAAGGCAAGGTAAGGAGCGAGGCCCGGCGCCGCTAAAAACACGAGGGGCAGCGGATTGCTCCGCTGCCCCTCGATTGCGGGCTGCCCCGCCGATACAAAGCGTTGACTTACTTGATTTCAGCCTTAACGTTGGCGGTGCCGCCTTCGGTCACATCCACCTCAAATTCAATCTTCTTGCCCTTGGCTGCGAACGGATGCCAGGCCACAATCTTGTGCTTGCCGGCTGGCACATCCTTCAGCTCGAACGAACCATCTTCCTTGACCACGGCGAAATGAGCACTCGTCACCGGCAGAAAGAAGCCCTGCATGAACTCATGCTGGTCGCATTGCAAACGATAGAAGCCTTCCTTCTCTGCGCCACCACGGAAGACCACGGGCTTATCAAGCTTGTCGCCCTTTTTCGCCAAGGCAATGTTGAAACCAGTCGCAGAGCTAGTCCCCTTCACCACGAAGCTATGCGGATTGTGCAACACGCCCGCAGCCGACTTGGGGTCTTCGGCATCAGCATCATGGTTCTCAACCTTGAACGACTTGTTGTTCACAACCACACCAGTAAACGGGAGAAACTCGCAGAACTCTGCCACAACTTCAGTGCCCGTATAGGCGTCTATGAACGCCTTGTCCTCGATGTCAACCACGGCTACGACCGCGCCCTTAAGGCCGCCATCCTTACCCACCTCAATTTTAGGAAGAAACCGCTTATCGCCATCCATTAAGTTCTTATGTGGGTTTTTCACGCAAAACGCCGGGTTTGGGAATTTCGCGAATGAAAACTCACTTTTTTCAGATTTTCCAGCAAAAGTCACTTTGCCGGAGATCGTTCCGCCTGCAAACGAAGTGAACGGCGCCGCAACAAACGCGACGGCTGCCACGCCCAAGACAACTGATAACACGCTCTTCATGTCACTGCCTCCTTGTGATGAACAATTAACCACTGAATTAATACTCTCGTCCCCTTATGGCCGACCACCAACCCTGAGAGGAACCGAGAACGTATTCTGCCCTGCAACTCCATCTCAATTGTCACTCTCGTGAGCGGAACCGCCTCAGAGCGAGACTCTATACAGAACTCTACCCCACCCTGTCAATCCGAAACAAGGTGCCCCAATCGGACGCTAATTACCTATTTTTTCAGCTGCAACAGATGCAAGAGGGCTCCTGCTGCGGTGGCTCGGACCGCATCATTTGTGTCATGCAGCGCATCCTTCATGAGGGGAACCAGCTCACGGTCCCCCACATGCCCAAGGGAGCGAATGGCCACAATCTTAGGACCGGGAAGCGGATCAACCGTCAAACTGATCAACAGGGCAATGGCATCGGACACATTAGGCTTAGTCGCCTTCCCCAGGGCATAGGCGAGGGACGCCCGCATCGCCGTATCGTTCTGCTGAGCCAGCGCTTGCGCCGCGGCCGCCACAGTCCCATAGGGTTGGCCCAGCTGAAGCAAGGCGGCAATTGCCGAGGCGCGGACCGTAAAACTTCCGTCGCCGAGCGCCTTGGTGATGGCCGGCACCGATTCCGTCCCCCCCATGTCCGCCAAGCTCCCGATCGCCGATTCGCGCACGCCGGGGATCGGATCTTTCAGAAGCTGCTCGATTTGCCCCCGCACCTCTTTCCGTCCGAGATGCCCCAACCCGCGAGCGGCAGCACCCCGCACGGAGGGCTGTTTATACGTTAACGACTCGATCATGAGGGGTAGGCTACGCAGGTCGTTCAAATCGACGATCGTGCGAATGGCGTCGGCTCGATCCTCCGGATTCAGCGACTCGGCCGCCTGCTGCAATTGCGTCCAGGCCTCTTTCCTGCCAAGCCTGATCAAGGCGCTATAGGCCGCGATGCGAACCGTGCTCAACTCGTCTTTCGCCGCCGTTTCAACGATCGGCAACACGCCAAGGTCTCCCGTTTTGCCAAGCGCCTTCACGACCCGCGCCTTCACCAATCCGGCCTGATCCTCGATGGACCCGCGCAGTTTCATCGATTTCCGTCCGGCCTCGGATCGACCGAGCCCCTCGACCGCGAGCATCCGGACCGGCCCGGACCCGTCGCTCAAGCCATCCTCGAAATAGGGAATCGTCTCGTCCGAATCCACCTCTTTCAGTGCAGTATAGGCAGCCCCGCGCATTTGATCGCGCATGTCCTTCACCATGACAACGATGAATCCCATCGCCACCTCACGCAGGAGCGGCAGATCGTCTTGCTTCAGCGCAAGCTCCAGCTTCTCGTACTCCCCGAGCGCATCTGTAGGGTTCCCGAGCTTGAGGAACGAGCGGACCTTCAGACGGCGCACGTCCGGAGCGGCGGCCTGGCCTTTCTCTAGCTTGGACAACTGCTCCAGCGCCTGGGCATAGTCTTTCTTCTCGAAGGCCTCTTGCGCCGCCTTGGGCACAGATGCCGTTCCGGCATGGCCCGTTCCACTCCAAAGAGAAATGCAGGCCACCGCCCCTGCAGCAAGCAGATTCAACCGGCACGAACGCCTGCACCCCATCACATCACCCATGGTCTCTCTACCCACGTCCTCTCGGCGCAGTCGCCGCTATACGTTTTTCATATCCTGGTGGCGCGTCAAAATAATAGGCAGGCTGAGGCGATAGTCTAAACCGTTCATACTCAAACGACCATTCCCGACTCCGACTGACGAGCTTCAAGACCACGCCAGTTTCTGCATCCACCCACTCATAGAACCGCTCGACCCTGCCCTGATAGTCTGTCTGAACCTCGAAGAGCTGGGCCACACGACCGGCGGCCGTTGCATCTCCGACCAGCACTCGGTCCCGCTCTCCCGGCAAGGTTGGGCTAACCAGCAAGCGATCATCAGAGTCCAGCACTGTCACCAGCAGTTCCTTTTGCTGAGCCAGCAGATACCAGGTCTCCAACTTATCCAGCCGGATAATTTCGATGGCCGCATAGCCTCGTTCGGTCCGAATGGCATATTTATATTCCAGCCGTAACCGATCCCCCTTCGCAAAGACCTGCGCCTGATAGCGCTTCCCCTTCACGGTCTTGATCAGCGAACCGGAAAACTCAACCGAAGGGATAGCACCATCGTCGGCCGCCGCAGGCCAAGGCAGGACAGCCTGCCAGCCCCACAGGACAAGCCAGAAACAGAACCCCCCCCTCCAGGCCTTCTCACGTAGCCTCACTCTCACAGGCTGCTCACATGCCCGTCCAGCAAGGCCGCAGGCGAATCGAAACCGGAGGCGGGCCCTCGGGGGTTGTTGAGGATTTCGATGAGTCGAGAACAATTCGCATCATAGCCTAGCTTACGAGGCCCTCCTCCAGCTCGAACATGCCGGCATCGTATCAAAGGGCGACACAAAAGAAAAAGGGGGAGGCCGTAGCCTCCCCCTTTCCCCTATTCGTCACATCCTGAGATTAGCAGGACGGTCGATCTTACTTTGTTGAGACTGGGATGAGCTGCATCGGTTGCTGAACCGACGCGCTCTTCATCCCGGCTCCCGCTCCATGCAACGGCAGCAGACGGGTATCGCCAGACGGCAGCACCCGCACATAGCCCCACTGCCCGGACTGGGAGTACGGCAGCCGCTGGTTGCTGTACACATAGTCGCCCGGCAAACGGTAAGGACCGCCGGCCGAAGGCAGGAAGGCATCGAGGACCTCCGAACCGGAGAACTCGACCACGCTGATCATGTCTGCGCCGCGCATGAACGGCTCGATCGGCCACTCATGTTTCTCGACGCTGAACATCCCGTTCTGCTCATTGTTCGCTCCGATCACATGGATACGCACGGGATCGCCGACATGCGCTTCGATGAGCGGAGTGTACGGATCTTCTGGCTTGTCCGCTTTGCACGGCTGGAACATTCTGCCCAGCGAGCAACCCTGCTCCTCACGATACTTGTACGGCTCCGACCGGTAGTTGATACCGGTCAAACCCGCAACATTCTGCACATACGGCATGAAACTCGTGCCGATGATGTTGTCTTCATCCTGAAAGAACAGCGCCACGTCACGATAGTTCGGACGCATCTCGTTCCCGGGCACCGAGCGATCGAGAATCACGTCGGCCGCCCAGGCGTTCTTATTCGTGATATCAGCGCCGGTCTTTGCATCCCGGTACTTGGATCCCTTCGGGCCCACGATAATTGCGCCAAACAACCCGTTGCGCGGGTTGACCATCACGTTGCCTCCATCCCAGACCAACGACGTCGTTTCACCATTGAACGGATCCGCGTAGTAGGTGTAGGTCCGTTCGGCGCCAGGCACGATCGTCTGATCGCCTGGGTTGTTGCCGACGTTGATGCCCAACGAATCTTTCGGATCAAAGGCCAATCCGATGGCGGAGAAGGAAGCCTTGCTCGCCTGCATCTTGTTCTTCAGCTGCACTTTGACGCAATCCCCAACGTTCACGCGGAGCGTGAGCGGCATGGGTTGCGCACCGCTCGCCAACTTCGCAGCATCGTCTTCCAAGGCATAGATCTTGGCCTCGGGGTTGCTGATCTGGATCGTCCGCTCGAAGTCCACTTCGATGGAGGCCGGCGCCTTCGCATTGAACTTCATCGACGGATAATCCAAGGCCACCACTTTGAAACTCTTCACCGGGGCGTCAACCGGACAAACTGGCAAGGCCTTGGGGATCTCGCCCTTGATGGAGAACCCGGCCGTCAGTTTCTTCAAATCGGCCTGCTCCTTATCGTAGACACGGATAATGCCCCAGCCACCCTCGGAGAACTTCGAGGAGCGGCCGTTGAAGTGGATGTAGTCACCCGCTTGCAACCGCGGCCCGCCGGCTTGTGGCACTACAAGGTCATAGCGCTCGGCAATGCCGACGTGCATCGAATTCTTCCGGTTGGCATCGCCTGCATATCGCTCACTCAAGAACGTATGGCCGGACAGGGTCCAGGTCACCGTTTCGTTCATCAAGGTATGCAACAGCCGAAACACCATCGTATCACCGACATACGCCCTCAAGAGCGGCGTGTAGGGATCACCATGAATCTGGCTATTGAAGGCCTGCGACACATCCGGGTTGGTGGCTAACCGCTGCGCGATCGGCGCAGCCCGGAAATTCAACCCGCTGCCTGTGGTATGGGTTCCACCGTTCAAGAAGGGCATCGGCGTCATATACAACTTATCTGGCATCATGAAGGACACGGTCTTTCCCGCTTCGAGCGCCACTTCGACCGGCTGCCCCGGGGGATTGCCCGCGGTCACGATGTTAACCGTGTGTGGCACCGTATCGTGCATCTGGACGATCAACTCACGGAAGCTGTTGTTGACGCCATGGCCCACCGGTTCCACCGTGTGAATGTCCGCGATCGGTCCGCTCCTGACTAGCTTCCCGGTCTTCGGATCATGGTAGGTCGATCCCACTGGCTCCGCGATGAAGGTGCCGAATCCGCCGTGCGGCCAGGTGGTCGCGCCAAACGCATGGTCGTGCCAAAACACGGTGCCCACGTCCGCATCGACCCAGAACCGCTGACGCACGAACTCCACCGTCACGATGTCGTTCGCCGGGTGATCGTTCTTCAGTCCCTTGGCCAAGGTAATCGTGCTGCCACTAATCGCCTTGATGCGCGAGATTTCATTGCCCGTCACATTGTCGGCGCCAATAAGGATGAGCGTCCCGACATGGTATTGACCCGCGTTCTTCACCGCGATCGAGGCTGCGTCTTTTTTGACCGATGCCGTTAGCACCGTGTTCATTGGAGCCGGCAACCCCTTCTTGTTCTTCTTCTGCAACATCGTGAACGGGCGCACAGACTGCTCATAGGAGAAACCGGTGATCACGCCGTCAGACGACTGGTTGTCAAACTGGAGAAAATGCCAATGGGTATTGATCTTCGACGATTGGAAGTTTGTGTAGTCGTCGTCGTCCCACTCGCTGGTCAGCATCCAATCCACGCAATCATAGATGTTGCCACGAACGACTAACGGCAACTTGAGGTCGTCGTTGGCCCGGATCGCGGCTTCTTCTTCATGGAGCACGTAGATCAAGCCGTTCGGATCGACCACCGCCGGTTCCTTACCCTGCGCCTTGGCGATCTTGATGGGCAACTTGATGAAGTGGACGTTGTAGCTCTTCCGTCCCGCGTTCTCCGGGCAGAGGCTCCACACGCCGTTCTCACCAGGCTTAGCCTGATCGGTGCTCTCCTCGCCGTTCGCATCTCGGCGGATCATCTCCAACCAGGGCGCTCCGGAATGGTTCGGGGAGAACATGACCCGACGGCCGAAGTGCGGCGTCAGGTGCGGCCAGGCCACTTTGCCCGTCATGGCCTCGAACATAATCGGATGGCGTTTACCAGGATGCGTGGACTTGTACTTGGGATTGTCGATCGTGTTCTCGCGCTCGCTCATCGCACGATTGCCGTCCCAGGCCCAATCCAGCACGGTCGCGTCATAGGCGGTGGTCTGGCCCTTCTCGTCGTCCTTGTGGCCAGGCTTGCCCATGGTGGGCATCTGCATCGCGACCCAATCCTTCACTGTGATAGTGGCAGGGTTGGTGGTCCAGTTGCTCTTGCCCTTGTTGATGATCGTGAATTGCTTCCCGAACCAATCCACCGTCTGACCGACCAACTTATCCGACGAAATCGGCGTCTTAATCCGGCCCTTGCGGTCCGGCAATTCTTGAAGATCCGGCATCACATCGTTCCGGAGGTCTCCCTGCTGGATCGTGTTGTACACGCGCCAGTAGCCCCACATACCCGCCACATAATGGTGTGCGACGTGGCAATGGAAGAGGAAATCCCCCGCCAACTGCTGGCAGAGACCGGAACCGCACTCCGTCTCCAGATCGAGAGCTTCTGAAGGCCCGATCACTTCGACGTCAACCCGGTCCGTCTTGGCGCGAATCACGGGATACTTAACCGGACCGTTCACGGCCGTCGCCCAGAGGTTCATGTCGTCGATTGCCCGCGGGCTGCGGGGCCACCGGATGGTTCCACCGTGAGGATGGTGGGAATGGAACACTTCCGATCCACCGTGGACCAGGCGAAACTTAGCCGGGTCACCGAGGTAGGATCGGGGAATCGTCGGTGAGGGATCGCCAAACGTATAGGAGCTGTAGCCCATCGACTCGTCTTCAAAGCCGAAGTACTCATGCTGTACATGCATGTTGTTGATGCCGAACGGTTCGCTCCGATAGTTAATCGCGCGGCCACCGGGACGATACGCATCGGTCAACGGATCGCGCTGTGGGAGAAAGTCGCCCTTCTTGTTCAACGGACGGAACGCTTCGTCACCGACTTCATGATAAATTATAACAAACTCCCGAAAGTCAGGGCCGGTTCCGTTCTTAATCATGACCTGCCAACCACTAGAAGCGGGCGCGAGATCGCCTGAACCAAGTGCCTCGAGATAGCGTGAGCCCCGTGGCTCGACAATGAAGGCCCCCATCAACCCCATCACCGTCAACTCACGGTCTTGGGCATACGTATGAAATTGACGGACACCTTCCTGCGTATTGGGGTGGATATACCACTCAAATGCACCGCTTTTATTTTCCTCAACGACGGAGTCAGGATTGGTCGACGTCGCCGCAGCTCCGGTAGCGCTTACCACCATGCTAGATCCATGGATATGCAAGCTAACTGGCCCACTCCCCTCCTCTAACTTATTCACAAGGTTAACCTTGAGGCAGTCCCCCTGATTGGCGCGGAAGACCAGAGGCTGAATCCACTGGGCCTGCACGCCGGGAATTACGGCTCCAGGATCATACCCTTCCTTGTCACGGGCTTCTTTATTCTTGGCTTCTTCTGCGCGCACCTTGCCGAGATTTTCCTCCAGCACATACATGTACCCAGGATAGAAATCGAGCCACTGGTTCAGCGTGATCTCCACGTTGATCGCAAGCACGTTGTACTGCTTCACCGGAGCCGTGGCCGGGCACTTTCCGCCGCCGGTCAAGGAGACCGGTTCTACGCGAGGATCGGACACGAGGAGCAGATCCTGCCCACCCGCACCATACTGGTGCATCATAGTGGAGGTGTTGTACATGCCGGTGTTGATGCCCTGCACCTGAGGATCCTTAGCCATCTGGTCCATGACCCGCTTGTGCTGCTGTTCAACCATCGCAGAACGATCGGGCTTGCCGCTCATCGTATCCTCGACGATCGTCTGCCCCTTAAGCTTCTCCGCCCAGCCGGGCAGCTGATGATTCATCGCAACATGCTGCGATGTGCTCTCGGCGGATGCGAGCGAGACCCCGAGAAGGGCCAAAGCTGCCATCGCGCCAAGCATGCGGGTAGGCATACAAAGCCGTAGCGTATGAAAAAACATGGACCAGCCTCCTTAGTAATAGTGAGAGCAAGAGCTACAAACTAAACTCGATCACGAAATCTCTTGAGCAAATTATACCATACGTTTCCATCCCACGCTTCGCACTGGGATGGCCAGCTTCGATAATGAGGGGCGAAAGATACTGAACTTCCAGAGGGACTGTCAACCCCTCTGGACACCCTACTCCCGGCAAAATGGCGCCGACCTCGTCCCATGCGGCGCTCTGCGGGACGCCAGGGCCTCATTTCATCGAGACGAATGAAATCGCCTTCTAATGTCTGACCTCTGCTTCTTCGATGTACGCGCCTCTATTTCTGTGCAATAATTGCCGCTATGCTTCTGAAACGTTGGCTCGTCGGCAATCCACTCAAAACTGCACAAGCCGCCCACCAACGGCTTTCGAAACGCCTGGCTCTGGCCGTGTTCTCCTCCGACGCCCTCTCGTCGGTCGCGTATGCCACAGAAGAAATTCTTCTGGTCCTCGTGCCGGCCAGTCTGGCCTTCGCGCATTTCTCGATCCCGATCAGCGTCATGATCATCCTCCTGCTCGCGATCTTGACGCTCTCCTATTCGCAGATCATTTTCGAATATCCGGGAGGCGGCGGCGCCTACACCGTCTCGAAATCGAACCTGGGTGAATGGCCGGGCCTGACCGCGGCGGCCTCGCTGATGATCGATTATGTCCTGACGGTCGCGGTCAGCGTGGCGGCCGGCATCGCCGCCATCACGTCCGCCGTCCCAGCGCTCTTCCCCTATCGCACGGTACTCGGCGTAGTGGCTATCGTGCTCGTACTGCTGGTCAACCTGCGCGGCGTCCGGGAATCGGGAAAGGTCTTCGCCGTCCCGACCTACCTCTTTATCGGGGGCATGTTCCTCATGCTGGCCGCAGGCACCTATCAGCTCCTCTTCGGCCAGCTCACGCCAATCACCCCGCAAAGCATGGCGACACAAACCACGGTCGAGTCGGTCTCGCTGTTTCTCCTGCTCCGCGCCTTCTCATCCGGCTGTACAGCGCTTACCGGAGTAGAAGTCATCTCGAACGGCGTGCCGGCTTTTCGCTTCCCGGAGCCGAAGAACGCCGCCATTACGATGATCACCATGGCGCTCGTCCTGGGGACCCTCTTCCTCGGCATCAGCACGATGGCCTATCACTTGGGCGTCCTGCCCAAAGAAGATGAAACCGTCGTCTCGCAAGTGGCACGGGCCATCTTCGGCGAAGGACTCCTCTACTACTTGATCCAGATTTCCACGATGTCGATCTTGGTCCTCGCGGCGAACAGCGCCTTCGCCGGATTCCCGCGCCTGGCCTCATTGTTGGCCCGCGACGGCTATATGCCCCACCAGATGGAGCTCATGGGAGACCGTTTGGTGTTCTCCAACGGCATTCTCATCCTGGGAGCCTTCTCCTGTCTCCTCATCATCCTGTTCGGTGGCGACACCCATGAGCTGATTCCACTCTATGCCGTTGGCGTCTTCCTCTCCTTCACGCTCTCACAAGCAGGCATGGTCCGCCGCTGGCTGGGCAAGCGCGGGCCCCATTGGCGGAAAAAAATCGTCATTAACGGCATCGGCGCAGTCGCCACGGCGATTGCGACCGTGATCATCGCCAGCACCAAGTTCATGCATGGAGCCTGGCTCGTCATCGTGCTGATCCCCATCCTGATCATGATGTTCCGCGGCATCCACGCGCACTACCAAGCGGTCTCTGAACAGATCACCCTCGACCGGCGAGGAAGCCGCCCGCCAATGCCGCGGCGCAATATCGTCATCCTTCCGATCAGCGGGGTGAACCGCGCCGTCATTCGCGCAGTCGACTATGCCCGCAGCAGGCCGGGAGAAGTCCGAGCGGTGTTCATCGACGTCGACTCGGAGGCCACGGCCCGGCTCGAAATGCAGTGGGCCCAATGGGGCTGCGGCGTCAACCTCGTCGTGCTGCCCTCACCCTATCGCTCCATCCTGAATTCCCTCCTCGACTACGTCGAGGCAATCCTGGAAAAGGAACCGGACACCTGGGTCACCGTCGTGATTCCTGAAATCCTTCCGGCTCGCTGGTGGCAGAACATCCTGCACAATCAGCGGGCCCTCTTGCTGAAAGCTTCGCTCCTGTTCAAAGATCGCGTCATCCTGACCGACGTGCCATTCCACCTGACGAGGTGAGCGTGAAGAGTGCAAAATTAAAAATTAAAAGCGGAAAATTAAAATTTCATCCTTACATTTTGCCTTTTGCATTTTGCCTTGCGCTAGCGCAGCCAGCCCTCGCATTGAAGATCACGGCGCCAGCGGAAGGAGCGAAGCTCACCTCGGGCAAGACCGTCACGGCCCGCGTGGACCTCGGTAAAGACTCCGGCATCGTAAAGGTCCGCTACTATTGGTATGGAGAGCAGGACGAGACCCTGGTAGGACAGGAAGATGCGACGGCCACGGGATCGATCATCGCGCCGGTAGCCCTCGTCGGACTGGCAGACCAAGACCCCCCATTCGGCGGGAAGCTCCTCGTCTCCAAGGATGGCATCGGCTTCATGCGCTTGCTGGCAGTCGCGGAAATTTCACGAGGCCGATTGGGTACGAGATCCATCTTCGATGAAATCCTCGTGAACGTCGAGCCGGCCGCCTCCCTTGCCATCATCGACTTCGAAACGGACAAGCCCCTGCATCTTGGAAGGGCAGGACAATCCTCCGCCTTCGGCCACGTCGATTCACTAGGCAAGGTCTTTGAGTTGCCGGTGGTGGGAGAATTCACCGACGGGGTAACCCGCCGGATCAGCACATTGGGCAGTGGCACGAGCTATCAGTCGTCAAATCAAAAAATCATCAAGGTGCTCGCTAACGGACTACTCCAGATTGTCGGCAACGGGAAGGCGACGATCACAGTCTCGAATCGCGGCAAGCAGGCCACTCTCGATGTCGCAGTCGACGTGAACGAGGAACCCAACGAGCCTCCGGTCGCCGACGCAGGCCCCAATCAATCGATTAAAGCCGGCACGAAGGTGAAGCTAAGCGGCCTCAAGAGCCGGGATGCGGAAGGCGAAGCCCTGTACTATTCCTGGAGCCAGGTGCGAGGCAGCAAAATTGCGCTCCTGGACGTGAATAACGCCGACGCCTCCTTCCTCGCGCCAGTCGTGTCGGAGAAGCGGACTTACCGGTTTAAGCTGAGGGTGACGGATAAGAAGGGGGCGGATAGCGTGCCGGCGTTCGTCGATGTGGTTATTGAGCCGTGAGGATCGGGCGTCACGGGGATGCTCTCCGTGCTCGCGCAACGCGCGGCCTCGGAAGATCCGCGTTGGACGCGCGCAGTTGAGCGCATCCCCAATCACGCCCTGCTCAACCGCCCCGGCCCGTAGAGTTCCCTCGCTTGCTGGAGTTCCTTCATATGCTTACGGAGGGCTGGGCCGAACTTGGAGGCGAGGACTGCCTTACGATGGAGCTCGATGCTCTGCTCGACCTCCTCGACGGTGGCGGCCAACTGTTTGACCAACTGCTTACCTGAGCCAGTGAGCCACTTGAGGTGCCAGCTGGCATATTCCAGATCATGGATCGAGTAACGGACCGATTCCACTTCTTCGAGGCAACGGAACCTGGCTCGCTGCAAGTCTTTCTCGGTGAAGCCTGCCCTCTTCCATCTGGCTGCTCCTCCCACCCCCGAGGCCCAGGTTGAAAGCCGCTCGAAGAGCATCGCCCCCATCGTAAAGGTGAAAGCCCCCTGGAGAATGCCTCTGAACGGGCGCAGGCTTCGGCGCCAGGGGGAGTAGAAGACTTGCTGGTTGCGATCGCCCTGATACATGACGTACTTGCGCAACAAGAGATTCAGGTGGTGATGGCTATTCTCGTGGGTCAAATCGTCGACCAGGTCGAGGTTGCCCCGGTCGAAACAGTTGATGAACGACAAGCCAGGGCTGTGCCGATAGCTGAAGCTCACGACGCCCTTGGCCTTGAGTGGGACGATCCGGGTGGTAAGGAGCGACAGGACTCCATGCCCTTCCGGCCAGGCCTCTTGAATGGTAGTCCAAGCCCGATTAATGCGCGTCACTTGCGTAGTTGACGTGGCAGCGACGGTCTTGGGCTGGCGATCCTCTTTATAGACAAGCGTCTGCCCGACTGTGATGGGCCCTGCCTCCGTCTCGATAGCCACAGTCGACGGCCGGCGCTGCCAACTCCAGTCCAACCGGTGACCTCTCATCGTGCAGAGGGGCGTCACGGTTCGCCCGATCTTTACGGATAGCTTATTCGCACGCACGAGCAGTGTCGCCAAGCCGGCTGACTGTTTGAGCGCTCGCTTGACCGAGGAAGGCGCCTCGTAACTATCGCCGCCTAGCCCCATGGCCATCGTGCCCACGGTCTCTACCCGTTCGACATTGCCTCCGAGCTGGATCGCGACACTCCAGGAGGGAATCTTGTGAGCCTCGCACCAGAGCATCGGAAGGCCCGGCACGAGACAAAGCGACTCCTGCGTCAGCTCCTGCGTCAGCCTCTTGCACAGTTGGTTCAGCCTTCGTTCGAGTCCCGAGGCCTGGGCACTCCCTCGCGGGAATAGATCCTCCAGATAACTGTTCTCGAAAAACTTCTCCTGGCACTCGGCAAATAACTGAGCCGCAAACTCAGGAACATCCTGCTCCTCCCGGATCTGCTGTAATAAGTCGATGAAATAGACTAGGTCGTTCAACGCTTCGATCCAGCCGACCACTTTCCAATGGGCATAGGCATCCCGGCCGAGCGACCGCCCAAGATACCGAAAGTAGGGAACCGGCAAGGCCAGGGACGTCGCGACGTCTGCATATTGATTTTCCAAATCCAGACAGAGGTCGCCCAGGAGCCGTTTCATCGACAGACGAAATTCTCCTCGGAGGCGAACGAGCAGGGACTGATCGAGTAACGGCATGGAGGCACAGGCTCCAGGGTGAAGAAGTCAGACTGTACCGGAGGCGAGGGCCCGCTGCAAGAATAGATCAGAGCCAGGTATGCGTGATGGCTTGCGTGTTTTCTCGGTGAATCGTACAGTGCAGGCGCTCGCTCACTAAAGAAGCCATGGGAGACGTATCGTGGCATTGACCGCAGCAGAAATTGGAGAGGTGGTGGCTGAACTGGCCCCTGCCTTGGCCGAAGGCTGGGTTCAAAAGATCCAGCAGCCGATGGAGCGCACGGTCCTATTGGAAATCCGCACTCCCGGACGGACGCACCGGCTCCTCTTCTCCTGCCACCCGGAGACCGCTCGCCTCCACTTCACCACGGAAGCCATTCAGAATCCACTGACGCCGCGTCCCTTCTGCCAATTTCTTCGCGCCCATCTGCAGGGAGCGAGAATCGACAAAATCGAACAGGTTCACGGGGACCGGATCGTCCACCTGGCCCTAAGCACGAAGGAAGGTCTCTGCACGTTGGTCGCAGAGCTGACGGGCAAAACCTCGAATCTCCTCGTCCTCAATGAGGCAGGCCTGATCCAGCGAGACTTAAATGGGACCAAGGATCTGGCAGGACAGCACTATGCTGTGCCAGCCTTCCCTCGGCGGGACAGGCCTGTCACAGCCTTGCCTCGATTCAGTCGAGCTAGCCAGGAATCGCCATTTCCCCTCTCCGCTGCCATCGAGGCCCATTACCGCAAGGCCGAAGCCACCTCAGCCGTCCAGACCGCACAGAACGTCAGAGCTGGGATACTGAGAAAATTCATCAAAAAGCTCCGTCGCCGCATCGAGGCCTGGCACGAAGACCTTGCGAAGGCAGAAAAATACAAAACCTACGCTCGCTATGGAGAGCTCATCAAGGCAAACCTCGGAACTATCCGTAGGGGCCAGACCGATATCATTCTGGTGGATTATTTCAATGAGGAGCTGCCCAGCCTGACGATCCCCCTCGACCAGACCAAAAATCCCCAGGGCAATATGGACGACTACTTCAAGAAACACCGAAAACACCTGGCAGCCGAGCGGGAGCTGCGGCCGCGCATCGCAGAGGGAGAAAAAGAATTAGCCTCGCTACAGCAAGAGTTAGCCTCGATCGAGCAGGGCACCTGGCAACCATCCAATCGCGCGCAGCCGGCCCTGCGAGGTAAAATCCTCGCGCGGGTAGGAAGAGAAAAGGCCAAGCAGGAACGACGACAAGGTCCCTTCCGTTGTTTCACCTCGTCGGATGGGCTAACGATTTATGTCGGGAAAAATGCGCGGGAGAACGACGAACTGACGTTCGGCTTAGCCAAGAGTGACGACCTCTGGCTCCATGCCAGTGGCACTCCAGGCTCCCATGTGGTGGTGCGTCTCAAAAAGGGGTCAGAGATACCCCCGGAGACTCTCCGCGATGCGGCGACATTGGCCCTGCTCTACAGCGATCTGAAAAAAAGCGGAAAGGGCGATGTCATCTATACCCGCCGCAAGTGGGTCAAGAAAGCGAAGGGCCAGGCGCCGGGCGCCGTAACCGTCACTCAAGAGAAGTCTCTCTTCGTCTCGCTCGACAAGATCCGGCTGGCAGGATTGAAAGAACGATCAGATGCGCGGTAAGCCCCTCAGAGACGCTTCATCTTTCCGTGAAACATTCAGGAATGTTCGGTCATGAACCAGCCGGCGGTTGAGAGCCTCCGATGCTCGCCTGCAACTTGATCCACCCGGCAGACCCGATGGAAACGAGGCACGGTGAACATCACGAGAGAACCGGGCCTGGGCATGATGCAATGGGCCACCTCAAGATCCGGCTGATCGGAGGCATGCCCCTCCCGCTTTCGATAGATGATCAGCTCTCCGCCCCAATCCGATTGCCACTCGTCATGAAAATAACTCACCATTGCGAGACGGCGCCGCGGCGCCGCGACCCCCTCCACCGCATAGCCCTGGTCCGTATCGTCATGGGTCAACAGGCAATCGCCCTCCGCATAGGAGTAGTAACTGAACCCGACATGGCGGCCGACGATATCGGGGAAGGACTCCATGTAGGACTCAATGCAGGGCAACTGTAACCGCGACATCAAATGCTGGCCTTGGACCCGGTCTATTTCCGCCTTGGCCCAGTTTCCAGAATTCGGAAAATTTTCCCGGACCTTCGGTAGATCGGACAGGCTCTTCCAGGCCGCCTGATGCATTCCCTCGCGGAAGAACTGCCGCTCTTCCTTCGACCAAAAATTTTCGACGAGCAGTACAGGATTTTTATGGAAAGAAAATGACGAAAGATCGGCTAACGAGACCGGGCCTGACATCGACTCCATTCGAGTGCCCACCAAATTCCTCCTGACACAGGGGGCTGCTATCATGACGATAATAGCCCCCTATATATTCGCGCCGAAAAACTAGTAGGGATCGCGCTTGCCGCCCCCAAATCCGCCGCCGCCAGTGCGAGGCTCCTGAGGCCGCGCTTCATTGACGGTCAAAGTCCGGCCACCCATCTCTGTGCCATTGAGAGCGGCAACAGCCGCCTGTACTTCTGCATCCGAAGACATCTCAACGAAGCCGAAGCCGCGTGACTGCCCCGTAAACTTATCCGTAATGATCCGCGCTGAAGCGACGGAACCATGTCGCCCGAACAGATCACTCAACTCCTGCTCAGTCGCCGAATAGGGCAACCCACCAACATAGATCTTTGAACCCATCTGGGGTTTCTCCTTTGAGTATGATGATATTGTCTTGGGCTCGAGGGACGGGGGAAGGAGCGGGCCAAAGACGCAAAGGACATGGCGAATTAGGTCTGACTTCCGACGAGACTCTCGGCCAAGGCAACATCGATGCTGCAGGCCTGTTTATTTCGCGCCACCTTACCGCCAGGCCCCTGCGAGAAGGCATGAATAGGCTAGCATAGGATTCTTGAACATGGCAATCCGCCGACTTTCAGGACGCTGAAAAAGTCCGCCAGCTTCGTTCTCGCATCGTCCAGACCCTCAACGTACCCTAAAGAGTACGCCTCGGCTCTTCGCTCGCTGCAGCCTTGCTGGACGAACTTTTTGAGCATTCCTGCCAAACTGGCCACCTCACTCCCCGATGCGGACGAGCAAGCCCCGTTCCCGGCAGAACTCGAACATCCAATGGAACAGGGCGACGACCAGACTGAGACAAACCACATTCAAAGCAGTCGCCCAGGCAAGATGCGCAACCGGCGAGACTGTCGCATTGAGCACAGCGCGCATCCCTTCAAAAACATGGGTGGCTGGATTCATCCAGGCAATGGCCTGCAGCCAACCTGGGAGCACCTCGATCGGGTAAAACACGCAGGAAATAGGCTGAAATAGAAACACCATGCTCCAGGCCAGCACTTCCGCTTCCTGGCCAAAGCGCATAATGAGGGCCGTGGTCAAGACCCCGATGATCCAGCCCGTCATCACGAGATTCAAGACGAACGGAATCAGCCAAAGCCCGATCACGAAAATATTGTACGAATAGAAGAGCCCCGCACAGACAACCATCACCACAGAAACCGCCGCCACCTTAAAGGCACTCATCACCATCGTCGCGGCCAGAAACTCGCTCGGCTTAAGCGGACTGGCGAACAAGTTCATCAGATTCCGCGCCCAGAGCTCCTCCAGAAACGAAATTGTCACCCCCTGCTGCGCGCGGAACAGCACATCCCATAAAATTAAGGCCCCCAGAAAAAACGTGACTGCTCCCGGGATCTGCCCCTGGAATTTCATGAGATAAACCGTAATGAACCCCCAGATGACTAGGTCAAGAAAGGGCCAATAGAAGATTTCCATCATCCGCGGCAAACTCCGCCGATATAGGTACAAATGCCGCGCGACCAGCGCATAAATCCGATGGAATTTCATAATAATCAGCCGGAACGTCAGTAAGTCAAAAGTCGTCAAGTCGTTCAGCAGCCAGAGGACTTGATGACGTGATGACCGTCGACGGTTTCCTACTCCTCCCGCGCCAACTTCACAAACACTTCTTCCAAATCCGCCTGCCCGAACCGCGCCACAATCTCCTGCGCCGTCCCCTCCGCCACGATTTTGCCACGCTGGAGGAAGATGATCCGGTCCGTCATCTCTTCCATCTCATGCATATTGTGCGATGAATAGAGCACGCTTAAGCCGGAGACGCGCCGCTCCTCCTTGAGGAAGCTCCGGATCTTTTGCGCAATATCGGGATCGAGGCTCGCGGTCGGCTCATCAAGGAACAGAATCTTCGGTTCGGTCAGAAAGGCCTTCGCCAGCCCGAGCCTGGCGCTCTGACCGGAAGACAGTTTGCGCGTCACTTTATGGCGAAACTCCTCCATCTCCAGCTGCTTCACAATGGCATCGATTCGTAATTGAATCTGAGGCAGCCCATAGAGCCTCGCCATCACCCAGAGGTTCTCCTCCACCGTCAGCGCTTGCGGCAGGGAGACATAGGTCGAAGAAAAGTTTACTTGCCGGAGAATGGCCTCGCGATCCGTCTCCAAATCCCGTCCGAACATCTGAATGGAGCCGGAGGTCGGCTTCACCACTCCGAGCAACATCTGAATGGTCGTGGTTTTTCCGGCCCCGTTTGGACCCAGCAACCCCAAAATCTCTCCCGGCCTGAGATCGAAGGAAATGTCGTTTACGGCGGTAAAATCGCCGAACTGTTTTATGAGATGTTGCACCTGCAGGACGGGTCTGGGTGTAGGCATGGGAATCAGCGAATCAGTTGAAGAGCAGGGCGTTGCCGATTTTATCAGGGAGATGGCAGGTTTCACATTTCCGGCTCACGACCTTCCCCTCATGCTCCGTCTTCCCGTCGTGGCAGCGGAAACAATCCGTGAGGGCTCTGGTCCGTAAATACGAACCTTCCGGATGGTCGGGGTACCAGGGTTTCTCGTCGGCCGACACATGCCCTCGCGGCAGGACAGTCGGATAGCCCTTGATCGGCCGTTCATGCACGACCGACGAATGGCAAGTCGTGCAACCCTCGCCCTGGCTTCGCTTCGCAAAGGCCTCGATATGTTTGCGATGGCTCATGATCAGACCCACCTCTTTGACCGGCGAAGGCAGATCCCGCGGGGCCACTTCGGAGACCCGCAGAATGTCTCGATGGCAGCCCAAACAGACAGAAGAATCGACTTTCGCTTGCAAGTTGTGCGGATCGGTGGGGCTGCCGAACAAGTAGATCGCCACATCCTTCGTCCCGGCCCAGGCCTTATCCTGGAGCCAGCCTTCGAGGCCGGGCCGCACATGGCAGGCCACACAGGTCACCTCCCGATGCGAGGATTTCGTCCAACTCTCATAGGAAGGCGCAATGGTATGGCAACTGGCACAGAAAGTCGGATGATTCGTGACAGGAATGGCCACCGCGCCCAGCACGATCGCGCCGAGGGTCAGGGCCAATAGGATGGTCGCTTTAGGCTTCCAGTTCATGCTCCGAATGGAAACGGGGTTTGGGGAATTGCTTCATGATCAAGGCTGCCACGCCTGCGACATCGTCCAGGCCGAACAGGGGCACGGACAAATCAATCGGCTTATCCGATACCACCGCCAGCAACCCTTCATGAGACACGGGAATTTCGCCAACTGCCTCGCGAATGATGACGATCTTCGGATAGCCTTCGTGCTTCCACCCTTCGGCAATGATCAAGTCATAGCTGGAATCGAGGAACGAGTCCCGGACTGCCTCGACGCTCATCGGATCAGACACATCGGCAAACATCGCCATGCTACCCTTGGAGAGCACCATCACGCTGCTCGCTCCGGCCCGCTTATGGCGCCAGCTGTCCTTGCCTTCGGTGTCAAGATCGAAGCCATGCCCGGCATGTTTCACCGTCGCCACCTTGTAACCGGCCCGAACCAATTCAGGAATCACCCGCTCGATCAACGTGGTTTTCCCGCTGTTCGAGCGGCCAACAAACGACAGGATAGGTACGGGCATACAACAGAATCCTTCGCTAGACATGGCACATTAATAACGTGGCACGGCTTCAGCAACAGGAGAGATGAGGCTCGCCCGCCTGGACTGGGCCTGCATGGTTCGCCCACACTTCGCTGGACAACAATTGAACCGAGACCAGGTCGCCGGGGTTGACCCGTTCGACTTCGACCGGAATATCGATCAGGCAATTGGCCTTCACCATGGAGGTCAAAATTCCGGACCCCTGCGGGCCGGTGGTTCGCACCTTAAAAACTCCCGCTTCCTGCGTGAGCACCCCGCGCAAGAAGTGGCGCCGATCCGTCCGCTTGGAAAACTTTTCCTCGAAGAGCGCCTGCACGACCGGACGGCCATAGTGCCGACGGCCACTCATTTTCAACATCGCCGGCCGCACCAGCTGCTCGAACGTCACCATGGAGGAAACGGGATTCCCCGGCAGGCCAAAGGCCAGCTTGCCCTGAATCTTGCCGAACGCGAGCGGCTGCCCCGGCCTGATCGCCAGCTTCCAGAAGTTCATTTCTGCCCCGAGCTCATGGAACACCGTCTTTGTGAAATCGTAATCGCCCATCGAGACGCCGCCGGACAGGACCAGAATGTCCGCCGTCACTCCATGTGAAATCTTTTCCTTCAAGGCCGTAGGCGTGTCCCGCGCGATCCCCAGCAAGAAGGGAATGCCGCCCGCTTCTTGGACTGCGGCTGCAATCCCATAACTATTGGAGTTGATGATTTTTTCTTCGCTGAATCGCTCGTCTAAATCCGCCAATTCGTCGCCGGTCGAGAGGATCGCCACCCTGGGCTGTTGATAAGCGAAGATGAAGGACTTGGCCAGAATCGCCAGCATCCCGGCTTCGCCAGGCCGGATCTGGGTGCCCTTGGCGATGATGCAGTCGCCCTTCTTGACGTCTTCGCCTTGCGGACGGATGTTGGCGCCTTGCTGTTCCGCCTTGAAGACGCGAACGGAATCTGGCGTATGCTCCGTATCCTCGACCTTCAAGACCGTGTCCGCCCCCTTTGGGATCGGAGCCCCGGTCATGATGCGAATCGCCTGGCCCTTGCCGACGGCTTTGGATGGCATCTTGCCGGCAGGCACGTCCTCGATCACCGTGAGCGTCACAGGCTTCTGAATCGTCTGTTCCTGTTTGATATCCTCCCAGCGCACCGCAAACCCGTCCATCGCGCTGTTGTTCCAGGGTGGATTATCCCGCTCCGCCACGATGTCCTCGCCCAAGACACGACCGAGCGCCTCGAGGATCGAAATCTTCTCCAGGCCGAGAGTCGGGGTGGACGCCAAGACGATCCGCTGCGCTTCCTGTAGCTGTGTGAGCCCCTCTATCGCGTCTGTGGCCTTCACGATCTCTCCTCCATCAGTGCGCCTGTCTGGGCGCAATTTTCATAAGCGACCCGCTCTTCTTGCAGAATGCTTCGACCTTATTGGCGATGTCGTGGTAGCAGGCGGCTGTCGCCGAGTCCGAATTGAACATCGCAAAGGGCTCCCCTGCGTCAGACTGAATCACCACATCAGGATCGAGCGGGATGCGGCCGAGAAACGGCACGCCCATATCCTGTGCTGCTGCTTCGCCGCCGCCCTTGCGGAACACATCGATATGGTGATGACAATGGGGGCATTCCAGCCCGCTCATATTCTCGACGATCCCGATGATCGGGACTTCGCTGTCCTTACAGAACGTAACCGACTTGCGGGAATCCAGCAAGGCCACTTCCTGCGGCGTCGTAATGATGACGGCGCCACTGACATTACCGAGCAGGTCGATAGTCGTGACCGATTCGTTGCCCGTTCCTGGCGGCAAGTCCACAAACAAAAAATTCAGATCCTGCCACTCAACTCCGCCTAACAACTGATTAATGAACTCATACTTGTACGCATCGCGCCAGATGATCGGATCGTCCGAGTTCTGCAACAGGAAAGACATGGAGGCGATTTTAAGGTTGTAGGCCTGGAAGGGAATGATCCCGCCTGAGCTGCTGATCTTGAGCTTTTGCCCTTCGGCCCCCACCATCTTGGGAATGTTCGGCCCATGGATGTCCATGTCGCAGATGCCGACATGCCAGCCCTTGAGGGCGAGGCTCACGGCGAGGTTGGTCGTGCAGGTGCTCTTCCCGACTCCACCCTTGTTGCTCATGACGAGCACTTTATATTCGATCCGCTCCATCCGCTTGGCCACCAGCCAGCGACTGTGCCCTTCCTTGTCTTTCTGGCAGGTTTCATTCTCGTCGCAAATCGCGCAGGCCCACATGTAGATGCAGGCATCGCTGCCGTCGGTACTGGGAGGTTGAATCACATTCAGTTCACGAGCCATGTATCGTCCTTCTGTAAAACGTTGCGCCCGATCTTGTATTCCCGTTACGGCCGACGGCCTGTCGGCACACCGACATAATCGCCCGCTCCCACGTTGGAGAGTCCCGCCGCCTTGCCGTTTCCCGCCGTGGCAGCGACCACGTCCGTCACAACCGGCTCTTCCGTCGCAGGCTTCTTCTTGCTGAAAAATCCCGCGCTCACAATGCCGACTTCATAGAACACATACATGGGTAGGGCCATGAGACATTGATTGAAGGGGTCGGGCGTGGGGGTCAGGATGGCGGCAATAATGAACGAGCCCAACAGCGCCCACTTCCGATACCGTTTGAGAAATGGCGCATCAACCCACCCCAGCTTCGCCATGAGGGTGATCGCAAGCGGCACTTCGAAAATCACCCCGAAGACCATCAGGAACCAGAGGGAGAATCCTACATACTGGGCGATGGAAATCTGGGGAATAAATCCGGCGTTAACGCCATAGGAAACCAAAAAATTCAGCGCGAACGGCAGTACGAAGAAAAAGGAAAAGCCCACCCCCGCGTAAAAGGCCAGGGCGCTCAACAGCACGAAGGGCGCCACAAAGCGCCGTTCCTGGGTATGCAGGCCTGGCACGATGAATTGCCAGACTTCCAGCAAAATATACGGAGTCGCGGCAACGAGGGCGAACAGCCCGGCCACCTTAACGTTTTGCCACAGAGCTTCAGCCGGCGCGAGAAAAACAAAGGGCACGGTCGGCAGATCCGTCGGCATCCACGCGAGGGACCCTGGCACAAACATGTTCTGGAGAGGGATACGAAGCCACTGCACCAGCGTATCGGCATAGAAAAACGTGCCGACGAACACCAGCGCAGTGATGATAACTGCGCGCGTCAGCCGGACCTGGAGCTCCACGAGGTGCTCCATCACCGGCATCTTCTTGTCTTCCAGCGGCTTAAAGATCGTGTCTTGGAGCCACTGATTGAGTGAATTCAAACCGTCGGACATACGAACCGTTCATCCGATGATAAGCCCTGCCTACCCGTATCCAGGCAGGCAGGGGTCTCGTCATGCTGGTTACTTGGGATTGACCGCTACAAACAGGTTATTCCCCTGCCGGCTCAATAGCAGGACGGCCAACTCATCTTTTTTCAGTTTGTGGGACGCCTTCTGGTAGTCCTCGAGCGTCTTCACGACTTCGTGGTTCACTTCCTGAATCACATCGCCGCGCGTCAAGCCCGCCGCTTCTGCCCCGCCGCCGCTCTCGACCGACGTCACGACCACCCCCGTCATCTTTGCCGGGATGTTGAATTGGCTCATCGTCGCCGCATCCAACCCCTGCGCTCTGATAGATGCCAGGACATTATCCGGCAGCTTCACCGTTTCGGGCTGCTCCTTCGGAGCCGACGGCTCCTTCTTCGCCAACAGTTCATCCGTCGGCCGCTCCGCTACCTTCACGGCGAGAGTCTGTTCCTTGCCGTCACGCAAGATCTTCACCTGCGCATCCTTGCCGACCATCGTGCGGGCAACCAAGTTGCGCAACTGGCTCACGTTCTGGACTTCTTTCGCGTTGAACGCGATCACCACATCGCCGCGGCGGATACCTGCGGTGTGGGAGGGGCCATTCTCGTTCACATCGCTGATCAAGACCCCCTTACGCTGCTCCGGCAACTTAAAGGACTTGGCCAAGGCCGGCGTGATCTCTTGAATCGCGACGCCCATCCAGCCGCGCACGACCTTGCCGGTATTCTGCAAACTATCGACAATATCCACCGCAATGCTGCTGGGAATGGCAAATCCAATCCCTTCGGATCCGCCGGTCCGCGAAAAGATGGCCGTATTGATCCCCATGAGCTCACCGCTCATGGTGATCAAGGCCCCGCCGGAGTTGCCAGGATTGATGGCGGCGTCAGTCTGAATGAAATCTTCGTAATCCGCGATGCCGACGTTGCCACGGCCCAAGGCGCTGATGATGCCCAGGGTCACGGTGGAGCTCAGTCCGAAGGGACTGCCGACCGCCAACGCCAGATCACCCACCTGTAATTTCTCATAATCGGCCCATTTTAAGGCCGGGAGGCCCTTCGCATCGATTTTGATCACAGCCAAATCCGTCTTCGGATCGGTGCCCACCACTTTCGCGCTAAATTCGCGCCGATCGCTGAGCGTGACGGTAATCTGCGTGGCGCCCTCGACGACATGGTTATTCGTGACGATAAATCCGTTCGCATCGACAATGACGCCTGATCCGGCGCTTTGATCGGAGCGGCCATGGCCTCCGGGAGGCATCCCTGGAGGAGTCGGGAGTTCGCCTCCTGGGGCTTCTTCACCTGGAGGTCCACCGAAAGGCCCTGGAGGCAACGGCGCTCTCCGGCCCTTGCCTCCACCCTCTCCACCCCCGGTCACCGCAATGTTGACGACTGCTGGTGTTACCTTCTTGACGATCTCTGCAAATCCTTGTGTCAGCCCGGCTGGAGTCCCGGCAAACACTGCGGGCTCCCCCAGCAAGACAGTAAACGCAACGGTGCTCATAGCCAGACCGATAGCTGCGATAAAACCGAGGGCATTCCCCCCCTTGCTCCGCGTAACCATAATAGCGTTCCTCCACAAGTTAACCAGCCGACACAATGCTCTTAATTGTACACTATCTCTTCCAAGGGCTTCAAAGACTAATAGCCCCCGGCCGGACCCTGCCAGCCAGAGCCAGGAGGGACAGGAAATACGACTCCTGTTAGGGTCAAATCGCCTTACGAGCCGGCTTTTCTGGTCTTGGCCTCTGATTCCATTGCCCCGAGCCAGGAATACTGAAGCTTCAGCAGCAGCCGCTTCGCCGCTTGGTCAAACGACACAACCCGCAAGGTATTCGGCGCACCGGCATAGGTCGGGGGCCAGATCCTCCGCTCATCCTGAGGGCGGAGATAGACCACCGGATACCATTGATCGATCCCTGGCGCGCTCGGATAATCCAAGGTAGCCCAGCCCCGTCCTTCAGCCTGCATCACGATCTGTTGATGCTTCACGTCCAATAGGGCAAATTCCAGGAGCGACCAGTTGTCCCGGCGGAATCCAGGTTCCGCATGGGTGGTCCAGCCCAAAAAGAGCGTCACGGGATATTCCTGCTCTGTGCTAGAGGCGATCAGGAGGACCAGATAATCCAGCCCCCGCTGCCTGCCCAGCTCTGCGAACTGCGCCCAATCTCCCTGCGACTTCGGCCTGATCTGGGCCGATGGAATCTGTTCTTTTATCGTCACGGGAATCGCCCGGCCAATATCCAACTGGAGGCTCTCAACAAGGCGGACAAGGGCCTCTTCTGGCAAATTCTGCACAGCCCCTGGCGCAGCTGTATCCGACAAGACAACCAGCCCTGCCTGGAGTGGGCGCTGATCGCTCCTCCCGAGCGCCTCATCTCCAGCCCTGCGTTCAGAGGAAAGATAATCACCGATTCTGGCAGGAGGAATGGCAGAGGCGCAGGACACGATGAACAGCAGACTGAGGATAAGACTGACTGGTTTCAGCACAGAACACATCATCCACCTCCCGGTTTATCCCTCGCTATATTATATTGATACGTTCGCTCCCCACCTGCAGATCTGTCAAGCCCAGCGCATGCTCCCCTTGCAATCGTCCCATAGCTCGGCTACCGTGCGTCCTCCGGTTTTTGAGCTGACACCACCGCGGTTCACCGCAACAAGGCTGGTTCCCCTGTCACGCCAACAGACTTCAGGTCCCATCGAATGGTCGATCGTCATTCCGGCCTACAATGAGGCCGCTCGCATCCTGCCCTATCTTCGAGCTATCACGGCCTACATGCGCGACCGGGGCCAACCCTACGAAATCCTCGTGGTCGACGATGGCAGCACCGATGCCACGGCTTCCCTGGTGGAAGCCCTGATCGCTTCAGCTCAGGAAATTCAACTGCTCCGGACCCCACGACGGCAAGGGAAGGGAGCAGCTGTGCGGAGAGGAATGAAAGCAGCCGTCGGACGGCTGCAGCTCTTTACCGACGCAGATGGCGCGACACCGATTCAGGAACTCGCCCGACTCGAACAGGCCCTGGCGGAAGGCGCAGACCTAGCCATCGGCTCTCGCGCCCTCGCCTCCCGGTTGCCGGACTATGCCATCAAGGCCCGCTTACACCGAACGCTATTGGGCAACCTGTTCAATGCCATCGTGCAACGGAGCGGCCTGAGAGGAATCGCCGATACCCAATGCGGCTTCAAGCTGTTCCGCCGGACTGTCGCACAAGATCTCTTTGGAGTCTCCTCTATCGACGGCTATGGCTTCGATCTCGAACTGCTCTATGTGGCACGACAACGGGGCTATCACATCGCAGAAATCCCGGTGAACTGGTCCGATCAACCAGGCTCGAAAGTCCATCCACTCAGAGATGGGGTTGCCATGTTGCGGGAATTGGCCCTAATCAAACGAAAGAACCCCAGGGGCCCCTAGACCACTCCACAATAAGACAGGCTCCTCCTGATCTCACTCCGACTGCTTCACATAAATCGAAACTTTCCGGTCTTCGTATGCACGTTGCCAGGTCTGTTCATGTGCCAGAGCCTCATCCAGCAGGCTCTTCTTCTTCACGATCGCCCAATCGACTGAATAAACGCTCAAGACCGAGAGGCTCGGGGGATCTGTCAGACTCAAGGCAACATAGTCTTGGAAAATTCTGCGATCCCCGCTTCGCCAGGCCGGCATCCGCCCATCGATGAAGATCTTCTCCTCCGGCAGCCACCAGAGCAGAAATCCTCCGTACGTATAGTCGTTATAGAGGCGGGTCCCCAGTAGCTTCCGATGCGATCGGACCCACTGGACCGCCTCAATAGGATAGGCTGTGCCCTCGAAATACTCGGCAGGCTGTAAGCCCGATTGCACGACCCGCTGAAGATGGCCCGGCCCCAGCCAGCCAAGAAAAAGTCCTCCTGAGAGCGTCCCCGCCAGCAACCATCGCCTGGCATGAACAGCATCCAGCTTAAGCCAGCTTGTCACGTGACCCAATCCTCTCGCCAGCAACTCGGTACAGAGAGGAAGCGTGACCAGAAGAAAGAACGGAATGTTTCTCATATGGCGAAGTGACAGAATCAAAAACACGCTCCACAAAACCCAACGCACCGGCTCAATGCGCCGGTACCAGGCCACCATCGCCAGCCCCAGCCCTGCCAAATAGATCCCATAGCGCTGGCCAGCCAGCGAGTTCAATGACAGAGGCTGCCATTCCTGCAAACTCTCGAGCATGAATCGATTCGATAGAGAATCGATGATCTCTCCATGCAATCGCCAGCCATAGGGATTCACCAACGTGACCAACGATGCGATTCCCACTGCCACGATCAGCCTCCAGATCGCAGGCCAGGAAGGAATCGCTTCATCGAGACGGGCGGCAAGCGCAGGCGCCTGAACGACCACCGCTTTAACCATCCCGGAACTGGCTGCCACGAGCCCCAACAGAAACAGTCCGGCCGTAAACCCTCCATGTAAATTGGCCCAGAGCAAAAACAACGGAGGAATCAGCCAGCGTACGCGGCTTTGCTCATTCTTATTTCGTTCCAGCATCACCAGCAAAACCGCAAGGCCCAGCAACGTAACCATCTGGGTCCTCGCCCCCAGAAACGGCAGGGCCACCCAGAGGGACAAGGCGCAGGCGAGGAGACGACAGGCTCTGTTGCAGGGAACCGAGAGGCTCGCGACCAGCCAGGCTCCTGCCGTCACCGCAGTAAAAAAGAGGATAACCCCCAAGGCGCCGAACCATGAATAGCACGTTCCGAGAATCAGGTCGGTCAACCAGGCATGTTCAACCCAGGGCCAATCAGACATGGTGTGGGAATAGGGATCCAAGGCAGGCAAGCGCCAGCCCTGCCGCAGAAGATCAAGCCCGGTCCGCAGATGCCAACCGAAGTCCGGCTCTGTCAGAGGCTGGAGTGTAAAATTCAGAATGAGCAACAGGAGCACCGCATCGAGGGCAGAAAATACATTGTCTCTATTTACCTCGCGTGTCACGTGTTACGCCTTACGGCCGGTTGTCCAGCCAATAGATTGCCCAGCACCAGCCACTCGACTTCCGTACGAAGGAAACAGTCGATCGCCTCGTCCGGAGTACAGACGATGGGCTCATTCACATTGAATGAGGTATTCAGCAGGACCGGCACGCCGGTCTGGCGGCCGAAGGTTTCGAGGAGCAAACGGTAGCGAGGATTGGAGATCTTATCTACTGTTTGCACCCGCGCCGACCCATCCACATGGACCACGGCGGGAATCAGACCCTTGGCCGAAGGCAAAACCGGAACCGTCAGCAACATGAAGGGCGAGGGTGACGGAAGATCGAAATACTCCGACGCCCTCTCTTCTAGGACCGATGGGGCAAAGGGGCGAAAGGGCTCCCGGAGCTTCACCTTGGCATTGATCAGCTCCCTCATATCCTCGCGGCGCGGATCGGCTAATAGGCTGCGATTCCCCAGGCCGCGCGGCCCCCATTCCATCCGGCCTTGGAACCAACAGACCAGGCGGCCATTAGCCAGCTCACGAGCCACCTTCTCGCAGAGCTGATCATCCGGAAGACGTGAGGCAGACAGGCCGGCCCTCTCTAGCGCGGCCACACATTCTTGCTCGCTGAACTCCGGCCCCCACGAAGCGGACCGCAAAACCATGCGCTCGGTCAAGGCGCCCCGTCGGTGGGTCAGCCAGAGGGCCGCGCCCATTGCGGCCCCTGAGTCCCCCGCTGCCGAAGGGATATAGACCTCACGAAACCCGGCCTCCCGCCACAGACGGCTATTGGCTACGCAATTATAGGCTACGCCTCCGGCGAGACAGAGCCGATCGAGACCAGTCAACTTCTGCAAATGACGGGCGAGATGGAGCAGGGTCTCTTCCAGGACCAACTGTGCGCTGGCCGCCACATCCTTATGCCGCTGCGTCACTTCTTCATCCGGCTGCCGGTTGGGACCTAACAATCGAAGGATGGCGGGTGAAAAAATCTGATGCCGGGCCAAATGAAAATCGAAGATCTGCGTATTCAATTCGAACCCGCCCTCGGGAAGAAGGCGAAGGACCTGTTCACGGAGAGCCCCGGCAAATCGTGGGTTTCCATAGGCTGCCAAGCCCATCACAATATATTCATCGTGATCCGGCTTGAATCCCAGATAGGCAGTGACAGCCGCATAAAATTGCCCCGCCGAATGGGGAAGGGGAATCCGTTTGAGCACCTGAATGTCGGGCCCCTCGGCCCTGGCCAACATCGTCGTATGGGCTTCCGACGCTCCGTCCACGATGAGCACAGCCGCCTGGTCGAACGGCGAGACCAATACCGTGCTGGCCGCATGACAGAGATGATGGTCCAGAAAGACTGGCTTCGGGCAGGCGGTTCCATCGATCAGCCTAGTGAGATGGCTTTGGAGAAAGGCCAGTTCCTTCCATTCCTGAGCCATTCGCTCCGCGCTTCTCTTGCCCTTCACCCAACAGAGCTGCGGCGACCGCAGCATCGATCCGAGGGCCAGGGCTCCCCGCCTGCCGATCTGCCAATATTTCCAAGGCACCGCGACCGCATCGACGTCGCAGAGGCGCAACCCAGCCTCGCGGAGGCAATAGCGAATCGCCTGCACCGGCAAGGCCGTGACATGCTTGACCCGGACAAACCGTTCTTCTTCCGCCGCCGCAATCACTCGGCCGTTCTCGACCAGCGCCGCCGCCGCATCCCGCATGTTCGACAGACCCAGTATCAACATCGGTCTCGGGCCCCTTCTCTCAGCATCGCCTCTGCCAGGAGCGCAGGATAACTGAGGGCTCGCAAGCTCGCAAGACGTGACTGCGCCCTGTTGCATTCATTCTGAGATTTCGGTACGGTGCGCCTGGAGTTTCAGCGACCCTACCCATCACGATAGACAGATTTTTAGCCTATGGCCATCACACGAATTCCGGGACGCTCCCCTCAACAACGCACCCTGCGATGGGCCGCTCCCTTCTGCCTGCTCATCGCTGCAAGCGGGCTCTCGGGCTGCGAGAAGGTGTCGACAGCGCTCCACCGAACTCCGTTGCCGGATATGGGACCGCGGCTGGCCAACTCGGTCAAACTGACCTTCGACCCAGCCTTTAGCAAGCTCACCATGCCCTACGTCGATGGGTGCAATAGCCCACACGAGCTCAATGTGGGAGAAGACGCCGAATCCATCATGATTGATGCGGCCACCAAAAACTTTACCGCCGTCACCGTCACCGGCGGCATTGCCGCCCCCATTAAGCCTGATACAGAGATCCTGATCACGCTCCAACGCTCGAGCCTGAAGCTCTGGACAGATCATGTCTATGACCGAGTGCCGGCGGACATCACCCTCGACACACTCGTCACGTTTAAAGACGCGACGGGAAAAGAACTGGGCCAGCAGACGATCGCCGTCACACACAACCAACGACTGATTCTGGAGCCAACCGGAAAACGTTGCGATTACGGCAATATCGGCGAGTTTGTGTATGACACAGGAATCACCCTCTCGACGCATTTCATTCGCGCCGTCCGGACCCAGTTGGCCACGCCGGGGAGCCCGAAGCCGGCAACAGTGGCAGCTTCACCCATAAAACCCTCTTCACTGACAACGACCCTGCAGGCCAAGGGCGCGCCATCAGCTCTCTCGTTCAAAGCCACCGTACTGGACGAAAACGGCAATTTGGTCTTCGAGGGAGGCGAACACATCAAGGTGCGTATCGACCTCGTGAATGGAGGAGAGCAGGAACTGCAGGGCGTCACAGCCAGCTTGACGGGAACCGCATCGCTACTAGCTCAATTCCCGACCGCTACCTTGTCCGTCGGACGGCTCCAGCCAGGCCAATCCCGCTCGATCGAGTTTACGGCCACGTTACCTCAGTCCGTCCAACAGCAAAAGGCCGAACTCCAGGTCGCAGTCTCCTCGTCAGGAGCCGCTGTGCAGCCACAGCCGCAAACCCTGACCCTGTCGGTCCAACCGACCGGCATCAAGTCTGACGATGTGGATCAAATCCCTGCGATGGCAACAGGATTTCGGCAGCCCCACACCTATCTGATCTCCATTGGGATCAGCGCCTATCGGGACAAACGAATCTTTTCCCGTAAGTTCGCCTCGTCGGATGCCGAGATGGTCTCGCATTACTTTCAGTCCATCGGGGGGTTGCCAGCCTCCAATGTCAGGCTGCTACAAGACTGGAAAGCCTTACGCCCGGATATTGACGAAGCCCTGATGGATTGGCTGCCTTCCCATATGAACAAGGAATCGGTCGTCATTGTCTATTTCGCCGGTCTGGCCTTGGTGTCTTCGACAGGAGAAACGTTTCTCATCCCCTACGATGGAACGGTCGCAAGTACCTCACGGGCATACCTACTCGAGGATTTGGAGGCAGCGCTCTCTCGATTAAAGGCGAAACAGACCCTGTTTCTCTTCGATGGCATTGTGTCTCGTATGGGGCCTGATGGCAAAAACAAGGCGGCCCTCCCCCAGTGGAATCCTGCAGGAAGCTCAACCCTCCATGTCATCGGAGTCAACGGTATCGGACGGGGCCTGGAAGACGACCAACATCGACATGGGCTCTTCACCTACTATCTGCTGCGGGCGCTGCGCGGTGAAGCTGACACCAATCGGGACGGTGACGTGACAATCGGAGAAACGGTGGGCTATCTCAGCCAAAAAGTGCTCTGGGCCTCTAAGGCCCATATGAACCAGGAGCAGCGGCTCTTGATTGCGCCAGCTCTCCGCTCAACCGATCCTTCGGCTGCCTTGATATTGGCCAAACCGGCCGCCATCCGAGGTGCCGAAGCGCACTAAAAGACGCCGCCGCCAGTCGTACTTCTCGCCAAGCCAACCGGCAGATAACACCACACTGTTTCCCTCAGCATGGCGCTTGCGTAGGCCATGCGAGCTATGAAGCCGACTCCTCACGCCACGGCTCCTCGCAGCATAGCCCGCGACTCGCAGACAAAAGAAGAGGGTGGAGGATTCATTCCTCCACCCTCTTCTATACTGACCTTACGACGAAACTACTCGCCCTTGCAGAAGCTCCGCTCGTAGTTGATGATCGTCCAGGCTTCTTCTTCGTTGATCGCGGCGGGGATCAAGGCAACCATCCCCGTTCCCGCGCTGCCGTTCTTGATCACCCAGAAGAGCTCGCCATCTTTCCGCTTCTTGTGGAACTTGCAGTTCGTGAAATCGCGGGGGCTCGGATTCAAGATCGCACCGGCCGGGCCCTGGCCATTCCCTTCCTTGCCGTGACAATTGAAGCAGGTGCCTTTGCCTTCAAACAGCGCCTTGCCCTTTGCAATGTTCTCCGGGGTTACGGCGACCGGATTCTTCATGGCCTTCGCCTCGCTCATCTGATCAGTCGGCACGCGGGGCTTCAGCGGCTCACGCTCTTCAGCTCCCACCACCGACACCGACAACATCAACAGCGCTGCGCTGATTCCCAAAAACTTCGCAACATAACCCATCAGACTGCCTCCTTTGTATTTAACCACCGCACATGAACTCGGCCTTAGCCGCTGGCTCGCATGATCCGTGACAAGACGACAAAACGCGGGCGAATATAGCAACGGCCTTCCACTGATGTCAAGCAATCCGAGGGACTACCTACGCGCTGCCACTCCGCCTGTAGCCGTCCTGTCATAGGACTTAATAATCACAGCTCGTGCCAGAGTTCCGTTCTAGCAGGGCGTATTATTCCCGCGCGTTAGGAGCAGACACTCTCCTAGAGATCTCGGCAGGCCCAGTGGAGTGGAGCCATTGCGCCACAGCCATGCCTCTTATGCCACAAACCAGGGGCTTTGGGGCTACCGGCAGGCCCCAGAGCCTGGCTCGGTGAGGATTGCAGGAGGGCTGGTACCAAAACGGGACGTAGGGCAAACAGGCTACGGCCAACGGGACAGGTCTAACGAACCACCTACTACCGCTTAATGACGATATCGCGAGCCACTTTCCCGCTCGGCCCGAAGGGATTTTGCCGCTTGCCATTGAGCTCGCCTTTGACGCCACCGGCATTGCCAAGCGTCAGGACAAACTGATTCTGGCCTTTCCATCGGCCCTTTTCACCGGGCCTGAGCAGGGCCTCTTGAGGACTGCCACCATCGATTTGGATGACGACCCAACTTAGTTCTGTTGCTTCAAGGTCCAAAACCAACTGCCCGTCCGTTGTGGTCCCAGTCTCCTCAAGCAACATGCCTCCCAGCGGCCCATCGCTTCCCAACGACGAAGCAACCGGAGCGATCGGCGGCGGCATCGGAACCGGTGAAACCGTGAGAGCTGGCCCTGGCGCTGGCTTCACAGTGCTCTCCACGCTTACTTTGGGCGGCACAACAGGAGGCTCGCTCAGCTGAGCCTTGGGGGCCGGTGGGGCTACCTCAGGCTGCGGAGTGGGCGGCGCGGCCTGAGGCTGCTGGTCCAATGGCGTAGTCCGCTTGGAAGTGGGTGTCGAAAGGTCTGAACTGGAACGGCGAACCAACAGCGAGGACTGTTCCCGGCTCAACAGGAAAATGAGCGTAAAGATCGCGATACCGATCGCCACCGCGACAGCCTTGCGATTGGCTAGACGCTTCCGCTCTTCCTCCGCCTGCCTGAGCTTTAACCGATCCCGTTCGATTTGCTTGTCGTAATAAGCACCGGACGACTGGACGAACCGCTGAATGGCATCGTCCTCATCAAGGCCAAGGAACCTAGCATAGGACCGGGCAAAGCCCCGCGCAAATACCTGGTCGGGCAACGTGGCAAAGTTCCCGGCTTCCAAGGCCTTCACGAAATCGGTCCGAATGCGCGTCTTGACCGCGACCTCATCAATGGTCAGCCCCTTCGTCTCTCGCGCCTGCCTGAAAAACTCTCCGATCGATTCCATAGATGTCTCTCTACGGCTTCAGCCGTGCCAGCAGTTCTTTTGCGGCAGCGACATACTCGCTGCCTTTATCAAGCGTCGTCACCTTGGTCAACGTTTCCTTCTCACGTTGTTCGAACCCAAGCTTGTGATACGCCGGCCCCAGCTCCAAGTGCGACAAAGCCAGAGGAACGTTTGGCGGATTGACCACCAGGGCATCCTCGAACGCTTCCATCGCGCCCTTATCGTCCCCCTCATGTACCAGCGAGTCTCCGAGATGGAAACAGGCCAGGTTCAGCCTCGCATACAAGGGATTGCGGCGCAGGCCCAGACCGACTGAGGCAAGTTGCATCACGAAATATCCTCAAAATGGGTCAACTGTTTGAAGGCTCGAAACCGCTCTTGCACTTCTTTGTAATCTAGGATTCGCAAACGGTCAAGACTAAAGGCTTCCACGGTAAACGAGGCCATCACGCTCCCGAAGATAATGGCCTGTTTGAACACCTCAGGAGAACGGTTGCCCGTAGCCGTCAGATAGCCCAGGAAGCCGCCGGCAAATGTATCCCCCGCGCCGGTGGGATCGCGCACGTCTTCAAGCGGAAAGGCCGGAGCCCCAAATATCTGCTTCTCGTTGAACATCAACACCCCGTATTCCCCGCGCTTGATGATGAGGTGCTTGGGTCCGCGCGCGAGTATTTTCTGTGCGACTTTTACGAGATTCGTATCTTCGCCGAGCGCCCGGGCCTCCCCGTCATTCACGATCAGGATATCGACCTTCTCCAATACCCGCCACAAGGCGTCCCGCTTGCCGTTGATCCAGAAATTCATCGTATCGCAGGCGACCAGGGGAGGACGCGGAAGCTTCTGCAAGACATCCAACTGGAGTTCCGGATCGATATTCCCCAGAAACAAGAGATCCGGCGACCGGTAGGCCTCGGGGATCTTGGGCCGAAAGGTTTCAAATACGTTCAGTTTCGTGTCGAGGGTATGCGCTTCGTTCAGCTGGTGCGTGTACTCCCCTTTCCAACGAAAGGTCGCCCCTGGCTTCCGCTCCAGCCCCGTCACATCGATCCCGCGGCTCTTGAGAAAGGCCAAGTGCTGTGGAGGAAAATCCTCTCCCACGACTGCAATCAAGTCGACGGTGGTGAAATAGCTGGCCGCAGTCGAAAAATAGGTCGCAGAACCTCCCAGCACTTCGCTAACTTCTCCGAAAGGCGTCTTCACCGTATCTAGCGCCACCGATCCGACGACGAGTAACTTTCCCATGGCTTACCGTTTCCATTTCTTCACCGGCACAACCCGATCCATCAAGAGGGCCAGCTTCCGTCTAAGCGGAGCCGGCATCCGATCGGGCACCGTAATAATGGCATCCTGCAAGGCGCGCTGACAGCGGCACTCTTTAGCCTCACCCACCGCGCGCAATGCCGTCCGCAATAATCGTTTCGCCAGCGTGACATTCTGTCGCAACGTGGTCAAGATGCCCTCGACGGTCACCGCCTCTTCCGTCTCATGCCAGCAATCGTAATCCGTGACCAAGGCTACCGTGGCGTAACAGAGTTCCGCCTCGCGCGCAAGCTTGGCTTCAGGGAGATTCGTCATGCCGATCACGCTCGCGCCCCACTGCCGATACAAACGCGACTCCCCTTTGGTCGAAAACTGCGGTCCCTCGATACAAAGATAGACCCCGCCCTCATGCACCGTAGCGCCGGCCGTCCTGGCCGCAGCCGATAAGACCGTCCCGAGCGACGAGCAGACCGGATCGCCAAACGCCACATGCGCGACGATCCCTCCCTCGAAAAAAGTGGAGACCCGCTTCTTGGTCAGATCAATAAACTGATCCGGCAGCACCACATCCCCCGGCTTGATCGACTCCTTCATACTCCCGACCGCGCTCACCGAAATCACCCGGCTCACCCCCAGCGACTTGAGCGCATAGATATTGGCGCGATAGTTGATCTCCGAAGGATTTAGCCGATGGCCTCGTCCATGCCGCGAGAGAAAGGCGATACGAATCCCGTCCAACTCACCGAGCACCACCTTATCGGAGGGAGCACCGAAGGGGGTCCTCACGGCAAGCTCCTTGACCGTCCTGAGCCCCTCAATGTCGTAGAGCCCGCTGCCGCCAATAATCCCGATATCTGCATTCACGGCCTTCCCCTGTCGTGTCATCCCTGCTCCCCAAGTGTCGTAAGAAATTCATCCACCTGCCTGATCACCAGCGCCGCGGTATGCTCGACCGAGTCCGACTCATCGATCATCAACCATTGAATCCTTGGTTCCTTGCGAAACCAGGTCATTTGTCTCTTGGAAAAATGTCTCGTATCCCGTTTAAACCGCCGGACCATTTCAGCCGCATCGTACTCGCCAGCCAGGTGCGCGGCCACCTGACGATACCCCAACCCCTTCATGGCCGCACCATCACGCTGATAGCCCTGAACCAGGAGCTGCTTCGTCTCATCGATCAACCCGTGAGCCAGCTGCCAATCGATCCGCTCCTCGATGCGCCGATAGAGCACGTCGCGGTCCCGGTTCAAACCGATGATCAGAACGGCAAAGGGCTGCTCGGCTAACCTATGTTCTGCCTGAAACTCCGACATGCATCGGCCGGAGAGCTGATGCACCTCCAGCGCGCGGATCACTTTCGATTCGTCTCGCGGGTGCAACCGCGCCGCAGCCACAGGATCAACCGTGACAAGCCGCGCATAGAACGCATCATACCCCAGCTCCTTCATTTCCTGCCGCAGGGCTGCCCGCATCTCCGGATCCGCAGGCGGCGCGTCACATAGCCCATTAAGGAGCGTTCGCACATAGAGCCCTGTGCCACCCGCGACCAAAGGAAGGCGGCTGTCTCGATAGAGACGTTCGATTTCCTCAACCGCCTGACGGCGATACAGGCCCGCATTAAACGGTTCATCAGGATTGGCAAGATCGATCAACCGATGGGGGATCCCTTGGCGCTCTTCTATAGACGGCTTATCCGTCCCGATATCCATCCCGCGATAGACCTGCCGGGAATCTGCCGTGAGCACCTCGGTCTCGAACGCTTTCGCCACCTCGACCGCGACGCGGCTCTTACCCACGGCAGTCGGTCCGACCACGACCACGACAGGCTTGCGGCGGACCTGGGCCTGGGAAAGACGGCGGGCCGCCTTCGCTGGAATAGCCATCATGTCCATCCAACCCGGCCGAACAACTTGGCGAGTTCATCCGTGGAAAGACGAAACGCGGTGCGGCGCCCATGCGGGCAGGTCATGATCAACCCTTCCTCGACCCAATCCTGTATCAGTTGCTGAATCTCCGCTAGGGCCAAGGCCCGCCCGGCGCGCACCGCTCCATGACAGGCGAGCGAGGCTAGAACAGGCTGGACCTTCATTTCCATCGACGACACGCTGTCCCACTCAGTCAAATCGTCAAGCAGATCCTGCACCAAGCCAGCCGCATCCACCTTACCGAGTCCGACCGGGACGCCGCGAACGGCAACAGCCGTCGCGCCAAACGGTTCGATCAGGAGCCCGAGCTTTTCCAGATCATCGAGGCGCTTCAGCAACAATGCACTCTGCGCGACGGACAGCTCGATCGGCTCAGGAATCAAGAGCGGCTGTGACGGAATCGCCCGGCTTTGCCACCCTCGCCAAAGCCGTTGGAAGAGGACCCGCTCGTGCGCCGTATGTTGATCGATCACTTGCAGCTCTTCGCCCACCTGCGCCACGAGATAGGTCCGGAGAATTTGTCCAAACGGTACGATGTCCGGTTTCCCCGCTAACTGATGGGCCGCGCCAGCCTCCTGAGGAAAGGCCAACTGACTCCCCTCGCCGATGCCGGAGAGAGAGGCCGCGTTGGGTCCATTGCTCTGCGAGTCCTGTCGGAAACCTGAGATCGATCCTGCCGGATAAGAATTCCGCAACGACACAGGCTGCAGCTCCATCGTAGGAATGAGCTCTGGCGACAACTGCGACTTACCCGCTGGAGCCAGCCCCACCATGGCCTGGCGCTCGGCCCCCCCGAGGGAATGACGAATGGATTGGCGCACTAACTGATGCAGCGCTTCTGTCTCCGCAAAACGGACTTCTTTCTTCGTGGGATGGACGTTGACATCGAGCCGGTCAGGATCGCTTTCCAGGAACAGCACGAAGGTCGGGTGAGACCCCTTGGGGAGAAACGATCCGTACCCCTCCATGACCGCGTGAAACACCGTCGCATTACGAACGGGACGCCGATTCACAAACAGTTCCTGTGGCATCTTCGAGGAGCGAGCATGGACCGGATCGACCATCACCCCGCGAATCGATAGACCGTCGACTCGACCACGCACTTCGACGGTCCGATCCAAAAAAGCTGGCCGGTACACTTGGAGGATACGGGCACGATCCGACGACACAGCCGGATAGTTCAGGATCTCCTGGCCATTATGGGTCAAACGAAAATGCACCGACGGCCAGGCGAGCCCCGCGAGCTGCACAACATGACTGATGTGGGAAAACTCGGTCGTGGTCGTCTTGAGAAACTTCTTCCTGGCCGGCTGATTGAAAAAAAGATTAGAAACTTCGATTTTGGTGCCAGGCACGGCGGCGGCGTCCGCAATGGCGCCACCGGCTCCTCCCACCAGCGTGAGCTGCGCGCCCACCTGATCTTGCCTGGTCGCGGTCGTCACCAGCACATGGGACACGGAGGCGATGCTCGGCAGGGCCTCGCCGCGAAACCCCATCGTCAGCACCGAGGTCAGGTCCCGGTCGGATCGAAGCTTGCTGGTGGCATGCCGCTGGAAGGCCGTGGGAAGATCGGTGCGGCTGATCCCCTCTCCATCATCCGTCACACGAATGAGGGTCAGACCGCCATCTTTCACATCGACCGTAATATGGAGACCGCCGGCATCGAGACTGTTTTCCAGCAGTTCTTTGACGACGGCAGCAGGACGCTCGACGACCTCGCCAGCCGCAATACGGCTCACCACATCGTCAGGGAGGACATGGATCTTGGCGGAACAACTGGCGGCGGGCATGACGTGACACTCCAGAGGATAACCATCACGAGAACGCCGCTTCGAGTGACCTTGCGGGACGTCCGACTATCGAATTTCCCCCAGCTTATTCTTGGCCAGCTTTGCCTCGTCCGACAGGGGGAACTCGTCGATAACCCGTTTAAAATACTTCTTCGCCTTGGCGAGATCTCCGGTTTCTCCCGCCGCGAGGCTCAATTTTAAAAGCGCCGCCGGGACTTTTTCATTCCCCGGATACTCCGTCGAGAGATATTCGAACGACTGCATCGCGCGCGCATAATCCTTCTGCTGATAATAGGACTCGCCCAGCCAGTAATGGGCATTGGGCGTAAGCGACGTGCCGGAAAAATCTTTCACAAACCGCTGAAATCCCGCCACGGCGAGATCGTATTTCCCGTTGAGATAATCGTTATAGGCCAGATTGAACGCCGACGTCGGCGTGAGCGACGGCACACCGGGCATCATCGAGGACACATCCGAGGATGAGGCCGGCTTCTGAGGCTTAGCCGGACGAGCCGGCTCTCCCGGAACTGGCTCCAGCTTGGGCGCAGCAGGAACGACCGAGGCCCCGTCAAGTTCGGCCAACCGGTCTTCGACTTTTTGAATCCGCGCAGACAATTCATCGAACCTCGGCTCAAGCTTCGGCTTCGCAGAGTCGCTGCCTTTCATCCGCTCCAGCGACTCCAATCTCCGGTGCAACGCATCCAACCGTTTCTGGTCTTGCTCTTGGACCTTCGACACCGCCGCCGTGTGATCATGCAACTCCACAAAGTCCGCATGCATGGCACATCCGGCGAGTAGCAGTACGGTCCCGGCCGTTAGCGCGAACAATCCTGTGGCGCCTGTTTTTGCGTGCATCACTGTCCTTCTCACTCCTTCAACTGGGATAGTTTATCGGAGGCTTTCCCTGCCTCGGAACTTCGTGGATACAAGGTCGTCACTTGCTTAAAGGCAGAAGACGCGCGCTTTTTATCCTTCATCTCCAAATAGGCATAGCCCTTTTTCAATAGCGCTGCTGGGACTTTCTCGCTCTTTGGAAAATCCAATTCAACTCGGTCATATGAGTCGATCGCCTGCCGATAGTCTTTCTTTCCGTAATAGGACTCGCCCAGCCAGTACTGCGCGTTGGGAGACAGATCTGAATCCGGATGGTTCCGCAAAAACGCGGCGAACCCCTCCTTGGCTCCATCCAGATCCCCCCTGCGAAACAGGGTCAGCAATCGTTCATATTCTGGCTTCTCTTGGTGCGTCTCGCCCTGGCTAACGTGAGGTGGGGCCGACGCGCCGGACTTGCCTGCTGCCGGAGCCACCTCAATCGGCGCGCTCTCCTGTTCGACATGCGGGGGGGCAGATACAGCCGGCATCGATGATTGAAGGGAAGGCTTCGTGGCCGGCTGGGGCGCGCCAGACTTCTTCCCACGAAGATGCGCATCCTGATCGATCGCCCGGGACAATGCATCCAGACGCTGGTCCTGCTCGTCGAAACGGGCTGCGAACTTCTGCGTCACAGCGATCAGGCTCTTATTCACTTCGCTCAAATACCCGGTCACCGACTTATTCATCCCGTTGAGATGGGCCATCGAGGCTTTGCTCGCCTGCTCTTCCTGGCTCAGCCGTTCGTTGAGCCCCGCCAGCAAATCACGGAACTCCGCCAACGACCGGCTGAACTGCGCGCCCTGCGCGACCAGCTGCTCGGACCCGACCTGACTGTTGCCCGACGTCTTTTGCTGCTCCTCCAGACGGGCGTCGACAGTCTTCAACACCGCGCCGCTGGTCTTGTGAACCACCTCGATCAGGTCTTTCCGCAACATCTCCGCCTGCCGATTCACATCCTCTAAGCGGGCATTCACCTCGGCCATGAACTGCTCGCGGTCTTCTTTACTTTTCAGTCCCTGCGTCTCGAAATTTTTCTGAGCCCAGGCGTACCGCGTGGCGCTCTCTCCCTCTATTTTCGCCGTCAACTGCTCAAGCTTCTTGTTTTGCTGCTTGAGATCGTCCTGCTTCCCTTTGAGCTCCTGCGCCTGGTGCAACGCCCGATCGACATCGCCACGCAATTGCGGCATCTCCTGCTCTCGGAGCGCGGAAATCTGATGGCTCTGCCGTGCGCCGCTCTGTGACGACTCATCGATGGCCTGTCTGATACGCTGCTGAAGATCCCGCTCGGTCCGTTTGAGATCCGCCTCTTGTGCCACGCAGCCAGCGGTGAGCAACGCGCACACCACGCAGAACGAAATCCAGGCTCCGTTCATCTTGCCATCAATCCCCATCGCGTTATCTGCTCCTCACAAGCAACTCGTCCCCGACTACTTTCCCGACTTCACCACCAGATGTCCGCGCCGATTCTGCTGGTAGCAGGGCTCATCATGTTCACTGCAAGACGGCTGTTCTTTTCCATAGGACACCACGGACAAGCGATTGGCGCCAATGCCCAGTTCGACCAAATAGTTCCGCACAGTCTTCGCCCGCTTCTCTCCCAGCACGAGGTTATAGGCGGAGGTCCCACGCTCGTCACAATGCCCTTCGATCTTCACCTGCGCACTAGAATTGGACTTGATCCACTCAGCGTTGCGGGTCAAGCCCAGGCCGGCCTCCTCGGAAATCGCCCAACTATCATAGCCGAAAAACACATCGCGCAACTCGGCTGAGGCTGCCTCATCCAGTTGCCTGGGGGCGCTGGCGGAGGGATCGACTTTCGACAACATCGCATTCCCCACTCGCTCCTCCGACGGACTCTTCTCGAGACCCCGAAGCTCGCTGCCACTCGGCTGAATTCCGGTGCTCGGGAAGCTGTCGGCATTGCTCCCTGCCCCCGCCTTCGCCGGCGCTTGAGCAGACGAATTACCGCCCGATTGAAGGGACTTCGACGCGCAACCAGTCAGACCAATCAAGGCCAAACTCATCATCGCCACACCGCACGCGTATAATCCTTTTTTCATAAGTCGCGCTCCTCTTTGTAAGTCAGTCATCTCAATCGTTCGCCTCATATATTCAACTGATACTAGCTCACGGCCAGCCTCAGGATGCCGGACACCAGGAGGGCGCGCTATTGCGCGTGCCTTGAAAAGTCAGCCGCTCGAGATTTTTCCCGTCCGCATCGATCATATAGATGTGGCTCTTTTCATGGACCGTCGAGCTGAATACCAGATGCCGGCCATCCGGCGACCAGGACGGCGAGTCATCGATGCCCGGCCCCGTCGTCAACTGCATCCGATTCTGCCCATCCGGCGAAATGATGCATAGCTTATACTCTTTATGGATGCGGCACACGTACGCGATCCGATTGCCGCGCGGTGACCAGACCGGCGCCGCATTGTAGTCCCCCTCGAACGTCAACCGGCGCACATTTGATCCGTCCGCACTCATAAGAAATACCTGCGGCCCGCCTCCCCGGTCGGACACAAAGGTCAACTCTCTCCCGTTCGGAGACCAGGAGGGAGACAAATCACCGGACGGATTAACCGTCAAACGTTGACGGGCTTTCGTTCTGGTATCCAAAAGATACAACTCGGAATCGCCTTGGTAGCTGGAGGCAAATGCCAGGAAATTCCCATCGGGCGACAGGGCCGGCGTGATATTCAGCCCCCCCAGCGACACCACCGTCCACCGCTTGCCCGTCGCCAACTCGATCATGTCGATGTCCTGCGTATTCCGACTACGATAAGCAGTGAACAGGAGAAATCTGCAATCCGGAGACCAGCGCGGCATCAGGTTCAAAAACCCATCGGCCGTCACTTGACGGGCATCATACCCGTCATAGTCCATGACCGCAATCTCACGGACGCTCGCATGCTGCACGACATAAGCGATCTTCGTCCTAGCAATGCCCGGCTCACCGGTATACCGAAAAACAAGCTCATCGGCAAAACGATGCGCCATGAGCCGCAGGACCGAGGGGTTGCCGGCATAACGTTTTCCCCCGATCACCTCGTCGCTGCCGCTGTCATAGACGAGGCCTTCCATGTTCACCTCGGCTTCTTTCCCCGACTCTTTCAGGCTGGCCTTGCCCCAGACCACCACCGACACCCCGTTTCCCGCCGCTTGATTGAAGACGGCTTTGGCATCGCTTCCCATCCCTGTCCCCAGAGCGCGAGCCTTGATCCCCAAACTCGGTAAATCGACCAGATCAAACACCAAGGAGCGCTTCACATCCTTCTTGAGTACTTCCTCAATCTGGCCCCCCAACCACTCGGGACCTCCCGCGTTCTGAATCCCTGCAACAGCCAGAGAAATCTTTTGGAAGTCCGGGCGCGTCGCTTCAAGAAACACGTCTGCCGCGCCTGATTCAAGAATGCCAAACGCTCCTGCTGCCAGCAGGAGCCCTCCAGCGACCGAACTGATCCATTTCACTTGTGTCATCCGACCGGTTCTCCGACTCGAAATACCATTTCTATATCCTTATACTCTTCTATCATCTCGACAGGAAAGGCTGGGAGCACTCGCGGCCGCAGCACGGCGCGCTGCCCCGCCATGTCAAAATAGGCATTACCAGAGGTCTGCTTGACCACCACATCTTTGATGATCCCATCCCGCTGCAAACGAAACTTAACGATGACCTGGTAGGTCTGCCCCGCCATATCGATAGGCGGAGGCTCCCACTGGCTACTGATAATTGATTGTACACGAGCCCAATAGGAACTGGACCCGGCCATCCCGGCAGTCCTCAGCGTCGTGTCTGGAGTCTTCAGCGCCGACACGTTCGCCTGCGGCTGAGCCACCGACTTGGTTGGCGCCTCACTGGGCTTACTCTCGCGTGGAAAATCCAGCTTGGCTGCAGGCTGAAACGGCTTGATCTTCTTCAGCTCTTCTTCCAACTCACGATTGAGATCGTCGCTGGCCGACGATCGTGACGCTGGCTTCGCCACCGGGACTGACGCCGCATCAGGAAGACGCGGAATATCAAGCGACTTCATTTTCGCCACCTGCTGAGGCTGCCCCACCGACTTTGCAGGGCTCAAGTCTCCGAACTTCGGCGCATCAGGAGGCAGCTGCACATCCCCCAACACATCCCGCTTCACACCGCCCTTGGGAGGCGCGACGGAAGGAGCCTGTACGGCTGGCTTGGATGGCAGCGCAGGAACCGGCTTCGTCGCTGAAACTTTCGCTGACTCGATCGGCTTCGTCGGCTCGGCAGGCTTGACCGACTCGGCTGGCCTCACCGGTGCCGACAGACTGACCAGCGACACCTCCACCGACGTCAACGGCCGTACAGCCCGTTGCGGAAGCCTGAGTCCTGTCGCCACCAGCAGCACGACCAGGTGCAGCGCGAGCGACCAGGCCAACGTTCGTTTAAGATGAGCCCAGACCCCGGACTGATCGTCCTGGTCGAACCACAAACCTGACTGGACCGTTACCTGAGACACCATAATCACCAGCCCTCGCGAACGCGTGGCCTCAATTCTTTCGTGGCGGGAGATGCGGCACGACCACATGTTCAGGCCCGGCCGGCTCTGTGACCATCCCAATCTTCTCGATCCCTGCTTTTTTAATCCCGTCGATGACTTGCACCACGACACCATACGGCACGTCGCGATCCGCCCGGAGGTACAGCGATACATCGGGATGCGTCTGTTTCAATAATTTCAATTTCTGCTCAAGCTGGGCCACGCCGACCGGATCTTTATCGAGATACAGACGTTGATCTTTTTCGATCGTCAATACGGTCCGCATTTCCGGCTTGATCGTATTGGTGGCGGAAGTCGGCAGCTTGATGTCCATCCCGCGATACAGCATTGGCGCGGTGACCATGAAAATCACCAGCAACACGAGGACCACATCGACGAGAGGGATAACGTTGATCTCTGCCAAAAACCGGCGGTGCCGAGACTCCAGGGTCATTCTTGGACTCCGGCCGGAACTGGTTTCGTCTTCGCAGCAGTCGAGAGAGAGACCAGAAGCTCAATGGTCACCGAATCCAACCGGAAGGCCGTATTCTGAATCCGGATGAGGAAGTAGTTGTAGGCGATGACCGCGGGGATGGCGGTGAAGAGACCGGCGGCCGTCGCCACGAGGGCCTCCGCTACGCCGGGCGCAACCGCGGAAATACTGGCGGTTCCTTGCGTCCCGATCTCACGAAACGCGTCGATGATGCCCAGCACGGTTCCGAGCAAACCGACAAAGGGCGCAATGTTGCCCGTCGTGGCCAAAAAGGGGAGATAGGTCTCAAGCCGTGAAAGCTGACTTTGCCCGAGATAGGACGCCGCCCGCTCGATGATGTGCTGATCGACGAGTCCCGCGCCGCGCTTCCCCGCGCCGCGGCCAGATCCCACACGCTGCATGACGCCTTCGAACACGGCCGCGCAGGGACTCCCTTCGAGTCGCCGGACTTGCTGGTAGAGTTCGTCGATGTCTCTCGTTTTGGCTAACAACGCGAGGAAGCGCCGATCCTCTCGGTCGGCCACCCGGAACGCACGCGATTTAGAAAGGATTATAGCCCAGGAGACGACCGAAAATACGAACAGAAGCAGAAGTACGATTTTGGAGACCGAGCCTAGTGAGCCGACCAGTCCGGACAGACCTTTCTGAAACATGCAGCGCTAACCTTTCCGGACTCTAAGAAGTACTCACCCTCCTGCCTGCGGATTCCAGCAACATGCGGAAAATGGCGGGGCCGACGGGATTTGAACCCGCGACCTCCAGATTGACAATCTGGCGTCCTAACCAGCTGAACGACGGCCCCTCGATACTCAACGTATAGCGGAATATTTTACTGACAAGACGATAACTGGCGGTTAGTCCCGTCTGAATTTTTCATTGCTCGTATTCTCTCCGTCCTGTCCCCTTTACCCAGTATTGCCCTGGTAGGCGGAACAGGGATCGAACCTGTGACATCCACCGTGTAAAGGTGGCGCTCTGCCAACTGAGCTATCCGCCCGATTTCCTTAGCAAGCTAGGAAGGATGCTACCAAGTCCACCGGCCCATGTCAACCGAATCTCGCACTCTTCTTGCATTTTCTTCGCTCTCACGCGGGTAAATCGCGTCGTTTCGGTTAGGATTTTTTCCCGCGGCTCCGGCCTGCCCTGGGGAAATAGGTGTCATGAACCCGCTTCAACCGTCCCCGCTCGACATGGGTATAGATCTGCGTCGTGACAATATTGGCATGGCCCAGCATCACCTGGACAGACCGCAAATCTGCGCCGCCTTCTAGCAGATGCGTGGCAAACGAATGGCGGAGCATGTGCGGTGAAATAACCTGCGTGATACCAGCCCGCTGGGCGCGGCGCCGCAGTAGCTTCCAGAACGCTTGTCTCGTCAACGGACCGCCCCGCCGCGACACGAACAGATACCGGGAGTCCCGTTGCTTGAGGAGCCGGGGCCGCGCCTCTTCTACATACTGATGCAGCAACTGCCGCGCCCCCTCGCCCATCGGCACGAGACGTTGCTTCGACCCCTTGCCCGTGACCCGGAGATAGCCGACCTCGAGGTTCACCTGTGCCACTTCAGCCATCACCAGCTCCGACACACGCAGCCCCGTCGCGTAGAGCAGTTCCACCATGGCGCGATCGCGCAAGTCTTCGAGGGTGGGAACCGCCTCCAGATCCAATAGGGCGGTCACATCGTGCTGCGGCAGCGTCTTGGGCAGCCGCACGCCTTTCGCCATCGAGGGCACCCCGACGACAGGACTCTCCTTGATCATCCGTTCCTGCAACAAAAATCGGAACCAACCACGAATCGCCGAGAGACAGCGAACCAAGGAGGCGCGAGCCAGTTTGGCCTCATGTAAGGAGCGGAGAAATCCCGTGACCGTTTCCGCTGTGACTTGCTCTGGCGGTACGGCGCCGGCTCGCTGCACATAGGCATGGAATTTACTCAGGTCCCGGCGATAGGCCTCGACCGTGTTGGTGGACAGACCGCCCTCCACTCGAAGATGGCGTAAATATCGCTCGGCCAGCGGGTCTAACAGCATCGACGCGATGATAGCCAATCACTGCAATGAACACAACGAGCCTGGCGGGAGTTACCTTGACACCCTCACAAGGTTTCCGATAGTAGTCACTCACGCAGCACTCATCTGTCACCGCGCCAGGAGCCTATGATCCACCAGGCAGCACCGCCACCGTCCCCTCGCACACCAACCCTCGCGGCAAACTGGGGCACGGCGCTCGTCCTAATTTGGGGACTGCTCTGGCCGATAGGGGCCTCACTCACTGCCGTCGCCTATGCGCAAACGGGATCCCAGGTTCCGGCGAACCATCCGGTCCTGACCCAGGCAAAACATTTTCTGGATGAGGAAAGGGCAGAAGAGGCGATCGCCCTCCTCCGTCGTTTTCTAGCCACGTCTCCGAAACCTGAGTTCCTTGACGACATCTATTTATTGCTGGGCGCAGCCCTGCACGACACCCAACAGTATGGGGAAGCCCTCAAATACTTGCAGCTGCTACAAGCTGAGTTCCCCGCCTCCAAGATCACAGACAGGAGCAAGCTGCTGCAGGCTCGCTCCCATGCGGCTATGGGCAACCTTGACCTGGCCCTCCCGCTCCTGACCAGTCTCCGCACCCTCTCAAAAAATGGCAGCATCAAACGCGAAGCCTTGCATCTGAGCGGGGACTTCTACGCACAGAAGGACGACACCATCCACGCCATCCAAGCCTGGCAGGATGAAATGGCCTTGGGCACCGACGCGCAAGCGGAAGACGCAAGGGCTCGCATCCGCACGTTACTCGGCGACACATCGGACCGGAAGGCCCTCGAACGCATCAGAGAAGCTTTCCCTCGGAGTTTCCCAGGCGACCTCGCAGCCCTCCGACTCATCGACTTCTATGTCGAGCGGAGCGAAGAACACCTGGCCGTCCGGCACATTCAGCAATTCCTCTCCAACTTCTCGGCGCATCCCCAGGCAGCCAAAACCCTGGAGCTCCTCGCCACACTCCAAACCAAACTGAAATCCCATCAGTTCTTCGTCGCGACGGTCCTGCCCCTTTCAGGGAAACTCGCTCCCTTCGCGACCGACACCCTCAACGGCGTGCAACTGGCCATCGAAACCCATAGAGAGCGAGGAGGCGTTCCTTCCATCGGTCTTATCGTCAAGGATTTCGAATCCGATCGCGCCTCATTTTTAGACGACTTCTCCGGGCTCTTGAGCAACGACCATCCTCTGGCCGTCATCGGCCCACTCCTCTCGAAACATTTGCCCGCCATGGCCGAACTGGCCGGGCGAGCCCATACCCCCTTGATCACGCCGACTGCAACCCTCCCCAACGTCAGACGGCTGGGCTCCTATGTATTCAGCACCTCCCTCACCTATCAGCTCCAGGCCAAGGGCATCGCGGCTTATGCCATGAAGGAGCAGGGCTTCCGCCGGTTCTGCATCCTGCATCCAAACACGGCCTATGGCCGCGAATTGGCCAGGCTCTTCGCCCAGGAAGTGCGCCAAGCTAAGAGGGAAGTGATCGCCATCGAGTCCTACAAGGAGGGTGAGCCTGACGTCAGCACGCAGCTCAAGCATATGAAAGCGGAGGACCTCAAGCGCTATGGTTTGTCCGTGCCGGTCGACCTGAGCAAGCTGGCAGGGAAGCAGACAAAGATGGACAGGAAAGTCCTCTATACGCCTGGCTTCGATGCGGTCTTCATTCCGGGCCGCGCAGCCGACGCAGGACTCATCACCGCGCAGCTCAATTTCCACGACATGAAAGTGCCGTTTCTCAGCGCGAATGGCTGGAACTCTACTGACTTCGCCCGCACAGCCGATTCGTCGCTCGATGGCGCCGTCTTCGTCGACGGCTTCTTTGCGGATAGCCCCAACCCTTCGGTGCAGGATTTTGTCGACCGCTATAAGAAACGATTCCAAGCCAGCCCGACCCTCTTCGCCATGCAGGGCTATGACGCGGCAAAGCTGGTGATTGATGCGGCGAAAAAAGGCGCGACCTCCGGCGAAGCCGTCCGCGACCAGTTCATGACCCAGCCGATCCTTGCGCCGCTCGCAGGCCCGGCGGCGTTCGGACCGGACGGAACCTTGAATCGACCGCTCTTCCTCCTGCAAATCAAACGAGGCCGATTCCTCCAGATCAATTAAGAAAGCCGGCCCCATGAACTCCCTCTCGCAGACTCTACATACCATCTCCTACATGGGGCTCCCGCTCCTCTTCGCGATGGTGCTCCATGAATATGCCCATGGCTGGGTCGCCTACCGTTGCGGCGACTCGACCGCGAAACTCCAGGGCCGCCTGACCATGAACCCCCTGGCGCATATCGATCCCTTCGGGACCATTATCCTGCCGCTGCTCTGCCTGGCGATGCCGGGCGGATTCTTTCTCGGCTGGGCCAAGCCGGTCCCGATCGACCCGCGCGCCCTGCATCAACCCCGTCGCGACATGGCGCTCGTCGCAGCAGCGGGGCCTGCCATGAACCTCGCATTGGCCATCGGCAGCGCCCTCCTGTTCACGCTCCTCCTGTCAATCGAACCGGCGGCCGGGAGCTACTGGCGCGGATCGACGGACAGCGCCATCCCTGACACCTGGAGCACGAGGTTCCTGCTGCCGATCGCCATGATGGCCGTCTACTCCGTCTTGATTAACGTGCTCTTGATGCTGTTCAATCTGCTCCCGCTTCCCCCGCTGGACGGAGGCAGGATTCTCATGAGCCTGCTCCCCCCCGCCGCGGCCCAGGTGCTTATGCGCGTAGAGCCGTACGGCATGTTCGTCCTGATGGGGCTGATCATCTTCGATCCACAGATCCACATCGTCCATACGGTTACCAGCACCTTGACCCATAGTCTGTCCAATACAATTCTCTCCACCGCCATCGGTCTCGGAACAGGAAACACACCATGACCACATCCAGAAAACGAGTCCTCAGCGGCATGCAGCCGAGCGGGCTGCTCCATCTCGGCAACTATCTCGGCGCGTTGGAGAATTGGAAAGGCCTGCAGAGCGAGTACGAATGTTATTTCTTCGTCGCGGATTGGCACGCGCTCTCGTCGAACTACGCCGACACCAGCCGCATCCGCGAGTTTGTCCACGAGCTCTTGATCGACTGGCTGGCTGCCGGCATTGACCCGGCAAAGGCCACGATATTCGTCCAGTCTCGCATCCAGGAACATGCCGTCCTGCATCTCCTGCTCTCGATGATGACGCCGGTCTCCTGGCTGGAGCGGAATCCGACCTACAAAGAGAAGCAGGAAGAGATTAAAGACCGTGACATGACCACGTACGGATTTCTGGGCTACCCAGTCCTCCAGGCCGCGGACATCCTGCTCTACAAGCCTGATTTCGTGCCGGTGGGCAAAGATCAGTTGCCGCACCTGGAACTCACCAGAGAGCTGGCCCGCCGGTTCAACAGCCTCTACAAGCCGGTGTTCCCCGAACCGGCCGAACAACTCACCAAGTTTCCGAAAGTGCTCGGCACGGATGGGCGAAAGATGAGTAAGAGCTACAGCAATACGATCAACCTATCGGACGCTGAACCGGTCGTCCGCCAGAAGCTCAAAACGATGGTCACAGACCCGGCCAGAGTCCGGCGCCATGACCCGGGCAATCCGGACCTTTGCCCGGTCTACGATTTCCATAAAATCTTTTCCTCGCCGATGGTGCAGGAGCAGATCAATACGGAATGCCGGAGCGCCGCCATCGGCTGTATCGACTGCAAAAAGCTGGTCGCGGACCGGATCGTCGACCGGATGACGCCGATGTGGGACGCGCGCGCGATCCTGAGCAAAGATCCGGCCTATTTGCAGGACATCGTGCAAGAAGGCAGCCGCAAGGCAGGCGAAGTCGCCAAAGCGACGCTTCATGACGTGAGGGAAGCGATGAAGATCTAGCAGGATGCTGAAACAGTCCGCTGACGCCGGTTAGGCCGTAAAGGAACAGACGATGAGAAGAATGGCGCTAATCGGGATTATATTGGGAGTGAGTTGGGGCACAGCCTGGGCTGGCGATCCCCCTTGCGATAAATATCCCCCGGCCAAACAGACCAAATGCGCCGCAGTCTGGAAAGAACTGAACCAGGAAGACGGCCCCTCGATCTCACAGTTCGGGCTGGCCCAACTGAAACGGAGAGAAGAAGGCAAAATCAACGCAGAGCAACATCTCTCCGAGAACATGACCTTCATTAAACAGTCCACCCAGAAACGCCTCGAACGACTCCGCGCCAGGATGGAAAAAGAATAGCGCCCACAAGTCTCCCGCCTTCGGCGAACCGCAGATGCAGCCCAGCAATAGATACCCGCCCTTAGAACGCTCAAAAAGACTGTCCAGCGAGACCCCAGGCGAGTCGAAACCGGAGGCATAGCCCCTGGGTACGTTGAGGATTTCGATGAGCCGAGAACGAAGCTGGCAGGTTTTTTTGAGCGTTCTGCTAGAGACGGACAAACTGATTCGTCTCTTTCTCTATCCCAATTTCCGTCTCCGGCCCATGCCCAGTCACGACGATCGTGGCATCGTCCAGACTGTAGAGCCGCTCGCGAATGGATTGTTCGATCGTATCGAAGTCTCCGCCCCAGAGATCGGTGCGCCCGATGCTGCCGCGAAAGAGCGTGTCGCCGGCTAAGACCAATTTGTCGCTGGGGAAATGAAAGCTCATCGACCCTCGCGTATGACCTGGCGTATGGAGCGCGACCACTGAGACTTGCCCGATCAGCAGCTTCTCCTCATCCTTCAACCAATAGTCCGGCAGCGGCACCGGGACATAGGCCACGCCGAAAAGCTCACATTGCACCTCCAGCATCTTCCAGAGATCCAGGTCGTCGTGATGCAGACAGAGGGTCGCCCCTGTCGCCTTCTTCATGTCGCCCGATGCCAGGAAATGATCGAGGTGGGCGTGGGTATGGAGGATATGGGTGACCGTCAGCCCGAGCTGCTGGACTTCGCGCAAAATTCGCTCCGGCGCGCCGCCCGGATCGACCACGATCGCCTGCTTCGTCACAGGGTCGCCGATGATCGAGCAATTGCAGCCGAGAGGCGGAACGGAAAATGTTTTGCGAATCATCCTCGGCGTCATGCCCACATGCTAGAGCTCTGCCCCTCACAGCGCAAGGAGCAGAGCCTCTTCCGGTTCTTCAAGCTTCTTCTCTTCTTCCGGAGCTTGGATGGTCCAG
>NSIK01000019.1 GCA_002737345.1 Nitrospirota bacterium
TATCTGGCCGAGCGGTATGGGTACAAGGAATTTCTCCCGAAGCCCGCAGCTCCGGTGATCACGACCCCCACGGCCTCGCTGTAATGTATCTGGTCGCCAACATTGATGTGGCCATCTGCGCCGAGAAGAACTGTAAGCTCTGTACGCAGTATTGTCCTGAAGCGAACACCATTCAGTACAGCGAAGAGATGGGTACGAGCAAGGGCTTTAAGTATGGCTCGGCCTATGTCGCGGTGGACCGCTGCAAGGGCTGCGCTCAGTGCGTGTGGGTTTGCGACAATATGGCAAAAAACAATGCCATCAAGATGATCATGATCGATCAATTGCCGCTGGCCGCCGTCACCGACAACATTCGGTATGAGGAGAAGTCTACGGTTGCGGTCCTGTCCAATCCGATGGTTGTTATAGGTAATTAGGGAGGTACGGGAGTGGCAACGACGCCTGATACACGAGAACGCATCATTGTTCCTGGTCCAGCCGGATTCCATCCGCCGTCGGCGGCTCAGTTGGGAGTCGCGCTGCCTGACCCGGGCGAAGGGCTCTATTACGGATTGCTGGAGCCCAACGAAGACAAGGTCATCGAAGAGATGGCGCGTAAAATGTTGACCAGCCCCAACGCCACGATTTTCCCTGGCCCCTTGGTCCTCTGGGCGTGGAATGAGCATGCCGTCGAAAAGGCCAAGGCCGTGCTGGAGATCGCCGAGCAGATCCCGAACGTCATGATCATCCCCATGCCGGACTACCGGCCGAAGTATCCGAAGATCGATCCGGAAGAGGTCATCAATCCGAACCACCCGAATCTTACAATTTGGGGCAATAAGATTGAAGCCTGCATTTTCATCGGCGTCCATTGCCATTACGCCAACTTGACTTTGAAAATGATTCGCGCGGGCACGAATTGCCTGACGATGGCGATCTGCGCGGAGCAGGGTCATGAAGATGCGATGCTGACGATCCGGGACTCGGACATCATCAAACTGAGAAAGACCGCGCAGATTTTCAAGCGGGTGCGCGAAGAGATGGGCATCAAGCTGCCGGAAAACGGCGAGAACGTGCGCTTTACCGGCACGCAATCCAGAGTGCATGGCGGAAAAACTCACACGAATCCTCTTACCTTTGCCCCTGTTACGGTGGGCGTTGCCGGCGCGGCCGCTTTCGGCCATTCCGCCGAGCAGATGAAGCGTGAAGGCTAAGGACAGTCGAACAGCACAGGCGATATAGCCGAGAGGTGTCACAATGAGCGAAACAGTCAAAGCCCCAGAAACGACAGACCAATCGGCCGATTCAGCCGTGGCCGCCGCCAAGCCGGTTGCCCGGAAAGATCCTCATGCCGAAGCCAAGCGGCAGCGGGTGGTAACGCCGGAATATTTGTTTCTCGAAGCCCCGCGCACGAAAGAGTTCATTACAGGCAGCGAAGCGGCGAAGGAAGCCATTCGGCGGGGAAACGTCGATTTGGCCATCGCCTATCCGATCACCCCTCAGAGCGAAACGATGCAGCTTGTGGGCGTGCTCTATGGCGAAGGCTATGTGAAAGAATATTACCGCGGCGAAGAAGAAGTCGGCGTGATGGCAGCGATTGCCGGCGGATCACGCGCCGGCGTCCGTTGCTACACGGCAACGGCCGGTCCCGGTACGTTGCGCGGCTTGGAAGGCATCGCCTCCTGGCCTGGCCACCGGTTGCCGGTGGTCGCGATGTTCACCTGCCGCGTCGTCAACGCCCCGTTGGCTATTCAGCCTGACAATATCGAAGTGGCCTATCTGTTGAACTGCGGTATGATCGTGTTCCATGCCGAGAACCAACAGGATATGTACGATTTTACCTTGGCGGGTTTCACGATCAGCGAAAAGAACGATGTCACGCTGCCCGTCGGTGTCTGCTGTGACGGGTTCTTTGTGACCCACGCCCGTGGTTATGTCCGCATGCAAGACCGCAGCATGAAGCTACCTCCGCGCGAAGCCTGGCGCGGCGCCGTCCCGGTGCTCGATGCGGAAAATCCTCCCGCCCGTTTATCCCGCGATGCCCCGGTGCAGAAGTCGAACTTCATGGCCTACAACATCCATGCGGTCTGGCAGCAGGAAGTCTGGGCGGCGGTCGAACGGTCCCGCAAGTATATCAATCAGTATATGGGCGGATTGCTCACGGCTGAGAATGTGGAAGGGGCCGAGGCGGTGATCATCGCTTCAGGCAGCGCCGCGGCTCAGTCGCGCGAAGCCGTTCGCATTTGCGCGGAAAAAGGCATCAAGATCGGCTTGATCAAGGTCCGGTCGCTCCGTCCATTCCCGACGCAGGAATTGCGGGCGCTTTGCGGAAATGCCAAGCTCATTGTGGTGCCGGAGTTCAACTATGTCGGCTGGCTGGCGAAGGAAGTGGCCACCGCGATTTACGGATTCTCCAAGGCGAAGATTATCGGCGGTCCACGAGTATATGGCGGTCAGTCGATGCCGGTGGAGTTGATCGTAGACGAAGTTGAGTCCGGCTTGACTGGGAAGAAGTCGACCAACGTCGCCCAGTCTTCGATCATGGGCGGAGCCGTTAATCAGGATGACGTTGCGCACTTCATGCGCAGCATTTGAAGAAGGCATAAGAAAAAATCAAAGAGCCCGATCCTGGAAAGGATCGGGCTCTTTGTTTTTGCTTAGTTTTCAGCTCTCAGCCTTCAGCAGTGAAGAACTGACTGCTGATGGCTATCCTTGCAGCTCATCCTGTACCAGGTCTTCGGTCTCCGGCATCCCGTAGGCCACGTATTTGGCGTAGGAGAGATAGATCATCGCGCTGTCTCTCATGGCCTTGGAGCCTTGAGACAAACGGAAGACTTGCTCGGGACTGTTGGCGGGAGCCGCACCCATCGTTTCCACATGGCTCTGGAGGAGTAGGGTGAACCGCTCCATCGAGTTCTCGACTTCTTTGTAGGCCAATAAAATTGCGTCTGTCATGGTTGTCCTCCTAATCACCATCAGCTTACACTATGCCCATGCAACCCTTCAACGAGCAGAAGTCATCAAGCCCGTCACCGCTGGTGGTGAAGATCTTATCAAAGGTACCGTGTGAGCGGGACCTTCAGGGTGAGGCCTTGGCCCAGGCAGTCCTGAACCTGTCACGTTTGTTTACGACCGCGCGAGCCACCTTAGCTCCAGGCTATCTGGATGATCCGGCTCACGCCGCCGCCTATCGGGCCTATTTCCTCCCTGTGAACCTCTCCAAGGTCCAGGTTCTATTGGACGAACTGCCGCGTGACAATGTCGCGGGAGAGGCGGGTCGACCCATGACAGTGCTAGACCTCGGTTGTGGCCCAGGGACAGGAAGTTTGGCCCTGCTGGATTGGTTGTGGTATCGCAATCCGGAGCGGGCGAAGTCTCTGTCTGTGTTGGCAGCCGACTCCTCTCCGGGGCCACTGCAGGAGACGAAGAAACTATGGGACGCCTATTGCCAGGAGGTTGGGATCGCCAGCACAGGTCTTCGGTGTCTCGGAGGCAATCTGGAACATCCGCACAAGGGCGATCTCGGCAAGCAGATTGCGAAGGGCGGACCCTATGACCTCATCATCATGGCAAACTGCCTCAATGAGTTGTTTGTGACCGCGTTCGATCCCCCGGCAGAGAGGGCTGCGGTTGTCGGCCAGCTTCTGCCGTTTCTCGCGCCGCACGGCACTATCATGATCGTGGAGCCGGCGCTCCGGCAGACGGCCAGAGCCTTACACCAAGTACGCAATCACTTGCTCAAGCAGGGCCGCTGCACGGTATATAGCCCTTGCCTGCATGAGGGAGCCTGTCCCGCGTTAGACCATCCTGACGATTGGTGTCACGAGGAGCGGCCCTGGCAGGCGTCGCCTGCGATTGCCGCTATCGATCAGAAGGTGGGGTTTATCAAAGACGCGCTGAAGTTTTCCTATCTACTTTTACGCACAGACGGCCGTACCATTGTGCCGCGGAGCCCCCAGACTTTTCGGGTTGTGAGCGAGTTGCGGGAATTGAAGGGCGATACTAGGGCCTGGCTCTGTAACGAACTGGGCCGGTTGGAGATTGGGCGGCTTGATCGAGCCGCCTCCGCGACTAATGCGGCATTGGAAGTCTGTCATCGCGGAGCGATTATTCAGCTCGATGGGGTAAGGCGGAAAGAAGGATCGACGCTGGAACGGATACCGGCAGAGGGAACAGTGGAGATAATCCGATCGGCCTAAGTTCAGCTAATCCGCTTCCGGTTCCGAGTTCCCATGCTGATGCGAGACCCGGTCTTCGTCGAACATTTCGGCCATCTCCGCGGCGATCATGTCGCGGTCGTTGGGCACTGACACGAGCGGGATCTCTTTTCTCGTTTTTGGGGCACTCTCGGCTGCGGGAGATTCCGGGGTCTTGGCTGGAGTCTTTGGTGTGTCAGTCATAGCTGAAGTATACACGAAAATAAGGGTGAAAAGGGGAGTTACTCGAAAGATTCCAGGGATGAGCGCTCCGGGAATGTTCCCTGGCACGTCGTACAGGTCAGGAAGTAGATGGATTCCCGGACGGACATGGTGATGCGGAAATTGAGGCTCACGCCCCGCTGGTTGCAGGTCGGGCAGGACATTTCTTTGAGTCGGTAGGGAATGTCCGGCTGGGTGCGCTGATAGAACTCCATGTCCGTATAGATGGGGAAGCTGTAATGGCACTTCCTGCAGACGCCGCGCCATTCACCATCCGATTGCATGAACCGCCGATCAACTCCAAAGCTCGACTCCTTGCAAATGGCGCAGGAGACGGTTTTCAGTCTGGTTTCGACTTCTTCAACGGTCAGGCTGGGCATCGAGGCGGCTCCTTATGCGAGGTTCTGCAACCGCATGTGCTCAGTATAGCGTTTCTGCGGAAGTGATCGCAACGGGATAAGATTCAGACGCCTTCCTGAACTGGCGAAGGCGCTGCCGATAGTGAGGTTACGATGCATTTTATTACCGAGACCCTCCTGGTTGGGAATATCAACGACATAAGCCAGCCGCCGCCACAGACCACTGTGGTGCTGCAGGTCGCGGCTGAGTTCACGGGACAGCCGCCCAGACGGGTGTTATCTGGTAGGATTCCCTTTTCTGAGTACGCCGAGGCTGAGCCGCTATTGTTGGATCAGGCGGTGAGCTGGGTTGAGCGACATCATCCGGGCAATCAGGTGATCGTCTGCTGCCGAGCCGGGATGGGCAGGTCTGTATCGGTAGTGATGGCCTATCTCTACTGTGTGCAGGGCATGACCTATGCCGAGGTGCTGAAGTTGGTGATGGCGCGACGTCCCGGCGCCACCCCTCTTCCCAATCTCGAAGAAGCCGTCGCGCAGGTTCGTCTGCTTCGCGAGGCTCGCGTAAAGGACAAGCAGGGCTCCGCGCCGCACCCAGCCTCTGGCGCGTAACTCGATACAAGGATTTCTTTCGATGCCGGAATTACCAGAAGCAGAATCTGTTGCCAGGCAGATACGAGCCCACCTTCTCGGCGCGCAGTTGAACGATTGCGTGGTGGGGCGGGCAGATATTGTCCGAGAAGGGCTATCTACGCTCTCCTGGTACCGTGGCGCGATGCTGGAAGATGTGGAGCGATACGGCAAGAGTGTGGCGATGGGGTTTAGGAATGAGGGTGAGCTCAGGTATATCGTTGCGGAGCTTGGCATGACGGGGCTGCTGCTCTTTCATGCCACGCAGACGAGACATCCTCAGCATGTGCATGTCCGTTTGTCCTTTACGGGGAGGCGTGAGTCGGAGCTGCGCTATTGGAATCCCCGGCGGTTCGGGCGGATGTCCTTGCTCGATCGGGCGGGACTCGATGCCTATCGCGCTCGTCGTTTCGGGGTCGATCCCCTTACCGTGCCGCGCGAAGAGTTCGTGCGTCTCTTGCAATCCAGGCGAGGCCGGCTGAAACCCCTTTTGATGCATCAGCAAGTCATCGCGGGAATCGGGAATATTTATGCGAACGAAATTCTCTTCCGTGCCAGGCTCCATCCGAACCGCGAGGTGCAACGGCTGCGTGAGGCGGCGGTCATTGGATTGTACGACATGATGCAATCCGTGTTGCGCGAGGCGATTGATTGTGGCGGCTCTAGCGTCAAGGATTTCTTTGCGCCGGATGGCACAGAGGGCCAATATAAGAATCGCCATCTCGTCTACGGCAAAGAAGGTCAACCCTGTCCCAACCGCTGCGGGAGGGTAATTCGCCGTCTCCAAAGCGAACGCAGCTCATTTTTTTGTCCATTTTGCCAGACTAATCGTCTTTCAGGATAATTCGTATTTTGGTCTCGTGAGGCCTTCCGGGCAGTATGTTGCGCATTGCTCTATGGTTTCAATCGTTTAGGCCGGCGTGTCTTCCGTCGTCCTTCTTGATAGGTCTTTTGAACCAACGGGCTTAGTCCCTCTGGCATATTGAGTCATCCAACTGATTTCGTTAGAATCCTCCTCCTTTACAATTTGTTCCTCACCATTCTGTCTGAAGGAGTGACGTCATGGCGAAGGTGCTCGAAGGTCCCGGGATGGGGCTGATGAAAAAGTGGGGTATCACGGTCCCTAACTATGTCGTCGTCACCTCGGTTGACGAACTGGCGAAACTCGGCCAAGCCAATGAATGGCTCAAGAAATCCAAGCTGGTCGTGAAGGCGCATGAAGCGCTCGGCTCCCGGTTCAAGCTCGGCCTGGTCAAGGTCGATCTGGATTTCAAGGGGGCGGAATCGGCGGCCAAGGAGATGCTGGGTCGCCAGGTTGGCAGCATCACCGTCACGCAAGTGATCGTGTCGGAAATGATTCCGCACACGGGAGAATATTATTGCGCCGTGAAGTCTACCCGCGAAGGGACGGACATTCTGGTCGCTAATTGCGGCGGCATTGAAGTCGAATCGAATTGGGAGCGGGTGAAGCGTCTGGCCCTGGAGATCGGGCAGCAACCTTCGGCCGATGCGCTTGAGAAAGTGGCCAAGGAGGCAGGCTTTACCGGCCCATTGGTCAAGAAGATGGCCGACTTTGCCGGCAAGATGTTTATCTGCTTCGACAGTGAAGATGCGCAGTATCTGGAAGTGAATCCTGTCGTCCTGCGCGAGCAGGATGGTGAGTTGATCGCCTTAGATGCGGTGACATTGCTGGATGGCGATGCCAAGTTCCGCCATCCCGATTGGAACTTCGCCTTTGCCGCAGAATTCGGCCGCGCCTATTCCAAACATGAGATAGAAGTCATGGCGGTCGATTCCAAAATCAAGGGCTCGGTCAAGTTTATCGAGATCCCTGGCGGAGACACGGCCATGCTCCCAGCCGGCGGCGGTGCCAGCGTGTATTATTCTGATGCAGTCGTCGCCCGCGGCGGCAAGCTCGCGAACTATGCCGAGTATTCCGGCGATCCGCCGGACTGGGCGGTCGAAGTCCTGACCGACAAGGTCTGCTCGTTGCCCGGGATCAAGAACATCATCGTCGGCGGGGCGATTGCCAACTTTACCGACGTGAAAAAGACGTTCGGTGGCATCATTAATGGATTCCGCAAGGCGAAGTCCGAGGGGAAACTCAAGGGCGTCAAGATCTGGGTGCGTCGCGGTGGCCCACGTGAGAAGGAAGGGCTCGATGCGATGCGCGCGCTCAAGGACGAAGGATTCGACATCAACGTCTTCGATCGCAACACGCCGCTGACCGATATCGTCGACAAGGCACTTCAAAACAAGTGATCAGTGATACATGATCGGGAAACACAATTTCCCATCACGGATCACTCGTCACCCATCACAGCTTTCGAAAAGGGGATATCCCGATGAGCATCCTGGCGAATAAAGATACCTATGTGGTCATTCAGGGCGGCGTCGCCGGCGTCAACGCTGCGCACCGGATGGCCGAGTTTTGCTACCTGATCAAACGCTCGCTGAACGTGCTGGCCTTCGTCTATCCGCCTGACGCAGGCAAGAGCCATGAGATCCCCTATGGCAGCGGCTTAGTGGCCGTTCCCATTTATAAGACTGTGGCGGAAGCCACCAAGAACCATCCCCAGATCAATACCAGTCTCGTCTATATCGGCGCGGATCGGGCCATGAAGGGCGGGATGGAAGCTTTAGACGATACGCATATTAAGGTGGTCTCGATGATCACCGAAGGTGTGCCGGAGAAGGACGCTAAGATCCTGGGCCGCCATGCGAGCAAGCTCGGGAAGGTCTTCAACGGCCCTTCGTCGATCGGGATCGTATCGGCCGGCTCCTGCCGGTTGGGTGTCATCGGCGGCGCCTTCGATAATCTGGTGCTCTCGAAGCTCTATCGCGAAGGATCGTTCGGGGTCATCACCAAGTCCGGCGGCCTCTCCAATGAAATCATCTGGATCTGCTCGCAGTTTGCCGACGGCATCACCACAGCCATCGGGATCGGCGGCGACGCCTATCCGGGCACCGACTATGTCAGCTACCTCGAAATGTTCGAAAACGATCCGCAGACGAAAGCGGTTGTCATCGTCGGTGAAATGGGTGGCGATCTCGAAGAGCGGGCAGCCGAGTGGTACGGAGCTAAGAAGCGGCGGGTGAAGTTGATGGCCGTCGTCTCCGGTTTCTGCCAGGAAAGTTTGCCGAAGGGTATGAAGTTTGGCCACGCAGGCGCGAAGGAAGGGTTGAAGGGCGAAGGATCGGCCCGTGCCAAGTCCGATGCGCTCAAGAATGCCGGGGCGATTGTGCCGGCGACGTTCGGTGCCTTGGGGCCTGCGATCAAAGAAGCCTATCAGGAGATGTTGAAGTCCGGTTTGGTCAAGGAGCCGGTTGAGCCGGCCTCATTGCCGAAGTTACCGAAGACGGTCGAAGAGGCGATGAAGGCAGATGAGGTCATGGTCGCGCCGCTGATCCGCACGACCATCAGCGACGATCGGGGCGACGAACCCTGCTACGACGGATACCCTGCTTCCGAGCTCATCAATAAGGGCTACGAGATCCCTCACATCGTGGGGCTCTTGTGGGACAAGCGACTCATTTCCAAGCAGGAAGCGGAAATCATCAAGCGAATCATGATGCTCTCAGCCGATCATGGCCCCTGCGTCAGCGGCGCCTTGGGGACGATCATCGCGGCCTGCGCCGGGATCGGGATGTCCCAGTCGGTAGCGGCAGGTTTGATCATGATCGGTCCCCGCTTCGGCGGCGCCGTGACCGATGCGGGCCGCTACTTCAAGTATGCCGTCGACAATAAGATGACGGTGGATGAATTCCTGGTGTACATGAAGAAGAACCATGGCCCTGTGCCTGGGATCGGCCATCGCGTCAAGAGTTTGCGTAATCCGGACAAGCGGGTGAAGGAGCTGGTCGGGTACGTTAAGAGTTTGAATACGAAGACCCCCTGCCTGGACTTTGCGCTCGAAGTGGAAAAGGTTACCTCGGTAAAGAAGGACAACTTGATCCTGAACGTGGATGGCACGATGGCGGCGGTGCTTGTCGATATAGGATTCCCGGTCGACAGCTTGAACGGCTTCTTCATCCTCTCGCGCACGATCGGGTTGATCGGGCATTGGGTGGATCAGAAGCGTCAGGCCAGCCGTTTGATCCGGCTGTTCGATTATCTCGTCAACTATGCGGCGCCCAAACGGCGTGAAGTGCCGCCGCTCAAGTAGCGACAGTTTTTCATTTTACATTGTCAATTTTAAACTGAGGTTACTATGTCGATGGATCTAGCGAAAAACTTGTATGCCAAGATGCCGGCCGCGTTTGCCAAGGCTAGAAAGCAATTCGGTCGTGGGCTGACGTTGGCAGAGAAGGTGCTCGTTTCGCACGCCGACAATTTCGACACCCAGACCTGGGAGCGCGGCAAGGCGATGTTGTCCCTGCGTCCCGATCGTGTGGCGATGCAGGATGCGACAGCCCAGATGGCCATTTTGCAGTTCATGCAGGCCAATAAGAAGCAGGCAGCCGTGCCGAGCACGATCCATTGCGACCACTTGATTCGCGCAGAAATGGGTTCTGAAAAGGATCTGCTCCGTGCGATGGACGAGAACAAGGAAGTCTATAACTTTTTGGCTTCTGCTGCGAAGAAGTATGGCATCGGCTTCTGGAAGCCTGGCGCCGGCATCATTCACCAAGTGGTGCTGGAGAACTATGCGTTCCCCGGCTCCTTGATCATCGGCACCGACTCGCACACGCCGAACGGTGGCGGGTTGGGTGGCTTGGCCATCGGTGTCGGCGGCGCCGATGCCGGTGAAGTCATGGCGGGCCTGCCCTGGGAAGTGCTCCACCCGAAACTGATCGGCATTCGCTTGACCGGCAAGTTGAGCGGCTGGGCTTCGCCCAAGGACGTCATTCTCTATCTCTGCGGTCTGCTCACGACCAAAGGCGGAACGAATAAGATCGTCGAATATTTCGGCTCCGGCGCCGAAACCATCAGCGCAACCGGGAAGGGCACCATTTGCAACATGGGCGCGGAGCTGGGCGCCACGACCTCGGTGTTCCCCTTCGATCAGAAGATGGTCGCTTACTTGAACATCATGGATCGTGCGGATCTGGCCAATCTGGCCATCTCCCATAAAGAGTTGCTCGTGGCGGATTCGGAAGTCCATCAATCGCCGGAGAAGTATTACGATGAGATCGTCGAAGTGGATCTTTCGAAACTCGAGCCCCATGTGGTCGGACCCCATACGCCAGATCTTGCGCGCCCCATTTCCAAGATGGCAGCTGAGGCGAAGGAAAAGGGTTATCCCCTCGAGGTAAAAGCGGCCCTCATCGGCAGCTGCACCAACTCCTCCTATGAAGACATCAGTCGGTCGGCTCACATCGCCCAGCAGGGGTTGAAAGCAGGCCTCAAGGCGAAGGCCTCCTTCCTGATCTCACCAGGCTCCGAGCGCATCTATCATACGATGAAGCGCGACGGGTTCCTGGACACATTTGAGAAATTTGGCGGTACGGTCTTGTCGAATTCTTGCGGCCCCTGTATCGGTCAGTGGAAGCGCGCTGACGGAGTGAAAGGGAAGGCGGATTCCATCGTCAGTTCGTTCAACCGGAACTTCCCCGGCCGCAACGACGGCATCAATGAAACCCTGTCGTTCCTTGCCAGTCCGGAAGCGGTCACGGCCTATGCGCTCTCCGGCGATTTGGGATTTGACCCAGTCAATGGCACCCTCAAGGGCGCAGACGGAAAAGAATTTAAGCTGCAACCCCCGCAGGGTGAAGAGCTTCCGGTAAAGGGGTTTGCTAAGGGCGATGAAGGGTTTGTGGCGCCGGCAGAGAACGGTGATAAACTCACGGTCGATATTCCTCCGACCAGCGAGCGGTTGCAGCTATTGCAGCCCTTCCCCCGTTGGGACGGTAAGGATTTCGAAAAAATGCCGCTCTTGCTCAAGACCAAGGGCAAGACCACAACGGACCATATTTCTCCAGCAGGACCCTGGCTGAAGTTCCGCGGTCATCTCGATAAGATCAGCGACAATATGTTCCTGGGCGCCAATAATGCGTTTTCATCTGAGCCGGGCAAGGGGACAAATGTTCTCACTGGTGAGTCGAATCTGACCATCGCGCAGATCGCCCGGGCATACAAGGCTAAAGGGATCGGCTCGATCGTCGTTGGCGACGAGAACTACGGCGAAGGCAGCAGTCGCGAACATGCCGCCATGTCGCCTCGCTTCCTGAACGTGAAAGTGGTGTTGGTCAAGGGCTTCGCCCGCATCCATGAGACCAATTTAAAGAAACAGGGGATCTTGGCGTTGACCTTCGCTGACTCGAAGGATTACGAGAAGATTGAGCAACAGGACCGCATCAGTGTGACGGGGCTCAGCAGTTTGGCTCCCGGCAAGCTGGTGCAGGTGACGGTCTATAAGGCGGATGGCACTTCGCTCACCATCCAGGCGAACCACAGCATCACCGACCAACAGATTGCGTGGTTCAAGGCTGGTTCAGCATTGAATGCACTCAACTGACAACGAGCTAGAAGAGGAAAAATATGACGACCAAAGCTTCCAGAATCATCTATACGAAAACCGATGAAGCGCCGATGTTGGCGACTTATTCGTTCTTGCCGATCGTCAACGCCTTCAGCCAAGCGGCCGGCGTGTCGGTTGAGTTGCGGGATATTTCATTGGCTGGACGTATCATCGCCTTGTTCCCCGATTACTTGATGCCCGCGCAGCAGCAGGCGGACGATCTGGCAGAGCTGGGCGCCCTGGCCAAGCAGCCGGAAGCCAATATCATCAAGCTGCCGAACATCAGCGCGTCGCTGCCCCAGTTGCAAGAGGTCATCAAGGAGCTGCAGCTCCAGAACTATAAGCTTCCGGATTATCCGGAAAATCCGAAAGACGATAAAGAGAAGGACGTCAAGGCCCGCTACGACAAAGTCAAAGGGAGTGCCGTTAATCCGGTACTGCGCGAAGGGAACTCCGACCGCCGCGCGCCGCTGTCCGTCAAGGCTCACACCAGAAAACATCCGCATAAGATGGGCGCTTGGAGCTCGGATTCCAAGACCCATGTGTCCCATATGAAGGGCGGAGATTTTTTCTCCAACGAAAAGTCACTGACGACGACGGCGGCGACTGATGCGAAGATCGAGTTCGCCGGCCAGGATGGCACGACCACGGTGCTCAAGCCAAAAGTGGCGCTGCAGGCAGGGGAAGTCATCGATGCGACGTTCATGAGCAAGAACGCCTTACGCCGATTCATTGAAGAGCAGATCGAAGATGCCAAGAAGCAGGGGGTCCTCTTTTCGATCCACCTCAAGGCCACCATGATGAAGGTCTCGGATCCCAAGATCTTCGGTCATGCCGTGACCGTATTCTATAAAGATGTATTCGAGAAGCATGGCGAGACGCTCAAGAAGCTGGGTGTGGATCCGGACAACGGTCTCGGCGACCTCTATGCCAAGATGAAGGCCCTGCCGGAGGATCAGCGCAAGGCGATCGAAGCCGATATTCAAGCGGTCTACCAGACGCGGCCTCCTATGGCGATGGTGAATTCCGATAAGGGCATCACCAACCTCCATGTGCCCAGCGACATCATTATCGATGCCTCCATGCCCCCGGTCATTCGCGACAGCGGCAAAATGTGGGGGCCTGACGGCAAGGCGGCGGACGCCAAGTGCGTGATCCCCGATGCCAGTTATGCCACGGTCTATCAGGAGGTTATCGATTTTTGTAAGAAGCATGGCGCACTCGATCCGAAGACGATGGGCAGCGTGCCCAATGTCGGGCTGATGGCGCAGGCGGCGGAAGAGTATGGCTCGCATGACAAGACCTTCAAGGCCCCCGGCAATGGGACGATCCGCGTGGTGGATGCGGCGGGCAAGACCTTGCTCGAACATAAAGTAGAAGAGGGCGATATTTGGCGCATGTGCCAGGTCAAGGATGCCCCGATTCGCGATTGGGTCAAGCTGGCGGTCACGCGCGCGCAGGCGACCGGCGCTCCGGCGATTTTCTGGCTGAACAAGACGCGCGCGCACGATGCGCAATTGATCGCGAAGGTGAACCAGTATTTGAAAGATCACGATACGACGGGCCTCGACATCCGGATCATGAATCCGGCCGATGCTACGCGGTTGTCGTTGGAGCGGATCAAGGAAGGCAAAGACACAATTTCCGTCACGGGGAATGTGCTGCGCGATTATTTGACAGACCTTTTCCCGATTCTCGAAATCGGGACCAGCGCCAAGATGTTGTCGATTGTCCCCCTGCTGAACGGCGGCGGGCTTTTCGAAACCGGCGCCGGAGGGTCCGCGCCGAAGCATGTGCAGCAGTTCCAGGAAGAGGGCTATCTGCGGTGGGATTCGCTCGGTGAATTCCTCGCGCTGGCCGCGTCGCTGGAGCATTTAGCCAAAGTGGCCAACAATCCTGCCGCCAAGATGCTGGCAGATACGCTGGATCAGGCCAATGCGAAGTTCCTGGAGAGCAACAAGTCTCCTGCTCGCAAGGTAGGCGAGATCGACAACCGCGGCAGCCATTTCTATCTTGCGTTGTACTGGGCCCAGGCCTTGGCGCAACAGACGCAAGACAAGGATCTGCAAGCGCGGTTTGTGAAAATCGCCAAGGAGATGGTGGACAACGAGGCCAAGATCAATGGCGAGTTGCTCGCGGCGCAAGGGAAGCCGGTCGATGTCGGCGGGTACTATCATCCCAATGACGCGAAGGCCGTAAAAGCGATGCGCCCCAGCGCGACGCTGAATGCCATTGTGGACGCGATTGCATAGAAAAGCTGTTAGTGGTTAGCTGTCAGCGATCAGCCAACGGAAAATCCGAAGGCTCAACGCTAATAGCAGATTTTGGAGAGCATGGCACAGGAAGACAAAGAGAACATTATCGATCAGCCGGAAGTCCTCCGGCACAAGATGGTCACGGTCGAGATCGCCGGCAAGAAGTACGAAGTGCCGGAGGGGATCACGATCATCAAGGCTCTCTGGTATTCTGGTCAGGAAGTCGTCCGTGGGGCCGGCTGCCTTGGCGGGTTCTGTGGCGCCTGCGCGGCCTACTATCGGACCAAGGACGATCCGAAAGTACGAACCTGTCTGGCCTGCCAAATGGCGGTGCAAGACGGCATGTCGATCACGATGATGCCTCCGTTTCCGGCCCGGAAGGCGACCTACGATATTCGGACGCTCAAAGACCCCAAGCAAGACCTCTTCAATCTCTATCCCGAAGCGCCGCTCTGTAGAAATTGCAACGCCTGTACCGAAGCCTGCCCGCAGAAGATCGATGTGCGTGAGGGAGTCTGGAAGGCTGTCTTCGGAGATTTCAAGAGCGTCTCCGAGATGTTCATGGATTGCGTGATGTGCGGGTTGTGCACGCCGGTCTGTATCGCGGACATCGCTCCTAACCTCGTGGCTCTCTATGTGAGCCGGGCGCAGGGAGCCCATTTTACCGAGAAGCCGGTGGGGCTGGATATCCGCATCAACGAAATCCAGGACGGACGCTTCAACGACGAATGGACCAAGCTCCTCAAGATGAACGAGAAAGAACTGACTGATCACTGCGCGACGGTCAAGTAGCACAATGAGCCGTCAGCGGTCAGCTCTCAGCTTCTAAGATTGAGGCAGAAGCTGATTGCCGAAAGCTAGCAAAATTATGGATATTCACGCCCTTCAACAGATTGTGCACCAGACGCGGGATGCTCGACGCAAGCAGACCTTTTCCAAGCTGTCTCCGGCTGATCGCGACCAGCTGATCCATAAATATCACCCCGATTTTCGGGAGAGCGCTTTTCGTCCGCTTCGGTTCGGTCCCAATGTCGGGGACAAGACGGCGATCGAGCTGGCGACCCTGCTGGAGGGAGACAGTTCTGTTACAGACGGATTCGATCTGACGCCGGACTACACGACCGATGTGCTGGTCGTGGGCGGCGGCGGAGCCGGCTGCGCTGCGGCCCTCCATGCCCATACGGCAGGCGCCAAGGTCATGCTGGCGACCAAGCTTCGCCTCGGCGACTCCAACAGCGTGATGGCCCAGGGCGGCATGCAGATTTCTGTGGCGCCGGAGGACTCGCCCGTCACCCACTTCGTGGACACGCTGAAGGGCGGCCACATGCAGAACGACCACCAGCTGCTCAAGGTGATGGTGGAGGAAGGCCCTTCGATTGCGAAATGGCTCTTGAGCCTGGGCGTCCTGTTCGATCGTGACGGAGACGGCAACCTTCATGTGAAGAAAGGCGGCGGCAGCTCGAAACCGCGTCTTCTGACCTGCTCGGACTACACCGGCCTCGAAATCATGCGGGTGCTCAAGGACGAGGTGCTGAATCAGGATATTCAGTTGCTCGAGTTCTGCGCCGCGGTCGAGTTGACGAGCGACGAAAATGGAAACTGCACCGGCGCAATCTTCAAAGATCTCGACAATCACCGCAACGTCGTGGTGGCGGCCAAGTCCGTTATCCTGGCGACCGGTGGCATCGGCCGACTCCACATCCAGGGATTCCCCACCAGCAATCACTATGGCGCGACAGGGGACGGTCTCTGTTTATCCTATCGGCTGGGCGCAAAGCTGGTGCATATCGATACGTTCCAGTATCACCCTTCCGGCGCTGTCTATCCCGAACAGCTCATCGGAGCTTTGGTCACAGAGGGAATTCGCTCAGAAGGCGGCCATCTAGTCAATGCCAAGGGGGAACGATTCGTCGACGAACTGGATACCCGCGATGTCGTGTCCGCGTCGATTATTCGGGAATGTGAAGAGGGCCGCGGTATCCGCACTATGTCCGGGCGCGTCGGTGTCTGGCTTGATACCCCGTTGCTCGATGTGGCGCAGGGCCCCGGGACGATGAAGAAACATTTCCCGGCGATGATGTTGCAGTTCGAGCGGTTCAATATCGACATTAGTAAGGATCCTGTGCTGATTTTCCCGACGCTGCATTATCAGAACGGCGGAGTGAAGATCGACACGAATTCTGAGACCAACGTGAAGAATCTGTTCGTAGCGGGAGAAGCGTCCGGCGGATTGCACGGACGCAACCGGTTGATGGGGAACTCGCTGCTCGACTTGATGGTATTTGGAAAGCGGTCTGGGCTGGCGGCTGCGGCTCGCGCCGCATCCATGCTACAAGGAACGTTGACGGTCGGGCATCTGAAGGGGTTCCGCGCCGAAGCCAAGAAACATGGCCGCGTAAGCGGAGTCGTATCCCCTATGATCCTGCCCCCGTACACGCGTAAAGAATAACGAGCCTACGGCCTATAGCTGATGGTGTATGGCAAGAAGCCCCAACGCTGTCAGTCTGAGCCATACGCTATTAGCCATCAGCTATCAGTTCTTGTGAGGGTGACATGAACGTTCATGAGTTTCAGGCGAAGCAGTTGTTCGGGCAGTTCGGGATTCCGGTGCCGCGCGGGAAAGAGATTCTTTCTCCTGATGCCGGTTCGGCCTGGGCGGCGGAACTCAATACGCCGGTTTTTGTCGTTAAGGCGCAGATCCATGCGGGTGGCCGCGGCAAGGCTGGCGGCGTCAAGATCACGAAGGATAAGGCGGCTGTCCCAGGCCTGGTCAAGGAACTGATCGGCAAGACGCTGGTCACGCATCAGACCGGTCCAAAAGGGCGGAAAGTGCGGCGGTTGCTGCTCGAAGAAGGCGCAGCGATCGCCAAGGAATTGTATGTGAGCATTGTCGTCGATCGGGACAGTGGCTGGCCTGTGTTTATCGCGAGCACGGAAGGCGGGATGGAGATCGAAGAAGTCGCAGCCCATACGCCGGAGAAGATCATCCGCGAAGCGATTGACCCGGCCGTCGGATTCCAGGCCTACAATGGACGGAATATTGCCTTTGCGCTCGGGCTTCCTGCCATGGAGCCGGCTGTCGTAAATCCCTTCATCCAGATGATGGGGAACCTCTACCGCATGTTCATGGACAAGAATGCGGCTATGGTGGAGATCAATCCGCTGGTCATCACTAGCGATAAGAAACTCATCGCGCTGGACGGCAAGGTCGCCTTTGACGATAGTGCTCTGTTCCGTCATGTCGATGTGCAGCAGATGCGCGATCTCCACGAGGAAGAGCCGTTGGAAATTGAAGCGGGCGAAAATAATTTGAACTACGTGAAGCTGGACGGCAACATCGGCTGCATGGTAAATGGCGCGGGGCTGGCCATGGCGACGATGGACGTGATCAAGCTGGCTGGCAGCGAGCCTGCCAACTTTCTGGACGTTGGCGGTGGCGCCACGAAAGAGACCGTGGCTGCGGGGTTCCGGATCCTCCTCAAGGACCCGAACGTCAAGGGCATCTTCATCAACATCTTCGGAGGGATCGTTCGCTGCGAGCGGATTGCCCATGGTGTGATCGAAGCGGCCAAGGAAGTGAAGATCAATGTACCGTTGGTGGTCCGGTTGCAGGGCACGAATGCAGAAGAAGGCCGCAAGCTGCTGGCCGAGTCCGGCCTCACGCTGGAAGTGGCGGATGACTTGTGGGAAGCGGCGCAAAAAATTGTGAAGCTGACGGGGAAAGCGGCCTGAGGAATCGGGAGCGACAGAGCTGAGCTCTTTTCCTCTCGGAGCGCACACGATCCGAATGTGCTCGCTTGACGCCCGCAGTCAGGGCCTCAGCTCTGCCGCTCCCGAAAAGTGCTTTCCGGTCTAGGTGAAAGTGGAAAAGAAAGAAAAGAGGATACGGTGAGCATTCTCGTCAATAAGCATACGCGGGTGGTGGTGCAGGGGATTACGGGCAAGGAAGGCTCGTTCCATGCAACGCAGTGCAAGGCCTATGGGACGCAGATGGTCGCGGGCGTGACGCCGGGCAAGGCAGGTCAGGAGGTCGAGGGGATTCCGGTCTTCAACACGGTGCGCGATGCCGTGAAGAAAGCCCAGTGCGATACCTCGCTGATTTTCGTGCCCCCGCCATTTTGCGCCGATGCGATCCTGGAGGCGGCCGAGGCTGGTGTCAAGTTGATCATCTGCATTACCGAAGGCATCCCGGTGAACGATATGGTCAAGGTCAAGCGCGCACTCTATGGCCGCGATGTCCGTTTGATCGGACCGAACTGCCCCGGTGTGATCACCGTCGATGAAGCGAAGATCGGCATCATGCCAGGCTTCATCCATAAGAAGGGAGTCGTGGGAGTCGTGTCGCGCAGCGGAACCCTTACCTACGAAGCGGTGCATCAGCTCTCGACGTTGGGTCTTGGCGAAACGACCTGCGTTGGCATTGGCGGCGATCCGGTCAATGGAACGGCTTTCGTCGATGTGCTGGCCCTGTTCGAGAAGGATCCAGAAACTCAGGCGATCGTGATGATCGGCGAGATCGGCGGCGATGCAGAAGAGAAAGCCGCTGAATTCATTAAGAAGCATGTGAAGAAGCCGGTCGTCAGTTTTATCGCCGGAATCACGGCTCCTCCTGGGCGTCGCATGGGCCATGCCGGCGCGATCGTGTCAGGTGGCAAGGGCACGGCGGCTGAGAAGATGAAAATTCTTGAAGCTGCCGGCGTACGGGTGGTGAAAAATCCGGCTGAGATCGGCAATGCGGTGAAGCTGGCGCTCGGGCGGTAGGACAGGGCTTCGGATTTTCGCAGGGCGGGTTCAAGTTCTAAGTGCAACGGGTGAATGAATGGGGCTGTGTGGGTGACCATGCAGCCCCATTTGTCGTTTAAGAATCAGTCCGCTTGGTCTCTTTTCTTGCTCGCCAAGTAATTCCCCCTTTCCTCAAGATATTCGTGTTAAGCTGGCACCATGCGTGTATTTCTCATCCACGTTCGCGATCCCCAATTTTACGCCCTCCCAGCTAAGACTCGCGCAAAGAATGGCCGCATCAGGGTCATGGGTTTTCCCCCCATCGGCATCATGTCCCTCTCGTCGGTGCTCAAACAGGCTGGCCACGAATGCGTGATGTTCGATCAGGCGAACCCGGACACGCCGAACGACGTGATCCTCGAAGAGATTGCGCGGCAACAGCCTGACTTAGTCGGCCTCAGTTTCCTCAGCACCACCAGCTATCCCTACGCGAAGATCTTGGCCCGTCAGATTCGGGCCGCCAATTCAAAAGTCAAATTGGCGTTCGGCGGCGTCTTTGCGAGTTTGAATGCGGCGCTCGTGAAACTGCAATGTCCTGAAGTGGATTTCGTCTGCCGTGGCGATGGTGAGCAGCTGTTGCTGGATCTCCTCGCCCAGCTTGATAATCCTGTCGCTGTGGCTGGCTTGACCTGGGGCAAGGATGGTCAGGTGATCCAGAACCCGGGACGCCCGATGGAGCGCCATCTCGATCAATGGCCCTTTCCCGACCGCGAAGGCCTTGAGCTCGACTTCGTGGAGTCCATGCCGCTCGATGTGCCGGCGGTGCTGTCGATGGAGCGGTTCACGACGATGCAGACCTCACGCGGCTGTCCCTGGCCCTGCATTTTCTGCGATATTCCGATCTTCAACGAAGGCAAGTGGCGCGCGAGGACTGCGGCGCATGTGGTCAGTGAACTCAAGTATCTGGAAGGCTGCGGCTATGGGTCAGTCTATTTCGTGGACGACCATTTCCTACTGCAACCCAAGAGGATCGAGGCGATTTGTCAAGGTGTCATGGATGAGAGGCTCACGATCCAGTGGGGCATCGAAGGGCGCGTAGACTCGGTCGCCCAGCATCTTTTCCCGGCCATGGCCAAGGCCCATTGCAGGACGGTCATGTTTGGGATCGAAAGCGGGAGCCAGAAGATCCTCGATCGACTCAAGAAAGAGCAGACGCTGGCGGAGGTCGCCATCGCAGTCAGCAATGCCAAGAAGGCCGGCATCGAGATCGTGCACGGTTTCTTTACGGTGGGCAATCCCGATGAAACGATCGAGGATATGAACGCGACGTTCGATCTGGCCTCCAAGCTGCCGCTCGATACCTTCGGCTTCAATCGGCTCTGCGTCTATCGTGGCACCCCGCTCTGGCAGGAATATGTGAAGCGAGGCCTGGTCAGCGAAACGGCCGATTGGTACAAATATTTCAAGTGTTCAGAGATCGATCCAACCTGTTTGCCTGGCGAAGTGATCAACGAGGTCCGCCGCCAAGGGCTCAAGCGGCTCTTCATCTACAAGCTTCTGCACTATCCGTTACAAACGGCCAGGTTGCTGAGGAGATTCCTCCGGTTCATGCCGGCTAGGGACGTGGCCTACTTGATCCTCAAGCCGTTCATGGGGAAGAAAAAAGGCGCGACGAAGGCAGAAGTGCTTTCGCGGGCCGTCGAGCATGGCGAGATGAAAGATATTGCGGCGCAGATGACGCAAATGACGGATGAAGTGCTTCAGCATGTCTTGGAAGAGTCCCGGCTGGAACGGCTCCGCATTCAGCAGGAAGCGGAAGGGTCGCGCGAGCTGCCGATGGTTCAGGCCCGCTAGGGCAGGAGACTGAAAACGTCCTGCTAGCATCGTGCTCGTCTCGTAAGAATCCTGAACCTGTCCCTGAGGGTCCGCCTCTGGTTTTGCTCCGTCTGCGGCTTTCGTGCACGGAAGACTGCACAGGGAGCCAGGCATTGCTATGCAAGCAGAAAGGCCACCGTTTCCGGTGGCCTTTCTGCTTTCTCTCTCATCGCAATGTCGTGAGGACTATTCTCAGCTCCGCGTACTCACCGAACCCCATCGAATGCAGGATGCGCAAAATGGCATCCCATCAAGGCCGCAGGGAGTCTGGCGACCGAAGCGTACCCTTAGGGTACGTTGTAGGGAAACGGCCGACTGCGAACGATGCCGGGGGACATTTTCAGCATTCCTGCTATGTGCCCATTTCCCAGCTGGCGAGATATTTCACTTGTTCTTTCGTCAGGGTATCAATCTTCATCCCCATGCCCGCGAGTTTGAGCCGAGCGATTTCCTTGTCGATCACTGGAGGAACCGGGTAGACCTTTTTCTCCAGCTTCTTGTAATTCTTCACCAAGTACTCGGCTCCGAGCGCCTGGTTCGCGAAGCTCATGTCCATGACGCTGGAAGGATGGCCCTCGGCCGTCGCCAGGTTCACGAGCCGTCCCTCGCCGAGGAGGCTGACCCGATGGCCGGTCTTCAGCGTGAATTGCTCGACGCCTGGTCTGATAAGGCGCTTTCTCTTACTCAGGCTCTCCAGGGCGGTAATGTCCAGTTCGACGTTGAAGTGGCCTGAGTTGCAGACGATGGCCCCCTCCTTCATCACGGTGAAGTGTTCGCGGCGAATGACTTTGAGGTTGCCGGTGACCGTGACGAAGAAATCTCCAATCAATGCCGCCTGCTCCATCGGCATGACGCGGAACCCGTCCATGACCGCTTCAATCGCCTTGACCGGATCGATCTCGGTGACCACGACATCGGCGCCCAGACCCTTAGCGCGCATCGCGATGCCGCGTCCGCACCAGCCATAGCCGGCGATCACGAAGGTGGTGCCGCAGATCAAGCGGTTCGTCGCGCGGATGATGCCGTCGATCGTGCTCTGGCCGGTGCCGTAGCGGTTGTCGAAGAGGTGCTTGGTGTCGGCGTCGTTGACGGAGATCACCGGGAACTTCAGAACTTTCTTTTCGGCCATGCTGCGGAGGCGGATGACGCCCGTGGTGGTTTCTTCTGTGCCGCCCATCACGTACTTGAGCAAGTCCTTCCGCTTGGAATGGATGAGCGAGACGACATCGGCTCCGTCGTCCATCGTGATTTGTGGCTTGTGGGCGATGGCCGATTGGATGTGCTTGTAGTAGGTCTTGTTGTCTTCGCCCTTGATGGCAAAGGTCGGGATGCCGTCATGTTTGACGAGCGACGCGGCGGCTTCGTCCTGCGTGCTGAGGGGATTGGAGGCGCAGAGCCGGACGTCGGCGCCGCCGGCCTGGAGCGTCTTCATCAGATTGGCAGTTTCGGTTGTGACATGGAGACAGGCGGTCATGCGCAGGCCCTTGAAGGGTTTTTCCTTCAGGAAGCGCTTCTTGATCAGGCGCAGCACCGGCATAGTAGCTTCGGCCCATTCGATCTTGAGTTTGCCCTGGTCGGCGAGCTTCATATCTTTCACATCGTATTCCACGAAAATCTCCTGCGTGATGATTGGTGATGGGGAGTCTGGGGAAACAAGGGGGGACGGATTGTTGAATCCGCCCCCCCTGTCATCGCTCCGGTCTAGTCTACAGGCCTGCGTCCTTACGCAAGAGCTTGGCCTTGTCGGTCTTTTCCCAGGTGAAGCTCGGTTCGTTTCGGCCAAAGTGTCCGTAGGCGGCGGTCTGTCTGAAGATCGGCCGGCGGAGATTGAGATACTCGATGATGCCGCGCGGGGTCATGGGAAAATGTTTCCGCACGAGCTTGCTCAGGTTTTCGGCTGCCACCCGTTCCGTGCCCATCGGGTCGATCAACACCGAGACTGGCTCTGCTACGCCGATGGCGTAGGCAAGCTGCACTTCGCATTTCCTGGCCAGCCCGGCTGCGACGATGTTCTTGGCGATGTAGCGGGCCATGTAGGACGCCGACCGGTCCACCTTTGTGGGATCCTTGCCGGAGAAACAGCCGCCCCCATGGCTGCCGTGGCCGCCGTAGGTGTCGACGATAATCTTGCGGCCCGTCAGTCCCGTATCGCCCATCGGGCCTCCGACCACAAAGCGGCCGGTGGGATTGATGTGGTGGATCACGCTCGCCTGGTCATAGAGCGCTTTCGGCATGACGGGCTTGATGACTTTTTCCATGATGTCGCGCGTGATCTGCTTGTTCGTCACGTCTGGGCTATGTTGGGTGGAGACGACGATGGTGTCGATCCGCACCGGTTTGCCGTTTTTGTATTCCACGGTCACTTGGGATTTGCCGTCTGGGCGGACCCAGGGCAGGATGTTCTTCTTCCGGACTTCCGCCAGCCGCTTGGTGAGCCGATGGGCGAGGACGATCGGCATGGGCATGAGCTCGGTGGTCTCGTCGCTGGCAAAGCCGAACATGAGGCCCTGGTCGCCGGCGCCGCCGGAATCGACTCCCATGGCGATATCGTTCGACTGATGGTGAATGGCGGTGAGGACAGAACAGGTATGGTAGTCAAATCCCCAGGAGGCGTCGGTGTAGCCGACATCCTTGATGACTTCGCGGATGATATCGGGAATCTCGACATAGGCTTTGGTGGAGATTTCACCGGCCACGAAGGCAATGCCGGTGGTCAGCATCGTTTCGCAGGCTACCCGGGCGAACTTGTCTTTGGCAATGATCGCGTCGAGGATTCCGTCGGAGATCTGGTCGGCGATTTTGTCCGGATGCCCTTCGGTGACGGACTCTGACGTGAACAGGTAGTTATTTCTCATTGGCTCCTCAAGGCTTAGCTGATAATAACCTAACGGACAGCAGGGGATATTAGTATGACGGGGGTTCCGTTGTCTATTTCTTTTAAGAGGAAAAGTGGCGTCGCATCGGGGCCTGCTTGCTTGACACCCCTTTTCTGGGACTTGTAAGATAACCCAATTCCGCGGTCCTCGCCTCCTTTATCTACGACGCCATAGGGGCGCGTTTTGGATCGGCCCCGTCTCCCGGGACTATGATCGTCCTACGTGCAAGACCGTGGCCTTGCATCCAATGGGCAGTGCTACTGTGTGTCTCGTGACGAAAAAGGGATTGTCAATACGATGAATGGCCAGCCGAACGCGATGCCCGAACAGAAGAGTCTCCAATCATCGACTCCAGGGTTGGGCTGGGAGGAGTTCTCCCGCGAACTGGTCGAGTTCTTCGCCTCGATCAAGCTGGCGATGTTCCTCTTTTTGTTCATTGCCATCACCGCCACGATCGGGACGGTGATTCAGCAGAATGAACGGCCGGAATCCTATATTCAAGAATATGGAGAGAGCACCTACCGGTGGTTTCTCCGGTTAGGCTTCATCGACGTCTATCATACCTGGTGGTTTACCAGTCTTCTTGGCCTCCTCTGCGTCAACTCCCTCACTTGCTTCTATAAGCGGTTTCCCGGTGTCTGGCGGTCAATGAAGCAGGACCGCGTCAGCGTGTCGCTGGATTTCGTGAAGGGCATGAAGCAGCAGGCTCAGGTTTCGATCGCGAGTAGCAAGGAAGTTGTGGCGCAGCAGCTGGCGCAGCACTTCATCGAGAAGGGCTACAAAGTCCTGGCGAAGAATGATCCGGGTGAAGTGACCCTCTATGCGACGAAGGGCGTCTTGGGACGAGTCGGCGCCCATATGGCGCATTTAAGTGCGACGGTTATTATCCTTGGCGGCCTGATCGGCACCTACTATGGATTCCAGGAGTTCGGGGTCTGTCTTGAAGGGCAGACCTATCATATCCCGCGTGGCAACTTCGATCTCAAGGTCGATAAGTTCTGGATTGACTATCACGAGAACGGCTCCGTGAAATCCTACAACAGTACCTTGACGGTTATCGACGGGGGCCAGTCTGTCGTCACCAAGACGATTTCAGTCAACGACCCCCTCGTCTACAAAGGCATCTGGTTTTATCAGTCCAGTTACGGGGACTCCTGGGATCAGATTGAAGTGGCGCGGATCAATATTAAGGACAAAGAAACGGACAAGGTCCTCAAGACCGTCGATCTGGAATGGCAGAAGGCGCAGGCGGTCCCTGAGCTCGATCTGAAACTTTCGATTACGGATTTCGTGGCGGACTTTGCCTTCAACTCGACCGAGAAGAAAGTCTTCTCGAAGACAGTGGAACATGCAAATCCCGCGATCCGTCTAGCCGTCAATGAACGGAGCACGGTCCAGTCGACGCCCTGGCTTTTTTATCAGTTCCCGGACCTCTTCGATATCAAAGAGTCGAAATATCAGTTCGAGCTGGTGGGCTATAAGCCGAAGAAGTTCACCGGTCTGCAGATTGCCAAGAATCCCGGGATCAATATCGTGTGGACCGGCTCGACCATGATCGTGGTGGGGATTACCCTCTCCTCGTTTATTTTTCACCGTCGGATCTGGATGAAGATCCTTCCGGCCCCGGAGGGAGTGACGGTCTATGTCGGCGGCACGACCCATAAGAGTCAGATCGATTTCCAGCGGGAATTTCGAAAGCTGACGGAGAAGCTGCAGAGCTTGTCGGCCTCTTCTGCATGAACCGCAGGGCCTGAGGTCTGGTAGTCAAACCCTCTTTGATTTGAGTATGATAACGATACGTACATTGGCCTGAACTGCTCGACGGAGGACATGATGGTCCGATCTTTGTTTCTGTTCGACATGACGTTTTGGCTCTATCTCGCAGCCTTGACCCTCTACATCGCCTATCTCTTTGCGCGCCGCCCTGTCATGGCCCTGGCCTCTGCCGGCCATTCGGGGGGCAACTTCGAGAAACGGGATGGAGCCTGGGCCACGCAGTTGGGGCAGATCGCTACCCTGATTACGGTGTTCGGATGGCTCGTCAATACCGGCGCCCTATTTACGCGAGCGTTTGAGCGGATGCAGACCTCCGGGACCTTCGCCCCCTGGTCGAATCAGTTCGAGGCCATGGCCTATGTGTCCTGGGCGATCATCCTGGGCTATGTGCTGCTGGAGCTGCGCTACAAGATTAAAGCGATCGGTGCCTTCGTGGTAGGGATCGGGTTCATTGCCATGGGCGCGGCCTCCCTGTTGCCCTACCGGTATCAGACGGCGGAGCCCCTTGTGCCGGCGCTCAACAGCTACTGGATCTACATCCATGTGTCGATCACGTTGACCAGCTACGCGGCCTTTGCGATGGCCGGCGGCCTGGGCGTGATGTATCTCTTCAAGGAACGGGCGGAACGGCGGGGTAGCACCTCCCGCTTCTACGCGGCCTTCCCTGATCTCGAAACCATCGACGAGTTAGGCTACAAAGCGATCACCATCGGGTTTCCCCTGCTAGCCTTCGGCATCATCCTCGGGGCCATGTGGGCCAACTATGCCTGGGGCGGCTACTGGAGCTGGGACCCGAAAGAGACCTGGTCTCTGATCGTTTGGTTGATTTACGGCGCCTATATCCATGCCAGGATGACGCGCGGATGGGAGGGCCATCGTGCCGCCATCTACGCAGTCTTCGGCTTCTTGATGGTGATCTTCTGTTTCTGGGGCGTGAACTTCTTGCTCTCAGGCCTGCATGCCTATGCATAAGTCTGAATCCAGCGTGAGTGACGTTGCCGGCGCGCGAGGTTCGTCGCGCGGGGCCATCCTCCTGGTCGGCGCCGTCATTCTTGCCGCGGTTTTTGGCATTGTCTGGATGCAAAGCGCCAAATATGAACTGCTGGCTGTGGGCAAGCAGGCGCCGGATTTCGTCCTCACCGATCTGAATGACAAACCCCAGCGGCTCTCAGAATTTCGAGGCAAGGTGGTCTTTCTGAATTTCTGGGCGACCTGGTGTAAGCCCTGCCGTGAAGAAATGCCCTCAATGGAAGTGCTCCATAAGAATTTCGAGAAGGACGGGTTGGTGATTCTGGCGGTCAGTATCGATCGCGTGACGACGACCAAGGACATTCCTCCCTTCACCAAGGGCATGAACCTCACCTTTCCCGTGCTAATCGATTCCTGGGGCAAGACCGACAAACCGTACAAACGCATGGGTGTGCCGGAGACCTTTATCATTGATCGGGACGGCGTCATTCGTGAGATCGTCATCGGACCGCGGGATTGGACAAGGCTCGACAGTTTGGAGATCTTGACCAAGTTGTTGAATGTGACGCCCAAGGCGGTAGACGTTCAATCCTTGGACCGTGGAGCGGGGAGGGGATGAGAAAGCGAGCCATTGCGGGAACAGTCTTCTCTCTCATGGTTGCGCTGGCGGGGATGGGGAGTGCCACAGGGTTTGATCTCCTGCCGGTTGCCGAGCGTCAGGTCGTCAGGTTAGGAGAGCCAGCACCGAATTTTCAGCTTCGTGACTTGAACGGTCGGCAAGTGGTCCTGTCGGAATTGCGCGGGAAAGTCGTGCTGCTGAATTTTTGGGCCACCTGGTGCGGCCCCTGCCGAGTGGAAATGCCGGCGATGGAAAAACTATATCGGGCGTTTTCTCGGAATGACTTTGAGATCCTTGCTGTATCGACCGATGCGCAAGGGGTCTCGGTCACCAGGCCCTTTCAGCAAGAGAACCGTCTGACTTTTCCCATCCTCCACGACGCCGATTATCGCGTGGGATTGACCTATGGGGCCAGGAGCCTCCCGATGACTTTTATGGTGGATCGGCAGGGCATCGTCCGCCATCAGGTTTTCGGCGCGCGGGACTGGGGCGCGACGGAAGCGCATCAGCTGGTGCAGCTGTTGATGAAGTCCTAGGCCCGATCATTCATGCACAATCGCGCTTAGCCATGTCGCAATCGATTACGAACATTTCTCTCGTCGCGGCCTTTTCGGCAGGTTTGCTGTCCTTCGTGTCGCCTTGTGTGCTTCCGCTGGTGCCCTCCTACATTTCCTACATCACGGGCCTGTCCATCGAGCAACTTACCGATGCGACGGTGCGGTCGAAGTTTAAGAAATCCATTATTGTGAACGCGCTGCTGTTCATCGCGGGGTTTACCGCGGTGTTTGTGTCCTTCGGCGCGTCGGCCAGCTTCATCGGTCAGGCCTTGATGACCTATCAAGACCACATTCGACGGATCGGCGGGATCTTGATCATTGTTCTCGGCCTTTATTTACTGGGGGTTCTGAATATCAGTTTTCTGAAAATGGAACATCGCTTCCAATTCAGAAGCCGGCCGGTCGGCTATGTGGGGTCGTTCTTGATCGGTGTGGCTTTTGCTGCCGGCTGGACTCCCTGCGTCGGGCCGGTGCTCGGAACGATCTTATTGTATGCTAGTACGACCGATTCGATGATGAACGGGGTGCTGTTGCTGACGAGTTATTCGTTGGGATTGGGGCTGCCGTTGTTTCTGACGGCGCTGGGAGTGGATCGGTTCCTCGCCTACTTTAAGCAGGCGCGCTTGTATTTATGGGCCGTATCGACTGTGAGCGGGGTCTTGCTGATCATCGTGGGTATCATGATTTATGCCAATACCCTCACAATGATTACCAGCTTCCTGGAGCAGCATGGGGTTGGCTGGTATCTCGGCCAGTAGTCTCGCCAGATGCTGAAAACGTCCGCCAGCTTCGTTCTGGCTCTCTCCCAAAAACCGTGAAACATAAGATGTAGAAAGCAAACGTAGGAAGGTAGGCCTGCCTGGCCCCGAAGCCTTTGACGTCTTACGGATGGCTGACAGCTGATAGCTTCAGCGCGGTTGTTGATTAGCACCAGGCGCCGAGGTGGCAGGCCACGAAAGATCGGCCCAATGCCGTGGCGGAGGGAAGACGGAACGAGTCGGTCGTGCCAGAGGGGATGAGCCCTGATGTCAGACTCGGCTGATCGCTTGATGGGGGCGTTGTTTGCGTGCGGGAAGCGGACGCTGGTTCGGTCTGTTTAGCCAGCAATGTCGCGGATTTTCCCCCGCTGATTTTTGCGAGCAGGCTGGCGCCCTCTTGGGAATATTTACTGCCAGGGTATTTGTGCGCTAACAGGGTCAGTTGTTCACTGGCCCAATCGTCTGCACCCAAATCATGGTAGTTGCGCGCGAGAAAGTAGAGGGCGTCCGGTGCGATGGCTTTGTCCGGGTATAGTTTCATGATCTGTTCAAAGCGATGGGCAGCGGCCAGATAGGAGCCTCGCCGATAATAGAATTCGCCCACGAAGAAATGCATCTGCGCCAGAAGATTGTGGCATTCCTGGATTTTCTCGAGCGCTTGGCTCTCGTACTTGCTTCCCTCGAAATTTTTCCGCAGCTTTTCAAAGGCTTCGATGGCCTTCTGAATAGGTTCTGGGTCACGATCGATTCCCTTGCCCCGTTTCATCTGGCTTTCTCCGATCCGGAATGCGGCATAGGAGGCGAGGGCATGGGTGCGATGGAGATCGAGGAAGTGGTTGTATTCGGTGATCGCTTCCCCGTATTCCTCTTTTTCGAAGAAGGCTTCGCCCCGTTTCATGATGACGTTGGGGTCGTAGTTTTTCTCGATCGTATCGCCCAGGAAGATCTGTTCGTCGGTGCCGCTCAGGGCCTTCTTCGCAGCATCTTGTGTTTTGGGTGTGCTGGAACAGGCAGTGACGACGCAGAAGACGAACGCGCACAGGCCAAGAGCTATTGCGAGACGTGAAGTAGAGGTGACTATGGGGCAGGTGCGTATCATCACTGCATAAAAATGTAACAGGAGCATGCATTGAATGCAACGATTTGGGCCGATGAGTTGACCCCTGTGGCACCGAGACCTATAATCCCGCCGACATTGTTACGGCTCGCATAGTAGTAGTCAGACCTATGATGCGGACAAAAATTATTGGGACCGGCTCATACCTTCCGGAACGGGTGGTGTCGAATCGCGAGGTAGGGGCTTCGTTAGGCCTCGATCCGGGGGTCGTCTCTCGCCTGACTGGGATTGAGGAACGGCGCTGGGCCGCGGACTCCCAGGCCTCTTCCGATCTTGCGGTGGAAGCAGCCAGGCGGGCGCTTCACGCGGCAGGGCTCCCGGTGTTGGAGCTGGGGGCGATCGTGCTCTCGACAACCTCTCCCGACTCGGTCTTTCCTTCCACAGCCTGTCATGTTCAGCGGATGCTTGGCTGTGCTACGATTCCGGCCTTCGATGTGGCGGCGTCCTGCTCGGGTTTTCTCTATGGACTCTCGATGGCCGATGCGATGATTCGGAGCGGTCAGGTCAAGACCTGCTTGGTGGTGGCAGCGGAGGTGAAGTCTCGCTCCATCGACCCGGCCGATGGTGATACTGTGCTTTTATTCGGCGATGGCGCCGGCGCGGTGGTCTTGCGGGGCGAGCCGGAGACCGGCCCGCTAGGGCGCGGTATTTTGGGGATCCGCCTCCATGCAGACGGGTCTCAGCATGGTTTGATTCGGATTCCCGCCGGAGGCTCGCGGATGCCGACGACGGCGGAAACGGTCGCAGGCAAACGTCATACGTTGCGAATGCAAGGAGCGCCGCTCTTTCGTCTGGCAGTCAAGCGGCTGGAGCAGGCGATCCTGGAGATCGTGAAAGAGTTCGGTGTCGATCTGCAAGACCTCGCGCAATTGGTTTTGCATCAAGCCAACGGGCGGATTCTCGGTCAGCTCACGAAGCGGCTGGGGGTCTCGCCGGAACGGGTTAGCTCCGTGATCGGCCGCTACGGGAACACCTCGTCGGCTTCCTTACCGATTGCGCTTGATGATGCCGTTCGTTCGGGAAAGATTTCGCCCGATGACATGGTCCTCCTGGGTAGTTTTGGCGGAGGCGTGACGTGGGCGACAGGGTTGGTTCGCTGGTAAAAGTCTGTGACGGTTCGGTGTGCAGGCCATATTCGGCTGCGCACAAAGCTCATTGTATCTGAACCGAGGAGTGTCACGATGTTATTTGGATTGATCCCTCGAGAAGAGGCCTTCTTTGAGCTGTTCAAGAAGGCCGCACATAATATGATTGAGGGGAGCCGCCTCCTCAAGGTGATGATGGAAGATTTCCGGTCCCCCATCGAACAGGCCCAGGGGATCAAAGACGTCGAGCATATTGGCGATGGCATTACGCATGACATTGCGTTTCGCCTGAACCGGACCTTTATTACGCCGATCGATCGGGAAGATATTCACGATCTGGCCAGCGCGCTCGACGATATTCTGGATGTGACGGAGGAGATCGCCGACCGCTTTGTGTTATTCAAAGTGACGAAGCCGACTCCGATGGCGATCAAGCTGGCGGACATTCTGTATCAGGCGTCTGTAGCCGTGGGGAGCGGCGTGGACCGGTTGGGGCTGGCGCATCCCGAGTTGAAGGGATGTAGCATGCGTGTGTTTAGCCTCGAGAATGAGGCGGACCGGGTCTCCCGCGATGCGATCTCGGCCCTTTTTGAAAAAGAAACCGATCCGATCACGGTGATCAAGTGGAAAGAGATTTACGAGAACTTCGAGGCGGGAACCGACCGCTGCGAAGATGTCGCGAATATTCTTGAGCGGATTGCGATCAAACATCACTAATGCGCGTAAGGCGTGAAAAGTGCAATGTGAAGTGTAGCGGCAAGGGCGCAGGGCATGATCGCGCTGCTCCTGCCAAAATGATTCCGTGTCTGTCATCTTTTACGTCTCATGTTTTACGAATGGATCATGCCTGAACTGACTGGAATGTTGCTGGTGGTCGTGGTGTTGGCCCTCCTGTTCGATTTTTCGAACGGGTGGCATGACAGCGCCAACGCGATTGCGACGGTCGTCTCGACGAGAGTCGTGAGTCCATTTGTGGCGGTGATGGGGGCCGGCGTCCTCAATGTGGCCGGGGCCTTCATGTCCACTGCTGTGGCCAAGATGGTGGGGTCGGGCATCGTCAATCCGGCGTTAGTCACTCAGGAAGTGGTGGCGGCGGCCTTGGCCGGTGCGATCCTCTGGAATCTCTTCACGCTGTTGTTAGGTTTGCCGACCAGCTCGTCTCACGCTTTGATCGGCGGCCTGGTCGGGGCGGCGGTGACCCATGGAGGCTGGACCATGGTGAAGTGGTCAGGGCTCCGGCCTGTGATGGAAGCCATGGTGCTTGCGCCGTTTTTTGGCTTCGCCATCGGGCTTTCGTTGATGGTGGTGATCAGCTGGGTCTTTTTTGGTGTGGCCAGGAGCCTAGCCACGCGACTGTTCAAACGACTGCAGCTCGTGTCCGCCTGTTTCATGGCCTTCAGTCACGGAGCCAACGATGCGCAGAAGGCCATGGGGATCATTACGCTGGCCTTGCTCTCTGCCGGGCAGATTCCTTCCGGGGAAGTGCCGTTTTGGGTAATCGGCGCCTGTGCGGTGGCGATGGGATTGGGGACGGCGTTGGGAGGTTGGCAGATCGTCCGGACGCTGGGGATGGGCATCGTCAAGCTGGAGCCGGTGCATGGGTTTGCGGCGGAGACCGGCGCGGCAGCGGTGCTGCTCGTGACGGCGCACATCGGTCTGCCGGTCAGTACGACTCAGACCATCACGACCTCGGTGATGGGGGTTGGTGCGATCAAGCGGCTCTCAGCGGTCCGCTGGGGGCTCACCACCAGAATTCTCTACGCCTGGGTCTTTACGCTTCCAGGCTCCGCCCTGCTGGGGTCGCTCATCTATGTGCTGGTGACCAGATTCAGCTGACCGGTGGATTGATTGGTTGAGCTGGCAGCCGGACGACAAAACGGCTGCCGGTTGGCATGCTCGCCTCGACCCGGACCTCCCCTCCCAATCCCTCGACGATATGTTTCACGATCGCCAACCCGAGCCCTGTGCCACCTAATTCCCGCGAGCGGGCCTTATCGACTCGATAAAATCGTTCGAAAATGCGAGGGCGATCCCGTTCGGGGATGCCGATGCCGGTATCGGTCACGCTCAGTTCGACCGCCGTGGTCAGCGTGGGCCGTTCGGCCTTGTCAGAAACAAAGCGGGCCTCGACGGTGACGGTGCCGTTCTCGAGGGTGTATTTGACGGCGTTATCGAGCAAGTTGGAGAGGACTTGCATGAGCCGGTCTTCATCGCCGAGCACCGGAGGAAGATTGTCTGCCACTAGAGCCAGGAGTTTATGGCCCTTCTTGTCCGCCGCAGGCTTGATCATGGCCAGCGTCCGCTCGATGATTCGCTGGATTGGCAGAGGGTCCCGCTTAAACTGGATCTGTCCCGATTCGATCCGTGAGAGCTGGAGGAGGTCTTCCAGGATGAAGTTCAGCCGGTCGCTTTGCTTGAGGATAATATCCAGGAACTTGGCGCTGGTCGCTGGATCATCTTTCCCGCCGTCGAGCAGGGCTTCGACATAGCCCTTGATCGAGGTGAGGGGGGTTCGAAGCTCATGCGAGACGTTAGCGACGAAATCTTTTCGAATCGTTTCCAGCCGACAGCGTTCAGTGATGTCGTGGAAGACGAGGACCGCGCAGGCGTCGTTTTTGCCCGCTCCTCCTGCAATCGCTGCTTCGATATGCAGACATTGCCCCCCCGGCATCAGGACGATCTCGTCTTGCTGCGCGGTTCTCGTGGCGAGCACGGTTGCGACCAGGGTGTTCAATTCTGGATGTCTGAATACATCGGAGGAGGGGCGTCCGCGGGTCTCCGATTGTGTGAGGGCGAACATGCCTTCCAAGGCTGGATTCACTTGGAGGATGCGGCCACGATTGTCCAGGACCATCACGCCTTCGACCATCGAGGTCAGCATGGTCAGGAGCTGGCCCCGGTCTTCAGAGAGTTCATGGATCTTGGTTTTTAGCTGGTCCGTCATTTGGTTGAGGGTGTCGGCCAGGAGGCCGACCTCATCCCGCGAGTCGGTTCTGAGACGAACGTCGTGATCGCCGCCTGCCAGTTGCCGCGCGGCGATTGTAATATCGGACAGAGGCTTCGTGATGCTGCGCGCGAGCCCCACGCTCAGCGCGATGGCAATCAGGAAGGCGACCCCGAAGGCGAGGGCCAGGTTCTTGTGCAGCTTGTCCACTTCACGATCGAAGGAGGCCATTGGCAGCCCGAGCCGCAAGAAGACGGAGGCGGTCGATTGATTCTGGATGGGTAATCGGATTGCTAGAAAGAGGGTGCGCTCACCGGTCGTGGAGCTCTTGCGCAGGGCCGTCCCTCGTCCCGTGGACATGGCTTGCTGAATTTCTGTCCGCCCCAGATGGTTCTCCACCGTCGCAAGGCTGCCGTCGGGCACGGCGCTGTCAGCCAAGACCTGTCCGTCGGGCGCGATGACGGTCACACGCGCGAGGGCTCGCGAGCTAAGATCCCGTATGGCTGCTTGGAGGGGGGCCATCGAAGCCAGAGGGCGTGGTAGCACCAGAAACGGTTGCAGTCCGTAGGCGACGAGACTGGCTCTGGCTTCCAGCATCTGTTCCGATCGGACGATTTCCTCTTGCTCGAGGGAGCGAATCGCCAGGGTGCGGGCGATGAGCAGTCCGCAGGCAAGGACCAGCAGCGTTCCGATTGTGACCTTCCATCGGATGGAGAGGGTCATGCTGACGGATCCAGCTCTTTAAGTTTGTAGCCTAGAGATTTGACCGACATGATCGCGTCGTTGAGCGAGGGGAGCTTCTGCTTGAGTCTGCGGACATGGACATCGACGGTCCTCGTTGTTCCGTAGTAGTCGTACCCCCAAATGGTGCTCAGGATGATCTCCCGTGTCAGGACCCGGCCGGGATTGCGCACGAGCTGTTCGAGCAGGCCGAATTCTTTTGCCGTGAGGGGCACTTCGGTGTTCTTCTCCCGGACTTCGTGCCGCGCCAGATCCATGACGAGGTCGCCATAGTGATATTGGGTGGGATTCTCGTCCGGTTTCCGTTCAAGTCGCCGGAAGAGGGCCTTGACGCGGGCGACCAGGGCCTTGGGGCTGAAAGGTTTGGTGACGTAGTCGTCGGCTCCCAGTTCCAGCCCAATGATGGTGTCGGACTCCTCCGCCTTGGCGGTCAGCATAATGATGGGGAGTAGCGCTGTGTCCGGAGCGGACCGTAGACGTTTGCAGACCTCCAGGCCGTCCATCTCCGGCAGCATCAAGTCGAGGACAACCAGATCCGGCTTTTCCTGTTTTGCTTGTCGGAGGGCTTCGGCTCCGGTTTTGGCCGATACGGTTCGAAAGCCCTCTTTCTCCAAATAGAGGGTGATCAATTGGAGAATGTCCTGCTCATCTTCGACGACGAGGATTTTTTTGTGTCCCAGGCTTGGCATGGTTGGTGTGGCCAGCCTACGAGTGAGGGGGCAGACTGTCAAGACTTGGCGGGAGGGTCTCGTGTCCCGTGGGCCGATCAGAGGCCGGCAGGGCCTGTCGATCGGGGCCAATTATGTTGACGGAGCTGGCTGCTCTGACGTAAGGTGAACGGCAGTAATTTGTGCGTATATGGGGATGAAGGAAAGGTATCCTGATGAAGATCTATCTCGCCAATCCACGTGGGTTTTGCGCCGGAGTCGACCGGGCGATCGATATCGTTGATCTCTCGCTGAAGAAGTACGGGGCGCCGATTTACGTGCGGCACGAAATCGTCCATAGTCGGCATGTGGTGAACTCGCTGCGTACCAAGGGCGCCGTGTTCGTGGAGGAATTGGGAGAAGTGCCGGAAGGGTCCGTTGTGATTTTCAGTGCCCATGGGGTCGCCAAGTCGGTCTGGGAAGAAGCGAATCAGCGCCGGCTGCAGGTGATCGATGCCACCTGTCCACTGGTCATCAAGGTCCATAACGAGGTCAATCGCGACCATATGCAGGGCTATGATCTCATCTTGATCGGCCATGCTGGCCACCCCGAAGTGATCGGGACGCTGGGTCAGATTCCGGACAAGTTCCATCTGGTCTCCTCCGTGGACGATGTCGAGAAGCTGCAGGTCGAGAATACTAAGGCTTTGTCCTATGTTACGCAAACGACGTTGAGCGTCGATGAATGCCGGGATATCGTCGGCGCGCTCAATAAGCGGTTCCCGCATATCAAGGGGCCGCATCAGGAAGATATTTGTTATGCGACGCAGAATCGCCAGAATGCGGTGAAGGCGCTCTCCTCGCTGGTGGATGTCATTCTGGTCATTGGGTCTCCTAATAGTTCGAACTCCAACCGCTTGCGGGAATTGGGTGAGCGGTGCGGGATTCCCTCCTACTTGATCGATGCCGCCTCCGATATCAATCCCACTTGGCTTTCGAATGCGAAAGCGATCGGGATTGCCGCCGGCGCCTCGGCGCCGGAAGTTTTAGTTGAAGAGGTGGTGACCTACCTCAAGACTTTGGGTCCGGCAGAGGTCGAAAACCTGACCGTGGTCGAAGAAGACGTCGAGTTTGTTCTCCCTAAAGAACTGATTACTATCCAGTCTGCCAGCCAGTCTGTCGGGGTTCAGGCCGGGTAACAGTTTTTTCTCGCACAGTACCCCTCTCCCTAAATGTTGTAGGTCCTCGCGTACCTGCCTACCACTGGCAGTATTTTTCTTTGATTTCTTTTTATCCCTGTGCTACAAAATTCGACATTATTCCGCTTGAATCCTTTCGAGGCACGCTGCCGAAGGAGCCCCCGATGTATTTGAAATCCCTTGAGATGCTGGGGTTTAAGTCGTTCGATGAAGCCAAGATCCAATTCCCGGATGGCGTCACTGCCATCGTGGGGCCGAACGGGAGCGGAAAGAGCAATGTCGTGGACGCGATCCTCTGGGTACTCGGTGAGCAGAGCACGAAGGCCTTGCGTAGCGAGAAGATGGAAGATGTGATTTTTAACGGGACTGAGTTGCGAAAGCCGCTCGGTATGGCCGAGGTTTCGCTCGTGATCAGCGGACTGGACCGGATTAATGTGGATCCTCAGTCCAATCTGTCGAGCCAGCTGTCGGAATATCAGGAGCTGATGATTACGCGCCGTCTCTATCGGAATGGCGAGAGCGAATACCTCATCAATAAAACTGTCTGCCGATTGAAGGATGTCCGGAGCCTCCTGTTGGATACCAGGGCTGGGACCAAGGGGCATACGGTCATTGCCCAGGGGCAAATCGAGCAGATTATCAACGCCTCCACGCAAGATCGGCGAGAATTGATCGAAGAGACGGCCGGGATCATTCGCTATAAGAAGCAGAAGGCCGAAGCGTTGCGCAAGTTGGACTCGACGCAGCAAAATCTGTTGCGCGTGAGGGACATCATCGCTGAGGTGAAGAAGCAGTTGAATTCGCTTGAGCGGCAGGCGCGGCAGGCGCGCTCCTATCAGACGCTGCATGAAGAGGCCAAGTCGCTGGAGATCCAGCTGCTTACGAACGAATATCGCGTTCTTCGGACGACGATCACGGATGTCGGGACGGAGCTCCAGCAGCTGGAGGATCGCGAGTCAGGCCAGGCCGCCGAACTGGCGGGTTTGAACGCCGAGCGCGAGCAGGTCAAGTTTACGATTGCCACGGCGAGCGAGGCGATTGGACAACGGCGGGATGAACTGTCGAAGTTGGAGCAACAGCAGAGTCAGGCCTTGACGGCGTCGGAAGTCGAGCGCAATCGCGGTGAGCTCTATGCGCAGCAGCAGAGCCAGGGAGGGCAGGAACTCGAACGCTTGGCCCAGGAGCAGCAGCAGAGCGCGGCGGAAGCGGCCTCTCTCGAAGACATGCTGGTCGCGTTGGAGCGTGAATGTACGGAGCGGGAGCAAGCCTTCGCCACGCTCGAAGGGGAAATGAAAAAGCTGGTGGAGCAACGAACCGCTGTCTTAGCTGAAGAAGAACGAGGGCGCCGGGATGCTCTCAACTTGGCGGTGCTGGTCGCCAATACCGAGCAGGCGCTGGTGCAGTTGGCGACGCGCATTCAGGAGGCGACGGATCGTGAGGCGCGGCTGATTCGTGAACAGGAAGATTTCCGTTCGCAGCATGTGACTGCCGCGGATAAGCGTCAGACGCTTCAGCAGGACTGCCAGGCGGCGGAGCAGTTGGTTGCGGATCTGCGCCGGCAGCGGCAGGCAGTTGAGGAATCGAGCGAGCATGTCGCGGCGGAGTTGGTCGAAGCCGATCAGTCGGTCTTGCGTCAGTCAGAAGAGCTGGCCGCAGTGGATTCGCATCTCCGGACATTGCAAGGCGTGTTGCAGGAAGATATGGGGTACGGGCGGCGCGGCGACGAAGAGTCGACGGCCCTGAAGGCCTGTGACGGGGTCCGTGATGCGATTGCCGAGTGGCTGGTCGTGCCCGCAGGCTGGGATCGAGCGGTGGAAGCGATTTTGGGCGAACGGGTGAAGGGCTGGTTTGTCGATAGTCCCGCCGTGGCTTGTGAGGCGATTGCGTTTCTCCAAGGGAAAGATCTCGGCCGAGGCACCTTTATTCCGCAGCAGCCCCGTTGGGCCCCTCGGGACGCGGCGGCACAGTCCTGGTGGTCTGCGTTGGCGGGCCAGTCCGGGGTCATCGGCCGTGCGGTCGATTTGATTTCTGCCCAGGGTGGGCGTGAAGCGGCTCGTGATTATCTGTTCGATCGGATCGTGTTCGTGGAGACGTTGACGGAGGCCATGGCCCTGTGGTCACAGCAATCCTATGCGGCTCCCGATGGACCAGTGCTTGTCACGCGCGCCGGGGAAGTGTTGGATGCGGCAGGCGTGATGACGGGCGGACATGTCAGCGAGACCGGAGGCTTGTTGCAGCGGCGGCGCGAGGTGCTGCACTTGGAGTCCCAGCGCGTTTCATTGACCGAGGGTGTCGAAGAGGGCAAGCAGCGGCGGGAACGGTTGCTGGCGCAGGGGCAGGAACTGCGCGAGCAGAGCCGGCAACTGGTGGAGTCGCTACGCAACGCGGAAATGCGCGGTCTCTCACTACAGAAAGACGAAGCCGGGCTCCAGCATATGCTGGAAGATTTGGCCAGGCGGATCGATACCTTGACGAACGATGCGCGGCAAGGCTTGGCCGAGGTGCAGCGGCTCAATCATGAGGTGCAATCCACCCAGGCGCAGCTCGTCCAGTGGATGGCGGAGAAGGTAGGCCAGGAAGCCGTGGTCGGTCGTGTGCGCGACCGGGTGGTGCAGATCGACCAGGATACGCAGGGGCTCCAGCAGCGATTCACCGAGGCGCAACTGGTGGCGCAGGAAATCAGGACGACCCGCGAACATCATCGGCGCGACCTCCTACGGCTCTCGCAGCAGCAGCACGACGCGAGCGCGAGGATTGAGGCTTTAACGCGCCATGTTGAGGGACTCGCAGTTTCGATCGGGCAAAGCCAGATTGAACGGGAGCAGCAAGAAGGGCGTTGCCGTGAGCTGGGCGAGTCGTCCTCTCTGATCAAAGCCCAGTTGGTCGAACTGCAAGAAGCTCAGGCGCAGAACATGACCTTGGCGCATCAGCTCGATGCCGGATTGGAGGAGGTGCGCCACTTAGTTTCGTCTCTTCGCGAATCCCGCATGGCGCTGGAGGTCAAGAAGGCGGAAGTTCGGGTGCAATTGGGCACGGTCGAATCCACTCTGTGTGGAACCTACCAGGTTGACCCTGCGACGTTGCCCAATGCGCCAATGGTCGAGATGACGGATGAACAACTGTCTCTCGGTGAGGCGCCTATTCCGGAAGAGCGGCCAGCGGTCGACGAGATGGCGCTCAGAGAGCAGTTGCAGAAGCTGCGCGAGAAGCTTGACCGTTTGGGTCCGATCAATCTGGCGGCCATTCATGAGCATCAAGAGTTGGATGAGCGGTATCAGTTTCTGACGACGCAGGAGCAGGATCTTTCCACGTCGATCAGTTCGCTTAAGGAAATCATTCAGAAGATCAACCTCACGACGAAAGATATGTTTGCCACTACGTTTGCCGAGCTTCAACAGAAGTTCAGTGAGGTGTTCGTGAAGTTCTTTCCCGGTGGCAGGGCCGAACTTCAGTTGGTTGAGGTGCTGGCGGATGAAACGACGGAAGGGCGCGGACCGCAGGAGCCGGGAGTCGATATCGTGGCGCAACCGCCGGGCAAACGCTTGAAGAGCATTACCATGCTCTCAGGTGGCGAGAAGACCTTGACGGCAATGGCGCTGCTCTTTGCGAGCTTTCTGATCAGGCCGACGCCGTTCTGCATCCTCGACGAAATCGACGCGCCGCTGGACGAAGAGAACATCGGACGTTTCACCGGCGTGTTATGTGAGCTCTCCGTGGGGGCGCAGTTCATGGTCATTACTCACAACAAGCGGACAATGGCCATTGCCGACTCGTTGTTCGGGGTGACCATGGAAGAACCTGGCATCTCGAAAATCGTGTCGGTGAGACTCGGAAATTTGCAGTCCGTTTGAACAGGAATCATGGTGAAACCGTTGTATTTTAGAGGACTTCCGTTCCGCATTTCTTGACTCGACGCCAAGGGTCTGGTATACACCTCCGTGCGGGCAATGCGATAAATATGCCGCTCGCCGTTCGAACTTCATGGGCGCAACGCAGAGTCCCTGCGCTGTTCCATCCTCCTGCATTTTTCCATAGACCAATACGATAATGAACCTGATTCGAGCATTTCTAGGCCGCCTATCGGACAGTCTCTTCGTCTCTGTTCCGGAGAAGTTCGGCTCGGCGGCCGAGTTGTTCAAGGCCCCACCGCTGCGTCTGGTGTTGGACAAGTCTCCGCTTTCCGTTCCGCTCGATATTGCGGCTCGCCGCCCCCCCAGCCATTCGGTCAGTCAGGTGGATGCGCTCGATGACGCGGTCAGACGCAGTCAAGCGTGGTTTTTGTCCAGACAACATGAGTCCGAAGGCTATTGGGTTGCCGAACTCGAAGCCGATACGACCTTAACGTCTGAGTATGTTCTGTTGCGGCGGTTTCTTGATCGGGTCGATCCAGAGCGTGAGCGCAAGGCCGTCTGTTATCTCCGTGCTAGGCAATTGCCCGATGGCGGCTGGCCGATTTTCTACGGAGGCCCTTCAGAGATCAGCGCGTCGGTGAAGGCCTATTTCGCGTTGAAGTTGAGCGGAATTTCAGCCAATGAGCCCTACATGCTGCGGGCCCGAGACTGCATTCAGGCCAAGGGCGGCGTGGTCTCCGCGAACGTCTTTACAAAAATCACCCTGGCCCTGTTCGAGCAGTACGATTGGAAAGGTCTGCCGAGCATGCCGCCGGAGATCATGCTCCTGCCGAAGCGGTTCTACTTCAGTATTTATGCGATTTCTTATTGGTCTCGCGCGGTCCTGATTCCCTTGCTGGTGGTGTTTGCAAATCGGCCCGTCTGCCGTATTCCCGAGGAGCAGGGGATTGACGAACTCTATCTCTTTCCCCGGGCGCAGATTCGTTATCGCGACGTGCCCCCTTTCAATAAGGATCAGCGATGGTTCACCCCGCATAACTTCTTCGTGCAATTGGACGGAGTGCTCAAGCTCTATGACAAGATGCCGCTCAGTTGGCTGCGCAAGAAGGCCCTGCACAGGGCTGCTACTTGGATGTTAGACCATATCAAGGGCAGCGGCGGGTTGGGGGCGATTTATCCGGCTATGGCGAATTCAATCGTGGCCCTTCGCTGTCTGGGCTATGAGGTTGACGATCCCTTGGTGCGGAAGGCGTTTCAGGAAATTGAAGCGCTGGAAGTCTACGATACCCTGTCAATCGGCGAACAGCGTGTCGAGACGCTGCATCTTCAACCCTGCCATTCGCCGATCTGGGATACGGCCTTGCTCATGAATGCCTTGATCGAAACTGGGATGTCGCAGGACCATCCTTCACTTCAGAAAGCGGCGGCTTACCTGGCCTCGCGCCAGACGAAGTTGGCCGGCGATTGGAAGTTTTCATCTCCGAACGCGGAGCCGGGCGGCTGGTACTTCCAGTTTGAAAACGAACTCTATCCCGACGTGGATGACTCAGCTGTGGTGTTGATGGCGCTTTCGAAAGTCCGGATGGCGCAGGCTACCGATCTGCAGGAGTCCATTCAGCGGGGAACGAATTGGGTCCTCGCCATGCAAGGGTCCGATGGCGGCTGGGGGGCCTACGACAAGGACAATAATCGCATCGTATTCAACTACATTCCCTTTGCCGATCACCATGCGCTGCTCGATCCCAGTACGTCGGATTTGACCGGACGTTGCCTCGAGATGCTGGCAGCTCTGGGCTACGATCAGACCCATCCAGCTGTGGCGCCGGCCCTCCGGTTCCTCAAGCGGGAGCAGGAAACCGACGGCAGCTGGTACGGCCGGTGGGGCGTAAATTACATTTATGGCACCTGGTCTGTGCTGGCCGGCCTTCGCGCGATCGGTGTAGATCTGTCGGAGCCCTATATCCGTCGTGCAGTTGCCTGGCTCGAGTCGAAGCAGAATTCCGATGGCGGGTGGGGCGAGTCCTGTCATTCCTACGACGATGACCCTGAGTGGAGCGGGAAGGGGGACAGCACTCCGTCCCAAACAGCCTGGGCCATCATGGGGCTGATGTCGGCCGGGATGACCGATGCCTTCAGTGTCGCGCGCGGCATCCAGTATCTGTTGCGTCATCAAATGAAAGACGGTTCCTGGGAAGAGGTCCGCCATACCGGCACAGGATTCCCGCGGGTGTTTTATCTCCGCTACCATTGGTACTGCCAATATTTCCCGTTATGGGCCTTAGCGATGTATCGGAATTTACGGACACGCGGGCACATGCGGGCCGATGAAGTGCGGCAGCAGGTATTGGCTTCTGGGTGCCATCGAGCCGATCAGTGAACATGCCGTCGACTCCCGTTGTTGGCGTGGGACCATCCCGATCAGAATCTTCGATGCTTCCCGTTGGCATTTTTGTCGCGACTCGTTGGGAGCTGCAGGCTGTCAGGCGTGCGCTTCCCACGGATCGTGTTGCGACGGTCTCAGGCATCCGTTGTTATATTGGGCAGAGCGGGGATCAGCTCTATTGGTTGATCCAGACCGGCGTCGGCCCTGTGGCGGCTGGCAGGGTTGCGCGCGCGGTGCTGACGGCACAGGCCATGTCGTTGGTTATATCAACGGGGTTTGCCTGTGCGCTTGCGCCGGCGCAGGTGGGAGACCTTATTTTAGGGACGGAGGTTTTCCCTTTCGATCTCGAAGAGGTTGGGGCGGTGAAGGGCGAGTCTTTGTTGTGCGATGAGGTGGTGCACTCCGCCTGTGTTGCCGCGGCGCAGGATGCAGAGCTGGTCGTGCGAACGGGAACGGTTGTATCTGCGCCGGTTGTACTGTGGCGGGCTGAGGACAAGCGTCGACTGCGGCAGTTGACCGATGCGACCGGACTTGATATGGAAAGCGCCGCCATTGCATCGGCGGCTCGGGGACAAGGAATCCCCATGGCGATTATGCGGACGGTCTCCGATCTAGAGGATGAAGATCTTCCACTTGACTTCAATCTCTTTCTCGGGCCCACTGGCTGGGCTAAAGGTTTATGGTCGCTCGTTAGCCGTCCGTCCAGTTTGGCGGAGTTGAATCGGCTTCGACGGCAGAGCCGGATAGCCGCGGATCGGTTGACGGAATGGTTTCAACATTATGCCAAAGCGGGCGGCGGCTTACGTCGTGGACTGCGGTAACTGATGGTATCCAATATGGTTAAATGGCTTGGGGCGTTGGTAGTCACGCGTGTGCAGGAGATGGGCCGCATGTTGCTGTTTGTCTTGTCGGCCTTTGCCTGGCTGGCAAGGCCTCCCTTCCGGTTTTCTCACATGCTGAAGCAGCTCCATTTCATTGGGTATAAATCGACATTCGTGGTGGTCCTGACCGCCGGGTTCACCGGCATGGTCCTCGCGTTGCAAGGCTACTATAGTTTGCGGAAGTTCGGCGCAGAGGGAATGCTGGGCGCTGCGGTGGCCTTGACCATGATCCGGGAATTGGGGCCGGTGTTGGCCGCTTTGATGGTGACCGCCAGGGCCGGCTCGGCCATGACGGCGGAAGTCGGCATCATGCGGATTACGGAACAGATCGATGCGCTCGATACCATGGCGATCAATCCGATACAGTATTTGATCGCCCCGAAGCTTGTGGCCGGGTTGATCGGGGTGCCGTTGCTCGTGGCCATCTTTGATGTGGTCGGTATCTATGGCGGCTATGTCGCCGGGGTGGATCTGCTGGGAGGCGATGCAGGGTCTTATTGGAACTCGATTGAGTCGGCCGTGGAATGGAAAGATATCTACGGCGGGATTCTCAAGTCGATCAGTTTCGGGCTGATCATCACCTGGATCTGCTCCTATAAAGGGTATCATACGCGACAGAGCGCGGAGGGGCTGGGAACGGCTACGACGGAAGCGGTGGTGCTGAGCTCTGTAGTCATTCTGATGTGGGATTATTTTCTTACCTCGGTTTTGCTATGACCTCCATGATCAAGCTGATTGGCATCGAAAAGAAGTTAGGTGGGCAGCCGGTGCTGCAAGGGGTGGATCTCTCGATCCCCGTCGGTAAGCTGACGACCATCATCGGTGGCAGTGGATCGGGAAAGAGCGTGCTCCTCAAGCACATGATCGGGCTTCTGCAGCCTGATCGCGGCGAAGTCTGGATCGGCGATGTGGAGATCTCTCGCTTGTCCGGCACGAAGTTGAACGATGTGCGGAGGCGGTTTGCCATGCTGTTCCAGGGCGCAGCCCTGTTCGATTCCCTTTCCGTTTTTGAGAACGTGGCGTTTCCGTTGCGAGAGAAATTACGGATGAAGGGGCCGGAGGTCACGCGGCGGGTCGAGGAAAAGCTGGCGCAAGTCGAGTTGGCGGGGATGGGCCACAAGTTTCCCGCCGAATTGAGCGGAGGCATGCGCAAGCGGGCGGGTTTGGCGCGCGCGTTGGTGATGGAGCCGGAGATCATCTTGTTTGATGAGCCGACAACCGGGCTAGATCCTTTGATGGCGAAATCAATTCATGATTTGATCGTCGCAATGCAACGGCGGTTCGGCTTTACGGCGGTGATGGTCAGCCATGAAATTCCGGAGATCTTCGCGATTTCCGATTGGGTGGCGATGCTCAGAAACGGCAAGATTGCAGCGATGGCCCCGGCCGACGAGTTCCAGCAGATTGCCGATCCGGATATTCAAGAATTCATTTCCGTGGGCGGGACAGTGGTCTTGCCAGGATCGCACGTAAGGTGAGAGAGGAGTAGTGAAAATGGAAAAAGCTAAGTTGGAGATCATGGTCGGCTTCTTTGTGCTCATTGGCATTTTGTGCCTCGGGTATCTGTCGATCAAGCTCGGGAAGCTCGAGCTGGTCGGGGGCGACGTCTATGAAGTCGACGCGCAGTTCAATACAGCCTCGGGGCTCAAGTCCGGGTCGGCCGTTGAAATCGCCGGTGTCGAGGTCGGGCGGGTGCGCGGGATTACGCTTAGCGGGGACCGCGCGATGGTGAAGCTGGCGGTCAACAATACCGTCAAGCTTTATACGGACACCATTGCCTCGATCAAGACTCGTGGAATCATCGGAGAAAAGTTTTTGGCTCTGTCTCCCGGCGGGGGAGGCGACCCGCTCAAGCCCGGTGAAACGATCCGCGATACGGAATCTGGCCTCGATCTCGAGGAACTGGTCAGCCAGTATGTGCATGGGAAAGTGAACTGATAGGCCGGTGACGGGGCTGGATTGGAGGCTCATGTGGGAGGCGATAGGGAGATGAAGCGATCTGCCGTCACGCAAGTGCAGAGATGGAACTGGGGTAAGCTCGCAAGCGGAGCGATCTGTGCGCTCGCGTTGTTTGGGTGGGTGTCCGCTCAGCCAGCAGTAGCTGGTGGCCCAACTGAGGCCATGAAAATGACCATTGATGAGGTGCTCGGAATCATTCAGGACAAGGAGCTCAAACAGGCGCCGAGAGCGGAAGAGCGCCGGAAGCGTTTGGAGCAGGTGGTCGAGAATCGGTTTGACTATCAAGAAATGTCGCGGCGCGCGCTCGGAGCTCCCTGGAGTACGCTTGAGGATAAGGATAAGCAGGAATTCGTCGCACTGTTCAGGACGCTGCTGGCCAATTCTTATGCGGATAAGGTTGAGACCTATTCAGGCGAGGGCGTGCAGTACCTCAACGAACGGACGGAAAAAGACTATGCCGAGGTGCGAACGAAAATGCTCACCGGGAAGACCGAAATTCCTCTCGATTACCGGCTGTTCAACAAGGGTGTGGAGTGGCGGGTCTACGACGTCGTGGTGGACGGGGTTAGCTTGGTGAGTAATTACCGTGGGCAGTTCTCGAAGATCCTCCGCTCCTCGACCTTCCCTGATTTACTAGAACAGCTGCGTAAGAAGTCCGATAAGACTAAGGCTCCGTAACTCGTTTCAGGAATCCCATGATCAGCCTGCGCGGCCTCACCGGTGTTCTGTTCGTGTTGTGTGCGGCGAGTCTTATCGCGCTGCCAGAGGAGGCCGCAGCCGGCGTCGAATATTTTCCGGTTCCTTCCGTGTCGAGCACTCGCAACGACGGGAGTGACGCCGGCCTGCTTGTGCCAATCCTGATCACGGATCCGGACGGAGAGTTGAAGTATATCGTCGCCCCGATGATCATTCGGAACTCCATTGTCGGGACGCGCGGCGCGCTCAATGTATTTCGCTACGAGCCGGGCGGGCGGGAGATGCGATTTATCGGCTCTTTCACGGAGCGGATCGAACGCAAGGTGGTGTTTAGCTATGCCGATCCGGCGTTCGCGCAGGGCCGGTATTCGCTGAATTTCGGCGCCTCGTTTTTCAAAAACGCCACCTCGCGGTTTTTTGATCTCGGGCAAGCCACGCAGGAGTCGAAGGAAACGAACTATACGGCGCGTGAAACTAGGCTGAACTGGCGGTTCGGGGTCTATGCAAACGAAGTGACGCAGATTTCCGTCGGGCAGCGGTTTCGCGACGTGCAGCTGCAAAGAGGCGGGACCGGTCTTCCCTTCACCGGCGATCGATTCCCTCGGGTGGATGGGGTGCAGGGCGAGTCGCTTATTCTGGGGCATCGGGCGACGTTCTATTACGATACGCGCAACAATCTGGTCACGCCGACCGACGGGATGGCCGTGACGGCCTATGCAGAGCTCAACCAAAGTCTCCGTAACGGCGATCATCCCGTCTACTCCCGCTATGAGATCGAGGTGAAGAAGTTGTTCCCCAGCGAATCGAAGCGCGCCATCCTGGTTGTGCGCGGGGATCTGCAAGCGACGATCGGGTCGCAAGTCCCGTTCTTTGAGCAAAGTTCGCTGGGGGGGCAAAACAATCTGCGCGGATTCGGCGGCGATCGTTTCATCGACAAGCACCTCGTGTCACTCAGCATCGAAGAGCGGATTCACCTGGCCCGCGCAAAGGTGGCGGGTGTCAACGCGGACTTCGAGATTGCCCCGTTTCTGGATACGGGGCAGGTCTTCAGCGACTATAAAAAAGTCAGTTTCCATAGCTACAGATTCACTCCTGGTGTCGGATTCCGCGGCGTCGTTCGGCCTAATGTCGTCGGTCGCGTCGACTATGGCTATAGCCGCGAGGGGGGAGCGATCTTTGCGGGGCTGGACTTCCCCTATTGATCGACAGTCGGAGAAGGCGGGCCGCGCGCTCCCAATTCGAGCCATTTGTGGCGTAGGTTTCCGGCTGACGCTAGCTAACCACTTGACAATACATGACTTTTGTGTGAAGCTGCCCCTGCTAGCATCTATGCTGCTATGCTGCTGGGCCATACTTATTTGAGTTCAGTTCGTGGTGCGAGACTCCTGCACCTACGCAAAGGAGCATCTGCTATGTCGATTTTGAAGACCATTCAAAGCCCTGCTGATCTGAAACGGCTAGCACCGGCGCAATTTCCTGCCTTGTGCCAGGAGTTGCGGGAACAGATTATCGGCGTGGTCTCTAACGTCGGAGGCCACCTGGCCTCGAATCTTGGAGTGATTGAACTGACGGTCGCCCTGCACTATCTGCTCGATACGCCCAAGGACAAGATCGTCTGGGACACCAGCAATCAAGCCTATGCCCATAAGCTGCTCACTGGCCGCCGGGAACAATTCCACACGCTTCGGCAGTATGGGGGGATGAGCGGTTTCGCTAAGCGCGAGGAGAGCGTCTACGACACGTTCAACGCGGGCCATGCCGGCACGGGCGTATCTGCCGCCTATGGCATGGTTGCAGCTCGTGAACAGTTGGCGCAGAAACATAAAGTGGTCTGTGTGGTCGGGGATGGCGCCATGACGGCCGGGATGACGCTAGAAGGTCTGCACCATGCAGGCGGCCTGGACAAAGATTTCCTGGTGATTTTGAACGACAACCAAATGTCTATTTCGAAGAACGTGGGCGCCATTTCCTCCTATTTAAACCGGACCTTCACCGGAGAGTTTTACCTCAAGATGCGGGAAGAGACGGGGCAATTATTGGGGAAGATTCCCCACATCGGGCATGACATGCAGAAGTGGGCTCGTCGCGCTGAAGAGTTGGCCAAGGGCGCGATCCTTCCGGGGCTGCTCTTTGAAGAGCTGGGGTTCCGGTATGCGGGACCGATTGACGGACATAATTTTGAACATCTGCTCCCCACCTTGGAGAATGTGCTGAAGATGAAGGGGCCGGTGCTGCTCCATGTCATTACGAAGAAAGGGTTGGGCTACGAGCCGGCGGTCAAGAATCCCGTGTGGTTTCATGCCTGTCCTCCCTTTGTGCGGGAGACCGGAGTGCCTGCGAAAAAAGCGGCCCGCCCATCCTATACGCAGATTGCCATTGAATCATTGGTGAAGCTGGCCCGAGTGGACAAGCGGATTGTCGCGATTACAGCTGCCATGTGCGAAGGAACTGGCCTGAATATTTTCGAGAAAGAGTTTCCGGACCGAATTTATGACGTGGGCATTGCCGAACAGCATGCGGTGACCTTTGCCGCTGGTCTTGCGACGCAGGGTCTTCATCCCGTGGTGGTGTTGTATTCCACGTTTTTGCAGCGGGCCTACGACCAGGTGGTGCATGACGTCGCGACGCAGAATCTACCGGTAACCGTCTGTATCGATCGCGGCGGGTTGGTGGCAGAAGACGGGACGACGCATCACGGAGCCTTCGATTATGCGTTCCTGCGGCATGTCCCGAACATGGTCGTGATGGCGCCGAAAGATGAAAATGAGTTGCAGCATATGATGAAAACCTGTGTCCAGCACGACGGGCCTACCTCAGTGCGGTATCCGCGGGGATTGAGCCTGGGTGTCACGATGGATCAGGAGCCGAAGGCCTTACCGATGGGGAAGGCCGAGCTGCTGCAGGAAGGTACGGAGGTCGCGATCATCGCGATCGGCGTGCCGGTCTGGCATGCGGTGACGGCGGCGAAACGGCTTGCGCAGGAAGGCATTTCCACTGCGGTCGTGAATGCGCGTTTTGTGAAGCCGCTGGATCAGGACTTGATCGTGGAGGTGGCGAAGCAGGTTCGCTACGTGGTGACGGTGGAAGAGGGCTGTAAGATGGGCGGGTTCGGGTCTGCGGTCCTCGAAGCTCTGTCTGACAGAGGCGTCACGGATGTGAGGACGAAGGTGCTGGGTTTGCCGGACCGGTACATCGAACAGGGACCGCAGGATTTCCTGCGCGAATGGTATGGGCTGACCGCAGAAGGCATTTATCAGAGCGTGAAGGAGTTGATCGGCACGGCGACGGCTCGCGCGCGCGAGCAGCGCACGCTCGCGTCCTTGGTCGATCGGTTGCCGCATGGAGACGAGCAGGGCAGCTAGTGCAAGGCAAAATAAATAAGTGAAAAGGTAAAAGTACCGGGCGAACACAGTCATGCATATTACCAGGCGAAAAACTCGGCAGATTCAAGTTGGCAAGCTGAAGATTGGCGGCGACGCGCCGATCTCGGTGCAGTCGATGTGCTCGACCGATACGCGCGATGTGGCGGCCACGGTTGAGCAAATTCGCCAGCTGGAGGCAGCCGGGTGTGAAGTCATCCGTGTGGCCGTGCCGGACGACGCAGCGGCGGCGGTGCTGCCCCAGATCAAAGCGGCGATGACGGTGCCTTTGATCGCCGATATTCATTTCGACCATCGCCTGGCGGTGAAGGCTGCGGAGGTTGTCGATTGCGTCCGGATCAATCCCGGCAACATCGGAGCTTGGTGGAAGGTTGAAGAAGTCATCAAGGCCGTTAGCGAGCGAGGCATTCCCCTCCGCATTGGCGTCAATGGAGGCTCGCTCGAACGTCCGCTGCTGGATAAGTATGGCTGGCCGTCGCCGGAAGCTTTGGCCGAGTCGGCGCTCAACGCCGTCCATGCGTTAGAGGACGTGGGCTTCACGAACATGAAAGTCTCGCTGAAGGCGTCGGACGTGCACCATGCAATCGATGCCTATTGGTTATTTGCGCACCAGTCCGATTATCCCTTGCACATCGGGATCACGGAGGCCGGCACCGCGATGACGGGGGCCGTCAAATCGACTATGGGGCTCGGCTACTTGTTGTCGCAGGGCATCGGCGACACTTTGCGCGTCTCTTTGGCCGCTGATCCAGTCGAGGAAGTGAAGGTGGGGTTCGAGATCTTGAAGTCGCTCGAACTGCGCCATCGCGGGATCAACGTGATCGCTTGTCCGACCTGTGGCCGTGTCGAGATCGATGTGGTGAAGCTGGCCAATGAATTGGAAAAGAAGCTGGGCCATATCAAGACCCCGCTTAATGTGTCGGTCCTCGGCTGTGTCGTGAACGGGATTGGCGAGGGCAAGGAAGCGGATATTGGGATTGCCGGTGGTGAAGGCAAGGGTATCCTCTTCAAGAAGGGCAAGCTCGTCCGCAAGGTGCCCATCGAAGAATTGATGGACACGCTGATTCAAGAGGTCGAGCAGATGGCTAAGGAAAAAGAAGCTGAAGGAAACGGGGAATCGGTGGTTCCGTCGAACGAAGGATGGGAGCCGATGTCTCCGCCGTCGGATGAGCCGTCGACGCTCGGGAAAGAAATCCCCGTGTTGCCCAACCGCTGATCGCATGCCTGTCGCGGGCTCTTCGATATTCCGTTAAATAGCAAGTTGAGATACGGGGGCAAGGCTCGCTATAATGCGCGCGGGGCGCCGTACCCAAGTGGTTAAGGGAGCAGTCTGCAAAACTGCGATGCAGCGGTTCGACCCCGCTCGGCGCCTCCAATCCTCGCGCCCCTCGCTTCTCGCCGGCATCACGTTGCGTGGCGGAGATAAGCGGGAAAATTGACGCTCAGGCAGGAGAATGTTAGGGTTGAGAATATTTCTTCGACGCAAGCCCAGTTGCGATTCGCAGCTGCGCATCATTCAGATACAGAATAAGTAAGAGGAGAGGGCGGAATGGCCGTTCCGATTTCCCAGATGTTTACCGTCACGAAATACGTGCTCACCCAGAAAGTGAAGCGGGTGAAGCGGTATCCGCTCGTGCTGATGCTGGAGCCCCTGTTCCGTTGCAATCTGGCCTGCGCCGGTTGTGGGAAGATTCAATACCCCGACCATGTGCTCGACAAGCGGTTGACGCCTGAAGCATGCTGGGCCGCGGCGGAGGAATGTGGAGCCCCGATCGTCAGCATCCCCGGCGGCGAACCGATGATCCATCCTGAGATGGCCGCGATCGTCAGCGGGCTGGTCGCGCAGCAGCGGTACGTGTATCTCTGTACCAATGCGATTTTGATGGAGCGAAAGCTCGATGAGTATCAGCCCTCCAAATACCTGACCTTCAGCGTTCATATGGATGGCTTGAAGGATGAGCACGATTTGGCCGTGTGCCGCGATGGCGTTTATGACGTGGCGGTGAAGGCGATCAAGGCGGCGTTGAAGCGGGGACACCGGGTCACAACCAATACGACCCTCTTCGATGATGCCAATCCGGAGCGGGTGCGGAAGTTTTTCGATGCCATGATGGAGCTTGGCGTCGAGGGCATGATGATCTCGCCCGGCTACAGTTATCAGAAGGCCCCAGACCAACAGCATTTCCTGAAGCGAGAGCGCACGAGGGAATTATTCTCCCGTATTTTAGAGAGCCCGAAGAAGGGGTGGGCGTTCAATCAGTCCCCGTTGTTTTTGGATTTCTTAATGGGCCGGCGGGAGTACGAATGTACGCCTTGGGGCAATCCGACCTATAACATTTTCGGGTGGCAGAAGCCTTGCTATTTGCTCCAAGAGGGCTATGCCAAGACCTTCCGCGAGCTGATGGAGAGCACGGAGTGGGATCATTACGGAACAGGGCGGAATGAGAAATGCGCTGACTGTATGGTGCATTGCGGGTACGAAGCCTCCGCCGTGGAAGATACGTTCGGGACATTGTCGGGGTTCGGACGGACCGTGAAGCTGACAATGAGTCCGACTTCGCGGTGATAGATTGCCGGCCGTGTCGCTGTGCGTTCACCGGCCTGTCCTGTTGCACGTTGCACATTTTAGGTTTGACGAGTGCGCAATGACTGATACCAAAAACCATAGCACCGACAGTATCGCAGGCTCGCTAGAGGGCCGTGTGTTTCGTCCAGCTTCGCTCGCTCAGTTGGCGGAAGCGGTGGAGTTGGCGTTTGACTATCGTGGCGATGTGACGATTGGGTTAAAGTCCGGGGAGTCCTTCGTTGGGTATCTGTTCAATCGGCAACAAGTGGGCGGTTCCGAATCCTCTTTGGAGTTGTTTCCCTCCAATAGTTCCCTCGCGCAGAAAATTCGTTATGACCAGATCGCGACGATCGCCTTTACTGGCGGAGATACGGCGACAGGGAAATCCTGGGAGACCTGGATTTCCAAGAAAGAGTCGGAGCGGCGAGCCGAGGTAGATCGGGTTGCCGCCGACGCAAAAGCCCGCGGAATCCTATAGATTCTCCGTCGACTGCCCGCGTCATTCCCTTATTCATTTTCCCTTCGTTTTTCTACGCCATACTCATCGCTGATAGTCCTCGCATGGCGCGTAAAACGGGGCTTTACTCCCTATTTGATCATGCTGCCAATTCGTTGACAAAGGGTAGGAGCTGTGCTAAAAAGAGCGCCTCAAAATGGCCGGACTCCTTAGTGATCGAACGTTCTGTTGTGTGAGGCGGGGCCAAGAGCTCGGCGACGGAAAGAGGCATCAGTCTAGAGCACGTGAGGCGTAGACAGACCGTACAGAGTGAGTCGCGATGGCGGGATTGGATCCTAGCCATTGTCATGGTGGGTAGCCTCCCATCGGTCGTGTTTGCAACGCATGAAGCCGACCATCGGTTTACGGTCGAAGGGTTCGTGTGTGAGACCGATGGAAGAGGGGCGTCGAATATCGACGTGCTCGTCAAGGATACGAGAATCTCCTACGGGCAGATTGTCAAGACGGATAAAGACGGGTACTATAAAGCGACGTTTCACCTCCATAACGATAATCTTGGCGATCCGTTATTGATCGAAGCTAGAGAAGCGCAGCAGCAGCAGAAAGTTTTGTTTGACCCGAAGGATCTCGAGGCGGAACGCAAGATCCAGGTTAATTTCGGGACCGGCTGTATTCACGACAGAGAGCGGGCTCCTCAGTGGGTCTATCTGGGGTTGGGGGCCGTAGCGGTCGTAGTGGGCGGATTTGTCGGGGCGAAAATGCTCAGGTCACGGCGGAAGCGTGGACAGAAACGAGGCCAGTCTCAGGGGAAGCGACGAGCATAATTTAAACGGTCGTGGGGCTGCTGTGCGCCTCGCTGGGCCGGTTGATTAAAGTGGCGGGGGAATACGAGTGGCGTCATAGGATTCGTTAGGACTAGCGCTTTTGCAGGGGTGATTATCCTCCTGGTGAAAGCGCTTTTTTTCGTCTTAGTGAAACGTAATCGATAGGGTTTGGAACAAAGGAGCAAGAATTATGAAGCAGGCAAAAGCGACGCAGTTGGCGGTGGTGTTGGGAATGGGCTTGTTCTTGGCGGCCTGTGGTGGGGGAGGAGGCGAAGGGGTGGTCGTTCCCCCTCCGGCAGCCCCTGCTGAATATGCAGCAAGCCATATGCCGGCCGGTTGGTGGACTGATGCAGCCAAGCTGGAAGAAGGGCGGAAGCTCTTCATTGGCGAGACGAATCCCGATGTGAATTGCGCCAGCTGTCACGGCAAGGATGGCAAGCCGGTCAAGGCGGGCGCCCGCGATTTCCGGAATGGTGACCGGATGAGTCTCTATTCCGATTCCGTGTGGTTCTGGAGGATTGCCGAAGGGGTGCCGAACACCAAGATGAAGGCCTGGAAGAGCAAGCTGTCAGAGGAAGATCGCTGGAAGATTGTCTTGTTTGAGCGGAACTTTGGGTTGGCCGGCAAGGGCTGGGACCCCGAAAAGCATGCCTGGGTCGATGCGGCGAGCATCTCGGCGGCAGGAGCAGCGGCAGCACCGGCAGCGGCCCCAGCAGAGGCACCAGCGGCAGCGCCGGCAGGCAAGTAAGCGGATTTCAATCACGTGAGGAGGGGCGGCGAAACATCATGAAAACGTGGCAGCGCAGTCTTATGGGGGCATTCGCGCTTCTGGCGTTGTTCGGAGGAGCGGCATATGCCCAGGCTCCCGGCGCGCCACCCGTGGAGTTCCCTTATACGGGGAACCGGACCGCGGTATGGGTCGTCGCCCAGCTTCACATTCTATTTGCCGGGTTCATTCTCGGTGCTCCAATCTTTGTCGTCATCTCGGAATGGTTGGGGTATCGGAAGCAGGATCCCCGGTACGATCGCTTGGCGAAAGAGGTCACGAAGGTCACGGTCATTCTCTATAGTATGACCGCTCTGACCGGGGGCCTCTTTATTTTCGTGTTGCTAGCGACTTATCCGCAGTTTACGACATGGCTCATCAATCATTTCTATCTGCTGTTCGCGGTGATTTACCCACTCCTGTTCATCAGTGAAACGATCTTGCTGTACATGTACTTCTATACCTGGGATGCCTGGAAGGGCGAGAAGAAGGCCCGCCATATCGCTCTGGGTGTGCTCTTGAATCTGATTGGCACGATCACGCTCTTCGTGATCGATGGGCCGACCTCGTTTATGAATACTCCGGTGAAGGCCGAGGGGATTTCGCCGCAAGAGTTTCTCGCCACCGCGTCTCTCTGGGATAAGATCTTCAATTATAGCTGGATGCCGCTGAACCTCCACCGCCTCGTCGGCAACGTGACGTTCGGCGGGTTTGTGGCAGGCTTGATTGCGGCCTATATGTTTATGGGCGCGAAGAAAGACGAAGAGCGAGCCTATTACGATTGGATGGGCTTTGTCGGCAATCTGATCGGAGTGGGTGCGTTGTTGTTTCTTCCCTTCATGGGCTATCTGCTGGCCTATGAACTCTGCGACTACGATGCGTCGATCTGCCCTTACATGATGGCGGACCAGCTTTCGATGTTTTTCGAAATGCAGGGCGCGATGATCGGGCTCATCTTCCTGGCCAGTAACTATTATATCTGGCTCAGCATGAAGCGCATCGAGGGAGTCGAGAAGGTTCGGATGACGATCCTGGCTCCAATCATCATGGTACTGCTCCCCCTGGTCATGACCAAGGTGCTGACCGATTATCCGGTTCCGGATCCGATGTCGCTGGCTTTCTTGTTGCCCATGTTGCTGGCGCCCTTCACCATTGGCCGCTTTATCCCGCTGACTGTTTCGGCGCGCACGGTCATCAAGGTCGGTTTCTTGATGGTCGTCGTGGGCGATGCTATCTGGCTCACCCCCCATGGATTCGTGCCCACCGGCGCTAAGCTGGTGGCGGAGTTGGAGTTGCCGTCTGATTGGAACTTCCTGGCGCTGATGCCGGCCAAGAACTCGGCGGCCTTCACGCTGGTGTTCGTCACAGTCATTAATTATGTGATTTATAACCGGGCCATCAGTCAGGGCACGATTGTCTGGGGAAAGATCGATTTTATCTCCCAGTTCGTCCTGATCTTCCTGGCCTTCACCGCAATTTGGACAATGGGCTTGATGGGCGCCGTCCGTTCGCTGCTGCGGAAGTACTACCACACGTACAATTTGTTGCCAGATTTCACCGCGGAGTCCTTTACGCCGACGCTGTCGTACTCCGCCTGGTGGATCACCGGGATTACGGTCGTCTTTTACGCCGTCGTGAGTTTCGCCATTCTCGTGACCCTGCGGCCTTCCGATCCGAAGGGGCACGCCTGAGGGTAGCCCAGTCCCTGCCGGGGCCATGTAACCGGGGTGTGGAACGCCTACTGATGAAGGAAAGAGGATTTGTATGGGGAATGTGATTAAGAAGCTGGCGATCGGCCTGGTGGTGGGAGGCGTACTCGTAGGTTTTACGAGGGCGTTCGAATTCCCCGTCATCTTCCAGATGATGTTCTTCGCCTATGCGATGCTGGGGGCCGTCGTCTTTATGATCCTGGATGCGCCGGCGGTCAAGCCGATGAGCGGGATCAAGTCCGTGGCGATCCTGGTGACCTTTTATATCGTACTCTGCACAGTCTATATTTCCGGCGCCTCGATGTGGCCGCAATATGACCCGGAGGACGAAAAAGGCAAGATCGAGAAGATCCTGAAGCCCAAGCGGGCCGCAACCGAGCAGGGCAAGGCGGATGAATTGATCGCGCGGGCCAAGGCCTTGGACGAGCAAGTGAAGGTTTTGTCGGCGCGGCTCAAGGATTTGGGCGGAGATCAGGCGACGAAGGATCAGGCGGCAGGTGGCCCAGGCGCGCCTCCGGCCACGACTGGAGCGGCTTCTGGGGACTTCATGAAGTTGGGTGAAGAGCAGTGGCAGCTGCAAGAATGTTATAACTGCCACAAGCTGAAGGGTGAGGGTGGCAAGAAGCGCGGTCCTGAGTTGGACAACATCGCCAGCTACCTCTCCGTCGACGAGATCAAGCAGAAAATTCTTGACCCCAAGAGCTTTATGGCTGAGGGCTTCGAGAAAGAGTACGAGAAGGGCAAGATGCCGGACAAGTACAAGGATCTCATGGAGGAGAAGGACATCGTGGCGCTCGCCTCCTGGCTGGGGACATTCAAGAATACATCGGTGGCCACACCAAAGCCGATTAAGAAGAAGTAGCATGCAGCCTAAACTGAAATCAAAAGTCCGCGGCGCGGATCAAGAAATCGGAGAAGTGATTAAGGTCATCGTCGACCCGCTGTCTCACGAGATCAGTGACCTTGTCGTGTCGGTCAGCGGCACGGAGGACCGGCAAGTGCCGATGTGTGCAGTGGAGACCGTGACGGACGGTCTGGTGGAATTGCGGATGTCCCGGGCGGATTTCCTGGAGTTCGCTCCGTTCAAGCGCGAAGACTATGTCACGACGCATGAAGTCGAAATCCCTCACTTGGAGGATCATCTTGACGTCACGCCGGGCGAAGTACTCGTGCCGTTCCCTGAGCTGGAGCGCAACGTCAAGCGGCGGACGTTTTTTACAAATTTGACCCATGTGATCGGGCTCTTTATTGGGTTGCCGCTGGCGTTTCCCGTGCTGAAGTACTTGATGAAGCCGATGTACTCACCGTTCGACAATGGATGGCTCAAGATCGGCAACGTCGGAAAGATCAAGGCGGACGACGCAGGCACCCAGTTCAAGTATAAGCGTAAGGTCAAAGAGGCCTATCTCCCGGAAGCGGAGATTGAAAAGAACGTGTGGGTTTTAAAGGCGACGCCTGCAGTCCTCGAAAAAGTGTACCAGGGCAAAGATATGGAATTCCGTGATGCCCTGGGGAAGACGATCTGGACCAATAAGAAAGATGTCCCGTACATCGCATTTTCAGGGAAATGCCCCCACCTCGGATGCGGATTTAAGTGGCGCCAGCATAAAGTGCTTGGGCAAGTGTTCCTCTGTCCCTGCCACTTGAGTATCTACGATGCGTCCGGCAAGGTGCTGGACGGGCCAGCCCCGCGTCCCCTCGATCCGCTGCCGATCCAGATATCCGCGAGTGGCGAAGTGCAGATTATCGATATGGAATTCAAAGCCGGGACAAAGTCCCAAACACGGATCGTCTAGATGAGCCACACTCCTTCTCCTAATACACAGACAACGATCGTCGAAGAAATCATTGACTTTATTGATGAGCGGGTTGGTCTGAAGCTACTTGTCGCTAAGATGCTCAATGAGCCCGTCCCTGGCGGTTCTCGCTGGGCTTATGTTTTTGGGTCGCTGTTGCTGTTTATCTTCATCATGCAGGCGATCACGGGCGTGTTGTTGATGTTTTACTACGTGCCCACCGCGGACCATGCCTACGCCAGTACCCAGTACATTCTTCATGACGTCGACTACGGCTGGTTCCTGCTGGGTTACCACTTCTGGGGCTCCACGGCCATGGTGATCTGCGTCTTCGCCCATATGTCCCAAGTCTTTCTTTGGGGCGCCTACAAGAAGCCGCGTGAACTGATTTGGCTGGTCGGCTTGGCGCTCTTCGGCATCGTCATGGGTTTCGGCTTTACGGGTTATTTGCTCCCCTGGGACCAGCGGGCCTATTGGGCCACGACCGTCGGCGTCGAGATTATGGATAAGACGCCGTTGATTGGTGACTTCCTTGCTCGCTTTCTCAAGGGTGGCGCGACTCCCGGTCAAATGACGTTGAGCCGGTTCTTTGTCATTCATGTGATGGTGCTCCCCGCCGCCCTCATGGGGTTGGCCGGGTTGCATCTCTTCCTCTTTAGATCAGCCGGACCAGCTGGTCCATTCCGGGGTACGCCCGAAGAGTTGAAGGCTAAGACTGACTATTTTTTTCCACGGCAGATTTGGAAAGACATCGTCGGGATGGCGACCGTGTTTGCCTGCATCTGCGCCCTGGCCTTCTGGGAGCCGGTGGTCTTGCTGGACGAGGCGACCCCTGACCCGGGCGATTATCACCCGGAACCGGAGTGGTACTTCCTTTTCTTGTTCCAGCTGCTGCGCCTGAAGATGTTCTCCGGCGAGTTCGGACAGTTTGTCGGGGCGATGCTCTTGCCGGGGGCGTTCCTGGGGTTGCTGGCCGTTTTGCCCTTCATCGATAAGGACCCGGAGCGGAATATTTTCAAGCGTCCCGTTGCCCTGATCGGATGGGTGGTGGTGATGGCTGCGATCCTGATTTTCACAATCTCCGCCATTATCAACCGAGAGTTTTTGGACTAGTGGCGATCTTGCAGAACGGATTCGGCTTGCTATGAGCAACGAACGCGATTCAATGTGTCCCACGCAGCTCGGGCTCGGCATTCTCTGGCCCGCCTTCTGGACCGGTTTGCCCATCAAGCTGGCCTTCGTGCTCTTGTTTCTGTCGCTCGGGATGGTGCATTTTGAGACGCGAATCGGTCTCGCCTTCTTGATGCTCCTGGCGAGCCCTGTCACTGTATTTGCGCTTCCCACGATTACTCTGGGCTTAGAGTCGCACCTCGGCGAAGGGATCGGCATTCCGTTGTTGTTCCTCCTGTCGATTCCCATCGATATCTGGGCGCTTGGGGTGGTGGGCCGCACATTTTATCTCGAACGGCTGAAGCGTGAACCGCAAGAGGGATTGGGGCTGACGCTCTGGTGGAAATGCGCGCTGGTCGGCGCCGTCTTTTTGCCGGCCCTTTGGGCCACGGTGAGTTTCACGACAGAAACGGCGATTGCTACTTCCCATTCGATGTTCGAGATGGACTTCCTCAAGTTCGTACCGGTTGCGGAAAAAATCAGTATTGAGCTGGTCCTCTGGGGCACGGTGGCTACCGGGATGTTGTTGGGCCTGTCAGTTGTTGGGCTGTGGCTCGTGGGGCGGGCCATCCGTGGCACGGTGGAGTCGGCCTCTCCTGCGTCGGAGAGCTATCAGAAGCTGATTACCCGCTGGGACCTGATGCGGGTGCCGGCGGACCAAGGGTTGATGTTGACGGCATTGACTGGAGGGGCGGTGGTGTTGTCGCTCATATTCTGGTCATCCTTGCCGGTTTTTACGCCGCACCCTCATGAATGTTGTAAGAAGCCAGACGTGAAGGCGGCGCACGTCCTGAAGCCAGTCGAGACGCTCAATAAAGACGAGAAGATGTTGGCGCAGCTGACCACGCAAGTCGAGGCGCTGGAAAAGCAGAAGGCGGAAGCCGACGCGGCGAATACGAAGAAGAGCAAGGGCAATGGTAAGGCAGGCACAGCTGTAGTGAAAACACCGGCAGCAACCGCGCCGGCTCCGTCTGCCGCCAAGAAACCGTAACGTGGGAGATGATGAGGTGAGGGCCATGCAACAACAGGGTGGATGGATTCAGAGACTTCTCCGGGCCCTGAAGGGCCAGGGGGGGACGCTCTCAGGACTGTTGTGGGCCGTCGGCCTCCTCAGTCTTCCCGCGCTGGCCTTCGGGGCCGATATCGCACCGGCCGCCACGACCGAATATCGCGATATTCCCTACATCGGCAGTCGCAATCTCGTTTGGGTTGTCGCGCAGCTCCATTTGCTGCTCGCAGGGTTTGTGCTAGGCGTGCCCATCTTCGCCTGGGTGTGCGAAGTCGTCGCCTGGAAGACCGGCGAAAAGCGCTACGACAAACTTGCCAAGGAGTTTACCAAGCTTCTGACTTCTGCCTATGCCACGACGGCACTCTTCGGGGGCATTCTGTTGTTCCTGCTGATCTCCTTCTACCCCAAGTTGATGAACTACCTGACCGATATTTTCTTCCCGTCGTTCATCGTCTATTGTCTCCTGTTCCTGGTTGAGACCGCGACCCTGTACCTCTATTGGTATGGCTGGGATGCGATGCAGGATGGCGGCAAGAAGAAGTTTCATATCTTCCTCGGCTTCCTGCTGAATTTCTTCGCCTTCTTTATCATGATCGTGCCGAACTCCTGGGCCACGTTCCAGGCCAGTCCGGTCGTGCTTGCCGAGGGCTCGGACCTCGCCAGGGCCTGGGCCGCGACTTGGAATCCAACCTGGTGGCCGGTGAACATTCACCGTTTGATTGCGAACGTGGTGCTGGGCGGGTACATCTGCGGCGCCTATGCCGGGATTCGCTACCTCTCCGCCAGGAACGCGGAAGAGCGCGATCACTACGATTGGATGGGTTATGTCGGGAACTTCATCGGGGTATTCGGGCTCCTGCCGCTCCCCTTTGCCGGCTATTGGCTCATGCGCGAAGTGTATCAGTACAACCAGCAGATGGGCATCACGCTCATGGGCGGCTTCCTCTCCTGGCTCTTCATTCTCCAGGCCATGCTCATCGGCGTGCTCTTCCTCGGCTCGAATTACTACTTCTGGCTGGGGATCACCTATCGCATTCCCGGCTCCGAGCTGAAGTATCGGAAGTCAATGCTGTCGATGCTGATCATTCTACTCTTGTGTCTCGGTGTCTGGATGACGCCTCATTCCCTCGTGGCGAGCTTGGAAGAAGCGAGAAAGATGGGAGGCACCCACCACCCGTTGTTGGGAGTCTTCGGCGTCATGTCGGCGAAAATGACCGTGTCGAATTTGATGATCCTCGTCACCTTCATGAGCTTCATCATGTATTGGCGCGCGGGCAAGGAAGAGACCGCCGGATGGGCGAAGGCTGCCAAGGCAGTCATGAATTCCCTGCTGGTCCTTGCCGGAATCGCCGTCGTCGTCCTGGGTGTTTGGGGCTACTTCGTGCCGGCCATCGTTCGCATCAACTACTTCTCGACGTCGCAAGTGTTGATCGTGCTCTTCGTCATGTTGACAATCACGCCGCTGACGGCTTTGCTGCTGAAGAGCGCCAAGACGACGACGGAAATGGTCTGGGGCAAGATGCCGCCTCGCGCCGGCTACGCCCTCGTCCTCAATGCGATCATGGTCATCCTACTCATGACGCTGATGGGTTACGCCAGGTCGTCCTCGCGCGTCCATTGGCATGTGTATGGTGTGCTCCGGGATTCATCGCAATACGCATTTTCGCCGGCGCTCGGGTATGCGGCTGCGATCATGGCTTTGAATACATTTGTTTTCTCCATGATTATCGCGTTTATCTTCTGGGTAGCCACGATGAGCGATAAGGCGAAGGCGCCGCATAGCTGAGGCGATCGATTTCGCAAGAGGAGTCTTATGAGCGAAGTTGTCAAATTGCAGTTGATTGGTCTCATGATTGTGGGGAGCGGGACCTTGATTCTGCTTCTGGTTCGAGCCCAGTTCGTCCGGGTCGTCGGATTCGTCGCGATCGTCCTCGGCCTCTTTACGCTCGTCGCGCTGTCGGTGCCACAGATGGCATCTCTGCCGCCGATCGAGGAGAAGTTCGACATTGCCACGGTGAAAACGCCGACCGACATGGCGACCATTGGGCAGAAAATATTCTTCAGCAAGGGCCAATGCGCGCTCTGCCATACGATCGGGCCCAGCGAATCGGCCCGTTGCCCGGACCTGAAAGGGATCGGCGCCAAGCTGAGCCGCGAATTTCTCTTTGAGAGTTTGACGCAGCCCCAGGCCTACATCTATCTTGACTACCGTCATGAAGGCCAGCCGAAAGAATATCCGGCTCGGATGCCCTACATCAATAAGAACCCGATCGGGCTGTCCAAGAATGAAATTCTGTCGGTCATCGCCTTCCTCCAGCAAATGAGCGGGGAACCGATTTCCGTGAATGTCGCTGACCTCGAAGTGCCGGGACATGCGCCTGCCACCCCGGTGAAGGTAGCTCAGTCCGGTCCAGTCGACGTAGCGCAAGCGCACTAGGAGGAACGTATGGGGGGCTCGTTGCTTAAGCCGGTCATCTTGATCGGGATCGTCTATACGATCTTGAAGTTCGTTGTGCCGAATATCCCTGGCTCGGCGCCGCTGCCGGCCAGTCTGATTTTTCTGTATCTGATGCTGACGACGTCGGGCATTGTGATCTTCGCCACCTTGAGTGGAGAGTCCAAAGACGCCTTCTGGGGACCGATCCAGCGGTTCCTGACTGGAGAGAACATCGGCAGCTTGCAAGTGCTCCGGTACGGAGTGCTCTTGTTGTTCCCCCTGATCGTCGGCTGGCAGACTTATCACAGCACGGCGACCAGCGATGCCCCGCCTGCCGAAAATCGGACGATTCATCCGGCTCCTCCAGGCGAATATACCGGCCTCTCGAATCCTGTCGCCAAGACACCGGATACGATTCAGCAGGGAAAGGGCTTCTACGCCGCATTCTGTTCCCCCTGCCACGGTGGAAAATTCGATGGAAAGGGCCCGGCCGCCAGAGGATTCAATCCCCCTCCGGCCAACTTCTCCGATCCCACCACGATCGCCATGCTCCAGGAAAGCTATCTCTTCTGGCGCATCAAGAAGGGCGGTGTGGGTCTCCCGATCGAGGGCATGCCGTGGAAGTCTGCGATGCCGCGCTGGGAAGTTGAATTGCCTGACGAGTGGATCTGGAAAATCATCATGGGCGAGTATGATGGTGCGCATCAATCTCCCAGAACGTGGGAATAATGGAACAGGTTGCTGAGAGACTGTCGAACCAGCATGAGGCTCCTATGACTAGGGGAATGGAACAGATGAAGTGGGGCCGCGCAATTACAGGAATCGGGATTCTGTGCGTGCTCGCAGGGGCGACGGTTTGTTTGGCTCAAGAGGGCATCGCGGTTCGCGCCCCGATGGTGAAGGGCTCCTTGCCGGCTGATGACCCGAATGCTGCGGTCTGGAGCAGCGCGGCTCCGGCCACCTTTCCGATGTCGCCGCAAGTCCATTGGCCGAACCGCATTCTGGAAGCGACGGTTCGGGACCTGAGCGTGCGCGCTCTGCATGACGGAACGAACGTCGCCATCCTCTTGGAATATGTCGATCCCTCGGAAGATCCAGACGATGCCGCCGCGATTGAATTTATGGTAGGCGACAAGAAAGCCCACTTCGCGCATGGTCAGCCCATGGCGCAGGTGGAAGGCGGTCCGGTCAATATCTGGTATTGGAAGAACAAAGACGCCAAAGGCGTGGACATGAATGCTAAGGGCTTCGGCACGCTCAGCGTGCAGCCACACCAGGACGTGAAAGCCAAGGGCGCCTATGCCAACGGCACCTGGAAAGTGGTCTTCACCAGGCCGCTCACTACCGGGCATCCGGAGGAAGATACGCAGATCACGACTGGTGGCTTCATCAACATCGCCTTCGCCGTCTGGGACGGGAAGAAGGACGCAAGCGGCGAGCTGAAAGAGAAGGGGTCACAAAAGGCGGTCTCTTCCTGGTGGTATTTCCGCGCAGAAGCGCCACCGGACTACTCCGGTTATTACTACGCGGCACTTGCCGTGGGCCTGGCTTTCGGATTTCAGTTCATTCTGATCCGCAAGCTAAAGAAAGGGCAATCAGTATGAAGGCGGCTCGACTCTTTGCACTAGGAACGGTGGGTGGACTGCTCAGCGTATGGGCCATGGTGGCCGGCGGCTGCGCCAGCGAGCAACAGCAGAAGGGGCATAAACTCTACAACCACTACTGCATGCATTGCCACGGCGAGAGCGGACGCCAGAACGAAGGGTTCAATTGGTCGTCGATGCCGGACCCGAAGCCTAAAGATCTCTCAAACAAATCGGAGATGGGTACCTTCAAGGACGAAGACATTTTCAATACGATTTCACGCGACATGAAGGACACGAGTCCCGGTGGCGACAAGATCGGCGATGATGAGTTCGCCGTGCCCAACATGCCGACCTTCAAGTACACCCTGTCGGAAGAGGAGATCTGGGCGATCGTCGGCTATGTCCGCGGCCTCCACGGCATGAAGCTGGAGTTTAAAGTCGAGGAACGGGAGAAGGAGCTGGCGGCTGCATTCCAAGAGGCTCAGAACAAGTCAGACCCGGCCAAGCAGGCCTATGATGCGGCCGAAAAGAAGGCGAGCGACGAAGCGGAAAAGAAGAGCGAAGAGTTGAAGAAAGACGTGGAGGCAGACGAGTCCACCTACGCCAAAGAACTGGCGGCCATGACCCTGGCGAAAAAAGAACTCGATGCGGCGCACATGGCGGTGATCAATTTCACTTCCAGACCTGGCAAAGGCGTGAACGTCGCCCGTCCCGATCTAACCGTGAAGCCGGAATTGGTAGCGGAGATGGTGGAGCATGGCAAACGTCTCTATTCGAACAAGTACGGTTGCAACGGTTGTCACAGCATCGGCACAGAGGGCGGCAAAGTCGGACCGGCGCTCGACCGGGCAGGATTCCGCTTGAACGGGACCTGGATTTATCGCTGGGTGAAGAATCCTCAGGCGATGAAGCCGGAAACCAGAATGCCGGCGCTCGGGCTCAGCGATGCCGATGCGAAAGCCATCACGATCTATTTGGGTACGTTGCGCGCGCCGAAGCCTGATGCGCCGATCCAAAAGCCGGCCGGCTGATCAGAAGATAAATCCTGCGACCATTCCTATCAGCACCGCGGCCCCTACCCACACATGCTGTTGAAACATGTGGAAGGCGGTAGGGGCCGAGACAACCCCCCTGATCTGTCCGGCTTGCCTAGCACACCAGACTCCCACGGGAGCAAGCACCGCATAGTAGGCCCAGCCGATCTGGGCGAGCCAGCCAGCCAGCCCCAGTAGCAGCAGCATCGCGCAGAGGGCCGTGCCGACGGCGATCCAGGTGGACGAGCCGAACAGCAGGGCCGAAGATTTCACGCCGATCCGGCGATCGTCTTCCAAGTCTTGCAGGGCATAGATCGTATCGTAGCCAATCGCCCAGCAGACCGTTGCAGCAAAGAGGCACCAGGCAGGCGCGTCAATGGCCCCTCGTGAGGAGGTCCAGGCCATGATGGTGCCCCAGCCGAAGGCGATGCCCAGCATGGCTTGCGGGATATGGATGATCCGTTTCGCAAAGGGATAGAGGAAAGCCAGGAAGATGGCGATCGGACTCAGGAGGATTGTCAGAGGGTCCAGCAGCAGCACGAGCAGGCCAGCCAGAGCGAGAAAGAAGCCGAGGACCAGCAGGGCATGAGGGACGCTGAGTTCGCCGGAGGCGAGGGGCCGCACCTGCGTGCGGGCCACATGCCGATCGAACGAGCGGTCTGCCAAATCGTTTAGCACGACCCCGGCGCTGCGCATCACGAAAGACCCTGCGGCGAAGATGGCCAGCAACTGGAGGGGGGGCAGGCCGCGAGCCGCCAAGACCAGGGACCAGAGGGTCGGGAGCAGGAGCAGCCAGGTTCCGGTCTGGCTTTGCAGGCGGATAAGCCGGCTGATGGCAGACCATGACAGTTTCGGTCCCTGCGCTGCTGAAGAAGATTCGGTCATGGGCTTGAACTTATCCGAGGGGTGAGGGGCTGTCAATTGTGGAGGGCGCGCCGCGCGAGATATGCGCGAAAGGCCCGACTAGGAGTTCGAAGTTCTGGGTTCGAAGTTCCGAAAGCATCGAACATCGAACCTTCGTTCGTCTCGCTGTTTTATCCCCCTGGTTGTGCTGGTTGCCTGATTTTCTGTATAAGAATGTGGTGCATGTGATTGATTCAACGAGACCATCTCTTCGATTTCGTGCCGCCTCGTGGGTTGGGGCCGGGTTGTGCATTGCGACGTTGACGAGCTGCGCGCTTTTCTCCAGTCGCAATGGCGCAACTATGGGGTATTATCTTCCCCTCACGGTTCAGCTCCGCGCGGATGCCAGCATCGCTGGGGCGCAGCTAGCCTATCAGGATGCCTGCGGCCAACCGCAATCTCTGTCGGTCGCTGCTCCATTACAGGATGCGCTGAAACATAAAACAGGCCGCGTCTTCGAGAAGGTCCTGACCGGCGAGGCAGGTCCCTCGTCTGTGCCGGATGGCTATGTCGATGTGGCGCTGGGCATCATCCATCTCGATCTGGCGGTCGTACGACAGGCCAACACAAGCTATCCAGCCACTATCACCGTGGGATTGGATTTCGCTTACACGGCTGCCGATGGCACGGTCCTGCATAGTAAGAAAATCCAAAGCATCGGTCGTGGCGAGGTCGAGGTCACAGCTTCTTCCTGTGAAGTGAAGGGCCTGACCAAGATTGCCCAAGAGGCCTTCGGCCTCGTGACGGACGGCATGGCCAAGCAACTGGGGACATCGAGCAAGATTCTCAATGCCGCAGACCTACGGAAGGCAAGCCGAGCCCAGGCGGCAGCGGCATCCGTTCCTCCTCCCTCTCCTGTGGCAGGCCGCGGGGTTTCCGTTTCGGGATCCAAGCCAGTCCCGCCGCAATCGGCCGTGTCCGTCTCTGCACCGGCTCCATTGGACGAATCTGCCAAGGTGATCTTCCGGGCGATCGTCCGTGACGAGAACCGCAATCAGGTGGTCCACAGCGGAGAAGCTATCGCGATCGAACTCGAAGTCAAAAATGAAGGGCCGGGCATTGCCAAGGCGGTCGAACTGTCTGTAACGACCACGCCGCCCTTGATCGAGCGGATTCCCAACCTGGTTTCCATCGGCGATCTCCAGCCAGGCGAGGTCAAGCGTGTGATGGTGGATGGCAAGGTCGGCCTGGTCAAAGAGGCGGTGCAGGGGGAATTGACGTTGGCTTTGCGCGCGGGGTCCTCGTCCGTCCAGCTGCCCAACGCCAAGAAGTTTCTAGTGGCCATGAAGCCTGAATCAGCGAAGGAAGCCAAGGCGCAGCCGGTGGATGTGGATCAGGCCCCGAAGTGGACCGGCCTGCTCAAACAGCCGAAGGCCGTCGGCATTGTCATCGGGGTGGGGCAATTTCGGGAGAGCAGCCTGGCCCGGGTCAAATATGCCACGCGGGATGCGGAGGGCATGGCCAGCTATCTCAAATCAGTCGGAGGCATTCCTCACGAGCGAGTGCGCACCCTCCTGGATACCCATGCCCTCAAGAGCGATCTGGTCGAGGTCTTGGACGAGTGGTTGCCGATGCATCTGGACCTGACCACCGTGGTCTATGTCTCGATCACGGGCAGGGGAGTCGTGGACCCCACGACCGGGGCCGTGTCGTTGTTGCTGTTCGACAGCACGCCGACCTCCAGCGCTAGACTCTATTCGCTGCGCCGGTTGGGGGAATCCTTGATGAGCTTGCCGATTCAGCAGGCCATCGTGATGCTCGATCTCTCGCTTGAACTGGCACCAGGTAAGGAGGCGACCAGCGCCATCGGGCCCCTGTGGGAGCAGCAGGGGGGTGGGAAGGAGAGGATTTTGTGGATGGTCGGCAACCGATCGATTCAGGAGTCCTATAGTTACGACCCGGGCCAGCATGGCCTCTTTGTCTATCAATTACTCAAGGGGATGAGGGGAGCTGCAGACCTGGATAAAAATGGAACGATCCTGGCTGGCGAACTCTGCACCTACACCAGAGGGCAGGTGCAGAAGGTGGCTCGTGAGCAGTACGGCAAGGAGCAGGAGCCGCTCTGCCTTCCAGCGGCAGGCCAGGGGTCTCTGGCCAGGCTGCAACCAGTCGCTCAGCTTAAATAATTGTCATCAAAGCATCGGGTTCCGGCCTCTATTCTGGTAGAGAACGAAAAACCTCTTGAGGCTGAGAAAAAACCCGTGTAAGTTGTTTGTCGTTCGCGAGGGCCGGCGTAGCTCAGTTGGTAGAGCAGCTGTTTCGTAAACAGCAGGTCGTCCGTTCAATCCGGATCGCCGGCTCCACACCTCGCGAATTCCATAAATCCTAATCCAATGTACTTTGCTCACTCGTCTTAATAGGATCTACTTAGGCATTTTTATAACAAGTGCGGGCAGCATGTCCCTAGGTAAGCAATCGAAAGTTCTTAAGGAGTTATGGAATGGCTAGTGACGCAGCCAAAGAATCAACGCGCAAGGCTTGGCGCGAGTTGGGGTTTTATTGCGGGAAGAGCGATGCGGCGAAGGAATGGCGCATCGTCGCATCGGTGAAGGGCTTGCGGAAGTTCGCGGCTGAGATCCGTGCCTACGCCTCCAACCCGGCAAACGATCGGTTATCGGAATATACCCAGCTCGGACCAGCCATGAACCTCGAAATCGGCACCTCGCATCAAACAGAAATCACCGAGCAATGGATCGGCGGTCCCTTGGCGGATCTGCTCCGCCTTGCGACGTTCATCGAGCGGAGCGCTCAGGACAATGTGGTCGGGAAGTGTGTGAACCTCCGCTCGAATTTTTCGCCTATGGCCTCCTATGAACTGATTTTGGACGTCCGGGAGGAATCGTTCGACCCCGCCTCCACCGACCCGACCTGCTGCTAACGTCAGCTGAGCATGGGTTCGCTTATCCGGATGGTCGCGGGGAGTTGCGGGCATCGTGTTTTCTCCCGAAGTGACTAGTCAGGACTGAAGCTGTTTTTGAATTAATTGAATCTGTGACTGTAAGTCTGGTGGCTCTAGCTGCACCGGTTCATGCTCGATCCGCCAGACTGGTTCCAGAGGGGCTGGATCTGTAGCCAGCCGTGGAATGATATGCCAGTGGATATGGGGGAGCTGGTTCCCGAGGAGTTCGTAATTGATCTTTTTGGCCCCATAGACCTTGGCCAGAGTCTTGGCAACGAGGTTGACGTCTTCGATCAACTGAGACCGTTCGTCCTTGGTCAGTTGAAAGAGCTCCGTCGCATGGCGTTTGAGGAAGAGGACGGCCCAGCCTGGGAAGAATTGATCTTCATGCAGATAAACCCTGGTGAGGCTGAGGTCTGCGATGAAACGGTCTGTGCCTGGCCAGTTAGCCGAGCAGGCTGTGCAGGTTGGATCGGTCATGGTCGAGGGGCCTCCGCTTCGGTCGGAGCATAGCAGAGATCAGGACTTTCATCGAGCCTTGCCGCGTCTTGACAGGGTCTGACGGCGAACGTATTCTCCTCGCGGCTCAATCTGTCACCCCTAGGCTTGCAGGCAGTTTCACTCATGATGCCATCTTCCCGTACAGGTGCTCCGCTGCTGGTCCCCCGTGCGCTCCTTTCCCAATTGATGAAACTGTACGATTATCCGCACCCGCTTCATCCAGGACGAACCATTCGCGGCTACGACCGGCCCCATGCGGTGCGAACGGCGCGCATGTGCGCGGCTGTGGGGGTCGAGCTGGGTCATGGGGCCGAGCTTGTCCGCCAATATCAGATCGCCTGTCTGCTTCATGATCTGGGACGAGCCGGATTGGACCGGCAACTCTTCGGGAAGATTTGGTCCTGGGCCAAGGAGCGAGGGATTCCGACGAGGCCGCAGGAATGGCGAGCCGTTCATCAATACACGGCCTACGGACGAGAGACGGAGGCCTTCCTCCGTTGTTACAAAAAGGATCTTGAGGCAGGCGGCATTGCCATGACGGTTTGGGCCAAGGAACAGGTCGAGATGAGGCTGGGCTACGCGCGCCGGCTGGCTCGCCGACTGCGTGAGGTTCGGCCTACCATTAAGAAGATGGGCGTGAGCTGGAAACCCTGGATGCAGCAGGTGATGCTCTATTATTACTATCCGGAGAAGCTGACCTCCGCCCAGCCCTGGGTCAAGCAGTTGGCGGAAATTCTTGTCGCTTGCGAGCAGTTCGAGGCCTACAGCAACCAGCGCCGCGGCAGGGACTATTATGTGAGAACGAAGGAAACTTTGGTCGACGCCTTTACCTATTTGGAGACCCTGCAGCGGGACGGCATCTTGAGCGGCGCAGTGATAGGGGCCTTGCGACGGTTGACGGCGCAGGGCGAGTTCGATGTCATTCTGGAGGAGGCTCGCGGCTGTGCCTTGACTGGCGCTGAACGCCGTGCCCTCCGGGCGATGGAGTCCTAACGATGGCGGTCAAGACTGTGTCATTGCATCTCGCTATGCAGGGAGACTCGCAGATCGAAAATGTGACGAAGTCCGTGGCCGAGGCTCTGTCCGGGGTCAAGCTGGCGGCAGGGATCGTGACGGTCTTCATCAAACATACGACCGCCTCAGTGATGCTCATCGAAGATGAGCCAGGCATCAGGGCTGATACCAAAGCCTTCTGGGACCGGGCCGTGCCGGCCGATCCTGCCTGGCAGCACAATACGAGAAATGCCGGTGAAGATAATGGCCACAGCCATTTGCGTGGTCAGTTGCAAGGGCCTTCTGTCACCATCCCCTTTCAGAATAGCGTGCTCCTATTGGGAATCTGGCAACAGATTGTCGTCGTCGATTTCGATACCAGAGCCAGGACCAGGGAACTGATTATCCAAATCATGGGTGAATGATGGCGAAGGGGCATGGGACAGGCAGAGTTCTCGTGGCAGTGGGGCTCTTGTGTTTCAGTCTCTGGCCTGCCTTGTCGATGGCCGAATGGGGGAAGCCACTGGGCGGAACCTATGATGGCCCCGAAGTTAAGCCACGCGTCGTGGCTCCTCCGCCAGTCGAGTTGGGCGAGGATGAGCGGGCCACGATGGCCGTCTTCGAGCGGGCCACAAAGTCCGTCGTCTTTATCTCAAATACCGCGATTCAACGGGACCCCTGGTCGTTCAATCTTTTTGAAGTCCCGCAGGGGTCAGGATCGGGATTCGTCTGGAACAAGCAGGGGCATATCGTCACCAATTTTCATGTCGTCTACGGGGCGAATTCGATCACCGTCACGCTGGCAGACCGGACGGAACATAGGGCTACGCTCATCGGTGCCGATCCCGATCACGATGTGGCAGTGCTGCAGATTCGCGCGTCGGAAGAAGCACTGACGCCCCTTGCAGTCGGGACCTCGCGGGATCTGCGAGTCGGGCAAAAGGTCTTGGCGATCGGGAATCCCTTCGGCCTCGACCATACGCTGACAACCGGCGTGGTGAGCGCCTTGGGGCGGACGATCAAGTCCTTGACGAACCGGACGATCGAAGGAGTCATCCAGACCGATGCCGCTATCAATCCTGGAAACTCGGGCGGGCCGCTGCTGGATAGCGCCGGTCGTTTGATCGGGGTGAATACGCAAATTATGAGTCCCAGCGGGGCCTTTGCGGGAATTGGCTTTGCCGTCCCGGTGGACACCGTGAACCGCATCGTTCCGGAACTGATCAAGTACGGCAAGCTCATCCGTCCTGGGCTCGGGGTCTCGCTCGTCCCTGATACGATGGCCAAGCGGTGGGGGATCAAGGGGCTGATTATCGGCAAGGTGTCGCCAGGGAGCGGGGCGGAGCAGGCAGGCTTGAAGGGCGCGCGCGAGTCCTCCCCCGGGCGGGTGGAGTTGGGCGACATCATCCTCTCAGTCGATGGCAAGCCAGTCGGGACACTGGACGAACTCATGGATGTGATGGAGCGGCACAAGGTCAACGACCGGGTCACGGTCGAAATCCTACGGAGAACCAGTAAGGAACGGGTCTCCGTGACCCTCCAGGCCGTCAATTAAGGAGGCGCCGTACAGTAGGCAATCCATGATGTCGCTGTGCTAGGATTAAGCATCTGTTCCGCATGGAGGACCTCTGATGAGCGACCGACGACCCACTGAACCACAGGACCAAGAACCCAAGGGCAAGACGGAGGACGGTGCGAATCTATCGATGCGTATGGGCTCCGACCCGCTTGAGTTGATTGAAGAATGCCTCGCCTCATTCCCCGACAGTGACCCTCGGCAGAAGATCCTCTACAAGCTGCGCCATGCCGTGACGCTCGGACAAGCGGCGCAACTGCAGCGAGAAGTCGAATTTAAAAAAGCCGCTGACGTCATTGCGAAGCTCATCGCGCCGGCTAACCGGATCGGTACCTTGCTTGAGGTGCCGGGCGAAGGACTGGCCAGGATCCTGGTGGGGGGCGCTGAGTACTATGCCAGCGTCGATCCCAGGGTGCAGGCTGCCGAGCTCAAGATCGGCGCGCAGATTCTCGTCAACGAAGCCTTTGCCGTCATTAAGATCCTGGGCTATGACCGGAATGGGCCCGTGTTGAAAGTTGCTGAAGCCTTGCCGGATGGGCGGCTTCGGTTCGAGCAGGAGATGGGCCGGCAGGTCTTGATCCTGCAACGGTCGAGCGATTTGCTCGGGGTGGACCTGAAGGCAGGCGATGAGGTGCGGACCGAGCCCAGCCTCCATGTGGCGATCGAAAAGTTGGAAGACAAAAAGTCCAAGTCCCACCTCCTGGACGAGGTCCCCACCGTTACCTGGGAGCAGATCGGCGGGCAAACGGAGGCGATCGCCGCCATTAAGAAGGCGATTGAGTATCCCTTGCTCCATGCGGACACGTTTCAACGATTTAAGTTTACGCAGCCGAAGGGCTTTTTGCTATATGGGCCTCCCGGCTGCGGTAAGACCTTGATCGGACAGGCAGCTGCCGCCAGCCTTGCCAAACTGGTGGGGGAGGCGAGTCAGGCTACGGCCGGCGCGAAGGGCGACAAACCACCGGTGACTCGCGGAGCCTTCCTCCATATTAAGGGACCGGAAATTCTGAACATGTGGCTGGGAGAATCGGAGCGGATGGTTCGTGACCTCTTCGCCCAGGCCCGCGCTCGCCGGAAGGAAGGAGCCCTGCCATTTATTTTCATCGATGAAGCGGAGTCGGTGCTCGGCACGAGACGGGCTTCCCGGTCCTTCAATATTTCGAGCACTCTGGTGCCGATGTTCTGTTCCGAGATGGACGGGATCGAATCGCTGCAGGATGTGGTGATCATTCTGGCCTCAAACCGGCCTGATTTGATCGACCCAGCCGTACTGCGTCCCGGTCGCATTGATCGCAAAATCAAAGTGAGCCGTCCTAATCGTGATTCGGCTGCCGCAATTTTGAACGTGTATCTGACAGAGGACCTACCGCTGGACCGGCAATGGATCGATCAGCATGGTGGAGATCGGAAGAAGTCCTGCGCCGATCTTATTGACCATGCGCTCTCCGCGATCTTTTCGCGTGTCGATGAGAGCCGGCTTCTCTCGATCAGACTTCGCAGCGGACAGAACAAGGTGCTTTACCGTGGCGATTTGATCAGCGGCGCGATTCTCTCTTCGATCGTGCAACGGGCGAAGGAACGAGCGATCGACCGCATGATTGCGGCAGGTGCGGGCGAGCCAGGCGGCATGACCCTGGACGATCTGGTGAGCTCCGTACATGCAGAATTCCGGGAAGGCGAGATGTTGCCGCCAGACGATGCGGCGGAAGAATGGCTGAAGCTCCTCGATCACCATCCGGAGCAGGTTGTCGGAGTTTCTTCGTTCCGGAGGGGGCGGCAGGCAGAAGAAAAATTGATAGGACAGATTATATAAAGGGATAGGTGTCTGGGGGCTCTCGTTGCTCCTAGAGCGCGCACGATGAGCATGTGCTCGCTCGGTGGGCGCAGGTGAGAGCCGGCCCAGCCACCTTATCGTGATTCTGTCCCTGGGGGCGAGGAGTACGGGAACGCAGATGCGGCTGTTCGGGATCGAAACAGAGTATGGGATCACGAGGGAAGACCAGCAGACGGTCGATCCGGTCGTGGAGTCGATGGAGCTGGTGCGGGCCCATCTAACTGCCTCGTTCGAGCGGCGTTGGGACTATGGAGGGGAAGATCCTCATGAGGATGCGCGCGGGTTCCGGGTCTTAGGCTTGCAACAGGACAAAGAAGAAGACGAATTTGCCAAGGTCGATGCCCATCGGCCTTTTTCGTTTCATGAGATGAAAAGCGATCTGGTCCTCCCCAACGGAGCCCGCTTTTACAACGATCATACGCATCCTGAATATTCCACGCCGGAATGTCGGACGTTGAAAGATCTCCTGGCCCATGACCGGGCCGGGGAGCGGATCGCTCAGCGGGCGGCAGAGCGCCGCAACCAGGTACTCGGCGGGTCCCCGGTGCAGCTCTACAAGAACAACACGGACTTCCACGGCCATAGCTACGGCTGTCACGATAACTATCTCGTCTCCCGCTCCATTCCCTTTCCTGCATTGACGGCTGGGATGCTGCCGTTTTTGGTCAGCAGACAGATTATTGCGGGATCCGGAAAAGTCGGGGTGGAGGGTCAAGAGAGCGGATTCGTGCCTGGCGTGTATCAGCTCTCTCAGCGGGCCGATTTCATGGAGACGGATCTAAGCGTCGACACGATGCACAACCGCCCGATTCTGAATACGAGGGACGAGCCCCACGCGGTGCGGGAGAAATACCGGCGGCTCCATCTCATCATCGGCGATGCCAATATGTGTGAATATGCCACAGCCTTGAAAGTCGGAACGACGCAGTTGGCCCTGGAGTTGATCGCCCGTGGGGCTGCTCCGGTGCTGGAATTGGAACAGTCAGTCACGGCGGTGAAGCAACTGTCTCGCGATCAGGATTTGAAGGCGACGGTCCGCCAGAAGAACGGCTGCACGATTACAGGCCTGGATATTCAAGGAGAGTATTACCTTGCGGCCCAGAAACACTTGGCCGGGGCTGACGCAGAGACCGATTGGATCCTGCGCGAATGGGCCGCCACCTTGCGATTGCTGGCAGGCGATCGGCGGCAACTGGTGGGGAAGCTCGATTGGGTGACTAAGCGTTGGCTCATGGAAACGTTTATGCAAGAAGAGAAGCTTGGCTGGGAGGACCCCTGGCTGGCGAGTTTGGATTTAGAGTACCATAATATAAATCCTGATCGCGGGCTCTTCCTGGGGCTGGAGGCAGAGGGGAAGGCCTGGCGGATGACCTCAGAGCAGGACATCGAGTCGGCCTTAGTGGGCGGCCCTTCCGATACGAGAGCGGGCATTCGCGGCCTCTGCGTCAGACGGTTTCCGGATCAGATCAAGTCGATGCAGTGGGAGCGGATTCAGTTCAGCGGGGGGCTGCTTCCGCGAACGTTGGAGATGGGCGATCTCTTTGAGCCGGAGGCTGTGCAGGCCTGTGCGCAGTGCTTCGAGCGAGCGGCATCCCCGGTGGATGCGCTGACCGCATGGAACAGAGAAAAGGAGTCCCGATCATGAATTACAGCTTAATGCCTGAACGTCGGGAAGGGCCTGGAAATCCCATGCCGAAGGCTCCGAGTCCATCCGAGGATGGCGGGGGGCCGAAGCGCCCTGAGCCCGGGTCTCCAGACAAAGACAATTTGCTCAAACGTATGCGGAAGGTGGACCCGAAGCAAGCGGAGCGGTATCGGCAACGGACAGGAGAATAAGATCTGAGAGGGGTAGGCGGGCATCCTCTGTGCTCGGGCAACGCGTGGGCTAGAAGGCCTTCGTTGGATGCGCGCAGYAGAGGACAGTGCGCCCACCCATGATGGAAGGTAGGGCCGTCGCTCAAAAGGGGGGGGAATGGGGATACAAGGGGATTTTCTTCAACTGTTGAAAGAACAGGGCTATACGCTCGGCACACCGGCGACGGTGGGGACTGGTCATGCTCTGACGAATGCCACGACGATTCTGGCCTTCAAGTATCGCGGTGGCGTGCTGGTGGCCGGAGACCGTCGCGCAACTGCCGGCAATATGGTGATGTACGACCGCACGGACAAGGTACTGGAGATCGATCGGCACAGTGTGATGGCCATTGCCGGAGTCCCTGCGACCGCTTATGAAATGGTGCGGGTCCTGGAACATTCTTTCAAATATTACCGGAGAACGCAGCTCCAGGAATTGAGTTTCGACGGTAAGCTCCGCGCCATCTCCAAGCTCTTGAAGGACAATGTGCCTGCTGCGTTGGCCGGGACCGGCGCGGTCGTTCCGGTGTTCGCCGGCTACGATCTGGAGCAGGGTTCGGCCAAGATTTATTTCTACGACATCCTCGGGGCGGAGTTCGAAGGGGTGGAATATGCCGTGTCAGGGTCCGGTTCCCCGACGATTCGTGGCATCCTGCATTACCTGAATACCTGGGGCGATCAGCCCCTCAATCAGCTGCCGGAAGAGCAAGCGATGGTACAGGCCTTGCGATTGCTCACCAGCGCGGCGGAATTCGACTCGGCAACCGGTGGCGTGAATCGGGAGGCGAGCCTCTATCCCGTCATCAAGCTGATTACAGGAGCCGGTGTGCAGACGATTCCTGATGCGACCTTGAAGCCTCTCTATGAATCACAGGTGGTGCGCTATGTATGAAGAGCCCTATCGCTGGGTCGAAGCAGTCGGTAATCGCCGCCAGTATCTGGATGAGCAGTTCAAGCAGGGGAGTCCGGTCGTGGCTCTGGCCTATGAAGGCGGCATCCTTCTGGTCACGGTGAGCAAGGGGACTCCGAAGCTCTACGAGATCTACGACCGGTTGGCCTTGGGCGGAATGGGGCACCCTACCGATTTGGAGAAGCTGCGCTTCAGCCTGCTCGAAATGGCACATGTCGAAGGGTTCAACCGTTCGCCCTCTGATGTCACGGGTTCGCGATTGGTAAAGTACGGTATTGCTCCGGTCATTAAACAGGCGTTTGAAGAAGTCTACAAGGCGCCGTTCATCGTGCGGATTCTGGTGGCAGAGTTAGGGCAGAAGTCGGAGAAGGATGCCCTTCTGACGATCAACTACGATGGCACCTTCGAGGAAATGACCGGCTGCGCGGTCCTGGCTGCCACGCCTGCGGCCCAGACGAAGATGACGGCCTATCTCAAGGAGCAGATGCCTGAGACTCTGTCATTGGAGCAGGCGCTCGATCTGGCCTTGCGGGCCTGGGCGATCGGTTCCCTCGCGCATCAACAGGAAGAGTCGGACCAGCGGGTCGAGACTGAGTCGTCCGCAAGCGGAGTCGGCGCAGCGGTCGCTACGATTCCCAACGTGGACGCGCTGAGAGAACATGTCCGGAGTATTGCGGGAGGGCGAACGCTCGAATGTGCGGTCCTTGAGCGGCAGGCTCCCGGCACCTCCAAGTACCGTTCGCTCAAGCCAGCCGATTTGTCACGGCTGCTGCCGAAGGCCCTTCAATCAGTCGTGGCGAACTAAGATGCTGAACCGTATTTTTGGGCTGGAAACCGAATACGGGCTCTTGGTGAATGAAGATCAGCCGGAYCATTCCCCCACCTGGTTTGCCCACAAGATTCGCGACCATCTCTTTCATGTGCAACGGCGCGGCGTCCTGGATCTGCACCATCGGGGGCATGATGAACCGCCCGGCAACGGGGGATTTCTCACTAACGCCGGGCGCATGTATCTCGACATGGGCCATTTGGAATGGGCCTCGCCGGAATGTGAATCGCTGAGCGATGTGGTGGCTGCCGACCGGGCCGGCGACCAGTTGCTGCAGGACGCCGTTCATGAGCTCGGTCTGGCCGACCAGGTGTCCTTGATCAAGAACAATGTAGACCACGACACCGATGCGACCTTCGGGTCGCACGAGAACTATCTTGTGACGCGAGGGTTCCCCTTTACCAGGCGGGGGCTCGGGCCCTTCGTGACCTTCCTGGTCACCAGACAGATCTTTACCGGAGCAGGACGTGTCGGCATGGCCGGCCCTCAGGACGCCTGGATCCAGGTGGATCGGCTCATCGTGCCGCGTGGAGCGAACATGCGCCATGGGCAGCAGCCCGCCATGCCTTTCCAGATCTCTCAGCGGGCCGATTACATCGTGAACGACTTCTTCGAATGGGTGCAGCAGAATCGCGCCATCGTGAATACCAGAGATGAGCCTCTGGCAGATCCGAATCAATACCGTCGGATTCATCTGTTGCTGGGCGATTCGAATATGGCCGAGGTGGCGACGGCCTTGAAGCTGGGCACGACGGGCCTGGTCCTGCAATTGATCGAAGAGGGCTATGCGCCGAAGGGTCTAGAGCTCCATGAGCCGGTCGAAACAATGCAGGAGCTGTCGCAGGATCAGGAACGGCAATGGATCGTGCGACTGGAATCAGGGAAGTCGATCTCGGCGATCGATATTCAGGAAGCCTTTCTTGCCGCGGCGCAGGAACACTATCGAGGGCAGGACGACGAAACCGATTGGGTGCTCGATCAATGGGAAGCGGTGTTGCGCGATCTTCGCGGGGACTATACGAAGCTGGTAGGCCGTGTGGATTGGGCCTCGAAACTCTGGCTGCTGGAAACCTTTCGCGAGGCAGAACAACTGGCCTGGGCCGATCCGGCCCTGAAGAGCCTCGACCTGGAGTATCACAATCTCCATCAAGGCAAGGGACTCTATTACGGTTTGATGGACGAGGGGCGGGTTCCGCGGCTCACGACCGACAAGGCGATTGCCTTAGCGATGGACCATCCGCCCCGCAACACCAGGGCCTTTGGGCGAGGTGAACTTGTACGGCATTTATTGGCGTCGGGCCTTCCGGTTGAGTCGGCTGGATCTGAGTTGGATGCGAGGTTTTCCCCTTCTTATGTGATCAACTGGTCGATCTTCCAATTGCGCGGCCAGGAACCCTTCCCCATGCCGGATCCSTTTAAGACCTACGCGAAGGAAGTGCGGACCCATCTTCAAATTGCCTGATCGCGCTCTCTGTCTGTGCGGATCGATTCGACGATTCGGCTTTCCACCCAAAATCTGTCTTCGTTGCTCTGTGTTCCCTGAATGAATCCGCAGTGGCCTCCATAGTGGGGGCTCGTCAGCCTGATGAGGGGGTTCCGTTTGATGGCCGCGAGGCTAAACATCGAATAGGGAATAAAGGGATCATCCTGCGCTGTGACGATGGTGGTCGGGACGGCAATCTTGTCCAGTACATGTCGGGACCCTGCGCGGTCGTAGTAGTCCGGGCCGCTGGCGTAGCCTCCGTCTGAGGCCGTGTAGCGGTCGTCGAATTGGCTGATGAGGTGGATACGGTCCAGCTCCGTGAGGTCCCATCTCCATGGAAAGAGCGCCGCCTTGCGCTTYATGCGCGCTTTGAGCTTGGTTAGAAAGTGATAGTGGTAGAGCCAGTTGCGAGGCTCTTCCAAGGCTTTGGCGCATTGGGTGGGGTCGATATTCGGACAGACCGCGATCGCTCCGGCCAGCGCTGCCTCTGACGAGCCGAGTTCTCCCGCTGCTTTCAGGATAAGATTCCCCCCCATCGAATAACCGACCAGCCAGATACGGGTGAGTCGATCCAGGCTTGCCAACTCCTGGACGATGGCCCGATAGTCCTGACTCAAGCCGCTGTTGTAGAGAGTCGGTGTCAGCTGTTCGGTGCCGCCACAAGTACGCTGGTTGAGGCGGATGACGTTGATCCCCGCGCGGTAGGCTTTTGCGGCGATCCCCTGCATGTAGTGGGACTCGCTGGATCCTTCAAGCCCATGCACGAGCAGCAGAGTCTGGCAGCCTGTCCGGTTTGGCTGCCAATGGCAGAAGCCGAGCAGCTGAGTCTTGGGATCGGTGGTGAACAAGCGTGATTCGATCGGTATGCCGTCCAGCAGGGCTCGGCGAGGCCAATAGCCAGGAACAATCGTCATGAGATGCTGGTTGCGGAGCAGGGTTGCCGGTGTGAACTCGCGCCAGTCAGGTGCCATAGCGGTCATCATACAGAATCTTCCATGGCCCAGCCGTGCGAATGAGAAGCCAGCGGCGAAGCGGATGATGGATCGACGAAAACGACAAAGGCCTTCGAGAGAGATCTCGAAGGCCTTGCGATGGTGGCTCCCCGGGCAGGAGTCGAACCTGCGACCAGCCGGTTAACAGCCGGCTGCTCTACCACTGAGCTACCGGGGAACGAGACCGCCATGTCCGACTGCACATTCTAACAAAAGATTTCGGTGGGGGGGAGACTTTTTTGATTGGCGCAGAACGTGCTCTGTTTGACTCTATTCCGCTAGACGTCGAAATCTTGGGTCTCGTCTTCGTCCGAGCTTGCGTCGGTATTGCCTGATGCGACGGAGGCGTAGTGTTTCGCCCAGGTTAGGTAGAGATTCCCGCTGTCGCGCATAGTGTCGGCGGCTTTGACGAGCGCCTGCGCCAGGTCTGGRTCCTTCCCGCTGGCATCGATATCAGCRGCGCGCCGCTCGAGGGCTTTGGGGTACGCGTTGATCAGTCCGGCGATCTCTTGCAGGAGCTCATGAATCACGTTGTCTTCGGTTTCCATCTGTTCCCTTCCCAGCGGCACCAACAAAAAACCCCATAGCGCAGGCGCCATGGGGTCTTGCGCGGGCAACCCGCTACACGAAACAATTATCCTTGGTAGGCTTGCCCAATGGCGGCGGACTCGCCCTTATGGGCAATCAGCTGCCCGGTGGCGCTGACGGCCTGCATGCTGATGGCATTGTGTTTCGCCGCGTCGCAGACGACCACGCAGAGTTCACAGCCTTTGCACCGGTCAATCATGACTTCGGCCACCATCTTGGTTGAATTGAGATCCAGACAGTTGGCCTCGGGACAATACATGATGCACAGGCGGCATCCCTTTTTGGCCACGCATTTTTCATCGATGACTTGCGCTACGTTATACATGCGAGCTGGTTCCTTCTCTCTCGTTAAGCGGCGACGGTAGGATTGCCGACTCGCAGCTCATACTTAGTCTCTTCGGCCCATTTGCAGGCGATATCATAGGCCGCCTGCACAGTAGCCAGGTTCTTAGCCAACAACATTTCCTTCTTGGCGAACTTCTTCTTGATCGCTTCGTCCAAAGACGCGGTTCCGCCCGAGGCGACGAACTTCTTCCCGAATCGTTCCTGCAAGGCGCCGTCCAAGGATTCCATGGAGACGCACTTGGTGATGCCCGCGACCGCGCCGATCATCGACATATTGGTCGAGAGCTCGGTGCCGGCCACTTCGATCGCGAGCTGGGTACCCGCGATGTAAAACAAGGCGACGTTCAGGCTCTTGAGCCGGTCAAGGTCATCGGCCGACAGCAGCTCCTGGTCGGAGTTGATGATGACGAGGCCGCCTTCCTTGACGCCGGAGTAGAAGGGCATCGTGTAGCTCTTGCCCATCGTAATGACTTGAGGATGGAAGACCTGGATGACGTCGGGGAACACTAGCTCGCCCCGGTCGTAGATCCGCTCGATGCCGATCCGGCAATAGCTCTCCGCTGGCGCCATACGCTTTTCAGCGCCGAAGAAGGGATTGGAGATTGAGAACTTGCCGTCGCGGTTGGCCGCCATGGCCATGACATGCGCGGCGGTGACGGCGCCCTGTCCCCCTAATCCCGACATCCGGATGTTCAGTCGTTTCTTAATCATGATCGTCTCTCCTTCAGAATCGGATTAGGCGCCTTGCGCGGCGAGCTGCTTGGCCGCGGCCTTCTTTTCTTTGTTCTTGGCGTCCATCTCTGCCAGGAGCTGCTTGGCCGGCTCGCTGATGTACTCTTTGTAGGCGAAGCGCTCAGTCGGCTTCTCCGAATCCCGCATCTCCTGCAACCCTTCCATGCTGTTCTTCCCGATTTCGAGGATGCAGGGCGTGTAGAGCTGGAGATAGGTCGGGCCGATTTCGCGCGCGATCATCACCGCATTCTTGATCACCTTCTCAACGAGGGACGGCTTGCTGACGGTGCACTGCACCACGTAATGACAGCCAGATTCGCGGGCGATTTCCGGCAGGCGGACCTTGTCGAAGAGTTTTCCCATCGGCGCCATCTTGGCCACGAAGCCCTTCTGCATCAGACCGCTCTCCTGGCCGCCGGTGTTGCCGTACAGTTCGTTGTCGAAGCAAATCGTGGTGAATTTTTCCTGGCGGAACCAGGCCTGCAACGTCATGTCGAGGCCGATATCGACGGTGGCGCCGTCGCCGGCGAGCACAACCACGTCTTTCGTCCGGCCCGGGAAGCGGACGCTTAAGGCGCGCTTCAAGCCTGAGGCGATGGCGTTCTGGTTGCCGAAGAGGGAGTGGATGTTGTGGACGGCCACCATGGGGAACACCAGGCTGGTGCAGCCAGTGGAACCGACCATGACGGTGTCTTCGGGGTTAGGCAAGGAGGCCAGGATGTAGCGGAAGGCCATGGATTCCGGGCAGCCAGCGCAGAGCGAATGCTGCTCGATCAGTTCCTTGCTGTTGCCGATATCCTTCCAGCCCCGGTCTTCTTTGCCGTAGGTCGCGCTCTTGACAAGGTCTTGATAGTCAGACGGCATGATGTCGTACAGGTCTTCAGAAATCTTGATACGTTCCTTGCTCATGATGGCCTCCTTAATACGTGCGTCTTAGTTCAGGGCGTGTAATGTTTGCTTGCCTCGGTCCAATTTAGCCGCGGGAGGCCATCGACACGGTGGCCATTCCCAGTAGGGTCTTGATTTCGGAAACGATGATTTCCGGTGGCATCGTCATGCCGCCGCAAACGCGCGGGCCTGCATGTACCCGTTCGCTGTTGGGGATGGTGGCCTTGATTTCCTTGGCCAGCCAGCCGGTCACGTTGAACTCTGGGACGATGATGTGTTTGGCGTTCTTCGTGGCTTCGCGGATTTCTTCGCCCGGCCATGGCCGCAGGACTTTGACCTTGACTAGTCCGCAMCGGATGCCTTCATCTTCGAGGAGGCGGATGGCTTCGCGGCCCTGTGAGACGGCCGTGCCGGAGGCGACGATGAGCACCTCGGCGTCGGTATTTTCCGTTTCGATCAGCCCGTTCAGCCACTTGATCGTGTGTTTGCGAGACCGTTCCACTGCCGCCCAGACTTCCTGTTGCCAGGAGGCGTGGGTGGCGTAGCTGATGTAGTTGCTCTTCATGACAAAGGGATCGCGCATCA
>NSIK01000020.1 GCA_002737345.1 Nitrospirota bacterium
TTTGGTGTGCGTCACAAAGAACCCGTCACAGCAGAGTGCCAAGGGCAGGTGCACATCTGGCTCTTCCGAGACCATGTATCCCATGAGGATCCAATCGAAGAAGTCCTGCGCGGTTTCCGCATGCCAGACGAGCATGCCAGTATTCAAGAGATAGGCGATTTCAAGTGTATCGGGCTGAATCGAGAGCGGTGAATTAATACCGCGACAGGTCACGATCATCTGGATCGGCAATCTGGCGCCCGACCACATCGGAAAGTTTTCCATGGCTCGCATCGTCCCAGGACCCGCCGTGGTCGTAAAGACCCGTGCTCCACCAAAGGACGCACCCGCACATTGCGACATGACGGCGAATTCGCTCTCCCCACGGAAGTAGTCGCCAATATACCCCTCAGCAAAGAGTTCGCCAATCAAGGCGGCCGCTTCGCTCTGCGGAGTGATCGGATAGGCGATCATGATATCGCAGCTGGCCCGCCGAAGGGCTTCCTTGATCACTTCGCTGCCCGTAAAGAATGAGGGCGTTCGTGGCGCCTCATTCATCATCTTCCAGGTGTCAGTAAAGGTCTGGCCTTTTTTATTCTTTGTGCCGATGATCGAATGGGTGTCTGCCATGGTTTATCTCCTTTGTCATATCTCTATTTAGGTATAGTATACCAGAGACTCTCTTAGTATACGCTATTTCCATAAGATAGTCAAGAGAGTTTTCCGCGCCGCCGATGCATCTTTTCGCGGGTATGATAGGGAATCAGGGATGCCAAAACCCTGGGGAGATCTGTACAGGGCACATCTTCAAGCAGTTTGGTCGCCAGATGAGCCTGCGGACCGGACCGTCCTCCCACAAAGATATCAACCCCCTCGACAACCTGGCCATTGACCTTGATTTTCTTGCCCAGCAAGCCAATATCGGCGACCAGATGATTTCCACAGGCAGCGGGACATCCCGACCAGTGCATCGTCAGGGGTTTGATGGTCGAGGGAAGAAGACGGTCAAGAGCCTGGGCCACCTGCACCGCTTGTCTCTTGGTCTCAATGACGGCCAAATTGCAATAATCACTTCCCACGCAACTGACAAGACCTTGCGCCAGCGGTGAGGGATTAAAGGTAAAGGTTTGAATCAGGGGTTCTTCAGCAAAATCTCCAATCTTTCGGTCGGGGATATTCGGAATGATGAGGGCTTGGGCAGGGGTGAATCGAAGGTCGCCCGTACCATATTGATCGGTGAGGTCACAGAGAGCCTCCAGGTCTTTGGCTGACATTCGACCAACGACAATTTTCAATCCAGCGTAATTCAGTCCCGATTGCACTTGGCGAAAGATGCCCAGGTGGGTCGATTCCATGGGGCGTCGAAGGTCCACCCCAGCGGTCATCAGCGGGTGTCCAACCTGATGGACGATACGATCACGAAAGGTAGGCATGCCCCATTCCTCAATGAGAAAGGCCAGGCGCGCCTGCGTGCGACTCTCGCGAGGTCCATGATCACGATAGAGATCTAGAATTGCGCGACAGACCTCCACGACCTCGGGTTCTCTGACAAACACATCGAGCGGTCTTGCGAGATGATAGCCTCCCGATCCTAATTTTCCCCCAACCAAGACATTGTAGCCTAGCATCTCACCCACCTGCGCAGGAATCAAGGCGATATCTTGCGTCTCCGCATGGACACAGTTGTCAAGACATCCGGTAATGACGATGTTGATTTTGCGAGGGAGATTCGAATAGGCCGGCGTGTTCAACACGGTCGCACTGAGCTGTCTCACCAGCGCCGATGCGTCGAGGGGTGTCCCAGGCGTCAGTCCGGCGACGGGACAGGTCATCACGTTTCGCACATTATCCATGCCCGTCTGAATCGAGGAGAGTCCAACGGCATCCAGCGCATCGAGAATCGCAGGAATATCTCCAATCGTGAGCTGACGCAGTTGGATTTGTTGCCGAGTCGTAACGTCGAGTATACCATTCCCATATCGAGTCGCCAGACTCGCGATGGTGCGAACCTGCGTGGTGGTCGTCTGCCCTCCAGGAATGCGAAGACGCATCATGAAGAACCCCGGCGTGGGATTGCGCAGAAAGATTCCATGCCACTTGAGCCGCTGGATATCATCAGCGGGAATCGATTCCCACCCAGTCTGCGCATATTGCGCAATGCGATCCTTTACCAGCAGACCATCTTCAACGGCCTTCAACGATTCAATCGGGGTCATGGTACACCCAGGCATAGAACGCCCCCACACACAGTCCTCCTCCCAGAAGATTGCCCAATACGACCCAGAACTGATTATACCAATACCCCGTCCAAGTGAGTGCGTCTCCATGGGGAGACCAGAGGGCCATGGCCAGGAGCGATTGATTGGCCACGGAATGTTCAAACCCCGTTCCTACAAAGGCCAAGAGACACCAGAAGATCATGAGGAGTTTGGCTCCATCAGAAGCGGTGCGCGAGGCCGTCCAGATGGCAAGGCAGACCAACCAATTACAGAGGAGTCCACGAAGCAAGAGGGGAAATGGATCCAGCGTCATTTTGACTAGGGCCAGCTGTTCAAGGAGGGTGGTATTGGACAGGACTCCAGATTCCACGACCATCCAGGCGAGCAACAATGAGCCCAACAGATTGCCCACCCAGGTCCAGAGAATCAGCGTCGCCACCTGTTTCCAGGTGACCGCGCCCATCACTCCTCCAATGGCTCCGACCAGATGATTACCAGTCGAGAGTTCAGCACCTCCCATCAGGACCAGTGAGAGGGCGACTCCAAAGGTGGTGGCCATGACGAGTTTGGTCAAGGGAGACCCGACCAGATAGAGCGGTGTGCCTAGTGCCAGAATCAGGGCGATGCCCAATCCAATGTAGACGCCGCCCGCACCGGCCAGCAGCAGAGACCGCAGGGGCGAGGATTCGAGAAGACGCACTTTGTGTTGAGACAGGTCTTGAAACGATATGAGTGGGGACATGTCGGCCTCCAGTGGGTGAATAGGGAGGACGACACTGTCCAGAAGTCTCAGCGCGTCATTGGGCTGAGCGAGGGGTCTTGGGTGCGGACGCTTTAGGAATCTCTGACATCCTTCCACACTTTGGAGGGATCAATGACTTTCTCTGGATTCAGCAGAGTCGCTTTGGCCAGGAGAACGGCGACGGTTTCAGGATATGCCGGATCGGCGATGCAACAATTATCCACGGGACATACGGCGGCGCATTGCGGTTCGTCAAAATGTCCCACGCACTCCGTACAGCGGTCATGCACAATGACGTAATCCCCCTGGTCCTCACCGACATGATATCCCTTTGCTTCGGCATCTCCACGATTTTCGAAGATGGCCTCATTGGGGCATTCAGGAACGCAGGCTCCACAGGAAATACAATCAGGTGTAATTAAGAGTGCCATAGTAAGAATTCCTCACATACATACAGTATATAGTTATGATAAAAAGAGAGGGGACCGAAGTCCCCCCTCCCAATCTGACCTCGCAAAGACGAGAACGTCTTAGACGATATTCGAGATTTTTAGCGCCCTGTAGTACACATTCGCCCTTGCAGTCATGGCACCAACTCCCTGAGTGGTTCCTTCTGCAAACGGGTTCGCTGTCAAACCGTATCGAGTTTTAAACCCGATCTTCGGCTGGAAGCTACCAGTGTCAACTGCACGAACCATCTGGAGCGGCACGTATGGGCAATAGAAGATTCCAGCGTCATAGGCGTTGGTTCCCTTATAACCCACCACGGCAAACTCACTGGTCGCGCTGGTCGCGAAGTACGGGTCAATGTAGACCTTCAAGCGGCCAAACAAGCTTCCTGCAAAGGTGGAACCAGTGTCATCCACGTTCAGTGCAACCGCATCCTTCATGGACGTACCGTAATCCAACAATCCTGCCATCGCAAAGGCCGAGGCGACATCACTAGAACAGATGATGACGTTGCCCTTGCCGCGACGTGTCTGCTTCGCAATCGTGTTCGCTTCACGCTCCAGCTGGAACGCGAGACCCTTGATCTTTTCAACCATCCACCGACCGTTCGAATCGGTATCCAAGTCAAACGTTCCCGAAGTCGTGGTGCCAACCTGGCAACCCACTTTGGCGACCGAGTAGATCGTCCGAAGCACTTCGCGATTGATTTCCGCGAGCACTTCTGCCGACAACATGTTCGCGAGTTCCGACTCGGCATCAAGACCATGAACGGCCTTGAGATCCTGCGCCAGTTCCATCGAGTATTCTGCTTTCAGCGCACGAGTCTTCGCGGTGACGGTGACCTTCTCGATCGAGACGGCCATTTCACCAAACGATCCACCACCAGAAGTCCCGAGGGCTTCACCTGTGGCTGTCGCTGCAGCAGTACCCGTGGTGGCAGTATACACAAACACGTTTCCATTGCCCGTCGACGTATCAGCTGCCATGGTCATAGAACCCGAATGCGTTCCCGCACCCGAAAAATCGGTATCCGCTTCATTGTAGAACGCTTCGGTGCCTGACTGATTGGTATACCGGCTGCGCATCGCAAAGATGAGTCCAGTCGGACCCGTCATCGGTTGCACGCCGCACACATCATAGGCCAAAAGGTTCGGGAGACTCCGACGGACCATGGAGATCATGATCGGGTCAATACCCGCGACCGGACCTGTGGCAGTCGATCCACCACCAAAACCACCCGAACCCGCTGAGTTCGTGGGGGAATCTTCCTGGAGAATGCGACCCATCGTGCGATTGGCAATTTCCTGGTTCTCTAAGAGAACGGCAGTAATGGCCTTCCGGTAGGGATCCTTAATGGTTGGGAGGTCCGGATGATCGAGGACCGGCGCCCACTTTTTCTGTAAATTTTCTGATTGAAACATAGTTGACTACTCCTTACTTGTTAAGTTGTGTGATGGACTTCGTATAGGCGGCCATCACGGAATTCGTGTTCTCTAACGTGCTCTCAGATTCGATAACCTGACTCAAGGTTTCGCTTTCGGCCTTCTTCACGGTTGATGGGAAATAATTCTCACGAATCGTTTCCACCTTGGTCCGATACTCACCATCTGTGGTGAACTCGGCGCTCTCTACGAGCGACCGGACTTTTTCGGTCTGAGTCTGCGTGAGGCCTTCGCAGACAGTCCCGATAATCTGTACTTTCTGTGAATCTTTCAGTTGCTGTGTCATCACCAGATGTTGCTCGGTGAGACTCTTCAGACTCTCTTCAAGGGATTCAATCTTCGTGGACATCTCCGTGACCACATCCAGCTTCTCGGCAGGGAGGTCAATGTAATGTTCTGAGAACAGATTCTTCATGCCTTGAATAAAATCTTCAGTTAATTCGGCACGCAACCCTGTATCGACCGCCAACGCATTCTCTTCCATCCACTTGGTTGTGACGTCATTCAAAAAGGCGTCAGTCTGTTCGGTCAGAGTCTTTGTGATGGAGGCCACCGCTTCGTCCAGGAGGGCCCGATGCTTCACTTCCATCGCTTCGGTAATTTGCGCCGTCTTATCGGCAATGCGTGCCTCATAGATGGTCGTGACTTTGACTTTAAACTCTTCGGAGAGATTGGACTCTGAGGCTAAGAACGCCTCCACATCGGATTTCAGCGAGACTGGAGCCACGACTTCTACCACTGCGGGTTCCGCAGCTTCAGCAACAACCTCGTCTTTGTCCTTGTCCTTGTCTGCGTCTCCATCAGCCTTTTTCTTTTTCTTCTCATCCGCGACATCAGTCATGGCCATGTCGGCTTCGGCTTCTTTGTCATCTTCGACAACCACCTTTTCGACGACCACCTTTTCGGCAACCACGACGGTCTCCTTGTCCTTTTCCTTATCTACGTCTGCTTCTCCATCAGCTTTTTTCTTTTTCTTCTCATCCGCGACTTCAACTTCGGCAACCGCTTCGACCACAATAGGTTCTGTAACAGCGGCCGCGACGAGCTGGTCCCGTTGTTCCAAAATGGCTTTTGCAGCATCAATCAAGTAATTTGTAGACATGCAGAATTCTCCTTTTCTCTAGACGTATTTATATAACTACAGTTTTCCGAGAAACGATTCAAACACCTGAATACCCAAGGCTTCGAGGTCTTTCTGTGAGGCGCGTTTAATTTGCTTTTTGGCCCGTTCAATGTCCTGTTCCACAAATCTCCCTTCCACAAAAATCCATTCTTTATTCTCACACAGACCTCGGACAAAGGCCTGGGGAGCAGAGGGATCGGCCACAATATCTGCTGGGGTGACCAGGTGATAATCCTGCCCCACCTCGTCAATCCCACGGGAACTGCGAATGACTGAGCCCATGCCCCGTGAGGACACACCAAACTTGGCCCCTTCGTCAATAAGGTTTTTGACAATCTGCCCATAGGGCGTATCCATAATCTTTGCCTTGCCATAGAAATTGGTCCCATCGGCATGGAGTTCCTTGATGATATGGGAGACCCGTTCCAGACAGATGGACGGCGTATCGGGATGGCCGAGTTCGCCAAAGGCGCGACCCTGTTGCACATAGTCCGTGTTATATCGCTGCACTTCTCGATTCAATATGTCAAAGGCATAGGTCCGACCATTCCGATTGGGCATGTTCGACTGCATAAAGATGCCTTCGATGAAGTATTTCTTCTTGCCTTCGACCTCTTCGGTCAGACAGGAGACATGTTCGAGGGTTTCGGTAATAAGTTTCATAGCGCCTCGTTTAGGTTGGTTCGTCAAACGTTGAAACTTTAGACAGTTCAAGAATCAGGGTGCCTCTGGTGCCAGAGCCGGCGAGGGACACATAGATGTTCGACGTGGCGGTGTTGGACGCGACAATCCCATTCTGATAGAGGGGAAATGATCCCGTCCCATCGAGTGACAGCACGTCGGTCCCTGTCGACCCACCTCGCCTAATCGTCCAGACTCCATTGGATGACCAGTATGCAGCGGTAATCGAGGCGGCCGTGACGGCTTCGGTGGCGACATTGATCGCTGAGTTGGTGGCCCCATTCAGTTCAATGGTCGTATTAGCCGCCCCATTAAAGTGAAGGGCCACTTTGCCTCCACGACCCGCTTTCTGTATTTCATAGGACATAGATTCTCTCCTTACTCAGTCTCTCAGTGAATACCCATGGTTTTCCGTTTGCGTAAACTTAATTTCCGTTTTCTCAAGGAGGACATCATCTTGCCTCGTCGCTTCAGGGCGCCCCGTCGTGCGCCTCGTTTCATCTTCAACCGTTGGGCAGTTCCAATGCGAACGAGCTTCTTGCCCTTGAGCGTATAGCCCTTGACATTGGACTTACGAATATTGCGTTGCAACTTCCCTTTACGAATGCGTCGCCGAATCAGTTGGGTTCGACCCTGCTTCATCACATCTGCTTCCGTTAGGTCGTCGATCGACGCCGTCCACTCCTGCGCCATCGATTCTAAGAGATAGCGTTTATATCGCTCTAATTTCTGTGACAACAACCGATCCAGTTGTTCTGTGATGGCAATTCTAGTCATGGGTCTGGGCATCCTCAATCATATTGGTACTCCCAGACGCCCGATCCTGCCCAGACAACCGAGCAGTCCCAGACACCAGAGCCTTATCAGACACCTTGGCATTCCCAGACACCTGAGCCATCCCCGTCACTTTGGCATGGCCAGTCACTATGGCATCTCCATTCACCCAAGCATTCCCCGTCACCTCGGCATTTTTATTCACCCAGGCATTCTCAAACACCCAGGCATCGCCAAACACCCGAGCCTTGTCAGACACCTCGGCCTTCCCATACACCTTGGCACTCCCAGATACCTTGGCATTCCCAGACACCTCGGCCTTCCCAAACACCCAAGAATCCTCAGACACCTGAGCATTCTCAAACACCTTGGCACTCCCAGATACCTTGGCATTCCC
>NSIK01000021.1 GCA_002737345.1 Nitrospirota bacterium
CAAAGCGGCGAACCGAAATTGCTCCGTGCCGCAGAGGTGAATTTACGGAGCCTTGTCAAACAAGCTAAACAAGCGACGATCCCCTGGCAGAACCGGCCATCAGGCCACTTCGAACCGCCGAACGACTAACGGAATGCTGAAATAGTTCACTAGCGTCGTTCTCACACCCCGTAAAAGCTAAAATGTGAACAGTGAAGCGTAGAACTGCGAGCCCTCTGTCTCCGGAACGTTTCACGATTCACATCTCACGGATCTTCAGACAGCCTTTTGAGCATCCAGCAAAACGTTTCATCAGCAAAGACGGGTGTGGAACCGTTCGATCAGAAGACTTGCAGGATGAAACACTTAAGATAGCGAGTTTCCGGCATGGTGGCGAGGATCGGATGGTCGCTGGCCTGGCCACGCTGTTCGAGCAAACGAATCTGCCGCTTCGCATCTCGCGCAGCTAGACGAATCCCCGTCCATAATTCCTGCTCCGTGACATGATGAGAACAGGAGCTTGTAACCAAAAACCCTTCCGGCTTCGTCAGCTTCATCCCGAGCAGGTTCACATCTTTGTAGCCAGCCAAGGCGCGGGGCACTGCCTGTTTACTCCGGGCAAAGGCGGGAGGATCGAGCAAGACCAGGTCATAGCGGCGCCCCGACCGTTCTAGCTTTCGCATCTCGTCGAACGCATCCGCCATGCGATAGAGGCACCGGTCCTCGACCTTGTTCAAAGCCGCATGACTGCGCGCGAGCACCAGGGCCTCTTCGCTCACATCCAGCCCCTCGACCGACTTGGCTCCCGCAAGCGCTGCATGGATCCCGAAGGCCCCAGTATGGGCAAACACCTCCAACACCTCCGCACCAGCCGCGAACCGCGCCGCCACCAGTCGATTCTCCCTCTGATCGCAGAACCAACCGGTCTTCTGTCCCCGCTCGATATCGACAAGGAATCTGGCCGTCCCCTCCTGGACCTCGATCGTCGTCGCGCCGCACCCTCGAAGAAAACCTCGCTCCACCGGCAACCCCTCTAAGACACGACTCTTGGCATCGTTGCGCAGATAGACCCTCGTGGCTCCCGATTCCTGACACAAGAGGTCGGCCAATAGATCCTTGCGACGGTCCATCCCGGCTGAGAGGGTCTGCATTACCAAGACATCGTCATAGCGATCCACAACCAAGCCTGGCAAGCGGTCCGCTTCTCCATAGACCAAGCGATAGGCGTTAGTACCGGTGACGATCTTCTGCCGCAGCCGGACCGCTTGCGCGAGACGGTTCTTCCAAAACTGTTCTGTGATCGGTTCGTCCTCGAAGCTCAGAATCCGCACGCGGATCTTGGAGGCGGGGTTGTAGAGGCCTCGCGCGAAGAATCGCCCATTCGGTGCCAGGACATCCACCACATCGCCAGCAACCGGTTCGCCGCTGACYGATTCAACGTAGCCTGCATAGATCCAAAGATGCCCCGGCTCCTCGAGCGCACGTGTACGGGAAAGGCAGACTTGGCCRCGGGAACCGTCATCATGAATAGCCATACTGTACTTATCCAATGGGGGCGAACCGAGCGTCAAGCCCCTCACACAGATCTGGTTGCTTGATGGCTGATCCTGGCTGTGGTTTG
>NSIK01000022.1 GCA_002737345.1 Nitrospirota bacterium
CCGTCCCGCGGACATCCCGCAGGCTGGCTCGCCTGTGCTGGCAATTCCGACTCTCCATAGACATGCGCCGCAATGGCCTTCGCCACATCAGCAGAAAACTCCTGCTGCATGACTCGCACCGCCTTGGCTATCGCCTCACGATCCGACAGATGGCCTTCTTTCCCGCCCTTCGACAGGGCGCCGACCACCCGCTGGCTGGCCAAATCCACGACTTCGAAATCGCTGCACCACCGCACGAACTTAAACTGAGGATCGCGCACGTCCATCGGCCAGACTCGCACGACGCCCCGCAGCAGCAACTCCGGAGGGGGCCCGCTGGAATCACCCCCGAGCAAACGCTCTCCACTCCAAGGCCGGCTCGTGACTTGTAGGCCTTCCTTCAGCAATCCTTCGATCAAGGCCCGTTGCGCCGGCTCAACCTGATCGCCCGTCACCGCAACCGCCAGTACTAAATTCGTTGCCAGAAACTGTTCGAGCTCATGGGTCAGTTCGCTGACACGATAGGTGGCGGCAGTCCCCTGGCCACTCGGACGGATCACGCGAAGGTCGGCATTATAGGTCTCCCGCAGCACCAGACTTCTGGTCGCCCGCCGCAAGGCTCTCACTTTGGCCAGCTTATCAGAAGGGCGATGGGCCTCCTCGACATCGTCGCTGATCGATCGGTCCAACTCGGTAATCTTTTCCATGAAGGAGGTCTCGGCCTGGGGCCGATGCATCCCAGCCAAGGCATAATGCACTCCATTATGCCGGTCGACCCACCGATCGACGATCCGGACATTTTCCAAGACTTTGTCGGTCGACACGCGCGTCAGATTGTCGAGCGTCAGCCGTCGCTCCTCGCTGCTATGACCTCGCTGCTCGATCAGTAGATACGACTCCCAGTCCTTCGCTTGCGCGCTGACCTCGGCCTTAAAGATGCGAGCCACGGCTGCATACGCATGACCTTCAGCAACCGCACGGTTCTCCGCCTGTCCCACTCCGACGAGATATTGTCTGGACGGATAGGCCACACTCACCCCATCGATCCAATCAGGCTTTGCCTGACCTCCAACCCCTGCACAGCCGGACAGGACGCCGATGGCGCAGAGGACCAATCTGATTTTCTTCATGTTCAATAATCGGTCGATCATGGCATCACCCGTTGAATCAGCACGGTAGTCTCACCTGGCTTGAGCGACAAGGTCCCCATGGCTTCAGGGCTCAGAGGGTCATAGGACCCGGCTGGCTGGCTCTGCACCTGGTAGCGGCCAGCTGGAACCCAGACACGCGCAAGATGGATTTCATCTGGCAAAGTCTGCCAGCTCCGTTTGTCTGCTTCTTCCGATGCTACAGCTAAACCTTTCGTTATCAGCCCCACGAGAAGACCGACCAAGGGGCCCGCATCTTTCCCCGCTGCTTTCTTCGCCTCTCTCGTCACGCCTTCGGCCAATGCAAACTTCGCAGCAGCACGGGCGAGAGCCTTGACGGTAATGCCGACCATTCGTTCCGACAAGGCCTTCTCTGCCAGGGCCGTCACATTCTGCACCAACTCCGTCTTCACCGTCACGCTTGTACCATTCTCAGGAATAAGGTTCACCGTATCGATCGGCACCTGGGTCTTCTGCGGGACGAGCCGTGGCAACGCCACACGCACCATATGTCCGTTAAGTCCATATAGGACAGCATCCGCCGCCTGTTGGGAAGGTTGCTTCGACTGCGAGGCCCCACGATTGAAGCGCACCAATTGGAGTGCATCGAGACTGATCGGCAGGTCAAGAAACTGATCCTCTTTACGTGGGGCGCGGCCATTATAGCTGATCACGACAACTTGAGCGAGAGATTGCAGGGCCTGACTGCTCTCCCACTTAGTCTCGGGAAACGCYTGCTGATACAGGGCCAGCTCTTGAGTGAAATGCAGGGCCTCGGCCGTGCGTAACAGATCAACCCGCAGCTGTGGCGGAACGGCCATGCGCGACCAGGCACTGGTCGACTCAAAGATCTCATAGGCATTTCGATAGGCGATGAATGCATTATTCACATCGCCCGCACTCTCATAGAGGATGCCGCTCAAGTAGCGCGCAAAGCCGTCATCCCGATAGGCATTAGTCTCTTTGGTTCGATCCGACAGCACGTTGAGGCGATGGTCGATACGGCGGGCTTCGACCAGCGCCTCTTGCCACTGACCCAGCCGTGCATAATTCAGGGCCTTCAACACATTGAGCAGCACCTGTTCGTAGGGATCCCCCTCATAAGGCAACGCCGTATCATTCGTCAGAAACGCGAGAACTTCCGTTCGCATTCTTCTGGTATAGAGACGATCCACTTCATCCTCGGCCTGTTCCAACAGGGCGTTGCTCTGCTGATAGTTGCCGGCGAGCTGAAGCGTCATCCCTCGATCCATGCCATAGAGCGCCAGGCTTTTTTCGCCATAGTCCTGTTCAGCTCGCTGGACGATGGCATCGGCCCCCTTAGGATCGTGGGCGCGAAGACTCGTTTCAATAAGGAGATACCGATTAACTGGGGGGGCGCACCCGGTAAGCAGGAGGATAGCCAATAGGACAAAGAGAGACTGAGGGGGAACAACCAGGCCCCACCGTGCAGGAGAACAGACGGTGGGGCCTGAGATAAGAGGGCTCAATGGTGGTGGTGAAGCCTAAAAAATGGAACGTTTCTTTTCAATGACTTTCTTGATCTTCTTCTGCCCGTACCAGACCTTGGTATTGTTCTCCAAATCCACCATCTGCAGGTCGATCTGATAGAACACCGCCTTCGTCCCCTCGGCTTCGTCAAGGATCGTCGCAATCGTACCCTTCATCATATAGTCAGCGCCAATCTCTTTCCCCGGCGCCTTCTGCGTATCCTCGCGGGCATGCATTGCCTGCTCTTGACGCTCGGTACGAAGCTCCTCACGATCTCCCTTTCCTGCCACAAACGTCACTTTTTGTGAGTTGGTGAGCTCACGCTCCAAATCGATCACAAACGTACTGACGTTAATATGTTCGTGGCTGCTGTTCTGGATAGCCCCGACCACGACGACCGGCTGGCGGCGTTTCGAACTGGAAAAATTGTTGAGCCAGGGATACTCGAGCGCCGCTTTGACCATAGACTCCGCAACCATCCTGGAATCGGTATCGTTCCAACGACCGCTCAGGTCCGTGACGACCCCGGAGTCGACCCGGGTGACTTTGATCTCTTGCGCGCAGCCGACCAGAAGCAATACCGTCAGCGCAACGAGCCCGATTCGACCTCGATCTATCACGAGATACCTCCTGCCAATGCAGCCATGAATGGTCGATTAATAGGGAGCCCTTACTTCGGCGCCCGTTTATCTTCTTCTTTTTCCAGCCGATCAAAGAGCTTATCGGCGTTCTTTTTGACATAGTCGCGAACCTGCGCGTTCAACTCCTTCGCCTGCTCGAGATTATTCTTCATCGCCTCGAGATTCAGCTTGGTCAACACGTAATACGTGTTCGTCTTCTCATCCTTGTAGCGCTCGATAGGGCGCACGCCGCTGAGCGTGGCGGTCGTCACCGTCTTAATGGCCCGCTCGACGCTCTGCTCTTCCGTGTTCTTGGTAAAGTCTGCAGCCGTCGTGGAGGCCGCAAAGTCGCGCATCAAGTAGCCGGTATAGGTTTCAAAGGTCTTGGCGATTTCAGCTCTGGCACGATTTTCGGCTGTGTCCCAAGCCAAGGGCTCATTCCGAACGCCGACTACGGACCCGACGCCATAAAAGGCTTTGCTGTCTTTCTCGTTAAAGGCCCCGGACCCCTGCTTCACCCACTTCGGGGGACCGCCGCAGGCCACAAGTCCGATCATCAGGGCAATCGCTACTCCTCCCCCGACTAACCTCGACCTGAACCCCAGTATCCTATTCATGCCCGTGCCTCCTTGATGATGATCAGAACGGTAAAACCGCACCGTGCCAGCGGCAGATGCCACCGAGAAGCGTTCGAGAACTTACACAGAATCATGCTAGCATGCACCCCTGAACCAGTCAACGAAGCAGACGGCCGATCGCGAACCGGCTTATTGTTCACCTAAAGGAGGATACTAATGGCAGACATTCAGATTGATGACGGCATCATTAAGATTCTGAACATGGAAGTGCAAGATCCCAAAGCGGCCGCAGTCCTCGCGGAATACCCCCAGGTCCGCTGGGCTGAAATTACCCGAAAAGCCGTCAAGATCGGATTGGGGTATCTCAAGGGCGGAGAGAAGCCCTAGGGCTTCGACGGTGCAGAAGGAGCGACGGGACGTGACTGTGCCACGGCAGCTAAGGCGCGGGCATGATTCCCCCCCAGCTCAAGGTAGCGGGTGAAGGCCTCGACCGATTTAGGCTGATCCTTTATCTCGTCGGCGTAAAGAAGACCCAACGAGAAATAAACATCCAGATAGTTGGGATTGACCACCAGCGCCTCTCGCATCGCACGCTCCGCCTCGACATATTGCCCGCGCTTTTCATATATCAACCCGAGCGTATACTGAGAATCCGGATTCTTCGGCACATACTGCACCGCCAGCTTCGCCGCCGACAAAGCCGCGTCAAGGTTCGGCAGGACTTCTAGCAGTACATAGCTCGTGAGCACATAGACATCCCCAAAGGTGGGGTCATATTCCAAAGCTTTATTCAGCCGTTCCAACGCCTCCTCCGGTGACTTCCCTGTTTGAAGCAACGCGAAGGCCTGTTCATACTGCTGCTTCGCCGCCTGCCGGCGCTCAGCCGGAGACTGAGGCCCTGCCCCTAACACGAACGCGGATCGCCGACCCTCGATCAACACCGTATCGCCGTCTCCGTCAAGCTGCGCAAAGAGGGGGTGCTGGGTGCCCTTTGACCGTTCCACGACGGATTGCTTCACATAGTCGCCGACTTCGGAGGCCATGAGCCAGCCGTTCTTATTGCGATCCGCCTGGCCGCTCAGCCCGTCCAGCAACACCTGCACGAAAAGGCTTTTCCCCTGCTCCTGAATCAAGACCTGCCCCTTATCGCCCGCCGTCAAGACTTGCACCCCCCGCCGCTCCGTATCGTCTTCCGGAGCCATCCGCCCTTCGAGGGACAGGGGCTGAGCCGTACTCACCTCCCACCCGCGAACCGCGGCATTCAAGAGGAAGAGGGTATGTTTGGACGCGCTACGCCGGCTGAACTCTTTCAACTGCTCAAATGTCACAGACTTGGACACGTTCCCGATCTGTGCATCCCAAGGCACGAGATACCCCAGTTCCTTCCCTGAAAGATCCTGCGTGACGCCGGCATGGCCGACGAAATACAGCACGAGGCGATCGTATCGCCCAACCTTGCGAGGCAGAAAGTCTGCAAGAGTCTGCTGCAAGCGGCGAAAACTGACATCCTTATCATACAACTCGACGACCTCGTCAAATCCCAGCTGACGAAACGCGTGAGCCACAGCCCTGGCCTCCTCGATCGCGCCGGGGATCTTCGGAGCCAAGAGATAGTTTTCGACCCCGATGACAACGGCCCAGGACTTATAATAGAGCCCTTCCGGCTTCCCCGCTTGGGCAAACGCGGACGAAGGACAGAGCAACGCGATCAGTGAGGAGGCGAGGAGCACGAGAAAAAGGGATTGCCGGTACAAAATCAGCAGCATAATTGAGCCTACTCTCGCCTCCGCGCGGCTGTCAAGAAACGCCAGGCCAAGGCTCGCACCACCCGCCGCAGTTGAGTTATTCCCCGGCTCTCCAGCATAATACCGACGCTGTGTTTCGCATCTTTACTTGAAGGAGTTTCCCGCATGTCAGAGAACATCAACACGCTCCTCAAAGAAAGCCGCGTTTATCAGCCATCCGCTCAGACCAAGGCCGCAGCCTATATTCAGGACTACGAGAGCGCCTATAAACAATCGATCGCCGACCCGGAAGGTTTCTGGAGCAACGTCGCCAAGGAATTAGAGTGGTTCACGGCCTGGACCAAGGTCCTGGAATGGAACTATCCCTGGGCCAAGTGGTTCGTTGGCGCCACCTGCAACATTGCCTATAACTGCCTCGACCGTCACGTCAAAACCTGGCGCAAGAACAAAGTCGCCATCATCTGGGTGGGCGAGAACGATCAGGAACGGATCATCACCTACGGCGAACTCTACCGGCAGGTGAACCGCTGCGCCAATGGACTCAAAAAACTGGGACTCCAGAAAGGCGACCGGGTCACAATCTACCTGCCGAAAGTGCCGGAGCAAATCGTTGCCATGCTCGCCTGCGCCCGCATCGGCGTCATCCATAGTGTGGTCTACTCTGGATTCAGTGCCCCGGCCCTCGCGAACCGCATTCAAGATGCAGAAGCCAAACTAGTCATTACCGCCGACGTCGGGTTCGACCGGGGCAAGGTCTTCAACATCAAGTCCGTGGTCGATCAGGCCGTGGCTAATTCCCCCACCGTCGAACATGTCGTGGTCTTACGGCGCCAGACTCCCGGGGTGACCTTAGCCACGCCAAAAGAAATTGACTGGCACGATTGGCTGAAAGCGGAGAAGGCGGTCTGCGAGGCTGAGCATCTGGATGCCGAACATCCCCTGTACATCCTCTATACCTCGGGCACCACCGGAAAGCCCAAGGGCGTGGTCCATGTCCATGGCGGCTATATGGTTGGGACCTACATCACCACGAAATATGTCTTCGATCTGAAAGACGACGACGTCTACTTCTGTGTGGCAGACCCAGGCTGGGTCACAGGCCATAGTTATATTGTCTATGGGCCTCTCCTCAACGGCGCGACGATCCTCACAGCCGAGGGCAAACCGGACTATCCGAACCCGGGCCGCTGGTGGGACCTCATCGAACGGTACGGCGTTTCGATTTTCTATACGACTCCCACCGCCATTCGCCTGCTCATGCGCTATGGAGAAGACTGGCCCAAAAAATACGATCTCTCCACCCTCCGCATCTTGGGAAGCGTAGGCGAGCCGATCAATCCGGAAGCCTGGGAATGGTTTCACCGCGCGACGGGCGAGAACAAACCGATCATGGATACCTGGTGGCAGACCGAAACAGGGGCCATCATGATTACCCCCCTGCCGACCGTTCCCTTGAAGCCTGGCTCCGCCACCCGAGCCTTCCTCGGCATCGAAGCCGATGTGGTGGACAGCCAAGGCAACAGCCTCCCGGCCAACACAGGCGGCTTCGCCGTGATCAAGAAACCCTGGCCCGCGATGATGCGCACCATCTACAAAGATCCGGAGCGCTATAAAACCTATTGGAATACGATCCCGAACTGCTACGCGGCTGGTGACATCTGTCACAAGGACGAGAACGGCTATCTGTGGTTTATGGGGCGCGCCGATGACGTCATCAAAGTAGCAGGCAACCGGCTCGGCACCGCCGAAGTCGAGAGTGCGCTGGTCAGCCACCATGCCGTGGCGGAAGCAGCGGTGATCGGCAAGCCGCATAAGCTCGTCGGCGAGTCCATCAAGGCCTTCATTATTTTGAAACAGGGAGAAGTGGAGAGCCACGCCCTGATCCAATCGATCAAGGATCAAGTACTGAAGGAGCTGGGGAAAATCGGGGTGCCGTCCGAAATCGACATCGTGTCTTCACTCCCCAAGACCCGGTCAGGCAAAATCATGCGGCGGGTGCTCAAAGCCAAAGAGCTTGGACAAGATCCGGGCGATATCTCGACGATTGAGGATTAAGACAACCGACATGAAACGTAAACCAGGCGAACCGATCTATCTCAAGCGTCACATGCTAGGCCTTGCCCTGGCCTTGCTCGCCTCGATTCTACTGCCCCTCCTCTACCACCGCTACATCGGTGCCCTGAGCTTTGCCACCAGATTCGGCGCGGGCTTACTCATCGCTGTCGGAAGCGCCACCGTACTCTATTTCGCCTATCGGTCCTCGGCAGAGAGCGAACCGTGAAACGTGAGACGTAAAACCACCGTCGTTCGACTGAATAACTATTAGGCCGCGCTTAGGATTCATCCAATAATATATTGAGTCCATGTGCGGCAACGGCAAGATAAATTTTGCCTCTCATCTCTACACGGATTCCAGCCTGCGCATGAATCGGTTTCTTTTAAACGAGCGTACGCTACAGGGGACCACCTCGAATGGTTTTGGCGGCACTAAGGAAGGGAACTCATGAGCTCGACAACAGGCATCACCGCAGCACGTCAATTTAAAAAAATGCTCGTATCGGAGCAGCTGGAGTTTATCTGTGAAGCCCACAACGGCCTCAGTGCCAAAATAGTCCAAGAAGCAGGCTTTACAGGGATCTGGGCCAGCGGCTTGTCCATTTCAGCTCAATTCGGCGTGCGCGACAACAACGAAGCCAGTTGGACCCAAGTCCTGGAGGCCCTGGAGTTCATGTCCGACGCGACTACCATTCCCATTCTCCTTGATGGCGACACGGGCTACGGCAACTTCAATAACATGCAGCGGCTCGTCCGCAAACTAGAGCAACGCAAGATCGCTGCGGTCTGTATCGAAGACAAGCTCTTCCCCAAGACCAATAGCTTCATTAAGGGCGGCGCCCAGCCCATGGCGGACATGCAGGAGTTCTGCGGCAAGATCAAGGCAGGCAAAGACGCCCAGACCGACCAGGACTTCTCCATCATCGCCCGAGTGGAAGCTTTCATCTGCGGCTGGGGCCTGGCGGAAGCCCTGCGGCGCGCCGAGGCCTACCATCAGGCGGGAGCGGACGGTATCCTCATCCACAGTGCCCTCTCTGTGCCGGATGAAATTCTGGCCTTCAAGCAGGAATGGGGCAACCGCTGCCCGGTCGTAATCGTGCCCACGAAGTACTACGCCACGCCGACCGATGTATTTCGCCAACAAGGCTTTTCAATCGTGATTTGGGCCAACCACATGCTCCGTTCCTCCGTGACCGCCATGCAGAAAACCGCAAAAATTCTCAAGGAACAGGAACATCTGCTCTCGATTGAAGACAATGTCGCGCCGGTCTCAGAAATCTTCCGTCTACAAAACGCTGCAGAACTCCAAGAAGCAGAAGACCGCTACCTTCCGAAAGGCGCCGAAGACACCTCCGCCATTGTGCTGGCCGCCTCCCGGGGAAAGGAACTGGGAGCCCTCACCGAGCAGCAGCCAAAAACGATGGTCAAGATTCAAGGCACCCCCATCCTCTCCCGCATCGTGGATGCCTATAATGCCGTCGGAATCAAGGATATCGTAGTCGTGCGCGGGTACAAGAAAGAAGCCGTCAACCTGCCCAACCTGACCTATGTCGACAATAACGACTTTGCAGAGACAGGCGAACTGGATTCCCTGCTCAAGGCTCTCCAATCCAGAAAAGGACCAGCGCAAAGCACGATCATTTCCTATGGGGACGTCCTGTTCAACAAATACATCCCCCAGTCTCTCTGTCAGGAAAATGATGCCTGCGTGATTTTCGTCGATAGCAACTGGCAGGAGCAGAGCAGCTATGCCCGCCTCGGCGGATTTGCCGAATGCACCATTCCCAATTCGAGAAAAGCCTTCAACGCCAAGATCTATCTCAAGCAATTGGGCGCCAAGCTGCCCCAGGAGTCCATCCATGGAGTCTGGATGGGCTTCCTGAAAGTCTCACCCAGCGCCACCACGCTCATCACCGGCATCATTGCCGAGATGCTGGCCAACCCGGCCAACCGCAAAGCCACCATCCCCCAGCTCATCCAAGAGCTGTTGAAGCGCGCCTATCCGATCCGCGTGCTCTACACAGCGGGACACTGGCTCGACATTAACAGCCTTGAGGATGTGGTGCAGGCGGGAAACTTCTAGCCGGTCAGGTCTTTACAGACAACCGGCGAGCTACGGGAGTCTGAGCGTTTTTCTCACGCCCGCGATCGGGATCTCGCACCAGGCACCGGGGGCAAGCTCTTCCAATTTGAATGGGCCGTATTGAATGCGCCTGAGCCTGGTTACTTCATGGCCCAAGGCCTTGAACAGCCGTCGGATTTCACGATTCTTCCCTTGGACCAGCACCACTTCCAGATGTGATTCGCGTCCGGAACTCTTCTGAATCTTCACACTGTGGCACTGAAGCCGCTCGCCTTCTTCAACCACTCCAACTGTAGCCTCCTTGGCTTGATCCTCGGTGAATTCTCCCCGTACAGAGACCAGGTAGGTTCTCATCACTTTATGCCCAGGGTCGGTGAGATAGCTCGACAGGACCGAATCGTTGGTGAGCAGCAGAAGCCCGCTGGTCGCTTGATCGAGTCTCCCGACTGCATGCAAATAGCCCAGGTCCGACGGCAAGACATCGAAAATCGTCTTCCGGTCTTTTTCATCACTATGCGTCGTGATGACCCCTTTGGGTTTATGAAAAAGAATAAATCGTTTGGCTGAATTTTGAATCGGCTTGCCGTCGAGCGAGAGGGCGTCTTTCGGCCACAAGACCCAAGTCGCTGGATCTCGAATGGCTCGCCCGTTGACCTGGACTCGCCCAGCACGAATCCATTCCTGGCTCGTGCTACGAGAGGCGACTCCCAGCTTGGAGAGGAGCCGATCCACCGTAAACCGTTTAGACGATATCGAGGACTTCTGTGTCATCTGAGTCATTTCCATCCGTCGAAGCTAATCGCTGGATGCTGACAGCTTTGCATTAGAGAAGTCCGCGCTTCTGGAGAAACTTTTTGTCAATCACAGGAGTCAGTTTGGCCGGGAGCTGCGCCCTTTCTTGTAGCAACCGTTCGACGTATTTTCCAATCAGATCCGATTCGAGATTGACCTGATCGCCCACTTGCTTGAGCCCCAGGCTGGTGGCCTTGGCCGTGTGAGGAATAATCGCAACGGAGAAGCCACGGTCTGTCACCTGGTTGATCGTCAAACTAATGCCATCGACGGTAACCGACCCCTTCACGATACAGTGGTGCAGAACATCAGGCGAAGCTTCAATTGTAAGCAAGATGGCATTCGCCTCCTGCTGGCGGACGCGCACCGTGCCGACCCCATCCACGTGGCCGGACACGAGATGCCCGCCGAGCCGCTCGTTAAGCTTCATCGCCCGCTCCAGGTTCAGCAGCGATCCGGCCATGAGCAGGCCGAGGGTCGTGACGGAGAGGGTCTCAGGAGAGACCTCCACAGAAAAATTATGCTCACTCTTACTCACCACGGTCAGACAGGTGCCATTGACGCTGACACTGTCCCCGATTTTAAGATCGCCCATCACAGTGGAGGCCAGAATCGTCATCCTCGTTCCTGCCAGGCTCTTCTCGATCGAGATAATGGCGCCGAGTTCTTCAACGATGCCTGTGAACATTATTCGTCCCTCATAAGCCGTTGCACGACATAGACGAATAAAACAATCAGCACTAGCAAGCCGATGCCGGCCAAGGTGCCAATCACAATATTCTCTGTCTCAATGGTTTTCATCATTGATCCATTATAGCCCACTGACGCTACGCCCGTCTCACCATCAGCCAAAACAACGAGGCCGCGACCAGCTGCAATCCTGCGATAATCGCAAAGGCACTGGCATAGTTCAAATGCGCGATGAGAATTCCTGCTAGGAGCGGTCCGCTGGCATGGCCGATGTCTCCAATCGTCCCCTGCATCCCCATCCCGGCTCCGAGCGTCTTGAACTCGGAACTGTCCGCAACCAGCGCGGACGATGAAGAGGAAACGATGGCTTCGCCGAAGCCAAAACCCGCCGACAGCAACAAGAGCAGCCAGAACATCGATACCTGGGGAATACAGACGAAGGTTGCGGCACAGACCACGAGGCCAATGACGATGAGCGGCTGCCGCCCGACGCGATCGGACACCCGGCCCATAATCGGCTTGGAGACCAGCGACGTGAAGGCCTGCACCGTGAAAAGCAGCCCGACCTCCCCAGGGTTTAGTCCTACCGACACACCATAGAGAGGAAGGAAGGCCATCAAGGCTCCGTTCGCAATCATCTTGGCTGCATCGGTTGAACTGGTCACGAGGACCTTTCTGTTCTTGGCCACCACCCGGAATCCCTTCCACATCTCCGCCAGCAACGGCGCCATCCCCTTCTCCTGCACACGAGGAGGCGGCGGCGTGAGGTGCAGGCTATAGAAGATCACGATGGCGATACAGCCGAAGAGGCCTGCCATGACGAAGGCAGATGAGAATCCCAACGCATAGATCAAAGAGCCCCCGACGAAGGGACCGAGTAAGGCGCCGAATTGCGTCGAGGCCGTATAGGTGCCGAGCGCGGCGCCCCTCCGTTCCCGATAGAGATCTGCCACGGTAGCCAACGCGCTCGGAGCGAAGATGGCGGTGGCCAACCCATGGAACATACGCAAGCCAGTCAAGGTATCGAGATCCGTCACCCAGGGATACAAAAATGGCGGGAGCCCGAAGGCGATCACACCGATCTGCAAGAGATACCGCCGACCATAGATATCGGACAATGCACCAGACGGTAATTTCAGAAAGACTCCGGTGAGGGTCGAGACAGACACGATGAGCCCGATCCGTTCAGGACTCGCCCCCAGCGACTCTGCAAACAAGGCCAGCACCGGCATCCGGACCATGTTGTAGCTGATAAAGCAAAAGACGCCGACGGTGCAGAGCAAGGTGAAACTGCGTGAGGTCGTCATGGCGCCACCGTCTTCGCCGGAATTGTGCCGATGGGATGAGACCAATACTCGACCGTCTGTTGCAAAAAAGCCATCTCGTCGACAGTGAGGGCAGGAGGCTTTGCCGCCTCTGACAATATCCGGTCCGGCTGCTGCTGCATCGCCAAACTTAAACGATTGACGCTATCGACCCCCTTCACCATCTTCTTCGTCACCGTACTGCCGACGAGCGGGCGAAACAGCGACAGAAGACCTGACAACAGACGATTGTCCAATCTCGTGTAATAGACGAACGTGCTCTCCATCGCCGCTGTTCCGTTCGAGTCCGTCACCTGATTCATCCTGAGCAGCACCACGGCCTTCCCGGCAATGTCCGGAAGGAGGCGGCTGTGGTGTGATCCTTCCAGGTAATAGATCCGGCTCGTACGGTCCTGATAGACGAGCTCGACGATCCCCTCAGTCCCCTCGCCATCATTGCCCCAATAACGCACGAGACCTCGCGACTCCGATTGATAGGGTGCAATACCCAGGCGATTGATCAGGGAGACGGTCATGAGTGGACGATCCAAGAAATGGAGATAAACCGATTCAGACAACGGCGTGCGCACCGGGCCCAACTTATTCGCCGTCGTATAGTGACTGATGATCGGTTGCAGCCTGCAGGCCCAGCCCGCTTCAACCAGTTCGACCGGAAAGGCCACCCCTGCATAAAGGGACGGCAAGGAGCAGGTTTCCGAATGGGCCTGGCTTGCACTCAGCGCCACACTCAGCCCGACCACACAGGCTAAACAGAGGGAGCCGAATCTGAGCAGGGGAAACCACGCGGAGATCATGATCGCTGCTTTCGAATGTGACTGGCGAAATGATGCTGAAGACACTGCCTTAAATGCTGTCGCAGCACGGTCTCACGCAACGCCACCACGAGGCCCTGGGATGGATACCGACCATTGCCGACCGGCTCGTCACAGATCGCCTTCCACAACCACATCGTCTCCAATACGGCGAACCGTCACGTGATGTAAGGCCAATGCCTGGGCCAAACGTTTCGGGCTGCGGCCACCGATCATGGCCTTGGCATCCTGTCCCCCCATCAGAGTCGGCGCGAGATAGAGCAACACGTGATTGACCAGTTTAGCTCGTAGCGCTGCGGCATTGACGGTGCTGCCTCCCTCAATTAGGAGAGAAGTGACCCCCCTCTTGCCCAAAAGCGTCAACAGAGCAGAAAGCGATACATGCCCGTCCTTCGTCGAGAGGGAGACGACTTCCACCCCTGCCAGCTCAAAGAAACGGCGGCGTGATTGGGAGGCGTGGCTCGTGGTCGCGATCACGGTCTCAGCCACATCCTGTTTGGCACAGACCTTTGCCTGTCTCGGCGTTCTCAGTTGGCTATCGAGCACGACTCGCAACGGCTGCTTCGACGCCAGCTTGAGTGGACGGTCGGACAGTCGCGCAGTCAGCGAGGGATTATCCTTGAGCACCGTCCCGACCCCGACGAGCACCGCATCCACCTGACTGCGCAGCCGGTGGACGGCTCGTCTTGCGAGCGGTCCGGTAATCCATTGCGACTCCCCTTGCGCCGTTGCGACCTTTCCATCTAACGTCATCCCGGCTTTGAGAATCACATAGGGGCGGCCCGTCGTGACCCAATGGAGATAGGCGCGATTCAACTCCGCCGCGCCCTCTCGCGCAACCCCGGTCGTCACAACAAGGCCGGCCTTGCGCAAAGCGGTCACGCCCCGTCCCTTCACCAAATGATTGGGATCGGTCATCGCCACCACCACCTCTTTTACCCCTGACTGAATAACAGTCGGCACGCAAGGAGGGGTTCGCTTCAGGAGATGGCAACAGGGCTCAAGCGTGACATAGAGCGTTGCCCCCTTGGCGCGGGAGCCCGCTTGCTTGAGCGCGAGAATTTCTGCGTGGGGCTTGCCGGGACCCTGGTGAGAGCCTCGGCCGACGATGCGGCCGTTCTTGACCACAAGGGAACCGACCATAGGATTCGGGCTGGTCTTGCCCCGGCCCTTCGCTGCGAGACGAAGCGCCAGGGTCATGAAGTGGAGATGCGTAGAGGCGGTAGTCACCGTTCCTTGCGGGTAATACGCGATCGGCTACGCGAAACCGACTTCGTCTTGGTGGTCTTGGGAGCCTTCACGGTCGATTTCGTCGCTGCCTTCGTGGTCTTCTTGGCCTTGGCGCGAGACCCTGAGGCCTTGCGCGTAGTGGCTGTGCCCTTCGACTTTTCTTCGGCCAAGGCCGCATGGGCCGCAGCCAGCCGCGCAATGGCGACGCGATAGGGAGAGCAGCTCACATAGTCCAATCCCAGCTCATGGCAGAACTCGACGGAGCTGGGATCGCCTCCATGTTCACCGCAGATGCCAAGCTTGATTCCGGGTCTGGTCTTCCGCCCGCCGATGATGGCCTGTTTCATCAAGGCCCCCACCCCTTCGCGATCGAGCGTGGCGAAAGGATCCGCATCCATGATGTTGGCGGTTCGATAGAAATCGATGAACTTCGCCGCATCGTCGCGGGAGAAGCCGAACGTGGTCTGAGTCAGATCGTTCGTGCCGAAGGAAAAGAACTCCGCTTCGGTCGCAATGCGCGCCGCCGTGACGGCGGCGCGAGGCAGTTCGATCATCGTACCCACGAGATAGGACAGTTTCACGTTGTACCGCTTCATCGTCTCCTGCGCCACTTCGCGGATCAGATCCTTCTGCGCCTTCATTTCCGAAACCATCCCCACCAGCGGGATCATGATCTCCGGAACGATCTTCTTCCCTTCCTTAGCCAGCTCACAGGCGGCCTCCATGATCGCCCGCGCCTGCATGCGGGTAATCTCCGGCATCGTAATCCCAAGTCGACAGCCACGGAGCCCCAGCATGGGATTGAACTCGTGGAGTTCTTCAACTCGAGCCAGCAGCCGGCGCTTCTCTTCGAGTCTAGCTCCATCTTCCCCGGTCAATTGCAACTGCGCAATCTCCACCATCAAGTCTTCCCGCTTCGGCAGAAACTCATGCAGCGGAGGATCAAGCAAACGAATCGTGACCGGGAAACCGGCCATCTCGCGATAGAGACCAATGAAATCCTGTTTTTGCAGCGGGAGGAGCTGGTCGAGAAATTTTTCCCGTTCTTCTTTGGTCCGTGCCAGAATCATCTTCTGCATGATCGTGATGCGATCCTCGGCAAAGAACATATGCTCCGTCCGGCAGAGTCCGATCCCTTCGGCGCCGAAGCCCCGGGCAATCTTCGCCTGATCCGGCACGTCCGCATTGGCGCGAACACGCAAGGTCCGCACGCTGTCGGCCCAGGAGAGAATCAAGGCGAAGCGCTGATACTTGTCCGACTTCTTCGCATTCAGCTTGCCCTGGATGACTTGGATGATTTCCGATTCGACAACGGGCAAGTCCCCCTCGTACACATTACCGGTCGAACCGTTGATCGACAGATAGTCCCCTTCGTGGAACACCTTGGCTCCGATGCGAACGCACTCCTCGTCCAAGACCTCCACCGCGTCGCACCCGGCCACACAGACCTTGCCCATTTGCCGCGCAACCACCGCCGCATGGGACGTCATCCCGCCCCGGGCGGTCAAGAACCCCGTTGCGGCGTTCATGCCGTGAATATCGTCTGGGCTCGTTTCCTGCCGGACCAAGACCACGCGAATCCCGGCCGCTTTCATCTCAACGGCCCTGTCTGGCGTGAGAGCAATCTTTCCCGCTGCCGCGCCGGGGCCTGCGGGGAGCCCCTTCCCCAGTCGATTGGACTTCGACTCTGCTTTCGTATCGAAAATCGGATAGAGGTATTGCGACAGTTGCTCAGGCCCGATCCGCTGCACTGCTTCCTTCTTAGAGATCAGGCCTTCCCGGACCATATCCACGGCAATCTTCACGGCGGCGATACCGGTCCGTTTGCCGACACGGGTCTGCAACATGTAGAGCTTGCCCTCTTGGATCGTAAACTCCAAATCGAGCATGTCCCGGTAATATTTTTCGAGCTTCTTATAGGTGTGCTCCAGCTCCTTGTAGGCTTCCGGCACATTCTTCGCGAGGGCATTTAGCGGAAGTGGCGTCCTGATGCCGGCTACGACATCCTCTCCCTGGGCATTCATCAGACATTCGCCGAAAAAGTTCTTGTCGCCGTTGGCAGGATCGCGCGTGAACGCCACGCCGGTGCCGCTCGTCTCTCCCATGTTGCCGAACACCATCGCCACCACATTGATGGCCGTGCCCCAGGACTCGGGAATCCCATAGAGGCGCCGATAGGTCACGGCCCGCGCACCGAACCAGGAGGAGAACACGGCGTTCATGGCTAAGCGAAGCTGTTCGAGCGGCTCATCGGGAAACTCTTCCTTGGTCTCTTCCTTGACGAGGGCTTTGAAACTGGCCACCAGCTCACGCAAATGCCGCGCATCGAGATGTGTCTCATGCGCCACACCGACTTCAGCCTTCTTGTACTTGAGGATCTCTTCGAAATGTTCGCGCGGCACACCCATGACGATGCTACCGTACATGGCGACGAAACGCCGATAGCTATCCTGGGCAAACCGATCGTTGCGGGTCTTGGCCGCTAGTCCCTCGACCGTCTTGGTCGTCAAACCGACATTCAGCACCGTGTCCATCATGCCAGGCATCGAGGCCCTGGCGCCTGATCGAACCGAAACCAAGAGGGGACGCGCAGGATCGCCGAACCCCATGCCCATCGACCGTTCGATCCGCTTCAGCGACTTCAAGGCATCGTCCCACATGCCGGGAGGATACTTTTTCCCGTTCTTGTAATACTCGACGCAGGCCTCGGTGGAAACCGTGAAGCCGGGCGGAACGGAGATGCCAAGATTCGTCATTTCGGCAAGCCCGGCCCCCTTGCCACCCAGGAGCTCTTTCATATTGGAGGCGCCTTCGGCTTTACCGTCGCCAAAGTAGTACACGTATTTCGTTGCCACGCTGCCCTCTCCTTTACGCTGAGTTCAGTTCAATCGACGCGTGACGCCCCATGAGCAGGGGCGGATTCAAGCCGCAGCCGATACCGGCTGACTAGATAGCACTTCGCCACCAGCCCTGACGCAATGACCGCGATTACAAACATCACTAATATGAGCAACCGGTAGTCGGCGTGAATGTTCTGGCCCACATAATACTGCCCGTCCGGCCCCTGCTGAAGCCTGCTCTCGCGTTGAATCTGATGGGTCTGGCCTGAAGGATCAGAGAGATTGATCCATTCCGAGCAGAAAGGCACCGGGTCAGATGCTCCTGGAACGGGCTGCCATCTGAGCCGCAAGCAAACATCCTGTTTGGAGTTGAATACATCGGGGGTCGCTGCCAGTTCATCGAGGTTGATCCCGCTAACCCATAACCCGACCAGCACAATCGCATTGCAGAGCACCATCAGGACAAGAGACACGCAGGTGGTGTATCGACGGACTTTCCCCACCCGACGCTGATCGTCTGACAATGGTTGATCCATCCCCCACCCAATTCGTCTCTCTGTCTAACAGATGGTCAGGAGAGTCCTCCACTGCGCGCGTCCAACAAGGGCCTTCCGAGGCCGCGCGTTGCGCGAGCACGAGGGACTCTCCTGACTATCTATCCCTATCCCCCTTGTACCACAATCTGCGAAAAGTCCGCGAATGAGCCGAAGACATCGTCCACTTCCTGGAGCAGCGACAAACGGTTACTCCGGACAGCCGGATCCTCCGCGTTCACCATAACTGCGGCAAAAAATGCATCGATGGCCGGCTTCATCCGTACCAACGCATCCAGGGCCTGGCCATAATCCCCGCTGGTCATCGCAGCCGATACCTTCTCCCGCTCTGTCGCCACAGCCTGGTAGAGCGCTGATTCCGTGGGATCCTTGAACTTCACCGGATCGACTGGCGTGCGATCCCACTGTTCCTTCTCGACCAGCCGATGCGCCCGTTTGAATCCGACGATCAAGGGATCGAACTCAGGCTTCGTCGTCACGGACTCCAGCGCCTTCATCCTCTGCACAAGATCCACAAGATCCAGCCCCGTACCATAAGTCTGTTTCAACACCGCGTCGATCACATCGTCCCGCAAGGCATGAACGATCCTGGCGTAATGTCGAACCCGCTCGAAAAGAAATTCCGTCATACGGCGGCGGCCCTCCTGCTCTGAGTCAGGAGTCCCCTTGAAACCATCGGCGATAACCAAGCTTCTTGCTGCATCGACATAGCTGCCCAGATCGATGCGCAAATGGCTCTCCAAAATAATCCTCACGATAGCCGTGGCGTTCCGACGCAAAGCAAAGGGATCTTCCGACCCGGTCGGCACGAGCCCCACGTAGAAGAAGGCCGCCACGGAATCCAGCCGGTCGGCCAAGGACAGCACCTGGCCTGCTGTCGTCTTAGGCAGCGCCCCTTCAATCGAGCGCGGCAGATACTGCTCACGAATGGCCTGGCTGACCGTTTCGGATTCCCCGTCATGCTTGGCGTACTCGCCCCCCATGATGCCCTGCAGTTCCGGGAACTCACCGACCACACCGGTGAGCAAGTCGGCCTTGCAGAGATCCGCCGCCCTCTCACAAGCCTTCTTCAGCTCGCCATCTTCCGGCTTCAAGTTCGACGCAATGAAGCTGGCCAGCTTTCTGATCCGCTGCTGCTTCTTCTCCATCGTGCCAAGCTTCTGATGGAACGTGACCCCGGCCAACTTTGCCACCCGCTCCGCAAGCTTGATCTTCCGGTCTTCGTCAAAAAAGAACTTGGCATCGGACAGACGAGCAGCCAAGACCCGCTCGTTGCCTTCGCGAATCAATCCCATATCTTTAGCACGATTGTTAGTCACCGCAATGAAGTGAGGGACTAGCTTCCCTGTCTCTTTGTGTAACAAGGAGAAGAACCCCTGATGCTCTTTCATCGAGGTAATCAAAATCTCTTGCGGCACTTCCAAGTAAGCAGGCTTGAAGGAGCCGATAATGGCGTTAGGACATTCGGTCGTATAGACCGCCTGATCCAGCAAGTCCTCATCCACATTCAACCTGAGGCCAGCTTCCTTACATAGGGCGGCGATCTGTTCTTCAATCATGTGGCGGCGGCGCTGTGGATCGGCCATGACGCCCTGCCGTTCCAGCCCCTTCAGATAGGACTCGGCATCTCGCGCCACCAGCCCCTTGGCGCTCCCTAACACGCGGTGGCCTTCAGTCTTATTGCCAGCGGTAATCCCCACTGCGGCAATCGGAAGCGTCGCCCCTCCGTACAAGGCCACCAACCACCGCACCGGGCGCGCGAACCGGGCGCCAGTGCTATTCCACTTCATCGCTTTCGGGAAGGTCAGTTTGGCGATCAACTGGGGGAGGAGCTCTTGCAGGACCACCTTCGTAGGACGCCCCTTTTCCTGCTTCACCGCAAAGAGATAGTCCCCCTTTGGCGTCTGGCGAACTTGCAGATCCTGAACGGAGACTCCCTGCCCTGCAGCAAATCCTGTCGCCGCTCTAGTCGGCTGGCCGGCTGGATCGTAGGCCACAGACTTGGAAGGCCCCATCGCTTCCTTAACCATCGAGGTTTGCAAGGCTGCGAGACCCTCGACCACCAGGGTCAAGCGGCGCGGGGTGCCCAAGGTGCGAATGGAATGAAACGACAACCGTTGATCCTTGAACAGCTGCTCAGCCGAATCTTTAAGGGTCGTCAGGGCTGGGGCAATGAACTGATAGGGCAATTCTTCTACGCCGATCTCGAGCAAGAGCTCGGCCGTCGCAGCAGCAGCACGAACTCCCTTTTTCACAGGAGAAGCGGAACGACGAGAGGTCTGAGTCTTTGCCATGAATCCTTCTGCAGTTCCTATGAGCGGCGGGCCACAGTTTTCGTGCGGGGACCTGAGACCTTCGCTCCATCTGGCCCCATTCCGCGATTGAGCAACGGATGGCCCATCGCCGCCCGCTCTTCGATATAACGTTCAGCACATTGCCGTGCCAGGGCGCGGACCCTACCGATATAACCGGTGCGCTCCGCCACGCTGATCGCCCCGCGGGCATCCAGCAGATTGAAGAGGTGCGAGGACTTGATACAAAATTCATAGGCCGGGAGCGTCAATCGCTTCTCACGATTCGCCAATAGCCGCTGACATTCTCCCTCAAACGATTGGAACGTGGCCTTGAGCATCGCCACGTCGCCTTCTTCGAAGTTATAGGTCGAAAATTGCACTTCGGTTTCGTGATGGATATCGCCGTAGCTGACGGAATCGTTCCAGGCCAGGTCGAACACTTTATTTACCTGCTGCAGATACATCGCGATGCGCTCGGTTCCGTAGGTGATTTCGACCGTAATGGGATTCAGCTCGATCCCGCCGATTTCCTGAAAATAGGTGAACTGGGTGATCTCCATCCCATCCAGACGCACCTCCCAGCCCAGGCCCCAAGCGCCCAATGTGGGAGATTCCCAATCGTCTTGAATAAAACGGATATCGTGCTGCTTCGGGTCGATCCCCAATTGGGCCAGACTCTCCAGATACAAGGCTTGAATGTTGTCCGGAGCCGGTTTCAGCACGACCTGATACTGATAGTAATGCTGCATGCGATTGGGATTTTCGCCGTATCGTCCATCAGTCGGCCGCCGACAGGGTTGGGGATAGGCAGCCCGCCAAGGCTCCGGCCCAAGGGACTTGAGGAAGGTCGCGGGATGAAAGGTGCCGGCCCCCATCTCCAGATCATAGGGTTGATGGATCACACAGCCCTGCTCGGCCCAGTAATGGTGCAATGTAAGGATGAGATCTTGGAAGGTCACAATCAGCCTTATGGGATGATGAAATTATTGAGTTCGCGTCCCGGAGCGAGCGAAGAAGCTAACAGGAACGCCGGGAAACTGTCAAGAAAGATCCCTCTACGATCAATGGCTTGCGTTAAAATATCTCTCGTCATTTTGGTCCTCTACCCAGACAATTTGCCGCGCAATCCGTGAGATGTTCCCCCACGTTCATTTATACATCACTCTTGACGCCGCTCCAGGCAATACTCTATTGTCCAATAAAGTTGATTGACTCACTCGGAATTGCGTGACCCCAACATGAAACTCTCGAAGAAAAGCGAATATGGGCTTCGAGCCCTCCTGGAACTCACACAGTTCTATGGTAAGGAGACGCTTCAGCGCCAGCAAATTGCGGAGCGTCAACATATTCCCGTGGAGTTCCTGGAACAGATTCTTCTCGCGCTGAAACGAGCGGGATTGCTGGCAAGCCGCCGCGGCATCAAGGGCGGCTATACGCTGATCAAGTCACCGGACGAGATCACCCTGGGCCAAGTCATTCGTATCCTAGATGGGCCGCTCGCGCCGATTGCCTGCGTGAGTAAAACCGCCTATCAAAAATGCCGCGATTGCCCCTATGCCTCGAAGCTCCACTGCCCGTTGCAAGATGCGATGGGTGAAGTGCGCAATGCCATCGCCGACATTTTGGACCATTACACCCTCAACGACTTCGCCTTCGGGCATCGCAAAGGATAAGCATGGATCTCGTCGTACTCGCAGCGATCACCTTCGTCGCCGCCACGGTCAATGGGGCATTGGGATACGGATTCTCTTCCATCACCGTTCCCGTTGCGCTACTGTTCTACACCAACCGCATTTTGAACCCGGCCCTGGTGCTGGTTGAACTGGTCATCAATAGCTACGTCCTCTTCATCAACCGCCGAAGCATCCCGGCCATCTGGTGGCGCGTGGCCCCGATTCTGATCGGCCTCCTGATCGGCGTCGGGATCGGCAGTTATATCCTCTCCCTCGTGCATCCGGCCTGGGTCAAGTTCGTCACCTACTTCATGCTGCTGCCGCTGATTCTGCTCCAAGCGGCCGGCATCAGAAAACCCATCAAGGCAGAAAAGGCCATTGCGATCCCCTTCGGAATGGGCATCGGCACCCTCTACTCCGTCACCACCATCTCGGGGCCTCCCCTGGCGCTGCTATTCAACAATCAAGGCTATGCCAAACAGGATTTCCGGGCCGCGCTCGGCGTCATTCGCGTGGGCGAGTCGGTTCTGACCGGCATCGCCTACTACTTCATCGGACTCTATAGCGTCAGCAGCCTGGAGATCATTCCCTACATCATCCCCAGTGTCCTCCTGGGTATTCCCCTCGGAAGTTATCTCATTCGTTGGATGGACCCGGAATCCTTCCGGCGCATCTGCATGGCCTTCGATGCGCTGGTCGTCGCGTTCGGATTGTCGCGGGTGCTCATCGAATTACAAATGGCCACCGCCCTCACCACCTACAGCATCCTCTCGATCGTGATGGTGCTCAACGCCTACTTATTGTTCCGGTTTTTTCGCGACCGTACCGTTCCATAAATTGACGCCGCGCGCGGCCGATGGCGCAACCGATTCATCCGCGCGATCCTTTCATTGACTCCCCCATTTCATTTTTGTTAGCCTCAAGACCCGCCGCGTGGCTGGCAACTTCTCACAGTGGAAGAAAGGTCTGCCAGCATCCTTGGCACTACATCCCAAAAGGAGTTTCGATGGCCAGTTTAACGGCTTCGTCTGCAGTACTCGATGAGTTACACAACAAGGCCACCCAGCTCCGGATCGAAAGTGTGCGGGCGACCACCGAAGCAGGGAGCGGCCACCCCTCCAGTTGCTGCTCCGCCGCCGACCTTGTCGCTGCGCTTTTTTTCTCGGTGATGCGCTACGACCCGAAGAACCCCAAAGCTCCCAACAGCGACCGTTTTGTCCTTTCAAAAGGCCATGCAGCGCCCCTCCTCTATGCAGCCTGGGCCGAAGCAGGACTCTTCCCGAAAAGCGACTTACTCAAATTACGGACCCTGACCTCTGATCTCGAAGGGCATCCGACTCCCCGCCTCTCCTTTGTCGATATGGCCACCGGCTCGCTCGGACAGGGACTGCCCGTGGGCGTCGGCCTCGCGCTCAGCGCCAAATCCGTCGACAAAACCACCTACCGCACCTACGTCCTGCTGGGGGATGGAGAGTCCGTCGAAGGGTCGGTCTGGGAAGCAGCAGAAGTGGCGCGCCATCATCGTCTTGACAACCTTTGTGCCATCGTAGATATCAACCGGCTCGGCCAAAGCGATCCCACGATGCTGCAACATGATATGGAGGCTTATCGATCCCGCTGGGCTGGGTTCGGCTGGCACGCCATCGTCGTGGACGGACATAATCTCTCCGCCATTCTTGCCGCTTTCAATGAGGCCGCCAGGACCACCGGGAAACCGACCGTCCTGCTAGCCAAGACCTTCAAGGGCCGCGGCATTTCTGTGATGGAGAACCACCCAGCGTGGCATGGAAAACCGTTGAAAAAGGGCGAAGAAATGGACAAGGCGATTGCCGAACTGACGGCACAGCTCAAGCCGAGCCAGATGGCGATTCAGATCCAGCAATCCTCTGCGGCCCCGTCTAAGCAGGTCTCGATCGGATCCTTGCCGGCGTCCCCCTACAAACTCGGGGACTCGGTCGCCACACGTGAGGCCTTCGGCGCCGCACTGGCGGCCCTGGGCGATGTCCACCCACTCGTTGTCGCGCTCGACGCCGACGTCAAAAATTCCACCTATACCGACAAATTCGGCAAAAAGTTCCCTGACCGATTTTTCGAGAATTTCATCGCGGAGCAAAACATGCTCGGCGCGGCAGCCGGATTGGCAGCCTGCGGTAAGATTCCCTTTGTGGCAACCTTTGCCGCCTTCTTTACCCGCGCCTACGACTTCATCCGCATGGCAGCTATCAGCGGCTCGAACATCAAGCTGGTGGGCACCCACGTCGGCGTCAGCATCGGTGAAGATGGTCCGTCCCAGATGGGGCTGGAAGATATCGCCATGATGGCAGCCCAGCCTGGCGTCGTCGTCCTCTACCCCGCTGACGCCACCTGCACCTATTGGCTGGTCGAAGCAGCGGCGGCTCACAAAGGCATGGTGTATCTGCGCGCGGGACGTCCCAAAGCACCAGTCATCTATGGGCCAGAAGAACGGTTCAAGATCGGCGGGTCCAAGGTCCTTCGCCAGAGCGCCGCGGACGTCCTAACCATCGTGGCAGCGGGCGTCACCCTCTTCGAAGCGCTCAAGGCCTACGATCAGCTTAAGGCGGCGGGCATTTCCGTGCGGGTCATCGACCTCTACAGCATCGCGCCGATCGATCGTGCCACCCTGCTCGAGAGTGCCAAAGCCACCCAGGGCCGTATCCTCACCGTGGAAGACCACTATGCCCACGGAGGACTGGGCGACGCGGTCCTCAGCGCCGTGGCAACAGAAGGGTTACGAGTGCACAAGCTTGCGGTCCGAACCATTCCCCACAGCGGGACGCCGGACGAACTCGTGGACCACTTTGGCATCGGAGCACGATCCATTGTCGAAGCCGTCAAAAACATTGCGAAATAAACGCTGTTCGCGCAGGATCAAGCAGGGTACATGATCGACCATTTACACAGGGACTCATGCCGAGGCCCTAATTGAGAACCAGGAGGATTCAATGCGTTCTGTACTTGCCGCACTAATCATCGCCGCAGCCGGCTTTGGAAATCCGGCTTGGGCCTATGAAGAAATCACCGTCACGGACGGAGGCAGCATCACGGGAATCGTGACCCTCGACGGCCAGGTGCCCAAACCCAAGGGCTACAATCTCACGACCCTGCCAGACCAATTCTATTGCGGACGTATTTCGGATGGGCAGGGCTGGCGTATTCTGCAACCCTTCCAGGTCGGGCCGGCTGGCGAGTTCCGCGACGTGGTGGTCTATCTAGAGGGAATCGACAAAGGCAAACCCTTCCTCGAAAAGAGCGTGCCGCAAATCGAAGCGAAAGACTGTCTCTTCGATCCCTTCACGACCATCGTACGGGACGATCAAACGGTGACGGTGGTCAACATGGACCCCGTCATGCATGACATTCAGGCCTATGAAACGTCGAAGCTAGGGGCGCGCGTACTATTCAACGTGCCACTACCGATGAATCCGGCACACCCGCGCAACTTGAAAGATCGCAGCGATGCTGGGCTGTACCACAAACACATGGCCGGCCCGCCGATGAAGCAATTGGTCAATCTCACCAAGGGCCGCAGGATCTTCGTCATGCAATGCGGCTTCCACGCCTATATGGAGAGCTGGGGCGTGGCCATCACGAATCCGTACTTCGCCAAAACGGACGAGCAGGGCCGGTTCACCATGACCGATGTGCCGCCCGGCACCTATAAGCTCGTCATCTGGCATCCCTACATCCGGACCACGACCGAACAAACCGTCACCATCGGACCCAAGGGAGCCGTGCAAGCCACTATCGCGGTTCCGGCCCCGACGGGGCGGCTCTACGCCAACGAAGTGATGGGTCATGGCTATACCCGCTATAACGTGTCCGAAGAAACGAAGAAGGAAATTGACCCGCTGGTCCACAAACAAGATCACTGAGGATACCGGAGTCAGATGGCACCGGCCCTGCTCCGGCAGAAACCGCAACTAACGCAGTAGTCTCGCAACATAATTGGGCCACGTACTGAACAAGTACGTGGCCCAATCTGTCAAACGCTCAGGAATGATTTGGCGACACGAACACTAAGACTTTCAGTCGCTGGTCCGTATGGTTTTTCACCCCATGTTCCTCCCCGGCCAGCGCCATCGTCCCCTGCCCAGAACCCAGCACCCGTTTCTCTAACCCGACCTGAAACGTCCCCTGCCCCTCAAGCACAAGATAGACTTTATCCTGCTCACCGTGGATATGCCCCTTCTGCTCCTGTCCCGGCTCAAAACAATAGATGTCGCAAAAAAATCGCGGCGTCTCAAACATATTGTTCTTTTTCATCTTATCGCTGCTAAACAGCTGATAGTCAGATATATTTACGATATTCATACAATCACTCCTACGGGCATATTACAGATATGTCTGCCGACGCTTCCACGTCACCAGAATCGAATCGACAGTAATGAAACGATGCAGCCCCAAGTCCTTCGGTAAAATCCTTATCGCCAGACCGCGCAACTGCGGCACAGGCAGGATCAGTAAATGGAGCTCTCGGCCGACCTCACGTCCGGCCCGCTCCTGATAAATATCCAAGCGCATGTGCGCGTCAGCCATCGCCACGGCAGCGGGCCTGATGCGGGCGCCTAGCCCAAGAATCCTCCACACCGCGCCCATGCCATTTCTCATGAAAACCGCCTCCATCCCACCGAGACGCAGGTCCATTGGAAGTATAACTTCCGCCTTGAGGAAAGTCACCGAGCCGTGACGCTCTTTGACCATCGCTCCAATTATCGTATACCCTCATCGCATCATGAGACCGATCAAGAGTCGCACACTGGACAACGCAGCCGTCCGCGCCTTGCTGAACGAGGGCACAACTCACCTACAAGCAGGACAGCTTCAGGACGCAGAAGGGGCCTATCGGAAGGCCCTCGACTTGGCCCCGAACCATCCGGACGCGCTACACCATCTCGGGCTCCTACTCTATCGACTCAACCGATTCGATGAGGCCATCGCTGCGATTTCTCGCGCTATCGCACAGGCCCCTGCCTCGCCACTCTATTGTTTCAACCTCGGCGTCGTGAGCCAGAAAGCCGCTCGACCAGACGAAGCAATCCGCGCCTATCGACAGGCCGTGGTCTTGAACCCACGGCATCTGGAAGCCTGGATCAATCTGGGCAATGGGCTCAAAGACCATGGCGCCATCCCCGAATCCATTGAGGCCTACCAGAAAGCCCTGGCTCTTAACCCGTCCCATGCTGATACCCACAACAACCTGGGCGTCGCATTAAAAGAACAGGGCCAGGTGGAACGGGCCATCGCCTCCTACCGCCAAGCCCTTCAACTCAAACCGACGCATCTGGAAGCCCTCAACAATCTAGGCCTGGCCTTGCTGGAAATTGGATCGCTGGATGAGGCCATTGCCTCATTCACCCAGGCCCTCACGATCATGCCTGGCTACCTGAAGGCCCTCTACAATCTGGGCATCGCCTGGTCCTGGGCCGGGGAAGACGAAAAGTCCGTCGACTGTCTCCAACGCGCCGCCACAACCAAACATGATCATGGCAAGCCGGTCACCGACGCCTTTGTCTATCGCTCACGCATCAAACATGATCTTGAGCAGGTCCAATACCTTTTCGACCGGCAACTCCTGAGCGAGGACCAACGTCCCTATCTCCACTCACTCCAACAACTCCGCGACGAATTGGACTGCCGCCTGGCCCCAGGCAATCGAATGCCTATTACGCCCGAGGAACTCGCGCCGGTCGCTGCCTCGTTCAATCGACTCCTCTATCGCGCCCAGGCCCCACACCTTCCAGATGGGGCACTCCATCCTGCCTTGGACGTCGAGGCGGTGGAATCCCGCTATCTGGCCAAGCAGCCGGAAGTCACTTTTATCGACGGGCTGCTGACAGACGAAGCGCTGGGGGGATTGCGACAGTTCTGCTGGGAATCCACGATCTGGAAAAAGGATTACGAGAACGGCTACAGCGGCGCCTTTCTCGGGGACGGATTCGCCTCGCCCCTGCTCCTCCAGATCGCCGAGGAGTTGCGGCTCACATTCCCTCGCATCTTCAAACAACACCGGCTCACCCAAGCCTGGGCCTTCAAACACGACAGCGCGCGCCGTGGCCTCAACATCCATGCCGACGCCGCGGCAGTCAATGTGAATTTTTGGATTACGCCTGACGAGGCCAACCTCAACCGGGAAACGGGCGGGCTAGTCGTCTATAACAAGGAAGCGCCACGAGAGTGGAACTTTCAAGACTATAACAGCGACCAGAACAAACCAAAGATTCTGGCCTGGCTCAAACAGGTGGGTGCCCAAGCGATGAAGATCCCCTATCGAGCCAATCACGCCATCGTCTTCAACTCCGATCTCTTCCACGAAACCGACGAAATCGCCTTCAAAGACGACTACCTCAGCCGACGCATTAATATCACCCTGCTCTATGGCCGCCGCCGCCGACCGTGACAGGACGCTCAAAAAGATTTTTATGCTTTTAATTCGAACAGATGATAAAGACAGGCTAACCGAGTAACTACTGAGTGGGAACAAGCACCGCGCGCGGCGGCTCCACCACCCGTCACCGATCACACATCACTACGTCGATTAGCCTAGTTCGAAAACCTTCTGGAAGTTCGTCAGATTCCGACAGCCGTCTTTCGTCACGAGCACCATGTCCTCGATGCGGACGGCCCCCAGGCCTGGATAGTACAGGCCCGGCTCGACGGTCACGACATGGCCTTCTTGAAGCAATGATCCGGTGCGGCTGATACGGGGCGCTTCGTGGATATCGAGACCGACGCCGTGGCCGGTGCCATGAAAATACCCCTGCATCCGTCCATTGACAAGGCCGGTCTTATACCCGGCTTTTTCAAACCTCGCACAGATCCCTTGATGAATACGTTTTCCGTCTGCCCCGTCCTTAATTTTTGTGATGGCCTCTTCCTGCGCGTCCAGAACCGTCTGATAGAGCCGCTTCAGTTCAGGACTCGGAGCCCCCCGCACCACAGTTCGGGACATGTCGGCGAAATACCGATTGGAAGCCGAACGGGGAAACACGTCGAAAATCACGCTTCGGTGAGCAGGCAAGGGCCCACTTCCTTCGTTGTGCGGATCGCAAGCCTGCTCGCCACCGGCAACGATCGTATGCTGGGCCACGCAGTCGCTCTCCATCAAGGCTACATTAATAAATTTCTTCACTCGCTCCGACGTCAGCGGCGCCCCCTCGAACCAGAGCTGATCCTTAATAATTGAAGCCCGGCGCAGCAGGTCGTGCGCCGCCGCAACCGCCTGCTCGGTCGCGCGCTGGGCGATTTCGATATAGCGCACTTCTTCAGCGGTCTTGACCACCCGCTGTTCATAGAAGGGGTCCCGTTTCGGATGGAGCTGATACCCCAAGGACTGGAACTTGACGGCATGACCGAAGGGAAAGTTCGCCGGAACCAGGATCTGCGTGATACCGGCTTCCCGCAAGAGGATATGAACCACCTCGACCGTGCCAGGCTCGGAAATGCCCTGCGTCTTCGCGCGGGCTTCGACCTCCGAGTAGGACAGCACCCGATCGACGGACGATTGACTCTTCGCCCGATCCATTTCGAGATCGCTCATCACTAGAATCCGCTCCCCTTTGATCTCGAGATAGATAAAGGGGTCCGGCGCGATAAACTTCGTCGCGTAATAGAGATTAGCGTCGCTCTCGCTGGCAGCGATAAAGACTGTGGCGTATTGGGAGGGGGAAGTCGATGAAGCCATAATAGGTGTGCACGAAATCTAGCACGGGAGGGGGGAGGTCGGTCAAGGCACGGCTGGCGCCGGTCCCGGCGTAGGAATCGGGTCTTTACTGGCGCCCTTGCCCTCATTAGGCGCAATCAAATCGATCGGCAACATCAAGGTGTTCTTCAAGACGTCAAACGCGAGTTGCGCCAGCCCCGTCACGCCGCTCGCAAACGACTGGATCGGCAGGTACGTCACCTCCGGATTCTCAATGGACCCTTTGACGGAGAAGAGGGCCGTGGCTAGGCCGTGGCGCTCGCCGGAAAAAATTCGTCCAAAGAGCGGAATCGTGTTAATGAATTCCGAATAGGACCCGAACGGACTGACGGCCCAGACCATGTCGATTTGATCCGTCGTCAAGTCATAGTTGCCTGCGGCGGTCATCTTGACGATCGGACTATCGATGATTAAATTCTCCGTCTCGAATAGACCGTTCTTCGCTACCATCGTCGCCGTGATCTTGCGATAAGGCAGCCCATCTTTTTCCAAATCCACCTTCCCCTTTAAGACCGCCGGCAGATTCAAGATACTGATAATTTTCCAGAGCGCCCGGTTCTGCGATTTCAACATGCGCCCGTTCTCCAGCAGGGCTTCCACTTTGCCGTTCAACGTGGGAGCGAGCCCGCGCGGATTCCGTCCATGCCCGCTGAGCGTCCCCGTCACGCGCACCTCCCCCGTCGCCAAGCCCCCCTCTTTCTCGCCTAACAACTTCAAGAGATCTTCTACCTGCAAGCCCGTCACCTGCACCGAGACTTGAGCCTCAGCCGGCTGCTTGCGCGGCAGGTGCACCACAAAATGGCCAGCCAGTTCCCCGCTAGTCGACCGACTGGACAAACGATCCACATCGAGCACACCGTTTTGAATCGTGACCAGAGCGGAGAGATTTCCGAACTTGAGATGATGATAATGACCGCGCACTATCGACACGGTAGCCTGAACCGTGCTGGTGGCCGCGAGGGTTTCGAGGAAATCTCGAATCGGCGACCGCTCGCCTTTGGGAATGAGGAGATCGATATCCATCTGATTGGATTCGATTCTGGCCGTAATCGCCGGTTTCTCCGCCCAATTCCGGACCGTTCCTTCCATCGTGAGGTGGCTGTCGAGCAGGCGGAAGGACACCCGTTTGATCTCCGCGCCGTTCCGTACGAAGTGGATCCGCAGATACAGATCCTCGATCGGGCCCTCGGCCCCCTTGGCATTCAGCAAGCCATTGGTCATGGCGAGCCACCCGGTGGTCCGCCACTCATTCCAATTGAGCCCCTTCCCCTTCAAGTCCAGCGACACCTCGATATTGCCCGCCTCAAAGCCGCCCTTCGTAATCCATTCCGGGATACGGGACAATGACAAGGTGCCCGTCGACAGCGACGCATCGATAGCAAACCGTTTACCCAATTGAATCTTGCCTTTAATCGGCAGCCGGAGAGGTGGCACGACCAGCTCGATCCTGTCGAGCAACACTCCGTCCTGCGGAATCATCCCCTCGAATTCTACCGTCGCCTGGGCGCCGATCGGTTTTTCGACCAGGCCGGCCAGCGTCACTTTCGACTCGGTCAGAACGACCTCGCCCCGCACATGCGGCGACAGGACCGGGCCGGTCAAAACCAGGGCGCCGCTCACCAGCCCCTCGATCGTTTTAGCTGGAACGCTATTCGCGGGTAGCAACCGGATCATATGACCAGCATCGCCTTTGACCCGAACTAGAAAATCCTGAAACAGACTGGCGCTGCCACCTGTGATACCACCGCTGATCTGCAAGGCCAGATCGCCAAAATGGCCTGTCACCTGATCGAACTTAGTCCCGCCATCTAACAGCACAAACCGCCCCTGCAAGCCGGTCAACCGCTCAGGTAATAACGCATTCGTCAAACTGACTCCCCGCACGATAATCTCTCCCCCGGCGAAGGTGATACCCCCGGGCTGATTGAGCGGACCGACCAAGCGGAACGTGGGGCTAGCCACGCCTTCGACATTGCGCGAGGAGGCCAGCGTACGCGACAGCTGCTCCGAGGTGACGGTCTTTGCCAGAAACTGCATTAAGTCTGCAGCGGCCATCGTCCCGGCAATATCGATTTCTAGCCAGGGCCCCGCCTCCAGAAAGGACACAAGCGCTTTGCTGTCATGCATATGGATCGCGCCATAGAGCCCGTTCAGGTTCGACACTCTGACGCGGCCTGCTTCGACTGACACGACTGCGGACACATCTTTGGCAGGGGTACGACTCTCCCCGATCAGCGCCTGCGCGTGACTCACACGAAACTCTCCCGTCAACGAGAGCTGCGGCCCTGCCGCCGGTGATCCGGTGACCGTGGCCGACACAATTTCCACCGTCCCATCGATCGCCCGCTCCTGAATAATCGCAGGCAACTGCGGATGGACCCACTGAGCCGGCAGCTGCGCAAGCAACTGACGCAACTGGAGCGGGGATGCCGCAAAGGTCACAGCAAACATGGGTTGAGGCGTCAGCAGACCGGAGAGACTCGCTTGGCCTGTGAGGGCCAGCTGTTCGAGGTTCACGGAGAGATCGGATAGGAGGACATCATAGCCGGCCACGCCTGGCACGGCGCGCACGAGGCTGTGCACATTCACGACACCCTGCAACTGCTCAGGAACCGGACGAGGCCCGAAGAAGTCCGCCGCATCCCGAAGATTCACATTGGCGGCATCCAGGTTGCCGTCGAACTGAAGCCGGACCTGCGAAGCCGCAGGATCGTCTGGCGCCAGAAGCTGACGTGGCGCGGTAGTAATCCTCCCGATTAGCGACAACGCTGACAAACCCTTGTCGCTGACATGCGCGGCGGAAACATGCAAATCCGCCTGGCCCCGCTCCGCCCTCACGACCAGTGACGCTTCCACCGACTCCAAGGCCATCGACCGAGTCCCGTCAGAACGGCCGTCGTCGATAATGATCACCTTCCCCTTGATCAAGGTGGCTTCACGAATCCGGAAGACCCGGCTGACCGTCTGCACGGCGCCTTCATCGGGGGCGCCGCCCTGCGCCACTCCATCTAGAAAATTCCAATGACCCCTCTGGTCACGCCGGAGCGTCAAGGTCGGCTCCTCGATCAGCAACCGCTTCGCGACCACCTGTTTACGCAACAGAGGAAGCAAACGCAGAACTACATCCAGCTTCTTGGCGGACAACAAGATGTCGTCGGAGTTCCGATCGTGAATCGCGACCTGTGTGAGTTCCAAACGAAGACGGGGGAAGAGCACCAGCTTGGCGCGATGGACGTCGATCTTCCGTCCGATCCCCTCCTCCAACTGCTGCAGGAAGAAATCTTTAAAATACTTGCCGCCAGTAAGGGAGTGCACGACCATCAGCACAAGGATACCGGCCAGCACAATGGCACTGAAAATGATGAAACGGCGAGTTCGAACCAACTCCTACTCCCTAAGATCGGCCATGCGGGGGGAATAAACCGCATCAAGTCTGCGGATGCGGCATCTTACCGAATCACCTGTATGAAATCTACTAAGCCTCCGCCAAGACTGGGAAATCTCCGCATCGCCGACTCAACACTCAATAGATGATGAAACCGCCTGAACCAGCTATACTCCCGCACCAACATGCCCCTAGACAGACTGCACAACCAAATTTCGTGAGCCAGCCTACCACTCGCCCATCCCGAATACGCTGGCTCATCCTCTCGCTGCTCTTTCTCGTCAGCGTCATCACCTATATCGACCGGGGCAACATTTCCGTCACCGCGCGGCAGATGATGCCGGCCTATGGCATCACCGATCAGCAGATGGGCTGGATCTTCTCGGCCTTCGTCATGGGCTACGCCCTTTTCCAGATTCCCGGTGGATGGCTAGCCGATCGCTGGGGTGCGAGAGTCGTGCTCACCGGCGCGCTCCTCTGGTGGTCGATCTGTACCGCCTTCACCGCTATGGTCGCCGCCTCCGAGCTTGCGAACCTGGTCGGAACGGTCGGCGCCCTGATGCTCGTGCGGTTTTGCCTGGGACTTGGAGAAGCCGTGGCCCTGCCGACCTTCAATCGCGCCGTCACCAATTGGTTCCCGGCTCACGCGCGAGGCTTCGGCATCGGCGTCGCAATCGGCGGCATCGGATTAGGCTCTGCCATAACCCTGCCAATTGCCGCCTGGGTCATGATGAACTGGGGCTGGCAAACCGTTTTCTATCTGTCCAGTCTGCTCGGACTCGGCATGGGACTTCTCTGGTGGCTCCTCGCGCGTAGCCATCCTCATGAACATCCCTGGGTCAATGAAGAAGAACAGGCTCTGCTTGAGCGTGAGCCACCCACTAGCATCGATGTGCCCTGGCGGACATTCAGACAGACCCCCACAGTCTGGTGGCTGGTGCTCAGCTACAGTTGCCTCGGCTACGTCGCCTACGTCTATCTGTCCTGGTTCTACTTATATCTGGTGAATGTTCGAGGATTCGATGTGCTCCGTGGCGGAATCTATGCCTCAACCCCTTTTCTAGCCATGCTGCTCTTTTGTCCGCTGGGAGGCTGGGTGACCGATCGTCTGGCGGCCAATTACGGACTCACAACCGGTCGGGCCGTAGCCGGCATGACTGGCATGGTCCTGGCCGGGGTCTTGATCGCCCTGGGCGCCCTTATCGAATCTCCCTTTCTCGCAATCACCTGTCTGTCATTCGGCGCAGGCTGGCTCTACTTCTCCATCGGCGCCTACTGGGCCTCGACGACCGATCTGTCGAAAGCCCATGCCGGCATCCTGTCGGGACTCATGAACACCGGCGCCAATATCGGCGGAACAATTTCCCCGACCCTGACTCCCTGGCTGGCCCATCACTGGGGCTGGCCTGTTTCGTTAGGGGTGGCCGCAGCCATCGCCATCCTGGGCGGCCTCCTCTGGTTCAAAATCGACCCAGGCAAGGGGTTAAAAACGTGAAAGGTGAAACGGAGGAGCCAGAAGCGCTCGTGCAAGCTCTTAGCCCTCATTTCATTTTTCACGTCTCTCGTTTTACGGCTCCCGCCTCTTGCCGCCTGAAGCTTACCCCTGCTACATTCATCATCCATGACTATGCAATTCCAAAAAATCGATCCCCGCGTCACCATCACGACACCCTTCGGTGAGATCAAGATTCGTTTCTACCCTGATGATGCGCCGCGCCACGTCGAGAACTTCATCAAGCTCGTCAAGATGGGGTTCTATAATGGCACCACCTTCCATCGTGTCGTCCCGGGATTCATCATTCAGGGCGGCGATCCGCTGAGCAAGAACCTGGACCGGTCCCTGCACGGATCCGGGAGTCCCGGTTACTGGCTGAATCCAGAAACGAGCGACCGGCCTCATAAGCGGGGCGCCATCGCCATGGCCAAGGTGCCACGGGAGAGCAATAGCACGAGAGATTTCAACGACAGCGGATCCCAGTTTTATATAAGTGTTGCGGACAACAGCGGGCTGGACCGGACCTACACCGTCTTCGGCGAGGTCTTTCGAGGTATGGATGTCGTGGACACGATCGTCGCCGCAGTCCGGGACGACTGCGACAATCCCCTAGAGCGGATTCCCATGACCATGATAGTCAAAGAGTAGCGGCAGGGCAATCTACTCAATCTCCCACCTCGGCACACTCGAAAAATTGGCTGTTCGAAAAGGTCATCCGACAAGGGCTCAGGCGAGTCACAATGGGAGGCGTACCCTCTCGGGTACGTTGAGGACCTGTTCGAGGCGAGAACGACGCTGGGAGTCTGTTTCAACAGCCGACGTTAGAAGAAGGCCATCGAAGCGTACGTCACCGTCGAATTGTACTGATCGGTGATCCCGCGGTCATAGCGCAACACTTGCCCGCTCTCCGCATCGATCAACCGTAGCAATGAATAGATGGGTGAAAATCCGGAGATCCGGCGTTGGTCCTGTTCTTTTCTGATGTAGTTGGCGAACTCTTCCGGCTGCCGCTCCTCCACCGGCTTCAACATCTCCAAATCGAACTGCATGCAGCGATGGAAGGAGAAGTCCGTCGGAGGCGCCTTGTCTCCATACCTCATGCCCAGATGAGCCAGCTCGCCCGCTGCGATCACACAGTAGGTCCTGCCAGATTGCGCCAGTACCTCTCGCAGCCCAGCCAAGAACTGGTCGACCGATTGGCGCACAGCCGGATCCCCCAGGCTCGCAGCGGAGAAGGCACTCAAGATCGGCACAATGGTAAAAGGCTTCTTCTTCCCCACAATGTCTTGAAGAAAGGGAAGTTGAAACTCCACCGCCTGCTCCGCCTGATGGCAGAGATCGTCTTCGAAAAATTCCGGCAGCTTGGCCTTGAGCTGACTCAGGATTGGCTGGTCGGCGGATACAACGCCGAACGGGGTCTCGAAGTCTTTATCCGTCACGGCAAAGACATGGTCTAATCCGGCGAATGCAGTCCCGACGATGACAAAGAGGTCCGGCTGCTCCGCTTCTTGGAGTTCTTTATACGCCCAGGCATAGATCGGCCCTGCCTGCTTCAAATCATAGGTCGGAGCAACCAGACCTTTGATTTTCTTGCCCGCATTCTCCGATGGCTTGAAGTCCGGTCCTTCTTCCGACGTAAAGAATCCGTCGATCTGTTTTTTCAGTTTGGCACTGTCCGCTTCATAGCCACGCCCTGCATGGGCTGCGCGACGTAGCGGGCTCAGCCGATAGGCTTCCCGCGCCAGCCGCCCGGCCTCCTCGGCGCGCTGACCCTCCAGGAACAGTTTCTCATTCAGATCAACAACCAGCTGATCCATCTTGCTGGGTACGAGAAATTCACCAAATCGCTTCAGGTAAAGCGCCCCGATCTCCGCCAGCGAATGTTCACCGTCAAAATGCTGAATGATGAAAAAGTAGTTAAGCGGCAGCACGAGCTTTTCTTTGCTCAAGCCCGTCGGGTCCCACAGGAGCATGAACTGCTCCTCGCCTTCTCTGATCGGCGAGAATTGCAGATTGCGAAGAGCAGGATACTGCTTGGGGTCTTTTGTGGGGCTGGCGGTAGTAGTCATAGCACTCCTTATTGGAGCGCCATTGTAACGAAGGGATTACGCCAGCTGCAACTGTTGATCTGGTCTTTCTGGTCTGTTTGGTTCATCTGATTCATCGGGTTGTCGTGTTCGACTAGACAAACCGAATAGACAGCAGAGACTCGATAGACTGAAGAGACCTACTCTTCTTCCGGCTTATGGCTGGCTCTTCGGCCCATCACCACCAGAGTGAGAATGGTCAACCCCAGGAGCCAGAGGCTTGGCCGGCCATAGGAGAGATCGGTGAACTCGATCAGATCGGTCAACCGCCCGATCAAAAGGGACATGCGGGCCATCACGGTATAACCGAAGGCAGCACCGAACGCGATCATGAGGAAGAGGATGCCGGTCCTGGCCACAACCTTGCCAGGCCCCGTATGTTCGACGGAGAAGAAGAAGTAAAACAGCACGGAACTGACCCCGATCAGGATAATGATGGTATTCAGGCTACTGGCCGGATTGAGCAGGTTCCAGGTAAAGGAGAGCCCCTCGCCCGGCACCATGACCAGAAGCGGGCGCACCGTATCTTCAATCTGCTTGAGGATATAAGAAGAAATCACACGAGGGATGGCCAGCCCAGACCCGACACCCACAATAAACGCGAACGCATAGCGCGAAAGCCAGGCGGCTTTCGGCACATAGCGCGTGAGCATGAGCATCCCAATGGCAACGGGGATCAACAGGGCCCATTCCCCGTTCTTCACGATCGGGGTCCAGATGAGATGGACGATCACCGTGTCGTAGGTCTTCACGATGGTATAGCCAACCGATACGCCCACGTAGAGGTTCTCCGCCAGCTTGAACAAGGGGTTATCCTTATAGAGGAACGAGAAGATAAAGAGGGTCAACCCCGTCGCCACCCAGGCCCCGATGATGGTTTCAATCGGCATAGATCCTCACAACCCCGAGTGGCCCTGCTGCGCAGACTGCCTACGCAACGAGAAGTAAAACAGATTACACAGGATCACCAGCACGATGATGGCGAGATGGGTGGCAGATTGGGCATCCATCCCGGCAATGGCCTTCCCCTTCTGGCCGATCAGGGTCTCGTATTCCGCTGCGCCTCGCAGGCCTCCGATCAGCCCATTGATCTGACCGCTCCGTAGCAAMGGATATAAGCCGGGGGCCATCACGCCGGTGCAGCCTCCGCCAAGCTCGAACTTGTACTTGTCCTTGCCGAACACATACCAGGCCTCCACGCCTGGATTGCCTGCGCCCAGACTGACGGCATAGGTCACATCTCGCAGGTTGGCAATCCCTTGAAGCACTGGGAGCCCCTTCGTCGGTTTCCCGTTGTAGTCTGCGGGAAAGGCCCCATAGAGGTCCTGCCCCATGTTCATGATGACGGCGGTTCCGCCTGGACTCCAGCCGAGAAACACATAATCTTTTCCATTCTCCTTGCCCATCTCACGGGCGACCTGCGTGACGACCTGGTCTGCCATGCCGGTACCAGAGACCCAGAGGGTCATCGCAACCACCCGAAGATTCTTCCGGAAGGCATGACGAAGTAGRGAGATCGATTGGGGATGGAGCTCCGGCTTCGAGGCAGGATCGAAATCCAGCGAGAGCAGAAACACCGACCCCTCCGGGAGCGACTCGATATAGTCGTAGACTCCTCTCACTTCCGGCGAAATCTTGATCGGCAGCCCGACCGGATAGAGTAAGGGCACGAGCGTGCAGAGGCCGATCACCAGAAAGATGATCCGCCGATCGATTTTCAACATGCGCTCTGCGAAGATCACCGCGTCACCTCGCAATGAAACGTGTAAAAAACAAAATGGAAGGAAGCGCTTCTGATTTGACTAGTTTTCCATTTTGCATTTTTAACTTCGCCTTACTCTTTCCCGCCGCCCAAATACGACCGCTCCATCCCGAAGATGATCTTGATGGAGAGGGCAACTGTGCCGAGGCTCACGCCGATCAGAATCGCGCGCCGCACCGACGCATTCAGCACGTTCAAGATCCATTGAGACAGATCGCCGCTGAGCGGGATGAGATATTCCCCGAGCGGCACTCGGCCCATCATCACAATCACCGCCGCAATGAGCAGGACCGCCGCCTCGCGGCTCCTCGCGCGGAAAGACCGATAGGCGGCTGAAGCGATGAAGAAGGCGAGGATGGCGAACATGGTTCCTTGCAGCGGAACCATCATGAAGTTATAGATCCAGCCGAAGGAGGTCATGGCACCGTCGACAGCTTCTTTGCCATTCGACCAGAGGCCGACCGCAATAGTGCCCAACATACTGACATAGAGGACGAAACTGTAGCCCCAACCTGCTTCCTTGCGCCGAATCTTGATCGCATGGACGTGGAACAGGCTGCTCACGCCCAGCACCAACGCAAACCCACCGATGATCTGGAGCCACTTGGTCACGGAGGTCAGCATCTGCTCCGAAGCCGGATGCGGTACATAGTACTGTGCCGCAAACACCAGCCCCGTGATGAGCGTAATCAGAAGCGGGACCTGTCGACGAAGAAAAATCATTTCACGTCCTTAAACACATCTAAAAACAATTGCGGCCACTGCGCACCGAGCAGCGCTCCCAGAGTGGCCAGGGTGGTCCCAGCGACKAGGATGCAGAGGATGAGCCCCTTACCAATATCCTGTCCAAGCAATGTCCCAACCTGCACAGGCTCTCGAGAGAGATAGGCGCTGGCCGCATACAGCTCCTCCCCGATCAAGGTATAGTCGCAGGTGGTGACAAAGAATGGGAGCTGGTGATCCGAGTCCGTCCCAGCGATTTGGATCGCGCCGGTGCTCGCGCCGGTTTCCGTCAGCAAGAGCGCTTCGGCGAAATAGGCCCCCATGAAAAAATTCGCCGCAGGCTTTTTACGCAGCATGATCCCGTCCACTGCCGCGGTATAGCTGAATTGATCCGACGTAATGAAGAAGTTGGAATCGTCCTTGTAAAGATCTGGCTTGCCTGCTTCCAGATAGGCCTGTTTCGTAATCTCCTGACAGACAGCCATGGTCATCGGATCCCGATGAGGCACGAGCAGCTCTGTCTCATAGGCTGCCGTCCGTTTCGCTACCCGCCCCAGAATCACCGCCGCCGCGATCGTCGAGGGATCGCTCATGTCGTGGGCGCCGGTTAGATAGAGAATCGGCTTGCCCAGCTCGGTCGCGCGACCGATGGCCTCATCCACGGCATCCAGGCCTGGAATACGGCGCAAGAAGATCTCCTTCGTTCTGGCTCGGCCAATCGCGTAGAGCACGATGCCACCGAACAAAAGCGCCAGCACCAGATTATTAATCTGATTCCAATTCATCCAATTCGGTTGTGGCGTTACCCGCACCGGTATGCCGATTCCGCGATCGTCGCTCAGCACCGCCGCSACCGTGATGCTGTAGGCCGTCCCACTCTTGAGTTCGACTCCCCGCCCGTTCCTCAATGTGAACTGATGCTGGTCCCCCGCCGCAGGCCTCGTCCACCAGGGCCACTTGGATTCACGAACGTAATGTTGATTGGCAGGAAACTCCGCCACGACCTTCATCGTAGCAGGATCAACCGCCGATCCCTCGCTCAGAAGGATCTGATACTTGGTCGCAGCGCTATCGTAAGCAGCCGGSGCCCAAATTAGRGTTACACTGTCGCCACCGTCGCTGGGCGTATCGAAGGCGCGGAYATCTTGAGGGGGAGAGAGGGTCGTCTTCGTCTGGTCCTGGTACTGCGCAAACACCGGTGACCCCGGCTGAATCAAAACAGCCATGAGCAGGAGCACCGATGTCTTCCAGCCTTGACGTTCCACGCGCACTAGCATCCTTCAATGAGCTCAATATTGGTCCGCGGAATCATCACCCTGCTGCCGTCGGCAAAGCAGACCTCCATCACCCGCACTTCGCTTTCGGTCGGAATCTTCTGGAGGTCGGACGGCAGGCTCGCAACTTCGCCGATCTTGCCGAACAGAGGATCTCGAATGATCCGCACCTGGTCACCGATTCTGATGCCTTCCCGCTGGAGCACGGTGGCAGGGCTATGAGCCGCTGTGATGCGCTTGGGAATGATGAYCTCCGGACGAATCACGCCGGCGCGAATTTGTGTCGCGCCTGAAATAGAGGCCAGTTGGCCCACATGGGCTGAGAGAAGTGTGAATGTTTTGTCGGCCATGGGGATGGTGCCGAACCCTTCGGTGAGGATGAGGGTAAAGCCGACCTGCTCCGTGCCAGTGATGGCCACCCCAAGGTCGTAGCCCAGGAGTGCCCGCAAATCCTTATCATGAATGCCGCCAATAACCAACCCCGCTACCCCCACATCTTTCGCGCGAGCCAACCCGTCTGACGAGATGAAGGAACCGCCCACGACCACCTTGCCCTTCATGGCACCGGTGAAGTGACGAGGCAAGAGGATTTCATCCGGCGCAGTCACCGCGATCACGATCTCGCCCCAGGTTTCCCCGCCAATACCGAAGATCCCCTGTACCAGACTGCACTCAGTTTCGACGACGACCCCTTGCTGAGGGATCACCTCAACGATGAGGCCGTCTACATAGCCCAASAGTTCCAACACGCGAGGCGGCTCCCGCAACAGGACCTGCCCCGTGATGGTGGACACGGATTCCACGACGCCGGTGACAGGCGAGAGGACCTCCGTCTTGAACCATTTGATGAGCGGTTTATTCTCCGCCAGGATCTCGTCCTTCTGCACCGGATCGCCGGTCTTCTTAATCAGATACTCGTTGATCTCATCCGGCGCGACACCCAAC
>NSIK01000023.1 GCA_002737345.1 Nitrospirota bacterium
CTGATAGAGACAACATCCGTCTGCGACGGACCGTGGTCTGTTCTGTAACGGTTAAGCCTGGCGTGTAAGAATGAGCCATATCAAATTACCTAATCGGAGGCTGAAACATTCTCCGCTGGYGACTCTCGTCGCAAACTTTACATCTTCGGATATAAATCCACAGCCTTGAACCATTTCGTCAGCATGGCCACTTTCGCATCATCCTCGGCCGGCAACTGCAAAGGTCGCCCTCGTCCATCGAGCAAGAGTCCCACCACGCCTCCCTGCACTTCACGCGTGACCGAGACTCCAGCCCCGGCCCCAAGATTGACCTGTTTCACCGGCTGGATCGTGATCGAGGCCTTCTGATCGCTGGCTAATGGCAGCAGCCGCAAATCACCGAACGACAGTTGCCCCTTGTCTACTCGCCCGTCCGGGAAGGTAATGGCATAGTCGGCGCACCGCTCCCCTTCCTTCCCCTGACCGATCGGCGCAACACAGGTCCCTAAATAGACCATGCAATCTCGGACAAAGACATCGGTGGCAGCCTGCTCATTGATCATCGAGAGSACCCCYAGATGCGGCATCATGAAGATGCTGTCCACCGAGAGCCTCGTCACACCGAGTGGTTCATAGGCATCCACCATCATCAGCATCGACTGCACACGACGTGGCGCATGGGACAAAATCCCGCCACTCCCCACGATCAAATCCAGCTTGAGCATATTGATCAGGGTCTTGCCGGACTGCTGCTGCTCGAATACATCGGAGATCGTACGTTCCTGCTGTATGCCTTTCAGCGCCGTCGCAAGGGACTTGTGATGAATCAAAGCAAGCCGGAGCGCCTCACGGGCAATTGCATGTTCAATCTGCAGCTCATCCAGCGTCTGCGGAATCGTAGTCGGCCGGACCATCTTATTCTTGATCCGGTTGCGAAGCGTCTGTTCGTCGAGCGTGAAGGGCACCCACCGCATGATGTTGGCGAGGCCCGCTTCCGCCAGCACGTTGGAAATACTGTAGGACATACCGAGGTTCGCGCTAACCGTCCGATTGAATAGGCCTTCGAAGACCGAGAAGACGTCCGTGGTAGCCCCGCCAATATCCACCCCGATCAAATTCAGATGTTCCCGTTTGGCGATCGTTTCCATGATCACCCCGACCGCCGCCGGCGTCGGCATGATCGGCGCGCCGGCCATTTCGATTAGCTTCTTATAGCCAGGCGCCTGCTGCATGACATGCTCGAGAAAGAGATCGTGAATCTTGTCTCGCGCTGGAGTGAGGTTCTCCCGCTCCAGCACAGGGCGGATGTTGTCCGTCAGTACCAGGGCCGCTTTCTCGCCTAGGATCTTCCTCACTTGCGGCTGTGCATCTTTATTGCCCGCGTAAATCAACGGAAGCTTGTAGGTGGCGCCAAAGCGAGGGCGGGGCTCCGCGGCAGAAATATATTCGGCCATCTCAACTACATGGGTGACCGCACCGCCATCGGTTCCGCCGGACATCAAAATCATGTCCGGTCTCATCGTGCGGATCCGCTCGATTTTTTCATGGGGCAGGCGCCCATCGTTCGAGGCGAGCACATCGATAACGATCGCGCCGGCACCCAGCGCGGCCCGTTGTGCGCTTTCCCCCGTCATATTCTGCACCACACCCGTGACCATCATCTGCAACCCGCCGCCCGCGCTGCTCGTAGAGATGTAGATATCGACGCCGGTCTTTGCATCGCGGCAGGGCGTGATGATCTTGTCTCCATCCAGAATTTTTCGACCGGAGAGTTCTTCAATTTCCGCAATCGCGTTCAGCACCCCACGCGTCACGTCTTCGAAGGGTGCTTCCACCGTCGTGGGCGCTTCCCCGCGATAAGTCTGTCGATACTCGTTCCCGACTTTCTCGATCAGGATGGCTTTGGTCGTCGTGCTACCGCAATCGGTGGCCACGATGACGTTGAGAGGGTTGGATGTTGCGCTCGGCTCAGTCATCTCGCGGAGGCTCCTTGCGGAGCCTGGGAAGCAGACTTCGTTTCCATGAGGGTCAAAAGACGGGAGATTGTATCGCGCCGTTCGAGTAACTGGGCCACCTGCTCGACTTCCCTGGCGTTGAACGCCCATTCGACGATCGGAGTCAGGAAATACAGGGCCTGGCTGCCGAGAAAGTTCATGGGCCCGAGCGATTCAAGAAACATCGTGGCGGGCGCCACCATGCCCCGCTTCACCACCGCATTGGCTATCCGTTCGAGCAACGCGAGATCTTCAATAGTGAACACCTCGCCCTTGGATCCGGTCGAAAAGGCATGGGACAGCTCCACACGAACCTTGCCCCATATTCTTGCTAGAGATATCTTGGGGAAAATAGTCATAACTATTTGGAAAGGCAGTCAAAACCTACTATCGAGCGGCATTATATGGAGGGGTCTAAGGAGAGTCAATGAAAGTGCCGCCCACTCAGGGGCGGCTGCAGGCCAACGCTCCTCACCCTTTGCTTGCTTGGGCAAGAAAGTCGCACTGAACGAGAGCAGAAGGACGACCAGGCTGCTCATTCTCGAATCTTACGTTTTCTTGGACCCATTGCTGTTAGGATGGTGCCAGCGTTTTCTTGCCTTATGACATCGATAGAAAGGGAGCCTGCCTTGAACCACACGAAACTCATTGCCTCATTTATCGTGATTGCCCTGATCGGAACTCCAGCCCTCTCCCTCGCAAGAGCGAGGGGTGGATCTGGGGGAGGCTATTCCAGCGGCTCACGAAGCGGAAGTACCTCGGGCAGTATCGGCAGCCGTGGATCGCGCACCTATGACCAAAACAGCGCAAAGCCGATTCAACAGTCCGCCACACCAAAGCCTGCCACAACCGGGCCGCAGCAGGCGCCCACGGCCCAGCCGGCTCCTGACAGACAGCCTTCGTTCCTGCAGCGCAATCCCCTCTTGGCCGGAATCGCGGGAGGTCTTGCCGGATCATGGATCGGACATATGCTCTTCGGGGCAACGGACAGCAGCGCAAAAACCGCCGAACCCGGCGAGCAGATAGGCGGAACCGAACAGGCAGCCGGATCTTCCAGCTCCACCGGGATCCTCCTAATCCTGATGCTTGTCGGAGCAGGAGCACTATTGTATTTCATGAAAGTCCGGCGACCTATCCCCAACTTTTCCGGGATTACGAGGAGCAGCGCAACTAGCGGTAGCCTCTTGGCAGAACCCTCCGCTCTCGCCATCCAAACCACGGTGGTGGTCAGCGATGTCACCACGGAGGACAAGATCGCCTTTCAGCAACTACTGACCGACATTCAAACGGCCTGGAGCAAACAAGACCTGGCAGGGCTGCGACGGTTCGTCACGCCGGAGATGTTCACCTATTTCGGCACCGCGCTGGCAGAACAGACCAGCCTAGACGTCCAGAACTATGTGGAAGATGTGGCCCTCCTCCAGGCAGAAGTCAGAGAATCCTGGATCGAAGACGCCACGCATTACGCGACGGTGGGGCTCCGCTGGAGCGCCCGCGACTATACGATCTCCCTCACAAAGCAACGAGGCGACGCAGGCTATCTCATCGAAGGGAACGACGTGACGCCGAGCGAATCACACGAAGTCTGGACCTTCATGCGCTTTCAAGAGGGGAAGTGGCTGCTCTCGGCCATCCAACAAACCGCCTAGAGCGCGGCGAACCAGCCGACTGAAACGATTCGGGCCCGATGTTTCTTATACTCTTCACAAGAAGCATTGGCCTCGTTTCTATGCAGTTACCGAAAAACAACCTGACATGGCAGCACTAACAACTCCGACCTCCTGTTATACCCCTCTGACCCTCCCCCACTTTTTCCAAAAAATCTTGAAGAGAAAGTTTTACTCGTCGCTCAAACTCTGATATACCTCACGTATAGTGTTCAACATTTTCACACCGAAAGGGGGTGGGGTTCACATGGCAACGAAGAAAGCAGCGAAGAAGAAGACCGCAAAAAAAGCGGCGAAGAAGAAGAAGTAGCACCATGAGGGGGCGGCGGCCACGTCGCCCCCTCACTTCTCTCCTCCTCGATCTCCCTCAAACCAACATCGCATCTCACAATCAACAGACCGCATCGAAGAGTCCCTCGCAAAAACGTCTGCCCGTTCGACCACCTCTTATCGGGTTGGTCAGGACAAATAGGTCGTACACCTTCCCTCCCGCCACGACCTCGTCGTGACCATGAGGTGCATATCGTCTAGTCCATTCTCGAGCAAATGACGATGCCAAACCTGGTGGTGCCATCAAAACGACGGCCCTGAGTTCATGATCCGGATGAAGAGACAGGCACTGAGGAGAAGAGAGAAGCGGCTGAAGCCAGGAACCAGAGAAGACCTCGAGGCAAAAAAATGGGGAGGCGATGGCCACATCACCTCCCCGTCTTTCTTACGCCAGGGGAGAGCCCATGACGACCAAGAAAGCAGCACGCGAATCATATCATGAACTTCCTACTCGAAATCATAAATAATATCTCAATATAATCAATTAGATACGTCTCAATGCCCGAAAAGTCCCGCCCAAAGTTAGTCGGATGACTCAGCTGGCTTATCGGGTCTTACCGGTCTGTTTTGCTTGTTTGGCTGCTCAGGCGGGGCTTCCGATCAGGCCGACGAGGCAGACAAAACCGACCAGAGGGAGTTTTCTTGGAGGGATCGATCCAGGCCTTGAGCGCTTCGAGGATGAAGATGTTGCACTGGGTTGCCAGTCTCCTGTCAACGACTCGGCATGCGAGATTGGCATAACACTCGCCGATGAGCGGCGCCTTGACGCCCGACGCGGCCACCGGCGTCAGGCCGCGCGTTGCACGAGCAGGAGGCCACTCACGCCTCCTCGGCCACAGCTACACTACAAGATGCCGTTTTACTTCTTCCGGACTCAACTCATTTGCCTTCCCCGCTGCCACCACCGCTCCTTTTGCCATAATGACGTAGGCATCAGCAAGGCGCGCAGCGAAGTGGAGCCCCTGCTCCACCAGCAAAATCGCAAAGCGCCGCTGGCTCTTGAAGCCAATAATCACGTCCTCGATTTGATCCACCACAGACGGCTGAATCCCCTCGGTCGGTTCATCGAGCAGCAGAACTTTTGGATCTGATAACAAGGCGCGCCCAATCGCCAATTGCTGCTGCTCACCGCCGCTCAGCACTCCGCCCGGCCGTTCAAGAATTTGCGTCAGCTTGGGGAACAGGCGATACACTTCCTCGAAGGCCGCTTTCTCGGTAGCACCGTTCCCCTTATTGGCTCGTGCCCAGAAGCCTAGCTGCAAGTTTTCCCGCACAGTAAGATGAGGAATGATCTCGCGGCCCTGTGGGACATAGGCTATCCCCTGCTTGGCCCGTCGATCCGCCACTTCGTCCGTGATGTCCCTCTCGCCAATCTTGACTCGACCGGATCGGACCGGCAGCAGACCCATAATCGCCTTCAGCGTAGTAGTTTTTCCGACACCATTCCGCCCCATGAGACAGGCAACTTGTCCCGGCTCCATGGCAAACGAGACATCGCGTAAGATATGGCTTTCGCCGTAGTAGACATTGATCTTTTCGAGTTGCAGCATGGCTTAGGTGTACGCCACTTTTTGACGGCCAAGGTATATTTCACGGACGCGGTCGTCGGCCTGGACTTTCTCAACAGGCCCCTCGCAAATCACGGCACCTTCGTGGAGCACCGTGACCGTTCTTGCGATCTGCCGAACGAATTCCATATCGTGCTCGATCACGATCACTGCATGTTTCTCTGCCAGCGCCTGCAGGAGGAGACCGGTCTGCTCGGTTTCTTTGTCGGTCATCCCCGCGACTGGTTCGTCCACGAGCAGCAGCAACGGATCCTGCAAAATGACCATCCCAATTTCAAGCCACTGCTTCTGCCCATGGGACAGCGACCCGGCCAGCCGATGCGGATGATCTTTCAGCCCAATCGTCTCCAGCGCCTCATCGATTGTCCTGTACTCAGTCGCGGTAGGCTTGCTCATCAGCGTGGCAAAGATACCTTTACTCTCACGCTTCAGCGAGAGATCGAGATTCTCCCATACCGTCAAGTTCGCATAGATGGACGGCGCCTGGAACTTCCGCCCGATACCCAGCGCTGAAATTTGATCTTCGCGTTTTCCGATCAGATTGATGTCTTTGCCGAATATGACCCGCCCGGACGCGGGGGTGGTTTTACCGCAAATGACATCGAGCAACGTCGTCTTGCCGGCGCCGTTTGGGCCGATGACCACGCGCAGTTCGTTGTACTCGACGATGAGGTTCAGATTGTTCAGCGCCTTGAAGCCATCGTAGTCCACGGTGACTTCTTCTAAATAGATGATCGAGCCCTTGTTGCTCACGGTTGGGCCCCCTCCGACGCAGCCGAAGGCTTCTCCAGCCCGAGGGTCTTCCGAACTGACCCGATAGTGAGACGGCGCATGAGCCCGACGAGCCCGTCCGGGAAGATCAACACGACGGCGATAAACAAGCCCCCGAGAAAGAAGGGCCAGAGTTCCGGAAAATAATTCGTCAGAATGCTTCTGCCGAAGTTGACACCGACGGCCCCGATGATTGCCCCGATCAGCGTCCCGCGTCCGCCGACCGCCACCCAAATTACCATTTCGAGGGACGGCAGCACCCCAATCTGCCCTGGCGTGATAATTCCAACCTGGGGCACGTAGAGCATACCGGCAAGTCCGGCCAGTCCGGCCGAAACGACGAACACAAATAATTTATACGTGGCGGGCGAGTAGCCCGAAAAGAACACCCGCTGCTCGCTGTCGCGAATGGCCACCAAGACCTTACCGGCTCGCGACTGGATGATCCATCGACAAAGGAAATAGGCGCCGCCTAAGGCGAGCACCGTAATGACATACAACGCCCGCTGCGTGCCGGATTCGCTCAAGCGAAAACCGAGGATCTGCTTGAAATCGGTAAGTCCGTTGGTGCCGCCGAGATTCGTTTCGTTCCGGTTAAAGACGAGCCAGGCCGAGAGCGCCACAGCCTGCGTGATGATGGCGAAATAGACACCCTTGATCCGGCTACGAAACGCCAGAAATCCGAAGATCAGCGCGCAGAACACCGGCACAAGGATCGCGCCGAGTACGGCCACCCAAAAACTGTAGAACGGCTTCCAGAACAGCGGAAGTTCCTTCACCTGGTTCCACACCATAAAGTCTGGGAGGTCGTTTCCGTACACACTTTCGGTCCCGATCGTCAGCATCAAATGCATGCCGATACAGTAGGCGCCGATGCCGAAAAAGACACCGTGGCCGAGGCTGAGGATGCCGGTATAGCCCCAGATGAGGTCGAGGCCCAACGCAAGAATGGCAAACGCAAGGAACTTGCCGAACCGATTTAGGGTAAAATCCGAGACATGCAACCATGAGTCATCGCTTGGCAGAACGTTCAAGGCCGGTAGGATGATGAGAAGAACTAGACCGAGGAACCAGAAGGTCAGTCCTTCGCCTCCATCGCGTGGCTTTTCGTCAGCTGCTTCTGCGATCAAGGCCCGTGCTCCCTAGTCTACCTGGCGTCCCTTGAGGGCATAGAGCCCGGAAGGCCGCCGCTGCAGGAACAAAATCACGAGGACGAGGATGAAGACCTTACCATAGACAGCGCCAAAACTGGGTTCAAGAAATTTGTTGAGGCTGCCGATTCCCAATGCCGCGACGATCGTTCCTGCCAACTTGCCAACGCCGCCGGTCACCACCACCATAAATGAATCGACGATGTAATTCTGTCCAAGTCCCGGCTCGACATTCCCCACCAATGTAAGAGCACACCCGGCCAATCCCGCCAGACCGGACCCGAACGCGAAGGTATAGGCATCGACTTTCCTCGTCGGGATTCCCAGACAGGCGCTCATATTTCTGTTTTGCGTCACGGCCCGCACACGCAGGCCCAGATTCGAGCGAAAGAGCAGGACATAAATGCCAGTCACACACAGGACCGATAAGCCGATAATAAACAGACGATTGTACGGCAAGTATACGCCGACCATCACTTGGGCCCCGCCGCTCAGCCAGGCGGGCGCCGTCACCGCCGTGAGGTCCCCAAAGTACACGCGGGCCGACTGGATCAACACCAGACTGACACCCCACGTGGCCAACATGGTCTCCAGCGGTCGTCCGTAGAGAAACCGGATAACGGTCGCCTCTAGAATGAGTCCACAGATTCCGGCAACGAGAAACGACACGGGCAACGCGACAAGAAAGTACGCGTCGAACAGGTGGGGCGGCAGGAAGGCTTTGAATAATTCTTGCGTAACAAAAGTGGCATAGGCGCCAACCATCATCAACTCCCCGTGCGCCATGTTGATCACGCCCATCAAACCGAACACGATGGCCAAGCCGACCGACATGATAAGGAGAATGGAGCTGAGACTGATGCCGCGAAACACCGTCTCAAATACATTGGCCCAGGTACTCCAGAGCTCGATCTGCTCGATGGCCCCTTGGGCTGCGCGAAGGGCCGGCTGGTTTGCCTCCCTGGACACAGGATCGCTTGCCGCCTGCTGCACAAACTCTTTCAGCGCCGGCAAGCCATTCTGGCTCTGCAACTCGCCAAGTATCGTGGCCGCACGGGCCTTTAGGACCGTCTCGCCTACCGTGAGCTGAAGCAGCGCCGCGCTCTCCTCCATCGCATACCGAACCCATCGGTTCGGCTCGTTGGCCGCCGCCCGCTCGAGCCACGGCACGGCGCTGAGCTGACGGGAGGTGCCGAGATCTGCCGCCGCGGACCGTCGGACATCGTCTGTCTCGCTGGCCAGCTTGAGCTTGTTCTTGAGGAGATCCTTGACCGGCTTCACCGCCACACGCGTCGCGCGATCTGCGTCAACCACAGCTTCGTCGAGCAGCACTAAGAATCGGGCATCGCCGGTCTGAATAATAATCCGGAACGCTTGGTCGTGAACGGCGGGGTCGTCACTGGCAAGACGCTCCGTGAGCGCCTTCACATCCGCCAGAGCCAATGGCCCCGCGATCGAGGGCACAGACAGCACCGGCGCGGCGGACGCTTCGACCGCGCGCGCGAACTCACCCCACACGAAAAGCGCGAGCGCCGCGACACCGGCTATCGCCCCTATCCCTAAGCGGTCCTTCACGCCTGTTAGCTCCCTGCCCTGCATGATCTATGGCCGCACCAACCGATGGCCTGGCCGCTCCAAGGAAGCCCGTGCGGGTGTCAAATAGAGCAGCCAGGCGGGTTGGATGAAGACGGCTGGCGTCTTACGCTTTCTTCTGGTACGTCCCCTGATGGTCGATCCAGTCGCAGCCCTTCTCCGGATTTGTGTATTCGCTCCAGGGCTCCGGCTTAACCAGCCCCTTCGACCGCCACACCGTCTTGAATTGGCCGTCCTTCTGAATCTCGCCGATCAGCACCGGCTTATGCGTATGCTGGTTCGCAAGATCCATCATGATCTCCCCGCCCGGCGCCAAGAACTTCTGCCCATAGACGGCCTTGCGCACCTTATCCACCTCGATTGAGTTAGCTTTCTCGACCGCCTGCTTCCAGACATGCACGCCGAAGTAGGCCGCCTCGATCGGATCGTCGGTGACCCGTTTGTCGCTATCCGGCAAATTGTTCTTCTTACAGTACGTCTTGAAACTCGTCACAAACTGCTTATTCTGGGGCGTATCCACACTCTGATAGTAATTCCAGGCCGCCAGGTGGCCGACCAGCGCCGTAGTATCCATGCCGCGCAGCTCGTCTTCCGCCACGCTGAACGCCATGATCGGCGCGTCTTCTGCGCGCAGGCCTTGATTGGCAAACTCCTTATAGAACGGCACATTGCTGTCGCCGTTAACCGTACTGATCACGGCCGCGCCGCCGCCGGCTGCAAACTTCTTCACCTTACCGACAATGGTTTGATAGTCCTGGTGATGGAAGGGCGTATACTCTTCCATGATGTTGGCTGCCGGGACGTTCTTAGCCAGCAACATCGCGCGCAGAATCTTATTCGTCGTGCGCGGGTACACGTAGTCGGTGCCTAATAGGTAAAACTTCTTGCATCCGCCACCTTCTTTGCTCATCAGATACTCCACGGCCGGAACCGCCTGCTGATTCACCGCCGCGCCCGTATAGAACACATTGCGTGAGCACTCCTCGCCTTCGTACTGAACAGGATAGAACAGGAGGCCGTTGTTCTTCTCAAAAACCGGCAAGACCGACTTCCGGCTGACCGACGTCCAACAGCCGAAAACCACGGCCACTTTGTCCTGCAAGAGGAGCTGTTTTGCTTTTTCAGCAAATAAATCCCAGTTCGAAGCGGGATCGACCACCACCGGCTGAATCTGGCGGCCTAAGACGCCTCCCTTGGCGTTAATTTCTGCGACCGCCATCAGCACGCTATCGCGCAACGACACTTCGCTGATGGCCATAGTGCCGCTGAGCGAATGGAGAATACCGATCTTGATCGGCGCCTTATCCGCGGCATAGGACAAGGCCCAGTTGCCGAGGTTGCCCAATACGGCGGCAATCCCAACGCCAGCCGTCACCCGAGCGCCTTGCACGAGAAAGTCGCGTCGGGAAGAGCCGGCTTCATCTGTCACTGTGGTTGTACGCGCGTCGCCAATCGTCGAGTCCGAATGATCTTCCGTCATGATCAGCCTCCTTTGTTGCAATCCAGGTGTTGGAATTTTACTTATGGGGTGCGTCATTTGCTCGTGTTAGTACTGGAACTGGTACGCTAAAACAAATCGATTGACCTTATCGCCTGCAGCGCTTTGCGCGTAATTGGTTAACCCTTTGGTCGCAATATCGCCATTCTGCCAGAAAGCGGAGACGCGCGAATTGAAGCCTTCAATCACGTAGTTCAGACCACCTTCCCATTCGCTTCGCTCCGCGCTCTGATCCGGCGCGATGTAGGTGTACCGTCCGTACGGCTGGAACCTTCCGATCCCAACCGTCTGCGGAAAGAGATATAAGACATACCCCGTGTAGGAGCTTCCGCGAAACATACCGCTGTTGTTCCCTACCCCTGTGCTTGTGCCGGCGACCGAGGTATCGGTAAAGGCTAAGGAGTTATACGCGGCAAAGTGCTTCTTGAATTCCGCATTGATCGTCAGGACTCCCATATCATTGGGTAGCAGTTTCTCAAAGAGTAGATCGCTCGTGAAAATCGTCAGATCGGATCTATACCGGTACGAACCGGCACCGTTACTCTGATGATTAAATCCGGCGGCCAGCGCGAGAATATCTCCGGATTTTCCGTAATATGTGCCGCTGGTATAATATCCAGGGTTCTTTTCAGGATTTAAGAAATTGAACGTCACACGGCCTGCATACATCAGACTGCCACTCTGATTCGGTCCACAGGGACCGCCACAACCAGACCCCGACGACTGCAAGCCCGTGAAGACCCCCAACGAATATTGCAGATGCCCATACCCGGGATCGACTTGTCCCCAAAGAACCGCGCCGTTATCACGGCCATAGAGACCCGCCCCGCCTTTGCCAAAGTTCCCGCTGAAGTCTGCGGCGTTGAAGGGCGTCCTAAAGCCGTCATAGACGGCGTGAAAAAATGGACCGTTCAGTTCGCCACGTTCCCCTGGGACAAGTAGGCGCCCCACCCATAGATTCGCATAGGAGTTGTACTCAAACTTTCCAATTAAATCGAGGACGCCGACGGTCGAATTACCGCCAAAAAAGTTTGTATTGGATGCGCTTGCGCCACCCCCTGAACCGTTCCCGCCGCCCCCACCGTTGATCGAGCTGGGGCAGTTGAAGCAGTCGGTGTTGAACTCAAACTTGAGGTATCGATTGAGCTGCCCATTCATGTAAATACGAGCATTTTGAATGCCAAAATTATTGCTATAGTTTTTTCCGTTCGCTGACGCAGCCTGTTGGGCGGCGAATTCTGTCCGGACGCCCATTCCAATACTAACCCATTGCTCTTTGTCTGCACTCGAAATCTTGCCACCGGAGGGGAAGATGTCCGCATAGACGCTCGGAGCCATGAAAACAC
>NSIK01000024.1 GCA_002737345.1 Nitrospirota bacterium
ACCAGACCATCAGCCGGTGGCCCGCCCTCTATGTCACCTGGACCGAAGCGAAAGATCTCTGTGAGGCCAAGCACAAACGGCTGCCGACGGAAGCGGAATGGGAGAAAGCGGCAAGGGGACCGGACGGCGGCCTCTTTCCCTGGGGGAACGCGGATCCCCACCAGGCCCTCGCCATGTTCGGGCAACACCACATGCATGAAATTCCCATTCTCGCGGCGGTAGATTCCCATGACGCGGGCAAAAGCCCCTATGGTCTCCACCATACGGCGGGAAACGTCGCTGAATGGGTGCAGGACTGGTTCGGGTTCGACTACTACGCCTATATGCCGGAGCGTAATCCGCCAGGCCCGACCAGCGGGCGCTATAAGAGCGTCCGCGGCGGTTCCTGGAAAAGCAACCAGATCATGCTCCGGGCCGCGACTCGTGGCGGGTCCGCCCCGGATCAACGGTCCCCGGCCATTGGATTTCGCTGCGCGCAATCGACGGTTCAAGAAGAGCCACCGACCGTTGGGAAATAGCCCGTTGTTTCAACCACGGCACAATCATGATGGCCCATACTCACAGCCCCATGCACGCTGACACAATCGCCAGACAAGCCACGAAATCTCGCCTAATTCCGTTGATCGCAGCGATGACCCTCGCCGGCTGTGCCGGGAGCCAGACAATCACCCTGGACAACCAAGCCTGTTGCCAGAGGGCAGAGTCCAGCCCCCATCGAGCCGCCATCGTCCGTACTGCCACACAGCTCATTGGAATCAGCACCTTTGAAGTCAACGGCCGCCCGATCGCTTACGACTGCGCCAGCCTCACCCGCGCCATCTTCCTGAAGCATGGCATCGATCTCTACGGCAGTAGCGCGCGCGATCCTAACGCCAATGGAGTCCGGCTCATCGATGCCCATGTGCGCCAGTACGGCACCCTCCATCGAGGGCCGGTCGCCCACTCTGGCGATCTCGTTTTCTTCGACAACACCTGGGACTCTAACGGGGACGGCAGGACGAACGATCCGCTGACGCACGTCGGGATCGTCGAATGGCAAGAGCCCGATGGCACCATCCTCTTTATCAGCCGCGTGGCCAGCGCAGTCGAGCGCTACCGCATGAACCTTGCCTTCCCGCACGTCCATAAAACCGCCGAGGGAAAAATCCTCAACGACTATCTCCGCCGCAAGGATGGCCACGACCCGGCTGACACCGGCTATCTCACAGGGGAACTTTTTGCCCAGTTCGCCACTCGAATCGCGCGCTAAGAAGAGGCGGCAGCCTCCGCACCGGCTTCTTCACGTCGGGGCAGCGGCTTCATTCTGCGAAAACTCTGCTACACTTATTCCATGGCACTTTCGTCACCCTCTGCTCCGCCGGTCCAAGACAACCCTCTGCTCCGCACGCTGATGGAGATGCGAGAGAGGCTCCTCTCGCGCTACAGATTGGCGTAGCCCAGGGCCTCACCCCTCTGGCCGTAGAGGCCGTAGACGTAGCTAGACATTCAAAGGGCGAACTACTCGCCTCCAAAACCTATTTATTTGGAAATTTTCTTTACGGATTTTTCGACGCGCAGATACTGATCGATGCCCGCCGCCATCTTGCGCCCTTCGGCGATGGCCCAGACGATGAGTGAAGGGCCTCGCTTGGTGTCGCCGCTGGCAAAGATCCCGTCGCGGCTGGTCATGAAGCTATCGTCCACGGCCACTGCGCCACGGGCGTCGTACTTCACGCCGAGACTGTCCAGCAGGCCGTTCTTCACCGGGCCGGTGAACCCCATGGCGAGCAGAACCAGATCGACACCCAGCTCAAAGTCGCTGCCGGGAATCGGCGTGAATTTGCCGCCTTCGAACTTCACCCGATTGGCATGGAGCTTTGTCACCTGGTCATTCTGGCCGGTGAACTTGGTGGTCGAGACACTCCATTGACGGTCGCAACCCTCTTCATGCGCATGCGACGTGCGGAGCTGCATGGGCCAGAGCGGCCAGGGAGTAGAGCCGGCGCGGGTCGGAGGCGGTTCCGGCAGCAATTCGAACTGATGCGCGTCAACACAGCCCTGTCGATGCACCGTTCCTAGGCAGTCGGACCCTGTGTCGCCGCCGCCGATGATGACGACGCGCTTGCCTTTGGCCGTGATCGGCTCCTCCGTGATGGCAATGCCGGCATTGCGCTTATTCTGCTGCGCGAGGAATTCCATCGCCAGGTGCACACCCTTGAGTTCACGCCCAGGAATCGGCAATTCACGAGCCTGCTCCGCGCCCATGGAGAGACCGACCGCATCGAACTGCTGGCGCAATTGCTCACCCGTGATGCCTTTCCCGATCGTCACACCGGTCTTGAACTCCACCCCTTCGGCCTTCATCTGGTCCAGCCGCCGGTCGATGACCCATTTTTCCATTTTGAAATCGGGGATGCCGTAGCGAAGCAGGCCGCCGATGCGGTCGGACTTCTCGAACACCGTCACGCGATGGCCGGCGCGGGCCAGCTGTTGCGCAGCGGCCAAGCCAGCCGGGCCTGACCCGACAATCGCAACAGTCTTCCCCGTATTCGTAACTGGCAGGATCGGCTCGACCAAACCTTCATTGAAGCCCCGGTCGATGATGTTCCACTCAAGAATCCTGATGGAGACCGGATCTGAATTGATGCCGAGGACGCAGGCCCCTTCGCAGGGGGCAGGACAGAGCCTGCCGGTAAACTCAGGAAAATTGTTCGTGGTATGGAGTGCCTTAAGCGCGTCGCTCCAGCGGCCTCGGTAGACCAGATCGTTCCATTCCGGGATCAAGTTCACGACCGGACAGCCGGTCGACCCCTGGCAGAATGGCACACCACAATCCATGCAGCGCGCGCCCTGGACCTTAAGCTTGTCCTCGGCCAGCGGCTCGTACATTTCCTTCCACTCGAGCACCCGCAGCTCGACCGGTTTCCGCTTGGGGCCCTCGTGGGCATATTTCATGAAACCTTTTGGATCACCCATTTCTTGTAGCTCTCAGTTATCAGCTTTCGACCAAACCACAGAGAGTCGATCCTCTCGACTATCCCCTTATCCCTTATTTGATCGCCGCCGCTTTCTTCTTTCGTTCTTCCAGCACGCGCTTATAGTCCACCGGCATCACCTTCTGGAACTTCGGGAGAATCCCCTCCCAACTATCGAGGATGCGTTTCGCGTTTCGGCTGCCGGTATACATGAAGTGCGAAGTAATCATCTGATGCAGCAGCTTTTTGTCTTCTGCCGTCGTCACATTTTCCAATTCCACCATGCCGAGGTTGCAGCGAGCGGGAAACTTGTCCAGTTCGTTCAACACAAAGGCCATGCCGCCCGACATGCCAGCGGCAAAGTTCCGTCCCGTCTGGCCCAACACAACGACGACTCCGCCAGTCATATATTCGCAGCCATGATCGCCCATGCCTTCCACGACTGCCCTGACGCCGCTGTTGCGCACCGCGAAGCGCTCGCCCGCCATGCCGTAGCAATAGGCTTCGCCCTGCGTCCCGCCATAGAGCGAGGTGTTGCCGATGAGAATCGTCTCTTCCGGCTCATAGAGCGCCTGCTTGGGCGGGAAGACGACGATCTTTCCTCCCGACAGCCCCTTGCCTAGATAGTCGTTGGACTCGCCTTCGAGGATCAGCGTGATGCCACGGGACAGGAATGCGCCGAACGACTGTCCGGCGGAACCGGAGAACTTGATCGTGATCGTATCGTCCGGCAACCCTTCAAGCCCATATTGTTTCGCCACGCGGCTGGAGAGCATCGTCCCGACCGTGCGGTTCACATTCCTGATTGGCAGCTCGAGCGTGACTTTGTCTTTCTTCTCTAATGCCGGCTTGCAGAGTTCGATCAACTTATTATCGAGCACATCTGCGAGGCCATGGTCCTGCTTCTGCACGCAGTAGCGGGCAATCTCAGGCCCCACCTTGGGCGCTTGCAAGAGCGGAGAGAGATCCAGCCCCTTGGCCTTCCAATGGTCCACGGCTTTTTGAGCTTTCAATTTATCCACGCGCCCGACCATCTCGTTGATGGTCCGGAACCCCAGCTTGGCCATGATCTCGCGCAGTTCTTCCGCAATGAAGAAAAAGAAGTTCACGATATGCTCCGGCTGACCGGAGAATTTCTTACGCAAGGCCGGGTCCTGGGTCGCAATGCCGACCGGGCAAGTATTGAGATGGCACTTCCGCATCATGATGCAGCCCTCGACGATCAAGGGCGCCGTCGCAAACCCATACTCCTCAGCGCCCAAAAGGGTAGCGATCGCCACGTCGCGCCCGGTCTTCAGCTGTCCGTCTGTCTCCACCCGGATGCGGCCACGCAGATCGTTGAGCACGAGGGTCTGATGCGTTTCGGCCAGGCCTAATTCCCACGGCCCGCCCGCATACTTAATGGACGAAAGCGGAGAGGCACCGGTGCCGCCTGAGTCGCCGCTGATGAGGACCTTGTCCGCATGGGCCTTAGCCACTCCTGCCGCAATCGTGCCGACACCCACTTCTGAGACGAGTTTGACGGAGACCGCCGCGTCAGGATTAGAATTTTTTAAATCGAAAATGAGCTGCGCCAGATCTTCGATGGAATAGATGTCGTGATGCGGCGGCGGCGAAATGAGCTGCACGCCGGGCGTGGCATACCGGAACCGCGCGATATTTTCATCGACTTTATGGCCCGGCAACTGTCCACCTTCGCCAGGCTTCGCGCCCTGCGCCATCTTGATCTGCAATTCTTTCGCATTGACCAGGTAATGGCTCGTGACGCCGAATCGCGCGGAAGCCACCTGTTTGATATAGCTGTTCTTGGAATCGCCGTTGGGCAGCGGCGTAAACCGCTCCGGGTCTTCCCCGCCTTCGCCAGTGTTGCTCTTGGCGCCCAGGCGGTTCATCGCGATAGCCAAAGTCTCGTGCGCTTCCTTGCTGATCGAGCCGAAGGACATGGCGCCGGTCGTGAACCGCTTAACGATCTTCTTCGCCGATTCCACTTCTTCAATCGGAATAGGCTCCGGTAGGAACTTGAACTCGAGCAGGCCGCGCAGATTCGCGCGCCGCTTGCTCTCGTCGTTCACGAGCTGGGAAAACTCCGCGAAGGTCTTCGGGTCGTTGTTCCTCGTCGCATGCTGCAGCTTATAAATCGTGTCGGGGTTCCAGTTATGATGTTCGCCCTGGATGCGGTAATGAATCTCCCCGCCGAAATCGAGCTGCCGGATCGGCGCCGGCTCATAGGCCATGCGATGCCGCCGTAGCGTCTCGTCGCCGACCTCGCGAATACCGATTCCCTCCACACGCGAAGGGGTGCCGGTGAAGTACCGGTCGATGAGTTCGTGATTTAGCCCGATCGCTTCGAAGATCTGCGCGCCGCAATAGGATTGCACCGTCGAGATGCCCATCTTCGAGAAGATCTTAAGCAGCCCCTTATTGATCGCCTTGATGAATTTGCCTTCCGCAGTCTGCGCATCCAAGCCCTCGGGAAAGTAGCCGTCCCGCTCCATATCCACGATCGACTCGAAGACGAGGTAGGGATTCACAGTCCCGGCTCCATAGCCGATCAACGCGGCGAAGTGATGCACGTCGCGCGGTTCGCCTGTTTCCACGATGAGGCCGACTTCGGTCCTTGTGCAGTCGCGCACCAGGTGATGGTGGACGGAGGCGATGCCGAGGAGGCTTGGAATCGGCGCCCATTCTTCATTAACCCCGCGATCGCTTAAGATCAGGAACTCGTAGCCTTCTTTAATGGCCTGGGATGCCTCCCGGCAGAGCCCCTCGACCGCCGCTCCCAGCGCCTCGGGCCCCTCGGCTACTCGGAACAGCATCTTGAGCGTCTTGCTCTTAAAATGCGGATCGGCGATCTCGCGAATCTTCTGAAGATCGGCATTAGTCAGAATCGGCTGCTTCACTCGGATCCGGCGGCAGGACTCTGGATGCTCGTCCATCAGATTAGGCTTGGGCCCGATGCTGGTTGTGAGCGACATGACCAGTTCTTCGCGGATCGAATCGATCGGCGGATTGGTCACCTGGGCAAAGAGCTGCCGGAAATACTTGAAGAGCAATTGTGGCCGATCGGAAAGCACCGCCAACGGGGTATCCGTGCCCATCGAGGAAGTTGCTTCTTGCCCCTCCACCAACATAGGCATGATGACCATCTTCAACTCTTCAACAGTGTAGCCGAAGGCCTGTTGCCGCTGACGGATCGTCGGATGGTCCGGCTGCGGCACATTGCTGGGATCGGGCAATTCGTCGAGCGAAATTCTATGTTGGGTGACCCAAGACCGATAGGGCTTGCGGCTCGCGATCTCGGCTTTCACTTCCTCATCGTCGATGATGCGGCCTTGCACCGTATCGACCATGAACATCCGGCCCGGCATCAGGCGACCCTTCTGCCGGATCTTCTGCGCATCCATCGGCAACACGCCGGCTTCCGAGGCCAGGATCACCAGACCGTCCGTCGTCACTTGATAGCGGCAAGGCCGCAATCCGTTGCGGTCGAGCGTCGCGCCAATAAACTTGCCGTCGGTGAAACAGACCGCCGCGGGACCGTCCCAGGGCTCCTGCATCGCCGCGTGGTACTCGTAGAACCCCCGCCGGTCGAGATCCATCTGCGGATTCGCGACCCAGGGCTCGGGAATCAACATCATCATCACGTGCGGCAGGGAACGGCCGCCCATGGTCAGGAACTCCACGGCATTGTCCAGGCAGGCCGAGTCGCTCTGCTGCTCGGACACGATCGGATAAAGCTTAGCCAGATCCTCGCCGAACAGTTCGGAATTAAGCCGGCCCTGTCTGGCGCGCATCCAATTCACGTTGCCCTTCAGCGTGTTGATCTCACCGTTATGGCAAATGTAGCGATAAGGATGGGCCAGGGGCCAGGTGGGGAAGGTGTTCGTGCTGAAACGGGAATGCACGAGGGCCAGCGCGCTCGTCAAACTCGCATCGCCCAAGTCCTGGTAATAGGCCGCCATCTGATGCGGAAGCAAGAGCCCCTTGTAGACAATGGTATTGGCCGACAGGCTCGAAATGTAGAAGTAGTCGCGCCCCTGAATGGCCGACTGGCGGATCGCGTTCTCCGCCCGCTTGCGAATGACATAGAGCTTGCGCTCGAACTGCGCTTCATTGAGGCCGTCGCGGGCGATGAACAGCTGCCGCATGAAGGGCTCGGTGCTGCGCGCCACGGGACCGATCGCATCGCTCTTGACCGGCACATCGCGCCAGCCCAGGAGCCTCGCGCCCTCCTCGCCGACAATTCTGGCAACCAGCGCCTCGCACTGTTGCCGCCCATCGGCCTGAGGCGGGAAAAACAACATCCCGACACCATATTCCCCGGCGGCAGGCAGGGCCACCCCGACATCGCCGGCGGCTCGCTTGAGAAAGTCGTGCGGCACTTGCAACAGAATCCCGGCGCCGTCTCCCGTGCAGGGGTCGCAACCCTGCGCTCCTCTGTGACTGAGGCTTTCAAGGATCTGCAGCCCCTGCTGCACAATCGTATGGGATTTTTGGCCCTTGATGTTGACGACAAAGCCGACGCCGCAGGAGTCCTTCTCCTGCTCAGGGTCGTAGAGGCCTTGCTTCGGTGGAAGCCCAGGGATGCTCATCGTTCGTATCTCGTTAAAAAGGTAGGAGTTTAGTCTACTAGACGGAGGCTACACCAGAGAGGCGATCGGGATGGATGACCCCGTCACTCACAAGGCTTATTCCGTTCGTATCAACTCCGCCCACCTTAATAGAAGCACGATTCCTCTGTCAAGATTTTCGCCCGCGCAGAGGCCCCATATCGCAGGCCCCCAAAGGGGTGATTGGCTTGACTTTGTTTCCCCCTCTACCCTACCATCCGCCGCATGCCCCAAGGCCCAATTACCTCCACTATCAACAACATGGCGGACGTCTGGGAGGCGTATCGCGATGAATTAGATGGTGTGGAATGTCAGGTCCGGGGGAACCTTGACTCCAGCGTCGCGCTCGTCAATACCGTCGCCGGCCACATCCTGAACAGCGGCGGGAAACGAATCAGACCTTTACTCCTGTTGCTCTCTGCCCGTCTCTGCGGCTATACAGGCCGCGACCATCACCAACTCGGCAGTCTAGTGGAGTTCATCCATACTGCCACCCTGCTCCACGACGATGTGGTCGACGATGCCGATATCCGCCGGGGCCAGCGCACCGCCCGAAAAGTCTGGGGCAACCAAATCAGCATCCTCGTCGGCGACTATCTCTACTCCAAGGCCATCTGCCAGGCCGTCGACTTTCGGAGCCAGGGCATCAACGAAGTGCTCGCCGAGGCCTGCAAGAAGATGGCGGAAGGCGAAGTGCTCCAGCTTTATTACAACGGCAACCCCTCCATGCCGGAAGCGGAATACCTCAAGATCGTCGAACACAAAACCGCCGGCCTGATTGCCGCCGCCTGCCGCATGGGCGCCATTCTCGCGGACGCCTCAGCCGCGCAGCAGGATGCGCTCTTCCAGTTCGGCCAACACCTCGGGATCGCCTTTCAAGTGGCCGACGACACGCTCGACTACACGGCCAACGGCGAACGGTTGGGCAAGACCCTGGGGCAGGATCTCCGCCAGGGCAAGGCCACGCTGCCGCTGCTCCATCTGCTGCACCATTGCTCGGAGCAGGACAGACGAATGATCATCGACCGTATGGAAACCAGGACCCTGACAGAAGAGGACCTCGCGCGGCTCATCCGCCTGATGAGCGACGCTGGCTCGATCGCCTATGCCGCCGATCGTGCACGATCCTACATCGACAAAGCGCAACAAGATCTTAATCTGTTCGAAGATTGTACTGCCAAACGAGCCCTCTCGGTGGCTGCCAATTATATGGTGACCCGCGACCGATAGATGGACTCCCCCGCCGCCTTCAAAGAACAGCCTGGAGCCACGATCTAACCCTTTCGGCAGTTGAGCGCCAACTGCCTCCATCACTTACGCAGCAAAGGATAACGCGATGTCGACAATTATTCCGTTTCACGGCACGGTCTATGACGCGAAGGTAGTGGGAGACGTCAAACAAGTCGTGGCGCCTCCCTACGATATCATCGATGCGGCCGGCCAGAAGGCGCTCTACCAACGCCATCCGCAGAACATAATCAGGCTGGAACTCGGCCTCGATCAGCCGGGCGACGGCCCCGCGAACAACCGTTACACGCGGGCCGCAGCCACTCTGCAAGACTGGCTCAAAAGCGGGCCCTTGAAGCGCGACGCGCTGCCGACGATCTACTACCACACGATCCAATATGCGGCCCCCTACGCCCCGGCCGGCGCGCCGACGAAGACTCTCAAAGGGTTTATCGCCACCGTCAAATTGGAAGCACTCGACTCAGGACATATCTATCCGCACGAAAACACCCGCTCAGCCGCCAAGACCGACCGGCTGAATCTGCTCCAAGCCTGCAAAACCAACTTCAGCTCTATCTGGTCCCTCTACTCGGACCCCCACAACACGGTCATGGGACTGCTCGAAGCGGCGATCAAAGGAAAGCCAGCCACCATCGATTTCCGCGACGGCGAGGGGTTTCGGCAACAGCTCTGGGCCGTAACAGATCAAAACGTCTTGAAGCAGGCCGTCGACGCGCTGCGCACGAAGCCCTTGTTTATTGCCGACGGCCACCATCGTTATGAGACCGCCTTGAACTATCAGAAGCTCCGCCGCCAGCAGGCAGGCGAGCCGGCCGGCCACCAGTCCTACGACGGCGTGATGATGTTGCTGGCCGCCCTTGAAGATCCGGGACTCACCGTGCTGCCAACCCATCGGGTCATCACCACGACGCTTCCCTCCTACGACAAGGTGCGAGCCCTCCTGGCCGACCAGTTCGAGCTACAAGAATTTCCCTTTACCTCTGGCACCCAGGCGGCGGTGCGCGCGCAATTCATTGAATCCTTGCGCACCAACGGCCGTACCGTGCCGATGTTTGGCCTGGCGGTAAAGGAGAAAGAGGCCTACTTCACGCTGACCCTCAAACCGGCCCATCGCCCGCCGGCATCTGCATCGCCTCGCACCAAGCTAGATGTCTCGCTTCTCCAGCAACTAGTCGTCACGAAACTCTGCCAGACGCAAGAGGAACAAGAAGCGATCCTCTATACCAAAGACGATCATGAAGCGTTGGATTGGGTGGCGAAAGGGACGGGAACGGGAGCCCTGCTCCTCAATCCCACCAAGGTCAGCGAAGTACAATCAGTCGCGACAGCCGGCGAACGCATGCCCCATAAGTCGACCTACTTCTTCCCGAAACCGCTGACCGGGCTGGTGATCAACGTGATGGAGTAGAAGTGGGAGCGTGAGGACGATTCCCTCCCACGAATAGAGGGATAACAGGCTTTTTCAGCATCCTGCTGGGCAGGTCACTATCTTGAAGCTAGGGCAATGAGGCCAGCCGCGGCGTCCCGTTCGGCTTGCGCGTAATGCTCGGGAGTTCCGACATCGGACCAGTAGCCTTGGTGGTCGTAGCCCAACACAGCCTCGCCCCGTTGAATCGCCGCGACGTAGGCATCGATGATGGAAGACTCCTTCCCTTGCGGGGCATCGCGCAGAAGGCGCGGAGCGAGGATATGAATCCCGGCGAACATGCGCGGCTGGATCGGGCCGGACTCGGATTTTCCTCGGCCGGTAATGCGAACGATGCGGTGGTCCGAATCTATTTCGACGAGCCCCCACCGGACCGCCTCAGGATCTTTGCGCAGCACCAACGTGGCTGCGGCTTGTCGTTGCGTATGAAAGGCCCACAAGGCCCCCAGGTCGATCTCCACCAACGTATCACCGTTCAACACCAGCACCGGCTCCCCTGAGAAATGCGGCTCCGCCTGCTTGAGCCCGCCTCCCGTGCCGAGGATCACCGGCTCGTAAGAATAAACGATCCGCAGCCCGTAGCGAGAGCCGTCGCCGAGCGCCTGCTCGATCATCGATCCGAGGTGATGCAGATTGATAATGACATCCTGAAACCCATGCCGTTTTAGGAGTAACAGGTTCCAGACGATCAGCGGCGTGCCGGCTACAGGGAGGAGTGGCTTCGGAGTCGTGTCGGTCAGCGGTCTCAAGCGAGTCCCCAAGCCCGCTGCAAGGATCATGGCTTTCATGGGCGTAACACGTGAGACGTGAAACGTAAAACGTAAAACGCGGGGATACAACACCGGATGGCTTCCAATCGTTTCACCTTTTACATCTCACCTTTCACGCTTCACTGCAATTCAGGCACATAGCGGGAGAGAACCTTCCGGAGCGGCTCCAGCTCTGAGTACTTCTGGAGATTGCGACGGACATAGCCCAGCGTGCGAGGGATATCGGCCAGGAATTTGGGATTGCCTTTGACGCGGTCAATATAAACAAATCGCCCGGCCGCCTTGAGGTTCCGCTGGATGCTCGTCAAATCGAACAGGCGACGGAAGGCCTCCCGGTTGGTCCAGACCTGCCGATGCGCCGCCATCTGATCGAGGTAACGGTTAATCAGACGATCGACCAGCACCTCATCGAGTTCGATATAGGCATCGCGCAACAGCGAGGCCAGATCGTAGGTCGCAGACCCCAGCAACGCATCTTGAAAGTCGATTACACCAAGCCTCGCGCCATCCACCATCAAATTGCGTGAATGGTAGTCCCGGTGGACAAAGACATGAGGCTCCCCCGCCAAGGATTCAGCGATCTTCTCGAAGGCGCTGCGGGTTTCACGGCGATCCTCGTCGGTCATCGGCGCGCCCTGCCGCACATCGATCCCATATTCCAGAAAATGCTCGAACTCCCACATGAGGAGCGGCACATCGAAGCGACGATGAAACGCAAGACAATTGGGATCGGCCGGCGAGGTGGCCTTTACTTGCATCACCACGAGCGCATCGACCGCCTGCGTATAGCGCGCTTCCAGCTCTTCCGCACTCGCCTCACGACAGGCTTCCGACAGGGTGATGTCCCCGAAATCTTCGAGATAGAGCAAGCCTGCCGCCTGAGCGTAGTGATAGAGGATCGGCACGGACACGCCGGCTTTCGATAGATGGGAGAGAATGTTCAGAAACGGCAGCTCGGTGACTTGACAAGCCGTTCCACTCACGGCCTCTTCCGATTGCTTGAACGCCTCGGCTTCGGCCAGCTGCATGAGAATCACAGGGCGAACATCTGGTCCGGTCAATTCGATACGGAAATAGCGGCGATTGGACGCATCGCCAGCCAAAGGCGTGAGGGATTTGAATCGCCCCTGAAAGGGAAGCTTAGTCTCGACCGTAGCAGCAACAAGAGAACGGTCCGGTAACGTCAGAGGCTGTTTCGGCCCGGCAAGATCAGTCGTAGCCATAGGTTGCTGATTATACTGACGAAGCTAAGGGTTGTCACGCAATGACCCTGCGACAGAGCGTAAGGTCTTCGGCCTTTATCGCCGGTGCAGCATTCTTCTCAGCTTCGCCAGGCCTTCTTCGCCTCCGTCGAGGAAGAGCGACAGGATACCGTACTCCACCGCGTGCAAAACCTTGTCGCGGGCCTCTTGAAACAAAAACGACGGCAGTGCATCTTCCGGGTGCAATAGGGACAACAAAAAGAAAATGATTCCAGCATAGAGCCACACCACTCATCGATTTCCTCTCGCTCCATTTCTTACCCTATGCCATACTTATAACTCATAGAATGTAAAAGATTATATGACACCAGATGGAAAGCCTTCCCGAAGAAGGCTCAAACAGTTCGTCCAACAAGGCCGCAGGCGAGTCGAAACCGGAGGCGTCTCCTCAGGGGGTACGTTGAGGATTTCGATGAGCCGAGAACAAAGCTGACGGCCTTTTCAGTATCCTGCCAATCTCGACACTTGCCCCGCGCCACTTGCCCAGCCTATGATGCCTCATGCAAGTTCAACTGAGCCACCCATCCAGAACCGTCGAAGTCAAAGGTCCTAAAAAGGTCAAGGATCTTCTGCGCGAATTGAATCTCGTCGTTGAAGCCCATCTGGTCATCAAAGGCGATGATCTCGTCACGGAAGACGAGATGCTCTACGAAGGCGACCAGATTGAAGTCAGGCCAGTGATCTCAGGAGGATAGCTATCCGTCATCAGCCAAGAGTACGAATTCTTATGCTGACCGCTCACTGCTGAAAGCTGATCGCTGAAAAAAATGAATTGCATCAAATGTAAAATCAAGGCGGTCATCGACCTCCCCCGCCACAATGCGGCCTTCTGCAAAGGCTGTTTCAACGGCTTCGTTCACGATCAGGTGGCGCGAGCGATCAAGTCGGAGTGGATGTTCGGGAAAGATGCGAAGATTCTCGTAGCTGTGTCAGGCGGGAAAGACAGCCTGGCACTCTGGGACATTCTCCTCAAACTCGGCTACAAGGCCGATGCGCTCTATGTGAACCTCGGTATCGGGGCCTATTCCGAGCAGTCTCATGCCAAGGTCACAAAGTTCACCGAAACGGTCGCCGCCGCTCATGGCGCCGCGCTGCATATCCATACGGTCGAACAGGAGGCAGGCGCTGGAATCAAGGAACTGGCGCAGCTCATCCATCGCCCGACCTGCTCGACATGCGGCACTATCAAGCGCTACCAATTCAATCGTGTCGCGATCGAACAGCAATACGACGTGATGGCCACGGGCCATAACCTCGACGACGAAGCGGCCAGGCTCCTGGGCAACGTGCTCCATTGGCAGGAAGAATATCTGGACAAACAGGGCCCCTCGCTTCCGGCCTCGGTGGCAGGCTTCGCCAAGAAGGTGAAGCCCCTCTTCCGGCTTTCGGAACGGGAACTCGCGGCCTATGCGGTCTTGAACCGAATCGATTACATCGTCGAAGAATGCCCCATGGCCAAGGGCTCCAAGATGATCCAGTACAAGGAAGTCTTGAATCGTCTGGAGACTGAATCGCCCGGCACCAAACAGACCTTTTATTGGGGATTCCTCGACAAGCAAAGCAAGAAACAGCCGACAGCGACCACCATGGCAGAGAAAGACCGCGCCGTCCTCCATCCCTGCACCTCTTGTAGCCAGCCCACTACCGCCGAGGTCTGCTCCTACTGCAAGATGATGGCACGAGCCAAGACCGCCGCCCCACACTGACAGGATCACGACAAAGGCCGGCAGCGCCAAGCTCGTCTCCCGCACTTGAAAAGACCTGACCCGCCTCGTAAGCTGCAGAGAAGGAGTGATGCGTGCTCGGTGAATAGTGCCGAGTCAAATTGTTCGCGCACGAGCGTCGCACGGCCTCATCCATCGTACGCTCTTCCCGTCACACATCACCCGTCACCCATTACACTCGATCGACAACTATGGCTACTACATCACGCGATTACTATCAGGTCCTCGGGCTCCCCAAGTCTGCCTCGGCGGACGACATCAAAAAAGCCTATCGCCGCCTGGCCCGCCAGGTCCATCCCGATCTCCATAGCGGTTCCAAAAAATCGGAAATGGAAAAGAAGTTCAAGGAATTGAACGAGGCGCACGAAGTGCTGAGCGATCCGGCTAAACGCAAAAAGTACGATCACCACGGGGCCAACTGGGAGCAGGCCGAGGCCTACGAGCAAACGCGCCGGCAAGCCGCGGCCCGCGGAGAGAGCGGCCCGGAGTTTTCATCCGGAGGAGAAGGCTTTTCCGACATCTTCGAAAATCTGTTCAAGGGCCGGGGGCGAAGCGGCAATGGTCGCGGGTTTGCCCGCCAGGGCGAAGACCTTGAAACCGAAGTGCAACTGACTCTAGCCGAAGTCTTCACCGGCGTGACGAAGCGCATGACCCTGCAAGAGCCGGTGCCCTGCTCCACCTGCCACGGGAGCGGCGCGCTACGGGGACGCACCTGCCCAACCTGTCAGGGGCACGGGGCGATATTACAGCCCAATACGATCGAAGTCAGAATTCCCGCCGGGGTTCAAGATGGCACGAGGGTACGAGTGGCCGGCAAGGGCCAGGCCGGCGTCAATGGGGGCAAACCTGGTGACCTCTACCTGCGCGTGGCGATCACCCAAGACAAAGTCTTTCGCCGGCAAGGCAGCGACATTCACGTTTCCCTTCCCGTCTTCCCCTGGGAAGCAGCTTTGGGCGCCGATGTGATGGCCCCCACATTGATGGAACCGGTTCGCGTAAAAGTTCCGCCTGGGAGCAAGTCCGAGGGCAAGCTTCGGCTGAAGGGCAAGGGCCTCCCAGCTGCAGCGGGCGGACATGGCGACCTCTTCCTGACGATTCAGATCGTCATGCCTCCCTCCCTGACCGATGAAGAGCGCAAACTGTACGACCAACTTCGGGCCATCGAGCATCCGGACCCGCGCGCCGAACTGCTGGCCCAAGCCAAACGGCGGTCACAGCCATGACACTCACTGCATACGCAGCCCTAGCGTTCAGCTCCCTCTTTGTCGTCGTGGACCCAATCGCCACGGTGCCGGCCTTCCTGGCCATGACGGCCCGCGATTCGATCGGCCAACGGCTGCGGATGGCTCGCACCGCCTGCCTGGTCGCAGCCGGAATCTTGACAGTCTTTACGCTTATCGGCCAATGGCTCTTTGCCCTCTTAGGCATCACGCTTCCTGCCATTCAAGTCGCTGGAGCGCTCGTGCTCCTCTTGGTCTCCCTCGATATGTTGCGGGCGCAACGGTCTCCGATCCAGGAAACTGCGGCGGAAACAGCAGAAGGAACCACCAAGGATGACATCGCCATCACGCCCCTGGCCATCCCGATGCTGGCAGGGCCCGCCGCCATTTCTACGGTGATTCTCTTGGAAGGACAGGCCATTTCTTGGGCGCAGCGAGGGGTCTTGCTGGCTTGCGTTGCGTTGGTCGGTCTGGCAAGCTATATCACCTTGGCGATCGGAGCCACCGGGGCCAAATGGATGAGCCCGATTGCAGAAAAAATCATCACCCGCTTGATGGGGCTCTTACTGGCCGCGCTCGCCGTGCAATTCCTGTTCAATGGGCTAAAGAGCGAGCATGGGTTACTGGGTCCATAGACATTGTGCATGGTACGCGCTTTCATCTCGGTTCAACCTAGGGAGGTCTTCATGAAGCAGGGAACAAGCACCATCGTGACACTGGGCGTCGCAGCCGTTTTTGCGCTGAGCGTTGGGATTTCCGGAGCCTGGGCCAATGAGCCTGGCTACGGCAAGGAAGGACACGGAGAGCGCGGGCATGGTTCGATGGGTGGGCATGGCGCCGGCATGATGCATACCAGCACCGGCCACCTGATTCGACATCTGCTCAAGCACGAAAAAGAAATTGGACTCACAGCGGAGCAGATCACAAAACTCAAGGACGCACAACTCAACATCGACAAGCTCCGCATCAAGAGCGAAGCCGACATCCAGGTCGCAGAGCGCGAGTTCAAAGCCTTGAATGAGGATGAGAAGTCCGACCTGGGCGCGATCGAAGCCAAGCTAAAGCAAAGCGGAGACCTGCAAGTCGCCTTACGTCTCGCCTCCGTCAAGGCCCGCCGCGAAGTCCTGGCCCTCTTGACTCCGGAGCAGCGCGCCAAGGAAAAGGCCGAACATGAAAAGATGATGCAACAGCACAAGGATGCCGACAAGGGCTACGGTAGCCCCCATGGGGGCGCCATGAAGAGCAACCCGCACAAGTAAGGACGAGCGGCTCAACGATGAATGATGATTGCGGAACAATGAAGTGACAATCATTTCTTTCCCCATAGCTCATCGCTCACCGTTCAGAGTTTTTCGGCTGGCGAACTTTTTCAACAGCCTCCCAATGGACAGCCGGGCCAACCAGCTAGGAGGTACACCATGAATACAGTGGGAATCATCACAGCAGGAGCCGTCGGATTACTCATTGCACTGGGTTCCAGCGCCGGGGCTGATAATAAAGAAGCCAAGATCACCGACCTCGCCAAAGACGCCAAGGTCACGATCGATCAAGCGATCAAAACCGCGTCCGAAAAAGTACCTGGGACGATCGTCGAAGCGGAGCTCGAAAAGAAACATGGCAAGACCGTCTGGGAAGTCGAAGTGCTTGGCGCAGACGGAAAGGTCACCGAAGTCCACATCGACGCTACCACCGGCTCCGTGATCGACACGGAAGCGAAGAAGGACGAGAAGAAAAAAGAAGGCAAAAAAGGAAAGTAGTTCTTAGCGTAAGATTGACTCACGCATACGTCGATACCTCCCTAGGCTGATCAAAATGCCCTCCAGCAAGGCCGCAAGGAGAGAGAGCGCCGAGGCGTACCCGAGAGGCTACGTTGAGGGGCGCGAACGACTGAGAGCAAAGCTGGGGGCATTTTCAGGAGCCAATAAGGGGACGCCATGCCGAAAGAGTTAAAGCTACTAAGCCGCAAGTTGCTGGCCGGGCCCGATCGGGCCCCGGCCCGCGCGATGTTGAAAGCCGTGGGATTCACCGACGAAGACCTGTCTCGTCCCATCATCGGCGTCGCCAATACCTGGATCGAGGTCATGCCCTGCAACTTCCACCTGCGCCGCTTGTCGGAACGGGTGAAAGCGGGCATCAGAGCCGCAGGCGGCACCCCGATCGAATACAATACCATCGCGGTCTCGGATGGCATCTCGATGGGCACAGAGGGAATGAAGGCCTCGTTGATCAGCCGGGAAGTGATTGCCGATTCCATCGAACTCGTAGCGCGAGGACACCTGTTCGACGGCGTCGTGGCCCTCTCAGGCTGCGACAAGACCATTCCCGGCACCGTGATGGCCCTCGCCCGCCTGAACCTGCCCTCGGTGATGCTCTACGGCGGGTCAATCATGCCGGGCCATTTCCAAGGCCACGATGTCACCATTCAAGACGTCTTCGAAGCGGTCGGAAAACATGCGGCCGGCACCATGAACGATGCGGATCTCAAAGACCTCGAAGACCATGCCTGCCCAGGCCCTGGGGCCTGCGGCGGCCAGTTCACGGCCAACACCATGGCCATCGCGTTCGAGTTCCTCGGCATCTCGATGCTGGGACGGAACGGCGTACCGGCCATGGATCAGAAGAAAGACGACGTGGCCTTCGAGGCCGGCGTGATGGTCATGGATCTGCTCAAACGAGACCTGCGCCCTAAACAGATCATCACGCGAAAGTCTCTGGAAAATGCCATCGCTGCGGTGGCCACCACCGGAGGCTCAACGAATGCCGTCCTGCATCTGCTCGCGATCGCGCGCGAAGCCGGCATCAAACTCAGCATCGACGACTTCGACAAGATCAACCGGAAGGTGCCGTTGCTGGCCGACCTCAAGCCAGGCGGCAGATTTACCGCGTCGGATCTGTATGCGGCGGGAGGCACGACGTTGGTCGCCAAACGGCTGCTCGATGCCGGCATCCTGCATGCCAATCAACCGACCGTCACAGGCAGGACCATCGGCGAAGAGGCCAAGGAAGCCAAGGAAAATCCTGGGCAGCAAGTGCTCCGGCCCCTGTCGAACCCAATCAAGAAAACTGGCGGGCTCGTCATCTTGAAAGGAAACCTAGCTCCTGAGGGCTGCGTCGTGAAGGTGGCAGGCCACTCGATCATGACGTTCCGCGGCCCTGCAAAGGTCTACAACCGGGAAGAGGATGCCTTTGCCGCAGTCCAGTCTCGGAAAATCAAAGCGGGCGATGTGGTGGTGATTCGCTATGAGGGTCCCTCAGGAGGCCCTGGCATGCGAGAAATGCTGGGCGTCACAGCTGCCATTGTCGGAGCCGGCCTGGGCGACTCAGTTGCACTCCTCACAGACGGCCGTTTCTCCGGCGCCACCCATGGACTGATGGCAGGCCATGTCGCACCGGAAGCCATCAAGGGAGGTCCGATCGGCGCCGTGAAGAATGGCGACATGATCGTCTTCGATATTGCTAAACGAACATTGACCGTCGAGCTCTCGCAAAAAGAGATTACCGCCAGACTCAAGAAGGTCAAACAACCGAAGCCCTGCTATACATCCGGCGTAATGGGCAAATATGCCCGGCATGTCTCCTCTGCCTCGGAGGGGGCCATTACGAGCTAGCGGGAGCGGGCAGGCGGCGAACAGATTGAACCGCTTGACTCGTACGGTGCAATCATCGACTCAGAACTTGCGCGTTCGGCTCTAGTGCCGGGCGCGCAGATTGTCGAACGAACAAATAGTTTGAATTCTGTCCGCTAACACCGTTCGTAGAACTCCCCGATCATCTCCACCACGTAGACCTGCTGCGCCTCTGTTAATTCGGCATAGATTGGAATGGACATGACCTCTTGGGCCGCCTGCTCCGACAGAGGGAATGATCCCTTCTGATGGCCTAGCTCGCGATAGCAGTTCTGAAGATGCATCGGGAGTGGATAGTAGACTTCCGTGCCGACCCCCTTCTCCTTGAGGAAGGCGCGCAACTCGTCGCGCTTCGACACCCGAACCGTGAACTGGTTGTAGACGTGGAAATTGCCCGGCGTGGTATGCGGCAGGGTGACGCGATCCGCGTGTTTCGTTTTGGCAAACAACTGCCGATACCGTTCGGCGTTCTTGCGTCGGCCCTCGGTCCACTGGTCGAGATACTTCAACTTGATCGTGAGCACCGCAGCCTGGAGCGCGTCCAGCCGGCTATTGATCCCCACCGCCTCGTGCAAATAACGGACCTGGCTCCCGTGAACACGGAGCATCGCCATGGAATCGGCAAGGGTCTTGTCATCGGTCGTGATGAGTCCCCCATCGCCAAATCCGCCTAAATTCTTCGTGGGGAAAAAGCTAAAGCAGCCCGTGTCGCCAAGGACCCCGGCGCGCTTCCCCTGCTGACCGGCTCCGATAGCCTGACAGGCATCCTCAATGACAGACAGCTTGTTCCGCGTGGCAATCTCGTTGATCCCAACCATGTCTGCACATTGCCCGAAAAGATGGACGGGCATGATGGCTCTCGTGCGAGACGTGATCGCTCGCACAATCAGCTGGGGATCGATAGTAAACGTGTCAGGCTGAATATCCACGAACACCGGCTTCGCGCCTAATCGTGCAATCGCACCGGCCGTGGCAAAAAACGTAAACGGGACGGTAATGACCTCATCACCAGCCTTCACGCCCATGGCCATGAGGGACAATAGTAAAGCATCGCTCCCGGAGGCGCAGCCGATCGCATAGCGAGATCCGATGTAGGTGGCCATGGATTCTTCGAAGGCCACCACTCGTGGTCCCAGAATAAATCCCTGCTCGTCGCAGACCGTCTGGAGCTCCGCCATGATTTCCGCACGGATGGGCTGGAACTGCGCTTTCAAATCGAGCAGCGGCACATTCATCGAAACAACTCCTCTCGAATGCTAAAAAAGTCTGCCAGCGGCGTTCCCGCATCGCTCAGAGGCGCAATGTACCACACGAATACGCCTCAGAACATAGTCAATTATGGCTGGACAATTTCAATCCTGCTTTTGCCTGAATGCACCAATATGTATCACGAAACTGGCCCTGGACTTGGCCATTCCAGAGTTTTTTCACGATCCTGGCTGTCGGCTATAACGGGGAGAGAGGAGGGAGAGAGCAATAACGACGTGGCAGGCTAGGGATTAAGCGAAGGGCTTTGTACTTTCCCAGATGCACGCTGCTTGGCCTGCTGGATACGCTCTTCCTTCGTTGGGTCGCCCAGCCCCAAGTCACGAAATCGGTCCATCAACTTGTGATTGGAAGGATCAAGCTCCAGCGCACGGAGCCAGGCCTCGCGGGACTCTGAGAGGTTTCGTTGCTTGGCGTAGATCTCACCCAAATGCTCATAGAGCACTGCGTCATCGCCGACGAGAGCCAGTGCGCGCTTCATCTCGGTCAAAGCCTCTGGCAGCAGACCTGCTTTAAACAGAGCCCAGGCGAGGCTATCGACATAGTACCCATTGGTGGGTTTAAGTGCGACGGCCTGCTTGGTCAACGAGAGGGCTTGCTCGATCTTGACCCCACGCTCGGCATAACTGTATCCCAAATAGTTGAGCGCATCGGCATGATGAGGGTCCAACTTGATCACAGCCTCCATGGCGCGCACCACGTCATCAAACCGATTGAGCTTGTCGTAGACCGTGCCAAGGTTGAAATGCAAATCGACGCTCTTGGGGTTCTGGCCAATGCCTTCTTCCAAAACCCTGGCCGCATCGTCGAACTGATCCTTCTGCCAATAGGTCAAGCCCAGGATGATGTGGGCCTCCGGCTGTTTCGGATTGATTGTGATGGCCTTGATCAGATGGTTAGTGGCCTCGGGAAGCTGCTTCAACCGGTAAAGCAGCACGCCGAGATGCAGATGCCCTTCGAAATAGGAGGGCTCCAGTTGCACGTTAAATGTATAGGTCTCGAGAGCTTTCTTCGTGTCCTTGGATTCCTCATAAAGAAACCCCAAGTAGTCTCTGATTTTGAGCTCTGTCGGGCGAACCTTCAGAATCTCGATCAGTTGATCGATAGCCTTGGGATAGTCCTTCTCTTCCCCGTACAGGAGCGCCAGCCTGAGCTGGGCATCGAGGTCTGCCGGATCCCCTGCCAGCAATTCCCCTAACTCTTTCCTAGCGCCCTGATAATCCTTCGTCGCCACATGGAGCCGAACCACCTGGTTCCGAATATCCCGATTCCGCGGATTCACCGTCTGAAGATATTTCCGCAACACAGCGATCGCGCGCCCAGAATCTTGTAACGATTCATAGATCGAGGCGAGCGAAAGGTAGGCGGGCTCAAACGTCGCATTGGCCGCGATCGCCCGCTCCAAACTCACCGCCGCCTCCGCCCCATTCCCCGCATCGAGAAGCAGCCGCCCCAGGTGGTAATGACCGACGGCCGATTCGGGGGCCACAGCCAGACCGGCTCGAATGGCCTGCTCCGCCGCAGACGGCTGCTTCAAATTCAGAAGCAACAGACCCTTGGAAAAATAGGGATCGCCGGACGTCTGGTTCAACTCGATGGCGCGATCCAACAGTTGCACCGCGCGTTCGCCCTGCCCCACGCTCGCAAAAATTCCTGCCATCTGCGTGAGCAAGAGGCCATCCTGAACGGATTTCTCGGTCGCGTCATTTGCATGACGAATAGCCTGCGCCGCATCGCCCAGTGAAAAATAGAGGCTGGCCAACCTCGCGTTCACCGAATGGGACGTCGGGTCCGTCTTCAGCGAGGCCTGATATTCCTGGATGGCACGATCTGTGTCTTGGACGAGCTCGGCCTGGTAGCCAAGCATGAAATGGTAGGAAGCTGACGCATCGGGACGGTGAACCGCCGGCGCGATCTTCGCTACACTAGCAGGGGTAAGCTTCCCGTCCGGCGCATGAGACGGCGCAGCGCAGGCCCCGAGGGCCAAGGGAATAAGCGCGCAGAGCACTCGCCTTAGCGACATGAGACCTCGGCTGTTCGCCGTTCGGCTTGACATGAAGGGCAGCGTGAGAGTCGGCACGATCCTCTTGCTGGATATGTGGATGAAACTGCGACAGTCGAAAAGATTATACGAGGAGGGTGCAGCTGGGTCAAACGACTTCGCGATTGTCGAGGCTCTCAAACTTCGCGAAGCGGTCGTGGAAGAAAAGTTCTCTTTTCCCGATCGGGCCGTTCCGATGTTTACTGATGAGAATATCGGCAATGCCCTTCCGTTCGGAGTTCTGGTCATAGACCTCCTCACGGTAAATAAACATGACGACGTCAGCATCCTGCTCGATCGCGCCGCTCTCGCGAAGGTCGGCCAGCATCGGGACCGGCGGTTTTCTGGCTTCCACCGCACGGCTGAGCTGCGACAGCGCGACCACCGGCACGTTGAGTTCCTTGGCCAGGGCCTTCAGCGAACGGGAAATGTCGGAGATTTCCTGTTGGCGGGATTCCGAATCGCTCCGCCCCTGCATCAACTGGAGATAATCGACGATCAAGAGCCCGAGCCCCTTTTCCGCTTTCAACCGGCGAGCCTTACCCCGCATCTGCTGCACAGTGATGCCGCCGGTATCGTCGATATAGATCGGCGCCTGTTCCAGCCTGCCTGCCGCCTCGGCCAGCCGCCACCAATCTTCCTTTTGCAACTTGCCGGTCCTGAGGCCGTGCGAATCGACCTTGGCTTCCGAGCTCAACATACGCAGCACGATCTGCGGCTTGGACATTTCCAAACTGAAAATTCCGACCACGGTGCCGGCATGGATCGCGGCATGGGCTGCCATCCCCAGCGCCAAACTCGTCTTGCCCATACTAGGCCGGCCCGCAATCACCACGAGGTCGGAGGGTTGCAGGCCCGCTGTAATGTCGTCGAGATCGTAAAATCCTGTCGGCACGCCTGTCACATGTTCTTTTCGCTTCGACAGCTTGTCGACAAGATCAAGACTTTCTTTGATGATGGACTTAATGGGGGTGAACGAGCGATCCAGTTTCCCTTGGACGATCCCGAACACCGACCGCTCCGCGAAGTCCAGCAGGTCGTCGATTGACAAGCTGCCCTCGTAGCCGCGCGTCAAGACTTCCGTGGAGGTACTGATCAGCTCTCGCAACAGCGCCTTGTCGCGTACAATCTTACAATGGTAGCGAACATTGGCGGAGCTGGCCACGCTCTGCACGAGCTCGGCCAAATAGGACGCGCCTCCGGTCGCCTCGATTTCCCCTTCCGCCTTCAACCGTTCCGTCAGCGTAATCTGATCGATCACCTCGCCGATCTCAGACAATGCCAGCATCGCCGCATAGATCTTCTTGTGCGACGTGCGGTAGAAATTCTCCTCGACCAGCAATTCCATCGATTTGGCCATGGCGCTATTATCCAGCAGAATGGCCCCGAGGACCGATTGCTCAGCCTCCAAGTTTTGCGGGGGAAGTTTTGGCTGGGAGAGATCGATGGCTGACATGGATTTCACAACCGTTCCTTTGTCTTCCGTCTGAATCGGCGGGCCGCCGCCACCAAGGCAGCCAGCCCCATCTTCTTCGAGAGACGACTGACCTTGCCGGTCCTGAGGCCCGACCTCTGAGCTGGGAGAGACTCCAGCACCAGCACATCATCCGGCCCCACTCCTGGCGCACCCACGACAACCACGGAGGTCGCCTGCTGGACCGATCCAGCTGTCGCTGCAGCGGATACCAGCGCCGCGTCACTCCCCGTCATCGCCTGCTGCACCACTCTGGCGCCAGCCCGGCGCAACTGCGCAGCGACTGCTGCCAACCGGCGAGCGGCCCTGCGTGGAGCAACCACTAGATAGTCCACGCGCGCCGCGATCGAGCCCTCCTCAGGGAACGCCACCGTGCGGAAAAGCCGATCGACATCCAAGCCAAAACCGGTGGAGGGCAACGGCCTGCCGAATCGGCCGATCAAATGATCGTACCGGCCGCCTCCGCCTAACTCCGCCCCCATTCCTTCGGCAAATATGTCGAAGACAATCCCATCGTAATAATCGAATCCTCGAAACTCTCCGAGGTCCAGCAGCAACGAATCCCGATGCCCTGCCGCGCAAAGCAGCTGATAAACCTGCGCCAGCCGGTCAAGCGGGGACAGCAGCTCAGCATCGCCGGCCGCGAGGACCCGCCCACGCGCCAGCACTTCTTCCTGGCCATAGAGCTCCGCCGCTTCACGAATGGCGCGCGCCGACCTCTTGGAGATCTGTTCGTTCGCCAGGACCTCTTCAAGTCGCGGCAGATCTTTTCTCGCCGCCGCCTGCTCCGCCAGCTTCTGCCCTTGCGCCGACAGACCGGACCGCAGCAGGAGTCCCTTGATGAAGCCCACATGCCCGAGCGAGACTTTGAAGGATTGCAAACCGATCGTGTGGAGACACTCGATCATCAAATCGATGACTTCACTATCGCTTGCGGCATCATCCAGGCCGATCAGTTCTGCGCCGACCTGAAAAATTTCCCGGCCCCGTCCCGCATGCTCCGTTTCATAACGGAACACAGAGGTCCGATACGACAGACGCAACGGCAATGTCGCACCCGTGAGCCCCATCGCGACTGTCCTGGCAATCTGCGCCGTGGGGTCAGGACGGAGGAGCAACGTGCGTCCCGTCGTGCGGTCAACGAATTGATAACAATGATCGATCAGCTCCGGCTCCAGCCCGGGAGCCAGGACGTCGAGGTACTCGAACGTGGGCAGGATGATCTCGTCGTAGCCCCACCGGTTGATCTGCGAAAGTAACTGGTCTTCGAGGCGGCGGACCTGCTTGGCCGCATGGGGAAGAATCGTCGCCATCCCCACGGGCACGAGCGAGCGCTCGCGGGACGCCGCAACCTTTCCCGAAGAGGAGCGTGGCTTCAAAGGAACGGAGGCCATAGCTAATCCGATGGATGGCGCGCGGGGTTAGGACAGGGCCGCGACTTTGACCGAGAGAATATCTTTGCTGGATTTGATCGCGTTCAACACTGCATCTGGGAACACCGTGTCAGAGCCGATGATGAGCAAGGCGTTCCCGCCCCGCTTCTCAATGGCACATTGCATCCGGACGATGTTGATTTTGTTGTCGCCGAGCACCTTTCCCACCATCCCGATCACCCCGGGGCGATCGACATTGAGGATCAGGAGCATGTGCCCCTCCGGCACCACCTCGACATTGAACTGATCGATTTCAACGACGCGCGAGTCTTTCTTATGATAGAGCGTGCCGGCCACCTGATAGGACTTCTTTCCCGCCTCGACTCGCACGCGAATCAAGCTGGTGAAATCCCCCGCATCCGAACTCTTCACTTCCCGCACTTCGATCCCGCGTTCCTTCGCAACGATCGGCGCATTCACGTAATTCACCGGGGCTTGCATGATCGGGCTCAGCAACCCCTTCAGCACGGCAATCGTAAGCGGCGCAATCGACAGACTGGCCACTTCGCCGCTGTATTCGACGGTAACCCGCTCGATCCCGCCTTCGCACAGCTGCGTTTGCAACTTCCCGAGCTGCTCGGCTAACGAAAGGAACGGCTGGAGCCTTGGGAGTAATTCAGGAGAAACCGACGGGATATTCACCGCTCCGCGGGCAATGCCCTTGGTGAAATAGTCAACAACTTGCTCGGCAATGCCGACCGCCACATTCTCTTGCGCTTCAGCCGTCTGGGCTCCGATATGCGGGGTGCAGATAAAGTTATCCAGGGCCAGTAACGGATTATCGGCCTTGACCGGCTCTTCTTCGAATACGTCAAAGGCCGCCGCCGCTACTCGCTTCGTCTTCAACGCTTCGGCCAGGTCTGCCTCATTAATGATGCCGCCGCGGGCGCAATTGACGATCATCACGCCAGGCTTCATCGTCGAGATCGCTTGCGCGTTGATGAGGCCCTTAGTCTCAGGGGTCAGCGGCGTGTGCACGGAAATAATATCAGCCCGCTTGAAGAGTGCGTCCAGCGGCAGCATGGTGACGCCCATCTTCTGCGCGCGTTCTTCGGCCAAGTAGGGATCGTACGCGACCACGCTCATACCGATCCCCTGCGCCAACTTCGTCAAATGGCTGCCGATTTGCCCTACGCCAACGATGCCCAGCACCTTGTTGTAGAGTTCGACCCCCATGAATTTGTCTTTCTCCCACTTGCCGGCCTTGATGGAGGCGGTGGCCTGGGGAATGCGCCGGCTCATGGCGCAAATCATGGACATGGTGTGCTCGGCGGTGGTGACCGTGTTGCCGCCCGGCGTATTCATGACCACGATGCCACGGCGGGTGGCGGCTGGCGTATCGACATTGTCCAGGCCCGACCCGGCCCGTCCGACGACTTTCAATTGCGGGGCTGCCTCGATCAACTCGGCCGTCACCTTCGTCCCGGACCGGACGATTAGGCCATCGGCATCCTTGATCTCCTTGAACAGCTCTTCCTTTGAGAGCTTGGATTTGACCACCACGGTAAATCCCGCTTTTTCGAAAAGCTCCACACCCTGCGGAGAAAGGCTATCGCTGATCAGAATTTTCATTACAGTCCCGTCTCGCCTGCCGTTATGAATTCGTTGATATCAGCCCTACGCCAAGAGAATTTCTTGCGCCTTGGCCACACCGCCCCCAAGCTTCACGGGATGCCCCATTCCTTTGAGTACCATTTCAACCGCGGCCACAGCGATAATGACATCGAAGCGGTCCATGTAGCCCATGTGGGAGAGCCGGAAAATCTTCCCCTTCAAGTGGTCTTGCCCGCCGGCTGCCGTAATGCCGTATTGCACACGTAAATTCTTATAGATGGCCTGCCCGTCCACGCCTTCCGGCGCGAGAACTGCGGTCAAAGCATCGCTGGGCGATTCCTTCGGAAACAGCACCAACCCGGCGCCCTGCAACCCTTCGCGCATCGCCTTCGCCAGCATGGCTTGTCGGCCAAACAGCCCGTCGAGGCCCTCCGCCTTCATCATCTTCAGCACTTCCTGCAAACCGATGATGAGGGAGACGGCCGGCGTATAGGCTGTTTGATTTTTCTGCTGATTCTCGTGCTCTTTTTTGAAATTGAAATAGAACGCTGTGCTCTTCGCTTTGTCCGCCAACTTCCAGGCCTTATCGCTGACGCTCACAAAAGCCAGACCTGGCGGCAACATCAAGGCCTTTTGCGACCCGGTAATCACGACATCCAGCCCCCACTCATCGGTCTTGATATCGAACACGCCGAGGGCGGTAATGGCATCCACCACCAGAATAGTGTCGCTATAGGGCTTCACGATCGCGGCCAGCGCCTTAATATCGTGCGACACGCCGGTCGAGGTCTCGCTCGCCTGCACATAGACCGCTTTAATCGAGGGATCCTTCTTGAGGGCATCGGCCACCAATTGTGGATCGACAGCTCGGCCCCATTCCACCTTGATCTCCGTCACTTCTGCGCCGAACGTCTTACAAAGCTTGGTCCAGCGCTCTCCGAACTTGCCCCCGTTAATGGTCAAGGCATGGTCGCCGCAAGAAAGAAAATTCGAGACCGAACCTTCCATGCCTCCGGTTCCGGACGCCGCCAGCATGAGCACGTTATTTTTCGTTTGGAACAACCACTTGAGTCCATCACGGACTTCCGCAAATACCTTGTCGAACTCAGGAGCACGGTGATGGAACATGGGTCGCGCCATGGCCAACAACACTTCTGGTGGCACAGGCGTCGGACCGGGGGCCAGCAAATACCGCTTCAGCATCGACGGATCCTCCTCGGATGAAACGTGAAAAATCCTACGCAGGACGTGGGACGATATCATTGCCCCTCAAAATCTGTCAAGGCGAAGAGCCCTGTCGCCCCACATGTTTGCAAACAGTTGCAGCCTGCCAAGCCCGACGCCAATAGCGTACAGGATTTTGCGCAAACGTCGAGCTCCAGGCCGACGCAAGGCCACGAGGAAAATGCTAATCCCCTACAATTTCTTGACAAGCGCGAGGTCGATCGATAGTCTAGCCTCACATGAATATCACACACTACCCAGACGATACCGATAGCCTCCGCGCTTCCCTTGCACCCCTCAAACAGGGACAGGCCGCCCTCCCGATGGCGCTTCTCCTTGGGCTGTGCGTCAGCTTCACCTCTCCTATTATGGTAGCGCAGGCGGCGGCCCCTTCCGAGCTAGCCACGGTTGGCGCCTCGCCTCTTCTGGACGAGAACGCAGTGGCAGAAGACGACCCGGATGATAATCTGGTCCCGCTTGATACAGAAGGACCGGCACAGGAAACCGCCAACTCGCAGGCAACAACGACCAGCAGCGTCCCGCGGACCGAAGACCTCTTACAGCTGGACCAAGCGGAAAACTCCCCGGCAACCGCGCGATTCTCAGACGCCTTGAACCCTCCGGCTGAACTGGGGCTGACTTCGGACTCGCCTCGGAGCGTGACCGCGGAATATACCGCTTACGACATGCCCATCGTTCTGGACTCCTCCGTCCAGGCTCACATCCGTTACTTCAATACCGGCATCCACGATCGCTTCGAACAATGGCTCTTCCGGCTCAGCCGCTACCGGCCGATCGTCGACAAAATCTTCACGGAATTTCATCTCCCTAGCGATCTGGTCTACCTCTCGCTGGTAGAGAGCGGCTTCAATCCCTACGCCTTCTCACGGGCCAAGGCCACGGGGCCCTGGCAGTTCATGAAAGGCACGGCCAAGGCCTACGGCCTCCGCGTCGACAACTATGTGGATGAACGCCGGGATCCCATCAAGTCGACCGTCGCAGCCGCGCGCTATCTCCGCGACCTCTACGACCTCTTCGGCGCCTGGCCGCTCGCAATGGCAGCCTACAATGCCGGAGAAGGCAAAGTGATGCGCGCCCTCCGTACGGCCCAGGCTGAAAGTTTTTCAGAGATTTCCCAGACACGATTGATCCGGCGGGAGACGAAGGAATATGTCCCGCGGTTCATGGCCGCCACGATCATTGCGCGGAATCCCGATCGCTACGGGTTCTCTCAGGAAGCAGCCGAGCCGCATCAATTCGATGAGGCGATCCTCAGCCGCACCGTCCATTTCCGCGCGATCGCCAATGCCACCGGCATTCCCTATGAAGAACTCCGGACCCTCAATCCTGAGCTACGGCGCGACGCCACCCCTCCTGGCAACGAGACTTATCATCTCAAGGTACCGGTGGGCATGAAAGCCAAAGTGGAGGAGCTACAGGACCGCATCCCAGCCTATACGTTCCCGCCGCTTCCGGAGCAGACGCAGGTGGCAACCCCCGTTTCGTCACATTGGTATAAAGTGCGCGTGGGAGACACGCTGGGGAAAGTGTCGAAACGGTTTCGCGTCCCCGTCAAGACGCTCAAGACTAAGAACAACCTCTCCAGTCCGAACATCCGACCGGGCGATTTCCTCGTCATTAGCCGCTAACGACACACTTCATCGTTCGCATCACGCTGTGCGCAGGCAGAATCCTCGCTGCTTGCGAGACCCGCTTTACGCTTCACGAACGACGATCTTTGCTAGGGTTTCTTGCCTGCAGAGGGAGAGGAGGAGGGAACCGGGGCAACTGGCGTCGGGACAGCCGTCGTTTCCTGCGCTGTCTTCACATCCATAACCTTGGTCCGGATAGTCGCTTCACTGGTGAAGGGCGAGTTCGGATAGGTCTTGATGAGTTCCTGGTAATGGGCGAGCGCCCCTTCAGGCCGCGACTGCGACTCTTCCAGCCGAGCCAATTCGAACAGAGCCTGATCCCGATTCAACGTGCCGGGCGTCTCCAAAATGGCGGTAAGCGCCTTGACCGCCTGATCCCGCTCACCCTTAAGCAAGTAGGCATAGGCGAGACGTTGCTGCACCAGCCCGACCATGGATGGATTCGAACCGTAGAATGCCAGGTACCGTTGATAGGCCTCGATTGCCGCGTTCACGTCATTGGCCTGGACCAACGTATTTCCCAAATGATACAACGCAAGTGGCGCTGTGGGGGTTCGCGGATACTGATCGACCACTTGCCGATACCGCGCAATCGCTTCCTTCAGCGCCTGATCAACCTTTTGAGGATCGTTCACAGCAGGATCGGTCAAGAAGCGCATCGCCTCACGTGCGAGCTCTTGCGCTTTCTGAGAAGACTGGCGGTCCACATAGAAGACCCCTCCCACCACAGCAGCCGCTAGTAGTACTACGCCCAACCCGACCAGCAGGGGGCGTCGATAGTTTTGCAGCTGGTGCAGCGTATGGTCGAGCGAGCTCAACATATGGGCTTCATCGACCGGAAGAGTTTTTGCCGAGACCTTGATATGGTAGCTCATGGGTAGATACTTCGACGAGGGCGGGGCTCGTTTCCTCTAAATGATGTTCGGCCTTATACTAAGGATGTCACAAGCTTGTCAACGAGGCGGCGGATTCCCTTCGATTCCCGGAAAACACTGAGCCCCTATGTTTAAACAGCAGCTGGACGAATTCGCCGCAAAACATCTCACCAGACGGCTGACGCCGCTCCAGTCCGGCGTCGGCCCGGTGGTGGAGATGGCAGGACGCCAGATCCTCCTCTTCGCCTCCAACGACTACTTGGGGCTGGCCATGCATCCGGAAGTCATTCGAGCCTCCGTCGAGGCGACGCAACGATTTGGCGCCGGCGCCGGCGCCGCACGATTGGTCTCCGGCTCCTTGCCCTCGCACCAGGAGCTGGAGTCTGCGCTGGCCCAGTTCAAAGGGACCGAAGCGGCCCTGACCTTTAGCTCCGGCTACCTGGCCAACATCGGCGCCATCCCAGCGCTGATCGGACGAAACGGATTGATTCTGGCCGATCGCCTCTGCCATGCCAGCTTGCTCGACGGCTGCCGTCTCAGTGCAGCGGACTTTCGCATCTACCGCCACAACGACACCGAACAGCTGCAGTCCCTGCTGGCCGCGCGACGCCAGGCACGGCGCACGTTGATCGTAACCGACGGGCTCTTCAGTATGGACGGAGACCTCGCCCCATTGCCGGAACTCAGCCGGTTGGCCCAGACCTATGGAGCGGACCTCTATGTCGATGATGCCCATGGCACAGGCGTGATGGGAGCCCACGGACGAGGCACGGCGGAACACTTCGGGCTTGAGGCCAGCATCCCGTTTCAGATGGGAACCCTGAGCAAGGCCTTCGGCAGCAGCGGCGCCTATCTCGCTGGCTCCTCGGCGGTGATCCAGTATCTGATGAATACGAGCCGGTCCTTCATCTTTACCACCGCGCCGGCGCCTGGTTCGGCTGCCGCAGCCACGGCTGCTCTCCGAATCGTCCAGCGGGAACCGGAACGGCGGGCGCGCCTCTGGGCCAACCGGGCACAGCTCTTCAGGGGGCTGACAAAGCTGGGATTCACCCTCCCCCCCAGCGTCAGCCCGATTATCCCGATCCTCATCGGCAATGCCGACCGAGCCCTCTCCTTTGCCGAACATCTGTTCGCAGAAGGCATCTATGCCCCGGCGATCCGCCCCCCCACCGTCCCAGACGCCACTAGCCGCATCCGTGTCACGGTGACCTCCGAACACAGCCCTAGCCAGATCGACCAGGCCCTGGCCTCGTTTCAACGGGCGGGGCAAGCCTCGAAATTGATCTAACCGGGGCCTTCTCTGCGGGGCCTTAATCAGCACCGATAGCGCCAACAATCTCCGACTCAAGATCAAACTGGCAGGATGCTGAACAAGCCCGCCAGCGTCGTTCTCGCCTCGAAAGCATCCTCAACGCAGCCAGGGGCTAGCCTCCGGTACTTTCGTCGTCTGCGGTCTTGCTGGATGGTCTGTTTGAGCACCTGCGCGGTGTTTCTCTGAGGCTGCGGCAACACCCTTTCATCGTGGATGATCGCTTACGGCACAACCGTCGCCCCTTGCAACTCAAGATAGGCCGCAATCTTCTCCAGCGCGAGGGCGCTGAGCTTCGCGCCATACCAGGTCGGCATCGTGCCAGCCGGATAGCCAGGCACCACGAACAGCCCCGGCTCAAGAACCGACTCCATCACATACTGATGCACCGTCTTTGCCTGCCCACGATAGGACGGATCGGTCAATCGCGCAGGCCCCGTAGCGCCCAAAAGCAGAGGCGGCCCAACTCGCCCATCGGCCCCAGGAATACCGGGGACTGTGTGGCATACGGCGCATCCGGCTTTCGTAAAAATCTCCTCAATCGGTTCGTCTCCTGTCACAAGTGGCACCATATCCAGCGCCAGCGTCACCGAAGATGAGTTAGTGGAGCGGAGGGCCCACAGGCCCCCCAGGACCAACGCAATAATGATGAACGGCGTCAGTAATCGTTCAGACATGCAATCGATGACAGGGAAAATCAGGCGGGTCGCAGTCTCTCACTTCGAGCCATTCATCGCACAGCGAAATCCAATCGTCCGATCCTCGAAATCAGGCTCAGCCGACAGCCGTGCCGTCACACGCAAAGCCGCGGGCAAGTCCGCCCAGGATCCGCCTCGGATCACGCGTTTATCCCCAGCGGCAGGGCCGGACGGGTTCTTCTCGGAACTCTGCTGATAATAGTCGCGTCCATACCAGTCTGCCACCCATTCTGCCGCATTCCCCGCCATGTGGGAGAGGCCGAAGGGGCTCTTCCCGCCCCCTTTGAGCCCATGCCGCACACTCATGCCCTCGAGCCCACTGGTGACGGGAACCAGCGTGACGGCTTCGCTCACCCACATGCCTCGATTATAGTTGGCGATATCGACAAAGGGCTGCATCTCTCCCCAGGGATATCGGCGGCCATCGCTCCCCCTGGCTGCCTTCTCCCACTCAGCCTCAGTCTGCAGCCGTTTCCCCGCCCATTGGCAATAGGCAGCTGCTGCGCTCCAACTCATCCCGACGGCCGGCCGGTCCCCCACCGTCGTCGCCGCCTCATCGTCCCAGGTGGGAGGAGAAGCCTGGCTTCCCACTTCCAGAAACTTTCGATAGAGGCGAAGGGTCACTTCATACTGATCGATGTAATAGGCATCCAGCGTCACGGTATGTACAGGCCGCTCGTTCGGGAGGCCCTCGTCGCTGCCCATAGTAAACGGGCCAGCAGGAACCAGCACCATCGTGGCGCCATCCTTCCCTCTGCCTGCTTCGGACGACACCGCCTGCCCACCCTTCAACGGCTCTGACTCCCCTGCCGCAGGACAAAGGACTCCTGCCATGAGGGCAACCCCCATCCACCACATGATCTGACGTCTACACATTGTCACCGCCACTGTTATTCTAAAGACACGACCGCGATGCCGGCCAGTGTAGCCAGCCCGCGGGATAAACTCAACGAAATGAGAAGGGGTGATGGCGTTCGCAACGAGCGAGAGAAAACCAGGATAAATTGGTGTCCCCAACGGGATTTGAACCCGTGTTACTGCCTTGAAAGGGCAATGTCCTAGGCCAGGCTAGACGATGGGGACGAGAAACGCTGGATAAAATGAGGCGAATTCTTACCATACTTCAGACTCATGTGTCACTAACCGACGCAGTGTGCGCCCCGGCGGTTAGTCGCGTTTCCTGCTCGAGTTCGGTAGGATGGCCGCTCGCATGAATATTGGCGCCTCGCCTGGCAGGCCCCCAAGGAACCAGACTCATGGCAAGACCATCTTTCGCGGCGTACCGATCAATACTGCTCGTCGCGACTTCTCTGATTATGGCGAACTGTGCCCATGAGGCCCACCAACCACGCGAAACCTACCAGGAACGGGTGAAACTGATTAAGGAGCACGCCGACTCATTCTATAGCAACCTGAAAGCAAACCGAGTGGAGTCCGCGATCCAGGACAACCGGAAGATTGAAGCGATGGCTCTCCAGATGGGGGACACAGCCAGGAAACGAACCGGCCAGCCAAGCACGCCGGCCGCCGAGCAGGATGTGGCCTTGCTGAACACCGTCAATGCAACCGCCGCCACCAACTGGCTTGCCCTGGGCCAGTACTACGCCATCAAACGCCAATATCCTCAGGCCCTCGCCACCTATCGCCACCTGATCGACAGCTATACCAACTCCATAGACCGGCCCTATCGCGAACAGGCCCTGCGCGCACTAAAAGATTTGGGGCGTCTCCATCCACCCACGGCAACGGCAAACCCATGAAACACCCACAGCCCCTGCGCCAATCCTTTCGACTCCTGCTCAGCGGGCTCCTCTTGCTCAACTGGGGTTGTGTCCACCGGATTCATGTGACCCCGGCGCCTCCGGCCACCTCAACTGCCCCTATTGCTCGGTCACTGCAAGTCATCGTGCCCTTCCTCGCAGTGGAAGGAGCCGACCGTATGCCGGGCATCGCCTTGTTCGAATGGCCTGCGCGGGATCTTCGCGCCGCCGTGATCGACTACGTCCAATCGCGCCAGACCTTTACCTCGGCAAGCGACAAACCGGCAGACCTCACCATGACCGTCAAAGCTTGGCTGAGGCTGCGAGCAGATAGCCGCTACCAATACAAGCTGCGCCTGGAAACAACCCTTGGTCATTCTAAAAAGCAGCCGATCAAGTCCTATCTGGTGGAAAAAGACGCGGCAGGCCAGGAAGTCCGCTGGAGCACGGCCTCCGATCAAGCCCCCATTGCGGAAGCAGTCCAAGCCGCGCTGGACGATCTCCTCACGCAGATTGAAGCCGACCGCCTCTTGTATTGAAAAGTCGAACTGAAGACGGGGGAGTTAGGAGACCTGAGACCGTCGATCGAAAAGACGCATCACGAAACAGCCTGCTGCCACCAGCCCGCAGAAACACCCGCTTGCCTTGTTTCACGACGACGGAGTTCCCGGCTGAGATTCGGTATATGGGACTCGCCTCGGCCCTGCTAAAGCTACGATGCTCCCTGTAAATATCCCGCCCGCTCAACGAGCTGTGAAATCTCACGGGAAGCTGGTCCATCAGTGGGCTGTGTCCATTTGTCTCCATACGCCCGGCGGCGCGTGATTGTTTCGTACAGGCCCCGGCGCCAGGCTTCCGGGAAAACATGATCCGTCATAATTTTCCCATCATCGATCGCACAAGAGAGACCAGCGATGCCACATTGTCTTCTTCAGCTAAAACCACAGACTGCGCCCCGCATTGGCGCGCCGCTGCTGCTGTTTGAGGCCCGATCGCCGCCATCGGCAGAGCCAGCAGCGCCTGACCAAAATCGCCAGACAGGATGGTGCGAGCCGCAGAAGAACTAGGCAGGACCACGAGATCGATCGGCGGCAAGGGAGCAGTCGGCATCCGATACACATACCGATAGGCAGCTACCGCTTCGACCTCTGCGCCAATCTTGGTCAGTTCGTTGCGTAGATTTGGTCGGCCCTCCTCCGCTGTCACGAGAAGAAATGACCCCTCCTGGAACAACCGTGACTGTTCACCCACTGCCTCCTGACACGCGCCTCGCAGGGCCACAACGAACTTGATGCCATGCCCTGACAGGGCCTGAGCCGCCGCCGCTCCGACTGCGATGACCGGCAAGTCGAGGGTGGGAACATGTGACAGAACTGCCTCGACACCCGCAGCACAGCCGAAGATGATGCCACGGAATGCATGGAGCCGAGCCAATGCCTTATCGATAGAAGAGCCTCTGCCAAACGAGACCGCGTCGACCTCGGGAATTTCCAGCACCTCTGCTCCGAGCGCACGGAGTTCCGCGGCCATCGCAGAGAGGCCAGGGCGAGCGCGAGCAACAAGCAGCCGCCGACCAGCCAAAGGACCGCGCTCGAACCAGGCAATCCGTTCACGCAATCCCACGACGTCGCCCACGATGACGAGGGCCGGAATGGCAAGATCGATATTCTGTATTTCCCCTAGAAGGGTCGCCAAGGGGCCGACAATGGCATTAGTGCTCAATGCATGACCATTCGTTGTTACGATTTATTCAGAAGCGCAGCACACAGTGCTACAACCACGGCGGGAGGTCAAGAGACTGACGTTAGTATTAGCCAGTATCATGCAGGGAAGCAGGAAGGAAACTGTATCACCTATCGACTCTTGGTGAGCCGGCTGGGGGTCGAACCCAGGACCCTCGCCTTAAAAGGGCGATGCTCTACCAGCTGAGCTACCGGCTCACAGAGCGAAGGATAGGGATTGTAGCACTGACAAGCGATCTCTGCCTAGAGCGGCGATACATTACTTACCGCGCGCGGGAACGGGTCTTGAGCGGATTGCGCAAGATGATGGTTTCGCTACGCTTCGAGCCGGTTGAAATAATATCGATGGGACATTCGGCAATCTCTTCCAGATACTGGAGATAGCGCTTGGCCTCGGCGGGAAGCTGCTTATAGGCGGTCGCGCCGGAGGTGGAGCCGGACCAACCCTTGAACGTCTTATAGACTGGCTCGCACTCGGTCAGAGCCTGAAGGTCAGAGGGCATGTCCCGGTACAGCTTTCCCTGGAAACGATAGCCGGTGCAGACTTTGAGTTCTTTGCAGCCGTCGAGAACGTCCAGCTTCGTGACGGCCAATGACGTGAGTCCGTTCACCTTAGTGGCATAGCGCATGACGACGCCGTCAAACCAGCCGCAGCGGCGCGCGCGTCCCGTGGTCGAGCCGAACTCTTTGCCTCTGGCCTGAAGTCCGTCTCCCACTGCATCGGTCAATTCCGTGGGGAAAGGCCCACTGCCGACTCGTGTCGTGTAGGCTTTAACGATCCCGAGGACCGCGTCGATCTTCGTCGGACCCACACCGCTTCCGGTCGAGGCGCCGCCGGCCGTGGAGCTGGAGGAAGTGACGAAGGGATAGGTGCCGAAGTCCACATCCAAATGCGTGCCTTGCGCCCCTTCGAACAAGATGGTCTTCTTCCCGTCGACCATCTTATTGACGAGCATGACGGTATCGACAATATGGCTCTTGAGCCGATCCGCATAGCCCATATATTGCTGAAATACTTTTTCGACTTCGAACCGCTCCATCTTATAGAGCTTCTCAGCAAACCAATTGACCTCAACCAGATTCTCTTCAAGTTTCGTGCGAAAGGCCTTGGGGTTAAGCAAATCCCCCATGCGAATCCCGATCCGCGCCATCTTGTCGGCATAGGAGGGGCCGATGCCCCGCCCCGTCGTACCGATTCGGCGAGAGCCCTTCGACTGTTCCGCCGCTTTGTCGATAGCCTTGTGATAGGGCAGGATGAGATGGGCACGCTGACTGACGACGAAGTTCTTGCCGATCTTCACCCCTTGAGTCTGGAGATGATCCATCTCCTCGATCAAAGAGGCCGGGTCCACGACAACCCCGTTTCCGATCACACAGAGCGTGCCGCGATAAAGAATGCCTGAAGGGATGAGGTGGAACACGAAAGTGCCTCGGTCATTGATCACGGTGTGCCCGGCATTGGACCCGCCCTGATAACGCACGACGGCATCGACGTCGCGGGCCAAGATATCCACGATCTTGCCCTTGCCTTCGTCGCCCCACTGCGCCCCGATGATTATAAGATTTCCCATCGCCTGCAATGCTCCCAAAAAAAGAGCTCTGGCCAACCGGGGGCCAGAGCCGAGAAGCCATGGTAGGGGTGGCACTGGGGTTTGTCAAGAACTGTCATGTCCAAACTCTTCCTAGTGCCGTCCCGTTACTCACCCCTCACCTTCAAGGACAGGCCCACCCAATCTCTTCTAGCCCGCGTCGAACGGAAGGAGTCGTCGACCGCGCGTTCCGCGAGCACGAGAGGCAGCTGAGCCTGCTCGCGCTCCTTTTCTTGACTGCCGAGGGAGAGCCATGTTAGCATCAGGGCTGTTTGATGGCGATTTTCGCTTATTTCCAAGTCCATCGATGTGGGGCTGTAGCGCAGTTGGGAGCGCGCGTGAATGGCATTCACGAGGTCGCCGGTTCAATCCCGGCCAGCTCCACCAAAACAATCACGCAGGCTCAGCAAACCTCGACCTCCACCCCTAATCACCGAATGACCATCGGCTCCTCCCAGTAAGCACGCTCCGCCTGGTTCACGAAATTTCTCATGCTCCAAATCGAATCTGTCAGTAAACAATATTCCACGAGAGTGCTCCTTGAGAATGCGACGGCGCATCTCCGCCCCGGCTCGCGAGTGGGCCTGGTGGGACCGAACGGCGCCGGCAAGACGACCCTCTTCCGCATGATCCTGGGCGAGGAGTCGCCGGACGAGGGCACCATCCGCAAACGGCCCAGGCTCCGCATCGGCTATCTCCCGCAGGAGCTCGAAACCATCACGGGCAAAAACGTGCTGGACGCCACCCACCGCGACATCTATCCCGAGCATGAAGCCGAACGCATCCTCATGGGATTGGGATTTTCGGAGCTCGACTTTGGGCGTGAAGTCGAAAAGCTGTCAGGCGGCTATCGGATGCGCGTCGCCTTGGCGCATCTGCTGTTAAGCAAGCCTGACGTGCTGATGCTCGACGAACCGACCAACCACTTGGACAAACCGACACAGCGCTGGTTCGAGCAATTCCTCCTGAACTCGGAAATGACGTTGCTGATGATCAGTCACGACACGGAATTTCTCAATCGCGTCGTCACCCACATCTGGGACCTCCGGCACCATAAGATGGAAGAGTATCGCGGCAGCTACACCTCGTTCCAGAAAATCCGCGCCGAGCGTGATGCACAGCAAGAAGCCGCCGCGGGACGGCAGGCCAAAGAAGTCGCGCGGGTTCAAACCTTTGTGGATCGATTCCGCTACCAGGCAAACAAAGCCAGCCAGGTCCAATCGCGCATCAAGCAGCTTGATAAGGTCAAGATGATTGAGGTGAAACGCGATCCCAGGCGGGTGAAGTTTAAGTTTCCCATCCCCCCACCAAGCGGCCGGCAGGTGCTGGAGCTCCAGGGTGCGGCCAAACGCTACGGCGAAAAAGTGATCTACACGAAAGTCGATTGTTCGATCGAGCGGGGTCAGCGCGTGGCCTTGGTAGGAGAAAACGGGGCGGGCAAAAGCACGCTGCTCAAAATGCTGGCTGGGGTGCTGGCACTGGACAACGGCAAACGGTCTGTCGGCCATGGTGTCACCCTGCACTACTTCGCCCAGCACCAGGCCGAAACGCTGAACCCCGAACATACGATTCTGGAATCCCTCTCCGTGGTTTCCAACCAGGCGGAAACGAATTTCCTCCGCGGGATTGCTGGTGCCTTCCTGTTTACCGGCGACGATCAAAAGAAACCGATCAAAGCCCTGAGCGGAGGCGAACGCAACCGCGTCGCGCTCGCACGGATGCTGGTCGAACCAGCCAATACCCTGCTGCTCGACGAACCGACCAACCACCTCGATCCCGCATCGGTCGACATGCTCACCGACGCCCTCTCGGACTTTCCTGGCACGATCATCTTTATTTCCCACGACCCGACTTTCCTGACTAGAGTCTGCACGCGCGTCATTGAAATCGAAGAGGGCAAGGCCCGTAGCTTCACCGGTGACTACGAGTATTACTTGTGGAAGAAGGCACAGGAAATCGAATCCATCAAGGAATCGAGCGAGGACTTGAAGGGGGCGGATCGCGGGAAAACCGTCGGACCGACCAAGGCCATGCTGTCACAGACCCAGGCCAAACCCTCAGCCGGAGAACGCCGCGATCTGAGTAAGACCCAGGCCCGCGTGGAGAAGCAAATCGTCAAAGCTGAAGCCGATATCGCCGAATGCGAAACGAAGATTAAAGCGCGGGACCTCGAACTGGCCAACCCGGCGCTCTACAAAGATGAATCCACCAAGTGGAGCACGCTGCAAACGGAATACGATGGCTGGAAGAATGAGCTGGCACGGCTCACAACCAGATGGGAAACGCTCTCAGCCGAGCTGGAAGGCGTCAAACAGAAGCTGACGGCTTACGCGTAGCAGCATTCGCAGAGAATTATCTAGACTAGAGGTTCAACAACAGGATGCTCAAAACGGCCGGCTAGCAAGGCCGCAGCGAGTGAAGGCCTGAGGCGTACCTGCAGGGTACGTTGACGATCTGAACGATGCGAGAACGACGCGGGGGGGGCGCTTTTTCAGCGTCCTGTTAAAGCGAGGATTTGACCGTTTCTTCGAGGTAGTAATACAACCAGCGGTTCTTTTCTTTCGTCACCAGCTCGTCCCAGGCAACGCCGATCAGAAACCCCTTCTGCCATGGCTTGGCCCACGCCACTTTCCCGTCGAGCCGCTCGATCTGCTCTGCGCGATGCGAATCCAGAAACGCCAATGACACGGTCACAGGCAGGGCCGCGGCCAACTTCTCTTTTGCGTGCAAGCCGGCGCCGACACTATTGACGTTATCCAATACGGCGGTCATCGCCTTGGCTCCGCTTTTCGGGAAAATTAGCGCCGAGCCAACGAGCGTTGCCCGAACGAACTTACGCCGTTCATTCGTGGCTGCGATTGATCCACTATTTTTTTGACCCTGCCGCTTCACCAGCCTAAGTATAACTGATTAGAAAAATTTGTCCACCGCAGATAACGCAACAATTACGAACTCTTCGGCCGATAATACCGACGGCCATTGAGCGATTCAGGAAGATGTTCCTGCTCCTTGGCCTGGGGATCGTCATGGACATAGCGATAGCCGTCCCCATACCCGAACCCCTTCATCATCGACGCCACGGCATTCCGCAGGTGCAGTGGCACCCCCAGATTCCCCTGAGCCTTCACATCCTCCATCGCCTCAAGCAGTCCGACGTAAGAGGCATTATCTTTAGGCCTGGTGGCAAGATAGGTCGTCCCCTGGGCTAAGTTGATCTGTGCTTCCGGCAGTCCCACAAACTGGACGGCCTGAGCCACTGCGGTCGCCACCACCAGCCCCATGGGGTCAGCATTCCCGACGTCCTCAGAGGCAAAGATCACCAGACGTCTCGCAATAAATTTTGGGTCCTCCCCTCCTTCCAACATCCGGGCGAGCCAATAGAGGGCCCCGTCAGGATTGGAGTCGCGGAGGCTTTTAATGTAGGCGGAGATGACGTTGTAATGTTCTTCACCGGACTTGTCGTATCGGATCGATTTCTTCATCAGCGCGGCTTCGAGGGCCGCGCCATCGATCAGACGAGTCCCGTCAGGCTCGGCCTGCTGCTGCCTCACCACAAAATCCAACGCCGTCAGAATGGCTCTGGCGTCACCGTTGCCATAGGCGATCAATCGTTCTCTGGCCTCGGGAGACAAGCGGGCCTTCCAGGCCCCCAACCCGATCCCAGAATCCGTGAGCGCCCGGTCTAAGATTTGTCCGAGCGCCTCGCTCGAAAGGGACTTGAGTACGATAACCAAAGAGCGAGATAGGAGCGGCGAGATCACTTCGAAGGATGGATTCTCTGTCGTCGCCCCGACCAGGATGATCGTCCCCCGCTCGACATAGGGAAGAAAGGCATCCTGCTGCGCCTTATTGAACCGATGAATCTCATCGACGAAGAGAATGGTCCGTTGGCCCTTGATAGCCTGACGTTGCTCGGCTGTTTTGATAATAGCTCGGAGCTCGGAAACACCCCCCGTGACTGCAGAGAAGGGCACGAACTGCGCTTTGGTGTGGCCCGCGACAAGATGAGCCAGCGTGGTCTTGCCGGAGCCTGGAGGCCCCCAGAAAATCACGGAGGACAATTGATCCGCCTCGATGGCCCTCCGCAAGGGCCGATCCAGCGCAGTGATGTCATCCTGCCCGACGAAATCCGCGAACTCACGAGGCCTCAAACGCTCGGCCAAGGGAGCCTCAACGGACTTCCCCCCTTCTGGACTGCCAAATAAATCGGGAGTCTGATCGTGAGCAGTCATCATCTCACAGGCTGCAGGAAGACTATGGCGGCACGCCGACACGTCACTCGCTCACCCAACGTAGGCAACTAATCGGAATCGCCGACGCTGCCACGGCGGATGAGCTTCAAAAACTCCAGCCTGGTTTGCGGCTGGCTGCGGAAGGCGCCGAGCATGGAGCTCGTGACCGCGATGGTATTCTGTTTTTCGACGCCCCGCATCATCATGCAAAGATGCCGCGCTTCGACCACCACGCCCACTCCATGCGCATTAAGCTTGGCCTTCAAGGTTTCTGCAATCTGGACGGTGAGCCGCTCTTGGACTTGCAGCCGCCGCGCAAAGGTATCCACGATACGAGGGATCTTGCTGAGGCCGACCACCTTTTTATTAGGCAGATAGCCCACATGGACCTTGCCGTAGAACGGCAGGAGGTGATGCTCACACATGCTGAAAAAGTCGAGGTCTTTGACGATCACCATCTCGTCGTACTCGATCGGAAAGAGTGCGTCGTTTAAGAGGTGGTCGATGTCCCGCTGATACCCCTGCGTCATAAAGGCAAGCGCCTTGGCCACTCGCTCGGGAGTCTTGACGAGCCCATTCCGGCCTGGCTTTTCACCGAGCGCAAGCAACATTTCTGTGACCAGGGACTGCAGCACATCCAGATCCACTGGTTTGCCGCTCCCGTTGACGTCTTCAACCTGCCGCTGACCCCGCCGCTTGACTACCTGCTTAGCCATGCCGTCCCTCTCTGAGTACCGAGGTCTCACTCGCTGGCCCCGCATACTCAAAATAGTTGTCGCGCGTTTCGATCAATCCAACTTTTTCTAACTGTCCGGCTGGAAGGTGCTTCACGAGGAGATCCCAGATCAGCAGCACCAGATTTTCCCCCGTTGTGGTGCAGTTGGCAAATTCAGGATCGAGGTTGAGATCGTGATGGTCGAATCTGGCGACCACCTGCTCGTCCACAATCCGGTCTAGCCGGTCGAGATTCACGCTGCCACCGATCGCTGCCGAGACCGCACTGCTCACGGTCACCAGCACAACATAGTTATGGCCGTGGCCGTTGGGATTATTGCACTTCCCAAACGCAGCCCAGTTTTCTTCGGGCGAGAAATGATCCGTGTGCAGCCGGTGGGCCGCACAGAACCGATATCGTTTCGTCACGCTCGCCTGTACCATCGTCGGGTCAGCTCACAGCCAGATCACAAACAGAAAAGCCAGGACCGCCCGACACCCGGGCAACCCTGGCTTCCCTCACAGTCAACATGTCCACTCGCGCTACGCCAGCGCACATACCTTAGGCGCTAAAAGAACTGCCGCAACCACAGGTCGTCTTCGCTTGCGGGTTCTTGATCGCAAACCCAGAGCCCTGCAGACTATCGACATAATCGACCTCGGCGCCTTGCAGGAGGGGGGCGCTCTGCGAATCCATGATGACCTTCACTTCATTCTTTTCGAACACCGTGTCGTCATCGCCCATCTTCGACTCAAAGGCCATGCCATATTGATAGCCATGACATCCGCCGCCCTTGACGTAGACGCGCAACCCGATGATGTCTTTTTCTTCCACCATCAGTTCTTTGATCTTTTGTTCTGCCAGTGCCGTAATCGTCAGCATTGAGATCCTCCTCTTGTGACCAGGCCGTCATTCGAAACCTACCTGGGATGACTTAGTGTAACACCTCTTTACCCAATTTCAATACCCTGCGACTCAGACTCCCCCGTCGTGGGTGCCTCCCACTTACCTTCTGGCACCACCACCACCACATCTCCCAGCACCTTGGCCTGGCACCCGAGGCGGTGCCACGGCTCGCTGAGGGCTTCTCGATCGAGCAGATCCTGCTCATCGAAATCGATCTCCGACAGGTTCTCGGCTCCGCTCTGGACTTCCACCCGACAGGTGGTACAGGAGGCGTTCCCGCCGCAATCGTTGTTCAACACAAACCCGAGGAGCTTCGACGCCTCCAGTAACGACGTATTGAGCTCAACCTCTCCGCTCTTGCCCTGAGGATGAAGAAACGTCACGCGCGGCATCGCCACTCCCTCTTAATGTGCCGCTGCACCAGCCGCTACCGGCTGATAGGGACAGCGCTGCAAACGGATATGCTCATCGAACTCGTGGCGGAACAGCTTCACGCTGCTCTGGACCAACACGGCTGCGCCGGTCACCAAGGTGCAATAGCCAGTCCCCTTCACAAACCCGCAGAGCTGGAGAAGGCTATCCATATCCTTCTGCGTCCCCTCGCCCTGCTCGATCTTGGTCAAGAGTGCGGTGAGATTGATCGTCCCCATGCGGCAGGGAGGACATTGTCCGCAACTCTCGTCCCTGAAGAAGCTTGAGAAATGGAGGGTCTTCGCCACCATACAGGTCGCATCATCAACCACGATCATGCCGGCTGAACCGAGTCCTGTGCCAGCTTTCTTCAGCGAATCGAAGTCCATCGTCAAATCGAGCTGATCGGCGGTGACCATGGAAAAGGCCGGACCGCCTGGGAACACCGCCTTGATCTCGCGCCCGCCCGGGACGCCGCCGCCGCAGGTATCAATCAACTCCCGGATCGTGATGCCCATCGGCCGCTCGTACACACCCGGCCTGTTGATCGCGCCGCTGAGCGAGAACATCATCGTGCCGGGGCACTTTTCCGTGCCGACTTGCGTAAACCACGCCGAGCCCTTCTGGAGGATCCTCGGAATGTTGCAGAGAGTTTCAACGTTGTTGACCAGAGTCGGTTTTCCGTAGAGACCGAAATCTGTCGGGTAAAACGGCGGCTTCTGTCTCGGCATGGCCGGCCGCCCTTGCATGGACTCGAGCATCGCCGTCTCTTCACCGGCCACGTAGCTTCCATGGCCGTCGAAGATTTGCAGGTCGAGATCCATCCCGCTGCCCATGGCATTCGTACCTAGAAAGCCCCGCTCCTTCGCTTGAGCCAAGGCCTTCTTTAGATTCTCCCGCTCTTCTTGATACTCATGATTCAGATAGATAAAGGCCGCCTTGGCTTGCACCGTATAGGCACCGATAAGACAGCCTTCGATGAGCTGATGGGGCGCATGCTTGAGCATGTAACGGTCTTTAAACGTGCCGGGCTCATGTTCGCCCGCGTTGCAGACAAAGTAATGCTCTTTGACCCGGTGATTGAGAACCTTTTCCCACTTGATGCCGGTAGGGAAACCGGCGCCCCCGCGCCCACGGAGTCCGGCCTTCTTCAGTTCATTGACGATATCGGTGGCGCTCAGCTCTTTGACGCACTTCTTCCAGGCCTCGTAGCCCCCGATCTTCAGATAGGCATCGATATCCCAAGGGGATCCGTCAAGTGCTTGGAGAACTCGTGCGTCAGTTGCGGTCGCCATGCGCCATTCCTCACCCATTTGGCTCAACGTATGAACCGATACTATAAGGTGCCTCGCCTATCTTCGTCAAGGCAATGACTTGATAATAGGCCTGAATCTCAACGACTTAGGGCCACTGCCCCACCTGGGACTAGGCATAGTGGCCATTTGACCCGGTTACGTGAGTGGTGGAGGGGCCCAGCGAGGAGGGGAAATCAGTTCATCGCCGGCGGGCTTTCCCGCCGGCGATCAGAGGAAATCCTACCTGAGGTGGCTGCCGACAGCCATGAACAACAGCATGGGGATCGACAACATAAAGTTGACCCGCGAGGCGAGGAGCGCCGTCCGGCCCCACTGGGCCATTTCCGCTGGCGCAGGGGTTCCCTGACCCGCAGCCGTCACCGCCGCGATGATCTTCTTCTGGTTCGGCCAAATGATTGCGTGCACATTGGCCATCATGATGATACCCAAGGTACCACCGATCATGAGCGCGGTCGCGCCTGTGCCACCCTGCATGCCATAGATTTTCGCATACAAGAGGATCCCGGTCAGCACCGTGACCGTGGCGCCATAACGGAACCAGTTCAACGCGGCGGGCATCAACTTGGGAATCACGATATTCTTGGTTGGCCCGTCCAGACTCTTTAAAAATGCGGCATTGATGAGGTTGAAGAAATATAACAGCCCGATCCAGATGATCCCGGCTAGAAAGTGCCCCCAGCGCAACAACAGACCGGCCCAGTCCGGCTCGCCAACCCCAACACCGACGATACCGAGATATCCCACCATCAACACTGCGGTCAGCGCAAACCCTGCGCCGATCGTCTGCATCGGATTCTCAAGAAATTTCATTATGTCTCCTTAGTTTCAGTTAACTGCTTTGGGCATTCTGTACTGCAGGTCGCTTGGCTTGTCAAGCGAGGCCTAAGACCTCATCACGTTATGCCATCAACCGATCGACGGTCGCGCAGAGTTCGCGCACCGCGCGAGCAGAACTTTCCAGCCCCGCGTGTTCTTCCGCCGTCAGCTCATATTCGACCACCTGCTCCGCCCCGCCCCGGCCCAGTTTAACCGGCACCCCGACCACGACATCCTTCAATCCATATTCGCCCTCGCAGAGCACCGCACAGGGCAACACTCGCTTCTGATCCTTCATGATCGCCTCGACCATGTCGACCGCCGAAGCGGACGGGGCATAAAACGCGCTGCCAGTCTTTAAGAGGTCGACAATTTCGGCACCTCCTTCACGAGTCCGCTTCACGATCGCCTCCAACCGCTCCTTCGTCATCAACTCTGACACAAGCTTTCCCTTCACTGTCGTATAGCGCGACAGGGGCACCATCGTATCCCCATGCCCCCCCAGCACCATCGCATCCACATCGGGACCTGGCACACTCAACTCGGCGGCAATGAAGGCGCGCATACGGGCGGAATCGAGTACTCCTGCCATCCCCAGGACCCGCGCTTTCGGCAGGCCGCTGACGCGGCGCGCCACATGCACCATCGCATCCAGTGGGTTGGTGACAAGAATCAAAATGACGTTCGGCGAGCGGGGGACCAGCTCTGAAACAACCGATTTCACGATCTTGGCATTCGTGGCCAACAACTCGTCGCGGCTCATCCCCGGCTTGCGAGGAATACCCGACGTGATCACCGCCACCGCCGAACCAGCCGTTTCATCATAGCCGTTGGTGCCGACAACGCGGGTACTATAGCCGCAGATCGGCCCGGCCTGGGTGATATCGAGCGCTTTGCCTTGGGGGACTCCCGCGGCGATATCGACGAGCACCACCTCATACTCATCCTTCTCCGCCAGCCGCTGCGCTGTCGTGCCGCCGACGTTCCCCGCGCCTACCACTGTAATCTTGGGTCTTCCCATCATCTACTCCTCGTCAAACGTGAAACGTAAAATGTGAGACGCAGGATCTCCTGACGTCTTGCTTCTCACCTCTCACGGATGTTCGTGTTCCGTCCAGCCTGCGACTTTGAAATTGATGGTGCAGACGAAATTTTCACCATCGTAGAAATTGACCTTGATCTTCTTCTTGCCATAATTCTTGGCCAGAAAGCCATCTGGATCATCGACCAGCTCCTGATACCCGCCAGCCGGATACTCGCCGAGTTCGTGAAAGACCACGATCATCCCAACTTTGACTTCCTGCAGCAGCTTGGCCCAGCAGCGGGGATAAACCTCCCAGAACTTGGTCTCGATCATCTCTTTCGTCGGCTCCAGGCGATCCTCCCCCGGCTTGGTCGGCTGCGCGAACTTCGCCAGCCGGCGGACATAGGGATACTGATTCCCCGTGAACAGCTTATGGAGCCAAGGCGGCACTGCCGGTCGCTCAGTTTCGTTGCTCATGCTCTGTCTTTCGTGAAAGGTGAAACGTAAAACGCAAAACGGTTGACTCGAAATTACCACATGACATTTCTTTCACTTCTCACGTTTCACCGTTCACGTCGTGAGCCGTTGATAAATCTTCGGCAATCGCTTCGGCAAGGCTTCGATGTGATCGATGACCGCGAACTGCACGTCTCCGTACATTCGCCGGACATAGCCATCAGCCTCCCGATCAATCGTGATACAAAACGGATGCACCCCCCGCTGGCGCGCCTCGCGCAAGGCCGCCTTCGTGTCTTCCAGCGAATACTCGTCCTTATAGCCATCGTCGAGCGGACGGCCGTCGCTGATGAGGACGAGTAGTCTCGTTCGCGCCTCTCGCTCCAGCAATTTGGCCGTGGCATGGCGAATGGCCGCCCCATCGCGGTTCTGCTGCATGGGTACCAGCCCACCCAGCCGCTGCGCCGCCTTCCCGCTCAACTGGTCGTCGAAGTCCTTGATCACCAGAAAATCCACCTGCCCGCGACCCTGGCCCGAATACCCATAGAGCGCATATTGATCTCCGACCGACTCCAGCGCTTCGCACAAGAGCGCCAGCCCCTCTTTCTCCAGATCGATCACGCGGCGCCCACTCTCCAACTGGCGGCTGGTGGACCCGCTCACGTCGACCAGAAACGCCGCCGCGACATCCCGCTCTTTGCGTTCACGTCGGACATAAATCCGGTCCGACAGGTCTGCTCCCGCCGCCCGCTCCGCACACATCCGCACCGCTGCATCCACGTCCAACTCGTCACCGTCCGCTTGGCCCGGCACCCGCCGCAACCCCGGCGGCCGCAACCCTTCGAAGAATCGTCGCAGAGCTGAGACCTCGCTCCGATGCTCCCTCAAGGTGGCGCTCACGATATCCCCGCTCCCCTCCTCGGCAGCACGTTCGACGACGCGGCACCAATTCAGGCGATAATCGTCGATCCTCTGATCCCATTCCGGATAACGTATCGCACGATCGCCAAGCCCCGCATGATCGACCGGCGCCGGCTGCTCGACCTTCAGGTTCAAAAGTTCTTCCACCTGAGAAGGCAACTGCCGTCCCCCGGCCAGCCGGTCGCCTTCCGTTTCCGTACGCGTGCCCCCCCGATTCTGCTGCCCCTGCGACGAGGCCTCCTGCGACCCGCCTACCGCGCTCGCCATACGCTGAATCTCGTCCGACTGAGGTTGGTCCTCCTGCGTCCGTCCATCCTGTGCATTCTGCTTGATGAACTCAGGATTCATCGCTCCGCGATAGACCCAGTTGGTGACGGGGCGATAGTCCTCGCCGCTCTGGTCTGAGGCAGAAGGTCCCACGCCCAGTTCCGCTGACGCATCATCGGCTTGCACGCCCTGGACCATGGCTCCCTTCGGAGCCAACAACTCTTCCAGCCGCACATACAGCCCATGGGCCAGCAGCACGGATCCTTCCGCCGTTGCCGTGGGAACCAGAATCGCCTGACACAGGGGCCAGAGAATGGCGATCTCCTCTTTGATAGCTTCATGAATCGCGACAGGCTGCGAAGCGGCCGTCGACAATTGGAGGAGTTGGTCGACGACGAGTTCCTTGACGGTCAGCCCATGGGTCAGGGATCTGGTTTCGATCGATTCTCGTGCGAATTGCTGGAGGTCACGTTGCAGCCCCGGATATTCCTGCTGTAACAGAAACTCCACCCTCGCATCCTCCACGAGCGTCCATAAATCCTGGATCAGGCCCGGATGGGGATAGAAACGAAAGAGCGAGGCCAGACTGTCCGGCTCAGCCTGTTTCGTACAGCCATACTTCTGCCGTAGAGCCGCAACCAAATCGGCGAATGGCTCAAGAGTCAGCCGATAGGTCCCGAACTCCACATGTCCCGCTTCATGAGCTGCCATGACCAGATACAGACGCGTATTTTCTTCAGCTGTGGGATAGCAGCGGAGGAGCGACGGCAGCGAAATGGTGCGCCCGTCCTGGCTCACCGTCGCCCGCGCAAGCGTCTCCTGGCTCAGCGAATCGGGAAGCGCCTGAATCGTCATGTCTGTACCACAGAGCCCTTGCACGAAGAGCTTCACGGTCCTGGCCACCTGCCTGAGTGGCACACCGCTCAAGGCTGTCTCCACCGAAGTCAGGGCCTTTTGCGATTCCAGGGCGAAATAGGCCCTGGCTCCTTCGACGCTGTAGGTCAGAACTTCCATCCCGGCTGTGAGCCAGGCTTCGAAACGAGCCTTCGCCTCGGCCGATTCGCCCATCAGGCTCACCAATTCAGGCGCGCGCCGCAAATAGGCCAGCGCCGTCTCCGCATCACGCTCTGCCAGCAAGGCGCCATATTGCAAGACTTTGAGCCTCCAGGCCTCATTCGGCACGACACGCAACAGGCGGGGCGACTCCGACAGCCAGGCGATGCCAGCTCCGGCATCCCGGTCCGCCAGCAACGATCCAACCGTGATCACCTTGGCCCGCACCGACTGGTCTTCGAGATCGCCAAGGATGCGCGGACTGGAGCGGAGAAATTCGATGGTTCCGAAATAGTCCGTCTTGCCGAAACTGTTCTGAGCAATGAGCTTCAGTCCAAACGTCGCCCAGGCCCTGGCCTCCTGAAAGGGCAACACGCGGGCGACCGAAGGAATTTGACGGATGTACTCCAGCGCCACGACGAAATCGACCTGGGTGAATTCGAGCCCGACCTCCAGCCATGCACTTAGTTCATCCGGTGCGATAACCGTCACCACCTCCGGCGAGACCCGGAGGAATTCCAGCGCGACATTCGCATCCTGCTCCGCCAGTTCCAGGGCGGTTTTCAGCACCAGCGACCGAGCGGCTGGCAGCTCGATCAGGCCCAGGACCAGCGGGCTCTCTTTGAAATACTTCAACCCGATCGCACCGGAGGATTCGGCCAACGCAATCCCCAGATCCAGCCAGGCCACCGCCTCACTTAATCGTTCCCGCCGTTGCAAATCCGAAAACGATTCGATGGCAGCGCGAGTAACTTTTGCCGAAATCTCGTCGAGCTCATCGAGCAGCAGCAACACGCCTTCCACCTGATTCGGCTTTGCGGCAGCCGCAACGAGATCAGCGACCAGCTGCTGAGCCGACGTCGCGCCCAGCTCCTCGGCCAATTTCGCGATCAATTGTTGATGCGTATCCGACATCTCGGCTCTCGGTCCATTCAGACAAATGTACAGGAAGTAATGAGAAGTACAGGATTGTAAAGGACGCCCTGGTGCTTGTAAACTACGCCACTGCGGCGCAGCCCCTCTCTTCAGCCCCTCGCCCAGTGCCTTTTCCTAAAGGAGTCATGATGGCCGAGCCGAAGCCCGAGAGTATCGAGAAAATATTAAAGTTCGTGAAGGGATTCGCGGAGAAAAGCGGAACCTCCATGCACCCCACTTCCGCCGTCACTGAAGCCGTCGTCAAAGGCCTCGCGATGCATATCGATGAGTTGGGGAAGCCTCTCTGCCCCTGCAACTTCTATAAAGATAAACAGGCCGAAGCCAAACTCCGCCGCTGGATGTGCGCCTGCGACGAAATGCAGATCTACAAATATTGCCACTGCCTGCTCTTCGTGAAAGAAGACGGCATGCCGATTACAGAATATCTTCCGGAAGGCCACGAAGGGCGGGAAATCTACGGCCTCGTCACAGACCCAACCCCCGACAAAGGCCGGGCGCTAAAGCACAAGGCAACACAGGCCTCTACGCTCCCCTCCGACACAGACTCGCGGTAACCACCCGCTTACAGGTAGGCCCAGACGAAACAGCCTACGACACCTATGGCGTCGCCAACCTCTTCTGAGGGCCAAGGTTCAAGCGGGCCAGCACCAGCTGCGCGGTGACCCCTTTAGGCAAAACACGTTTAGGCCGACTGCTCGTACCGGATTGGATCTGCACTGAACTGGAAGGGATCAAGAGTTGGCGGGCTGTTGCAGCATCCTGAAATGGCTTAGAAAATGGCCTTGACCAATTCTAAGATACTGCGCTGCATATCAGGATCGTCGGTGATCGGTCGGGCAATCGCCACATCGCAGGCCCGGTTAGTGGCCACGCCCTGCCGGATCAGAGTCCCGGCATAGATCAGCAATCTGGTGCTGACCCCTTCTTCCAACCCATGATTCTTGAGGTTTCGCACCTTGCCCGCAAGCTTGACCAACTTGGCCGCAAGGTCGCGATCGACCCCCGCTTCCCGCTCGACCACGGTGGTTTCAATGTCGGGCGCCGGATAGTCGAACTGAATCGCCATGAAACGCTGCTTCGTACTTTGCTTCAAGTCCTTGAGCACGCTCTGGTAGCCGGGGTTATAGGAAATGACGAGGAGGAAATTGTCAGCCGCTTCGATGACCTGCCCCTTTTTCTCGATCGGCAACAGGCGGCGGTCATCGCTCAAGGGATGGATGATGACCGTCGTATCCTTCCGCGCCTCGACGATTTCGTCCAAATAGACGATCGCCCCATGTTTCACGCCGAGCGTCAGAGGCCCATCGACCCAAACCGTCTCCTGGCCCTTGAGCAGATACCGACCTACGAGATCTGAGGCGGTGAGATCCTCGTGACAGGCGACGGTGATCAAGGGGCGACCAAGCCGGTAGGCCATATGTTGAACGAAGCGGGTCTTGCCACAGCCGGTCGGCCCCTTGAGCATGACCGGCATCTTGCTGTTCGCCGCAATCGTAAACAGACCGATCTCGCCCTGAACCTCCGCGTAGAAGGGCTCCCGCTCGATCCGATATTGTTCAACGTCAACTTCGCGTGCCTGCTGACTCATGGTTTCTGCCTTTGTTGGTTGACACGATGTTCCACTATGGTAGGGCACGATAAACGGAACCGAGGCTGAAGATCAAGCAATCAGGCAGGGCACTCAGAACACAAGCTCGTGAAACGTGAATCGTCAAACCTAAAAGGGTTCGGAAGATGCGCACTCAGCTATCCTGCGTTTCACATTTTACGTCTTACCTTGCACGATCTGCGAGGACGAAGTGGGCGGCCATTTTCAACATCCTGTTGAGAGACCGTTACATCCTCCAAGATTTCTCGCACCTTCCTCGCCAAGACATGCGGCGAAAAAAGTTCTCGCCGCAATGAGATCAGGGGCAGCCACCGATAATGATATTAATTGAGAAGCGATACGGCCCTGGGGGGTCTTCATGATTCGGACACGCGGGTAGCAATCACGTTCGAGATCAACATGACAGGATGATAGGCCTGTTTGGACGCACGCAATCCCCGGAGACCTGCGTCATCCATCGCATTAATATAATCCGCCCCTTCCGCCGTAGCCGTCCGGCAGATCTCCCGAAATAAATATTGAGCCAGACCGGGGAAACCCCGATCCGTAATCTCGACTAGGACACAGAATGTCTTATTCGTTAACCAATAGCCGAATGTATAGGCGCAGATCCGGCCATGAATCCTGACCACCGTCCCCCTGACCGGCAGGACCGGCGCCTGCGACCATAGAATCTCATGCGCCGACTCCGCATCGGCCAACAACATTACCCCGAACGGTTCCAGCCCTTCCGCCTGCTTCTGGCGTAACCATGCCTTTAGCAATGCGCGGCAGCCCTGCTGATCGCCCGCTTGATAGGGGGCCACCTCACAGGACTGCTCCCGCTCGAATCGGTTGCACAGCGCCCGCTGAGATTTATACCGATCGCCCGCCAAGGCCGCAAGGTCTGCCGCGCGGTAGAGATAGTCCGGCTCCTTGGGCGTGAGGCTGTACCCCAGCCGCTCGAACTCCGGCGCCAACTGGGATGGCACGTTTTCCACCCGACTCACCGGCGAGTCGCCGTTCCAACGATGCAACAGCTCCATCGCCTCAGATAGAGGAGCCTCAATCGAGCCGGGTCCGATCGGAGGAAGGGACAGAAACCACCCATCCGGCGATTGCGCGAAGAGACACAGGGCTCCCTGCAGCTCGACCCACCAATAGGCCAGGACCCCCGTCCAGATGTAATGGTAGACCGGCGAATAGGCCGCAAGCGATTGAGGCCCGCAGAGGCCGGAACGGTCCAGCGCCATCGTCAAATGTGAAATATCGTCCAGCATGAGCCGATGCAGCGGCGCAGGCCCCCACTGAGCCGCGAAGACATCGGTCAGGCGCGGCAGGGGAGCCAGCACGATCACATCCGCCTGAAACCGCCCAATAAGGCGAGGGTGCGAGACGAGTTGCTCCTCGACGCTCGGTCGATCGAGCAAGGCCATGACCCGGTCGGCATGGCGCTGAATCTCCGCCGGAATCTCCTCTCGCAGAAAAGGACACTTCGTATCCCACCCCAAGAAGATATGACTGTGCGGCTCGTCCCACATCAAAGCCAGAGGATAAAGCTGACAATCGAACGGGCGCTGTTCGTACACGCGGCAGGTTGAAGTCGCGGAATCGAAGGCCGGGCAGAGATAGCCCTCGCCAACCTGGTCGGGAACCAAAACCACTTGCGACCCTCGCCGATTGGGGAAGGCCGCTCCCCCAAGGCCCCCAGCCAAGGCTTCGGTAATTTCCTGCTCGGTAAAATAGGGACGAAGGGCGCTATCCGGGTCCGGGAACCGGCAACAGACCTCACACTGGAGGCACGCGCGGCTCGGCACAAGTTGTGGAAGCGCAATCGATAACGTCACAGAAAGATCCAGCCGCCCGTTGGCCTATACAAACAGAAAAGGATTCCAATCAGCCAATGCCCATCTTAGCACCGTTCACCGGCGCGCCCAAGTGGCCCCTTCTCACGAACCTCGCTCCCCTTGTACCAGTCTAAGGCCCATGGTACAGTTGTAATGCCTTACATGAAGAGCTTTCATTGACACGGATACTGACTCTGGCTGACTTGTCTACCTCCGACCTCCTTCACCGCTGCACACTCATCCGTGACCAGCTCAGCCAAGCTGGGCTCTTTCCTGCGGTACCTGGCCAGAGTCTCGCTCCCGGAGCCACGCCCTCGACGACCACCTGGCGCATTGCCACGACACCGCTTCTGCTCACGAAAGACCAATTAGATTTCTTTCAGCAGTTGGGGCCGCAGCTTTTCTCCTTCTACCGGGCGCTCAACCGCCTCTATGCCGACAGTCTGCGAGGCCTCCAACCAGCCTGGGTCGCCGGCTATCTCGACCAAGGCAAGCCGGAAGGGCTGCTCACCTACAGCCGGATGAAACGGTTTCGCGACCACCTGCCTGCCGTCATCAGACCGGACATCATCCCCACCCAAGACGGCATGGTCATCACCGAGCTCGACTCGGTCCCCGGCGGCATCGGCATGACCGCCTGCCTCTCAGGCCTCTATGCCAAGAGTGAGGCCCCAGACTTCTCGCTCGTGGGGGGTCCCGAAGGGATGATTCGTGGATTTGCTGCCATGTTGAAGGCCCAGCTCGGCCAACGAACCGGCTGCATCGCGATCGTGATGTCGGAAGAGGCTAAAGACTATCGGCCGGAAATGGCCTGGCTCACCACCAAGCTGCGCGCCATCGGTCTTGACGCCCACTGCGTAGAGCCCCGACACATTCGATTTACCGAAGAAGGGCTCCGGCTTACCGGCGAGGGCATAGACCAGCCAGTCGGCTTGATTTACCGTTTCTATGAATTATTCGACCTCCTGAATATTCCCAAAGCTGAACTCGTCCAATATGCGGTTAAGAAGGACCGGGTAGCCATCACGCCTCCATACAAACCGGCACTGGAAGAAAAACTGGCCTTCGCCCTGCTCCACCACCCGGTCTTGCACCCCTTCTGGGAAGAGGCCTTGGGCCGGGAGGTCTTTCTGCACCTGACCGCCATCATGCCGCGCACCTGGGTGCTCGATCCTGCGCCGGTCCCGCCCGCCGCCACGATCCCCGGGCTGACGATCGGCGGACGGGCCGTGACGAACTGGCGAGATCTGGCTACAGCCACCCAAAAAGAACGACACCTCGTCACCAAACCATCTGGATTCTCCGAGCTCGCCTGGGGCAGCCGGGGCGTATCAGTCGGGCACGACATGCCACAGCACGAATGGGCCGACGCCCTCGACAAGGCCCTGGCCTCATTTCCCCAAACTCCGTATATCCTGCAGGAGTTCCACAAGGGCCGGCTCTATGAGCTCGACTATTTCGATCCGGTCACCGGCGAGATGAAACACATGTCCGGCCGCGCCAGGCTCTCCCCCTATTATTTCGTGACTGGCGAAACGGTCGAACTGGCTGGTATCCTAGCAACCGTCTGCTCAGCAGAAAAGAAAGTGATCCACGGAATGAAGGACGCGGTCATGGTGCCCTGCGCGGTCGCGCAGGAACAGTCCGAACGTCCTCAAGCCTGAACGTTTATGCCACTCACGCTCTATCATGTGTCTTGGTGCCCAGACTGCGACGTCGTACGCCAGAAACTGGCGGAGCTTCATGTCGAATACGAGCCAATCATCGTGCCTGATATCCGTCCGCTGCGAAAAATTGTCCACGAGGTCTCAGGTCAATACTACGTGCCCGTCCTCAAGGACGGAGAATGCGTCTTGACGGAAACCGACGAGATCCTCGATTATCTGGACAAGACCTACGGTCAGGAACGGATCACCGACAGCTAAGTGCCCCCGTAAGCCCGCTACCGCTGATTGACTCGACCAGTAAAGGAGACCGGCATGGAAGCATGGAGACGCATACTCGCCGACAGTATCGTGAAACCGAAAGATCTGGCGGAGCGGCTCGGTGTGGACGCGAAAGAAATCGAAGCCATCGTAGGCGACTATCCGATGCGCATCACCCCCACAGTGATGGCGACGATTAAAGAAAAAGGCGATGCCATCTGGAAACAGGTGGTCCCGGACATCGCGGAAATGGACGACTTCGAGGCGGAAGACGATCCGCTCGAAGAAGACCTCATGAGTCCAGTTCCGCATCTGGTCCATCGCTATCCAGATCGCGTGCTACTCATGGTGACGAACCAATGTCCGATCTATTGCCGCTTCTGCACGAGAAAACGGCTGGTTGGCAAACCGGGCTTCCTCAAAAAAGGCGAGCTCGACCAGGCCATCGCCTATTTGCGCGAACATACCGAAGTGCGCGACGTCATCCTCTCCGGCGGCGATCCCCTGCTCCTGCCGGATCATCTGCTGGAACGGATCCTCAAGGCTTTACGCACGATCCCGCATCTGGAATTGGTTCGCCTCGGCTCCCGGGTACCCGGCACCCTCCCGGAACGGATCACTCCGGAACTCTGCGCCATCGTGAAGAAGTACCATCCGATTTATATGAACCTGCACTTCAACCACCCGGACGAACTGACGCCGGCTGTCAAAGCGGCCTGCGGCATGTTAGCCGATGCCGGCGTACCGCTCGGGGCCCAAACCGTCCTGCTCAAAGGCGTCAACGACGATCCGGAGATCATGAAACGGTTGATGCATCAGCTACTACTCGCCCGCATCAAACCCTACTATCTCTACCAGGCGGACCTGACCAAGGGCACCAACCACTTCCGCACCACGGTCGAAACGGGACTGAACATCATCAAGTCGTTACAGGGCCACACCAGCGGCATGGCGATCCCCCACTTCGTGATCGACGCGCCGGGCGGCGGCGGCAAGATCCCCTTGCTTCCCGGCGACTATATGGTGCACATGGATGCCGACGGGGTCCTCTTGAAAAACTATGAAGGCAAAGCCTTCCACTATCCCCAGCCGAAACAGGGAACCTCGCGCGAGCTGCCGATGGTCAGCGCAGAGCCTTCACTGAACGCTTGTAGCAATGGAGAACACGACGATCTGTGAGTACGCCATCCACCCAGGGTATTTTGCCGTACCAACAGATTAAACAGCTGATCGCGAGGGGCGCCATCCATGCTGACGTGCCGATCGAAGATCGGCAGATTCAGCCGGCCAGTCTCGATCTGCGGCTTGGACGCAAGGCCTACCGGTTGATCAGCAGCTTCCTGCCGGAACTGTCCGAGATCACGAGCCGGCTCAACGTCCTGGACTTCTACCAGTCCGATCTCGTGATGTATGAGATCGACCTCACCGAAGGGGCCATTCTCGAGAAGGGCCATGTCTATTTGGTGCCGCTGTTGGAACGGGTGACCTTACCTAAAACCATTCGGGCGCGGACCAATCCTAAAAGCACGACAGGGCGGCTGGACATCTTTACCCGCGTCGTGACGGATCTCAACACCGGGTTCGATGAAATCCGGGCTGGCTATTCTGGCCCCCTCTATCTCGAAATCGTGCCCCGCTCATTCACGATCAAGGTGAAGACCGGCTACGCGCTCAATCAAATTCGCTTCGTACGCGGCGACGCCACCGTGTCAGACCAGTCGCTCCAGAGGCTCCACAAGCGCGAACCCCTGCTCTATCACAATCTCCCCACGAAACAGGCGCTGCCCGCCCGCGACTTCCGGACGGATCGTGGCCTGTTCCTCCGCATCGATCTGAAAGGGGACGACCGCAGCGCCACCCCAATTATCGGCTATCGAGCGAAGAAGAACAGCCACGTCATCGACCTCTCAAAGATCGGCCATTATACGGCGCTCGATTTCTGGGAGCCCCTCTACCGCCACCGCCAGGACAGCCTCCTCTTGGAACCGGAAGAGTTTTACATTCTCGCGTCGAAAGAGCGGATCCGCGTGCCGGCCGGCTATGCCGCAGAAATGGTCGCCTTCGAAGCGGCCTGCGGCGAATTGCGAACCCACTACGCAGGATTTTTTGATCCGGGATTCGGATATGGACATGGCGAGTTGCACGGCACCCAAGTGGTGCTGGAAGTGCGCCCCCACGACGTGCCCTTCCTGATCCATGATGGACAAACCTTCTTCAAGGTTGTATACGACAAGATGGTCGCGCGCCCCAGCCAGCTCTACGGGAGGGCTCTCGGCTCCTCCTATCAGCGTCAGGGGTTGACCCTGAGCAAACATTTTAAGGTGTAGCCTGATAACGTTTGACGAACAATTAGGAACCTGTTGACCATGCAGCCAGAACCAACCAATACGCCACGTCGCCCGGAATCAGACGACGACTCCGGCAGCGATAACCAGATGCGCGTCGCCGGGATGATCGTCGGCACCGCCCTCATTTTCCTCGGTTTCCTCGACGTGTTTCTCTCGATCAGCGGAGGATTCGAGATCGACGTTATCCCCCTCTTGATTTACTTCGGAGGCGTCGCGGTCTGGGCCAATGCGGTCGTCGAAAACATGACCCTCCGCTACAGCGTCATCGGGGCGTCCCTCCTGCTTGCCGCCGTCTTCTTCCACTATGGGGAAGTCCTCTTCTGGCACAAGCAAGTGGTGTTTTGGGTCACGGTCGTCGTGGTCATGTATTTTATGTTTAACGAACCGAAGAAACCCGCCTAGCAGCCATGGCGATGACGATTTCCGTCATCATCCCCACGCTGAACGAAGAACGGACGATCATGGCCACCGTGGCGCAGACCGCGGCTCTCGGCTTCAATGAACTCATCGTGGTGGATGGAGGAAGCAGCGATCGGACGCCCCTACTCGTCGAATCCTATCGACTCAGCACTCAGTCCTCACCGCGCAGTCCTGTTCGACTGATAACCGCTCCACGCGGACGGGCCAGCCAGATGAACGAAGGCGCAACGGCCGGTCGCGGTGACGTCCTCCTCTTTCTCCATGCCGACACGCACCTCCCACAGGACGCAAAGACCGCAATCGAGGCTGCGTTCTCTGACCAACGAATAGTCGGAGGACGATTCGACATTCGCTTCGATCGTCCCTCGATCTGGGGCCGCATGATTAGTAGAATGATGAACTGGCGATCGAGAGTGAGCGGCATCGCCACAGGCGATCAGGCCCTGTTTGTACGCCGTCCCATCTTCGAACGAATGGGCGGCTTCGCCGACCTGCCCTTGATGGAAGATGTCGATTTCTCCCGCAGGCTCAAACGAATGGGGAAAACTGCAGCCTTGACCTCAACCGTCACCACGTCCTTCCGCCGCTGGGAACAGCAAGGTCTCGTGCAGACAATTCTCTTGATGTGGGGGCTCCGACTCCTGTACTGGATGGGCATGAGCACTCACACCCTGCATCGCTGGTATAGATTGGTACGATAAATCATGAAACAGCCTGCCGCTCAATCGTCCGACAACGCGCACACGGCCCTCGTCATCTTCGCCAAGGCTCCGATCCCCGGCGAAGTGAAAACGCGGCTCTGCCCGCCGCTCACGCTGGATGAAGCGGCCACCCTGCATGGCAGCTTCGTCCTCGACATGCTGGAACGGTCCAAACTTGCTGCCGCGAAACTGCAGCTGCCCTTCCATCGATACCTGGCCTGCGCCCCTTCCTCCGAGCTGGTGTTCTTTAAAATTATGGAAGAGCGGCAAGGCGTCCGCCTCTTGGATCAAATAGGAGAGGATCTGGGCCAACGGATGCACCACATTGCTGCCCAGCTCTTCGCTAAAGGCTATACGCAGGTCATCATCGTGGGCACCGACGTTCCAACCTTGCCCCTAGCGGTCTACCAAGAAGCGCTCACGTTGCTGGGTCGTTCGGATGTGGTCTTGGGTCCGGCCCTCGATGGAGGCTACTACCTCATCGGCCTCAAACAGCCAGCCGAAAAACTCTTTGCCAACGTGCCCTGGTCCACCGATCAAGTACTCACCGTCACGCAGCAAAACGCCAAGGCGCTGGGCTTGTCTGTCGGACTCACTACCGCCTGGCGCGACGTGGATACGATCGAGGACTTGCAGTCGCTCATCACAGAAGGCCAAGAGGACGACAAGAAACCTAAGCAAGACCGGGTCTTCTCCATGAGAACAGCCGGCACCCTGCAGCTGCTCGCAACCAGACTCAAAACTCGATAAGCTCAGCGTATAATAATGCAGGCCAGAAAGGGAGCACCGATGGCAGAGCGAGTGGCGCTCATCACAGGCGGGGCTAAAGGCATCGGACGGGGCATCGCGCTCGACCTGGCGGCGCAGCACTGGTCGGTCGCCATCTGCTACCGCACCAGCGAACCAGAAGCCACGGCCACAGCCGACGCTATCATCAAGCTCGGCGGTCGGGCCCTCTCCATTCGCTGCGACGTGTCAGATCCCCAAGCGGCTCAAGATCTCGTGGCGCAGGTCGAGCAGAAATGGGGACAGATCGACGCGCTAATCAACGGCGCAGGCCCCTACCATCGCGTGAACCTGTTCGACGAAACGGTCGAAGGCTGGAACGAAATGTTCGACGGCAACCTCCACCCTATTTTCTATCTGGCACAAGCCGTCGCGCCCGGCATGAAATCCCGTCAGTCCGGCCGCATCATCAACTTCAGCATGGCCAACGCCGACCAGATGATTGCCCAGCCTGACGTCACGGCCCATTACATCGCCAAGGTCGGCGTCCTGATTCTGACGCGCACCTGGGCCAAACTCCTGGCGCCGCACAACATTACCGTCAATGCCATTTCCCCCGGCTTCATCGACTCAGGGAGTGCACCGCCAGACGAACTCGCCGCCATGACCAAACGCATCCCTGCCCGCTACATCGGTACGGTAAACGATACGGTTGCCGCAGTGCGCTATCTGCTCAGCGACGACGCGCGGTACGTCAACGGGGCGAACATTCAAATTAGTGGGGCCTGGGGGGTATAAGACCGCTCAACGGCCTCGGCTCTTTGCTCGCGCAACGCGCGGTTTGAGAAAGCCTTCGTTGGACGCGCGCAGTTGAGCTAAAGCCGTCCAGCCGTCTTGAGATAATAACAAATGCGAATATGAGGAAGGCATCATGAGATCAGAGCAAGAACGCGAGACCCACCAGCGGTTTGTACGGGCCCTCCAACACGAACACCTCACCTGCCCCAACCCAGGATGCGGCGGAGCGATACACAGCAGGGATCTGTCTCAACAGACAGACAAGATTAAGACCTACGAAACAGCATGCGAACGGTGCGGACAGAAAGAGCGGATTGCCGGGAATGAACAGGCCATGCCGCCCTGGGACAATGCTTCACTGGAACTGATGGCAGACGAACACCTCATGCATCAACAACCGGTTTGCCCCTTCGACGACACGCCGGTAGTCTTCATCTCCCTCCCCAATCCACGGCGCCGCGCGCGCTATCGCCTCTGCTGTTTCTACTGCGGCCGCCAAACCGAAATGGACTGGCCACCGGCAGAGAGCAAACGGTAAAGTACCGGTACGGCTGGGCCGGAGCGTTGCGGCGGTAACTCGGCCAGAGGCTGATCAGGCGATCCCGGGTCCCGCTTCCGCTCTCGACCCTCAACGGGTTTCTCGTGGAGAGGCCACGGCCTGCCAGTTTTGGTACCCGTGAATTGCCTTTCACTCTGGGGCTGCGGTATTGTAAAATATACATAGTAGGAGAGGGCATGATTACACCTGATGTGCTAACGGAATATGTGCGCCGGATAATGCCAGACGCTGCGGTCACGGTCTTGGACCGGACCGGCACGATGGATCACCTGAAAGTGGTGGTGGTCTCGGTCGCCTTCGCAGGGAAGAACTTGCTGGATCGGCATCGCATGATCTATCAGGCATTAGATGTTCCGTTGAAAGACGGACGGATTCATGCCCTTGAACTCACAGCTAAAACAACAGATGAAGACTAGGAGGCCGACCCATGGCAGACCCCATTCAAGAAGAAATTAACAAAGAAGTTGCCGCGCATAAGATTTTGATCTACGGCAAGGGCACCAAGCAAATGCCGATGTGCGGGTTCACGCGAGAGACCATACAGTTCTTCGATAAGTACGGGTATCCGTTTGAACTCATCGATGTCTTGTCTCAACCGGCCAAGCGGGATGCGCTTGCGAAAATGACCAACTGGCCGACGCTGCCCAAGGTGTTCATCGACGGACAGTTTTATGGCGACACCGATGTGCTGGATCCTATGGCCGCTAAAGGCGAGATGGAGCCGCTACTAAAAAAAGCCTTCGGGAAATAGCATCGTCGAGAAGAAGATCGGGAAGGGCGCCTGCCACACACTCCTGCTCGCGCAACGCGCGGCCTCAAACGGCCCTCGTTGGACGCGCGCAATCGAGAGTACGGCAGGCGCCCTTCCTTTTTTCCCCATGCAGCAGCCTGAGAGGGAGAGAGTAAGCGTGGGCAGGGAGGAAGGCTGAGAGACGATGACGGCTTCTTCTGCGTCCGCCAATCCCACGGCGGCACCGGCGGCTGGGTTAGGAAAACACGGCAGAGAATCGACGGACCTATCGGTACCCTTCGCCGCGAGAGTCTTTATTGTCCAGCACCACGACCTGCTTGGCCCTATGTGCGGACACATCACGGACACCGCCCGGCAACTTCAGCAGCTCCTCAGGCCAGGAGATCACTCCCATGTCCGTCATACCTTGGAGCTTGGCGCCTGCTTCTATCATCAGCACCGGCGTATGGACCTCCCCGATCAACGTCGCCGTCTTCAGCAACTGCACGGACTCCGTCGCCAGCACGTTCGCCTTGATACGCCCGCTGCTGATCAGCGTGCCGGCCGTAATCGTCCCCTGAACCAGTCCATCCTCGCCGACAATGACCTGGCCCTTGGTCTCAAGATCGCCGTCTAGACGGCCATCGATCCGCACCGTCCCCTCAACATGGATCTCGCCTTTCAAGATGACCCCTTTAGCCAACAGGGTAATGTTGTCATCTCCCGAAAAATCGCTCTTCTTCATGCGTCACTCCCCCTTCCCACCTAACTCGTTACCCCCAAGCTTACACCATTCGGCTGAGCGAGGCCTAGGAGAATCCAAACTATGCCGGAGCCGCTCCCAGAGTCCCCCCATGCACCTCGCAATAGATGGTGGGCTCCGCCCGCTCGACGGCGACCGGATCAATGCCGAAATGGGAATAGAACCAGCGGTCTTTGATAGTCAGGACCCAGGCCCCCCAGAGCCAGGCTCGCATAGGTCACCCATCGCGCAATTTTTTATCAGCCGTGCACTCCGATCCTCTGAGGCAGCAGCGAACCAACCACCATCCCAGCCGCAGCCGCGAAAAGCCCGACCAATTGCGGAGGCCAGATCGAGTCGGACGGACCGAAGAGTTCCAGCCCCAGCCAGGCCATCAGGCCTGCCGCAAGGGCGTAGAGGGCTCCCTGCGTCGTTGCGCGAGACCAGAAGAGCCCGGCGCAGAGAGGCACGAAAGCCGCCACCAGCGTTACCTTATAGGTGTCCACCACCAGTTGATAGATGCTGGCGCTGGAATTCAGAGCGATGATGAGGACCAATGCGGCAAAACCCACCACCACTAGTCTCATGACCCGCAGCAATTCCCAATCGTTGAGCTGAGGCAGCAGCCCCTTGAGCACATTCTCACTCAACATCACGGAAGGCGCCAGCAAGGTCGCGCTGGCGCAACTCATCACCGCCGAAAGGACCGCCCCGAAAAATACGATCTGCGCAAAGACCGGCGTATGGCGCAAGATGAGGGTCGGCAACACAAGCTGAGCATCCTCGGCCAAAAGACTAGTGAACGTCGTTGGATCGATCAGCGTAGCTGCGTAAGCTAGAAACATCGGCACAAAACAAAAACAGAAATACAGCACCCCTCCCAGAACCGAGCCCCGCACCGCCGTTCGCTCATCCTTCGCCGAGGTGATGCGCTGAAACACGTCCTGTTGGGGAATGGATCCGAGCATCATCGTGATCCAAGCGCCGATAAAGGGAATCCACGCCGCCGCCGTGGCGCGAGGGAAAAAATCCAACTTGCCGGCCTGGGCCGCATGGCTGATCACCGCCTCCACCCCTCCGGCCAAACCGCTCACGACCGACGTAATATAGAGCAGGCCCCCCATGATTACGGAGATTTGCACGAAATCTAAAATCGCGACGGAGAACATACCGCCAAAAGTCGTGTAGGTCAGAACGATCAACGCCCCGATCACCATCCCGACCGGCTGACTCACGGCCCCCTCCGTCACCACGTTCAGGACCAAACCCAACACCTTAAACTGCGCCGCCACCCAGCCGAGATACGACGCCACGATACAGAGTGTGCAAAGCACCTCGACCGTGCGGTTGTACTTCAACCGATAGAAGTCGCCGACGGTCAGGAGATTCATCCGATAGAAACGGGGAGCAAAGAAGAGCCCGGCTAGGATCAGGCAAAGGCTTGATCCGAAGGGATCGGCCACCACGCCGCGCAACCCCTCCTTCACAAAGGTCGAAGAGATTCCGAGCACCGCCTCTGCCCCGAACCAGGTCGCAAAGACCGTGGCAATGACGACCGGCAGAGGCAAGCTCCGTCCGGCCAACGCAAAATCCTTCGTGTTATGGACCCGCCTGGCGGCAGCCAAACCGATCCCCACAGACAGGAGTAAATAGAGAATGACGAATCCAAGAATCATGACATGCCTCAAATGAAGGTGTGCCCGGATTCTAGCGAGGCGGCTGCATTGGCGCAACGCCCTGGCAGGGTACAGAAAAACTATTGTGCCGCGCAGCACCATCGCGCTACCCTACAACACTCCAGGGCTTGCGATATCAGGTCCCTCGCCGTCACACATAAAGAAAGGACAGCTCATGCGCTGCGTTGTCTCCTGTTTAGTTGCCCTGCTCAGCCTGGGAACCTCTGCGGCCTTCGCCGCCACCCCAGCGCCCGCGAACGATGAACAAAAAACTCTCTACGCCTTGGGCCTCGCCATCAGCCAATCCCTCGGCGTCTTCAATCTAAACGAATCCGAACTGGAGCTCGTGAAGTCCGGCATCACCGACGGCGTCTTCAAGAAGACCCCGAAAGTGGAGCTCCAGACCTTCGGCCCGAAGATTCAGATTCTGCAGCAGGCCCGCGCCTCAGTCGTCGCAGACGCGGAAAAGAAAGCGGGAGCCGCCTTCCTCGCGAAAGCCGCAGCAGAACATGGCGCCAAGAAAACCGAGTCCGGTGCGATCCTCACGATGATCAAAGAAGGCAAAGGCGCAACCCCGAAAGCCACGGATACGGTCAAGGTGCATTACCATGGAACCCTGACCGACGGAACCGTGTTCGATAGTTCCGTCAAACGCGGCGAGCCCGCCACGTTCGGCTTGAACCAAGTGATCAAGTGCTGGACCGAGGGGGTCCAGCTGCTGAAGGTCGGCAGCAAGGGCAAGCTGACCTGCCCTTCGGATCTGGCCTATGGCGACAAGGGTGCACCCCCGACGATCAAGCCTGGCTCGACCCTGGTGTTCGAAGTCGAGCTCCTGGAAATCGTCGCCGCTAAGTAGTTCTATTCGATAGTCCTCACGAGGTCGAGCGAGATACCCTCCCGCTCGACCTCATATTTTCACCCCGCGCATCCTCCTTTTCTCCTCTTCTTTCAAGGGACAGCCTGATCGATCTTCGAGTGCGCGCGACGCATGATCCCTCCAAGCTCGCTCATTACCATCTTCAAGGGATGGGGGCTGATTGATCTTCCACTGCGCGTGTCCAACGAGGGCCCTCCAAGGCCGCGCGTTGCGCGCCCACAGAAGATCATCAGCCCCTATCCCCGCGCCCCCCTTGCAGTTCAGCCCTGTACCCCGTACACTGTTATCTGTGCGATCCAGCCTGGCCTGAATAGTCCTGCCCGATCGTTTCCTAGCAGATTCGGTTAATTCATCCATTCGGACACTAGAGCTATGCCACCTACAATTCTGTTGAGCTGCGAGTCCATCGCTAAAACCTACGGCGTGAAACCGTTGTTTTCGGATCTATCGGTCGGGTTAGCCGAAGGCGATCACGTCGGGTTGGTGGGACCCAACGGCTCCGGCAAGTCCACCTTGCTCAAGATCATGGCAGGGCTCGAAGAACCGGATGAGGGCACCAGATCGATGCGCCGGCAGCTCCGCATCGGCTACGTGCCGCAAGAACCGTTATTCGACGGAGCCCATACGATTGAAGAAGTTCTCGCGCAAGTCCTCATCGACGAAGGCCTGGACCCCCATGAACATAGCGGCCGCACCGCCGCAGCCGTCAGTCTGGGCGAGTTTCCCGCGGCAGACCAGTCCACCGCCTCGCTGTCCGGAGGCTGGAAGAAACGCCTGGCGATCGTCCGCTCGCTGATGCTGGAACCGGACGTCCTGCTGATGGACGAACCGACCAACCACTTGGACGTCGAAGGCATCTTCTGGCTGGAACGATTACTCCGAGCCGAAGCCCGCGCCTTTCTCGTCGTGAGCCACGATCGACGTTTCCTGGAAGCGGTCACGTCGCGGATGATCGAGATCAATCGCAGCTATCCGAACGGCGCCTTCGAAGCCAAAGGCAACTACAGCGACTTCCTGGAACAGCGGGATGCAGCCCTGCATGCGCAAGCCAACTATGAAGCCTCCTTGGCCAACCGGGTCCGCCGCGAAGTGGAATGGCTCAGGCGCGGCCCCAAGGCCCGCACGACCAAAGCCAAATCGAGAATCGATTCAGCCGGCCGTTTAATCGAAGAATTGAGCAGCGCCGAATCCCGGAAAGATCCAGGCACGGCCGGCATTAACTTCACCTCATCGGGACGCCGCTCCAAACAGCTGGTCGAAGCCACGCAGCTCTCCAAATCGCTCGGCGGCCGGCCGATCGTCACGAACCTCGACCTGCTGCTCGGCCCGGGCCAGCGGATCGGCTTGCTGGGACCGAACGGCAGCGGCAAGAGCACGTTGCTCAAGCTCATCGCCGGGACCCTCAAGCCGGACTCAGGCACCGTGACCCGTGCGGACAAACTGCGCGTGGTTACCTTCGAACAGCACCGCGAATCGCTGAACCAATCCATCTCGCTCCGCCGAGCCCTTGCCCCCTCTGGCGACTCGGTCGTCTATCAAGACCGTGAAGTCCATCTCGTCTCCTGGGCGAAACGGTTTCTCTTCCGGGCGGAACAATTAGATCTCCCCGTCTCCCGTCTCTCTGGAGGCGAACAAGCGCGGCTCCTCATCGCCAGGTTAATGCTCCAGCCTGCTGATCTCCTCATCCTGGACGAACCGACGAACGACTTGGACATTCCGACGCTCGACGTATTGGAAGACAGTCTGGTGGAGTTCCCCGGCGCCTTAATGCTGGTCACACACGACCGATGGCTCCTGGACCGAGTTTCCACCATGTTGCTCGCACTGGACGGCACAGGCCAGACCGAATGGTTCGCCGACTATGCGCAGTGGGAATCGGCGCAAGAACGGAAGATGGCTGAAGAGAGCCGCGCATCGAGCTCCCGCTCCGCCAAGGCCTCACGCGCCCAGTCGGACTCGGCGCCCAAGGCGAAAAAGACCGGCCTCTCCTATCGGGAGCAAAAGGAATGGGCGAAGATGGAGCAGCGCATCCTCCAGGCGGAAGAAACCATCGCGACCTGTCAGGCCGCCGTGGAAGATCCCGCCATCGCCTCCAATGCCACGGCATTGCAAGAGCGATCCTCCGCGCTGGAAGCAGCCAAGACCGCTGCTGAACGGCTCTATGTACGCTGGACCGAACTTGAAGGCAAACAAACAGAGACCGCCGGACAGCCCCAGGCCTAGCAGATAGCCCGCGGCATTGTAATTCTGTACAATGCCGCCATGCGGCTCTCTACCGTTCGCTCCTCGCTGCTGCTCGTGACCCTTGTTGTGACCTCCTCCGGCTGTGAGTCGACTGACCAAGCCCTCGGCGCGGCGAAACGAATCGCCACAGGCCAAACTGGCCAGGCCATCATCGATCTCGCCCAGGGAAAAAATCCAACGCAGATTGCCAAGAAACGTCTCGAGCAATACGCGCGTCATCCGGACGCCCTCCTCCAAGACCTACAAGAAGCCAAGAAAGACCTGGAGGCCATCCTGACCGCCCTTGGCGTGAATGTCGGAAAGACCTGGGGCAAGGAAGAGGTCAAACTCCCCGAGCAGAAAAAATATGTGAAGTACACGCAGAACTATAAGAGCCGGGCCATCGTCGACTTCGATGCAGGCGAGATCCTGGTCGAAACATTGGACGAGCAAGACCCGCACCGTAGTCTCAAGAACGCCGTGGTCACAACGATCCTGACCCCGGAAGATCCCCGATCGGTCGATTTATTTTCCGATAAAGAAGTCATCCTCACCGGCGGCAAGGCCCCCTACCTCTTCGGCCTCGTCCACGATCAGCAGAGTAAGCCGGTGCGCACGCCGGCAGAAGCCGAGTCCTTCGCGACCTATCTCCTGGAAAAGCAATCTAGCACCAGAACGATCGACCAGGCAGGGACGAAGAAGACGGCCCACTTCGTCAAAATTGCAATGGTCTCCAACCTCGCCGTGAAGCAGGCAGACAAATACCGGACGCTGGTCCACCAGTTCGCCGAGCAATATCACATCAGCCCCAGCCTGGTCTTCGCCATCATCCGCACGGAGAGCAACTTCAATCCCTTCGCGGTCAGCTCGGCTCCGGCCTATGGGCTCATGCAACTGGTCCCCACCAGCGGAGGCCGCGAAGCCTACCGGAAGGCGAAGGGGCAGGATGTCTCCCCTTCACGGGAATATCTCTTCGACCCGTCCAACAACGTCGAGTTGGGCGCCGCCTATTTACATGTCTTGATGTTCAATCAGCTGGAGCCGGTCACGCACAACGTGTCGCGCGAATACTGCGTGATCGCCGCCTACAACACAGGTCCAAGCAACGTGTTCCGCACCTTCTCACACGACCGCACGGCTGCCGTCAACCAGATCAACAGCCTCCAGCCAGGCGGCGTCTACGCCCAATTGCGCCAGCACCTGCCCTACAAAGAGACCCGTCATTATCTAGAGAAAGTAACCGACTACCGCAAATCTTTCATCAGCTCATCTGAAGTTTCCGCCCGATAGGGACGACATGCAAGCAAAGAACTACGATGCCATTGGCCACAGCCGAATCGATCTTGAGCCGGTTGCGGATGAGTCCCCCGCTGCGGTGTCCAACGAGGGGCTTCCGAGACCGCGCGTTGCGCGAGCACCGGGGACTCACCGAGCCATTGCCATTTCCTAGCAGGGGATATTGAGGGCAGGATCACAAAACAAGGGTGGAATCACTGACGGGCGCATGTACTTGCCGGAAGGATCTTGAGAACCTATCCCTCCCTTGAGCGGCGGACCGCCCGGCATTCCTGAGAGCCCCCGGCCGGCTGAGCCAAACCGCTTCCCAAGACTTGAACTCGCAGAAGAGCCAACTCCGAGAACCGGCACAGCTGTCGGCCCGTCTGTGGACACTCCAGCGCCAGACGTAACCGGAGGCAGAGCAGCTTGCGAAGTCTGGCCTAATTGATTCTGGATAGAAGGAGAAGCCGGCGTTTGCAGCGGCGCCTGCGCCCCACAAGGAACAACCAGCAGGACCGACAAAGCAGCCAGCGAGAGAACACGCTTCAGGGGATCAACCATTTCTAGAGAGCCTATCGACATGGGAGGATTCTACCCAGACAGGAGGAACCAAGCAATCCCGCACGAGGACAAAGCGCTTCGACAAAGACTCCCTCCCCGTTTCCTTCACCTCACCGCTTCCTGATTCACCGATCCGGAAAGTTACAAAAGCCCTTAACAGAGCCTTTGAGTCCCCATGAACAGGAATGGATCCCACCATCGTTCCTATTCTCTCGTCGCCTGCCAAGGCCCTGACCTAAGCGCCACGGCATGCGCCAGCATCTTCACGCAGGCAATCTCGGACTCCAACACATCGCATCCGCTGATGCAAATACGGCTCAAGCCAACAACATTCAATATTACTTAGATTCAAATACGTGCAGTACCAGAGTGCGCCGAAGGAGGCTCAGCGGAGAAAGAGGAACCAGAGGTACGCCGAACTCATGAGGACCGACCCGATCATGACGGGGAAGCCGAACTTGAAGAACTGCCAGAAAGAGATGGGATAGCCGGCTCTGCGCGCCATGTCCACGATCACGACGTTTGCGCTCGCGCCAATGATCGTCCCGTTCCCTCCCAGACAGGCGCCCAGGGCCAGGGCCCACCAGAGGGGAAGGATGTCCGGCTGATGCACCAGAGCGGCATAGTCCGTCATCTCCGGATGCAGCGAGCGGGCCAGGTCCACGATCAACGGATTCATCGCCGCGACATAGGGGATGTTATCCACCAGAGCCGAGAGGAAGGCTGACCCCCAGAGCACCGCCATCGTGGAGCCGACAAGGTTCCCCTGTGTCACAGCCACCAACTGGTCCGCCAGGTAGCGAATCACCCCGACCTTGACCAGGCCGCCGACCAGCACAAACAGCCCGATAAAAAAGAAGATGGTTTTCCATTCGACATCGGTGAGATAGGATAGTTCCTCTCCATTTTCCGGCTTCCGTCGAGCATGACCAAGCAACATGAAGAGGCTCGCGCCGAGCAAGGCAATCGTGGCAGGCTCAAGATGCATGAGCGAATGGAAACAGAACCCCACGTTCACGATTCCCAGCAACCAGAGGCAGCGATGCAGGAAAGGCTTATCCTGAGCGGCTTCCCGTGAATTCAACGCCAGCACCGCTGTGCGGAGATGCGGGGGCACGGTCATGTTCCGCCCGAAGATGAACCAGAGCGCCGCCACGAAGACCACCATGATCGCCACAGAAATTGGGCCCAGGACCGCCAGGAAGTCGAGATAGCCCAGCTCCGCCTTGCTGGCGATCATGATATTGGGCGGATCGCCAACCAGCGTGGCGGTCCCGCCAATATTGGACGCGAGCGCCTCGGTAATCAGAAAGGCAAAGGGATTCAGTTCCAGCCGCTTGGTAATGGCCAAGGTGACCGGCGCCATAAGCAGCACTGTGGTCACGTTATCCAGCATGGCCGAGAGGCCCGCCGTCATCAGGGCCAACAACGCCAGCAGGCGAAACGGTTTTGCGTCGGCCTTCTGCGCCGCCCAGATGGCCAAGACCTCGAAGAAGCCGGTCTCCCGAACAATATTCACGATCACCATCATCCCGATCAGCAGAAACACGACGCTATAGTCGATGCCGAACTCATGGGAGTAGAAGGCCTCGTCTTGCGACACCACGCCCAGCCCGATCATCACCGCCGCCCCGAACAGGGCCACAACCGTTTTGTGGATTCGCTCGGTCATGATGACCAGATAGCAGATACCGAAGATAAGCAGGGCTAGAGACACAGACGACATGCAATCCCTCTCGATATCTACCGCGCGAAATTCCGCGAAGAACCTTTCGCATTATCAAGAGACTCCCGCTGCAATGCAATGAAAGTCGTCACTATGGTAGGCTGCTCCGTGACGTCTGCATTCTCCCTATTCAGCAGTTCGCTGGTCCGGCGCTGGCTTCTGGTCGGACTCCTCGCCAGTCTGTCCTCTCAGACTGCCTGGGCCGATGTGCCGAGCCTGTCTACGCCTCTGTGGCAGAACGCGCCCGAACAGACGCCGCTCCCGCGGAAGCCCTGGATCATGCACGATCGGGCTATCGCCGTGAACCTCCCCTCGCTGCAGACCCTGAAAGATGCAGCGGCCAGGCCGCACCCTCCCCTCTTCATCGAACTCTTCAATGGCCTCCGCTATGAGTTGGTGATCGACTCCACCATCTCCCGCAGCAACGACTCAGCTGTGGTGCGCGGGACCCTCAAACAGAGCGATCACGGGGACTTTATTTTCCATATCAATGGCACCGTGATGGCCGCCACCATCCACGTCGGGCATCGCCTCTTCAAAGTCGAACATCTGGCCAACGGCCGCCACCGATTGCTGGAACTGAATCCCGCGAAACTTCCTCCTGACTAACCACGGCAAAAGCCCATGATGTACCACCTCCTGGCCGACCTGATCCTGATTATCCACCTGGCGTTCGTCCTCTTCGTCCTATTCGGTGGGCTGCTCGTGCTGAAATGGCGCTGGATCGCCTGGCTCCACCTACCTGCTGCAACCTGGGGCGCGGTAGTCGAATGCACCGGCTGGATCTGTCCCCTCACGCCGCTGGAACATTGGCTGCGCTCACAGACCGGGGGAACCTCCTCTCCTTCCGACTCCCTGGTACAATATCTTCTGCCGGCCCTCTATCCCTCCGGCCTCACGAGGGAGATTCAGATTCTACTCGGAATGCTGGTCTTGGGGGTGAACCTCGCGATCTATGGCTGGCTCTGGCGCCGCACCAGCGTGAAGACCACGCGAAGCGCGCAGTAAGACGAATCACCTTGCTCGGCACACCTGCGGGATAAAGAGATATTGACGTGGTTGTCCGGTCTTGATAGAGGAACGGGCCCGTGCCTATTCATTCGATTGTGAGGATTCTATGCCCATGGATGAGATTACCCAAAAAGTCAGCGAACGTTACGCCAAGGCCGCGTCGACGGGCGAACAGATGTGTTGCCCGACTAGTTACAACATGGCCAACCTTCAATCCTTCATCCCGGAAGAGGTCCTCAAGATTTCCTATGGCTGTGGAACGCCGGCCGGGCTGAAGACTGTCTCCCTGGGAGAAACCGTATTGGACATTGGATCCGGTGGCGGCATCGATTGTTTCGAAGCTGCCCGGCTCGTCGGCCAAACCGGCCATGTCATCGGGATCGACATGACCGACACGATGTTAGAAATCGCCAGGAGGAACGCACCGATCGTCGCAGCCAACCTTGGCTACCCGGCGTCCAATATCGAATTTCGCAAAGGGATGGCGGATGCGATGCCGGTGGACGAAGGCGCCGTCGATCTGATCATCTCCAATTGCGTGATCAACCTGGCGCCGGATAAACGGAAGGTCTTCCGGGAAATGTTTCGCGTCGCCAAGCCGGGCGGACGATTCACGATCTCCGATATCGTAGCGGACCAGACGGTGCCGCAATATTTAATCCATGACACGGAGAAATGGGGCGACTGCCTCTCTGGGGCCCTGACGCTCACCGACTATATAGCGGGCCTGGCGGAAGCGGGATTTCTGGGCATTCACCTCATCAAGTCCTCGCCCTGGCAGGTAATCGACGGCATCCATTTCTTCTCCGTGACTCTGACTGGCTATAAACTTCCCGCCACAGCGTCGGTCTCCCCCGTTCGATATGCCACGCTCCGCGGGCCATTCAGCCGGGTGGTCGATGAACTGGGCACGATCTATTTCCGGGGCGTGCCCCAACCGATCACGCAGGACGTGGCCACGCTCTTGAGCCTGGCTCCATTGGCTGATCACTTTGTCCTGTCCCACGACGAGCTCTGGCTGGATCAAGCCGACGAACGATGGACCTCGGTCTATCCGGCAAAGACCCCCTGTGTCTGGCAGGGACATTTCGCTCTGCTCGCAGGCCCCTTTGTCGAAGCGGCCGATGACGATCACCATAGCTTTCGCCGGGGCGAACCGATGGAGATTTGCAACCGAACGCGCACCGTCTTGGAAACAGCGGGCTATGAACCCCACTTCGCGATCATCAATCACGCAGGCTCGAACGTCAGCGAGAACGCTGTGCCCTGCGCACCCGATGGGAGCTGCTGCTGAGGCATGGCTCTGACACTGCTAGGGCAACAGAACCCCCTCGCCTCCCCCGCTGCGCAACTGAAAATTCTCAGGGGGACAACGAGCTGCTCCCCCTTCGAGACACAACTCGATCGCATCGGCCTGCTCCCCCTCCGTGCCACGGGGATCACGGTCTTTCAAATCAATGTCGGCAAGCTCTGTAATCAAACCTGTCGGCACTGCCATGTCGATGCGGGACCCGACCGGACTGAGAGCATGACCCGCGACACGGCGGAACAATGCATCCAGGCTCTCGCGAAGACCGATATTCCAACGGTCGATATCACGGGCGGAGCCCCGGAGCTAAATCCCAACTTCCGCTGGCTGGTGGAGCAGGCCCACGCCCTCGATCGTCAGGTGCTGGATCGCTGCAACCTTTCGGTCCTGCTGCTTCCGTCACAAGCGGATCTGGGCGAATTCCTAGCCAAACATCGCGTGGAAGTGGTCGCCTCACTCCCCTCCTATCAAGCGGCGCAAACCGACGCGCAGCGGGGCGAAGGGATCTTCGAAAAATCGATCGAGGCCCTACGGCTGCTCAATCGGCTTGGCTATGGCCAGCCTGACAGCGGGCTCGTGTTGAATCTCGTCTACAATCCGACCGGGGCCTTTCTTCCGCCGAAGCAGGAGGCCATCGAAGCACAGTTCCGGAAAGAACTTCTGGCCAAACAGGGAGTCTCGTTCAACCACCTCTATACGATCACCAACATGCCGATCAGCCGGTTTCTTGAATTTCTTCTGGAGACCGGCAACTACGAGCAATATATGGAACGCTTAGCCAACGCCTTCAATCCCGCTGCCGCGGCCAGCGTGATGTGCCGTCACACGATCTCAGTAAGTTGGGATGGCAAGCTTTACGACTGCGACTTCAACCAGATGCTGGATCTACCGGTAAAACAGCGCGCGCACGCCCATATCCGCGACTTCGACCCGATTCAACTCGCCCAGCGCCAGATCGTCACCAATAACCATTGCTACGGTTGTACTGCCGGAGCCGGCTCCTCGTGCGGCGGGGCTGTCACACCGTAATCCCCCTACTACGCTCGATCAGCTAAAAACTGCCGAATAGCCAGCGCGATCTCGTCGCGGACTCGGCGAAAAATGAGGTGACGGCCCTCCACATCTGCGACGGCTGCCGGATCGTCGAAACTCCAATGGATCACTGTCGTCTTGCCTGGCCAGCGGGGACAGGCTTCTTTGGCCCGGTCGCAAACCGTCACTACATAATCGATGGGCTGCGCGGCATATTCCTCAACATGCTTGGATCGCTGCTGTGCAATATCGATTCCGACTTCAGCCATGGCCTCAACCGATCCTGGATTCAGGCCGACCGGCTTGGTTCCCGCACTGAAGACCTCGTAACGATCGCCCGCCAGATGCCGCAGCCAGCCTTCCGCCATTTGACTCCGCGCCGAATTGCCGGTGCAGAGGAATAGAACCGACTGGTTCATGCCGCCACCTCAGGCCTGAACCAATGTCTCGTCCTGTTGCAGATGCCACAAACCGACAACATCACCGGCACCTCCACCAGGACCCCCACCACCGTCACCAGGGCCGCTCCCGATTCCGGGCCGAACAATGCAATGGCGGTCGCCACCGCCAGTTCAAAAAAATTACTGGCCCCGATCAAGGCGCCAGGCGCCGCAATTTCATAGGGCACATGGAACCGGTACATGAGTCCATAGGCCAATGACGCATTCATATAGACCTGAAACAGGATGGGCACCGCGATCAACGCGACATGCATGGTCTTGCCCATAATGTTCTGGGCCTGGAAAGCAAAGATGAACACCAAGGTGAGGAGCAGGGCCGAGATGGTGACTGGAGCGAAGCGCGGCAGTAACACCTCTTCCAGCCACAACTGCCCCTGGTGCCGGACCAGCCAGGCCCTGAGTCCCCACCCGATGGCCAGAGGAATTACGATGAAGGCCAGGACCGAGTAGAACAAAACATCATAGGGCACGGAGAGGGACGAGGCGCCGCTCACCAGCAGACCGACAATCGGCACAAACAACACAAGCATGACCAGATCGTTCACGGAGACCTGGACCAGCGTATAGGCGGGATCCCCGTCCGTCAGGTAACTCCAAACGAACACCATCGCCGTGCACGGGGCGGCGGCCAAGATGATCGCCCCGGCGATATATTGATCCGCCTCGGCTGGCGTGATCCAGGCAGCAAATACAATGCGGAAGAAGAGCCAGGCGAAGAACGCCATTGAAAAGGGTTTGACCACCCAATTGACGAAGAGGGTGATGGCCAATCCCGTCGGGCGAGTCCCGACATGGCGGATCGAGGCGAAATCGACCTTCATCATCATCGGCACAATCATCAGCCAGATGAGTAGCGCGATCGGCAAGTTGATATGGCTGCCCTGGCCAAACTCCATCTCGCGCAGGGTCTGGACAAGACCGGGGGCCGCCTGCCCAAGCAGCACGCCAGCGACCATGCAGAGCGACACCCAGAGGGTCAGGTACCGTTCAAATGGATTCAGTTGCTTCTCGACTCCCGGCGGCATGACTGCCATGATCCCTCCAAGTGACCCATTAAGAATTATTGATTGATTGAACCAAGAAACGTCAGCAGCGAGAATCGGAACGGCCCTTCTTCCTCATGACCCTGAGCGAGGCTACCAGCGCCTCAAGCTCCTCAACCACATCGGCATTGATGGCATAATAGATCCAACGGCCTTCAGGACGATCCTGAATCAACCCGGCATCCTTCAAGACCTTGAGATGAAACGACAGGCGCGATTGCGCGGCCTGCATGGCATCGGTCAGCTCACAAACGCAGCGTTCGCCATCCTTGAGCTGGTCGAGAATATCCAGCCTGGTCTCATCCGCCAGGGCATGGCAGAGCTCGGCGGTTTTGGCCCGGTTCTTCCCCGACAACGTAGGCATGTCTCCTTATACATCAAGAATTCATGATATGTCAACCGGCGAGGATCCTAATTGCGTCCCTTCTGGCAGTCTGCTAGTCTGGACTGGCGAAAACAGCTTCACCCTTTATTCTCGGATGGCTACATCACATGGTATATGACCCCAAAGATCCCTGGAGCAAGAAGAGCGACCCGCTTGAGGATGTTCTCCGGCAGGCCCAGTCGCAGTTCAAGAACCTGATGCCCTCAAGCGGCATCAGAAACCTCGCCATGACCGCGTTGCTGATTTTCCTCGCCTGGCAGAGCGCGTTCATTGTGAGCCCGGACGAAGAAGGTGTCGTCAAACGATTCGGCACCCCGGTCCGCACCGTGGGACCTGGCCCCCATGTGAAAATTCCTCTCATCGAATCAGTCCTGCAGCCGAAGGTCGAAAAACTGCATCGGATCGAGATCGGCTTCCGGACCGATCGGCATGGCCGCCAGCAAATGTTGGCGCAGGAAGCCCTGATGCTCACCGGCGACATGAACATCCTGGCCATCGAATTCATCGTGCAATATAAGATCAAAGGCTCGGCGAACTATCTCTTCAGCGTCGCGGAAATCCATGAGACGATCGGCAAAGCAGCCGAAGCCTCCATGCGCGAAGTGGTCGGCAAGAGCAAAATCGACGAGGCACTGACCACTGGCAAAGCCCAGATCCAACAGGACACCATGGTTCTTTTACAGTCCATTCTCGACCAGTATCAGGGCGGCGTCCAAATCGCGGCTATTCAGTTGCAAGACGTCGATCCTCCGGAAGCGGTGGCGGCGGCCTTCAAAGATGTGACCAATGCCAAGGAAGATCGGGAGAAACTGATCAACCAGTCGCAGAGCTATCGCAACGACATCCTCCCAAAAGCCAAAGGCGAAGCCGCGCAGGTGGTGAACCAGGCCAAGGGCTATGCCCAGGCCAGGCTGAACCGCGCCCAGGGTGAAGCCAACCGTTTCGTGGCGACCCTGAAAGAATACAACCAGGCCAAAGACATCATCAGCAAGCGGCTCTATATCGAAACGATGGAAGAGATTCTGCCGAACATGGAAAAAGTCATCATTGACGGCAAAGCGGGCGAGCGCGTACTGCCCTACCTGCCGCTTGAGCGGCTCAGAGCCAAAACCAGCGCCGCTGAGGAGACCAAGCCATGACCAAACAGGGATTCCTCATCACCATCCTCGCGGTCGTTCTAGGGCTGTTTCTCCTCGGAGCCTCGCCGCTCTTCATCGTGGACATCACCCAGAATGCGATCGTGGTCCAACTCGGCAAGCCGGTTCGCAACCTTACGGAGCCGGGGCTCTATCTGAAAGTACCGTTCATCCAGGAAGTCACCTACTTCGACAAGCGCCTGCTCGACTATGACTCGGACCCCCAGGATGTCATCACGCAGGATAAGAAGACGCTTCTTTTAGACAACTATGCCAAATGGCGGATTGTCGACCCGCTAAAGGTTTACCAGAACTTTCAAAGCCAGCGTGGGGCCCTGCAACGGCTGCACGACATTATCTATTCCGAGCTCCGGGTCGAACTCGGGCGCCATGACCTGCTGGAAATCGTCGCGACAGGCCGCGCCCAGCTCATGACCATCGTGACCCAACGATCGAACGAAAAGGCCTCCGCCTACGGGATCGAGATTCAGGACGTGAGGATCAAACGCGCCGACTTGCCTGAACAAAACGAGAAGGCCGTGTTTGCCAGAATGCAAGCCGAGCGGGAACGACAGGCGAAGCAATACCGGGCGGAAGGGGCTGAGGAAGCGCAGAAAATCCGTTCAGAGGCGGAAAAAGACCGCGAGATCATTCTGGCAATGGCCTACAAGGAATCCGAAGAACTGCGGGGCGCGGGCGATGCGAAGGCCTTTAAGGTCTATGCGGAGGCCTACCGGCAGGACCCGCACTTCTTTGAGTTTACCCGCTCGCTGGAAGCTTACAAGAAGGCCTTCAAAGACAAGTCCACCATGGTGGTCAGTCCTGATTCAGAGTTCTTCCACTTCCTGAAGCATCGCTAGCGATTACGACAGACCCACCACCTCACCAGTGGCTGGGTCAATGTCGATGCGTTCCCCTGCCGGCTTCTTGGGCAGTCCCGGCATCAGTTGAATGCCGGAACAGACTGCCGTGAGGAAGCCGGCCCCTGCCAACATTCTCACTTCCTTAATCGGCAGCGTAAACCCGGTTGGCCGCCCCTTCAACGCCGGATCGTGCGACAAGGATAACGGCGTCTTGGCCATGCAAATGGGCAACTCATCCAGCCCCAGCTGCTCGGCCGACTGAATATCCCGTTCTGCTACTGCGTCGAACGACACGCCAGAAGCCCCATAGATCTCTGTGGCAATGGCCTGGATCTTCTTCTTAATCGGCCAGGCCACCTCATACAAATACCGGAACGAAGAAGATGTTTCCGTGGCTCTGGCCACAGCCTGCGCGAGGGCTTCAGCTCCCTTGCCACCGTCGGCCCAATGGGTCGAGACCGCGGCATCCACTGCGCCAGCCTCACGTGACCTCTCACGGACCCATTCCAGCTCAGCCACCGGATCATCCCGAAACGCATTGACCGCCACAACTGCCGGCACCCCATGGGCCTTCACGTTCGCAATGTGCTGTTCCAGGTTCGCAAAGCCTTTGGCCAAGGCCTCCCGATTCGGCCCGGTCAGCCCTGCCGGAAGCGGGGTCCCAACCTTGACCATTCCTCCGCCACCATGAAGCTTGAGGGCTCGAAGGGTCACCACCACCACGGCCACCGCTGGCTTGAACCCTGAGAGGCGGCACTTAATGTTGAAAAACTTCTCCGCCCCGAGATCGCTCCCGAATCCGGCTTCCGTCACGACATAGTCGGCACAACGTAGGGCAATGGCATCGGAAATAATCGAACAGTTCCCATGGGCAATATTGCCGAACGGGCCCGTATGGACAAAGGCCGGAGTCCCCTCCAGTGTCTGGACTAAATTCGGCAGCAGCGCGTCTCTAAGCAGAACAGCCATAGACCCGGCACAGCCCAGCTCTTCCGCCCGCACGGCCTTCCCACTCGTCGTGAACCCGACGATGATCTGCCCGAGCCGGCAGCGCAAGTCTGCCTGGCTCGAAGCCAAAGCCAGCATCGCCATGACTTCGGAGGCTTCCGTAATCACAAACTGGCCTCGGCGACCATCTGTCCCCTCTCCCAGCAAGACCTGCCGGAGCGACCGGTCGCTGATCCCCAAGGTCCTGGGCCAGGTGATCCGATTCAGATCTATTCGCAGTGCATTTCCGTGAAAAATGTGATTGTCGACGAAGGCCGAAAGAAGATTATGGCTAGCAGACACCGCATGGGCATCGCCGGTCAAATGGAGATTGATCTCTTCCATGGGAAGGACTTGCGCCCGCCCTCCCCCGGTTCCTCCCCCTTTGATCCCAAACACCGGTCCCAACGAGGGCTGCCTGAGCGTGACGGCCGTTCGATGACCGAGGCGGGATAGGCCCATGGCCAGCCCAATGGACGTGGTTGTTTTACCTTCTCCAAGGGGAGTTGGATTGATGGCCGTCACGAGTACATAGCGGCCAAGGCGAGCCGATTTGAGCCGCTCAAGCACATCCAGCGAGACTTTCGCCTTCAGCCTTCCATAGGGCAGCAGCTCGCTGGCCAGGATCCCAAGCTGATCGGCAACAGCCTGAATGGGCTGCGCCTTCACCGATCGGTTGATCTCAATATCTGTCATAGATTACGTCCGAAAAGAATCCCCATGCCGTCGTGGCGCGGCAGTATAGCATGAGGACCGAGGGGGATCAGGATGGGAGGGAGAAGGAAACGGAAGGCCGAACGACTACTCGAGGATGTACTTAACCGGGTCCAGCGTCTGCCCATAGATCTTGATCATATAGTGCAAATGGGGCCCTGTGGCGAGACCGCTGCTGCCGACGAGACCCACGACTTCCCCGCGCTTCACGCGCTGCCCCTCTTTAACTAACGACTTGGCCAAATGGCCGTAGAGGGTTTCGATACCGAATCCATGGTCCAGCTGCACCATATTGCCCAGCTTCGGGTCGAACGCGACCATAGTCACACGCCCTTGGGCCGGAGCCTGAACCGGCGCATTGGCGGCAGCTCCGATATCTAGGCCGTCATGCCAGGCTAGCTTTTCCGTAAATGGGGAGACTCGAGGACCAAAACCCGAAGTCACCCAGCCCTTCACGGGCCAAATGGAGGGCGTGGCAGCCCAGCGAGAAGATTTCTGTTCGGCAGCGAGGGACAGTTCTTGAAGCAACTGCTCCTGCACCGTCGCTTCTTTTGACAGCCACTCGATGCCCGTCTTGATCGAGGCGATCAGCTCCTGCTCAGTAGTAAGAACCTTCGAACCGGCCGCAAGACTATCAGAAGCATAGGCCGCTTCATGAGGGCCAGGAATCAGGGTACTCACATCATTTTTCTGAATCTTTTCAATGGCAGGCGTGACCTTGCCCTCTGGAAGAGGAGCGTCCTCACCGCCTCGCCCGTTTGCAATATCACCTGCCTTGGGGGCTTCAATGCCCAGCATGACTCGGAGTCGTTGATTGACCTCCTTCATACTCGTCAAACGCTTTTTCAGATCGTCAACGGCCGTCGAAAAAGCTGCCGTCTGCTCCCGCGAGCTCATCGCCTCGGCGCGAAACCCGGCAAGCTCCCAGACTTCATTGGTTCTGATCAGATAATGCGAGATGACCAGCGCATCCGCCAGCACAAGAATAGCCAATCCAATCAATGTATTACGAACAGCCTTACGGGAAAAGCTGAACCGCAACGGCTTCGCCGTTGAGCCCCGAAAGATCACGACGGTATAGGCGTCATGATCTTCTGTACCGTTTCCTTGTCCCATAATTTCTAGCCCCCTAATCAGAGCGGGGTGTTCCTTTACTTCCTTGAGAGTACTGAGCAAGTGTACCTATTCTAAGGCAGTTCGGTCAACCTTTACTCTCCTTAAAACAGAAATATGCAAACACTACAATTAGTTGCGGGTCTCACTGGCAACCCATTCTAGATATCGATCAAGCCCTGCACTAACGGACAGTGCAATAATCTCGGGAGTCTCATAGGAATGCAGGCCCTTGATCGCCTGCTCAAGGGCCGGGTACCGGGCCTTCGTCGACTTCAAGATAATGAGAACTTCCCGACCCTTCACAATCTTCCCCTTCCAGCGGTAGATCGATTGAACTGCTGGCACAATATTCGCGCAAGCTACCAGGTTGGCCGTCACCATCGCGCTAGCAATCTTCACTGCCTCTTTTTGGTTTTTCGCTGTAACCAGGATCACCAACACTTGCCCGGCAGCTGTTTTCATACGTGGTGTAGCCATACTGAGAACCTTTCCGCGTCGCACTGGCTGCCGTCCGTGACCTGGCACTAGAGAAATTTCCGGACTAGACCATGTGCGCGACATGAAACGCTCATATATATCAATTCGTTGCGTCTATACGCGCCATGGATCGCTACTCTGACATATGCAATAACAGATCGAAACAGCGACTCACCGATACAGGCATGACACAAAATGCACAGTTTTGATCTCGATATTCTGTCTGATTAATGAGCCAAGGCAGCGATCAGTTCATTGACAGCCTTTTCTCCCCTCGCATATGATACCGGTAGATAAGGAGACTACTCAATGGGTTTTGCCATTTCCCCGAAAGAGCTGAAAGCGCAACTCGACAAGGGCGACAAGCTGGTCCTAGTGGATGTGCGCGAGGATTGGGAATATTCGCTCGCCAAGATAGATGGTTCGGTCCTGATTCCCCTTGGAACCCTTCCGCAATCGCTGGCCAAGCTGACCAAGGATTCGGAAATTATTGCCATCTGCCACCACGGCATGAGAAGCGCCGACGCGACGAACTTCCTGCTTCAACAGGGGTTCCCGAATGTGAAGAATTTGGTAGGTGGAATCGACGCCTGGTCGACTCAGGTCGATGGAACCGTCCCTCGCTACTAGACCTGCTCCGTCTGGATGGGCGGTCCATGCGCTCCGCCCCCTCTCGCCCACGCGATCCAGCGGCGTTTAGCTCATCCGCTCGCGGAAATAATCGACGGTCAGCTTAAGTCCTTCACTCAGCTCGGTTCTGGGCTCCCAAGACAATTCTTGACGGATCTTACTGGGATCGATCACGCTCCGCGCCTGCTCGCCCTTCTTGGCCGGCCCATGAATTTCCTTGCTGGTTGCATTCGTGTGCGTGATGAGCAGCCTCATCAAGTCGTTGATCGAGGTTTCTTGCCCCGTCCCAACATTGTAGGTGCCTTGCGTGTCCTGACCCATCACCGCAAGATTGGCCTCTACGACATCCTCGACATAGACGAAGTCTCTGGTTTGGCGCCCATTGCCGTGAATGATCGCTTGCTCGTTATTCAGCAGCTTCTGAATGAAGATCGCGATGACGCCGGCCTCTCCATCAGGATCCTGACGCGGCCCATATACATTGGCATAGCGCAGATTCACCACCTGAAGCCCGCTCACTCGTTGGTAGTAGGAGAGATATTCCTCCCCGCATAGTTTGCTAATGCCGTAGGGAGACAGAGGCCGCGTGGGGTGAGATTCAGGGGCAGGATAGACCTCCTGCTCTCCGTAGATCGCTCCGCCGGAAGACGAAAATACCACCTTCCGCACTCCGTGTCTGACGGCCTGTCGCAACACATTCAACATCCCCAACACATTGACCTGGGCATCGAAGACCGGATCTTCCACCGATTTACGGACATCCATCTGCGCGGCAAGGTGTATGACGACATTGGGCCTTTCGTTGCGAAACACGCTTTCCAGCCGCCAACTCTGAATGTCCATCTTGCAGAAGCGAGCAGCGCGATTGAGGTTTCCCCGCTTTCCCGTGGACAGATTATCCACGATCACAACCTCATGCCCTTCCTGAAGCAAGCGATCGACCACATGCGAGCCGATAAACCCGGCCCCGCCCGTCACCAGTACCTTCATGCCTGCCTCCATCGCCAATGCATCATCATCACCATCATCGCTCCGCTCCAGACCCAGTCATGCTGTCATCGCACGCGTAAAACCGACCAGGATCTCACGATTGCCTTTTCGCCCGATCACCGGAGAATCGAGCACACCTTTCAACTGAAGCCCCAACTGCGTCGCACAGGCAATGACCTTTTCCGTCACCGCTTCGCGCTGCGCATCGTCCCGGACGATTCCCCCTCGCCCCACCTGCCCCTTACCGACTTCAAACTGGGGCTTCACGAGGGCCACAACCGTTGCAGAACGATTGAGGAGACCAACAACGGCAGGCAAAACCAGGGTCAGGGAAATAAAGGAGACGTCGATCACGGCCAAGTCGATCGGCTCAGGAACCGTTGTACGGTCAACATACCGAATATTCGTCCGTTCGAGCAAGACAACACGCGAATCCTGCCGCAACTTCCACTCGAACTGCCCGTACCCCACATCGACAGCGTAGATCTTGGTCGCGCCCCGCTGCAACAAACAGTCGGTGAATCCGCCGGTTGAGCAGCCGACATCCAAACCGATCGTCCCGCTGGGATCAATCTGAAAAGCATCCAGCCCCGCCGCTAATTTGTCGCCTGATCGGCTAACGAACAAGGCAGGCTGCACGACTTCGATCCGCGCATCCAGCGACACCAGCTTCGCCGGCTTGTCTACCATCATCCCATCCACCGAGACTCCGCCAGCCAACACCGCTCTGGCCGCAGCTTCACGACTAGACACCAGGCCCTGCTGCAGCAGCACACGGTCCAACCGTTCTTTGCGAATACGATGGGTGGACGACATAGGGGCTAGGGAAGCACTGCTGGAAAGTAGAGGCGAGCCGAGAGGCTCTTTTCAGAAAACCTAGGAGGATGGCTCATCGGACTCGTCGCCTGAGGAAAAGGCATGGATACGCTTCTTACCGTTCTTATCTTGCACCAGCACTTCGACTTTATGTTCGGCTTCTTCGAGAATCTTGAGGCAATTCTTCGAGAGGCGGATGCCCTCCTCAAAGATCCTGAGCGATTCGTCCAGCGGAAGATCGCTTTTCTCTAACTCACCAACAATCGCTTCCAGCCGCGCCATGGCTTGCTCAAATTTCACCGTTGCCACAATATGCCTCGTAATCTATAGGTGTGGAGAACCATTATACGCGCCCCCCACTCGATTTCAAACAGGGGAATCATCCACGATCCGCGTAACCCTGCAATACAAAATCCCGCTGGCCAATTGCGCCTCCAACTCCTGCCCCACCTCCACGTCGCTCGCTCGATGGAGGACCTGACCGGCCGGAACCGTCTGGAGGATACTGTAGCCCCGACCAAGCACCGCCAGGGGACTCAGGGTACTGAGCTGCGCTAATATCGCGTGAACCCTGTGACGATACTGCGCCAAGATCGTTCCCATCTGCCCTTCGAGACGCTTTGAAAATTGCGGCACCGTCGCCAACCCCTGTTTGATCGCGAGAATGGGATTGAGGCCGGAGAGATCCCGCTGCGCCTCGTGAACCCGTTCGCGCCCAGACGTGAGCGCATGTTGAAGCAACGATCGCAACCGATCCACCATGTCATCAGTTCGTTGCGCCGCATCCTGGAGACGAAACCGCACATCCGTCACCCCGCGAATACCGGCATCCAGCCTCTGCCGCTCGAAGGCGCAATGCCGGAGCATCATCTGTCCCGTACGGAGGGTCAGCTCCCGCAACCGTTCCACGATCTCAGCCAACACCGGGACGACCGCCTCGGCTGCGGCCGACGGAGTCGGCGCCCGAAAATCTGCAGCAAAGTCGGCCAGCGTCACATCGACTTCATGCCCAACCGCTGACACCACCGGCACATGGGAGGCGGCAATGGCACGCACCACGACCTCCTCGTTGAAACTCCAGAGATCTTCCAGCGATCCGCCGCCCCGCCCGACGATGATGACATCTACGGAGCCCCAGTCGTTCAAAGCCTCCAGCGCCTCGGCAATTTGCCGCCCGGCGCTCTCCCCCTGGACCTGCACCGGAGCGATCAGGATATGCAGCGTCGGCCAACGGCGCTTGAGCACGGCCAGGATATCCCGAATGGCGGCGCCCGTCGGCGAAGTCACTACGCCCACCGTTTTGGGAAATGCCGGAAGTGGCTTTTTTCTCTGCTGATCGAACACTCCCTCTGCAGCCAATCGCTCCTTCAACTGTTCGAAAGCCAGCTGCAGCGCACCAACGCCTTTCGGTTCCACCGTATCGATCACAATCTGATATTCACCGCGCAGCTCGTAGACTGTGAGCCGGCCCCGCGCGATCACCTGCATCCCCTCTTGCAAGGCAAAGCGCAGCTTCAGCGCGCTGGACCGGAACAGCACTGCGCGAATCTGGCTCGTTTTGTCCTTGAGGGTGCAGTAGACGTGGCCAGACCCTGGCGCGCGAATATTGGACAGCTCGCCTTCCAGCCAGACGTCGGAGAATTGTTCTTCGATAGAAGTGCGGAGCAGCCCCGTCAACTCCGAAACCGTGAAGACCTGTTTCGGGGGTACGGGCTGCGAGAAGAGATCAGGGAAATCGGGAGGGCTCGTGATGAGACTCCTTTAATCAATGATGCGAATACGTTCGATCGACAGCGCCTTCCCAAGGCGCGCGTCCAGCTCAATCAGGACTGCGCAGAACACGACTGGCCCGGAGGCCACTTCAAAGCGCCGGGGCATCCCGGTCAAAAACTTTTCGATCGCCAGTTCTTTCTTCACCCCGATCACGGAATGAAGCGGTCCGGTCATCCCGATATCCGTAATGTAGGCGGTCCCTTTCGGGAAAATCTGGTCATCGGCCGTTTGCACATGCGTATGGGTCCCGACCACGGCGACGACCTCTCCGTCCAGATAATGCCCCATCGCCATTTTTTCCGACGTCGCTTCCGCATGCATATCGACAATTACGGCAGCCGTCCGCTTTTTCAACGCAGCCAACTCTTTTTTAGCTGCCTGAAAAGGACAGTCCAACGTCGGCATATAGGCCCTCCCCATCAACTGGAGCACGCCCAACTGCTCCCCGCCGGCCGACTCGACTACCACACTGCCAGATCCCGGCGCACCGCTCGGATAATTAGCAGGGCGAAGCAGGCGCGGCTCCCGTGGAAAATAATCGAGGATTTCCTTCTTGTCCCAGGCATGATTCCCGGTCGTAATGACCGCGAGCCCCATGTCGAACAATTCTTCCGCCAACTCCGGCGTAATGCCAAACCCGGCGGCCGCATTTTCTGCGTTGCCGATCACGATGTCGACCTGCCGCTGCGCCACCAACCTGGGCACAGCCCGGGCCACCGCACGGCGCCCAGGCTCTCCAAAAATATCGCCAATGAAGAGAACCTTCACTTCGCATACTCCACATACCGGCTCTCGCGAATGACGGTCACTCTGATCGTCCCAGGATAGGTCAATTCCTGCTCGATCTTTTTGGCCAGATCGCGGGACAGCTGGAAGGACTCGGTATCCGTAATGTCTTCCGACCGGACAATAACGCGAATCTCCCGGCCTGCTTGAATTGCATAGGCTTTCTGCACTCCTTTGAGCCCCGTGGCTAGCGACTCCAGCTTCTCCAGCCGCTTGACGTAAGACTCCAAGGCTTCCCGTCTCGCCCCCGGTCTGGCCGCGGATAAGGCTTCCGCCGCAGCCACCAGAACGGACTCGGGGCAAATCGGCTCCACCTGCTCGTGGTGGCCTGCGATGGCATTGATGATTTTTTCGCTCTCGCCGTACTTCTTGGCGATCTCGGCTCCCAACATGGCATGGGGGCCTTCTTCTTCGTGACTGACAGCTTTCCCGATGTCGTGCAGCAAGGCGCCCCGTCTTGCCAACTTCACATCAAGCCCCAGCTCCGAGGCCATAATGCCACAGATATAGGCCGCTTCGCGCGCATGGTAGAGATTGTTCTGTCCGTAACTGGTCCGGTACTTCAGCCGGCCGAGCACCTTGATCAATTCCGGATGGAAGTCCGAAAGCCCCAACTCGAAAATAATCTTCTCGGCTTCTTCATACATGAGCTTGTCGATATCGACCTTGACCTTCTCGACGATCTCCTCGATTCGCGTCGGATGGATACGCCCGTCATGCATCAACCGTTCGAGCGACACCTTGGCGATCTCTCGGCGCAAGGGATCGAAGCCCGAGATCACGACGGCTTCCGGCGTTTCATCAATGATCAAATCGATTCCGGTTGCGGCCTCGATCGCGCGGATATTGCGCCCTTCCCGTCCGATGATCCGCCCCTTCATCGCGTCGTTCGGAATCTGGACGACGGAAATCGTAGACTCGGCGACATAGTCGCGCACCACCCGTTGAACCGAGGAGGTAATGATCTCGCGCGCTTCCCGCTCTGCATTTTCCCGTGCCTCTTCCAAGATCCGCTTGGCCAGCCCGATCGCTTCCAACCGCGCCTGACTTTCCATTTCATGGATGAGCTGCTTCTTCGCCTCGTCGGAGGTCATCCCCGCGACGCGCTCCAGCGCCTCACAATGCTCCTTCTCCGCTCGCGTGCAGGCCGCTTCCTTGACCGTCAACTTCTCTTCCCGCTTCACCAGATCCAGGTCCCGTTTCTGAAGATCGCTATCCCGCTTGTCGATTACGCCGACCCGTTTTTCAGTGGTCTCGTCGCGCAGCAACAAACGTTTTTCAACGATGGCGAGCTCGGCCATCTTAGCCTTCTGCTCCTTCTCAATCTCCGCCTTCGACTGCAGCAGCAGATCTTTCCCTTCCAGCTTCGCTTCTTTGACAATATTGTCGGCTTCCCGCTGGGCATTCTGGACCGACTGGCGCGCCTGCTCCTCCTCTTGCGCCTTCTTCGCGGCGCCCGAGGAGCGGCGGATCAGTTCAAAAAGCCCGACTCCGAGCAATCCTCCAACGAGTCCTGTCAACACATACACAATAATTGAGGTAAACATTTGACTCACCCCCCTACAATCGCAAGACGAGAAACGTCCTGTTCCTCAGCCTCATCTTGATACAAGATTGGTCAACGGTCCTGTGCTAATGAAGGGAGCGCAAGCGGAAGATAGGTATACCGAAGAGGATCGCCCAACACGCGGTCGACAGACTTACTCCGAGAACGGACTCCACGGGGATGAAGATCGTGCTGAATTGAGAGACCGAGTCCGTCCCATGCAGGACAAATCCCACGAAGTCCCTCTGCGCCGAATCCCTCTCACCCGCATGAGAGGATTGCGTGCGTGAACCGGAAGCAACCGAAGACTGGTTCCGTGCACCGCACTGCCGAACGGCAGCAGACACTCCATGACTTTTCCCAGCATCTCCAAGAGGTTATACGTGAGGAGGACGAACCCTGGCGCACATGATCTCTGTCTCAATTTCATCAGCATGAAAAACCCACATCTCTTCCGCGGTGCCTGCATCATCTTCCCGGATTACTGAACCGGTTCGAGCGTGACCTTATCGTATCTCTACCGTCGCATCCGCGACATCCCGATATCCACACCTCACGATAGCAAAGGGGTCTCCCCTTTGCAAGGCGAATTTACCGGAACAGCGAAGTCGGCACCTGCTCCTCGATCGATTCCATGAGCGAGGTCATCCGCCGCTCGACATCCGCCTCGCCCTGGGCGCGCTTCCGTTCCACTTCGAACAACTGATGGGCCAGGTTGATCGCCGTCAGCACGGCAAGCTTCGACGGGGTCGTGGTGTTCATCCCCTCCGCAAGATGGCACATATGCCCATCCACGAAGCTGGCGAGCCGCCGGATATAGGCCTCGTCCGCCTCGCCGCGGATCGCGAACCGTTGGCCATAGATCTCCACATCAATGGTCTTTGTCAATGGCCACCTCCTTGCGTTCTTCAAAGCACTCCAACAACTCCACGTCGCCGAGAACTTTTTCGATGCGAGATTTGATGTCGACGCGCTCTTGCTCCCAGCGCCGATTCGAATCATCTTTCTCCGCAAGTCGCTGTCGCACCACCGTCAAGTCTGCTTCAACTGCCGCGTTCCGCTTTTTGAGTTCTTGAACGAGCTTCACCAAGTCTTTAATGCGACTTTCGAGTGCGTCCAGCCGATCCAAAGCCATGTCCTTGCTCTCCCTTTGGGCCCCTGCAGGCTGTGGCGCACTATAGAAACTTGACTAGACCTTGTCAAGAAATGGCCTTAGAACGTCTTGCCCAGCCGCGCGTACTCGCGATAGCTCCGCAGTACGCGTTTCACATATTGCCGTGTCTCCTGATAGGGGATCAATTCGACAAACTCATCCTGGCTTCGTCCGCGATGCAATGTAACCCAATTCCCCACCACGATCGGCCCGGCATTGTAGGACGCGATGGTATAGGCGACATTCCCGGAAAACTGTTCGAGCAGCTGCTCCACATAATGGACGCCGATGCGAATATTGGTCTCCTGATCGAACAGGTCCTCCCGTCCGACGGCGGGAAGCCCGAGTCTCTGCGCGACATTATTGGCCGTGCCCGGCATCACCTGCATCAGGCCGATCGCTCCAACCCGCGACACCGCCCGCCAATCGTACTGGCTCTCCTCTCGAATGATCGCCGCCACCAGATAGGGATCGACGCCTTTCGCCCCCTGCCCCTTGATCGTCGGCAAGAGCCCCATCGGATAGGCGACAGGCCAGAGCGCCGGAGAAACGGACCCGCCGGTCCGCTCCAATTGATCGCGAAACTTAGCTCTCGCAAGCCGGAGGCCATGGTGATAGGCGCCCGCCTCGCTCAACATCGTCGAGAGCACCATGAGGAGGCCCGGCTCCCGACTATAGCGGTCGATCAGCCCCGCCACCTCGCGCACCGCATCTGAATCCAGGCCCAGCGCCTTCAATTCCAGCGCGCGCCGATAGGCCGCCTGCTGTTCGATCTCAGCTCTCGTCGTCACAGCCCCTGCCGCCGCACTGTTCACACCAGTCACCAGTTCGCCGTCGTTCACCGAAGCACTCGTCGAACTTGGCTCCGCCGCAACGGAGTCCGGCAGCGAAATCTGAGTACGTTCCCGCGCTAGCTGACAGTAATAGGTATAGATAAATCGACGGCAGAGCTGCACGTAGACATCGTGCGCCTGCGGCTGTTGGTTCAGTTCGGCTGCGCGCGCCATCCAATAAAGCGCTTGCGGCTCGAACTCTCCGTCATGCTGTTCCACGAGCGCCCGCAACTGGTCGAAGGCCTCACGATAGCGCCCCATTCGGTAATAGCCCCAGCCCACGCGCCACTGCCCCTCGGCTCGCTGAGAGGCAGGCTCTCCCACCTTCGCCACCTGTCGATAGCGCGCAATAGCGTCCTCGAAGCGGCCCTGATCCTCCAGCCATAGGCCGGCGAAGAGCATGATCTGCCCCTTTTGCTCCTGGGACAGCGACGACCCTGCCGCCGTATGAGCCAGTTCCAATAACTTGTCGCCCTGGCCCTGCCGAAGATAGACGCGGGCGAGCCAGACCGAGGCTTCGGAGGATTCTGTTGCGCCCTCTTTCGCCAAGGCGCGAAATGTCTCTCTGGCCTGATCGTATAGTTTGAGCCGAACCTGCGCGATGCCGAGCTTCAACTTCGCCTCAGCGCGCTGAGGCGAGGAGAGATCAGCCGCAAGAAACTTCCGGAGCTCCTCAATCGCCTCGGCATGGAAGGCTTGTCCAAGGTAGACTTGCGCCCTGGTAAGCCGCTCGGTCGGCTGCACGATCCAAGGCTCACCGCCAAGATTCGAGGCCAGCAACACTTCAGCCTCTTTGGCTTCAGAACTAAAGGCAAACCGCACCCAAAGCTGCTTCAGCGTCTCACGGCCTTCCTGAATATGATTCTCTCGCAACTGGCAGGCACCCTGCCGAAGCAGCGCCAGGGGCGTCTCCACTTCCTTCTGGCTCAGAGCCATCGCCTTGGCAATCCAGGCTATCACCTCGCGGCAACTCAACGTCTGATACCAGGCTTCTCCGGCTCGATAGGCTGCCTTGACCGCCAGCGGAGAGTTCGGCACAGCCTGAGGAATGGTCTCGAACATCTCGGCCGCTTGCTTGCCCTCTCCAAGCTTCAGCAAGGCCTCGCCGATCCACAGACGAACATAGTCATCCAAGAGCGGCACATCGTTCTGGGCCGCGCGGAGAAACTGCAGGGCCTCGGCAGGATCCCGCTCCAGGAGCAGTACCCCGGACAGCAAGCCTGCGCGCGCAGCCCAAACCGTGGCAGGGAATTGTTCCCTCAGCCGTTGGAGCCGTTCCAGCTTGAGCGATAGGACTTGTTCTTTGTTGAGCGACTTGCCAAGCCGTTCCTTCGGCAGGGCGGCTGCTTGAAAGCAGGCTTCCACCGTCTCACAGGTATCGGGAGGACTTGGCAAGGAAGGGGAAGAGATATCGGCGGATACAGGCCAGGAAAACAGCAGAGCCCAACAGAAGCCCAAAGCCGTCACGGAGCGCAGCTTTCGGACCATTCGTTGATTCATACGATCATGCACCAGTCATCGTTCTGACCACTGTGACTACTTATAGCAGTGTCCCTGCTCTCTTGCCAGCAAAGCCGCGTAAATCGTATACCTTGTTCCACTTTTTCGCCCTGTGGTAGGCTGCACCATGTCGCATGAGCCAACCGCCGCCCCATCCGGTCCACCTCCCGTCAACCTCCTCGCCCTCACCGAAATGGGACTGGGCCGGTTACTGCAGCAATTTGAATGGCCTCGTTACCGGATCGGTCAGATCTTGCGCTGGCTCTATCAGCGGCGCGCCACCAGCATCGCACAGATGACCGATCTCTCACAGAAAGATCGAGCGCAACTGGCCCAGGTCGCCACGATTTCGAGGACGCAACCGTGCACCGTCCTTGAATCAACCGACGGCACGCGCAAGCTCCTCCTCACCTTGGACGACGGGCTTCGCATTGAAACGGTGCTGATCCCGGACGAGGAGCGTCTCACGCTCTGCGTCTCGACTCAGGTGGGCTGCATGCTGGATTGCGGATTCTGTCTGACCGGCACCATGGGACTCAAACGCAACCTCAAGGCGCATGAAATCGTCGATCAGGTCCTCACGGCGCAAGACCATTTAACCGGCGAGGAACGGCTCACCAACCTCGTCTTCATGGGGATGGGAGAACCGCTGGCCAATATCGAAGCCCTCTCCAGCGCCATCCAATGTCTGATCAATAAGTCCTGGGGATTAGGCTGGTCGCCACGCCGCATTACCGTCTCGACCGCGGGGCTCGCGGCTCGCTTGAAGGATGTGGCAGCGCTCGGCGTGAATCTGGCCATCTCCTTAAATGGCACGACGGAAGAGCAACGCCAGCAGTTAATGCCGGCGGTCAGCCAGATTGCCTCGCTCAAAACGCTCATAGCCGCCTGCCGCCGCTATCCGCTCGCCCCGACCAGACGGCTGACCTTTGAATATGTGTTGCTCGCCGGCGTGAACGACCACGACGAGGATGCCCATCGGCTGGTGAAGCTGCTCAAGGGCCTCCGCTGCAAAGTGAACCTGATTCCCTTCAATGAGTTTCCCGGCAATCCCTTCCGCCGGCCGACTGATCGCAGTGTACTGACTTTCCAGGCGATCCTCACGCGGGCCGGCGTCGACGCCTTCATCCGCAAAAGCCGCGGCCGCGACGTGCTAGGCGCCTGCGGACAATTGGGCAATCTCTCGCCCGACTATGCGGGACGCGCCTTGACACAAATTGAATCTCGTTGTTAGCATACACGGTACGTACCGCCCAACCGTGAGCAAGCTGAGTCCTCGACATATGATGCCATTATTTCTTTTGATTGCCGCAAGCAGTCTCCTCTTCGCCCTCGCCTCGCCCGCCACGGCCACAGAAACTCGTGAATTTATCCTGTCCAACGGGATGAAAGTCTTATTAGTCGAAGCGCCTAAAGCGCCGGTGGTCACCGTCCAGGTCTGGTACAAAGTCGGCTCGCGCAACGAAGTCATGGGCCGGGCAGGCCTCTCCCACATGCTGGAACATATGATGTTCAAAGGCACCGTGAAATATCCCAAGGGGACCTTCTCCCGCCTCATCCGCAAGAACGGCGGAATCGACAACGCCTTCACGAGCCAGGACTTCACCGCCTACTTCGAAAATCTTGCGGCAGACCGCGTCGAGCTGGCCCTGGAAATGGAAGCTGACCGGATGCAGGGGCTCGTGCTCGACATGAAGGAGCTGACGACGGAACGAGAAGTCGTGAAGGAAGAACGCCGCCTGCGCACGGAGGACGACCCGCAAGGCGCGCTTGTCGAAGCCCTCTTCGCTCAGGCCTATCTCAGCCATCCCTATCATTGGCCGGTGATCGGCTGGTTCAACGACCTGGATGCGATGACCCTGGACGACTTGCAGCAGCATTACGACACCTATTATTCGCCCAACAATGCGACCCTCATCGTGGTGGGCGACATCAAAGCCGACAGCCTGCTCCCCGCGATCAAACAGCTATTTGAACCGATTCCGCGAGGACCGGAGCCCAGGCCGATCGCCACGATGGAGCCGGAGCAGAAAGGCGAACGCCGCTTTCTCCTCAAACGCGATGCGCAAGTCGCGTTCGTCATGATGGGCTACCGCGTGCCGAATTTTTCGAGCGAAGACTCCTACGCGCTCGACATTCTGGATTCAATCCTATCGCACGGGAAAAGCTCGCGCCTCTACCAGAGCCTCGTATATGAGCAAAAATCCGCGCTGGCCGTCGGCGCAGAATACAGCTTACTGCAGAGCGACCCAGGCCTGTTCTACTTCTATGCCCTCGTGAGCCCCAACCAGAAACCGGAGCTGGTCGAGAAATCCCTCAACCGGGAGATCAAGCGTCTGCAGACCGATCTGCCGACGGAACTCGAGCTCCAACGGGCGAAGAACCAGGTTGAAGCCTCCCATATCTTCGAACAGGATTCCAACTTCCGGCGTGCCATGTTACTCGGACAGGCCGAATCCGTCGGCGCCGGCTGGCAGAAGATCGACCAGTTCGTCGAACGGATCAGAGCGGTCACCGCCAAGGACATCCAACGCGTCGCCCGCCAATACTTGACGGAGGACAACCGGACCGTGGGCACCTTGATTCCCGTGCCGCCGAAACAACCGGGCACGCCCTCCAGCGCCGCGCGACAGGGAAGGCCTTAACCATGCCGACGGCAAGACCACAAACGATCCTGGCCCTCGTGATGGGATGTTGTGCCTGGCTCTGGGCCGCCGGCCCCTCTCTGGCGGCAGAGATCGCCCCGACAAAATTCACCACCGCGAACGGCATCACAGTCCTCGTCCTGGAGCAACACGTTCTCCCCATTGTGGAAGTCCACGCGCTGATCAAAGCTGGCTCGGCGCAAGATCCTCCCGAAAAAGCAGGACTCGCGAACCTCGTTGCCAGCCTCCTGGACGAAGGGACCACGACCCGCACCTCCAAACAGCTCGCTGAGCAAATCGACTTCATCGGCGGAACCCTGGAGGCGAAAGCCTCGGAGGATTTCACCACCGCCTCCATCCGTGCGCTCAAGAAGGACGCCGATCTCGGCTTCACCCTGCTCGCAGACATGCTGCAGCGCCCCGCATTTCACAAACAGGAGTTCAACCGGATTCGCACCCAACTCCTGGGCGAAATGGCCAGCAATAACGACGACCCGGGCCATATCGCTATGAAGGCGTTCAATCAGCTTGTCTTCCACGGACACCCCTACCGCTGGCCCGTCAATGGCACGGAGGAGACCCTCAGCAAGATCTCTTTGGCAGACGTGCAAAGCTTCTACGGACGAGAATATTCCCCGTCCCGCGTCATCCTAATCATTGTCGGCGACGTCACGCTCCACCAGGCCGCAGCGCTGGTCCAAACCCATTTTGGAACCTGGAAGAAAATTTCGGCGCCGGCGCGGAACCAGAAAAACCCCCTGCCGATTGAGCGAAAAACGGTCCAGCTCATCGAGAAAGACCTCACCCAATCCACCATCGTCATTGGTCATGGAGGCCTCGCACGCGCGCATCCTGATTTCTATTCGGTCACGGTGATGAACTACATCCTGGGCGCCGGGGGATTTTCTTCCCGCTTGATGGATTCGATTCGCGACAAGCAGGGACTAGCCTATGGAATCATGAGCCACTTCGACGCCAGGCTCATGCCAGGCTCTTTCTGGGTCAACCTCCAGACCAAGACAGAAACGACGAACCAAGCCATCACCGGCGTCCTGACCGAGATCAAATCCATCCGCGACCAGCCTGTATCAGATCAGGAACTGGCCGAGGCCAAATCATTCCTGGCTGGTAGCTTCCCACTGCGATTCGATTCGACCGCGAAGCTCGCCCAGGTGCTCGCTCAGGTGGAATTCTATGGCCTGGGGCTCGAATACTTTACCCAATATCCGAAATGGATCGACCGAGTCACGAAGGAAGATGTCCAGCGCGTCGCCAAACAGTACCTGGACCCCCAACGCTACGCGCTCGTGGTGGTGGGCAACCTCGCCAAAGCGAAAGTGAACCGCTAGCCCACGTTGTCTCGACGCGACCCCCGAGGCCAAGCATTCATGATGACCGAACCCCTCCAAGACAAACTCGACCGGCTCCGCCAGGTGATCTCGGACATGCAATCCGTCCTGGTCGCCTTCTCTGGCGGGATCGACAGCACCGTCGTCCTGAAAGTCGCCCATGAGCAGCTCGGCGCGCTGGCGCTGGGCATCACCGCAGTCTCACCGACCTTTCCCGCAATCGAACTCGACGGCGCGAAGCAGGTGGCAGCGGAGATCGGCGCGCGACATGAACTGGTCCAGACCGATCAACTCGACATCCCGGCCTTCGTGCAGAACGACGCGGCCCGCTGCTTCCATTGCAAAACTGATCTCTATCAATTACTGGACGGGCTGCGCGAACCCCGCGCAAGCCGGTGGATTGCGGACGGGACGAATCTCGACGATCTAAGAGACGACCGGCCCGGCATCACCGCCGCACGCGAGTGGAACGTGCGAAGCCCGCTGGTCGAAGCCTCGTTGTCGAAAGCCGATGTGCGGGGGCTCGCCAGGACCCTGGGACTCTCCAATTGGGATAAGCCGGCCGCCGCCTGCCTCTCGTCCAGAATCCCTCGCGGCATCCCGATCACGATCGACAATCTCCGGCGCGTGGAGCAGGCCGAGGCCATCCTCTACGCTGAGGGATTGCGCCAGGTGCGGGTACGAGAACATGGAGAGATTGCGCGCATTGAGGTCGGAGCAGAAGAATTTTCCCGGCTGAATCAACCGGAGCTGCGCGCGCGCATCAGCGCCAGCCTCCGCAAAGTGGGATTCCGTTTCGTCTGCATGGATCTGGAAGGGTACAGACCGGGCGGAACCAGCCTCAGCTGACCCCGCCCGATCGAGACATTATCGCTGGTAGGATTTTGACAGGGCCTCGAGCGCCTCGTCTGCGAACTTCTTGTGGTCCGCGTCAGTCAAACTACGCTGCACCACCTTCTCCGCCACCATCAACACCAACTCCGTCGTCTGGGCGCGAATCTCCTGAATCGCCTTGCGCCGTTCATGATCGATTTCACGCGTCGCGTCGCCCCTGATCCGATCGGCCTCAGTCGTCAGCCGCTGCTCATTTTCTTCCATGAGCCGCTGCGCCCGCTCTTTAGCGGCAGCCAAGATACCTTCCGCTTCTTTCGCCGCGGTATTCAACTTGGCCTCGTACTCCTTGAGTTTCCGCTCGGCCTCTGACCGATGACGATCGGCTTGATCAAGGCTGTCCTTGATTTTCTTCTCCCGCTCTTCCAGCACGCCCAAGATGCCCGGGAAGGCAAATTTGTAGAGGATGAAGAAAAGAATCCCGAACGACAGGACTTCCCAGAAAATTAGGGAAGAAAAAAAGTCAGATTCAAACTGCGGCATATCAACTCCCTGGGGTAGAGGAGAAGGGTAGATGGGGTAGCAAGTCCTGCTATCCCCATGATCCTCTTACTCCTGTAACCCGTTTATTTCCGGAGACCCATGATGATGAAGGCGATGACCAGACCGTACAAGGCGATGGCTTCGACCAGCGCGAATCCGATCCACATATACTTTCCAACGCGGGCTTCCGCTTCCGGCTGACGTGCCACCGCTTCGATCATCTTCCCGAAGATGTATCCGATACCCACACCGGCTCCGGCAAACCCTGCCGCCGCCAACCCCATACCCAACAATGCTGCTGCTGCTGAATCCATTGTGTCCTACTCCTCCCTTGTCTGAAACTCACACACGCTAGTGCGCGTGCTCATCGTGGCCGTGCAAGTGGAATGCGTCTCCCAAATAGACGCAAGTCAACACGGTAAAAATATACGCTTGAATGAACGCGATACCAACTTCCAATCCGTTCATCGCGATCGTGAACGCAAAGGGCAACCATCCGATCAACAGTCCGCCGCTAATGGCCAGGCCGAACAGGACCCCGAGAATCACGTGGCCGGCCGTCATATTCGCAAACAACCGGACGGCCAACGAAATCGGCCGCGCCAATTGGCTGATCAACTCGATCGGAATCATCAAGGGCAATAGCCAGGCTGGCGTGCCGGGTGGCACGAGGATGCCCAGGAACTTCACCCCATGCAGCAGAAATCCCATAACCAGGCTGAGTCCGTACACCAGGCAGGCAAACACGGCGGTCACGACGATCTGACTCGTCACCGTATAGCTGCCGGGGATCAATCCGATCAGGTTACAGAAGAGGATGAACAGGAACAGCGTGGCGATGAGGGGGAAGAAGCGCATCCCCTCTTTGCCCATTGTATCCATGATGATGCCGCGGATGAAGTCTACCATCATCTCCGCCATGCTCTGCAGCTTGCCCGGCACCAGCTTGCGCGCCGACCCCGCCATCACCATGAGTACCGCCACCAGGGCGACGACCACCCACATAATAACCACGGCTTTATTAATGGAAATGTCCAATTCGCCCAGCGAGATCGGTATCCAATTGTGCAGCTCGAACGGATGAAGTGGACTTTCTTCCATGATACGTTCGTACTTTCTCTTAAAAATCGTTAGGTCTTCGGCCACCGAAGCGCCGACCGGTACGCATTCCTGATTCCAGCTACGACGCCTAACACCAATCCCACGACTATTCCCCAGGGAGTGGAGCCGAGGAGATATGTATCGCACACCCAGCCCAACCCGCCCCCAACAATCAGCGACGCGAGCAGGTCGGTCCCGATCCGGACCGCTTGGCCGAGCCCCGCGTACAATGGATCTTGTGAAGGGGGCATGTCGTATCCACGGAGGAGAGTGCATGACGCAGTCCGTCACGCAAGGACTCTGCTGTTTGCAGGCGCGGAATTAAAGCAGAACCATCTTAAATTTGTCAAGCTGACCTCTGTTGTGACAGAGCGGGGACAGTCGGGTATAGTGGGTGTGCGTGATTTGTCCAGCAATCGATCGTCACCCATGACTCGTTTTTCTCAACCATCATTTCTCACCGGTCCTCCGCAGCCCTTGGTCCTCACGATGGACAACCAGGGAAGAACTCCCTTTGACCTCTATCGATTGATTGCCACTCCCTCCCAGCCGTCCTTCCTCCTCGACAGCGGGAAGGGGACAGACGGAGAGAACCGCTATTCATTTCTGGGGAGCAGCCCCTTCTCGATGCTGACCGGACGACAGGGCCAGGCCTCCCTTCGGACCAGCGACGGACAGGTCCATTCGTCAAACGATCCATTCGGCAGCCTCCAGCGGCTATTCGACGGACCCAAGATTGAGCCCCCACCAGGCCTTCCCCACTTTTTGGGCGGAGCTATCGGCTATTTCAGTTACGACCTCGTACGCGACTTTGAAACACTGCCAGTCACGGCCAAAAACGATCTGCCAATCCCCTATTTGCAGTTCGGTCTCTATGACCTCATCGCCTCACTCGATCATCGACAGGACTTATTACAGCTTATCTTCTGCCCGCCCATGGAACGGTTTACAAGAGAGCCCAGAAAAACACTTTATCGCGAAGGCTTGGACCGGCTGGCCGAATGGGAAGGCAAATTAAGCGGACAGCCCGCTCCTCTCGCGGAACTCCCCTCCCTCGATCGGATGGCCTTTCATCCAGACCAAACGCGCGAAGCCTATCTCGATCGAGTCCGTCGCTGCCAGGTCTACATTGCGGCCGGGGACATCTATCAGGCCAATCTGTCGCACCGCTTCACCCTGCAACCTCCCGGTTCCTACAGCGACGCCACGGACCGGCAGTCCTACGAACAGGAACTCTACCGACGACTGCAAGCCGTCAACCCTTCACCCTTCTCAGGGCTTCTGCACTTCGACGACGTCACGTTGATCAGCTCCTCACCAGAACGGCTGGTCCGTCTCCATAACCGGCAGGCGGACACGCGCCCGATCGCCGGCACCAGACCGCGCGGGTGCGATGATCGTGACGATCAACGGCTTATCGGCGAATTGCTTGCGAATGAAAAAGAGCGGGCGGAGCATCTGATGCTCGTCGATCTCGAACGCAACGACCTGGGCCGCGTCTGCCAATTCGGCAGCGTACAAGTCGATGAATTCATGGCCATCGAGCAATATTCCCACGTCAGCCACATCGTCTCCAATGTCAGCGGAACCTTACGGCCAGAGGCCACGCCCTTCGATCTGATTCGATCATTGTTCCCCGGAGGCACCATCACCGGTGTGCCCAAAATCCGCTGCATGGAGATTATCGAAGAGCTGGAGCCGGTGCGCCGCGGCCCCTATACAGGATCATTCGGCTACATCAGCTGGAACGGCGACCTCGATCTCAATATCATCATTCGGACTTTGGTATGGTGTCAGGGGAAGGGCTACTTGCAGGTCGGCGCTGGGATTGTCGCCGACTCAGACCCGGCCAAGGAATATGAGGAAACGATTCAGAAGGCCCAAGCCTTCGTCAGCGCCTTACAACGGAGATGACTATGTGGATTTATCTCAACGATCGATTCGTCACAGAACAAGACGCCGTCGTCTCCGTCTTCGACCATGGCTTCCTCTATGGCGATGGAGTCTATGAAACGATTCGCTCCTACGGAAGCCGGATCTTCATGCGGGATCAACATCTCGCCAGGCTTCGCCGGTCTGGAGAGGCGATCGGCCTGACCATTCCCATTCCGGAGCGGCAATGGCCGGCGCTCCTCCATGAAGCCATGACGAAGAACGAGGTCGGGCAAGACCATAACGACGCCTACCTTCGCATAACCATCTCACGGGGACCCGGCGGCATCGGCCTAGATCCAGCCCTCTGCCCGACCCCCACCGTCGTCATCATGACCAAACCGCTGCAGCCTTCTCCACCGGAACAATACAAGACCGGCGTGAGCCTGATCGTGGCCAAGACAAGACGGAACCTGCCCAGCGCCCTCTCGCCCCAGATCAAGGCCACCAACTTCTTGAACAATATCCTGGCCAAGAGAGAAGCGATCGCGGCGGGAGCCTTCGACAGTATCCTGCTCAATTGGGAATCACAGCTGACCGAATGCACCGTGAGTAATATCTTTTTCGTCCGAGCCGGCAGGCTCTGTACCCCAGCCCTAACTTGCGGCCTGCTGGACGGGATCACCCGCGACCTGCTCCTCGGCCTTGCGCGGGACGCACAGATTCCGGTCGACGAGGGCCATTTCGGCGTCGAATCCCTCCGCCAGGCTGACGAGTGTTTCCTCACCAATACGACGATGGAAGTAATGCCAGTCACCAGAGTGGACGGCCATCCGGTAGGGAAAGGGACACCAGGCCCCATCACCCGGCAGCTCCATGGGCAATTTATGGCCAACCGGGCGCGCTTTTTAGAACCCTAGCAGCCACACCTCTCCATGCCCTTCTCCGCGCCGACAACCAAGGCGGAGATTTATCAGTATGTCGCGCGCGACGGCTCCACCCCGCATTGGTCCGAGCCGTCATCAAGGCTGAATCGAATTTCGATCCCTTGGCCATCTCTCGCGCAGGCGCAATCGGCCCAATGCAATTGATCCCATAGACGGCTCTCCGCCTCAAAGTGCGGGACATGTATGACCCGGAGGATAATGTGGGGGGAGACACGAAGTATCTGCGTTAGCTACTAGACCGGCTCCATGGAAATTTACCGTTGCCCCTGGCTGCGTACAATGGGCGAGAGAATGCGGTTGAACGTTATCAGGCGCTCCCTCCGTATAATGAAACCAGACAATATGTCCGGAACGTGCCCCAATGTTACCGAGCGGGCCTGGTCCGCGATGGCGTGATTCTGGCACGTCCGGTCACCCGAGGCGGCCCCGCAGAGACACCAACACCCCCCGCGATTTCCGGATAGCTTTCCCGCTAACCACGTCCCCGCTCGAGAGGCGGCTATGTTGCTGCCAGCCGGCCCGCTTAGCCTCCGGGAAATCAGACCGATAATGGGCCCCGACGCTATTCTCCCGCCAGAGCGCCGCTTCCGCGACGCACTGCGCTACCTGCACCATGTTCTTCACTTCCAGCGCCGCTCTGGTCGCAAACGGCTGGACCACGAGTTGCGCCCAGCGAGAGAGTTGCGCGCAGGCCCGAACGAGAGACTCGCCCGAACGAATGACGCCGACCTGGCCCCACATCGTGCGCCGGAGCGAGCTGCGCAACTTCTCCTCGTCTTCTAATATGCCGAATGGGCCAGCCCGGAGCGCCGCGTCTTGCGTTGTTAGCTTGGGGATTTCCTGCCTCTCGGCAAATGCCACAGCCGCCGCCGCCGCACGCGAACCGAACACCAATCCTTCGAGCAAGGAATTGCTCGCCAGACGATTCGCGCCATGCACCCCGCTGCAAGCCACCTCTCCGGCCGCGAAGAGCCCAGGAACCGTCGTCGCGCCGTTCAAGTCGGTCCAGACTCCGCCCATCATGTAATGAGCGCTGGGAGACACCGGGATCCATTCCTCGGTAATATCGATGTCATAACGCAGACAGGTCGCATAAATCGTCGGGAACCGCCGCTTCACGAACTCCGCGCCTAAGTGGGTTACGTCAAGATAGACGTGACGCGCTTTCGTGGCCGCCATCTCCGCCAGGATCGCCCGCGACACAATGTCTCGCGGCGCCAACGCCCCCATCGGGTGGTAACGCTGCATAAATAACGCGCCCTTATTGTTGCGCAGCTGCGCCCCTTCGCCACGCATCGCTTCCGACAATAAAAATGGCGGGCACGACGGCAGATACAATGCCGTGGGGTGGAACTGCACGAACTCCATGTCTTGCAGGACGGCCCCCGCGCGCAGCGCCATGGCTATCCCGTCGCCGGTGGCATTCGGAGGATTGGTCGTCCGCGCATAGATCTGGCCACCGCCGCCGGTCGTCAGCACAATCGCGCGAGCCGGCAGCACAAACTGGCGTCCGGACGCTTCATCCAGCACCGCAGCCCCGCAGCACCGCCCGTTCTCGACTACGAGATCCACGGTAAAGTGATGATCCAACCGTTGAATCTGCTTCTGCCGATTCACTTCGGCAATCAAGACGCGCACCATCTCGTTCCCTGTCGCATCGCCCCGTGCACGCAGAATGCGGCTCCGGCTGTGAGCCGCTTCCCTGGCAAACGCGAATTTGCCGCCGACCTTGTCAAACTTGGCTCCCCACCCGATCAATTCCTGAATCCGCTCAGGGCCTTCTTCAACGAGCACCCGCACCGCTTCTTTCCGACAAAGCCCATGTCCCGCTTTAATCGTGTCGGTCAAATGGATGGCCACGTCGTCTTCTTCACTCATCGCCACCGCCACACCGCCCTGCGCATGGATCGAACTGCTCTGCAGCGAATGGCCCTTCGTCAGCACCATGACACGGCCGGAGCGGCTCAGCTCCAGGGCCGCGCGGAGACCGGCTACACCGCTCCCGATGACCAGGAAATCAGCCTGCAGCGGCACGCGGGATCGACGAGTGGCCATGGGTTACTTCTTCTTCGGGGACGGTGAAGTGGGTGCCGTAATCTGCCGGGCTTTCATGCCGAAAGGAGAGTCGCCCTGCATCCCTCGTAATAAAATGGCCTTGGTGCCGACCCACTGCAAGCGCGTATGGCCGCGCTGGCGGAGGCCCGGATCGTCCGCATTTTTCTTCCACAGGCCCTGCCAATGCACGAAGACATCGACGTCGTCTCCCTCGACCATAATACGCTCGAGCGAGAACTCCAACGTGATAGCGCTAAACGTATCGAAGTCGCCGCGCGCCTCTTCCTGTAGCCGATCCAGCTGATCGAGCGGCATCATAAGCGACACCAGACTGGCCATATCCTTCTGCATATAAGCCTGGCGAAGCGATTCCACCGCCTGATCGATGCGGAGATATCGTGCGTGATCTTCAGGATATTGAATCGTTTTATTGCTACAACCGACGCCGAGCCACGCAATCGAGCCGACCAGACACAAAGCGGGAAGCCATGAAATTCTATAGGTTGTCATCATGGTTGCAGTATAGGAATGGGGCTCAGGCAGGTCAAGCGGCCCGTGAACCGGCCCGCGCTGAGCCACCGGGCCCCAGCGACTGGGTCAAGCCGCATGCTCGATCAATTTAATCCGCCGATAGTCTTGCAATTTGGGCTGGGAACTTCTACACTTCCGCCTTCGCAGGAGAGAACGCATGTCCAGTGTTTTAAAAAAACGCCGTAAGAAAATGCGCAAGCACAAGTATAAGAAGTTGCGCCGGCGTCAAAAATTCGAACGTCGTAAGAGCTAGGCTCACCCGAAAGCGGGGAGGAGGGGTTCGTGCCCGAAGGCAAGAAGGTTCGCATCCGCGTCCGGACTGTGAGCTGTGTCTACGCAGACGACTTCCTCATCTCCGCTATGCGGAACCGCGTGTCTACCGCGCTCAACGAAGAGCAACGTCTTTTTATCAGCCCACCGATGTGGTGATCGACGATAAGGAGCGCTCGGACTTCGTTGCGCTCAACAAGAACCTGATTGAGTCCATCGCCCAGCTCTAGCTGCCAGTGGGCATTCTTTCTTGAACGCTCGCTCGTGCTCATGGCGCTATTCATAGCCGCTCCGAAGATCACCCCCTCACCATGTCTACTTTCTCACGATTTCTCCCGTTCCTGAAGCCCTATCTGTCCCGCATGGCGCTCGCAGGCCTGCTGGTCATGGGCGTTGCCGCCATCAACCTGGCCCTGCTGCGGTTAGCCGGCATCCTCTGGGACGTCATTGCCGTGCAGCGAGATCAGTCCCGCATGACGGAGCTGATCACCCTTTTTCTCGGGCTCGTCGTCCTGCAGGGAATCTGCTCGATGGGCCACAGCTATCTGACCGCATGGGTATCGCAGCGCATCGTCGCCGACTTTCGCCGGCACCTCTTTTCTCATCTGCATACGCTGTCGGTGAGCTTCTTTGCCCGCCGGCGCACCGGCGAGCTCCTCTCACGGCTCATGAACGATGTCACGGTCATCCAGTCAATCGTCACCGAAACGCCGATCGACAGCGTGAAACATCTCGTGACCTTCGTCGGAGGAATTGCGTTCTTGTTGGCGATGAATTGGCGGCTCTGCCTCTTGATCCTGGTCCTGCTTCCCCTGCTCGTCCTCACGGCTAAATTCTTCGGGCGGCGGCTGAAGTCCCTCTCTACCTCGATCCAAGATCAGACGGCGGCCCTGAGCACCCTGATCGAAGAAGTCATCTCCGGCATCCGTATCGTGAAGTCCTTCGTCCAGACGCAGCGCGAAGAAACCAGATTTGCCGCGCAAGTCGAACAGACCCTGACCTTAACGATGCGACGGGCCAGCATCATGGCGGTGTTTATTCCCGTCATCAGCCTCCTCACCTTTTCCTCAGCGGCGGCGGTCTTGTGGTACGGGGGACGCCAAGTCATCGACGGAGCTGTATCGCCGGGCGATCTCTTCGCCTTCGTCCTCTTTGCCGGCATCCTGATCGGCCCCTTCAGCTCCGCTGCCCGCGTGTTCACGCAGATCAAGGAAGCCCAGGGCGCGACCCAGCGGGTATTCGAAATTCTAGACACTCCTTCCGACGTGAGCGACTCCCCCACGGCCACAGCGCTCCCCGCCGTCTCTGGCCACATCAAGGCGGAGCATGTCGGCTTTGCCTACGATCCGCGCCAGCCAGTTTTGACGGATGTGTCCTTCGAAGCCAAGCCAGGCCAACTGGTCGCCATCGTCGGTCCCACCGGCGCGGGGAAAACGACCATGATGAACCTGCTCCATCGCTTCTACGATCCGACGGAAGGACGCATCATCATTGACGGACAGGATCTCCGGCAGGTCACGATGGACAGTTGGTACCGGCAGGTCGCCCTGGTCCCGCAAGAAACGATTTTGTTCGGGGGCACGATTCTCGACAATATCCGCTACGGGAACAGGGAGGCGACGGAAGAAGAAGTGGTCGCGGCGAGCCGCGCGGCTCATGCGCACGACTTCATCATGAACTTCCCGGACCAATATCAAACCGTCGTGGGAGAAAAAGGGATCAACGTGTCGGGCGGACAGCGGCAGCGCATCGCCATTGCCAGGGCCATTGTGAAGAACCCGCGAATCTTGCTGTTGGATGAAGCCACCTCCGCCCTCGACAGTGAGTCGGAGCGGCTCGTTCAGGAAGCACTAGAGCAACTCATGAAGGGGCGCACGACCTTTGTAATCGCCCACCGATTGACGACCATCCAACGAGCCGATCGCATCCTCGTCTTCAACAAGGGCTGCCTTGTGGAATCCGGCACCCATGCCGAGCTGCTCGACAAAAAAGGCCTTTACCAATACCTCTACACCCTCAGGCTCACCGAGCTCCCTTCTTAAACCTCGAAGACTGCCCCATCGAAAAAATCCTAACCGAACGCAACAGGCTGGCCAAGAATCCAGGAGCCCTGCCAGACTACAGCCCGATCGTTTCGATCACCTGCATGTCTTCAGCTGTCAGGGTGAGCTGCTCGGCTTCGAGATCTTCTTTCATATGTTGTGGGTTCGTGGTGCCGGTCAAGGGAAGCATGCCGACCTCCATCGCAAACCGGAAGACGACTTGCGCGAGACCGGCCCCTAACCGTTTGGCAATGGCCCTAATGGATGGCTCGGCAAAGATCCCTTGATTGGCGGTCAGCAACGAAAACCCTTGATAGATGATGCTATGGGCCCGGCAAATCTCTCGCACCTCTTTATCCCATCCCAGTGCGGCATAACAGCGGTTTTGCACCATCATGGGTTTCACCGTGGCCTGGGCGCAGAGCTGAGCGAGTTGCTCCGCTGTGACATTGCTGATGCCGATCATTTTCGTTTTTCCAGATCGGTAGAGCCCCTCGATGGCGGCCCAGACCTCCCGATCCGCTTCTCCCAATCCCTGCCGTTGATAAGGGCCATGCAACACATAGGAGTCAAGATAGTCCGTGTGCAGATGGGCCAACGAACTATCGAACGACTGGATTACTTGGGTTGTCAGATCGGCCGAGGCATCGTACGGGGTGCGGTGGTCCTGCCCATTCGTCGAGGTAAACTTAGTTTGCAGAAAGAGACGATCACGCGGGACTCCTTGTTTTGCGAGGGCCAGCAAGGCCTCCCCCACCAGCGCCTCCTGGTAATGGATCAACTGGTTGGCCGTATCGATAGCCGTGAAACCGGCCGCCACGGCTAGCTGCACCAGTTGCGTCGTGGCCTCTTTTTTCCAGGCTGTGCCATACATGAACGAAGGAACCGGCACATGGTTATAGGCGATCAGCGACATGGGTGCTCTCCTGAAGCATACTCTGGATGACGAGAAGAAAGAGAACGAGAGAAGCCGGCTAGCCCAAAGGAAGCCGTGTCAGATTCTTCGTGATCGGGGAACACGGGAGACGGCCTTCAGCCGTCCCCCAGGAACCGACTTATCAACGCGCGGCTTGATCGTGCACGCAGCTGTCTTTCGCCAACATCTTCTGGCCCACGCTGGCATCCTTGGGAATACGCCCTACGCAAGCCGCTGAACTATCCTCCGCAGACCCGGGAGCGATCTGGTCGATGTCCTTCGACAACGAAGCCTGCACCGGCGCCGACAAGACAGCGGTGAATCCCGTCGTCCCCTCGCTCGCGCAACCGCCCATCAGCATCCCTAGCAAGGTGATGAGACCGAATACATTCACTGATCGATTTGCCATGGCGCGCCCCCCTTATGCATAAAAACCATTGATCTGGCTGAAGGCGATCCTACCCCCCCATGACACAGAAGAACAAGCGCGAGGATCTTGCGATCTACGCAGCCTGGCTAGTTCGAGCCTGTTTGCGACGACTTCCGGTTCGCCGTCCCCTGCAAATCCATATCCAGAGAAACCGCGCTGTCCTGCTTCTTGGGATCAAGCTTGAGCGGCATCTGATCAACCACCAGTTTGACCAGGGGCACCGCGACGATATAGGGAGTCTTCTCCGAAGGATTGGAATGCATCGAGAGCCGGACATTTTTCGGCCGCTGGCTCGGCGTCAACAGGGGCTTCAGCTCCGCCGCCACAAATCCCACGAGCATCCCGCTACCGTCAGCCAGCTTATGGATCTCATAGGCATTCGCGACGGGAGGGGTCGCCTCCAACGGAAGGTCTGGGCTCTGCGTGATCAGAGCCAAACCCAACAGTCGGGGAGTAATAAACCCATAGCTCCCCGTCGGCGCAACCGAGAAGCGAATCCCGGAGGCAGGGGCACTGAGCTCGGTCACTCCGTTCTTCGTCCGCAATTGCCGACGCAGTTCCATTTCATTCCCAGTCGCCTCGATGACGACCGCCGCCGGCGCAGCTGTTTGCATCGGCAACACTTCCGTCTTCCCTTCCCCTCGTGCCGCATTAAGCGATGCAGGGAGCAGGCTCATCAGGAACAGGCCCGATAACGTACCGGCGAGCACCGCCCGGACAGACATGGATCGAATCAATCGTACGGCGAGGTCAAACATCGGTAAAAATCCTCCTAATACCGCAATAAAGAGCGAGTCGTTAGATATGGCGAACTCTATGCGCATCTGGGCCAGATCCTGCTTCTGCACAGCGACTTCGGCACGACCGAAGGCCGCCTGAATCTCCCACAGAGCCGGATAAGAGACGACCGCCCTATGATCCTGAATGGCCCGTCCATCCACCGTCAATGACACGTCAGACAGAACCTCCACCAGGGCATGGCTCTCTGACGAGAGTAGCGGCCAGGCGGATGCCGACACCGCACCCAGCAGACGATGCACTAATTGCCTAGCCAGGACAGGGTTCTCCAAAGAATGAGTTATTCTATGTACCACAGGCAGCGCATATAAGGCAGCCGACAGTGTAGAATGCAAAACCTAGTCACCGAGAAAGTTGAGCGGACATGTCTATCCAATGGTTCCCCGGTCACATGAATGCGGCGCGCAAAGAAGCGGCCAAGACGATGGAAGTCATCGATGTCATCGTCGAGGTGCTGGATGCGCGCATCCCGGAAGCCAGCTGTAATCCGCTGATCGAAGAACTCCGTTTGGTCCGCCAGCGTCCGAGCCTGAAAGTGCTCAACAAGTCGGATCTCGCCGATCCCGTCATCACGCAAGCCTGGCTCGACTTCTATAACCGGCAACCGAACGTCAGCGCCGTGGCTCTCTCGTGCAGCCGTGCGGGCGATGCCTCTAAAGTGCCCCAGCTCTGTCAGCTGCTGGCTCCCCATCGCAATAGCAGCGTGAAGCCGCTGCGCATGCTGATCATGGGAGTCCCCAACGTTGGCAAATCGACCATGATGAACACGCTCCTCAAACGCCGCATCGCGCGCGTGGGCGACGAGCCGGCCGTGACCAAGGTCCAGCAGCGGCACAAACTAAACGACCATATGGCCATCACCGACTCGCCGGGACTCTTGTGGGGCACCATCAAAAACCCGAATGTGGGCCTTCTCCTTGCTACGATCAACGCTGTGGGCCATACGGTCGTCGATGACGAAGCCGTCGCCGAATTTCTCGCCGCCATCCTGCTGGCGCGCTATCCCGCCAGACTCACAGCCCGCTACGGATTTGTGGTGGAGGGGCTGACCAATACGGAGGTGATCGACGCCATTGCCAAAAAGCGAGGCTGCCTCCTGACCAGAAGCGGCGGCGGGCTGGATCGAGACAAAGCAGCGAGGATTCTTCTGTTGGATTACCGTAACGGCACACTCGGCCGCACAAGCCTGGAAGAGCCGGGTACGCGCGAAGCCATACCGAACATATCGCCACTGAGCACAGGCACAATCATCTCGTGACATACGCGTATCCGCTGACTGCCTATGCGCCTGATTTTTAGCTGCACCAAACCCGGAACTCCGTCATAATAGTCCCTCAATATTTTTCTAATGTGACACGTTTTTCTCTTCTCTCAGCTCGCGTATTCGAGTAGAATGGCCCCGTTTCCTGAGACCTGAACTGAACTCGGAGAGAGACGTACCCGATGGGCTCCTTGCATGAATAGACTATCGTGCGATTCCATAGCCGCGACCGATCAGGCCCCTCAAGCCGAGCAGTATCAGTGGCAGGGAGTGCTCCCGTTCCTCAGCATCCATTTGATGTGTCTGTGGGTTATCCAGACCGGCATCAGCTGGAAGCTGGTGGCCCTGGCCATTGGTAGCTACTACCTGCGAATGTTCGCCATCACAGCGGGGTATCACCGCTACTTTTCACATCGCTCCTACAAGACCAGCCGAGCCTTCCAGTTTATCCTGGCCTGCCTGGCCATGACATCTGCGCAAAAGAGCGTGCTCTGGTGGGCCGCACATCATCGGCATCACCATAAGCACTCGGACCAGGAAAAAGATCGCCATTCTCCTCTGCAAAGAGGATTCTGGTTTTCCCATGTCGGCTGGCTCCTGTCCGAAAATTATGTGCGGACCGATCTCCATCTCGTGAGAGACTGGGCGAAATATCCCGAGCTACGGTTCCTCAACCAGTTTCACGTCATTCCGCCCTTCCTCTACGCGGGGCTGATGTATGCGGTAGGGGGCTTCCCGGGACTGATCTGGGGCTTCTTCATTTCCACTACCGTCCTCTATCATTGCACCTTCTTCATCAACTCCCTGACGCACATCGTCGGCCGGGTTCGCTACAACTCCCGCGATGGCAGCAAGAACAGTTTCATCCTCGCGGTGCTTTGTTGCGGAGAGGGCTGGCACAACAACCACCATTACTACCAATCCTCGGTCAACCAGGGATGGTTCTGGTGGGAAGTCGACTTCTCCTACTATATCTTGACCGTGCTCTCCTGGTTCGGAATCGTGTGGGACCTGAGAACTCCTCCTGCCCATATCAAATCCAAGATCCTCGCGTCCGGAAACGCCTAAGCCCTATAGCAAGACTCAGCGGGCGCTGTATGGCAATTTCAGGTTTTGGGATTCCGTCAGAAGCGATCACGAGGCGGGGCACTTCAATAAGAAGATAGAAGCGAGGGTCCGGGAACTCGGAGGCAAGAAATCTCTCTACTCGAATGCCTTTTATCCGCGCGAAACATTCTGGCAACTCTACGGCGAAACAACCTACCGCCAGCTCAAAGCCCGCTACGATCCGACCAACAAGATGAAAGACCTCTACGAAAAACGCGTCCTCGCAAAGTGACTCGCCGGCTCCAGCTGATGGCTCCCTCCAAGCTTGCTCGTTACCTCTTTAGGGATGGGGGGCGATTGATCTTCCACTGCGCGCGCCTAACGAGGGCTTCCTGACGCCACACGTTGCACGAGGACAGAAGATCATCAGTCTCCATAACCTATTTCTTCTTTTTGGCCCGCTCCGGCTTCGTTGTCCCGGCCATAACGACCACCTGCGTCTTGGCGGAAAACGCCTCATCGAGACGTTGCGTCCCATTGCTCGTGAGGATGATCAGTCCGTTATGACTCTCAATCCGCTGCAGGAAATGCGCGACCACTTCATTCGCGTATGGGCCATGGGCATCTGCGGCCGTCGCGCGTTTCACGAACAAAGCGTCCGCTTCATCGAAGAAAAGAATCGCGCCGCTGGATTCGGCTTTATCGAACACGTCGTTTAGATTCTTTTCTGTTTCGCCGATGTATTTGCTCACTACCGCCGACAAATCCACCCTGAACAGATCCACCTTCAAGGTTTCGGCCAACGTCTCAGCTGCTTTCCTCCGGCGAAGCACCGTAGAACCCGACAGAATCAAGACCGCAGCCGATGGGGCCTTGGGCTTCTTCACGCGGCGAGCCGGCGCCGCCTTCTTCTTCACCACGGCTTTTTTTACTGCGGGCTTCCTGCTCTTCTTTTTGATTGCCTTAGCTGCCATTGTATTTTGGGCTCCTCTTCCTCCAGTTCACTCCGTTCAACTCCCGGCCCCATCCAATCCCCTAACGCCCACTCCCTGCTAGACAGAAGACGACTTGCCAAGCTTACCTGTAATTGATCAGAATAACCAACAACTCGCCCACCTATCGGAAAAATTCTGACAATGCCCATCGCGCCGATTGAACAGGAACTTGCAGCAGCCGAGGCTGCGCGGCAAGGCAACAACGACGGGAAGGCGCGAGTCTGTGCGCGACGCGCGGTGGCCCTCGCTACCGAAGCCTGGCTAGCGCGGCTTCCTCGCCCCCGATGGCACGGGGATGCGATGGCTCATCTCCGTGAAATTCAACAGGACGAGTCATTCCCTCTTCCCATTCGCCAAGCAGCCGAGCGATTAAGCACCCCGGTGACTCGCCGGCAGACCGCCCCCTTCACGGCAGACCCGGTCGCCGACGCAAGATGCATCATTGCTCACCTCAACCCGCTCCCGTCAAAGACAACGCCCTAACCCGCGCGCCATATCAGCCGCCTGCTCACCAACGTCGGTAGGCAGTTCTTACTCAGACGAGACAACTCAGCCGAGACAAATCACGTCAAGGATTTAACATCGCGCGCGCGCGATGCCTGCGCAGCCAACTGAATTCTACCAGCATTCCAAAACAACGTTGAAACCATAAGGTGATCTTCGAATGTCCGGAACTGACATGGGACCAGGTGTTTAGAGAGGTCAACCGCTTGAAGCGGGAAAGGCGGATAGGCCTGACGCTCAAACAGCCAGGCTGCTACAGCGTCAGCAGGATCGCCTAACCGGGCGCGAGCTACAAGCTGAGCGAGAGAAAGGTCGCGTAATTGTCACGATCTTAGAAGACCGAGACCAGTGTTCCATCCTCTAGCAGGACAGCTCCCTACAGGATGAGCAAAACGTTGGTCCAGCGAGGCCGCAGCGAGTAACTGAAATAGTTCTTCCTAGCTTGCTCGTCAACGCTGCCCCATGATGGCCTGGATGAGTCCCCCCACGGCGCGCGTCGAACGAGCACATTCCGGTCGTGCGCGTTCCGCGAGCAAGGATGGCACCTGGCCAGTCCCTCGCCCTACCACCCTAGAGCCCATCGATGTTTATTCTTTTCCAGCAACGCATCCGCCTCGCTCGGCCCCCAACACCCGGCGGTGTAGAGGTGGACGGTTTTCTCACCAGCCAACAGCGGATCGTAGAGGCGCCACGCCGTTTCGGTAAATTCCTCGCTGACGAAGAGGGTTTGATCGCCGATCATCACGTCGCGAAGGAGCGTCTCGTAGGCTTCAGGGAGTTGGCCGAAGGCTTTTCCATAGTCGAACTGCAGCGCATGATCGCTCAGTTGAAACGGTCTCCCTGGACTCTTCACGGAGAAACACAACGAGAATGCTTCCTTGGGCTGGAGCGTGATCAGCAGCTTATTGGGCGGGATGCTGCCGGGGTCGAGGGAACGAAACACTTGGGTGGGCGCCTCGCGAAAGGTCACCGCAATCTGAGTCAATTTGCGCGGGAGCCGTTTACCCGTTCTCAGATAGAAGGGCACGCCCTTCCATCGCCAGTTGTGAATCTCCGCTTTCAACGCAACATAAGTCTCCGTGTTTGAATCCCTCGGAACCCCCTGCTCCTCGCGATAGCCGAGAATCGTCTGGGCTCCAACCTGCCAAGAGGTGTACTGGCCAAAGACGACATCCTGCTGCGTGATCGGCGCAATGGAATGAAGCACTTTCAGCTTTTCACTCTGGATCGCGGCGGCATCGAAGGATACCGGCACTTCCATCCCCACGACGGTCATCAGTTGGGTCAGATGGTTCTGAACCATATCGCGGAAGGCCCCGGACTGCTGGTAGTAGGCCCCGCGATGCTCGACGCCGAGATCTTCTGCCACGGTAATCTGAATATTCTCGATACTGGCGCGGTTCCAGAGCGATTCAAAAATTGGGTTGGCGAAGCGGAACGCCAGGAGGTTCTGTACCGTCTCTTTGCCGAGGTAATGATCGATCCGGTAGATCTGCGATTCCTTGATATATTGATGCAACGTCGTATTCAAGCGCCGGGCTGAAGGGAAGTCGTGGCCGAACGGTTTTTCGAACACAACGCGGACCCACCCGTGGCTCTTGAGCAGTCCCGCCTGGGCCAACCGTTCCATCGCGGCAGGCACCCTATCCGGCGGTACGGCCAGATAGAACACCCGATTTTCCGGCATCTTGTGGATGCGCTCCAACCGTTCGATGTACCGGGCCAACGCCTCATAATCCTGCGGACCCCCCTCATGCAGCGCCTGGTAGAACAGACATTCCTCGCACCAGGCGCGCAACTCTGTTTCATTGCGCCCGCCCGCTTGCTGCAGACCTTCGAAGGCCCCGAGCCGAAACCCTTCTTCTCCCAGTTCCTGCAGGGCCGCCCCGACGATGAGGGTATTGCGCGCTTCCAGGATTCCCTGATCCCGCAGATGATACAGGGCAGGCAGGAGCTTCCGGCGCGTCAAATCGCCGGTGGCGCCGAGAATGACAAAGACATGGGGCTCAACTTGATGTGGCGACATCCGAATCTCTCCGCACAGCAGGATCCTGAAAAAATCCGTCCAGCTTCGTTCTCAGCTCCAGCATCCACAATAGCAGAAAATCTGCCGTACCGAAATGATTCCCCCCGAAATCACACGCCTCTCCTCATAGGCGCGTAGCCGGCGTGCTCTCCCACTGCACGCGCCCAACGAGGGGAACCTTCGACCGCGCGTTGCGCAAGTACAGGAGATCACGCCCGGCACGCGCTAAGCTACAACGTTTTTAGCCAGGCCTGAATGTCGGCGATGTCTTGTCGGCTCAACGTATGTTCCCAGGCAGGCATTCGCCCTCGCCCATAGAGGACAATCTTCCCAAACGCAGTGTCGAGATGCAGAATGGGATTGCCCGCCAACTTGGGCCCAACCCCTCCACCGGCGCCAGATCCATGACAGGCTTGGCAATTGTTGGCAAAAAGCGCCGCACCCGGCGGCGCCACTCCGCTTGGACGTTCTTGCATAGAGAGGTGCTCGGCCTGTAACGGCTCCGCCGCGCCGATCGCACTGAGCGTGACCGAAGCCGGTGCGGCCTGATGGAATCTGGCTGCAAGAAGCTCCACCAGCAGCGCCGCTTCTTCTTCCGATAGCTCCGCACCCCAGCGAACCATTTTTCCGACTGTGGCCTGCCAACGCGGCCGGTCCAACCGTTGCTGCGTAATTAAATCTGTACTGTGACAGAGGCCGCAGCGAGCGAGCGCCAACTCCTCTGCACGCGCCGCCCTCCCCGCCTGATCGTCCGGCGCCGCTCCAGCCCGACTGAAGAGCAGCGTCGCCAAGCCAAGCAGGCCTACTCCGACAACCTTCGTGGCAAGCCTCATCCGACCACCGTCACGCTCACACGGTCCCACCCATTCCAGAAAAATCCGCCGGGATTCCAGGGACTCGTCTTCGGTTGCGTCACGCCCCGATCGTCGATCGCGCGACAAAGAATCGTCTTCGTACCGGACATCGTCTGCCAAATGTACTGCCACTGGCGCCAGGCATATGGCAGATCCTCGCCGACCAAACGCGTCGGCTCCCACGTGCGGCCCTCATCGAGCGAGACCTCGACACGCACAATCCTGCCCTCGCCGGTCCACGCCACACCCTGAACCGTCACAGGACCAGGCGCAAGCGACGCCCCCTCGCGCGGCTGCGCGATCAGCGACTTCACGATCATCACTTCCACCGACTTGAGATCGCTCGATGCGATGACTTCGCCAGGCGTAACTGGTCTCGTGGGATACCGATAGGCGGTTTGCATGTAGTACCCCTGGGCTTCATCCTGCCGGACCGTGATATCAGTGAGCCACTTGATGCAGGAATTCGCCATCCATCCAGGCGTCACGACCCGTAACGGCGCCCCATACAGCAACGGCAAGGGACGGCCGTTCATCTCATAGGCCACAATCGTATCAGGATGCAGCGCCTTCTCGATCGGGATGCTGCGCACGAAGGGCGGAACCGTCGCCGCCGCGGGACGGTCCGCCCCTTGAAACTGCACATGCAACCCACTCGTCTGCAGGCCGGCCTTCGCCAGAACATCACGCAGCCGCACCCCAGTCCAGCGGGCATTGCCGACTGCGCCTCGATCCCACTGCACGCCCGGCACCTTAGGCCGATACGATGCCCGTCCGTTCCCGCTACATTGCACGACGGCAGTGATGGTAACGGTTTCGAATTGTTTCAGCTCATGCAGCGTAAAGGTCAACGGTCGATCGACCAGACCGGTCACGCGCAACCGCCAGTTTTCATCGGAGAGCTGTTCTGGCGGCGGGGGGCCGAAATGGCTGCGAACGAAGAAGCGGGAGTTCGGCGTGAGAGAGGTCGCAAACTCTTGCACCGGGGTTTCCGCATCCAACGGCCGCGCCACCCGCACAATCAAACGGTCGGTCTCGTCCGTCTCAAGAGCTTGTTCCTTCGCCCGTGCGGGGATCGCGAAGCCCAGCAGCGACAGACCCAGTCCCTGGATGATTCGCCCCAGCACCGTCCGCCGCGACAGGGCCTGGGCCGCCGGATCTCTTGCCACGCTGGCTTCTCCATCGGCATTCATTGCGACCACCGTACCCACCCTTCTCCGCCACCCAGCTGAAAAGTCTTCGCCTCGAACCGATGGGCGTGCGGTCCCCTCCCTCTGAGCAGGATGAAAATGCAAGGCAGGGCCAGATCACTGACGGAGCGGCTAGGACGATTCCTAACTGACAGAGGGCCAGAGTCCTCTATCAGTCAGGACCGAAAAACGGAACCTATTTCACCTTCAAAAAGTCGGCAGGGATTCTCACTTCTTTTCCGTCCTGTAGATTGATGACAAACAGGGAGGCCGCGTTGGGATCGAATTTCTCATAGGCAAACCGAGCCGTAAAGCGCGACCGGTAGGCCGGCCCGCTCCCCTCGTTCTTGCGGCCACGGTCGGCGGCGGCAATATCGATCGGCTTGATCTTTTTGGAGCCCTGCTGCAACTCAATCAATGCGCCTTCGGCAAAATATTCGTCATCCCCACAGAGCTGCACTTCAATCTCCATGTTCGACATGTCCACGACCTTCTTGATGAACTCGTCGGGCATGCGAATATCCGTCTTCCGCTTCTTGGACTCAACCGCTTCCTGCCGGCCAAAGGCTTCCAGCCGATAGCGCTTGGTCCGAAGAATGGCGCTGGCGCCACAAGAATCTTTTTCAGGGTCGGCTCCGACCCGCGTGACCATCGAGGCATGCTGCAAGATTTTCTTCACCTCTTCAGGACTGTTGGCCTTCTCCATCGGCGCCCGCCCTGCCTCCAAGGCCTTCTGTGCCGCTTCCGGGGACAACTTCACGTCGATAGCCGAGGCCGGATGAAGACCAACAACCGTCAATAGGCCCACGACTACACAGGTGGCGACGCCACCGACTCGCGCCACAGATGTCAGACCTCTCGCAATCATAACTTCCTCCGTACGCAACACCAGAAATGAATGATGGGGCGGCATTGTACGAAAACCCTTCCCCCTTTGCAATCAACCGGCGAAGCGAGTCCAGTTGGGGTAGCCCTTCATGGCGTACAAGGCCTCAAGATCGACCGGCAGGCTGATGCCGACTTGCGCGAGTAACCGCGCGACCAGACGGAGCGGCAAGCCGACCACGGTCAAGAAATCACCGTCGATGGACTCGATCAAGTCACCGCCTACTCCCTGGATCGAATAGGCGCCGGCCTTGCCGAGACTTTCTCTTGTCGCGAGGTAGTCCTCGTGCGCTCGCTCATCGTAGGGCTTCATCCTCACGACAGCTACAGACAAGGCGACCTGGTCGATCGCGCGGGCTAAACAGACGAGCGCGACCGACGTGAGGACTCGATGGTCACGGCCAGCCAGGCATCGGAGCATCGAGCGAGCCTCTGCCAGATCAGCCGGTTTCCCCAGCACCTCATGATTCAGTTCGATCACCGTATCGCTCCCCAGCACGACGGCCTCAGGCCTCTGTTGCGCCACGGATCTAGCCTTGCCCTGCGCGAAATCCTGCACCTGCTCGCTTGCGGTCCGGTCAGGCTCCAACCGCTCCTCGAACGAGGGACTCTGCACATCGAACGGAATGCCAAGCAAGGCGAGTAACTCGTGGCGACGCGGAGAGGTGGAGGCCAGAATCAATGGCATCTATAGAGCCGGAGAAGGTTGCGTCGAGGCAAAAAGCTCGAACGGCAGCTGGTCAGGAACCTCAGGAAGCGTCGCGCAGGTCTTGCGAAAGTTCGCCAGCACCTCCTCCACATCAGAAGCAGATGAGACTCGAACCATGCTGGCCCGGAGCGAGGCTGCATGGGGGAATCCCTTGCAGTACCACCCCAGATGTTTACGCATCCGTCTAAACTGCTCGGTTCCACAGGCAGCCTCGAACCGTCTAGCATGATCGAGCAGCAGCTCGAAGCGGGCGTCGAGTGACGGCGTGGCCGGCTCAGGCCCCTCGCCAGGGAGCTGCTGCTGAAGCAGGGTTCGCGCTTCCTCTTTCTGCTGAAAGAACCAAGGAGCCCCAAGAGTGGCACGGCCAACCAACACACCATCGACACCTGTCTCGCGCACGCGCCGCACAACATCCTGAAGGCTATGCACATCGCCATTGCCGAACAAGAGGGTTCCGCTGCCCCGGGCAATCTCCCTCGCCCTGGCAATAGCGCTCCAATCCGCCTCCCCTCGATACATTTGTTGCAAAGTGCGGCCATGCAGAGAAATCACGGCTGGCTGTTCCATGAGGAGATGCTCGATCCAACGATCGACGATCGCCACGTCGTAGCCGAGGCGGGTCTTAACGGACAGGGGAATTATGCCGCGAACGAGTGGGCGAGCCGCCTGCCGCTGCTGGTTCATCCGCTGAATAGCCTCGACTCTACCTAGCTTAAGCCCCGCGCGCTCAAGCGTCTGGCCTGCCGCCCAATCGGCAATCCCCTGTCGAGTAGCCTGCATAATCGCATGGGCCAGGTCCGGCGTTCGGATCAGCCCTGCGCCAGATCCCGATAACGCCACGCTGCGCGAAGGACAGCCCATGTTGACGTCCAGCCCGTCGAATCCCAACTCACAGACGGCATGGGCGGCCTGATAGAAGAGGTCCGGATCCTTCCCGTAGAGCTGCGCGACGATCGGCCGTTCCACTTCATGATAGACAAGGGAATCCAGTAGGAACTCCGGTCCCCGGCAGACGTCATGCACATGCGTGAACTCCGTGAACGAGACATCCGGCTTCCCCTGCAACGCCACAGTATGGCGAAAGGTCGCATCGGTGACCCCATCCATCGGCGCCATGCCGATGATCGGCCCGGTCAATGATTGCCAGAAGCTCATCAAGCGCTTCCCCTCTCCATCACAGGCCCCACCACTTCATTCGTCTCTGCATAGGCCTGCCTCAGCACAGCACTTTCCTCTTCGACGCAGGCCAGTGCCTCTGGTGCAACCTCCGCCACAAATTCGATGAATCGTTCGACCTTGAGCAGGAAAAAATCGTAGGACTCGGTGAGGGGACGGGGCGCGCGAAACCAAAAAGCCACGAACTCGCCCAGATCGACGCCTCGCGCCCCTAACAACCGGCAAGTCTGCGGAAACATTTCGCTCAGATCACCGCCCCAATGGAGGATCTCGTAGGGCAGATAGGACGTGCGGTAGGACGTGAGTCCTGTTTGATCTTCCGCCGCTTCCTGCCAGTCCGGTCCTGTCACAGGCACTTGCCCGGAAATAATTTTCGCATAGAGGCCATAGTCGTCGCGCAGCTGTTGCCGAGCGGATTGGCTGACCACAGCTTGGGTTGGGCCAGACGGCAACATCCGATCCATCCGTTCAGCGCCCATCCCTTTCGCCATCGTCCGCTGAACGGCAAAGTCGAAACGCCGGACCGCCTCTGCATATTCTTCTACAATCGTCTCGATCGGCTTGGTGTCCACTTCCAGCGCCACAGCTCTCAAGCTTACGAGATTTTGATGGGCCAGGACCTGTTCGAGCATCGTAAAGAGGACCGAGGGAATCGGCGCTGCATGGCCATCCAGCCAGGCAGGAGGCTCTGTTCCCAACTCCGCCTCACCGGCCGACTCATGACAGGCCAGGCCGGCCACATGAATTTCGACCACCCGCTCCAAAGGAAACTCGTCAAGAAATTCCCTGACAAATTGCTCAAGGGACATCCGTCGGCTGGCCGCTGTATAGCGATAGACCGTCCAGAGGTGCCCGATGTCCAAGACAAGACCGCAGGGCACAAGATCTGTTACCAGCCTGAAAAAATAAGGAATCGTGATCCTGCCAGCTGAAAAATAGGTAAGCGGCGGCAGCTCCAAAATAAACAGCGGCGCGGTCCCGTCCGCGCGGGCACCCTGCCGATCCATCGCCTGCTGCACCGTCGCGATATTGGCTGCCACCACTTCAGCGCTCAGCATCGTATACAACGGTGGCACATAGGTGCCAAACGAATAGCCGGCCAGCTGTTTCATCGCACATTCATGATTCAGCCAGAGACTCTGTATACAATTAAGCTGCGCGACCATCTCGCCGACATCCCGTTGAAAAAACGGCGATCCTTGCACGTCCGGCTGGGTGATCCAGAGCCCCTCCCCGTGATAGGCCAGCGCCAGATCTGGCAGCGCCTGCCGAACCGCGGTCAGGGCAGTCGTCGTCGCCTTAAACACTTCTAGATAGTTCGGCTTGAGTCCTCGCTCCTTGAGCTGCGCTATCAGTTCGAACAGATCGGGGGAATAGACATCAACCGACAGGCCCATCCCCTGCGGGGGAATCGACCTGAGGCGGCATTGAAAATCCTGTTGCACAGCGTCGTGATTGCCCATCGATCTATTCTTGTATTGGCGTATGCATCATTCTAGTCTATTCGCCAAGCCCCTGGTTTGACAAGGCACGCCTAAGTCCCGGACGCGAATCGGAAGAGAATTGGCACCCATGCCAGATGCCCAGAACAAGCCCTCCAAGGCTACACATTGGCCATGCGACTCAAAACAGGCCGCTCCCCCCGAGCAGAGGGCGGGCCTTCATCAGAGCTTCGGCGATCTGTTATCCGAGGGGACCGCTGAGCTGCGCGCGGCCCTTCCGAAAGAACTCACCGAACCGGATCTCAGAAACTTGCCTCGTTTGGTCTTTGCCTCCAACCGCCAGAGCGCAAGCCGGTTGCGGCAACTGATCGATCACCTCAATAAACTCTAAGCCCGCTGAGGAAGAAGCTTTAGTCTCGACGAAGCACATGGTATGCTCCGCATCAATGACTAGTTCCCGTGCGCAACACCCATTCGCTGAGCCCCCCACCGTCGTCCTCTATCACGCGGAATGCGCCGATGGATTCGGCGCAGCCTGGGCAATCTGGAAGCGGTTCCCTACGGCTCGATTCATTCCTGTCAAACATGGGAATCCGCCTCCTGCCGGACTCGAAGATCAACGAGTCGTCATCGTGGACTTCAGCTATGCCCGCGAAACGCTGGACGCTCTCGCCGCTCAAACCAAAGCCCTGCTTGTTCTCGATCACCACATCACCGCGGAGAAGGCCCTGGCCGGCCTACCCTATGCCTACTTCGATATGAAGAAGTCCGGAGCCGTCCTGGCCTGGGAATGGGCGCATGAGCAGCCTGCGCCATGGCTCCTCAACTATATCCAAGACAAAGACCTTTGGACCTGGGCCCTCCCCTCCAGCCGTGAAATCAGCGCGGCCCTGGCCTCCCACCCCTTCGATTACCAGCTCTGGAGCCACTTCCAGCAAAAAGATTTGGAGCAGGAGGGACGCGCCATCCTCCGGTATGAAAACGAACTCGTGAGCAAACTGGCGGCGCAAGCAACCTTGATCGATTTTCAGGGAGCTATCGTGCCCTCGGTCCAAACCGCGGTCTTGACCAGTCAGGTCGGCGAGCGGCTCTCCGCGCAACATCCGTTCGGCGTCATGTGGCACGACCGCGATGGCCGCCGCTATTACAGCATGCGTTCGCGCAAGGACGGAGCGGACGTGGGGGCCATCGCCGCGTCCTTCGGTGGCGGAGGCCATACGCATGCGGCGGGGTTCTCCGTCCTGCTGGGCCTTGATGGCACCTTGCCGGATAATCCGGCACTGCCGAGGGAAGCCACCGACCGTCGCAGCCCTCCCTCCCCGTCATGACACCGTGATACCCCTGCACGACGATAACCCAACCGACCTGGCGCCGGTGGTCACGATCGCGTCCATTGTAGCCTGCGTCCTCGTCTTTCTCTATCAGATCAGCCTCCCTGCCGGACAGGACAACAGCTTTGCCTTTCAATACGGGGCGATCGCGGCCCTCCTGTTCGGGCAAACCAACCTCCCGGACACGGTCGTGACTATTCCCCCCTATGCAACCCTGTTCACCAGCATGTTTCTCCACGGCGGATGGATGCACCTCATCGGCAATATGCTGTACCTCTGGGTCTTCGGGAACAATATCGAAGACGTCATGGGCCACGCGAAATATGCCCTCTTCTATCTCACGTGCGGAGTCCTCGCCGCCTTGAGCCACGCCCTGACCGATCCCGCATCGACGGTTCCCATGATCGGAGCCAGCGGCGCTATTTCTGGTGTCTTAGGGGCGTATCTATTATTGTTCCCGCGAGCTCGCGTCCTGGTCTTGATACCAGGCTTGGGCATCACGAAAGTGGCCGCAGGGTTCGTTCTCGGCATGTGGTTCGTGATGCAACTCTTCAGCGGGGGTATGAGCCTCGGCAATAAGGAAGGGGGCGTGGCCTTCTTCGCCCATATCGGAGGGTTCCTGGCAGGGATGGCGCTGATCGGTCTGTTCAAACGACGGGACGTACCATTCTTTGCGCCGAGCAACAGAGACCGGTGGGAACGCTAGCGCTCACCGCGCTAATCTGTCACGAAATTGCTGCGCATGATCGAGGGCGAGAGCGAGCGTCTCGCCGAGAAATGTGACATGGCCCATCTTACGGCGAGGGCGGATCGCCGGCTTGCCATAGAGATGGAGCACCGCACCGGGAATAGCCAGGAGCGTTCGGCTGCCGGCTCCCTTCACAAAGGCCGCGGCATCCTCCCCAATCAGATTCACCATCACGGCAGGACTCAGCAGCCGCACTTCACCGAGCGGCATCCCGCACGTCGCACGAACCTGTTGCTCGAATTGAGACACGCTGCAGGCATCGAGCGTGTAATGGCCTGAGTTATGGGGCCGCGGGGCAATCTCGTTGATGAGCAACTCTCCTCCAGGCAGCTGAAACAGTTCAAGACAGAAGACCCCGACTCCTTCCAGTCGATCCACCACCTGACAAGCCAGCAAGGCCGCTCGCTCTGCTAGCCCTGAAGAAACCTGGGCCGGCACCTTGGTGGCTCGCAGAATGCCTTCGTCATGTTCATTCTCCACCAAGGGATAGGTGCAACTCTGCCCGTCAGATCCACGGACCACCAGGATCGAGAGCTCCCGCTCAAACGGCACAAAGGCCTCCACGATCCAGCGCAGGCCGGGGCGAGCGGATTCGGATAGGGCTCGTTCCACCTCGCGGACATCGGATTCCCGGCTAATGCGCCATTGGCCCTTGCCATCATACCCCGCCGTGGCGGTCTTGCAGAGGGCCGGATAGCCGACTCGCCGAACGGTCTGCGCCAATTGATCGGGCGCTGTTAGGATCGCAAAGGAAGGAACGGGAAATCCGTGGGAGGAGAGGAAACTTTTTTGTTCGAGACGATCCTGAATCACGCTCAAGACCGCGGTCGATGGACGAACCGGCTTTCGTTGCTCCAATGAACGACAGAGCTCTGCCGGGATATTCTCCCATTCATACGTCACGACGCTGACCAAGTCAGCGAACCGCGCAAGAGTCTGTTGATCGGTGAATGGAAAGGGAAAGCTGTGGGTGGCGACACGGTGGGCCGGCGCCTCCGGATGGGGATCCCAGGCAGCGACCTGATAACCGAGACGAAGCGCCGCCAGGGTGAACATGGCGCCCAATTGTCCGCCGCCCAGCACGCCCAGGACCGATCCCGGCTCAATGACCGCTCGCTTCACGGCCTGCGACTCGGACGGCCGGGCCCCTTCGTGCCCGTCACCAAGCCCTTCGCTTCAAGAGACTGGAGCACGCTATCGGTCTGCGTCTGACGAAATAATTTCACACGAACGGCAATCGCCGGATAACGGCCTGCCAAAATTTGCGCGGCCAACAAACCGGCATTCTCGGCCCCCCCGATCGCCACAGTCGCAACGGGAATGCCTTTTGGCATCTGCACGATGGAGAGAAGCGAATCCAGTCCGCGAAGATTCTCCGTCGGGATCGGAACCCCGATGACCGGCAGATGAGTCTTGGCCGCCAGCATCCCCGGCAGATGGGCCGCCCCGCCGGCTCCGGCAATAATGACTTCAATCCCCCGGCCGGAAGCCTGCTCTGCATAGGTAAACAAGCGGTCCGGAGTCCGATGCGCGGAGACGACCAGCAATTCGCTCGTAATCCCGAGGTCCGCCAGCATCGCCACGGCCTTTTCTAAAATCGGGAAATCGGATTTGCTGCCGCCCAACACCCCGACCAAGGGCTGTGCGCCCTCCGCCTTTCGACGCCTGACTGGTGATCGTGGGGCGTTGCTGAGACGAGACATATTCACGCGGCCTTTCCCTTGCGGCTCATAGATCTCAACGAAGTTCTCACCTTAGCGATTCTCTGACGGATGGTCAAGCGCAGCCCTCCCCAAAACAACCAGATGCGCTGAAAAATTGACCAGATACGCCGCTTCCACTATGATAGGTTCGTTGTAGTAGCTTCCCTGCTTTGACAAGGAGAAATTGGTGGCGGGTTTCACGCAGAATTTGCGCAATAAAGTCCGCTCTCTCATCCAACAGGAGAGGGGTCTGGACGAAATCGCGATCGACGATCTGGCGACCTCGGCAAAGCTTCAATCCTGGGAAGCGGTCCAAATCCCTGAACGTCTCAAATTTTCCTCGCGGCTCGCCATTAAGCTGGTGGGACTGTTCTTCCTCATCATTGCCTTCCTGCCTTGGACCCAGACGATTACCGTCACAGGGCAACTCTCCGCCTATATCCCCTACGAGCGCCCACAAGATATCGAAGCGCAAATCACCGGGCGAATCAAGAAGTGGCACATCTTTGAAGGGGTGCGCGTCAAACAGGGCGACCTCATTCTGGAATTGGATGACTACGACCCCAACTTCATGTCCCCGGAGCTTCTGGTTTTTCTGGACCAACGGCGCACGGCGCTAGCCCAATCTCGCAAAGCCTCGCTCGCGCGCGCCGAGCAATTGGATAAGCGGATCGCGGAGATGCAGAACCTCGTCAAGGCTGCAGTCCCCTCCGCCCAAGCGCGGGTGATCGAAGCGGAAAACAAGGTGCGGGAAGCCCACCAGAAAGTCGAAGCGGCAAAGATCGCGGTCTTAACTGCCGAGTTAAATGTGAACCGGCACAAACAGCTGGCGGAGAAGGGCCTCGTGTCGCAACGCGAACTCGAGTTGACTATCCAATCGGCGATCGCCACCAAAGCCGGTCTAGCCGGGGCTCAGGCCAACCTCCAAGGCGCGGGTCAAGCGATGAAGTCTCTCAGCTTTGGCCGTGACCAAATCAGCGCGGACGTTCTGCAGCGATTGCTCGATGCCGAAGCGGCCCGTGAGGCCTCCATCAGCGACGCAGCCAAAGCCACCGATCAACTGGCCGATGTCTCCTTGCGAATGTCCAATGCGGAGCAACGCCGGCTCGCCAGCCGCATTTTCGCCCCGATCGATGGCACCGTGGTGAAAATGGGTCACGCCGGAACCGGAGAAACCGTCCGTCCCGGAGACAAACTCCTGAAGCTTTCTCCGAGGAGCACCGACAAGGCCATTGAGATGGTGGCCGACGGAATCGACGCGCCCCTCCTCAACGTGGGCCGTAAGGTCCGCGTCCTGTTCTACGGGATCCCCGCCATTCCGCTCCCGGCCTGGCCAGAAATCATGGCCGGCACCTATGGCGGATTGATCAAGGTCATCGATCAAATCGACGACGGCCAGGGCAACTTTCGTTTTTGGGTGATTCCGGATCCGGACGATCGGCCCTGGCCCCCTCAGGAACATGTCCGCCAGGGAACCAAAGCGATGGGATGGGTCATCTTGAATCGGGTGCCCCTCTGGTACGAGCTCTGGCGGCGCTTCAACCTTTTTCCGCCGGACTATCAAGAGCGCCCGCCGAGCCTGATCGACACCCTCTTGCCAAAAGCCGGGCGAGGGACAAAGTAAATGGGGCACCAAGGAATCCGCTCCATGACTGCGAGCCGCTGGATCCCGGCCCTCCTGCTCCTGGGAACCATCTGGCTATGCCCCGTCCCCACTACTGCGGGAGAAACGTCAAAGTCAAAACCGCTGCCCCCGATTCCCTTGAGCGTGGAAGAGATTCACGCCTGGATCGATCGCGCGCACCCGCTCCTCAGGGGCGCCGGCACGGAGAGAACGATGGCCCGCGGGAAAATGCTCAAAGCGCTCGGCGCCTTTGAGCCGACCCTCATCAACGATACGCAAGTGGAACGATTCATCTCGAGCTTAGACCAGGGCAAAGGCACGCAAACCGTGGGGTTCAACGATACCCTCATTGAGGCCCGCACTCCCTGGGGCTTTCGCTACAGCGCAGGAGTGCGCCAAGCAATCGGCGATGCCAAAATTCCTGACCTCTCGTTCGGCAACAACAATCAGGTCCTCCTCGGTGGCTACCTGCCCCTCCTCCGAGGCCTCATGGTCAATCCGGAAAATGCCGAACTCCAGCGATCGGAATTGGCCAATCCCCGCGCGGAAGTGCAGATTGCCCAAACGAGACAAGACCTGTTCCTGGCGGCCGCCACACAGTTTTGGGATTGGGTCACAGCGGTCAAGCTGGCGGACGTGCAGCGCCGAGCCGTGGGAGTGGCTGAAGATCGTCATAAGCAGGTCGAAGACCGCGCCAAAGCGGGAGCCGTCGCGCCGCTCGACGTGGTTGAAGCCAATCAGGAAGTCCAGCGTCGGCGCGAAACGGCTATCGCCGTGCAACGGCTGGTAGAGCAGGAACAGCTAAAACTCTCCATGTTCCTCTGGGACAAAAACGCCCCCGTGACCCCGCCGCTCGAACGGGTTCCAAATTTCCCGGCGCAGATGCTGGTGCCGACGCCCGACACCATCCAGGCCCACAAACTCCAAGCCAAGGTCGAGCGCCCGGAGATCAAGGAAATCGGCATCGAGGCGAAACTGAACAATATCGACCTGGAACTAGCCAAAAACAACCTCCTCCCGAGCCTCGATGCAGAAGCCGCGCCGGCCCGCGCGCCGGAAAAATTCATCTTGGGACTCGGCTACCGCTTCGGGCTGGAGCTCAGAATCCCTATTCTCCAGCGCAAGAGCCGAGGCGAAGTCCTGGAAGCGCAAGGCAAAGCGGATCGGTTCGTCTTCATGCAGCAATTCCGCGAGCAACAAGTGCTCGTCGACGTGGACAATGCCCTCTCCGCCATCGAGCGGGCCAAAGAACGAGTGGCCGTCGCAACCGACTCGCTCCGCCTGGCCAAGACCCTCGAAGAAGGGGAACGCTTCCGATTCAGCATGGGCGCCACCAGCGTCCTCTTCGTCAACTTGCGGGAACGCAACTCGGTTGACTCGGAAAACCAAGTCATCCGCGCTAAAGCGGACTATCAAAAATCCCTGGCCCTCTACCAGTGGGCCATCGGGGCCTGGGCGAACGCGACGCCGCGCGCGACGCCCGTCACCTACCAAGGCAAAGACTGAGCGGGCGAAAGTGGCTTTTATTTCGGGGCTTTGATAGCGTGAAAAACATGGGCAGCCGTTCCCAAAGACGACTCATCGGGACCACGATCGGGCCGTACGGCGACAGCCGGAACTGAGCTGAGAAAGAAAGCGGAATCTGTGAAGAATCAGGCCGATCACCTACCAAACTTGTTTCAGCTGATGCTCGGGTGCCTGGGCATCCTCTTCCGTTTGGAGCGGCGGATCCTCGCCATGATTTTTTCATATTCGCTCGCCATCGGACTCTTTTCGCTCATCGTCCCGCTCACCGTTCAAGAACTCGTCAATACTTTCGCCTTTGCCATTCAGCCCATTACCATTGTGACCCTCACGGGCATCATGGTGACCGGCCTCATGCTTGTCGGAATGTTTCGCGCCTTGCAGTTCTACGCCGTCGAGGTGCTGGAGCGACGAATCTTCACTCGCATCGCCCTTGGCATGGCCCAACAACTGCCCCATCTCAAGTTTTCAGAATTCCAGCCCCGCTATGCCAATTACTTCATGGAGACGGTCTTCATGCAGCGGGCGCTCGCGGTGCTCCTTGTCGATCTGATCAATGTCATCGTCGCCGGCGCGGCCGGCATGACCATTCTGGTTTTCTATCATCCGTATTTCTTGTTGTATAACGCCTTACTCCTGGCAGGATTCAACATCGTCTTTTTCCTCATGCCGCACGGGGGACTCAAGGCGACCATCGGCATGTCCCATGCGAAATATGCCACCCTGCACTGGCTGCAGGAGATCTCTCGCAATCTGTTGCACTTCAAATCGACGGACAGCCAAGCGCTGGTGATGAAACGGACCGACGAATTGGTCCATACCTATGTCGAGACCCGGCGGACCCGGTTCGACATTCTGGTCCGCCAGTTCCTGGCCTCGGTCGGATGGCAAGCCATCGCCCACAGCGGACTCCTCGCCACCGCCGGCTGGCTCTTGTCCATCGGTCAGCTGACGCTCGGACAACTAGTGGCCGCCGAAGTCGTCGTCAGCGGACTCCTCGTGAGTGTCGATGCCGTCGTCAAACGCACGGGACATTTTTATTTTTTCTTAACCGGCTTGTACAAACTCGACTTCCTCTTCTCGCTTCCGAAGGACCAAGACGCCATCGACCAGCCCGTCCCGTTACCGGACCCGGCCATTCACGGCATTCGCGTGACCTGCAAAGACCTAGCACTCACCCCGCCAGGCATGCCGCCGGTGTTCGAACATTTCAATCTTGAAGCCACCCCAGGCGAAAAGATCGGCATCTACGCCCCCACCGTGGTGGCCAAAGTAACACTCGCGCGAATCCTGGCCGGCATGGAAGCCCCGACGGGCAGCGTCATTCGGTACAATGGCGTGGACCTTCGCCACCTCGAGCTCCACACGATCAATCGCTGTCGAGGGTTCCTCATCGACTCCCAACTCACCCTGTTCGACGGCACGATTGAAGATAATATCGTGCTCGGGCGCTCCTATGTCCCGTATAGCGACCTCCAGTGGGCCTTGCGCTTCACCGAGCTGGAAGAAACGATCAATGCGCTCCCACAGGGGATCAAGACCCCCATCGGGGAGTACGGAACGGTGCTGGCCTCGGGGTATATTCTGCAGATCTTGCTCGCGCGGACGATCGTGACTCGTCCGCAAATTCTCATCTTCGATGGCATCTTCCATCCCATGCACCCGACCCTGCGCGAAACCCTCTTGCGGCGGCTCTGCGGAAAAGACGAGCCCTGGACGGCGATCTTCGTGTCGAACGATCCCCAGCTCACGCCCCATGTCGACCGGCGAATCATTCTCGATTAAACAAAGGAGCACGGTGAGACTCATACCCTTTCTTCGATCGTTTCGCCCAAGCTCCTCGCAACTGCTCATCAGCGTGCTCATCGCCGGGCTAGGCTGGATGAGCGGACAGGCTTTGGAAAAGGTCGATCAGGACCTGCGAGTCATGTACACCGAGTACACACTCGGCGTCGCCGATCTCGCCCATATTTCCGCAGACGTTATGCGCTACCGGAACACCATCATCCGCGCCCTCACAGCAAACACCGAGAAAGACTTCGGACGGATCACGGAATCCTTGCCGGGCCTGCGCGCAAAAATTCAACATGCGATTGATCGTTATGCGGCGGCAGGACTCCGCGTATCACGAAGCGGCCGCAGTGAACCGCAAGATATCGAAGCGCTCAGGCAGAGCCTCGACCAGTACTTCTCTGTGGCCAGCATGACCGTGCAGCTCTTGACGCAGGAATGGACGGCGATCTCCCGGGTAGAGCAGGCAGCGCTCAGGCGAAAAGCGGAAGAACATGCCTCCGACAACGCCGGTCCGAAAATGATTCAAGTGAGTCTGGCACTCGAGCGGCTGGTGGACACCGTGGCGGACGTCGCCAAAGACATGCGAGATGAGGGCACGAAGGCAATCCAGCGCACGAGTCTGCTGATCGTAGGGGGGAGTTTCTTTGTCGCCTTTTTAAATCTTTTCTTCGCCAGGCAGCACGGAAGATCCGCGCATCAACCCGACAGCCCGAACGAACCTGAGGACAACTCCCTCCACAGCCAGCTCCCGCGCCCACTGTCCGATGACAGCCCACAGCAGGTCCCGCACCAGGACTAGGCGGCTACCGAGTCACCCGCTCTGCGCCTCGCCCTGACTGGTTTCTCGCCCGACCGCCTGAAAGAGCTGCGTGCGCTCCTCGTCAGTCAGCGGTTTCCAGGCTTCAGGGACCAGCCCCGCAAGCGTAATATGCATGATCCTGACACGATGCAGCGCGAGCACCCGATAGCCCAAAAATTGGCACATGCGCCGGATCTGCCGGTTGCGCCCTTCGGTGAGGATGATGCGGAACCGCGCGGGCCCGATTCGTTCGACTCGGCAGGGGTTGGTCGGACGGTCGAGGATCACGACCCCTTGAGCCATGCTATCAATGAAGGCCTGATCGAACGGATGATCGACAGACACCTCGTATTCCCGCTCATGCCCATGCTCGGTTCGAAGAATCTCGTTCACGATGTCGCCATCGTTCGTGAGCAGGATGAGGCCGGAAGAATCCTTATCGAGTCGACCGATCGGGAAAATTCGCTCTGGATGACCGATCTCGGAAATGATGTTTCTGGTCACATGCGACTCACTGGTCGTCGTGACGCCCACCGGCTTGTAATACTTGATATAGACCGGAGCTGTCGCCCAGGGAATCACTTGCCCGTCGCGCGCAATCACGTCCTCAGGACTGACCTTATCTCCCAGAGACGCCACCCGCTGATTGATGGTCACGCGCCCGGACTCGACCAGACGATCGGCCTCTCGCCGAGAGCAGATGCCATGATGGGTAAAAAACTTATTGATGCGTAGTTTGTCAGTCACAGAGGCGATCTACACGTAGCGGAGAGGTCTACGTCTCCTGCGGCTCGGAGGAGTCGCGTAGCTTCCTCCCGAAAATGATTAGCCCGCGATGAATCGGATGGTCTGCCGGAATTTTCTTTAGATGTCTCACTGGCATAATCGTCCCGCTCCGTATCTAGCGTGGCCGCGTGGACAGTGCGCCCAATGATCACGAACTGGCCGCCTAATGGACGCGCCGACCCGCTTTGATCCGCCCCAGCATACGGTAGATCAGCCGGGCGATACAAAACTGGGGCGCGACAAACCCTTCGATTGGAGCGATCTCGCTGATATCCATCCCGAGGATGCCGGGCCCATTGGCCAAGGCCCTGATGAGGTTCAGCGTGTCGTACCACCCCAACCCGCCAGGCTCGGGAGTGCCCAGCGCCGGGACCAGGGAGGCATCGAGCCCGTCACAATCGAACGTCAGGTAAACCGGTCCGCGGCAGGCCTTCACCACCTCAGGGATCCAGCGAGAGGCCTTGCCCTCGTAAGGACCGGAGGGGTCGAGAATGTTGGCGGCAAAGAAGGTGGCGATGCGATCGGTGCTCTTCAGCAACTCCACTTCTTCAGGGGAGATAGAACGAACGCCGACTTGGACTAGCGGCAACCCGTCGTCGACCACGCGGGCCATCACGCTGGCATGACTATAGGGATTCCCTTGGTAGGCCTTCCGCAAGTCCCCATGCGCATCGATTTGCACCACGCAGAGATCGGGGTAGCGTTTGGCATGGGCCCGAATCGCCCCCAACGCGCCTGTATGCTCACCGGTCAAGGTGACGGCAAACCGCCCGGTCCCGACATGGGGGGCGACGAACGATTCAATCGCATCCACCGCCTGCTTATCGACTTTGCCGGCGAGGTCGAGCGGGCGGATCGTCGCCACGCCCCCCCACTCCCGATAGGGCTCACAGCCAAGCGTTTCGTCGTACAACTCAACTTGCTGCGACGCCTCGATGATGGCTGAGGGGCCCCGATCTGAGCCCTGCACGTAGCTGGAGGTATGTTCGTAGGGCGCGGGCAGGACGTAGACGCCCGCGTGGTCTGGATGGCACCAGGGCTCTTCAAGCCCAAGAAAGTTCTGGTCGATGCCTTCCCATCCGGCGGGAAGTGTCATGGGCGTGTGCTCACGTGGCAGGCCTACCGACGCCGTTTCGGGATATTTTCTTCCGGGATAAACACGGCAAACGCCACGACTGTCGTCCAGCGATTGGGCTTCCCGATCGCAGACTGAGTGATGTTTTGGGTCCGAACGATCTTACCAGCCATCTTGAAGACCTGTTCCCGTTCTTTCCACGCGATATTCGGATCAAACTCGACGCCGAGCGTCGTGGCCAGCATCTGCGCCGCCAAGTCTTCCGTATATTCACCCGTCTCTGCATCGGTTTCACCATGCGCATGGTGCTCGGATAAATAGCCGTAGGTGCGGCGATCCGTGGGAACCGCCACCCCGATTGAAGCGGAGATCAAGCGATTGCGTTCATTCGTTTCCGAACGCGCCATCACACAGAACGTAATCTCACCGGGATTCAATAACTTCTCGCCGCGCGCGCGCGGAATGATTTTACAATTCGGTGGAAGAATCGACGACACCGTGACCAGGTTGCAATACGCGACGCCGGCGCTGCGCAAGGCTTCCTCGAAGGAGGCCAACTTTTCTTTGTGGACTCCAACGCCTCGCGCTAGAAACATCTGCGTAGGTACCATCGTCTCTTCTCCTTACTTCGTGCAACCAACCGGTTAGGTGGACGCCTTGTTAGCTGACATACGGCTCTCAAACCTTTCTGCACATGCCGGGGGCTGTTCTACCAAGAATTGATGCCGCTTCGCAATATCCCGAGGTAGTTTTTATTTAGCCCCCCCCGGAGGCTTTAGGTTCAATACCAGCATGCGAGGCTCCGTCATATCCTCCATCGCCGCCTGAACCCCTTCGCGCCCAATCCCCGAGTCCTTCACGCCCCCATAAGGCATGTGGTCCGCCCGAAAGGTCGGAATCTCGTTGGCTAGCACCGCCCCGACCTCAAGCTGCCGAAAGGCATGGAAAATGGCATTCACATCCTGCGTAAAGACCCCGGCTTGCAGCCCGTAGTCGGACTGGTTCAACGCCGCAATCGCTTCGTTGAAATGGCGATAGGGCGTCACCGTCACCACCGGCCCGAATACTTCCTGGCACGAGACCTTCATCGCCGGCGTGACCTGCGCGAGCACCGTGGCCTCCATGACCGAGCCCCTGCGCTTGCCCCCCAGGAGGACCGACGCCCCCTGCGAGACCGCTTCCCCGATCCAGGTCTCCACACGCTGCGCAGCGGCCTGATCGATCAAGGGGCCAACGACCGTCGCCTCATCGCTAGGATCCCCAGCCTGCAGCCGCGCGACCTGCGCTAGCAATTTCTCGGTAAAGAGGGCTGCGATAGAATGATGGACGAAAATTCGCTGCACGGAAATGCAGGTCTGACCCGCATAGCCGAACCCGCCCGCGGCGCAGCGCTGTGCCGCAAACTCCAGATCGGCATCAGGCTCCACGATCACACCGGCATTCCCACCCAGCTCCAGCACCACTTTTTTCTTCCCGCACTTGGCCTTCAACCTCCATCCGACAGAAGCGCTGCCGGTAAAGCTCAGAAGCTTAAAGCGGGGGTCGACGACGAGCTGCTCCGCCACTGTATTGTCGCAGGGGAGGATATTGAGCGCGCCTGGCGGGAGCCCTGCCTCTAGCGCCACTTCGCCCAGGAGAAGCGCGGTCAGCGGCGCCTGTGGCGCAGGCTTGATGAGGATGGCATTGCCCGCAGCCAGGGCCGGAGCGACCTTATGCGCAACAAGATTGAGCGGAAAGTTAAAGGGTGTGATCCCGAGCACCGGACCGATCGGAACCCGCCGGAGAATCCCAAGATGGGAGTCAGTCCCCGGCGTCCAATCGAGAGGAATGACCTCGCCGGGAATGCGCTTCGCTTCCTCTGCCGCAATGGTAAAGGTCTGGACGGCCCGGCTGACTTCCCGCTTCGCATCGGCGATCGGCTTGCCGGCTTCCGCCACCATCAGACGGGCGAATCCCTCGCGCCGGTCATGGATGGCACCGGCAATTTTCTGTAACAGCTGATAGCGGGCATGGGACGGCAGGGCTCCCATCACGGCAGCGGCAGCAACCGTCGATTGGGTCGCAGCCTCTGCGTCGGAAGAACTGGCGTAGGAGACCGTAGCAAGCCGCTCCCCCGTAAACGGATTATTCACAGGGACAGAGGTTTCCCCCTGCCGCCACAGGCCTCCAATTAAAAATGGACGTGGGTCTTGCACGAGAGACGCCCCGCAGATGATGAAGCCTTAGTCGGCGGACTTGACCGATGCTGCAGGGCCCGGCTCAAGGCTGGCCTCTTGCTGGGCGATACCAGCCTTGGCAATCAAGTCCTCTGTGCCCCAGTCACGAATCGCTTCGAGCGTGAAGGCCTCATAGGTCGAGACACCGTGGCAGGTCGGACAATCCGGCATAGGCACCTTGAGATAGAACACTTCCGACAGACAGGACATGCAAACCCGGTAGGCAGGCTCCCCTGCGCGCTGCGAAACGGACCAGAACGATTGTGTGGCAGACATAGGGGGATCCTTAATGAATGATAGACGGACTGTTCTGCGCCACCGCCGTTGGCCCGGAAGGCTCCGTGGGAGCTCCCTGGGAACGCGGAGCCGGGGCCAACATACGATCAATCTCTTCGGCAAACTCTTCGAACGGAAATGCGCCTGGAATCGCGATGGCCGGCTCTTTCCCCGTTGGCCCCCCGACCGTCCGGATCAGAATAAAGCCGGGGGTGCCATGAAACCCCCACCGGTTCGCTTCTTGACGATCCTGAAAAATAGCTTCCAGATGTTGGCGCTCGTCGAAACACTTGGCAAAGGTCGCCTGGTCCAAGCCCATCGACTTCGCATAACCCTTGAACGATCCAGAATCTAACCGACCGCCGCTGCTGAAGAGCCGATCATGCATCGACCAATACCGGCCTTGCGCGCCGGCGCAACGTGCCGCCACTGCCGCTTCAACAGCAACTCCCTGGTCTGCCCTGGGATAATCTCGATACACAAACCGCACTTTGCCCGTCTCGATATATTTAGCCTGCAACCGGGGCAACGTCTCTTTGAAAAACTTGACGCAGTACCCGCACGTAAAATCGGAATATTCGATTAGGGTCAGCGGCGCATCTACCCGTCCCCTGATGCGGCCGTCGTCTATGATCGATCCGGCGCTGGCCTGCGTCAATGGCACGAGGGCCAGCACTAACGCCGCCATTGTGCGAAACAGGCGCGCCATCATCATGGGCGGGCCGCGCGCTTCGCTTTGGCGCGTTCCAGCAATCCGACCATGAGAAGAGGCCAGACAACCGTGGCATCGCTCAAGACTTCCGCAAAGCGCCCGCCTTCTTCAGGCGGCACAAACTTTCCCCACGAAATACCTTCCTGGTAGGTACAGCCGCTCAATCCGCCCCAATAATCCGGTTCCGGGCAGATCCGCACACCGTACTGGAAGCGAGGCGGCTGCACATTGAGACCGAGCCGTGCATTGCTGATCTCGATATAGGGGCCGACTTGTTGCGCCCAATTGCGCGGCACGCCCCCGCCGATCGTAAAGATCCCCAGCTTCTTGGCCGACACGACGTGGCTCGCATAACTATTGAGATCGAGATAGGGATTGAATGAGGGATAGGCGCCATGAATCGCCCGCAACACATCAAGGTCACTCCCCCCTTCAAGCTGTGCACGAGCCCGATCGAGCTCCCGCCCCATCGCCCAGGTTCCGACATCCAACCCCATCTCGGAATCGGTAAAGGCAGGAATGAAGACTGGGACTTTTTTCAGGTAGGCGCTTTTGAGAATACCCGCCCCCTCATATTCTTCCGCAAGCGTCTGCCCCAGTTCGCGGGTCAGAATCTCGGAGGAAAGGGTCTGATCAGACTTGACCCGCTTCATCGTCTGGGAGACGACCTGTTCCACATAGTTCAAGTTGGATTCCATCTCCAAGGTGTCGTAGACCCGGTTATAGCCCTTCTTAAAGAGCTCTTCATCGGACATAGAGGGATGATGCCGATAATGGGTCTTGCCGACCGACTCGCTGAGCCCATGCGCAATCAAGGCACCGGTCGAGACGACCGCTTGCACCATCCCATGGTCGATCATCGAGCTGATGATCTTGCCCATCTTGGCAATGGTCATCGCCCCGGACAAAGTCAACACGACAAAGCAATCCGGATCCTCGATCATCGCCCACAGCACTTCGTAAGCCTCGCCCAAGCGGCGGCCTCCGAACGCGGTCTTTCGCATGGCGGTCAACAGACCATCGAACGAGGCGATCTGGTCTGGATCGAGAGGCTCAAGCGCCTCGAGTCCATCTTGCGCCCCATCGCGGAATTCACGTGCAGCCATAGAAGAGTCTACCTACCATAGAAGTGAACAGCAGCACGGCACATTCATGACGCACAACATACACAACCAACAATAGAGGCGTCAACGAAGTTGCCGCGCAAGACGTGAGGAGAAGCGCCAGCGGGAAACGCCTGCAGCGAAGAGATCGTTCTGATGTGAATTAAGAGCGTGACGAGCATGGTGTGGTGGTCCCAACGGGATTTGAACCCGTGTTTAAGCCTTGAGAGGGCTCCGTCCTAGGCCAGGCTAGACGATGGGACCAGACATCCATGACGTGTGATCGAGTCGGCACAGTAGCACAGGGGCTTTTCACTTTTCAATTCCTGATGGGGCGGTACGGTGCTCGGAGCCTTATCCCGCTGGCAGGCCCGCTCCCCATCAGTAAACCCATCCGAAAATATGAACAATGCGCTCCAAACAAAAACCACTGGCATCACAGGACGACTCTCATTCCGTCACCTTGGCTGACCAGGCAAGCGCCGGCACGGTGTTCGAAGCCTGCCTCATCCAGAGAAGAAAAGTTCGCATCATCGTCGGACACTTCTATTGCCCACCACGACGAATTGGTCACTAGCAGCCCGTACGACTGCCGCATCGGCACAGGCCTCACCCTCTTTGGCGATGTAACCGAAAACCGCGGCGACGCAGCATCCATCGGCTAATCGGCCTCTTCTGCAGTCTCCCGCTGCCCCACCCATCCTTCTGGCAAGTGACAGAACTCTCACACAACAGGGATGGATCGGACATCCTGACGCCTGGCGCGCTCCCTTCGCCCGCTTGCCATGAGGACTTCTCCCCTGTGCCGTTCTTATGGTAGAACAGCCGCACATGTCTGAACCGTCCAGTGCGTCAAATTTTATTCGCGAGATCGTGGCTGCTGACCACGCAGCCGGCAAACATGGCGGCCGAGTCGCCACACGCTTTCCGCCTGAGCCCAACGGCTATATTCATATCGGCCATGCGAAATCCATCTGCCTGAATTTTGGCCTGGCAAACGGCACTCCTGGCGGCGTCTGCCACCTGCGATTCGACGATACCAACCCGACCACCGAAAACCCGGAATATGTTCAAGCCATTCAGGAGGACGTCCGCTGGCTGGGATTCGACTGGCAGGGGAAGATGTTTTTCGCCTCGGATTATTTCGAGCGGCTCCACGAATTTGCAGTACACTTGATCCAAAAAGGTCTCGCCTATGTCGACACCTTGACGGCAGACGAGATGCGGACCTACCGTGGCACCCTCACGGAACCTGGGAAGAACAGCCCCTCGCGCAGCCGCTCCATCGACGACAATCTGGACCTCTTCCGACGTATGAAGGCTGGCGAATTCGCCGACGGCACCCACACCCTCCGAGCCAAGATCGACATGGCCTCGCCCAATATCAACCTACGCGACCCGGTCCTCTACCGCATCAAACATGCGACCCATTATCGAACCGGCAGCGCCTGGTGCCTCTACCCGTCCTACGACTATGCACATCCCCTCTCGGATGCGCTTGAAGGCATCACGCACTCGATCTGCACCTTGGAATTCGAAGATCACCGGCCCCTCTACGACTGGGTAACCGAACAGGCCGATGCGCCGCACCGACCGCAACAGATCGAATTTGCCCGTCTGAACCTGACATATACCGTGATGAGTAAACGGAAGCTACTTGAGCTGGTCAGCAAGAAATTGGTGACCGGATGGGACGATCCGCGCCTGCCGACGATCAAGGGCCTGCGCCGCCGCGGCTATACACCGGAAGCGATTCGGGCATTCTGCGACCATATCGGGGTTGCCAAGCGCGAGGCCACCGTCGAGACGCAACTACTCGAACACTTCATTCGCGAGGACCTGAATAAACGAGCGCCTCGCGTCATGGCAGTCTTACGGCCACTCAAGGTTATCCTCGACAACTATCCCGAAGGCCAGTCCGAGCAATTGGGAGCCATCAATAACCCGGAAGATCCTGCGGCAGGGAGCCGGCAGATCCCCTTCTCCCGCGTCCTCTATATCGAGCAGGACGATTTCCGCGAAGATCCGCCCAAACAATTTTTCCGCCTTGCCCCTGGCCGCGAAGTGCGGCTCCGTTACGCCTACATCATCAAATGCGTCAGCGTGACAAAAGATCCACAGACCGGTGAGATCATCGAGCTCCATTGCACCTACGACCCCGATACCATGAGCGGCGCATCTCAGGAGCAACGCAAAGTCAAAGCCACGATCCATTGGGTCTCCGCAGACCATGCAGTGAAAGCCGAAGTCCGTCTCTATAATCCGTTACTGACGACTGACCTGACGAAGGTGCCGCAGGACCAGGATTGGACAACCTATCTCAACCCCGCGTCGCTGGAGCAAATTACAGGCTGCTTCGTCGAGCCCAGTTTACGGCACACAACAGCAGGTGCCCGGTACCAATTCGAACGGCTGGGCTACTTCTGTACCGACATCGATTCAACAGCTGAAGCGTTGGTCTTCAACCGCACCGTGCCGCTCAAAGACGCCTGGGCCAAGATCGAAAAAGCTCAACCCTCCAAGTAAGGGGCAGCGCTGTCCCCCCTCATCGACTCTTCAATTCAGCATGATATAATGCCGAGCATGACTTGCCCCCTCTGCCGCCAACCCGCCACGTGGGACGGCAATCCTTGGCGCCCCTTCTGCTCGGAACGATGCCAAGTGACCGACCTCGGCGCCTGGGCCGCAGACCGCTACCGCATACCAGGCCCCCCACTCACAATCGACACCTCGTTCTCCGACTCATTGGAAGACGACGATCAAAACCCCCGATGACGCAAGCCCGCTCGCACGTTTCATAGTTGGCAAGCCCCTGGCATCTTGCTATGGTCACGGTCAACTTAAACCCCTCACGAGGAGCACGAGCCATGCTGCCGACGAACGGCTATGCCGCGATGACCGCCAAGGCCACCCTGCAACCCTTCTCTTTTGTGCGACGGGACGTGGGYCCCCATGACGTGCTCATCGCGATCACCCATTGCGGCATCTGCCATTCTGATATCCATCAAGCCCGCGACGAATGGGGCGGCTCGATTTTCCCCATGGTGCCGGGCCATGAAATTGTCGGCAYGGTCACGCAAGTTGGCAATGCCGTCAAACAATTCCGTGTGGGGGAGACGGCCGGTGTCGGCTGTTTCGTRGATTCCTGCCGAACCTGCCTCGCCTGCCGTGAAGGGCTGGAACAATATTGTGAAGCCGGCATGCTCCTCACCTACAGCGGCCGCGATAAAGACGGCCAGCCAACGCAAGGCGGCTACTCTACTCAGATCGTCGTAGACGAACAGTACGTGCTGCGCATTCCCTCAGCCTTGTCGGCTGCCGGAGCAGCCCCGCTTTTATGTGCAGGAATCACGACCTACTCCCCGCTACGCCATTGGGGCGTCGGCAAGTATCACAAGCTGGCGGTCGTAGGATTGGGTGGGTTGGGCCATATGGCGGTGAAGATTGGTAAGGCGCTCGGAGCCCAGGTCACCGTCTTGAGCACCTCCGAAGGGAAACGGAAAGATGCAGAGCGGCTCGGCGCATCGGATTTCGCCCTCACCTCCCAGCCCGAGACCTTTGTCAAACTGCAGCGGCGGTTTGACTTCATTCTTGATACGGTCTCCGCACCCCACAACTACAACGACTACCTGAATTTATTGAAAACCGACGGCACGATGATTCTCGTCGGCGTGCCGGATAAACCCACACTCCTGGAACCTTTTCCCCTCATCCTGCATCGCCGCCGCATTGCTGGTTCCGTCATCGGCGGCATCCGTGAAACGCAGGAGATGCTCGACTTTTGCGCAACGCACCAGATCGAGTCCGATGTTGAAGTGATTCCCATTCAACAGGTTAACGAAGCCTACGAACGGGTTCTCCGCGGCGATGTGCGCTTTCGATTCGTCATCGATCTCGGATCGATACCATAAGGCTCTTGTCCCGAGCTGACAGCGTTTCTGCTTCTGCAAAAAGACACTCTCATGCGACTACCGCGGCGATTTCGGGRAAAAGTGAGATTTGGCTGGGGGACTAGGAATCGAACCTAGGTAGCCGGCTCCAAAGGCCGGCGTCCTACCGCTAGACGATCCCCCAGCGCGGTACGGAATCGAGGCATGGGTCTCAAAATACGGGGTGGGAAAGATTATTTGGCTGGGGGACTAGGAATCGAACCTAGGTAGTCAGATCCAGAAACTGACGTCCTACCGCTAGACGATCCCCCAACCTAGAGCCACAATAATATAAGGCTCTTGGCTTCGTCAAGATCGATGCTGATTAAAACAGAACTTTCTCAGGTCTGCGAGGCTCGGTCCAGCCCCTGGCGAAGCCGAAAGAGGGTCCTATCTCGCCCCAGCACCTCCATCACCTCGAAAAGGCCAGGGCTGGCAGTCCGGCCGGTCAAGGCCACACGGACCGGCTGAGCCAGCTGGCCCATCTTCAGCCCCTCGGCTTCGACCAGCTGTTTGAAGGCCTCCTCCCATTGCTGCTTGGAGAATACAGGGAAGGATTCGAAGCGAACGAGCAATTTGCCAAGGACCGGCGCGATGGCCGGCGTCAATAACTTCTTCGCTGCTTCCTCATCGAAGGTCACAGCCTCCCAGAAATAGGGCCTCACCCACTCAACCATCTCCACCAATGTCTTCGCCCGCTCTTTCACGAGGACGACCAGTTTTGCGAGACAATCGGGCGAAACCGCCCGGACTTCGTCTGTGAGTCCCGCTGCTTCCAGCAAAGGCACCAAAGCCTGCGCGACCTGACCCGGCTGGCTGATCTTGATATATTCCGCGTTCACCCAAAGCAGCTTCTCAGGATTGAACACGGCGGGAGAGGGCTGCACGTTCTTCCAGGAAAATTTCTCGATCAGCTCSTGCCTGGTGAAGAGCTCCTGATCCCCGTGAGACCACCCAAGCCTAAC
>NSIK01000025.1 GCA_002737345.1 Nitrospirota bacterium
AGAATCATCGGCAGATGCCCGAACTGAGGAACGGGAAACCCGAGGGCCTGGAAGATCGGGACCTGCCGCGGCGTATTGGTCAGGTGATCGTCTCCCCGCACCACATGGGTAATATTCATCAGCGCATCATCGACCACCACTGAGAAATTATACGTCGGGTAGCCGTTCGATCGAAGAATGATCAGATCGTCCTGCATACTATTGTCGAAGACAATCTTGCCTTTGATGAGGTCATCGATCACCGTCTCCCCCTCTAACGGRGCCTTGAAACGCAACGCCGCGTCACCGGCTGGATTGGCTAGGCCACGATCCCGGCAACGGCTATCGTATTTCGGAGACAGGCCCTTGGCCTCTGCGTCCTTCCGCCTGGCTTCGAGTTCTTCCGCTTTGCAGGAGCACCAATACGCCTGCCCCTTCTCTAGAAGCTGCATCGCATAACTACGATAGAGGTCGATGCGCTCAGTCTGACGAAACGGCCCCTCGTCCCAATCTAGCCCCGCCCACTTCAGCCCCTCAAGAATGGCCTGGATCGACTCATCGGTCGAGCGGTCCTGGTCCGTGTCTTCGATACGAAGGACAAACACGCCCTTCTGCTGGCGGGCAAAGAGCCAATTAAACAATGCCGTGCGGACCCCACCGATGTGGAGAAAGCCTGTGGGACTGGGAGCAAATCTGACTCTAACTTGGCTCATCAACTGATCCTATATGGTTGCGGAACGGTCGGTATCTATAGCATGGGGTCAAAAGTCTTGTACAGAATCGCGCGCGACGCGCCCTTTCATCCGGAACGGTARTCTGATAAGAGAGCARGCAGGAGATCGCCATGGCGGAACCCACACAATCGGCAACGGTCCTCTCGGTCAAAGATCTCACGCCCCATGTGCGTCAATTAGTTCTGCTCCCCAAAGCGCAGAAGRTCCTCTTCCTGCCAGGCCAATGGATCTCGCTCCAACTCCCAGTCGGCATCAAACCTCCCCTTAACCGCGCCTATTCGCTGGCGGAGCCCCCTTCCCAGACAGGACAACTGGTCCTGGTCTTCGATCGAGCCCCTGATGGAACTGGATCGAACTATCTCTACGGACTCAAGCCGAGCGATGAGCTGCTGTTGTCCGGCCCCTATGGGAGCTTCTCCGTACCACCTTCGCTCGATCGCGCACTGCTCTTCGTCAGTCGCTACACCGGCATTGTACCGATCCACTGCATGTTGAAACAGTTGGCAGCTTCAGGCCCCCTGCCGCCGATCACCCTGATTGCGGTCGGTCCGGCAGAGAGTGAATGGCTCTATCACGATGAACTGCAAACCTTAGCTGCGCAACAACCCTCATTCCGCTATCTACCGATGGTGGCGAAGGGGACAGACGAAGAAGTGGTCGAAACGACGCTGACCGTGCTCCGCCCTTTCATCGCAGGCAAACAGAAAACGACGCCATTGCTTAGCGGAGCGAAAGGGTTCGTGCGGCCATTGCGGGCCTATCTTATGGAAGCGGGATACGAGCGGAAAGAAGTCAGAACTGAAACTTACGATTAGTGCCCYTCCTTCACGAGATTCTTGTTCACAGCYGGGATCTCAACCACGATATCTTGCGTCCCGTTCGGCACACATTGACAGCCGAGCCGYGACTGCAACGTRGTGAGCGGCGCCTTCTCTAACTGGTCGAACTCATCGTCCGTCCCTTCGCTACAACTCTCCAGCCCCTGCCTCACGATCACATGACAGGTCGAACAGGCGCAGACCCCTCCGCAGACATGCTCTAACGCCACCCCACTACCCATTGCCACATCCAGGAGACTTCCCGGAAGCCCAGTTGGGCCGTAAGGAATCTTGGCTGGATCGACCAACACCTTGGTCGTCACTCCAGTGGGGGCGACAAAAGTAACGCTATAGGCTCGCTGAGGCAGCTCATAGGCAGTTTTTTTAATATAGGGATTGGTTCCGCCCATATACCGTTCCTTTCGAAGCCAAATTCAGCATTCCTTGCTATTGTTGACAGGGCCGAAACCTGCGTGCTATCCTTAGTCCGACCTTATTGATCGGAGACCATTATAGTCTCCGACTCTGGAGATCGGCAATAGCAATGTTGAAGATTTCAAAAAAAGCAGACTACGCCCTCATGGCGCTTCAACACATCGCTGCTGCCCAGCTCGGCGACGTCATACCGGGGCGCGTCGTGAATACAAAGGAAATCGCGGAGGAATATAACATCCCCCTCGAACTCCTGGCCAAGGTGCTCCAGACCCTGTCCAGGAACGCGCTGATCGAAAGCCACAATGGCCCGAAAGGCGGCTACGTGCTGGCGCGGCGCGCAGACAAAATTACGATCGCGCAAATTCTCGAAAGCATCGAAGGGCCGTTGGGCATCACCGATTGTTCGCACGAGAAAGATGGAGAGTTCTGCATGCAGCGGGATAATTGCAATATCCGCACGCCGCTGTTGAAGGTCCAGGACAGTATCGCTCAATTGCTCAATAACATGACCCTACAAGATATGATGGGTGGCACACCCCTGATTACGATTCAGTCTTCCGCGGCCCAAGGAGTTGCACGATGAAACTGCCGATTTTCTTAGACAACCACTCCACCAACCCGATGGATCCCCGCGTCCTGGAGACCATGCTCCCCTACTTCGTTGAGAAGTTTGGGAATGCGGCCAGCCGCAACCACGCCTTCGGGTGGGCTGCGGAAGAAGCCGTCGAAAACGCTCGGAAGCAGATCGCGAAGCTGATCAAGGCCGACCCAAAAGAAATCGTCTTCACCAGCGGCGGCACCGAATCGGACAACCTCGCGATCAAGGGCGTGCTGGAAATGTACGGGGAGAAGGGCACCCATATCATTACCTCCTCCACCGAACATCGCGCCGTGCTCGACACAGTCAAAGCGTTAGAGGGCAAAGGCAAAGCCACCGTCACCTATCTCCCCGTCGATAAATTCGGCATGGTGAACCCCGAAGATGTGCGCAATGCGATCACCGAAAAAACGATCCTCATCTCCGTTATGCTGGCAAACAATGAAATCGGCACGATCAATCCCGTCAAAGAAATCGGAAAAATCGCCAAAGAGAAGGGCGTCCTTTTTCATTGCGACGCCACACAGGCTGTCGGCAAGATCCCGGTCGATGTGCAGGAGATGGGCATCGATCTGATGGCCTTCACCGCCCACAAGCTCTACGGGCCCAAAGGGATTGGGGCTCTCTACGTAAGAAAGAAAAATCCACGCGTGCGCATCATCGCGCAAATGGACGGAGGCGGACATGAACGTGGTATGCGCTCTGGCACCCTGCCCGTGCCCTTGATCGTGGGGTTCGGCAAGGCCTGCGAACTCTGCGAGCAGGAGATGGTCCAGGAAACAGCACGGTTGATTGCGATGCGCGACCGGCTGGAAGCCAGCATCATGAAGGCTCTCGAGGAAACCTATCTGAACGGCCATCCGACCAGCCGGCTCCCCGGCAATCTCAATATCTCTTTCGCTTATGTGGAAGGCGAGTCGTTGCTGATGGGCATGAAAGATATCGCCCTCTCGTCCGGCTCGGCCTGTACCTCCGCGACCTTGGAGCCCTCCTACGTGCTCCGCGCCCTGGGAGTTGGAACGGAACTGGCGCATTCCTCGATCCGCTTCGGTCTAGGCCGCTTCAACACGGACGACGAAATCGACTATACGATCAAGAAAGTGATTGAGATCGTCACCAAGTTGCGCGAAATGTCCCCGCTGTACGAGATGGCAAAAGAAGGCGTCGATTTAAAATCGGTCCAATGGGCTGCCCACTAGCAACAATTAAAAATTTACACTTGTAAATTTCGGAGGGAATCATGGCCTACAGTGAAAAAGTCGTCGATCATTTCAATAACCCCCGCAACATGGGGAGTTTCAAGAAGGACGAGGAGGGGATCGGCACCGGCATGGTCGGAGCCCCGGAGTGCGGCGACGTGATGAAGCTTCAGATCAAAGTGCAGAACGATATGATCGTGGACGCGAAGTTCAAGACCTTCGGCTGCGGATCTGCCATTGCCAGCTCCAGCCTCGCCACCGAGTGGCTGAAGGGCAAGACCATCCAAGAAGCCCAGAAGATCAAGAATACCGACATCGTGCAGGAGCTGAACCTGCCGCCGGTGAAGATCCATTGTTCCGTACTCGCCGAGGATGCGATCAAAGCCGCCCTCGCAGACTACCAGAAGAAAGCCGACGGACCCGCGACCGACGCAAAGTAACGTCAGAAAGAGAGCGCGCCATGGACACCACCAACGCAGAAACCCAGGCTCCGGTGATTACGCTCAGCGAGTCCGCCCTAAAGGAAGTCAAACGCCTCATTAACGTGCAAGGCCTTACGGAAGGCGGGCTCCGGCTCGGCGTGAAGGGCGGCGGCTGCTCAGGCCTCAGCTACACGATCAACTTCGACGAAAAGATCGGACCACATGACCAGGTCCAGGCCATCGACGGCATCAAAGTTATTGTCGACGCCAAGAGCGCCATTTATCTGCAAGGCACACAGCTGGACTTCCAAAAAGACCTGCTGAGCGGCAATTTCAAGTTCGTCAATCCGAACGCCGACAAAACGTGTGGTTGCGGAGAGTCCTTCTCCGCATAATGAACGGCCAAAGGTAACGGGTGGACCATCCCCATACCCATAGCCCGAATCCGCGCGAACTGCAGATGGCTAGGCGCCTGTGCTGGCACTGTCAATCCGAGGTGTCCGGAGAATATTTCTGCGACCGTTGCGCCAAAGTCCAGCCTGTGTCGAAAGAAACCGACTACTTCACCTGCTTCGGCTTTCCTCGCCGTCTGACCATCGACCAAAGCAAGCTGGAAGCCAAGTTTTACGAGCTCAGCCGCGCCTTCCATCCTGACTTCTATCAGAGCAAAAGCGAAAGGGAACAGACCATCAGCCTGGGTAACTCTGCCACGCTCAATTCGGCCTATCGCACCCTCCGCGATCCAATTCAGCGGGCCGAATATCTGCTCGACTTAGACGCGGGAGCCATAAAGGAGATCCGGAATTCTCCTCCGGCCGACCTCTTCGAGGAAATTCTCGAGCTCCAAGACACGCTGAACGAATATCGAGCCGCCGACCGCACATCGGCAATTTGGCAACAGCTTCGTGCCAAGCTCCAAGCCGAACAACTCACCCTGGAGGAGCGCAAACAGGATATGGAGGCCAGCCTCCAGCAACTCTTCACCGACTGGGATGCGCTTCAGGATCGGGGCGACTCGACCAGCCAAGCCCGTACCGAACGGGACCCTCTGTTGATGCGGATGAGGGAAATCCTCTCCAACCGCACCTACGTCAAGAGCATCGTCAACGACCTCGTCGCAACCATCGGATAACCACCATGTCACGCATCGTCGGCATCGATCTCGGCACCACCAATTCGCTCGTCGCCTATATGAAAGAGGGCCACCCCTGCGTCATTCCAGGCCGGAACGAACGCACGATGGTACCCTCCGTCGTAGCCATGACCGACAATGGCCTGATCGTCGGCGATCCAGCGAAGGAACATCTGACCCGTACGCCTGAGCGAACGGTCTACTCCGTGAAGCGCTTCATGGGAAAGGCCCTTGAGGACGTGCAGGGCGAACTGGCCTACTTCCCCTACTCACTCACCGAACAAGGCGGCGTCATCCGCATCAAGCTCGGCGAAAAATCCTATTCGCCCCCACAAATTTCGGCGATGATCTTGAAAGAGCTAAAGCACCGGGCGGAGGAGCATCTCGGCGAAAGCATCACGAAAGCCGTCATCACGGTCCCCGCCTACTTCAACGATAGCCAACGGCAAGCCACGAAAGACGCCGGTATGATCGCCGGGCTAGACGTGCTCAGAATTATCAACGAACCGACTGCCGCCTCGCTTGCCTACGGGCTGCAAGAAAAGACGCAGGGCACCATCGCCGTCTACGACTTTGGCGGGGGCACGTTCGACATCTCCATCCTCAAACTCAAAAATGGCATCTTCGAAGTGTTGGCGACGAACGGCGACACCCACCTGGGCGGAGACGATCTAGACCGTGAGATTGCGAATCTCTTCCTGGCGGACATTCTTAGCCAGCATGGGATTGATCTCAGCGCCTACCCGGACCATATGCAAACGATCCGGCTCGCGGCGGAACAAGCCAAAATCGAACTGTCCGACGAACTAAACACACAGGTGTCGATCGAGCTGCCGGGCAACAAGGGACGCTTCACGCGCAAGCTGACGCGGGACCAACTCGAATCCCTGACCATGGGAATCATCGAGCGGACTCTGGTTCCCTGCCGGATGGCCTTGAAAGACGCGGGGCTCACCCCTGATGCCATCGACGAAATCGTGCTGGTCGGGGGCTCCACCCGCATGCCCCTCGTGCGACAACGGGTGCAGGAGCTCTTCAGGAAGACCCCCCATTGTGAGATCAATCCTGACGAAGTCGTAGCCCTCGGCGCAGCCGTGCAAGCGGACATTCTCAGTGGCGGCACGACGGACATGCTCTTGCTCGACGTCACACCCCTCTCGCTCGGCATTGAAACCATGGGGGGCGTGATGAGCAGCTTGATTCGCCGGAACACGACCATCCCCGCAAGCGCGAAAGAAATGTTCACCACCTATGTCGATGGGCAGACCGGCGTGGATATCCACATCCTCCAGGGCGAGCGAGAACTGGCGAACGATAATCGTAGCCTCGCAAAATTCCGACTGAACGTGCCTCCGCTCCCGGCCGGCGTGCCGCGCATCGAAGTCACGTTCCTGATCGACGCCAATGGAATCTTGAATGTGAATGCCAGCGACATGCGAACAGGACAGAGCCAGTCCATCGAGGTGAAACCCTCGTACGGTTTATCCGATCAAGAAGTGGAGCAGATGATCGAGGATTCGTTCAAGTTTGCGGCAGAGGACGTCAGCGCCCGCAAATTGATCGAAACGAGGCTCGAGGCCGGTGCCTTAAGCACAACGATGGAGAAGTCCCTGAGTGAAGGGGGCCAGCTTGTCGTCCCGGAAGAGATCACGGCTATTCGCGCGGCCCTCTCGGCCCTGGCCACCGCAAAGGACGGCAACGACCCCCGCGCCATCCGCGCGCGCATGGCCGACCTTGAACGATCGGCAGAGCGCCTGACCGTCGCCATGCTGAACGATTCGCTCACACGAGGGCTTCAGGGCAAGAAGGTCTCAGACCTCACGTAACGCGGCTTCGGGAAGCCTGTTTTGCCGCGCTTCACGACCGACGAAGGAGTGCAGATGGATCTGAAATGGAACAACACAGAAGATATTGCCATTCGCTTGGTGGAAGAGCATCCGGAGACGGACCCTCTCACGGTTCGCTTCACCGACCTGCATGCCTGGGTCGTGGCGCTCCCCGATTTCAAAGACGATAGCAAGAAGTCGAACGAGAAGATTCTCGAAGCGATTCAGATGGCGTGGCACGAGGAATATCAGGACTCCAAAGCTTAATCCCCTGAGCAACCCAAGAACGCTGCCGCCTAGCGAACTTTTTCAGCAGCCTGCTCCGGCGTCCCCTCAGGGATTTGGTCGAACTTATAAAAATCCGTCGGATCCAACCGGCGCTGAGGCGCTTTGGTGGGCTCACTGCCCTTAATAAAGAGTTCGAGTATGCCAGCCTGGCCTTCCTGTTCGCCATCGAGCAACCCTGTCGCAGGATCGACGTTCACGAACGTGACGCCTTCCGGAACGGTGAAGGGCAGGACCGGGAGCTGCTTGAGCGACTCCTTCATGAAATTGATCCAGATCGGCAACGCGGCATGGGCCCCCGATTCCGTTTCGCCGAGCGAACGGCGATCGTCGAACCCCACGTAGACGCCCGTCACCAAATTCGGCGCCCCTCCGATGAACCAGGCATTCATGAAATCGTTCGTCGTGCCGGTCTTCCCGGCAATCGGCCGGCCAATCGATTTGGCTGCCTGGCCAGTCCCCTTCTGAATCACATCTTCCATCATATTGGTGATCCCATAGGCGGTCTCTTTGGAAATCACTGGCAGGGCCTGCACGTCCGCCAACTCCAGCACCTGGCCCGCGTTATCCTCCACAGACACGATCGCGTAGGGCTCTACCCGGCTCCCCTCGTTGAGCAGCACCGCATAGGCAGCGGTCAATTCCAGCAATCCCACAGAAGACGAACCGAGCCCCAACGACAAATCCGAAGCCAACGGACTGGTGATCCCGACCATTTTGGCAAACTCGATCACATTTCTGACTCCCACCTTATCCAATAGCCGGACAGCCGCAAGGTTGTAGGAATGGGCCAGCGCCTCCCGCAAACTCACCATGCCATGGAACTTGTGGCCATAGTTTTCTGGCTTCCAGGTTTTCTCCTCTAGCTCCTGCTCATAGACGACCGGGGCATCGAGAATCATCGACGCGGGACTCATGCCTTGATTGAGGGCCGCCGCATAGATGATCGGCTTGAAGGCGGAGCCAGGCTGACGATGAGCCTGGACCGCGCGGTTATATTCACTGCGCCCGAAATCGTAGCCACCGATCATGGCCCTGATGGCGCCCTGGCCCGGCTCCAGCGCAATCAACCCCCCCTCGACGAGGGGCGTCTGTTCCAGCTGGACATGCACGCCGTCACGATCGAGCCTCTTGACCCGCACCTCAACCACATCGCCGGGCTTCAGCACCTGCTTGAGATTCGAATTAACGAACGCGTCCTTCATAGTGTCTGGCCCGGTCAAACGCCGCTTCGCCCAGGCCATGTCTTCAAAGGCGAGCCGGCCGGCCACAGGGCCGACCTGCGCCAGGAAATGGTCCTTCGCTACTTTCGTAATGACCGCTTCCCGGTAGTCTCCCGCCTTGAGCCCTTGGCCCGCCGTCGCCGCCACTACGGACGAACCCAGCGCAGCCGGATCGACCGTTCGAACAGGACCCCGCCACCCTTGGCGTTTATCCAATTCACGCAAACCGACTGCAAATGAGGTTTCAGCAGCCTTCTGCATCTCCATGTTCAAGGTCGTAAAGACCTTAAGTCCGCCCTTATAGACCAGGGCCTCGCCGTACTTGGCTACCAACAACTGCCGGACATGCTCCACAAAATAGGGCGCCGCCTGCTCCCCGCCTGGCCGCCTGAAATTCAACGTTTCCGCTGCCGCTTCTGCACGCTCTGCCGCGGTCAGAAATCCCGCCTCTTCCATCCGGGTCAGCACATGCTCTTGTCGTTTCTTAGCTCGGTCATAGGCTTTAAACGGCGAATAATTATTGGGGGACTTGGGGAGGCCTGCGAGAAACGCCGCCTCCGCCGTCGTGAGGTCCGAGAGGTCTTTCCCGAAATAGGTCTGCGAGGCCGAGGCGACCCCATAGGCGCCCTGCCCGAAATAGATCTGGTTCAAATACAGTTCGAGAATTTTATCCTTCGTCAGCACCCGCTCCATCTGATAGGCCAGGATCAGCTCGCGGACCTTGCGATCGAAAGTCCGTTCTGACGAAAGGAACAACGATCGCGCCAACTGCTGGGTAATCGTGCTGGCCCCCTCGACCTTCCCCCCTCGGCGGATATTTGTCCAAGCCGCACGGAGCATGCCGATGTAATCGAGTCCCGGATGTTCAAAAAAACGGACATCCTCGACCGCGATGACGGCTCGGCGGAACCGTTCGGGAATTTCCGCCAAAGGAGTCTGGATGCGACGCTCAATGAAAAACTGACCGATGCGCTGCTGATCGCTGGAATAGACCTGCGTCACCAGGCTCGGCTGGTACGTCTCCAACTGATCTAAGGGAGGAAGGTCGTTCGCCAGGTGCCAGACCAATCCACCCAGGCCCAACATCCCGCCCAGGAACGCCACAGCGAGGCTCAGGAGCGCGACCTGCCACCCGCGCCACGACCGGCTACGCGGAGGCTGACGACGCCGATATTGTCGATAGATCTTACGATACGCCATAATTACGAGGGGTTACATTCGAGTGTAGGTTGTGTCCCTGGCACGATACAGGGACGCCACCATACCCTGCAGACCCTTAAAACTCAAGCCTGCAGCAGCGAATCCCCTGCCGGCACCTTCCCCCTGCATCGCTTGTGCCGGGCACCATGCTTCGGGTATACTAACCCACGGCGCCTGGATTTCCGGGCGTTTTTTTTTGGAGCATACCGCAATGTCTATGGACCCAATCACCACCACCGAATCTCCCGTCGCAGATCAGATCGCCCCCGCGGGGCGTCGTAGCGACATTCGCAATATCGCCATCATCGCTCACGTTGACCATGGCAAGACGACGCTGGTTGACGCCGTGCTCCGCCAGACCCACGTCCATCGCAAGATCGAAGATATGGGCGAGCGCATCATGGACTCGATGGACCAGGAGCGCGAACGCGGCATCACGATTCGAGCCAAGAACGCCAGCGTCATCTACAAGGGCGTGAAAATCAACATCGTCGACACGCCGGGCCACGCCGACTTCGGCGGTGAAGTCGAACGGACCCTGCGCATGGTGGACGGAGTCCTCATCCTGATCGATGCCAAAGAAGGCCCCATGCCGCAAACGACCTTCGTCTTGCGGAAGGCCCTCGCGCTCGGCCACAAGGCCATCGTGGTCATCAACAAGATCGACCGGCCTGACGCCGTCATCGACGATGTAGTGAACCGGACCTTTGACCTGTTCGTCCATCTCGGCGCGACAGACGAGCAACTGGATTTCCCCATCGTCTACACCGCCGCCATCAAGGGCACCGCAACGAACGACCTCGCAAAGCCCGGCACCGACATTACGCCACTCCTCGACACCGTCCTAGAAAAGATTCCCGCACCGGCCATCAATGCCGACGCGCCGCTTCAAATCCTGATCCTCTCCCTGATTCAAGACCTCTACAAAGGCAAGATGGGAGTCGGGAAGATTCAATCCGGCTCGATCGCCCGCAGACAGAACGTCGTCGTCGTCGGGAAGGATGGCGCCAAGTTCCCCGGGAAAGTATCAGACCTCGCAGTCTACTCCGGCCTTGAACGGACGGATGTGGAGCAGGCAGAGGCAGGGGAAATCGTCGCAGTGGCAGGCCTGGACGAGGTCAGCATCGGCGATACGATCGCAGACGCGGAAAACCCGGTCGCCTTGACTAGAGTCACGGTCGACGAGCCGACCGTCCAAATGACCTTCTCCGTGAACAATAGCCCGTTCGCCGGACGGGAAGGTAAGTACCTAACCTCCCGACATTTGCGCGATCGTCTCTTCAGGGAACTCGAGACCAACGTGTCGTTGCGCGTACAAGAAACGGACAGTGCGGACAAGTTCCTCGTGGCAGGCCGCGGCGAACTGCATCTCGGCGTCCTAATCGAAGCGATGCGCCGGGAAGGCTACGAACTGCAAGTTTCGCAACCGGAAGTCATTGTCCACCGTGACGGGGACAAGGTCCTCGAGCCCTATGAGGAGCTGACCATCCAGGTGCCGGAAACCTATCAGGGCGCCGTGATTGAAGAGTTGGGTAAGCGCCGTGGCGAGTTGCGCCATATGCGGCTCATCCATTCCGACGTCGGAACAAGCGAAATGCACCTGGAGTACCATATCCCCACCCGCGGCATCATGGGACTCAAAAACCTCCTGGTCTCCAAGACGCGCGGCACCATCATCATGCACCATGTCTTTGCCGCTTATGAGCTGCTGGAGCAGCGAGACCTCGCGGTGGCGACGCACGGGTCGCTCGTCGCGTGCGAAGACGGCACCAGCTCAGGCTATGCCATCTTCATGACCCAGGACCGCGGGACCATGTTCATCGGGCCGGTGGTGGACGTCTATCGCGGGATGGTCGTCGGCGAGAACAGCCGGGACGAAGATATGGACGTGAACGTCTGTAAAGAAAAGCAGCTCTCCAACATGCGGGCATCCGGCACCGACGAGGCCTTGGTCCTCACGCCACCGCGGGAAATGGGCTTGGAGTTCGCGCTTGAATATATCGGCCCGGACGAACTGATCGAGGTGACACCGAAGAGTTTGCGGATCCGCAAAAAGATCCTCAACTCGGATGAGCGTCGCCGAGCCAAGAAATCCAGCAAATAGCTCCGGCGGCGATGAGGATCAGGAAGAAAAGTCCCAAACCTTCCGCGCGCCGCCCCCCGCTCTACTTTGTCGGCTATCGCGGGACCGCACCGGCTCCCCACGAGCTCACGACCTGGTATGACCACGAGTACGGCGGGCCCCTGACGCTGCGCGCCGAGGAGCAAACCACAGAGTCCTGGCATGCGGCCCATGGGCCCTGGACGGCTCATATCGTGATGCCGCTCCCTGCCACCCATGTGGCAAGCTTGAAAGAACAGTTGGCCTGGGAACATGAGCATATGGGGGCCGTGACCCCCTCTCTTGTGCCGCCGCGTGACATGCCGGACACGATCCTGTTTGCGGCGCGACTCGCCAGGGGCCTCACGCTCCTCACGCAAGGCACGGCCTACGACATCACCACCAACCAGTATGTGAACCCCTCGGACTGGCGCGATCGCCCCCTCACCCATTTCATCGTCGGCGATCATATCCCGATCATGCAGGGCGAGGATCCGCAACAACACCGAACCTGGTGCTACACCCTCGGCCTCAGTAAATTCGGGGTGGATGAACTTGAAATGTTTCTCTCCCCCGGTCTCCCGGACCAGCCTATCCGCGATCTCCTGAGGGAAACGGCAGACGAGTTGACCAGGACAGGACAGTCTCCCAAAGTCAGGAGCACGGTCCGCCTCGGACTGCTGGGCCAGAACATTGCGATCACCAACCACCGCACCGCTTCGCCCGCCGGCCGCATGCTGAGCTTTCGCGAAATTAAATATTTTCCATAGTTTTCCTTCGTTATTCAGCACTTCTAGGCCCGCACGGCCGTCTCTAGGCCTTCCGGCCCGTTGACAAGGTTTCCAGCCACACGGTACAAAAATACAGACGACTGTGTCAGAGACCGGACTAAACCCAGCAGAAGGAGGCATCTAGATGAGCGACGTAGCAGCAGAAATTAAGGTTGGCGATACGGCACCCGATTTTGACTTAAAGGACCAGGATCAGAAGGACGTGAAGCTAAGCGATTACCGCGGCAAGAAGAACGTGGTGCTCTGTTTCTATCCCTTGGATTGGAGCCCGGTCTGTCAGGGAGAAAATGCCTGCTTGACGAACGACTTCCCTAAGTTTCAATCGGCCAATTCAGAATTGTTCGGCATCAGCTGCGACAGCTTCTTCTCGCACAAGGCCTGGGCTGACTCCCTGAAACTCAAGCATCAGCTGCTGTCGGACGTGCATCGGAAAACGGCAAAGGCCTACGGCCTCTACTTCGAGCCGTTGAACTGCTCCAAGCGGGCGACCGTCATCGTGGACAAGAACGGCAAGGTCGCCTACGCGAAGGTGCAGGAAATCAAAGTCGCACGGGAAGATAAAGATATTCTCGAGGCCCTCGCGAAGTTGAGCTAACACTCAGTCACAAAGTCCGAAAGTCGAAAGTCCTTACGTCGAGGCTTTCAGACTTTCGGGCCTTTGACTTACCCCCTGCCTGGCGATGACGCAGGGAATGGTTACGGCCGTCTGGGCCTCGAACAATGTTCGTGGAAGATCAACCAGGCGGAACCTTCCTTACGCAGGAGCGCGGTACATTGTCCACGGTCCTGCGCTGCCAGCTCGCCATGTCTCACTGCCTGAAACACATATTCGTAGGTCGCCCAGGCCGTGAGGCCTGTCATCCGGACATTCACATTCGAGACTGCACCGATAAAACGCAGGGGGCTGCCCTTCGCAAGCTCAGACTCATAGTCCGATAGCCACTTCTCGACGGAGTCTCTCGTCTCCGTCTCGCCATCCTGAATCCCGACATAGTCCTTACTGTACAGCGCCAAGACCGCTTGCTTATCTCTGGTTTCTGAAAAGGTGGCTGCGGCCATAGCTGCGGCCTTGATGGTCTGCTCAATCGCCTCCCCCACCTCGGCAGACCACGCCAGCCCCGTCGAAGAGAAGAGGAGCAGCAAGACATACAGACAACGTTTATTCATGGGACGATCGGACTGGGGGGAGACAAAGATGTCAGCCTGCATATTCAAAGGATAGGTCTCGGGATTGAACCAGCCGCACCTTCGATAGCCGTCCAGTCGCCAGCGACGAGACTAGCTGCTTCCAAATATGCTCGACCAATTGCTCCCCGGTCACAGTCTGCGCTCCGAAAACCTGGCATAGATCGCGACGGTCCAAGGCCGATAACACCTTCGCCTGGACCAGCCGGTTGAGAGACCCGATGTCGGTCACCATCCCGATGACAGGATCAATGGCTCCATGGACTGTGACGAAACAATCCCACTCGCGGCCTTGATTGTTCTCCTGCACCGCCGTAAAGGAATACCGCCTCGTCACGCTGGCGACGTCGAGTCCACCTTCTGCCGTAATCTCCGCATAGAGATCTTCATCTTCATATAAACGAATCGTGTGGAGCCTGCCGACGTCTTTCTGCACCTCCAGCTTAGTCCATAGGAGGCGCGCCAGATTTTCCGACGTGGGAATCCGGTCCGTGAAATAGACCGTATCCAGGTTCAGATTCTTATGGTCAAACTCCTCCAGGACGTCGAGCAGGATCCGTTTCAAATCGAACAGGTTCACGACCATGCCGGTCTTGGCATCCACCTCGCCGCCCACCGTCACCTCGACCATGTAGTTATGGCCATGGGCCGGGGGGTTGTAGCACGGACCGAACACGGCGCGGTTCTTCGCCTCATCCCAGTCAGGCTTGATATAGCGATGCGCCGCCGCAAATTCGATTCGTTTCGTCAGTAAAGCAGAGGCCATGTTACCTCAGATCTTTCAGCCACTCTTCACGCAGGCTTCCGGGAACAGGAACCTCCGCGTGGTATGCACGATGATGGACCGTCAACGTCACCGGCTGATGCAAATCGGCAAAGGCAGCCGTCATCGCTGCGGTCGGGGCGAATCGCACGAAATGCACCGCGCTGATCTTCGTTTCATGACTGTGGCCCCCTTCGAATAGCCCAACGGCCTGCTCACCCCCGGCGCCAATCGCAACCGTTTCTCCATGGTCGAGTCCCATAAAGACGTCCAGCCATTCCTTCATCCGCTCCGGCTCCGTAATCTCAATCAGCAAGGTCGCGCTCAACTCACCAGGCCCTGGCATGAGGGCATTATAGCCGTCCAATTCTTCCTGGATTTTATGGGGGCTGAGGATCTGCTCGACCCGGATCATTTCTTGAGTCTGAAACCGCAGCGTCTCACGATTTTCAAACACGAGGGTAATCAGTGGGCCCAGGGAAATTCTGCGCCGCTGCTTCAACGCAATAATTTGAGCGCGGAACTGCTCCCGCTGCTGTTCATACTCCGCTATGGGTAAAATATCGTGAGAAGTCAGAACGTTCATGATGGCAACCCATAGGCGTCACGCACGATTTGAATCGGATGCTTCGTTGATCGGCCACCGGCATGGGCCATCGCGCCGGCCTGATCCAGCTGCAATCCGGCCAATGGGCAATCGGACGCAACCAGATCGGCGGGGACCTCTTCAATCGCACGCATGGCCTTTTTCGCAATCAACATCGACAACGGGAAAAACTCCGTCTTGGCAGACCAGGATCCGTCGTGCCCAGCACATTTCTCAATCAGCTCAACCTGGGCTCCGGCACATTCCATCAATTCTTTGGACTTGAATCCGATGTTCTGGTCTCGCAAATGGCAGGGCATCTGGTACGCCACACGCCCTGGCTTCTGCGTAAAGTCGGTGGCCAGGGCCCCCTCCTTCTTCAGCCGCATGAGATATTCACAGACATCGAAGGTCCGTTCCGCCACCCGCTGCGTCTCAGCGCCCCCGATGAGCTCCGGATATTCCCGCTTCCACATCAAGCTGCAACTCGGCACCGGGACGACGATCTCATACCCCGCCTCCACCCAAGGCAGAAAGGCCGCGAGATTCGCCTTGGCGGCCTTCTGAATCGCCGCCGTATCGCCGATATCGAACGAGGGCATGCCGCAACATTGCTGCGCGGGAATGACCACATGCACGCCGTTCTTTTCGAGGACTTGGATCGTCGCTTTCCCGACATCGGTTGCCTGATAGTTAATCAGGCAGCTCCCGAAGAGCGCAACCTTCCGCTTTGCGGACGCAGGCACCTGCGCCGTCCCGCGCCTCTTCCACCAACGGGTAAAGGTCTCAGGGGCAAAGGGCAGGATCTGCCGCTCACGATGTACCCCGACCCAGGACTCCATCACACCTCGAAGAGACCGAAGGCGCAACAGCCAATTAGCCACCGGCGCCATCACGCTCCCGAGGCTGCCGATTAAATCCGTCTTGATCAAGAACCAATCGCGCCAGCCCACCCCGCGCGTGGCGGCCAGGTGCTTCTTCCAGGCGATCATCAAACGGGGAAAGTCGAGGCCATACTGATGCGGTGGCGTATAGGGACAATGGTTGTAGCAGAGCTTGCAGTAATAACATTCGTCGACGACTTTCTGGTGGTCAGTCGGCGTCAGCTTGGCAACGTCGCCCTCATACTGGTCGATCCCGTCCAGCAGCGTGTTGAACGAGGGACAAAGATTGAAGCACCGCCGGCAGCCATCGCAGACTTCGTAAATGCGCTGCGTGTCTTTGTGGAGCTGCGCGGGGTCGATGGGATTGATCAGAATCAGACCGTTCACGGGGTCTATTGTCTCCTGTGAGGGCCCGCAATACAAGATGGGCCAACGCAAAGGGTGGGCCGAGTCATCCCAGCCCACCCTTGCACTAGCAGACAACACACAGAACTAGAGCTGCTTCAGGCTCTCAAGCCCCTTGGTGAAACGATTCGCATGGGACCGCTCGGCCTTGGCGAGCGTCTCGAACCATTCGGCCAGTTCAGGGAATCCCTCGTCCCGAGCCGTCTTGGCCATCCCGGGATACATCTGCGTGTACTCGTAGGTTTCTCCCTCGATCGCCGACTTCAGATTGGCTTCGGTATTGCCGATCGGCACCCCGGTCGCGGGATCCCCGACTTCCTTGAGGAAGTCCAGATGCCCGAAGGCATGGCCCGTTTCCGCCTCGGAGGTGTCCCGGAAGAGGCCGCCGATATCGGGAAAGCCTTCGATATCAGCCCGACGTGCGAAATAGAGATACCGTCGATTGGCCTGGGACTCCCCGGCAAAGGCGCCCTTGAGATTGTCGTGGCTCTTTGTCCCCTTCAAACTCTTCCCCATTATATCCTCCTCCATATACGATGAAATCGTCCGGCCACCGTCCCCGCAATCGTACCACTGTCTCCTCGCTGAATAACAGCGCTATCCTCGCAAGCTCAACGGAGGCCGCGCCCCCTTAGCCAACCGGCCGATAGTGCGGCAGCAAGGGTTCCATCTCGGCTAAGGTGGTGTAGGCTTGGTCCTTGGCGGACAGAATCGGCGTCGCCACAGGCCAGGGGATGGCCAGGGCCGGATCGTTCCAGATAATGCCATGCTCGTCGTCCGGCACATAATAGTCTGTGCATTTATAGAGGAACGAGGCCTGGTCGCTGAGCACGCAGAATCCATGGGCGCAGCCTGGCGGCACATAGAGTTGGCGCCGGTTCTCCGCTGAGAGCTCGACCCCATACCAGCTGCCAAAGCTGGGCGACCCCTTTCGGATATCTACCGCGACATCGTAAACGGCCCCTGCCGTTACCATCACGAGCTTCCCCTGCGCATGCGGCTCTTGATAGTGGAGCCCGCGCAAGGTGCCCTGCATCGACTGCGAATAGTTGTCCTGAACAAAGGGACCGGGAATACCGGCCTCGGCGTACCGGCGCGCATGATAGGTTTCGAGAAAGAGCCCGCGCGGATCTCGGAACAGGTCCGGTTCGATCAATAACAGGCCCGGGATATCGGTTGTCGTGACCAGCACGGGGCTCCTCTTCGTCCGCTTGTCTCGCGCTTATGCGGCCGGTTTTCCCGGATCGACGATCTCAGGTGACTCGGGGTACAATCGCCCCAGCCGATCGATCAAGGGCTTCGCGGCAGGCGTGCTGTCGCGGGTCGGCCCGCTCACCGGATGGTCCCAGACCAGAACGCGAATACCCGCTTCTGTCAGCAGGGAGCGGATGGTAGACTGACAAGCTTCCAGGGTCAGCTCTGTGCCTTCGCGAAGATCGAGCACCCGCGCTTTGGAGTCAGTCGGCGGCGCTTCTGTATGAATGAGCGCCCAGCAACGGTCGAAGAGGGCCGTGCGCAGCTCCGCAGGCACATTCAACGTCGTCAGATCAGCCGTGCAGAGGGCCGACACGAACAGGACGAATTGCAAATCCGGCATCCCAGGGTTCTGAATATCCAACGAGGGCATAGCGGGCATTATCGATGGCCACCAGCCTGGAGTCAACGGCCAGGGCCCGCCCCACAGACAGCGGTCACGACTGCCGAGAAGGAGCATCCGACCATGATTACCATTTCACTAATGGGTCAGCTGCAAACCGCCGATGGCGAGCGGGATCTCGCCTGTGAAGTGCCCTCCCCCATGTCGGTCCGCGAGGTGATCCAGCGGCAGGGCATTCAGCTGCGCCACCTCCTTCAGCTCATCCGCGAGAAGAAAGTGCTGGTGACCATCAATAAAAAGATCGCCAGCGACGACTCCCTGGTTCAGGACGGTGATGCAATCAGGCTGGTCGGGCACGACGGGATGGGGGGCAGCGGACTCGGACCTTCAATGTAGTCAGTTCTTAAACGGACAGGGCCGGCGCCCCTGTTGGGGAGCCGGCCCTGTCGTGCACCCTACCGCGAAGCGCGTCCGATCTGCGCCGGACGGGTTCGCTTACTTCTTGCCGAGAATCGCGTCTTTGGCGGCTTTGGCCACGCGGAACTTGACGACACGCTTGGCTGGGATCTTGATCGGTTCACCAGTCTGCGGATTCCGTCCCATGCGCGCCTTGCGGTTCGCCAAGACGAGCTTCCCGATCCCGGGCACCACGAAAACATTCTTCGCTTCTTTGTAGGCTAAGGCGGCGAAATCCTCGATCATCTGGATCGTGGCTTTTTTGGTTAAGCCCGTCTTCGCGGCCATATGTTCTGCAACCTGCGACTTCGTCATCGATTTACCCATTGCAAGGCACCTCCTGAATGTTAAAAAAACTAGCCTGTCTTTACTCCTACGCCAGCTTCATCCACTTGCCTACCGAAACAATGGAGGGCCGCTTTAAAATCCAGCGGAATTCTATGCCGGACAATACAGGCTGTCAACCCCAAAATACAGGCCCGCGTGAGGACGCGTCTGCGCCGACTCTTGCAGTTCCTAGATCCGCCAGCGTAAGGTACCCGCCTGTAGAGCTTGTATGGGCAATGTTGCCGGACCCTCGGAGTCGCTAGCATGGGAAAAGAATTACCGATTCTGCCCTCGACCGCCCAACCGGCCGAGGCGGCGCCAGAAGAGGCATTCCTCTATTCTCGCGTGTTTTGCCAAAAAGAAAACTCCCCCCCGCTCCGTCTGCTGCTGGAGTTCCTCAAGTCCCGTAGCCAAACGCCGATTGCCCCGCCGGACATGGACGACACCATGTTGGACGAATGGGCCTGGGTCCAGGTCACGCTTGGATACGATCGTGACCGGAAGCCGATTCAAATATTCTGCGTCCGGGATCGAGGTACCTATCAAGACGTGTTTGAGAAAGAAAAAGCGCAATTTCTCGATCTGCTCTCCGCTCACGACGATATCGAAGCCGAGCTGGTGCGCGAATATGTCGAGCGCGCGCGCTTTGTGCTCACGACGCGGCTTTCCTTAAACGACATGACCGACGAGGGGTACGACTTCAACGGATGGATCCTGGAGTTCTACCAGGAACAGTGTAACGGGATCGTCCAGATTGATAACCAGGGTTTCTACTCCCCCAAGGGCGATCTCATCGTCGACCTTTCCGTCAAAGTGGAATGAACAACCGTGGCAGGTCCCACGCACCCAAGCCCGCCCCCCCTCGCGCAAAAGACTGATCGCTGGTTCCAGCGGGCCTCCGCTGCGCTGCTGGGGGAAGTGCCCTGCCGACTCGGCTGCACCAGCTGCTGCATCGGCCCCTTCCCCATCACCATCCTCGACGTCCAGACCCTCCAGGAGGGACTCGCCGGCCTCCCGGCAACCCAACGCCAGCGCATTGAACAGCGCGCCATCGAGCAAACCGCTGCAATGGAAACCGCCTTCCCGCAACTGACCACGACCGAGCTGCTCGACGAGTGGTCCGATCAGGAAATCGACCGATTGGCCACAGCGTTCCACCAGCATCCCTGCCCGGCATTAGAGGCTAACGGCGGCTGCGGCCTCTACGAGCACCGCCCCCTAGTCTGCCGATCGATGGGGATCCCAACAGAACGGGACGGATTGGCCCAGGGCGCCTGCGAGGTCCAAATCTTCATTCCAATCCTGCGGCTGTCCTCGTCATTCCGAGAGGAAGAGGCCCGCTTGCTCCAGGAGGAATCAGCCGCCCTAGACGCGTTGCGGCTGGCTACCGGGTCCGCTGGGGAAGAAGTATTTCTGCCCTATGGATTCTTGCGCCGAGACCCCTGCGAGAAAAGCGAGACGGGGCAGGAAAATTAATCTGTTCGGGGCTTCATCGCGTGCTGAGCCTGCCCATCCCGCGCATGAATTTGCAGGCTAGACAGAGGATAAAATCCTGTGCTACTGTCGAAAATGTTGGTTACGAGAGCGCCTGTAGCTCAGCTGGATAGAGCATCAGCCTCCGAAGCTGAGGGCCACAGGTTCAAATCCTGTCAGGCGCACCAGCAAACAGACAAGGAACAGTAGCCGCACGTCGATATCTGCCAGAGACATCCCCGGTGGGCCGTTAGCTCAGTTGGTAGAGCAGCTGACTCTTAATCAGCGGGCCGTAGGTTCAATCCCTACACGGCCCACCAAATATTCCAATCATTTAGGCAGGCACAGACGTCGTCGCTTCTCGGGGAGTGGTGGCTGGTGTCATTTCTGTCAATGCGGAGCTAGTTCAGTATTTGGATACGGTGAGTCACAGATTACTTCTTCTGCTTCCGCCACTCCCAGGGAGGCGTGGGGGCCGGGTCGGCCCACAACCCACGTTTCAATGTGCGGGCATCCGTCTCGAGTGCTTGGAGCGTCGTATTGTGCGGCGCGTATACGTGATACCACCAGCAGGCGCCCTCGCGCACCAACTCGTGATTGAGAATCCGTTGGTCCGACAATACAATCTCTCCCAGTAGGCGATGGTAGCGATCGCGCCCCATATTCGTGACGGTCACGGTCTGGTGCAGGGCGAGGCGCGTGGTCGCGAGCGTTGCAGCCTCGCCAAACGGTTGGTCGGTTTCGGGGCAATCAATCCCCATCAGTCGAATCTTTTCCTTGATACCCCGTGCCAGTACCGTGATGGAGTCGCCATCATGCACCCCTACCACTTCGCCAAGAAATGTCGGCGGGGTACTGGGTGTCACGGGAACGCGTGCGGAGGCGGTGGCGCATCCACTCATGAGCCCTACGAGCGCTGCGCTGAGGATCACTGCGTAGGTCATGACTCCCTCACGCCTTGCCCTGACACGCCATCTGTTCGCATCGGTAGGATTACTTCTTCGCCGTCTTCAGGCGTGCGTAGTCCTGACACCCACGTTCGCTTTTCAGGTCACAGGCCTTGCTATAGAATTTGCGGGCGCCCTCGTCAGACTGTCGCACGCCTTCTCCATACCTATAGCTCACCCCAAGATTGAAACATCCCTTCGCATGCTGCGCGTCACAGGCGCGCTGATAGAGCTCCACGGCTTTGACGGCGTCCCGCGTGAGGCCTGTGCCGTTGTCATACGCCACCCCAAGATTGAAACATGCCTCCGCAATCTGCCCGTCACAGGCGCGCTTCCAGAGCTCCACGGCGTTGACGGCGTCCGGCTTGACCCCCGTGCCAGTGTCATACATCATCGCAAGATTGAAACATGCCCCCGCCGCCTGCCCATCACAGGCTTTTCGGTAGAGCTCCACGGCTTTGAAAGAGTCTTGCGTGACCCCTTCTCCCTTTCTATAGAGCACCCCAAGATTGAAACATGCCTCCGCGTTGCCCTTCTGACACTGCGTGGTGAGTTCTTCCGATGTCTGCGCAGACGCGACGTCCACCGTGCCAAGCGCGATCAGCCACAGAAGTGGCGCAAAAAAGAGGTTCTTCGGCTTTTTCATGAGTTCCCTATTGCGCACGGTTTACGGGCGACCAAACGACCGAACGTAGAGCACGACCTGCCAGGCTTCTTCTACTGTGAGGACACGCGGAACGAAGGACGCCATGGCCGTCCCTTTACTGCCATTCTTCAGAATCCAGAACAGCTCGCCATCGGTTCGTGCGGCTTGCCAGGCCTTATCGGTGAAATTCCTCGGCAAGGGCCCCTTCAGACTCCCCGACGGGATATCGCCGCCCAGCCCTTTCCCATCAGCCCCATGGCACACTTCGCAGAAACCTTTCTCATGGAACAGAACCTTCCCACTTGCAATCATCTCGTCGCTGGCTGGCAGTGGATTCCTCAAGGCACGGGCCGCTGCGATCTGCCCGCGCGGCACGCGCGGGAGGAAAATGCCCTGACTGGTGCCCCACGACTGGGGCACAGCCTGGAGGAGCAAGGCCCCAGCTACCACAAGCGTCCGAACCAAACTATGCATGCGTCAGACCTCCCCCCAACAGAAGCTCAGGCACGAGCAGGGCGGATTCCCTCTCTGCTCGTGCGGTTCCTCTGCGGAAACTCGCTACTTACCCGTTGTCGCCGCCGTCCGATGCTTGTGGCCGATCGCCTGAGGATGCCCGACCGTGCCGTCTGGCGCCTTGGCACCGTCCGGCCAAAGATGGAAAATGATTCCGTCCGTCTGCGCCGCAATCGCCGCCACTTCCTTGGCCTGTGCCTCCGGCATATCCAGAATCTGGACGCGGCCCGTGGCGATCTCGATCTCGTGGTCATGATAATACTTATTCCAGGCCGCCAACGGCACATGCGCGCGCACGAGGGACTTCGCGATGAAATATTCGACATCCGTCAGCCGCGCATTCGGCTCAGCTGAGTCAAACAGCAGACATTGGAACACTTCCGGAGAAA